>CAWGPN010000017.1:0-87521 GCA_963824515.1 uncultured Acidobacteriota bacterium
CCGCTTGGAGGAAGCAATCTCCACGCTTGGCAGTGATCTGGACGGATTACGGTGCCAGCTCAACCGGACAATTGCCAGCTAACTCCCCATAAGCCCGGGTTTGGCAAATTGGAATCCTTGTTGGGAGCCCACTATCGATCAACTGTCATTCTTCTTGATGGGAGTCTGGCTCTGGGAGGTACTCGGGAGAGGAATTGGAATTGGTGAGAGAGGGAGGAGTGGAGAGTGGGGCAGCTTTGGCCAGGACTTTGTTCCAGTGGTCGAAATTGTAGGAGAAGGGAAACTCCTGCTTCACGTGGGTGAGGCTTGAGAGCATGACCTGGCCGAGGTAGGCGAGGATGGCGGCTTTGCGAAGGGGGATACGGTCCTGGGCGACGGCTATGAAGAGTTTGCCGAGGACGTGGTTGATGTCGGTGGCGGAGAGGAAATCGCCGTTGAGGGAGACGGAAATTTCGGCGCCCAGGCGCTGGGACTCGAGGAGTTGCAGTTCTTGCCTGGCATGGAAGGCGCAGAAGGAGGGATGAGCCGGGCTGCGCAACATGCGGCATTGGCGACCGTCGGCGAAGGTGAAGGTGCAGAGATGCGCGCGGTCCGGTGAGGTGATCGAGGACATAGAAGTCTCCTGAGACGGATAAATTTGAAATATTTGGATTTAGAAACAAAGAGCCGGTTATGTGGCTGCCCTTTTGAAAGCGGTGGTCCGGCTGGGAAAAGAGCACAGGCTGAAGCCTGTGCCACTAAAAGCAAAAACGCCGGCAGGATGCCGACGCTATATGTTGGTACCAAAAAATTAGCCTCGCCGGGGGCGAGGCACAATATTCAATGCAAAAAATATACCAGAGTCGTAAGGGTGTTGTCAAGCAAATTCGGAGGCACATTTGGAGGCGGCGTAGCTTCTTTTTTTGGTGTTATGCGGTTCATGCAGGATGACAATTTCCTTTTCTAGTTTTCAGAACGCGGTTTGCGGACAACTTCTGCATCGTCGAAAATTCTAGGGTGAAGTAGTTGGAGAACGCCGGCGTGTTTCTGGCTCCGAAGCCAGATGGAACTCCGGACTTGTAGGCCGCCTCGATTTTGGCACACCTGCCGGCATGTATTTCAGCGCCGGGAGCCTATTGGAATGTAGGATGAGTGGACGCATTTGGGGAAGAGCTGTTACCGGGATCTAATGCCGGGCAGGGACACGATGTCCCAGTCCTGAGAGCGAAGAGTTCATGACCATCCTCGCCCGCTTAGAGCGATGGAAAGAACAAGGCGCGATATCGCCGGAGCAGCACGCGCATTTGGCGAGCCTCGCTCGTGGAGAACCCTTCTCGCTTATTTCTCGAGCTTAACGTTCTCCTTTATGCGGGTGTGCTGGCATTCATTGCCGGACTGGGCTGGACTATCAGCACCTGGTCGCAGCAACTTGGCGACGTGCTCACCCTGACGATTCTCTCCATCCTCCTCGCCGCCTGTTTTTGGTACTGCTTTTCCCGCGCGCCGGCGTGGTCCCCCGCGGAAACGCCTGCACCAAGTCCGGTCTTCGACTACGTGCTTTACCTCGGCAGCCTGGTCTGGTGCGTAGAACTGGCGTACATGGAGCGGCGCTTCCACACGCTCTCCGGACAATGGGATGTGTATCTCCTGGCGACCGCCGGCCTCTTCTTCTTCCTCGCTTATCGCTTTCGACAATCGCTTCGTGCTATCGCTTGCCTTGTCCTCACTCGCGGGATGGTTTGGGCTCACCATCTCGCAGTGGCCGCATCATGAGGACGCGACGTATCGCCACTATGCCCTTCTCTACTGCGTGCTGGCCGGCGGCGGCGGGGCGCTGCTGCGGCACCGAAGCCTGAAACCACATTTCTTCGGCACTTATCTGAACATCGTGGCCAACGTTCTGTTTTGGGCGTTGCTCTCCGGCGTGTTCGAGCGGCAGAGCTACGGCCTATGGTTTCTCGCTCTGCTTATCGCCTGTGGCGCATCGCTTGCCTGGGGGTTGACGCGCCGCCAGTTTGCCTTCGTTGCCTATGCCGCGGTCTACGGCTACGTGGGCGTCAGCTCGGTGCTGATCCGCGGCGTCACTGACGAAACGTCTCTTCTGATCTATTTCGCCATTACCGCAGTCGCAATGCTCGTGGCGCTGGTCCAGATCGCGCGCCGATTCGGGAGGCCGGAATGAGACTTTACACGGCATCCAGCGAAGAGACGCTGCGCGCCCGCAAACTGCTGACGGACTGGGCCGGCGAGGGCTTGCTGACAAAGGAGCAGTACCAGCGACTGGAGCAGGAAACGGTCTCTGAGCTGCGCACTACCAACATTTTTCTGAGGCTGATCTTGTTCCTCTTCACGCTGATCGGTATTGGCGCTGCCGCGGGGCTGTTCTTTGAGATTGTTCTTTCGCAGCCCTCGGAGCAAACTACCGGCATTTTCCTGCTGATCTTCGCTGCCGTGTGCTACGCGGCCGCCGAGGCCGTTGTTTCCCAGACCCGGCTCTATCGCTACGGGATCGAGGAAGCGCTTGTAGCCTGCTCGGTTGGTTTTCTCTGCGTGGGAATGCAGACCGCTTTTTTCAGCGGCAGCGCTTATTGGGAGGCGCCGCACGGCGCCCAGATCATGGTTCCTGCCGCCGGCGCCTTCTTTTCGCTTTGGGTCTGGCGCCGCTTCGGGTATTTGTATGCATTTCTCACCGCAATGGTCTTCGTCGCGCTTCTGCCAGGCTACTGGACCTCGTCGCTAGCCGCGGAGCATGTGATCGTCGCCGTGTTCTATGCAGCCGGGCTAGTCTGTGTAGCTTTGGTGCGTCGCCACCACCGCTTCGATTACCTCGATGATGAATATTCGCTTGTTGAAGCCTTCTCCTGGCTCGGCATCTATCTGGCCATCAACCTCAAGCTTTCGTCGTTTCACCTGTTCGAAGAGTGGTGGGGCGGCGGCATAGGGATAAGCTCCGGATACCCAAGGCCGTTCTACTGGACGACGTGGGTGCTCATCTGGTGCCTTCCGCCCGTGGTACTTGCACGAGGCATTCGCCAAAAGGATCGCGCCGTCATCGCGGTCGGCGCGATTGCCGCCATCCTGACCTTAGTCTGCAATAAACCCTACCTCGGCTGGCAACGGCATTCCTGGGACCCGATGCTGCTGGGCCTATTGTTGAGCGGTGTTGCTCTGTTTATTCGACGCTGGCTTGCCCGTGGCCCGGGTGGTATTCGCCACGGCTTTACCGCCGCGCGCCTATCGGGAAAGGACAAACAGTGGCTGGACGCCGGCTCGGCCGTATTGGGCCTGGTGACGCCACAGTCAGTTACGCCAGCCCCGCAAACAAAGAGTTCCGACTTCCGCTTTGGCGGGGGAGCTTCGGGAGGCGGAGGCGCCGGCGGCGATTTTTGAGGGGCCTCAACTGCCGATTACTGCCGAGCGACACACAACTCGGTGGTTATCTCGGGCCAAAAGTGCGGGTCCGAGAAATTGATTTTGGCGGTTCGACTAACGCTGACGTTCGATAGGCGGAAGCACACGGTACACCGGGATTCCAACGAGAAGAATGATGACAGGGAGACAAGTTGGGGTCCGCAAGTCCAAAGCAGAACATGCCTCGGCAAAGGATTCTTTCCATGCAGCAAGCAAAATGAGGGAAAGAGGCTGGTGTTTTTGCGTCCATGCGAGCTCGACAGCGCCCAAAGTAAGCTCACGCCGGGGTCGGTTCAGGCGTCCAACTGAATGGTTCATTGTGCCAGCGGCTCGAAAAGAGTAGGCTGCCGGAATTAGCGGTTTACACACGGAATTTCGGCTCCTCGCGGCCACTGGATACCTCCATCGGAGGACTCTCATGGGAAACCTGCTTCAGGACTTGCGGTACGGGCTGCGGATGCTCGTCAAGTCGCCGGGGTTTACGGCGGTGGCGGTGCTGTCGCTGACGCTGGGGATCGGCGCCAACACGACTATTTTCACATTGGCAAAAGCCATCTTTCTGAAGTCGATTCCGGTGAAGGACCCGTCCACATTGATGAGTCTTTTTTCGACGGCGCAGAGCAAGGGCGGGCCACTGCAGGAATACTTGCCGACGCCGTATCCGAATGCGGTGGACTACCGAGAGAAAAACGATGTGTTTTCAGGCGCGGCCATCGCGATCCCGGCGGGCGTGAACCTCACCATCTCCGGCAAAAAAGTCCAGACGTTCTGCGAAGTAGTGAACGCGAATTTCTTCGACGTGCTCGGCGTGCAGCCTCTCATGGGCCGCGGATTCTCCGAGGAAGAAGGCAAAACACCAGTACCGGTGGTGGTGATTAGCTACGCGTTGTGGAATCGCGAATTCGGCGGCGACCCAAAGTTGCTGGGGCGAGCGATTCAAATGAACGAGCAGGATTTCACAGTGATTGGAATCATGCCGAACTATTTTCATGACATAGGAGTGCTGGGCAGCCCCGATGCGTGGATTCCCATGCTCATGCATGATCAGGTGCTGACGGGTTTCATCAAGGATTCGCTGAATCAACGCGCCTTTCGGCTGACGTCCATGGTGGCGCGACTCAAACCCGGCGTGACGGTCGCCCAGGCGCGAGCTTCCATCCACAACTTGGGGCTCGAACTCGAAAAGGAATATCCGAAAGACAACGGCGGACGGAACGAAGAACTTGTGCCAATCGATCAGACTGCGATACCTCCGCAACTGCGAAGCGTCTACGTCCGCGCCGGGTCGTTAATGTTCGTGATCGTCGGTTTGGTGCTGCTCATCGCCTGCGCAAACGTGGCCAATCTGCTGCTGGCGCGGGCCACGCAGAGACACCGGGAGATCGGCGTGCGGCTGGCGATGGGCGCGTCGAGAATCAGGCTGGTGCGGCAGTTGTTGACAGAGAGTTTGTTGATCGCATTGATGGCCGGCGGGCTGGGCATTCTGTTTGCTTACTGGGGCCGGTCGCTGCTGCTCGTGCTGCTACCTCCAGGATTACAGCGGCGTCTCGATATCACTCTGGACGCCAGAGTGTTGCTCTACACGCTGGCCCTCTCGCTAGTGGCGACGATGCTGTTCGGACTTGTGCCGGCACTAGAAGCTTCGAAAGCAGACCGCATTGCAGCGCTAAAAGACCGCACCGGAAATCCGACGGGGAGCGCGCGTTGGTACGGGCTTCGAGGCGTGCTGGTGATGTTGCAAGTGGCGCTTTCGCTTGTTGCCTTGGCCGGCGCGGGACTCTTTATCCATAGCCTGCGCAACGCGCAAGAGATGGACCCGGGATTCGAAGTCAAACACGAGATGGTGATGTTCGTGAACCTTGGCTCGGAGCACTACGCGCAGCCGCGAGCGGAGCAGTTCTTCAAGGACGTGGTCGAGCGGCTGGATGGTGTCGGGACTGTGCAAAGCGCGAGCATTTCAGACACGTTCCCGTTTTCAGGCGGGCTGGCGCGCACGACGTTTACCGATGGCGTGGATATTACGGATCCTCGAAACGGCAAATTGACGCCGGTGGTTGCCGTCGAGCCGGGATATTTTGCGACCGCTGGAATCACGATGCTGGGGGGACGAGACTTCAACGAACACGACGATATGCAGGGCGCGATGGCCGGAATCGTAAACCAGGCAGCCGCGGCCCAGATGTGGCCGGGCGAGGATCCGATTGGCAAGCACATCCATTTCCTCGGAGAGACGTGGGACATAGCGATCGTGGGCGAAGTAGCCACAGTCAAATACCAGACGATGGGTGAGCCCCCGCAAGCGATCGTTTATCTGCCGTTGAAACAGCATTACTCTCCACAAATCGTGCTCTACGTGCGGACCAAGGGTGATGCGGAGAAAGCGATCCCAGTTGTGCGCAGCACCGTGCAAGCGCTCGGGCCGACCGTTCCATTGTTGAACGTTCAAACGGTGCAGCAGGTTCTGGTTCAATCGCTGACGGCCCCGCGTGTCGGCGCAGAGCTGCTCGGCGGCTTTGGCGCGCTGGCGTTGCTGCTTGCGGCTATGGGGACTTACGGCGTGATGTCATACTCGGTGAGCCAGCGAACGCAGGAGGTCGGCATCCGAATGTCGCTGGGCGCGCAGCCCCGCGATGTACTGCGGCTGATCTTGGCGAACGGGATGGCGATGGTGTGCGCGGGAGTGGTGGCTGGACTTGCATTTTCTACTTTGCTCGCGCGCAGCATCAACAGCCTGCTCTATGGCATCGGCGTGTTCGATGCGCCAAGCTTTTTGATCACCGCGGCGTTGCTCGTGGGCGTAGCGTTGGTGGCCTGCTACATCCCGGCGAGGCGGGCCATGCGCGTCGATCCGATCATAGCATTGCGCTCCGAGTAGCTGCCGCCGGCCCGTGAGTTTGCGTTTGGAGATTCGGAGTGCCGCACTCCGTGGCTTAATTTCAGGCTTTGCCCTTCCGTTGTCCTTCCGGAGTTGCGCTGGGAGTGCGAGCGGCAGCGTACAGACCGAGGACGCGCAAATCGCTGGTGGCTTTGCGCACTTCCGCGAGAGCGGATTCCAGTTGGGAAGGTGTTTCTCCTTCCACATCCAGGAAGAATTGGTATTCCCAGGGGCGGCCGTGGATGGGCCGGCTCTCGATTTTCTGCAGATTGACGCCGTGCCTTGCAAAAGGCTCGAGAGAAGCGAGTAGCGCACCGGGGCGGTGAGCCAGACGCATGGCGATGGACATCTTGCGCGCATCTGGCGCCGGCGTTTTGGATTCGCTGGAAGGACGCAGCAAGAAAAAGCGGGTGAAATTTTCAGCGTTGTCCTGAATGCCCGCGGCGAGAATTACCCCACCGTAATGTTCCGCAGCGCGTCGCGCGCCAATGCCAGCGCAGCTCTTGTCGCCGCGGGAGATGGCTTCGCGCACGCTTCCGGCCGTGTCCTCGGCGGGGACGCGCTTCAGATGCGGATGCGTGGCAAAGAAACGTTCGCATTGCGCCAAGGCCATGGGATGGGAAGCGACAGAGCGGAGGCCCTCAAGAGACGCGCCGGGACAGCCGATCAGGTGATGCTCGATCGGCAGGATGGTCTCCGCAATGATGGTGAGGGCGCTTTCGAGGAGGAGATCATAGACGCGGACGACAGGTCCCGCGAGCGTGTTTTCGACGGGGGCCAGGAGAGCATTCGCGAGACCTTCCCCGATGGCCAGAAAAGCGGCGTCAAAGGTTGGGCATGGTACCGTCACGATGCCGGAACCGAGAAGCTGCACGGCGGCTTCCTCGCTGAAAGCGCCGGGTTCACCCTGAAATGCAACGCGCATTTTATGGATGATAGCACTGCTTAGCACGGGCAAGGCGTGCTTCGAGCACAATGAGGTCGTCCCTGAGGTCGGACCGATCCAGGCTTACGTGGAGGTCAAGCGAGGGACAGCCCAAAAGCAGGCTGAGGCTGGGGCCGGCGCGGTATACTGCGCAGTGGGAGAGGAAATATGAAATTAGCGAGGCCGGAGCCTGGGGAGTATGCAGCTTACTATGAGAAGTACATTTCGCTTGTTCCTGGAAATGACGTGGCAAAAGCGCTCGAGGCGCAACGGTTGCAAACGATGCAACTCTTCGCGGGACGCAGCGAGCGTGACGGGAACTTTCGCTATGCACCGGACAAGTGGACGGTGAAGGAAGTGCTCGGGCATCTGGCTGATTCAGAGCGAATTTTTGTCTACCGTGCGCTGCGGATTGCGCGGGGTGACCAGACTGCGATGGAGGGGTTTGAGCAAGACGATTACGTGCGCAGCGGGGGTTTCAACGAGCGTCCTCTGGCGAGTCTCGCGGAGGAATTTGCGCTGGTGCGCAGCGCAAGCCTGGCGTTGTTCCGGTCGCTCGGAAAAGAAGCGTGGCTGCGGCGAGGGACGGCGAATAAAAACGAGGTCAGTGTGCAAGCGCTGGCCTATATCACGGCAGGGCACGAACTGCATCACCGGCAAATCCTGGAGGAGCGGTACCTCTCAGCGATCCCGCGCGCTTGAAGCGTGTGGTTCACCAACTCTGCCCCTGCCGATGTCCCTGACCGTGCCGCGGCTTGGGCTTAAGAAGGAAATAAAAGAGAATAGCCGACAGCGTAATGCTGAGCGCGGCGGCGAGAATTGCCACGGCCTGCGCATCGAGCGGGTGTACGAAAACGTCCCGGAGAAGGTATAGACCCAATAGCAAGAACAAGAGGGCAAGGAAGCCGACTAAACCTCCGAAGGTTCTCGCAAGCCCCCCGCGAATGACCAGAGGCTTGGCGTGATGCGTGGAAGGCCGGACAAGAGTTTCGGCGCGCATAATTCACCCCTTCCGGGAGCCCCCTGGCGCCGAGGCCGGTTCCTCGACGTGCAGAAACTCGAGATACGCAAAGTGCGGCGGGGCGTAGGACTTTTTCATGGGAGCGCCGCAGGTGCAGCGCGGATTAGAGCCTTCCATTTCGCTCTTTGCCTGGACCAACACTTCGCAACGGCACGCGGGATTCGTGCAACGCCAGTGCTCTCCAATTTTCATGATCATGATGGCGGTCCTCCTTGACGTCAGGCTTGCGGGGATCTCCAGGAAGCCAGCTCAGACGTGGACTCAGAATAATAGGAGATGGACTATATAGAGAGGTAAATATAAATGCAAGGGAAAGATTTTAGAAAGAGGAAGGTACTAGTATGCCAACTGTGGATAACCGGCCGGTGCAGGTCGCGGCGAATAACAAATCCCGGCGCACGTTTCTTCCGCCGGCGGTGCCGCGCAGGCGCCGCGTTGCGAGAGGCGGCGTTGTCTGACGCGCGGAGCAGAGGTTAGGTTGCAGGGGCCACGAGCGGCTGCTAAAATTCAAGGTTTGCCGGATTGTCGACGTTCGCGCTGAGGGCGGCTTACAATTTCCTAGTCAGGTGTCCCGCAGAGGTTTTTGTCGTTTGCAAGCCGACAGGAAGCGCGGCCGCAACGGAATAGATTCACCAATTCCAGTCTCCGCGGAAGGAGATCACGAGTGGCAAAATATGACGTGGCGATTATCGGAAGTGGTCCGGGGGGATACGTGGCGGCGATCCGTGCCGGTGAGCTTGGCCTGAAGACCGTCGTCGTGGAGAAGGACCCGTTTCTCGGCGGGACGTGCTTGCACGTGGGATGCATTCCGACGAAAGTTCTACTACACCACGCCGACGTGTACGATCACTTCAAAAATGCCGCGGAGTTGGGGTTTGAAGTGAGCGGGCTGAAAATCAATTGGGCGAACATCCTGGCGCGAAAAGACAAGATCGTCAAGAAGCATGCCAAGGGTATCGAATTTCTTTTCAAGAAAAATAAGGTGGAATGGGTACAAGGATGGGGACGCTACGCCGGGCCGGGCCGCGTGAGTGTGGACAACAACGGAAAGAAAAGCGAAATTGAGGCTGCGAACATCTTGCTGGTGAGCGGGTCCGAAGCGCGCGCGCTGCCGGGTATCGAGCCGGACCACAAAACGATTTTGACGAACCGATCCATCCTGGAGTTGCCGGACATTCCCAAGACGCTGATTGTGGTTGGGGCGGGGGCCGTGGGGGTGGAATTCGCCTCGATTTACAATACGTTTGGTACGCAGGTAACGATTCTGGAAATGCTGCCGCGCGTCGTGCCGGTAGAAGACGAAGAGGTTTCCGCGGAACTGGAAAAGGATTTCAAGAAGAAGGGCATACAGATTTTCACGGGCAGCAAAGTGGAGTCCGTGAAGAAAGACGCCAAGGGCGTCACGGTTTCGTTTAAAGATAAAGACGGAAAACCCCAGACGCTGCAGGCGGAAAAACTGTTGCTGGCGGTGGGCCGCAAGCCGATGACTGAGAATTGCGGTCTCGAAAAATCCAAGGCAAAAGTCGAGCGCGGCTTCGTGCACGCCGGGCCGTACATGGAGACCGATCAAAAGGGATTGTACGCCATCGGGGACATCGTCGCGGGCATGCCGCAATTGGCGCACGCCGCGATGATGGAGGGCATTGTTGCCGTGACGCACATCGCGGGAAAAAAGACGCAGCCGATTCTGAAGACACGGATTCCTAACGCGACGTACTGCGAGCCGCAGATCGGTTCGATTGGGTTGACGGAAAAGCAGGCGCGGGATGCGGGTTATGCCGTGAAAACCGGGAAATTTCCCTTCGTAGGCAACAGCAAAGCGACGATTTTGGGAAACCACAACGGTTTCATAAAGGTCGTTTCGGACGAAAAGTACGGTGAAGTGCTGGGAATTCACATTATCGGGCCGCTGGCGACGGAAATTTTGGCGGAAGCGGCGGCGACGCTGCACCTCGAAGGCACCGTCGACGACATGATGAACATGATTCACGCGCATCCCACGGTATGGGAAGGGATGGGGGATGCGTTTGCGTCCGTGCGCGGATTGCAGATCAACGTTTGAGACCTTGCTTGTAGGGGCGCAGCATACTGCGCCCCTACAAAGGAAATAGAGCTGCGATGGGGAACTGCCAGATTGTCGATCTCGGACTGATTGATTACGCGGAGGCGTATGCGCTACAGAAGCGCGTCGTCGCCGCGCGCAAGGCGGGGATGGTTGAGAATGTGTTGCTACTGTGCGAGCATCCGCCGGTGATCACCCAGGGGCGGAACGGGAAACGCGAACATCTTCTGGTTTCCGAGAGCGTGCTGCGGCAGCGAAATGTGGAGTTTTTCGAGACGAGCCGCGGGGGAGACATAACGTATCACGGGCCGGGGCAGTTGGTAGGCTACCCGATTTTGCAGCTCGGCGAGATTCGCAAGGACGTTGTGTGGTACGTGCGAATGCTCGAGGAAGCGATGATCGGGACGACGGCGGAGTCTGGAATTGCGGCGTTTCGTGTGGAAGGCCGGACGGGGATTTGGGTTACGGCGGCGGACGGTCAAGAAGAAAAGCTGGGGGCCATCGGAGTGCATATCAGCCGGTGGGTGACTTCGCACGGATTTGCTTATAACGTTTCGACAGATTTGCGGTATTTCGATTTTATCGTGCCGTGCGGGATTGCCGGTCGAAAAGCGACTTCGCTGGAAAAAGTGCTGGGCCGAACCGTGAAGGTCAGCGCAGTTGCACAACAAATAGCGCGGCACTTCGGGGAAGTGTTCGGGCTGGAGATGCAAGAATCGTCGAGGGGGGCTTTGCTTGAGAGATTAGAGCATGCCGGGCAAGCGGCCGAGGTCGTTTTTTCATGAACGCGATTAGCCGTCGTTGGCAAGTTGCCGTGCTTAACTTGGGGCCCAGGTTGAAGCCTGTGCTACGGGAGCGGGAATGAACAAGAATCTGACGCGGCAGCAATATCTTGACTTGTACTACTACATGCGCCTGAACCGCACCGTGGAAGACACCATGGTGAAGCTCTTCCGGCAGAACAAAATTGTCGGAGGGCTATACTCGAGTCTGGGACAAGAAGCGATTTCTGTGGGGACGGCGTACGCGCTGGAAAAGAAGGATTGGCTGGCGCCGATGATTCGCAATATCGGGGCGCTGCTGGTGAAGGGCGTGCCGCCGCGCGATGTTTTCATGCAGCACATGGCGAAGTACGATTCGCCAACCAAAGGCAAGGACGGCACCAGCCACTTCGGCGACTTGGAAAAGCTGCACATTGTTTCACCGATTTCGATGCTGGGCGATTTGATTCCGGTGATGACCGGCGTGGCCATGGCGGGCCGCTACCTGGGACAGAAAATTGTGACCATGACCTGGATCGGCGACGGCGGAAGCTCGACCGGCGTGTTTCACGAAGGATTGAATTTTGCGGCGACGCAGAAAGCGCCGTTCGTGCTGATCCTCGAAAACAATCTGTGGGCGTACTCGACGCCGGTGAAACGGCAGGTGCCGCTGGAGAATCTTGCGGATCGCGCGAAGGCCTACGGAATCTCGAGCTATATCATCGACGGCAACAACGTGGTCGAGGTGTTTACGACCGCGCGGGAAGCCGTGGCGCGAGCGCGGGCCGGCGAAGGGCCGATTTTGATCGAAGCCAAAACGTTCCGCCGCCTGGGCCACGCGCAGCACGATCCAGCCGAGTACGTTCCAAAAGAGATGCGTGCCTACTGGGAAGCCCGCGATCCCATTACGCTCTATGAGAAATTTCTGATGGACGAGAAGTTGCTCGATGCCAAGAGCAAGAAAGAGGTGGAGGAGAAAATCAACACGCTGCTCGCTGCGGAACGCGAGTTTGCCGAAAATTCTCCGATGCCGCCTCCGGAATTCGCCGAAACCGGCGTGTACTGCACCGGCGACGAGTGCCACAAGATCCGCCCGAAATGGGAGCGGCCCACTGCCGAAGTCACGCCGCCGAAATCAAGCGTCAAAGCGGTTTGGACAGTGGCTGGATTTGGTTCTGGGAAGAGTTCAGGCGGAGCCAACGCGCCTATTCATTTTGGTGACACAACGAATACGATAGAGGCGTCCTCCGGCAACGGTAGTGCACCGGCGAAAACCGCTGACAAGCCGGCCGCGAAAAAACCTGCAAAAGCTGCGGCCGCGTCCGGCGCAAAGAGAAAGGCGCGAGGATAGCAATGGCGCCCAATCACAAAGCGGGAAACGAAACACAAATCACGTTTCTCGAAGCCATCAAGCAAGCGATGTTCGAAGAGATGGATCGTGATCCTGCGGTGGTGCTGCTCGGCGAGGATGTCGGCGTTTACGGCGGGGCATTCAAGACCAGCGAAGGATTGCTCGAGCGATTCGGCTGGGAACGCGTGATCGATACCCCGATCAGCGAGAGCGCGATCATTGGCGCCGCTTGCGGGATGAGCTACATGGGGCTTCGGCCGATCGCGGAGCTGCAGTTCATCGACTTCATTGCGTGCGCGTTTAATCAGATTACGAATTTCGTGGCCAAGGGCCACTACCTTTGGAACGCGCCGGCACCGATGGTGATGCGCGGGCCATCGGGCGGGGGTGTGCATGGCGGGCCGTTCCACTCGGCGAATCCGGAAATGTATTTCGTGCACACGCCCGGGTTGAAAGTGATTTATCCTTCGACGCCCTACGACGCGAAGGGGCTGTTGAAGGCGGCGGTGCGGGACAACAATCCGGTGCTTTTCCTCGAGCACAAATTCTTGTACCGGCGGATCAAAGGCGAAGTCCCAGCGGGGGACTATACCGTGCCGATCGGCAAAGCCATTGTGCGGCGGGAAGGGAAGCACCTGACGATCGTTTCCTATGCCGCGATGATGCACACGTCGCTCGAAGCCGCGGAGGCTCTGGCGAAGGAAGGCATCGAAGCCGAGGTCATCGATTTGCGGACGCTGCTGCCGCTCGATGAAGAGACCATTTTGCAATCAGTGAAAAAGACGAACAAATGTTTGGTGGTCCACGAGGACACCAGGACCGGGGGAATCGCGGGCGAAATTGCGGCGATTCTTTGTGAGAAGGCTTTCGGCGACTTGGACGGGCCGTTGATGCGCGTGACGGCCCTGGATACGCCGGTCCCCTATGCGCCGACGCTCGAGGAGCATTTTCTGCCGAATGCGAAGAAAGTTTTTGACGCCGCGAAGGAGTTGGCGCGGTATTAGAAAGTATGAGCAGGCGCCGCCCGGCCACCTAGGGCCGCCCGCACATCGAAATTGTTGCCGCAGAGGAGAACGCAAATGGCCACAGACGTAGTCATGCCGCAGATGGGCGAAAGCATTTTTGAAGGGACGATCACCAAGTGGCTCAAAAAGCCCGGTGACAAGGTCGAGCGGGACGAGCCGCTGTTCGAGATTTCGACGGACAAGGTGGACGCGGAAATTCCGTCGCCTTCGGCCGGTGTGCTGAAGGAGATCAAAGTCAACGAGGGACAGACCGTGCCGATCCAAACGGTCGTCGCGGTCATCGACGGCGCAGGAGGAGCAGCTGCGGCCGCGCCAGCCCCAGCAAAAGCAGCAGCGCCAACGCCCGCGCCGGCTCCCGCAGCGGTTGCGCCTCTCCCTCCACCGGCAGCGAGACCCGCGGTGGCAGCACCAGTTTCAGCGCCGGTAGCTTCCACAGCAGTGCCACAGCGCCCCGCGGGCGAACGCATTCACAGCTCGCCGCTCGTGCGCCGCATGGCCGCCGAGCACGGGATCGACCTGGCGACTGTGCCTGGAACGGGCGCTGGCGGACGCATCAGCAAACAAGATATTGAAGCCGTCATCGCGGCTGGCGGAGCACCCGCTGCAGCTCCGCCGAGCGCTCCCGCTGCTGCTCCGGTTCGCCCTACGCCGCCCCTTGCTGGGGCGCCCGCACCTCCGGCTGCTTCCGGCGGGCAAGTGCGCGTCGCCTTCGAAACAGCAGTCCCTCGCGAAAAGATATATTTCGGCAACTACCAAATCGAACCGATGAGCAATATGCGGCAGAGAATCGCCGAGCACATGCTGGCCTCGAAGCACGTCTCTCCCCACGTTTATTCGGTGGACGAAGTCGATATGACCAAGGTGGCTTCGTTGCGCGCCAAGGCCAAAGACGAGTTCCAGCAACGCTACGACACGAAGCTGACCTTCATGCCATTCTTCGTGAAGGCCGCCGTGGCGGGGTTGCGCGCTTTCCCGACCGTGAACGCGTCACTCGACGGCACCAATGTCGTGCTGCACAAGGAAATCAACATCGGCATTGCCGTGGCGCTCGATTGGGGCTTGATCGTGCCTGTTGTAAAAGGCGCCGACGAGAAGAATGTGCTGGGCATCCAGCGGACTTTGAATGACCTGGCGGAGCGCGCGCGTTCGAAAAAGCTGAAACCAGAAGAAGTCCAGGAGGGCACCTTCTCCATCACCAATCCGGGGGTCTACGGCGGGCTATTCGGGCTTCCGGTGATCAGCCAGCCTAATGTGGCCATCCTGGGCCTCGGGGCCATTGAAAAGCGGCCGGTGGTCATCAACGACTCAATCGCCATCCGGTCGATGTGCTACATCACGCTCAGCTACGACCACCGGGTGGTCGATGGCGCCATCGCGCACCAATTCATGCATAAGGTTAAGGAGACGCTCGAGAATTGGTCGGAACCGGTTCTCTAGGGACATTCTTCGATATGCTTCTACGCGAGATTTGCTGGCCGTGCGGTTTACGGGCCGCGAAGGCGGGTTCGGCCTTGCCTCAGCGCAATTCCTGGATTCGGACAGCTGTCCGGATGTGGGACGAAGTTTCCCGCAAATGGTCGAGACTGCGGCCTGTTTAGTTTCTACCTCTCTCTCAAATCTCCAAAACAAGAGGCTTAGATCACAGGGAGCGTGGAACCCATCCTGCTTTTCCCCAGCCAAGACGACCGGACCCATGACTACGCCGACGCCGCGAATCCTGATTGCTGACGACCAGCTCGATGTGCTGAACGCACTGCGCCTGCTGCTCAAAGGCCAGGGCTACGAAACCGAGGCGGTGACCTCGCCGGCGGAGCTGCTACGAGCCGTCTCGGCACGCGACTTTGATCTCCTGCTGATGGATTTGAACTACGCCCGGGACACGACCTCGGGCCGGGAAGGGCTGGACCTGCTCGGCCAGCTGAAAGAAATCGAGGACGCGCCGGCGATTGTGGTGATGACGGGCTGGGCTACCGTAGGGCTGGCAGTCGAAGCCATGCAATACGGCGTGGCCGATTTTGTGGAAAAGCCCTGGGCCAACGCACGCCTGCTGGAGATTTTGCAAAAGCAAATTGGTTTGGGACGCGAGCGGCGAGCCTCCCGACGCCGCGCGGCTCAGGAGAGCCGGAACCACGAAGAGATCGCGCTGCAATTTCACCAGCAGGAGCGGGAAGTCGCCGAGGCGCGCTCCATCCAGCAAGGACTCCTGCCAAAAATCATTCCGCAGCGTGCAGGATATGAAATCGCGGGAGCGTGGCAGCCGGCGCAGAGCGTCGGCGGAGACTACTACGATGTTCTGGCATTCGACGAAGCGACGCTTGGCCTTTGCATTGCCGACGTGGCGGGGAAAGGGTTGCCGGCGGCACTGTTGATGTCCAATCTGCAGGCCGCCGTGCAAGGTCTGGCTTCGCCTGCTTTGCCGCCCGATGGCTTGTGCACGCGGCTGAATTCGCTCGTTTGCCACAATACCGGAAGAGACCGTTTCATCACGTTTTTTTACGCACAACTCGAGGGACCCGCGCGGCGTCTGCGGTACACCAACGCAGGGCACAACCCACCGATTTTGCTGCACCGCGACGGATCGCACGAACGCCTGCAGGCGGGCGGCGGGGTGCTTGGTGTTTTTCCGAATCAGAAGTTTGTAACGGGCACGGCGCAACTTGCGCCCGGAGATCGCGTGATTCTTTTTACGGACGGTGTGACCGAGGCTTGCAACTCCGCAGAGGACGAATTTGGCGAGGCTCGCCTGCTGGGATTATTGCAAGAGCACCGTCTGGCGGCGGCGCCGGTTATGCAAGAGATGATACTCACGGCCGCGGGCGAGTTCAGCGGCGGCCGCTGGCACGACGACCTAACACTTCTGGTTCTCGCCGTGAACGGGTGATCGTCCCGCTCAGGCGCCGCAGCTCACTGAAGCATGGGTTTGAGTTTGGCGACCCACACGGCGAAACTCTCCACAGGAACGGACTCGATACCGGCTTCGCGCAGGGCATCTCGAACAAAACGGTGGCGGCCGTCTTCCTCGTTCCACCGCGCTTCCGTCACCGCGGTGAATTCGCTGGCAAAGCCGCCTTTACTCTGGATTTTCCCGGCAGTGTAGGACAAACCTCTGGCGTCCTCTGCGGCGCGATTCCACGGCAGAGTCTGCACGAAACCGCGGGTGCCGTTCCGCCGGTAGCTGTAGTCAAAGCGCATGGGGTCCCCGGGAAAGGTGAACTCTTCGGCGCGAACGCCTCGTTCGATGCGATTCCAGAGGCGGGCCTGCTTGAAGACCTGCGTGCAGTAAGAGCGGATGGCCCCTCTGCTGCCCGGAACGCTGGATCGGGCGTCGCGGCGCGCGAGGGCGACGTGATCCGTATAGAGGCGATCGAGTTCGGAATCCAAGTCGGTGGAAAGAATTCCCACTTGCGGGGCCAGTTGAAGCACGTTTGCCAGCGTGTCATCCCACTTGTGAAGGACCTCCTGAAGCGCGCTGCCGTTTATGCCGCCGCTTTTTGAACCGCGGCCTTGCGAGGTAAGCGCGGACTGGAGGCGTTCTTCCAGATCGTTCCGCAGCCGGCGCAAGACTCTTTCGTCGGCTTGCGGATGCAGGCGGCGCACCCGCGCATACTCCCCGTCCTCTTCGATGAGCCGCAGCCGGCGCTCGCCGGACTGGGGATCGAAGATCAGCACCCCGATATTCAGCCACTCGTCGCGCACGAGATTCGGCGAATAGCGGAGGATGTGGTAGGCGCAGTGGCGCTCATTCTGTGTGGATTCGGCGATGATTTCAGTCATGGGTCACATCCAGTTTGGAAAAGGCTGGCGATTGGATTTTTTGGCGTCCCGGATGAGGTCCGCGACGCGCGGACTGCGGCGGAGCAGCTGTTCCGTGAGCCGCATAAGCGCATCGTAGTCGTCTTCGTACCACGCCGGGGGAATTTGCTTCGTAATTTCGTCCAGAGCGCGCTCGGTCATCTGCCGTTCCAGCCGCTCGAGCCATGGAGCGAAGGACTCCATCCCGGTGACGCCTTCGTAGACGCGGTTGCGGGCGTAGAGCCCGCGCAGCGGCGCGTCGGGAAAACTCCATTCCCCGGCGTTGAAGCAAAAACCTTGATCGATCATCAGCGTGCTGTAGTTTGATCCTGTTTTCACCACGGCGCCTGGCTCCGTGGTGTTACGTTCCTCGCGAAACATGTCCTGAAAAAAAAGCGTCTGGCGGCCGTTCGTATTGCACGTCCATTTGTCGAATACCAGCATGCCCGCGAAGTCGTGGAGGTTTGCCACCTCGCGCAACTGCTCGTCGGGCAGAAAGTCGTACAACGCCAGCCGCCGAGGGTCGCCCGGATAGCGCGAGCCGAACTGGAGACCGGCCTGGCAGGGAACCCTGCTTCGCGGCATTTCCAGCACCAACTCGTGGGTCAAGCGAATCAATTCTTGCGACACTTCGACTATCGCAACCGGCGTTGTCGGAAGCCCCATCCGCGCCGCCAGCTTCGTACCCAGCAGTTCATTGACCAGAATTCTGCGGTGCTGCGGATTATTTTGGAACTTGACGACGTAATAGTTCCCGTCCGAGCAGCGCATCAAATGAGACTGCGCCCCGCCTCGCATCCGCCGTATCTGTTCTAGCGCCCGCAACATCCGGCGCTATGCTAACGGCATCGACTCTTTCCGGCAAGCAGCTCTCCGCGAGCGTGCGGATTCCCGATTCGACAGACTTGCCGTGCACAATTGGGAGTGCCCAAGAACGAGGCGAGTCCCGACTTGGTCCTGACCCGCTATCAAAAAGAAAAAGCCTGGGCGATGGCCCAGACTTTTTTCTGCATCAAGAATACGGTTGATCGCCCGCAATCAGCGGCGCTTCTTCTTTTTTGCCTTTTTCTTGGCACTTTTCTTGGCCTGCTTCTTGGCTTTTTTCTTGGCCTTCTTCTTCGGTTTTGATTTGGGCTTGGCTTTTTTGGCTTTCGCCTTGGCCTTTTTTTTCGGAGCCGACTTCTTGGCCGGCCTCGCCGCTGGCCGAGGAGCAGGCCTCGCCGCCGGCGGCACCTCTACCGGCTCGTCTTCGGTGATGAGAATCTCCTCCTCGACGGTCTCCACGATCTCATCGCCGCCGCCCAGCTCGTCTTCCTCCTCCAGCCGCGACAGCTCGTTGTCGTCTTCTAAGTTGTCTTTCTCGAAATCCATCGCATCCTCCCTAGGGGGGAATCCACAAGCCTAGAGCTTGTGGGATGCTGCCTCAGCCGGAGTTGCCGACTCCCCTCCGCCGCAGCGAAGTTGTTATCGTACTCCCGCAACGTTGTCAAGCACTCTGCAGCAGTGCTGTGAAGAGAGCACATGTCAAGGGACGGCCCGGGCCCCAATCGAACGAAGTAAGGAGTGCACAAGTCTACTTGCTCTCCCGCAACCTATTCTATTTAAAAGATTTATCCGTGGGTCGAGGCAATGGCACTGGAAAACCAGGAGGTAGAGGAGGTCTTCCGGCGAGTTTGGCTTTTCGATCTGGTTTTTCGACTCCGGCGCGACCGATGCGCCCGCGAGGGCTCCGGAACTCCCCCCACCGTATAAATGCGCAGCACCATGCCGCGGCGCACCCGGTTAGTCCTCATGTGATTCCACCGGCGCACATCGTCGGTCGGAACGCTGAAGCGATCCGCGACGCCGCTGAGCGTGTCGCCTCTGCGGACGCGATAATGCACCAAGCGCCGCCTGGACTCCCGAGACGGGGCCGCGGGAATAATCAGTTTCTCTCCGACGTCGAGCGTCCCGTGGCGGTCCATGTTATTCGCTTCGGAGATCGCCGCCGTCGTTACGTGATATTTTTTCGCAATGGAGGTCAGTGTTTCGCCCGCTTCGATGCGGTGCCTCCGCCAGCTCACCCATTTGTCCGGAGGGATATCCGCAATTTCCGCGGAAAATCTTTCCGCTGTACCTGCGGGCAGATGCAGCTCGAAGGAAGGATCGTTCGGTGTCACGAGGCGCAGCAGCGAGGGATTCAGATTGCGCAGTGTCTCGACGTCCACGTCAATCGTCTCGGCCACCAGCCGCAGATCGATCGCGCGGCCCGGCTTCACCACATCCGTGGGCACGGGCGGATCGGGATCGGCCTGTATGCCGTAGTGCGCCGCATCCTTGGCGATGAGCGTGAGCGCCAGAATGATGGGGACGTAATTTTTCGTTTCTCGTGGAAGTACGTTGCGCTTGTACAGTTCCCAGAAATCCGCGTAGCCCGTGCGCTCAATGGCCTTCTGCACGTTTCCCGGGCCGCAGTTGTACGCGGCCATAGCCAGATACCAGTCGCCGAATTGCGCGTACAGATCGCGCAAATGCTCGGCGGCCGCTCGGGTGGCCTTCTCCGGATCCTGCCTCTCGTCCACCCACCAGGTATGCCGCAAGCCGTACTCCATCCCACGATACGCGACGAACTGCCAGATTCCCCGGGCTCCGGCCCGCGAAAGCGCCAGCGGCTGGAAAGCGCTTTCCGCTTGCGCAAGATAGATTAAATCCTGCGGAACGCCTTCTTCGCGCAGCACCCGCGAAATCATCGCGCGATAACGCCCCGAGCGCTGCAGCCCCTTCTCCACGATGGCGCGTCCCCGCGGTGTCTGGAAAAAATTAAGAAACGAGAGCACTTCGTCGTTTACCGTCAGGGGTAGGTCGTGCGAAATATTCTTGGCCGCTTCCTCCGCCCGGCCTTTCAGCCGGGGATCCACGGGGAAGGTCATCTCCGCCACTTCGTCAATAGCCGCTGGCACCGCCGGCGCCTCCTGAAAACCGTCTCCTTCGCGGAAGGCCTGCAACTCGTCTTTGTAGACCGTGTCCACCACGCGGTGAAAGAGTTCGCTCAACTTCGGATCGCTGTTCTCGTCAATGCCGCTCTCCAGCATCCAGTCGACGGCATCGTCAAAATCGCGCCGCGCCGCTTCCAGATGCCCCGCTTTGTAGTTTTGCTCCCCGGATGCGAATTTCGCCTCCACCTGCGCCATCAAATACTCTTTTGCAGTAGGGACTCGCGGAGCGAGCGCGGCGATCCATGCGGAAGAAAGTTTTGGCAGGGGAAGCTCGCCGATATCGGTGGGCGCCTGCGCGGCGGCGGTATTCAAGGGGGACAGCGCCGGGACGCGAGCATGCACGGAGTTTTTTGCCGCATCCTCGCATCCGCCGGATGTCGTCCACAGCGCGGTTACAAGCATCGCGTACAGCACAAACTGAGTCTTTCGCCGCATCTCCCTATGGTAAGTAGCCATTCCAGCCCAGGTCAACGCTTTCCGGAAAGTATGGGTTGACGTACTCAATACACGCCCGCTGCCCCGTTGGCTACATTCCGGAGGCTGATTCTGCCCCAGTTACAGCCCGCGACGTGTACGGGTTGAACGCTGTCGCCGCTAGTTTCACATGAAACTCCTGTCATGCAGCCATCTCTGGGACACTCTCCGGAACGATGCGGGCCGGCATCGTGCCGCCGGCAAGCGATTTGGAAGGCGACGCAGCGGCGCACTCCTCGCAGATTTTGAAAGTCGTGCGCGGGAGCGAAGTCGAACTTGCGTGCAGGCAAGACAGGCGAGCCGCTCCTTACAGCGCATTCCGGCTCATCGCCCGGCCTTCACCGACCTGACCCGCGTTCGATTCCCGTTTGCATGAGCTTTGGCGGAATGGTACTGTGCCGTCGAATCGCGATTGTTCGAGATTTCTATAGAGATTCGTACAGCATACAAATCACTTTTCAGGCGGACGCAACATGAAAACTAGGACGATATTTCGGGCGTGGCTGATTCTCTGCGCGGCTCTTCCTTGCGCGCTCCCTGCGCAGCAAGTCCCCGCGGACGCACCCTATCTCAATCCCAAGCTTCCGATGGAACAGCGCGTCAACGACCTGATTGCACGCATGACGCTCGAGGAGAAAATCTCGCAGCTCGGCCACACCGCCACATCCATTCCCCGGCTGCATGTTCCCGAATACAATTGGTGGAACGAAGGACTCCACGGTGTCGCTCGCGCCGGCATCGCCACCGTTTTTCCCCAAGCCATCGGCATGGCCGCCACTTTCGACGTGCCTCTGCTTCACCAGGTCAGCGATACCATCAGCACGGAATTTCGCGCCAAATATTACGCCACCTTGCATCCCGATGGTTCCACCGACTGGTATCGCGGCCTCACCGTCTGGTCTCCGAACATCAACATCTTCCGCGATCCACGTTGGGGCCGCGGCCAGGAAACCTATGGCGAGGATCCCTTCCTCACCTCGCGCCTCGGCGTCGCGTTTGTCACCGGCTTGCAGGGGACCGATCCGCACTATTTCAAGACCGTTTCCACGCCCAAGCATTTCGCCGTCCACAGTGGCCCCGAGTCCACGCGCCACACCGTCGACGTGCATGCCTCCCGCCATGACATGGAAGACACCTATCTGCCAGCCTTCCGCGCCACGGTCATGGAGGCCAAAGCCGAATCCGTGATGTGTGCCTACAACTCCTTGAACGGGCAGCCCGCTTGCGCCAACACCGATTTGCTACAGGATCATCTTCGCAAAGACTGGGGCTTCCAGGGCTATGTCGTCTCCGATTGCGGCGCCGTCTCCGATGTCTTTGGCGGCCATCATTTTGAGCCCACTCCCGAAGAAGGTGTAGCCGCGGTCTTCAAGGCCGGGATGGACCTGATCTGCGGAGATTACCGTCACGCGATGACCACGGAGCATACCGCGATTCTCAACGCGGTGCACCAAGGTTTGCTCTCCGAAGCCGACCTGGACAAGTCCTTGCGCCGTTTGTTCACTGCCCGCTTTCGCCTCGGCATGTTCGATCCCCCTTCCGACGTTCCGTACTCACGTATCACTCCCGCGGAAAACGACACAGAAGCGCACCGCCAGCTCGCCCTGCGCATGGCCCGCGAGTCTCTCGTTTTGCTCAAGAACCACAACAACTTGCTTCCGCTGAAAGAGGCCCCGGCAACGATCGCCGTCATCGGCCCCAACGCCGATAGCCTCGACGCTCTCGAAGGCAACTACAATGGCACGCCCTCCAAACCGGTCACCATCCTGGAGGGTATTCGCGCGCGATTTCCGAAGTCCAAAGTCCTTTACGTGGAGGGCACCGGCCTGGTCGGCCCGGTCACCAAGCCCATACCCTCCAGCGCGCTTTGCACGGACGCAGCTTGCAGCGAGCATGGCCTAAAAGCGGACTACTTTTCGAATCCAAAGCTGGAAGGTTCGCCCGTAATGAGCCGAACCGACCCTGACGTCAACTTCGCTTGGGGCAATAAGCCCATCTCGCCTCAACTCCTCAAGAACTACTCCGTCCGTTGGACCGGCTTCTTCGTCCCGCCTGATTCCCGGGACTATCTCATCGGCTTCACCGGCCAGGACGGCTATCGCCTCTGGCTTGACGGAAAGCTCCTCGTCGAGGACTGGACCATCCATCATCCGGCTTCCACGCTGACGCAGAAAGTGCACCTCGAAAAGGGCCACGCCTATTCCATCAAGATTGAATATTTTCAGGACATGCGCATGGCCGAATCCCGGCTTATCTGGAGCCTCCCCGAGGACGAAAGCCGTGAGGCCCTGGACGCCGCTCGCGGCGCCGACTTGGTCGTCATGGTCATGGGCCTCTCTCCCCGCATCGAAGGGGAAGAAATGAGGGTGAAGGCCGAAGGTTTCGCAGGTGGCGACCGCACGAGCATCGATCTTCCCGCGCCGCAAGAGGAGTTGCTCGAACGAATTCATGCCACCGGCAAGCCCATCGTCCTGGTCCTCATGAACGGCAGTGCTCTCGCCATCAATTGGGCTCAGGCCAACGTCCCCGCCATCCTCGAGGCCTGGTATCCCGGCGAGGAAGGCGGTACTGCCGTGGCAGAAGTCCTGGCCGGCGATTTCAGTCCCGCCGGCCGTTTGCCGATTACATTTTACAAGTCGCTCGACCAGCTTCCGCCCTTCGACGACTACTCGATGGCCAATCGCACCTACCGCTATTTCGACGGTGAGCCCCTCTATCCTTTCGGTTTCGGTTTGAGTTACACGTCGTTCGCCTACCAGCGGCCGCGTGTTGATCACGCAAAGATTTCCGCCAAGGGCGCCGTCACCATTTCCGCCGTTGTGAAAAATAACGGGCCAATGGCGGGCGACGAAGTCGTGCAGCTCTACCTGGCGCATCCGGGCGTCAAGGGCGCACCTTTGCGCGCGCTCAAAGGCCTCGTTCGCGTCCATCTTCAACGCGGGGAGCAAAGGACCATAGAGTTTGTGGTACGCGGCCGCGAATTGGGCATCGTCGATGAATCCGGAAAGCACCGCATCGTTCCCGGTAATGTCGAAGCCTGGATCGGCGGCGGGCAGCCCGTTACGCCCTCCAGCCTTCCTAAAGTCGCCGGAGTTGCCACCCATTTCACCATTACCAGCGAAGCCACCCTGCCGGACTAGTCCGCGGGATCGTTCTCCCTCGCCGCCGACGTCTTAGAAATAAGCTAAAGATTTCTCTTGGCAAAGAGTGCGAGCTGTAGTATTCTTTTCATGCGTTTGTTGCTCTTGTATCGCATTAAGATGTGTAAAGCGGTCGCAAGGTCAAACTTGCGGCCTTTTTTTACGTCTGAAAGCGGCCGTAACTCTTAAGAGGGGTTCGGAATTCGAGGCACCAAATAGCTCAATCTAGTAATGCTCGGTTGCAACCCAACCGACAGAAAAGAGTACAGCAGTGAGTAAAGAACAAGGAACAGTGAAGTGGTTCAATGCCAGCAAGGGCTTCGGTTTCATCCAGCGCCAGAGCGGTGAGGACGTTTTCGTCCATTTCTCCGCGATCGTGGCTGATGGCTACAAGTCGTTGAACGATGGCCAAGCGGTTGAATTCGAAGTGACCAAGGGCCCCAAGGGTCTGCAGGCCTCGAACGTCCAACCCCTCTAATTCCACTTCGCAAAAATACGAAACGGGCGGTGCGCTTCGGCGTTCCGCCCGTTTTTGTTTTGCGGCAATCCGGTAGACGATCCCGTCCGGGGATCATTCAGCCGCCGATAGCTTGGGCTTCTTATGCCTTACTCCGTTTCTCGCGCTTCCTTCGTGGCCTAAAGCCTAAAGAAGTACAGTATCAACTCCGCCGCACGGTACCTTTAGTCTATTGCACCGCCTGCTTGGTGGGTGCACCTTAGAAACAGGCCCGGGAAGGCTCTTATAGCTGACCAGAGCTGCGGTCCTTGATGGGAGTGCTTTCGACAATGGCTACCCTGAACCGCACGGAATTGGATCACCTCGAACGGCGTGAATTGCACCTCACCGTCCTCGCAGCCGTATTTGTTCTCGTCCAAGCCGTCGGCCTCGCCGTACTAATGTATCCCCTCGTCTTTCTCCGTCCGGACACGGGAAGCAAATGGACCCTCCGCGTTGCGTACGTCGGATTCTGCGTCTTGACGCTTCTTTTTTCAGGCTATCTGCTGGACCGCCAGCGAGTGGTTCGCAAACTGAAACAAAACCTGATCGAGCAATTGGAACGAAACGTCCAACTCCGCCAGCAGGCAAGCGTCGATATTCTGCAATCCATGCCCGGCCAGGATCATTTCTGGGACCGTTTAACAATGGATCATCGCAGAGCCATGACCATGAGCACGACGCTCACACTCTTGCTCGTTCGCTCCGCTCGCGGCTCCAGCGACAAGAATCCCAAGCAACGCGAAGCCGCCTGGGGCGAGGCCGCCAAAGCCATGTCCGGCAAACTCCGGCCCACCGATTCTATCTACAATCTGTCGCCCGAACTCTTTGCTATTGTCCTGCCGGAAACGGACACGTTAAATGCTAAGCGCGTCGCTTTCCGGCTCCAGGAAGAGCTTCAAGGGGTCAAAGCCAAGTACGGCCTGTCTTTTGACATCGGCGTCCATAATTTTCCCGAACATGTTCAAAGCTCACATGAGCTCGAAGACATCGTAAAATCGTTGCTGCCCGAAAAACAAAAATGGGAATTGCCGGTCCAGCCGCAGACGGTCTAGTTGTCCGAAGGTTCGCCAGGCCCCATCTGATTAAGCAAGTGCCTGCTTAAGGTCGGCGATCAAGTCCTCTGCGTCCTCAAGCCCGATGGACACTCGCACTGTGCCAGGGCTCACGTTCGCGCGCCGCAGCTCTTCCGCAGTCATGTTGTAGTGCGAGCTATAGATGGGAAGAATGACAAGCGACTCGACGCCACCTAGGCTCGCCGCGAGAAGGAACAATTTCACGCGATCGCAGAACCGCCGCGCGGCAGGCAACCCGCCTTTCAGATCAAACGCCATCATCGAGCCGAAACCGCGCATCTGTTTTTTGGCGAGTTTGTGATCCGGATGGGACGCCAGTCCTGGATAGTGCACACGCGCGACCTTCGGGTGTTTCTCCAGGAACCTCGCTACCGCCATGGCATTCTTGCACTGCCGTTCTACGCGCACTCCGAGCGTTTTCATGCCGCGAATCAAGAGATACGCCGCGCCGGGATCCATGGAGCCGCCGAGATAAATCACCATGTGCCGCACGCGCTCCATCCATTTTTTGTTGCCGGCCACAACTCCCGCAATCACGTCCGAGTGCCCTGCCAGAGCTTTCGTTGCGCTATGCACCACTATGTCGTAACCCAGCGCGATTGGGTTCTGAAGCATGGGCGTTGCGAAGGTATTGTCGATGATCGAGACCAGCTTGTGCATCTTCGCAAAGCCAACTGCTTTCTCGATGTCCACAAGCCGCAAGGTCGGATTCGTCGGGGTCTCTACGTAGAGAACCTTGGTCCGCGGCGTGACGAGATCTTCGATGCCTTCGAGATCCATTCCCACGCGATGCACGGTGATCCCCATGTCTGGGAAGAGATCGCGCATCAATCGGTAACTGCCGCCATATAGCTGCGCCGTGGAAATTAGTTCGTCGCCGTGTTTCAGCGCGCCAAGCAGCGCGCTCGAAATGGCCGCCATCCCCGAGGCCGTGACGACCGCAGCCTCCGCTCCTTCGAGAGCCGCGATCTTCCCCTCCGCCACAGCAAGCGTCGGGTTGCCGTAGCGTGTGTAAATGTACGCCTTGCTCTTTCCCTCCGCCCACAGCTTCATCTCCGCCGTCGAGGAAAATGTAAACGTCGAGGTCCGGGTAATGTCCGTAACGACCGGTCCACCAACACCGTGGCGATTCGGCTCACCCGCGTGTATCGCCGTCGTTTGGGCGCCCAGCTTCCGCAGGCTCTGTTTGAGATCTGGCTTTTTCTTCATAATCTCTCTATCTTGACGGTCCGTTCATACCCGGCAAGCTCCAATTTGGCGCCGCGGGCAGGTAACAAGGCTCCATCGCCGCGCGTAAGTATATTGTTAGAACGAATGTCTCCGATACCGGCGTTCGGATTGGCCTTCCGATGCTGGACCGTCCCGCGGGTCTCCTGGTTGTTCTGCGCTTCCAGCCGGAGAGCCGCGAAGAACCGTGGCCACCACTTGGAGGCACCATGGATCTCTCATCGCCCGGAGGGTGGATCCAGTTTTGCTGGATTGTTTTCGGTTTGTACTGGCTCGCTTCCGCGTTTAACCGCAAGGTGACCAAAAAGAAGGAGACCTATTTCCAGCGTCTCCTCTATACGCTGCCGTTGGTAATCGCTTTTTATCTCTTGTATCGGCCAGAGGCTAACTACGGCTGGCTGGGCGCGCGCTTCGTGCCCGCAGGTACGTCCTACAAATGGCTAGGAGTGGCGCTCACGGCCGCCGGTACGGCCCTCGCCATCTGGGCTCGCTGGCACTTGGGTGCCAATTGGAGCGGGGTCGTTACTCTGAAAGAAGGGCACGAACTGATTCGTTCCGGCCCATACCGCGCCATCCGTCATCCGATTTACACAGGAATTTTGGTCGCGCTGTTTGGCAATTCGGTTGCGGTTGGTGAGGTGCGAGGGCTGATTGCCGTCGCGGTCGCTCTCTTTTCCTTTTATGTGAAAGCCAACCGCGAAGAGTCCTTTCTCTCGCAGGAATTCGGCCCAGGGTTCGCTGAGCACCAGCGCCATACCGGAATGTTTCTGCCGAAATTTAGCAGCTAATCTCGCCGGATTCGCGGCTATTCTTCCTCCTCTGCTGCTTCCCCGTGAGCCGGTTTGTGCGCATCGATCACTTTTTGCGCCAGCTCATTCGGCACATAGTCGTAATGGGAAAACTCCATCGAATACGTCGCTCGTCCCTGCGTCTTGGAGATCAGGTCGTTGGCGTAGCTAAGCATCTCCGAAAACGGCACCTGCGCTTTGATGATCACGTTGTGGCCGCGCGCTTCGCTGCCGGCGATGCGCCCGCGCCTCGAGCTTAGATCACCCATCAGGTCGCCGGAATACTGGTCCGGCGCATACACCTCGACGTGCATCACCGGCTCGAGCAGAGCGGGTTTCGCCATCTTCATCGCTTCCTTAAACGCCAGCGAGCCGGCGATTTTGAAAGCCATGTCCGAGGAATCCACGTCGTGGTATTTTCCGTCGTAGAGCACGGCGCGGAAATCCACTACCGGGAAACCGGCGAGATACCCTCGCGCAGCGGCGTCGCGAATGCCCTTCTCCACTGATGGAATCCAATTTCTCGGAATTGCGCCGCCAAAAACGTCGTCGACGAATTCGACGCCTTTGCCGCGCTCGATCGGCTCCATCTTGATCCGGCATACGCCAAACTGGCCGTGCCCGCCGGATTGCTTCTTGTGCTTGCCTTCCGCGTCCGCTTTGCCACGAATCGTCTCGCGGTATGGCACCTTCGGCGGCTTCAGCGTCAGATCCACGTGGTAGCGCTTGTGCAATTTCGCGACAACCACTTCGATGTGCTGCTGCCCGGATCCCGCAAGCAAAAATTCCTTGGTCTGCGGGTCGCGCATGAAGCGCAGCGCCGGGTCCTCTTCGATAATCTTGTGAATCGAGACGCCGATTTTGTCCTCGTCGGCCCGCGTTTTCGGTTCGATGGCAAAGGTAATCGAGGGCTCCGGCAGTTGCGCAGGCTTGTAGTAGATCGGAGAGGCTTTATCGCCCAGCGTTTCGCCGGTCGTTGTTTCTTTCAATTTCGAGATCGCGCCGATGTCCCCCGAGTGCAGTTCCGCGATTTCGCTGAGCTGTTTGCCCTGCACAACCTGTGTATGCTGGAAGCGCTCCTGCGTGCCCCGGTTGTAATTCGTCAGCGTGGCGTCGTTTTTCAGGATGCCACTTTTCACTTTGAAATAATTGATACGTCCCGCAAAGGGATCCGCCAGCGTCTTGAAGACAAAAAGCGGAGAGTGGTTGGCTGTCGTCGTACTTCCTTTCCACGCGTTCGCCCTTGCCGTCCGGTTCCGTATAGCCCACCTGCGCGTGCTCGTCGGGATGTGGAAACGCATCGGCAAGAAACGTCAGCAAGCTCGCCGTTCCGATGTTGTGGATGCTGGATACCAGCAGCACCGGAAAGATCTTTTCCGCGACAATGGCCTTTCGGACCCCGGGAATCAAATCCGCAATCGGAATTGTGCCTTCCCGGAAGAACTCCTCCATCAACTCGTCGTCACCTTCCGCCACCATCTCAACCAATTTCTCATGCGCCTCTTTGGCTTCATCCGCAAGCGCCGCCGGGATTTCTTCGATCGACGGCTTCCCGTCTCCATCCGGCTTGTAGATGTGCGCTTTCATGGCCACGAGATCAATCACGCCGCGAAACCCTTTTTCCGTGCCGATGGGCAGTTGCAGTGCAACCACGTTGCGTCCAAAAACCTGTTCCAGCGATTCCATGGAGCGCTCAAAGCTCGCCAGTTCGCGGTCCATCCACGTCAAAACGAACGCCCGCGGAATGTCGTACTCCGTGCAATAATCCCAGACTTTTTCCGTGGTCACCTGCACTCCGACGTGCGCGTCCACGGCGATGAGCGCCGCGTCCGCGGCGATTAGCGAAGCTTTCGCTTCGGTGATAAAGGTCGAGTAACCCGGCAGATCGATGAAATTGATTTTGATTTTCTCGGAGCCGCCCGCTTGCCCGCCGGAAGTGGCCCATTCGGCGTAAGCGAGCCCCGTTTGAATCGAGATATTTCTGGCGATTTCTTCGTCGTCCCAGTCCGTCGTCGTGCTTCCTTCCGCAACTTTTCCCCACCTCGGCGTCATTCCCGCGGTGAAGAGCAACGACGACACCAGTTGCGTCTTTCCGGTGCCGCCGTGGCCGACAATGCCAACGTTTCGAATCTCCTTGGTGAGATAGCTCTTCATATAGACCTCCCTTTGCGTGACCCCCGGCGATGCCGGAGCCATCAGACGAGGTCCGTCCCGAAGAATTCAGGCGCGGGCCTGCGCCTGGGTGTGCGATCCAGAAGATGAAGGAGAGCGTGGCCCCGATGCCGACTTTCCGAAGTGTGGCGCCGGACAAGCAACTACCCTGGTCCGTTCCCCAACTCCGGGGATGCTAGCACACGCCCTCGTGCCCCGGCAATCTCGCAGGGTGCCTCCCCGCAAGCACCAAAAATCCCGAGGCGAAAAACGCCCCAGTGGCCACTGCTTCTGCGGAGTGATGCCTTATCCCGCCGAATAGTTGAAAAATGGACATCGAAAAGTAGGCTCCGAGTGCAAGCGGCGCCGCGCCGGGCAGATGCAGCACTCCCGCTCGCCAGCCGGCCACGGCGAGAAGGATGAGTATTGCAGGCACGGCTATAAAGTAAACTGGCGCTGAGACGCGCTTCGCCGCCAAAATAATCGGGCTCAGGAAGAGCACCGGGTAAGCCGCCATACCCAGAAGAAACGAAACAGTGCGACTGTAATTTCCCTTTTCGTCGGGCTTCCCCCCATTGCGAAATAGAGAAGCAATAAAAACGAACGCAGCGATTGTCAGCATACACACGATCATCTGCGGGTGCGGCTTGCGCGCCAGGGGAATGAACACCAACAGGGCAACCAGTGTGGTTGTGAGGGCCGCGAAGCTGCGCTTCTCAAGCCACAAATCCTTGGCACATTTGGGAAACCAACTGGCCACCAGAACAAGTGGAAAGAATACGGCGAACAGCGCATGCCACGGCACAATCACGAGAGCCCACGATAAATTGAAGCCTGCCACGTAGAAGTAGTGGTCAAACTTGTCTATCGGGACGTGTTCCCATCGAAGTAAAGTCTGTGCGAGAAGACCTTCGTTGACGATGCCGTAAGCCAGCCCCAGGCAAAAAACGCCAAACTTCGATAGCCGCCGGCGTAATGAGAATTCCCTGATAATCAGCAACGGAAATCCGTAGGCCATCAAAAGAAACAATGCAATCTGCGGTTTCAGGAAAGCGTGCGCCGGCGTGTTACCAGAAACCATCTCGGTGAGAAGGGGCGCGATGATCACGAGAGTGACCATCGCCTTTATTTTCGAGGACATAAGAGTTCGTCCCCATTCTAGTTCACGCACGAATTCTTTGAATTAATCTGTTCGTTTCTTTCCTGCGAGTTCTGCCAGATCGACCGGTGGATAAACTGTGCGCTGCGCTAGGGAGAATTTTCTAGGACTAGTACCTCGTCGATAGCTCGTTAACTGCCCTCTTCCTTCTTACTTCTTGAAGACAAACGATTTAGGGAAGTCCGGAATTTTGTACTCCAGGCATTCCGCGTGCTCATTGACCATCGGGGACATTTGTCCCCGTAGCCTTATTTTGAGATTTTCCATGCCATGCGGCCAAGGGCGCAACGCCGCGGTACCTGAAAGCCTATAATGGTCCAGCGTGGCGGACGCAAGTCATCCAGGAGGGTAATAATGGACGAATATCAGGAATCGAACCGGAACGAGAATGGCTGGGCGGCACTCCGCTCCGGCTCCAACCGCTGGTTGGTCCTTGCCGTAGTCGTGCTGTTCGGTATCACCGCCGTCACCTTCGCTTACGACTATCACCAGAAAGAGATGCTCCGGAAACTCAACGCGGAGACCACCGCAGCCAACACCGCGATGATGCAGATGCAAGGCCAGGTCAATACCCTTACCGCGAAGTTAAATGAGGTCAAGGCGACGCAGGCTCCCCCTCCTTCCACGACGCCGAACGTTGCCCCGGTGCTCTCAACGGATGTTATTGCGCAATCTCCGGAAACTCCTTCGAAACCAGCCGCCAAGCCAAAGCGCGTCCTCCCCAAGCACCGTGTTGTCCGGCGCCGCCCCCGTGTCGACAAGAAATACCTCGAACTCCAGGCTCAGTTGGCCGACCAACAGAAACAGTTGAAGGCCACTCAGGATGAGGTCGCCAAAAATCGCACCGACCTCGAAGGATCCATCAATTCCACTCGCGACGACCTGAATGCCACCCGCGACAGCCTCAACGGCTCCATCGCCCGGACTCACGAGGAACTCGTGGCCCTCGAAAAGCGCGGCGAACGCAGCTATTTCGAATTCGACCTCTCCAAGGCAAAGGAGTTCGAGCGTGTCGGGCCCCTCTCGCTCTCCTTACGCAAAGCGGACACCAAGCATAAGCACTACAACCTGGCGATGATTGTGGACGACAACGAACTCCAGAAGAAAAATGTAAACCTGTATGAGCCAATCTGGGTTCATTCCGAAACCGGATCGGATTCCGTACAGATCGTTGTGAACAAGATCGAAAAGAATTTCGTCCACGGCTACATTAGCGCACCAAAGTACAAGCCATCCGAATTGGCCGCCGCCGGGTCCGCCAGCGTGACTCCGGTCTCCGCTAAATCGCCGGCGAATCTGCCAAATCAGCAACAACCGCGCTAACCGCGGGGATGCAATCAGGTCCGTCTTGCCGGCAGGGCGCTGCGAAAGGCGTCCTGCCGTTTTGTTTGCGTAGTCTTGAGTTTGCAAGTATTAGGGCGCGCGTTCGAGAACTGGTTTCAGTGTAACGCGGCTGTCCTTCAAAATCTCCAGCACGCGCTTCCATTCGGCAAATCCGGCTGCCCGTAAAACGATTGTGTGATTTCCCGCCGAGAGCTTTAATTTTGCTGGGGCGTTGCCGACGAATTTCTCGTCCACGTAGATTTCCGCGCTATCGGGGTCCGAAGTAATTGCGACCATGCCAAAACCGGCGGGAGCCTGGCTTGCCTGCGGTTCGGAAGCAGCCTCCGCCCCTTGAGCCGCGGCAGAAGCACTTTCTGAATTTGGTTGGGTCTCTCCGCTGGAGGAAGCAGCCATCGCGGCATTGGAATCCTTGCCGCCGGCCTGCGGAACCTCACCAGGCGTATCTAAACCTGACGCGGGCGCGGATTGAGTGCTCTCCGTCGAACCACCTGGCGAAATGTCAGGGTAAAAGCGTCGCAGTACTTGCAAAACATCCGACGCGCTCAGAGCGAATCCAATTCCCGTTACATTTTTCTTGATCAGTTTTTGCGTGTTGATGCCTATCACTTCGCCCCGGCTGTTCAAGAGCGGGCCGCCGCTGTTTCCTGGATTGACCGGGGCATCCGTCTGAATCCAGGTGCCGGGACCTGCGTTGGGAAAATTTACCCACCGCGCTTACCACGCCTTTCGTCACGCTGAACAGCATGGCGTCCCCCGGATTGCCGATGGCCAGCACGCTTTCGCCTTGCCGCACCATGCTTGCGTCGGCGAGCGTGAGGTGGGGGAAGTTTTTTCCTTCCACTTTAGCAAGCGCGACGTCGAGATCGGGGTCGATGTACACGATTTTGGCTTCGAGTGCCCGGCCTCCCGGCAGGATCGTCAGAAGCGATTCTTCGCCGCGCGCCAAGTGCGCGTTAGTTACGATCACGCCCGTATCTGTCACAAAGAATCCTGTTCCCGATTTGTCCAGGCCTCTTAGGTAGACGACTGCCGGCTTTGTCTTCCTTACCAGTTCCTCGATAGGAAGTTCAGGTCGCAGATCGACTTTTCCGGGGCCTGATAGGTTCGCTCGAACGCCTCCAGTGAATACCTGCTCGATGGGTTGAAGATCCACTTCGAAGTGATCGCTCTTCAGCAGCCAGTATTCGCCATGGTTCCGGCCATTGACCGAAATCCATCTCATCGGCCCGTCCGTCAGCCGAATCTCTTTGGTGGCGTAGCCGTCCAGGCTGATGCGCGCAACCATGGGATGCTCCAGCCGCGAACCCATGGAGGTCCTCGTTTTGTGAAAGTAGCCTCCCGGGTAGTCTTTCTCGAAAGGCGTGGTGCCTGTGAGCACTCCGTCAATCTCCACCGTCGCGCCCGACGGCTTGCTGGCTATCTTGAGCGTTTCCGCGCGTGCGTCTGCTGAACAGACAAATAGAAGAAGAGTCGCTGCAAGACGAGCTCCTGACCCGAAGCCATCGGAGGACCTCGCTGGATAGATAAACCCAGGCGTTAATATATCACTAGGTTATAAATGGAAAAAGATAAAATCTAGGCTCGCCCGGCCTGCTTTGCGCTCTTCTCAAATCCAGGGCAGGAGAGCACCGGCAGCCGAGGATACTTCGCGAATCGTTGGTCGTGGCGAGAGAGTTCACAGAAAAGAAAGACCGAGCCGCGATCGGATTCCACACAGCGTGCGTGCGTACAATCCGCACAAAGTCCCGCTCTTTCCCGCGGCATCCGGGTATCCGCCTCGTTCGCCATGCCGCAAGAATAGCGCAGCAGCCTTCCGAGCACATATCTTCACGCTTCCGCGCATCACACTGCCAGTAAATGACTAACTCGAACCTCCCTGCCTCCAGAAAACTCGCGCTGCGGTCGGTCCACTTGCTATTCTGTTCGCGGAAGGTCGGAAGTGATCCTTGACAACGCAACTCTTACGAGGCTTTCGGAGCGCCGTCATCTTTTGCTTGTTCGCGGGAATGTGCGCGAGAGCCGCATGGAGTCGGGACCAGGATTTATCGAAAAAGAAAAGCTCGGATCAGTCGCAAGCCCAGCAAGAGAGCGCGAAGAATGCGCAAACACCTGCCCCAAGTGCTGGGCAAGATGCCCAGCAAGATGAAATTACCGCTGTCCCCAACCGGCCGACGCTCGCCAGCACTGCCGAAACGGTCCAGCGCGGCGTTTTCGAAATTGAATATGGATTTGAACTCGCGAATGCCCACCAAAATATCAACGGTCTGTTGAAGTGGGGCATGTTCAAGAATCTTGAATTATGGTTCCTCAATATTCCCATCGAGCGTGATTCGGCCGTCGCGGGGCGGGGCGATTCCGGCGCTGGTTTCAAATACCGGATGTTTTCGCAATCAAAAATCATGCCCTCGACCGCGATTTTGTACGTCGCGACTCTTCCCACGGCAACGGCCAATCTTGGGGCGGCGAGGACTAGGGCATTCGATTCAATTCTTGTTCAGCAAGGACTTCGGCAAACATCATTTTGATTTGAATGAGGGCGTGGAGTTTGTGGCGCGGCAAGCAGCCACCGGATTCGACCGCAATTATTTTACGGCTCTCTCTTACTCGCATCCGATCAGCGGCAAATGGGGCTGGACCGGTGAATTGGCCGGTTACAGTTGGACCAACACAAGTAATCCGGCGAAGATGATACTTCTTGGCGCAGGCACCTACAATATGTCCTCGCGGTTGGTGCTCGATGGCGGCGCATACGTCGGCATCTACGGCAATTTGCCACGCGTTACCTTTTTCAGCGGCGTGACCTATTCGGTCGCCGATCTATACCATCTCCATTCTTTGCGCTCCCAAGCAAAGCACTGAGCTAGATCTTTGATGAAGATGGCGGAGTATGCGGCGCCGGGGCAGGCGGTGCCGCAGTGGAGGCGGCCTGTGGTTTCTCGAAATGCGAATCATCGATTTGCGGATCGAGTTCGATCTTATCCACTAAGATCTTCTGAGTGATTTCCGCTCCGGGGCTACTGGAATCCAGCTCGAATGCGAATTTTAGTCCGCCCACATCGCGATAATCGTGAAAAAAGGTCTCGTGCGTGACTGTTTTGCCCTCGATATTTTCCACTCCGCTCCATTTGGTCAGTAGGAGTGTCTCTTTGTCGAACGAATACAAGGAAACCGTGCCGTCTCTGTGCGTCACTTTTAGAATGTAGGCGTCCCGCCCATCCAGTTTTTCCATACCCGCCAGTTCGATGATGTTTCCTTTGGCTTTGGCGTCGATGAGCGGCCCATCGAAGTCAGATTGATTTGCAGCATCCTTCAGGTCGTCCGTGGACATCGGCTCGGGATCATTTTTGCCGGCGAAGGGGTTGATCATCCAGCCTCCGTCTTTTCCGTTAAACGTCCGCACGACGGTTTTGCCCTCGATGGTCATTTCATTGTGCATTTTGCCGGGCCGTTTGAACTCCGCCATGAACGGCCCATACAGTTCCGGAGTGAAGTAAATGGTTCCCGTGATGCGCTCCGTTTGGATGGCTTTGGCCCTCTCCACTCCTCCACGCGCAGCCAAAGCCTTGGCCACGATTTCGTCCGCGGTCTGCGCCGAGGCCCTGGCCGGATACGCCAGCAAAGCTCCTGCCTGAATCGCCGCCGGTAGCAGCGCCAGCACCAGTGCACGTTGCACCATCCGACGCGGTACGTTCTTCCTCGTCATCGAATTTCACCCAATCAACACGAACCAAATGACCAAAATGCGCCCCTTTTCAGCAGCGCCCATCTCATGCTATGTCCAGAAGCGGTCCGGGTCAATTTCGTTGCCCGGCAGGGTAAGTCTGCAGGGATGCAGTGGGTGAATTGCCTGCCGCGATGGCAGTTCTCCTCTCCGACAGAGTGGGATTCTTGGAGATAAGACGCCAAAAGCGATTCGTGTCTCCGGTTGGTTGACCGATGGCGGCGGCTTGGGCCGTGTGCGCGGTTAACCGTAATCCGATTAACAATAAGGGGGGCTCTCCCCAACGCCCTGAGGATGAGCTACCCGCGAGAGAACGATTTACCACTCGCGCTGCCTCGTCACTTCCTCACTTCCTTATCGCCTTACTTCATTGCTACATCAGCTTCCGCCACCCCCACAAACTTATCCGCGCCGCCGTAGTAGAACAAAAACTTGCCGTCCCGCTTCACCATTCCTTCCACGAACACCACATTCGGCACCTGACCAATTTTCTCCCATACTTTTTCCGGCGCAAAGAGAGGCGCGTCGCTCCGCCAAACCACTTTCCGCGGATCCTTGCGGTCGAACACCGCCACGCCAGTCCGATACACGAGCTTGTCGTCCGCTCCGTTGTAAACGAGCACGATACCCTCCGGCGTCAAGAACGGAGGCGGGCCGGGTTCGACCACGCGCGAATCGAATTTTCCGGGCCGGCGCGGCAACACCGGTGTCTTTGTCGCCTCCGTCCAGTGAACCAGATCATTCGAGGAGGAAAGCCCCATCTGGTCGGTTTTGTCCGCGGCCGTCCCGAGCCAGTACATCCAATATTTGCCTCCGATTCGTACCGGCACGATGGCACCGGATTTCGTCCACGCCACGTTCCAGTTTCCCTTGTACGCGGGCAGGATCACGCCTTTCCGATTCCAGTGAATGAGGTCTCTCGACGTCGCCAGGCAAAGTTGCGCGTCCTTTTTGTTATATCCGGTGTAGGTCAGATAGTACGTATCGCCGAATCTTTGCAGACGCGGGTCTTCGACGCCGCCACCCTTTTCGTAATCCGCTTCCGGAGAAAGCACGGGCTCTGCCCTTCGCACAAAGTGAATGCCATCGGCGCTCTCCGCATAACCGATCCGCGAAGTTCCTTTCGCGTCCTGCGCGCGGTACAGCATCACAATCTTTGTAAAATGCCCATCACCCGGCGCGGGAGGATTGACTCGCGAATGTACGAGCACTACCGCGGGATTAAATGTTCCGGCGGATTCCCAGTCCATTCCTCGCGGCGAAATAACCGGAGTTTGCGAGGCTCGCCGCCACGTGCCAAATGGCAAACGCTGCTGGTCTTGTTTTGCAGCGCCGGTAAGAGCCAAAATGGCTAATAGAAAGGCAAAGACGAAAGTCGAGGCCGAGAAGGGATTCGGCAGGAAGTTTCTTCTCGTGCTCAAACCCACGCTGCATCGCGTTTTCATGAGACGCTCACTTGGCCGGCTTCGCCGGTTTAGGCTTTTCGAATTTTACCGAGCGCACGATGCCTTCGCCCTCTTTCACGACGATCATCTGGTTGGGCTTTACGTCCTTCAAGGAATCGATTGCGCCGCTGGGCCAGTGGATTTCGAGGAGTTCGACCTTGTCCGCTTTTCCGATGCCGAAATGAACGCGTAAATCATTTTGCGAGATGTAGCTTCCGCCGCTGCGCACTTCGTCAATCTGCTGGTGGGGCCTGGCTTCGCCGGGAGGGTGCGTCACGCAACGCAAACGAGCGCCGATTCCGCTGCGGTTCGATTTTGTGCCGATCGTTTTTATTTTCAGCCAGTTATTTTCAGCGCGAGAATCGCAGCGCAGCAACTGGGGAAAATCGTTGATGGTATTCACAACCACATCGATGTCGCCGTCGTTGTCAAAATCGCCGAAGGCCGCGCCGCGCGATGGAGCGGGAACCATGATGCCGGGGCCGCCTTGCGAAGAAACGTCTTCAAAGTGTCCGTTACGCAAATTGCGATAGAGAATTTTCTGCTGGGCATAGCCGGCTTCGGTGCGCAATTGTTCGACTTCGGGATAGACGTGGCCGTTGCAGATCAGGATGTCGGGCCAGCCGTCGTTGTCCATGTCGAAAAAGCCTACGCCCCAGCCCAGATACTGGGTGTGCTTGCCAAGCCCCGCGGGGAAGGTGGCGTCCTCGAAATTTCCTCCGCCGATATTGTGATAGAGAGAGGGAGTATCGCCCGCAAAATTGGTCTTGACGATGTCGAGGTTTCCGTCGAGATCGTAATCCGCGGCGGAGACGCCCATGCCGGCCTGAGGTTTGCCATCGGCGCTGAGGGCGCAGCCCGCTTCCATGGCGACATCGGAAAACGTGCCATTTTTTCTGTTTTGATAGAGCGCGCTGGCCGTTGAATCGTTCGCGACATAGATATCAGGCCAGCCGTCGTTATTAAAATCCGCGGTGAGGACACCGAGCCCGTATGTTCCATTGGCTTGAAAGATGCCGGCGCGCTCGGAAACGTCGGTGAATGTGCCGTCGCCGTTGTTGTGAAACAAAATGTTTTTTCCGCCGATAAGTCCCGGCGGACCGCAAGCAACAAGGATTCCTTTGTATTCGCACGGGCCGGATTCAGGCACGGGCGCCGTGGCCAAATCCATGTCGATGTAGTTCGCAATGAAAAGATCGAGGCGGCCGTCGCGGTCGTAATCCACGAAAGCACAGCCGGTGTTCCAGCGTTTGCCGTTCGTGGCCACGCCAGCCTTTTCCGTGACGTCGGTGAACGTGCCGTTGCCGTTGTTGCGAAATAAGACGTTTTTGCCGAAGGACGTGATGTAAATATCGTCAAAACCATCGTTATCGTAATCGCCGACGCAGACGCCTTGTCCCCATCCGGAATGGAAGAGGCCTGCTTTCGCGGTGACATCGGTGAAAGTGCCGTCACGATTGTTTTTGAAGAGATGCGAATGCGGCGCCTGGCCTTTGGGAAAGCCTTCGAGACGCCAGCCGTTTACGAGGAAGACATCGAGCCAGTCGTCGTTGTCGTAATCGTAGAAGGCGGCGCCGCAGCCGGTGGTTTCGAGCAAATATTTATTTTTGTGCTCGCCGCCGTAGATAGTTTTTGCGTTGAGGCCGGATTCGCGGGCGACGTCGAGGAAGCTGACACCGATGTCTTTCGGGGGCGGAGGGTAGGGACTTGGATTCGGAGCGGCCGTCTGGTTCGAACCGGGGGCAGGGGATTGCGCCGAACCCTTCCGCGCCCAACCGGGAATACGCTCCCAAGGGAAAGGACGCGCGAGAGCTAGAACGCTTTCGAGCGGCAAGACGAGAGCGGAGCGGCTCAGAGACTTAAGAAAAGCGCGGCGCGATGAAAACAAATGGAATAATACCTTCCCGAGTTTGGCTCATGCTAAGCTCTGTTGCTGTAGCATATTGTAAGGCCAAAGCGACGATTCGAACTGAGGGGCGCGAGAGAAGCAAGAGATTCCCGCGCCGCGGACTTTCCTACCGAGATGCATAGAAAAGCCAAAAGCCGAGGGAAGTTATCGTTTCGCGCGGCCTGCCTTGGCACGGCGCTATTTGGCTTTCTTGCTGGCACGCAAACGGCCGCGCAGGAACCGGCGAGGCGGCTGCAAACCGCAATGAATCAGGAACAGGAATCATCGCTGGAGCTTACTCGGCCGGTGCGGCCATGGGAGTTTCTGCCGGCTGTGGGGATGCGGGCGGGGCTTTTGGGGCATGAATCGGGGCGAATGGAGGCATGGGTCTACCCGCTCAAGATTTTTCGCGATTTTCATTTGAGGTTTCACGTGAATGGCAGAACGCTCGCCGCGGAATCGCTGGCGCGAACGCTGATCACGCGGCCGGAATCCAGCACCATCGTCTACACAGGCGATACGTTTTCCGTGCGGGAGACATTCTTCGTCCCCGTTCACGAACCGGGGGCGGTGATATCGCTGGATATAGAGACGGAAAGTCCGCTGGAGATCGAAGCCGTTTTTCAAAGGGACTATCAATTGGAATGGCCCGCGGCGCTGGGCGGTACGTATGAAAGCTGGGATGCGAAACTGCATGCGTTCGCGCTGGGCGAAGAGACGAGGAAATTCGAGGCGCTTGTGGGGTCGCCGAGCGCGGAAGATGCGCGAGAAGAATTTCAGACGAACTATTCAGAATCACAGGACAGCTCTTTCCGACTGGGCGCAACGGCGAAAGGGAAAGATAGCAAGCTCATCGTGATCGCGGGATCGATGACCGGCTTGGCAGATGCGGAGACGACCTACCTGCAGCTTTCTTCGGATTACAGCGAACTGCTGAGGGAATCGGGGGACTACTACCGAAACTATCTCGACCAGACAGTAAGCGTCGAGCTGCCGGACAAAGAGATCCAACGGGCGTATGACTGGTCGAGAATCAGCGTGGTGCAGGGCCTGGTGACGAATCCGTTTCTGGGCACGGGACTGGTGGCGGGATACCGCACGTCGGGCGATAGCCAGCGGCCGGGCTTCGCCTGGTATTTTGGACGCGATTCGTTTTGGACTTCGCTGGCGCTGAATGCTGAAGGTGATTTCGCAACTACGAAGACAGCGCTGGAATTTATCAGCAAATATCAGCGGGAAGATGGAAAAATTCCGCACGAGATTTCGCAGGGCGCGAGCTTTGTGCAGTGGTTCAAGGATTACCCGTATCCGTATGCGTCGGCGGATGCGACGCCGCTCTACATCATCGCGGCGAATGATTATGTGACGGCAAGCGGCGACACTGCGTTCGCGAAAGAGAAGTGGGGCAGCCTTTGGAAGGCGTATCAGTTTTTGAAGTCGACATACGATGCGAAGGGCCTGCCACAAAACTTTGGAATCGGGCATGGGTGGGTGGAGGGCGGTCCGTTGCTGCCAGTGAAAACGGAGTTCTATCAGAGCGCATTGGGTGCCGAAGCACTGTATTCGCTTTCCAGGCTGGCGCAGGCGGCAGGCCGCGATGATGGCGCGAAAGAACTGGAAAAGGAGTTCGAGAAGCAAGAGACGCTGGTGAACGACAGTTTCTGGATCGCGGACAAGAAACGATACGCTTTTGCGCTTGATAAAGATGACAAGCCGGTAGACGAGCTAAGCGTACTGGCGGCGGCGCCGATGTGGTTTGGGTCAACGATGGATATGACGGCCGCATGGAGGACGGAACATTTGCAACAATTGGCCGAGCCGGACATCCAGACGGATTGGGGAATGCGGATTATTTCCAATCGTTCGCCGGTTTATAGCGGAGGCGGTTATCACTTTGGGTCGGTGTGGCCGCTGTTCACCGGCTGGGCGTCGGTTGCCGAATACCGCTATCACCAGGAATTCTCGGCGTATGAGAATCTGCGAGCGAACGCCCTGCTGGCGCTCGACGGTTCGCTGGGGCACGTGACGGAAGTTCTTTCCGGAGATTACTACCAGCCGCTTTCGACAAGCTCGCCGCACCAGATATGGTCGGCGGCGATGGTGGTGAGCCCGCTGCTGAAGGGAATGTTCGGACTGGAAAAGGACGCGGCGAAAACGACACTGACGTTTGTGCCGCACGTTCCGGCGGATTGGACGAATTTCAAAATCAACAACGTGCGGGTGGGCGACAGCGTGGTCAGCCTGAGTTACGAAAAGAAGCTGGGTGAGATCACGTTGGAAGCAACGCGCGCCGGCGGAGAATGCACGCTGGATTTCGAGCCTGCGGTGGCAAACTCCGTTTTAGCCGTGCGTGTGGACGTAAATGGCCGCGCGCAGAGCTTCGACCAACAGATTTCCTCCGAGCATCATCATTTGATCATCAGGCTTGCGCTCAAGGAAGGACGAAATGAGGTTCGCATACGCATGCCAAACGATTTTGGAGTGTCGTATGCCTTCCGACTGCCCGAACTGGGCGCTGCGAGTTCGGACCTGCGCATCCTCTCTGAGGAGATGGGAGATGCGACATCGCCGATGGAATTGGTAGTGGCTGGACGCGCGGGAGCAACCTACTACTTAGCGGTGTGGAACCCAGGGCTGATTGAATCCGTGCGAGGAGCGGAGCTGGTGAAAGGTACGGCGAGCGAGGGAAAATTGCGCGTTCATTTTGAAGCGGAGGCAAGCGAAACATACCCGCGTCAAAGAGTTGTGATCTTTTTGCATCCGCCCAAGATAGAGCGGAAAGCTTTGAAGGAATAACGAGGAACGCGCAGGGCTAGCGGCGGGACGGGAGAGCGTGATGAACAGACACTCGATTAGGGCGAATCTTGCCAGAACAATTCTTGCGGGGGCGATGCTGCTCGGTTTCCTGGTGGCGCCCGGAGCGAGGGCGCAACAGACGAGGGTGGATCCGGAGGGCCATGCTTGGTGGCAGAACGCGGTGTTTTATGAGATTTATCCCCGGAGTTTTGCGGATAGCAATGACGATGGAATTGGCGATCTGAACGGCATTACCTCGAAGCTGGATTATTTGAAGCAGCTGGGAGTGAACGCGATCTGGATTACGCCTTGCTTTCCGTCGCCGCAGGTGGATTTTGGATACGACGTTTCAGACTACGAGGCGATCGATCCGATGTACGGAACGATGGCGGATTTTGATCGTCTGGTGGCAGAAGGAAAGAAGCGGAACATCCGCGTGATATTGGATTTTGTGGTGAATCACACTTCGGATCAGAACAAGTGGTTTTTGGATTCGGAGTCTTCGAGAACTTCGGCGCATCGCGACTGGTACATCTGGCGCGACGGAAAAGGGCCGGGGCGGCCGCCGAACAACTGGCTCTCGACGTTCGGAACTTCGGCGTGGCAATACGATCCGAAGACGAAGCAGTATTACTACCACTATTTTTATCCGCAGCAACCGGACTTGAACTGGCGGAATCCGGCAGTGGAGAAGGCCATGCTGGATGTGACGCGCTTCTGGTACAAGCGCGGCGTGGCGGGATTCCGGCTGGATGCGGTGGATACTCTGTATGAAGACCCGAACTTGACGGATAACCTCGTGCTGCCGGGCAAGGACAGGTTCGGGCGGCCCAACATGGACGAAAAGTACAACAAGAAATTGCCGGAAGTGCACGGCGCGATGCGAAAACTGCGAAGCGTGGCGAACAAATACGGAGCTGTTTTGATCGGGGAGACGTGGACGACAAACGTGGACCAGCTACGGGATTATTACGGAGCGAACCACGACGAGCTGCAGATGCCGATGGATTTGATGATGACGGGATTCCAGGGGCTCTCCGCCAACGAATATCGCCAGCATATCGCAGCGGTGAACGCGGCGGGACAGTGGCCGACGTATGTAATTACGAATCACGACATCGTGCGGTCGTACACGCGGTATGGGGATGGAAAACACAACGATCAGATTGCCAAGATGATGGCGGCACTTTACTTGACGCTGCGAGGGTCGGCAATCATGTATTACGGCGAAGAGATCGGGATGGAAAATAACGATCCAAAGAGAAAAGAGGACGTGAAGGACCCGATCGGCAAGCTGGGATGGCCGAAGGAAATCGGGCGGGACGGAGAGCGAACGCCGATGCAATGGAACGAGAACGCGAATGCTGGATTCAGTGAAACGAAGCCGTGGCTGCCGGTTCCGCCGAGCTACAAGACGCACAATGTGGCGGACGAGATGAAGGATCCCAACTCAGTTTTGAGTTTTTACCGGCAACTGCTGGCGCTGCGCCACAAAGAAGCGGCGCTGCTGGATGGGGACTATATTTCGCTGAACAACGACGACCCTAACGTATTGACATATCTTCGGCACTACAAGGATGAGGCGATTCTGGTGGTGCTGAACATGTCTGCGAAGGAGCAAAAGGTGCGGCTCGATCTTGCCCCGCTGGGATTTTCGGCACCGAAGTTGAGCGTTCTATTGACGGACTCTCATACGCCAGTGGCAGGGATGCCGAGCGGATTGCCGATGGATCCTTACTCGGTGTTCATCGCGAAAATTACGAAGTAGGTAAGAATCCTTCTTAACCAGGAGAGCACAGGGAAAGAGAAGGAAAAAAGCAGATTCCAGGCTTCGCTCGGAATGACATCTCCCGTTATTGCTGCAAGAAATTCTTACAGGTCGAGTTGTGGTTTTGCGTTTGGAAGCGAGGCGGGCTCCCCGCCAGAAAGAGTTTGCCAGCCGCGGCGTGAGAGGCTCCAGTAGATGAAGTACCCGGAGAGCGCGGCGATCACGAGCAGTAGAATGCCCATCCACCATTCGTGGAGCGAGAACTCACCGATAGAAAACATGCAGCAGTAGACGAGCGTGCAGCCCATGATCCAGTCAACTGTATTTGCAGTCAGGTCGCGGACGGGTGCGACATCGGGGGCGAGGGCGGCGATGTGTTTCCAACCGTGAATGGTGGGGCGAACGCGGCGATAGAATTCGATGAGCTTGGCTTCGGGCTCGGGCTTGGTGATTAAGGTTGTGACGAGCCAGACGATCGTGGTAGCCGCGGTGGTGATGAGCGCGGTTTTCGCAAAGACGACCGAGCCATTACCGGCGAACTGAATACGCGTGAGCGACATCGAGACGATGAACGCGGCGATCATGGAAGAAATTTCGCTCCACGCATTGATGCGCCACCAATACCAGCGAAGCATGAGGACGGAGCCGGTGCCGGCGCCCATGCCCAGGAGCAGCTGCCAGGCGGACTGGATGGAGGTAATGTTCGCGGCGGCGTAACCGCTCAGAATCACGAGCACAACAATGATCAGCTTGCTGACGAGGACATAGTGCTTCTCGCTTCCTTTGCGCACGAGGAAGCGGCGGTAGAAATCATTGATGAGATAGGAAGTGCCCCAGTTAAGCTGGGTGCCGACAGTGGACATGAAAGCGGCGAGAAACGCGGCGATCATCAGGCCGCGCAGAGCGGGCGGAAGAAAATCGCGAAGGACCATGACGTAGCCCTTTTCGGGGTCGGCAGCAAATTCGGCGCTTGGATGAAGGCCGCCATGCGGAGAATAGACTGCGACGGCAACAAGGGCGGTGACGATCCAGGGCCAGGAGCGCATGGCGTAATTTGCGATGTTGAACCAGAGCGTGGAGCCGAGAGAATTCTTTTCGTCCTTCGCGCTGAACATGCGCTGGGCGACGTAGCCGCCGCCGCCCGGTTCCGCGCCGGGATACCAACTGGCCCACCACTGCACCGCGAGGTACAACGTGAAGGTGATCACGGGGAGAGTCCAGAGCGCGTCGCTGGTCCAGCCCAGATGAAACGTGGGGAAAAAGGAAAGAATGGAGCCAGTGGAATCGCCTGACTTGTGTGCCAGGGCGTCGACGTGGGAAAGCTGGAGCTTGAGCGCGGCCATGCCACCGATTTTTGCGACCGCAATCCAGGCAAGGACGATGATCATCGACATTTTCAGGGCAAATTGGAAGAGGTCCGTGACGAGTACGCCCCAAAGACCGCCGATAAATGTATAGATTCCCGTGAAGGGGACGAGGAGCAGGACGCAAATGAGCAGGGCAGTATGATCGGGCGGGCCGAGCGTGTAGTGCAGAAGTTCATGGCCGCCGAGGGAAAGCTGTAAGACGCGGCCTTGAGCAATAGCTTCGCCGAGGAGGACGGTGGTGATACTTATCATGGCTTTGATGACCCAACCGAGAATGAGGCAGTTCATCAATGCGCCGAGATAGAGGGCGCGAAAGCCGCGGAGAAATGCGGCGGGTTTTCCCTGATACCGGATTTCGACGAATTCAACGTCGGTGAGAATTTCCGCGCGGCGCCAGTAACGCGCAAAGAAAAACACAGTCATCATGCCGCAGAGACATTGCGACCACCAGAGCCAATTTCCGGCGATACCGTTCTTTGCGACGAGGCCGGTGACGAGGAGAGGAGTGTCCGCGGCGAAAGTCGTGGCCACCATGGAAGTTCCGGCGAGCCACCAGGAAACGTTGCGGCCGGAGACGAAAAACTCTTCGGTGCTGCCGGAGGAGCGGCGGCGGTAGTAGAGACTGATAAGCAGATTGAGGAGCAGGTAGGCGGCAACGACAATCCAATCGGTTGCGGTGAGGGCCATTTTTCGTTTTGCTCCGCGAAAAGCGCGTTCCTTGGCTGCTTATGGCGGCCTACTATACAGTGATTCAGGGCCATGGGACGAAGTTAAATCAGATTGGACATTCTACTCCTATTGCAGCGCTTCCCAGTGAACTTCACGAGCGCGTCGCGGAATGTGACCCTGCAGGTCTAATGGTTTTACTCGCCCACGCTCTGGATGGCGCAATGCCGCAAGGAGCGGGAGGAGGATTTGCGGCTGGCGCGGTCTCCTTTGTTATGCTGGTTGTAGTTTGCGGAAAGAGATGTAAAAAACGGAGAGAAAATGCTGGTTGTGCTGAAATCGAGCTACGAAGAAATGAGTCTTGAAGCGGCACGGATGATTGCGGGGGCCCTGAGAAGCAATCCCTCGGCTACGCTGGGACTGGCCACCGGCACCACTATGCTGGGGATGTACCGCGAGCTGGTGCGAATGCATAAAGAGGATGGTCTGGATTTTTCGAGAATAGTCACATTCAATCTCGACGAGTACCTGGGACTTTCCGCGGAACATCCGCAAAGCTTTCACCGGTTCATGAGGGAGAATTTTTTCGATCATGTGAACGTCGAGCCAGAGAAAATCCACATTCCCGACGGAGCGCTTGGCGGCAACTACGAGGAGTATTGTCTTTCCTATGAGCGCGCCATTCGCGAAGCGGGCGGAATCGACCTGCAGATCCTCGGCATCGGCAGGAACGGGCACATCGGATTCAACGAACCAACCTCCAGCTTCGGCTCGAGGACCAGGCTGAAAGTTCTCACGAGCGAGACGATTGAGGACAATCGGAAGATCTTTTCGGCTGGAGAAAGGATGCCGGAGTGCGCGATCACGATGGGGATCGGGACAATTCTCGAAGCGAAGAAAATTTTGCTGTTGGCGACGGGAATCGCGAAGGCCGAGACGGTGGCCGAAGCGATCGAAGGCCCGATTACGGCATCAGTTACGGCGTCGTGCCTGCAGCTGCACCCGGACGTTACGTTCGTGATCGACGAAGCGGCGGCAGCGCGATTGAAACAGCGGGACTATTACCGCCGGGTGATGGAAATGACGGCGCGGTTTACACCCAACCGTCTTAGCTGAGATTTTGTGGCGAACGATCTGTAGATCATCGCGGCCGGGGATAGAAAGGAAAGCGCGGGCTGATTCTGAAGGCGTTCGAGTGGCGGCTCAGGTAAACTAACGCATTAGGGCGCTTTTGGGCGCGAAAAGGACAAAACAATGGGCAATCGAGATGCAAGAGGCAGAGAGAAAAAGAAGCCGAAGAAAAAGGACATCAAGGTAGCTTATCAGCCGGCAAGGCCGACGACCGTTTACAGGCCGACGCCGCCGGCCCAGCCGCAGCAACCCGCCGAACCTCCAAAGCCCTAAGGCGACAAAATGAAATAAGCCCTTACCAGACGCGGCAGACTTTTTCCGGCGGATTGACCATGGGCTGGCCGGCTTTGCAGGCGAAGGCTTTCGCGAACTCCGGCATATTGACGACCACGCCGTTGATACGGTACTTAGCGGGCGAATGCGGATCAACCTGCGCGCGCATGCGCATGTCCTCCGGGCGTTCGTTTGAACAGTCCCACTGGGCGTACCCGATGAAAAAACGCTGCTCGGGACTCAAGCCGTCTATCGGCTGGAGATGCTTATCCTTGGTCGCACCTTGCCACGCGATGTAAGCCAAAATTTCGCCTCCTAGGTCTGCGACGTCCTCTCCCATGGTAAGCCGTCCGTTGATGTGCACGTCGTCCACGACCACGTACTTTGAATACTGGTCGCTGACGCATTTCGTGCGCTCGTTGAATTTCTCGCGGTCCTCTTTCGTCCACCAATTTTTGAGATTGCCCGTGGCGTCAAACTGGCTGCCTTCGTCATCGAAACCGTGTGTTAGTTCGTGGCCGATCGTGCCGCCGGTATCACCGTAGTTGGGAGCGTCGTCCATCTTAGGATCATAGAGCGGCGGTTGCAGGACGCCGGCGGGGAAGTTGATGTCGTTCATTTGCGGATTGTAGTAAGCATCCACCGTAGTGGGACTAATCTCCCATTCGCTGTGGTCCACTGGTTTTCCGATTTTCGCGATATCGCGGCGATGTTCAAAACCGGCGAGCCGCTGGACATCACCCAGAAAATCGGCGCGGTCGATTTTTACGGAACTGTAGTCGCGCCATCTATCCGGATAGCCGATTTTATTGCGAATCCCGTGGAGCTTGACGAGGGCTTGCCGCTTCGTTTCCGGGCTCATCCAGTCCAGTGCGCGAATGCGTCGTTCCATGGCGTCTTCGATGCGCAACACCATTTCGAGCGTGCTCTTCTTGAGTTCCGGAGAGAAGACCTTGCGCACATAGGCCTCCCCCAGCGCCTCTCCCAAATTGTGATCGGTGTACTGCACACAGCGCTTCCAGCGAGGCTGCAATTCCTTCGCGCCACGCAGATATTTGCGGTAAAAATCAAAATTCTCCTCGACGAACGGCGCAGAGAGATAGGGAGAAGCGGCGTCAGTGACGTGGAATCGCAGATAGTTCTTCCAGTTTTCCACCGGCTCAGTTGCCAGCTCCTGGTTGACTTCCTTGAAAAAACCGGGAGCTTCGACATTGAGGATATGGAAAGCTGGATAACCGAGTCCGCTGTAGTAAGTCTGCCAGTCGAAGTTGGGCGCCAGCTTGCGGAGTGCGTCCAGATCCATTTTGTGCTTCAAATTGTAGGGATTGCGCTGCTCGACTCGCGTGAGAGAGGCCTGCGCGAGCGCGGTCTCGATGCGCATCAGAGTTTGCGCATTTTTCTGGGAAGTTCCTGCATCATCGCCGAGCAGTTCGAAGATTTTTTGGACATGCTGGAGGTACCGCCCGCGAATCTCCTTCGATTTTGCGTCCTCCTTGGTGTAGTAATCGCGGTCCGGTAATCCTAGACCGCCCTGGCCGAGTTCGGCGATGACTTGCTCGGAATTGTCCAGATCCTGGTCCGAGCCCGCAGAGAAGAGAAGGGAGCGGTAGCCGCCGATGCTGAGTTGCAATTTCGCAACCAGCGGAGCCAGGTCGTGCACCGAACGCAAGCTGGAAATTGCATCTAGTTGAGGCTTTAGAGCGCCGGCGCCAAGCCGTTCTGTTTGCCGCTCGTCGATGCAGGCCGAGTAAAAGTCTCCAATTTCCTGCGTGACGGTGTCTCGCGTACCAGCGGTGCTGGAGGCCTGTTCCAAAATCCCGCGGAGGAAATGCAGATTGTCTTCATAGAGTTTGGCATAAACGCTCCAGGAAGTTTGGTCTGCGGGGATGGGATTGTCTTTCTGCCAGCGGCCGCAAGCATATTGATAAAAATTCACGCAAGGATCGATGGACTTGTCGATGGAATTCAGATTCAGGCTCGGCGAGTAGGGGAGCGCAGGCTCGGCCTGATTCTGTGCCGTGGCGGGAACGGCCAATGCCAGCCAAAGAAATGGTACGCACACGCCAATTGAGATCCTCATGTTCACCCCCGGCACGACCGCTCTGTATACGCTGAGCCCGGCACGATGGTAATGGCTGAACAAGCTTTTTCCAATCTTAAAGTCGGAAGTAGGCTGCGTGGAGGCGCATGCTACATGCTGCCATGTGGAACCGACGACGACGCGATGGATGGCAAGCAAGCACGCAAACTTTCTGCGTATGAGCAATTTGTGCGCTTAGTTTTAAGAGCTGATACCTCCAAAACAGAGATATTTAATTTCGACGAATTCATCCATGCCGTACTTGGAGCCCTCGCGGCCCAGGCCGGATTCCTTCACGCCACCGAAAGGAGCGACCTCCGTGGAAATGATTCCGGTGTTGATGCCTACCATGCCATACTCTAGCGCTTCGGCGACGCGCCAAACGCGGGCAATGTCGCGACCGTAGAAGTATGCTGCTAAGCCAAACTCCGTGTCATTCGCGAGCGCGATGGCGTCCGCCTCCGTCTTGAAGCGAAAGAGTGGTGCCACCGGCCCAAATGTTTCCTCGCGCGCGATAGTCATTTGCGGCGTGGCTTCCGTAAGAACGGTCGGTTCAAAAAAGCGCCCGCCCAGAGCGTGGCGATGGCCACCCGCGAGTATTTTTGCGCCTTTGGACTGCGCGTCGCGAATGTGGTTTTCTACTTTCTCGACAGCCCCGTCGTCGATCAATGGTCCCTGCGTGGCTCCGGCTTCCAATCCGGGTGCGGGCTTCAGTTTTCTTACTGCTGCCACGAGTTTTTCAGCAAAGGAATCGTAGACCGCGTCCTGCACCAGAAAGCGGTTCGTGCAGACGCAAGTCTGTCCGGTGTTGCGATATTTGGAAGCGATGGCGCCTTCGACCGCGGCGTCCAGATCCGCGTCTTCAAAAACAATGAATGGCGCGTTGCCTCCCAGTTCGAACGAAAGTTTCTTGACCGTGCCCGCACACTGCCCCATCAGGAGCTTTCCGACCTCCGTCGAACCCGTGAACGAAAGCTTTCGAACGATGGGATTCGCAGTGAGTTCCGCGCCAATCTCCTTCGGCGAACCGGTGACGATGTTCAGCACACCTTGTGGAACTCCCGCGCGTTCGGCCAATTCCGCGAGAGCGAGCGCGGAAAAGGGAGTCTGCCCAGCGGGCTTGATGACCACCGTACAGCCGGAACCGAGCGCCGGTCCCGCTTTGCGGGTGATCATCGCGAGTGGAAAATTCCAGGGAGTGATGCAAGCAACCACGCCGATGGGCTGCTTGATGACCACGATTCGTTTGTCGGCTTGGTGCTGGGGGATGGTATCGCCGTAAACGCGCTTGGCTTCCTCGCCAAACCATTCTAGAAACGCGGCGGCGTACGCAACTTCTCCGCGCGATTCGGCAAGCGGCTTGCCTTGCTCCAACGTCATCAGCCGCGCCAGGTCCTCTTGATTCGCCATCACTAACTCGAACCATCGTCGAAGGACCGCGGCACGTTCTTTCGCGAGTTTTTTGCTCCAGGCCGGGAAAGACTGGTTCGCAGCTTCGATGGCGCGGCGAGTTTCCGCGCCGCTTAGCTTGGGAACTTTGCCGATGATTTCCTTCGTGGCGGGATTATCAACATCGATGGTCTGGCCTGAGCTCGCCTGAATCCACTGTCCATCGACGTAGCAGGCTTCGCGGAAAAGCCGCGGGTCCTTCAGTTTGGCGGCAACGCCTCCGGACTTTGTCATGGTGTTTTGCATCGAATGCTCCTGAACCTGTCCCTAAGTTAGATGCGGCCGGCTGCGCGCAGGCGTTAACCCTCCCTGGCGGTGGCGCTATGCGTGAGAGAGCGCGGCCTGCCTGCGCTCGGCAACGCCAGCAAGAGCAGCTTCGATCACGTCCAGTCCTTCGTCGAACTGCGCGTCGGTAACGACGAGCGGCACGAGAATGCGAATTACATTGTTGAAAGTGCCGGCACTGATGAGAATGAGGCCGTGCTCGTAGCAATGCTTGACGATCTCTTTCGTTTCGGAGTCGGCTGGCTCGCGCGTTTCCGTGTCGCGCACGAGCTCGATGGCGCACATGCCGCCGAGGCCGCGAACTTCGCCTATCAAGGGCCATTTTTTCTGCCAACCGCGGGCGCGTCTTTCAAAATGTTCACCGATGGCCGTGGAGCGCGCGAGCAGTCCGTCCTTTTCGATGGTCTCGATAGCGGCGAGCGCGGCCGCGCAGGAGAGCGGGTGTCCGCAGTACGTGCCGCCGAGAGATCCCGGTCCGGGCGCGTCCATGATTTCCGAGCGGCCCGTCACGGCGGCAATGGGCATACCTCCTCCCAGCGATTTGGCCATGGTGATCAAGTCGGGCTCGATACCGAAATGCTCGGAGGCAAACCATTTTCCCGTGCGGGCGAATCCGGACTGCACCTCGTCCGCAATAAACAGGATGCCGTGCTTGCGACAAATGTTTTGCAGGAGCTTGAAATAATCGCGGGGCGGAACGACAAAGCCGCCTTCTCCGAGGACTGGTTCGACGATTACAGCGGCGACTGATTCCGCCGCGACGGAGCGTTTGAAAGCGTCCTCGAGATGATGCGCAAAATCCGCGGACGTCGTTCCTTGCGCATTGCGATAGGGATACGCGTAGGGAATGCGGTAGATGTCGCTCGCAAACGGCTGGAACCCCGCTTTGTATGGATGCGTCTTGCTCGTCAGCGACATGCCGAGAAGCGTGCGGCCGTGAAAAGCGTCTTCGAAACATATGATGGCGGGCCGTTTCGTGTAAGCGCGCGCGATTTTGACGGCATTTTCGATGGCTTCGGCCCCGGAATTGAGAAGAATCGTTTTCTTGGCGAAATTGCCCGGCGCCAGCGAGTTTAGTCTTTCGGCTACGGCGACGTAACCCTCGTAAGGAGTGACGGCGAAGCAGAGATGCAAATACTTTTCGAGTTGATCTTTGATTGCGGAGAGCACGTGCGGTGAGCGGTGGCCGGCATTGAGACAGCCAATGCCGCCGGCGAAATCGAGATAACGGTTGCCGTCGACGTCTTCGATGGTCGCACCATTGGCGAGCGCGGCGAAAATGGGCGTGGCATGGGCGGGTCCGCAGGGGATGGCGCATTCGCGTCGCGCCATCAGCGTGCGCGAACGCGGCCCCGGAATTTCCGTACGAATCTGAATCGTAGCCATCTTCTTTTCCTTCTCGCGGCCGGCAACAATGCAGCCCGCGTGCTGATCTTTAGTACCAGCCAATCGGTGTTTCGTCGAGATTCACAAAGACTTGTTTCGTCTCGAGATACTCATCGAGGCCCAAAGGACCCAGTTCGCGGCCAAAGCCGGACTGCTTGTAACCGCCCCAGGGCGCTTCGACGTAAGTCGGCTGCATGTGGTTGACCCAGACGATTCCGGCGCGGAGCGATTTCACCACTCGAAAGGCCTTATAGATGTCACGTGTCCAGACGGCAGCCGCGAGGCCATACGGTGTGTCATTGGCGATCCGGATTGCGTCGGCTTCGCCGTCGAAGGGAATCACGGACGCGACCGGGCCAAAAATTTCTTCACGGGCTATGCGCGCCGTGTTTTCCACGTCGTAGAAAATCGTCGGCTCAACGTAGTAGCCTTTGCCGAATTGCTTCGCGCGGCCGCCGCCGATGGCGACCTTGGCTTCCTTCTTGCCGAGTTCCAGATACGAGCTGACGCGATCGTATTGTTCTTTGCTGACGAGCGGGCCCATCTTCGTTTCACGCTCGAGAGGCGCGCCGAGCTTGATGCGCTTGGCCTTCTCGGTCATCGCTTCGACGAATTTCGTGTAGATTTTCCTCTCGACGAGGATGCGGCTGCCCGCAGAGCAAACCTCGCCTTGATTGATGAACACGCCGAAGAGCGCGCCGTCAATGGAAGCCTCCCAATCGGCGTCCGTGAAAAAAATGTTGGGCGATTTGCCGCCAAGCTCGAGCGTCACGCGCTTCAGCGTGTCCGCTGCGCTTTTGACAATCATTTTGCCGACGGCGGCACTGCCGGTGAAAGCGATTTTATCTACGCCAGGATGGGCGACGAGCGCGGCGCCCGCAGTTTCACCGAAGCCGTTGATAATATTCACCACGCCCGGCGGCAGACCGACCTCCGTCGAACCAGTTTGCGAATTCCAGCGCCGTGAGAGGCGTTTGTTCCGCGGGCTTCAGCACGCAAGTGCATCCAGCGGCCAGCGCGGGCGCGAGCTTCCATGCAGCCATCAGCAGCGGATAGTTCCATGGAATGATCTGTCCCGCGACGCCGACAGGCTCGCGGAGCGTGAAACTGAGCGCGTTGGCGGGAACAGGATTCACGCTGCCGAGAACTTTGTTAGCGAGGCCGCCATAATATTCGAAGCAGGTGGCCACATCCGCGATGTCGTATTCGGCTTCGACGATGGGCTTGCCGGTGTTGCGGCATTCAATTTCCGCGAGCATCGCGGAGTTCTGGCGGATTTTTTCGGCGAGCTTGAAAAGGATGCGGCCGCGGTCCTGCGCGGTAGTCTTGCGCCCAAGGACCGGAGTCGAACGCGGCGCGCGCGGCTTTTACAGCGCCTTCGACGTCGGCTGCGCCGGCTGCGGCAACCTGAGCGATGACTTCTTCGGTCGAGGGATCGTAAACCGGGAAGGTTTCCACCTGAAGCGCTTGCAACCCATTCGCCGTTGACATAGTTTTTATACGTTCGAAGTCTTGTTGACGCGCTGCTCGCCATCACAACCTCCCAAAACCGACACCTGCCGCGCTCTCTTTCGAGAACGCAACGTTTTTAAACAGCCGGAGCCGCCTCCGCGAGTTTTCTCGCTTCCTTGCGCCGCCCGTACACAAAAAAGAAAAACGCCGCAAGGCCGACAAATAACAGCGTACCTCCAAACATCCACACTTCGTACGAAAGGATGGAGGTGATCTGCTGTGCCGGGAAAAACGCGAGCGCGATTCCCAAAATCGTTGTGACCAACCCGCTGGCGCCGGCAAAGATCAGCGTGGTCTTGCCGATAGCTAGCCTTTACGAAGGAATTGCTGAGGGCAATTTTCAGAGCGCACCAAACATATAAAGAAATGGAATCAACTGAAGAACAACGGCAAGCGAAAGCAGCTTCTGGAACGTTTCCTGCACGCCGGTTGGGCTGGCCATCAGATTTGCCACGGCAAACCCAAACGCATGCAGCGTGCGCGCTACGATGGACAAACCAAGAATGTTGTCCCAAATCCACCAGCCGCTGAAATTCAGCACGACGAGCACCATGGACACAGCCGCGTGAACAATAAGCGCGGCATACGGCGTATGGTAGTTCGGGTGCACTTTGCCCAGCCAGGACGGCAGATAGAATCGAGCCCCGCGACGAACGGGATTCGCGCCGAGCCGCCGAGCCACGCGGAGGCGATGCCGGCGATGGAAAGACTCAGCAGAAACGCGAACGGCGCGACGATCCAGGCAACGCCAACTCTGTCTGCCATGTGGCCGACGGCCTGCACGATGCCTTGCAGCACGTTGATATCGCCTTTGCTCACGGCGATCAGCAGCGTAAGCGTCGCGCCGATATAGAGCGCGCCAGATAGAAAGCCGCCCCAGGCCACGGCTCCGGGCAAGGTTTTCTGCGGGTTCTCGATTTCGTCGCCCATGACGGAGGCAAGCTCCAGCCCCACCAGCCCAAAGCAAATCACGCCAAAGGAATTGAGCACGAATCTGGGATTGGCGTGGGATGTGAAAGTCAGCCCAGCTTATGGTCGTGCCGAAGCGCAGCCACACAACGATGCCCAGTCCGATCAGTACCGCGGCAGCAATCCCCGTGCCGATGCCGCCAAGATTGTTGATCCACTTGCCGACGCCGAGACCGATCGATATTCAGCACGACGAGGACACAAGCAGTGCGAGCGAAGCCGTCAACGCAAAAGTCTTATTGTCTGCCAGCGCCTCATGGCCCGGTGCCAAGTGCAAAAACGGAAACGCCGACGAAATACAACATGACCGTCGGGACGTACATCATGTTGTTGGTCCAATAACACCAGCCGGAGAGAAAACCGTGGAAGTCTCCGAACACTTCCTTGGCCCACAGATAAACGCCGCCTTCGCCCGGATAGCGATGCGCCAGTTCGATAACGGCGATGCCTTGCGGCCAGAAAAACAGGAGCAGCGAAATAATCCACAGCCAGACGGTGACGCCGCCATTCGCGGCAATGGAGGGCAACGACGTTTAGATTGAAAACGGCGACGACAAAAAGCAGAACGAGGTCCATGCGCCCCAGAACGCGCCGCAGGTGAGGCTGCGTCTTGAACTGGTGGCACTGCGGACGCAATGGATGCCTCGTTCTGCAATGCGTTGATCTCCTGGGCTCAGTGGCCGGCGGCACGCAACGAAAGCCGCGCCGCGTTCCTGTTGCGCCTTTGCCGAGCCGGGCGCGACTTCCTCGAAAACGGCGAGATGCTTGGCAATATCGGCCTCGGTGTGCTGCACGGAGATAGTCCACTGCTCGTCCCACCAATACGGCTGCGCCAGCACGCCGCGATTGACCATGGCGAACCAGTAGTGCCGCCACAAGATCCACGTCAATCTTGGTCCAGTCGCGATAATTGCGAATTTCCTTCGGATAGAGCATCAGCGCGCCGTTTACGCCCGCGCTCGCGACGTAGGCTTCAGCCCGGCCTTCTCGATGATCGCGCGATAGCCTTCGGTAAGTTTCTTGCTCAGCTTCTCGACATGCGCATAGTTTTCTCGCGTCAGAACTTCACGGAACGTCGCCAGCCCCGCGGCCATGGCGACGCGGTTGGTGTTGTACGTGCCGCCGTGGAAGACTTTGTGCTGCGAATCAGATCCATCACGGCGCGGTTTGCTCCAAATGCGGCCAGCGGCAGTCCCCCGCCGATGGATTTTGCCAGGCAGATGATGTCCGGCTTCACTCCAAAGTATTCGCTGGCACCGCCCCAGGCGAGTTTCGCGCCGGTTTTCACTTCGTCGAAAATCAGCAGTGCGCCGTTTTTCGTGGCTGATATCGCGCAAGCCCTCGAGAAAACCGGGTTGTGGCATGCACAGCCCCACGTTCATCAGGATGGGCTCAAGGATGATCGCCGCGATTTGCCCGGGATGTTCGCGTGAACCGCTGCTCGACACTCGGAAGATTGTTGAACGAAGCGACGAGGACGTTGTCAAGCGACGCTTTCGGCACGCCGGCTCCGCCGGGAACGGAGTTCGGTGCGTCGGCGTCGCCATACTCTTCGGCCTTCGGTTTGACGCTCACCAGCGCGGTGTCATGCAGTCCATGATACGCGCCTTCGAACTTCACAATTTTCTCGCGGCCCGTTGCAGCACGCGCCAGTCCGGCAAGCATGCATGGTAGCTTCCGTCCCGCTGGAACCGAATCGCACCATCTCCATGGGATAGCGCTTGCAGATTTCTTCCGCGAGTTCCCATTCCATGTCGTGCGGCATGCCGAACGTCGTTCCTTCATGAAGCTTTTCTTCAACCGCCTTTACCACTGCGGGATGGCAATGTCCGGCCATCAGCGCGCCGAAGCACAGGTTGTGGTCGATATATTCGTTTCCATCGACATCGTGAATTTTGCTGCCCTTCCCATCCCTCACGAACAGTGGATACGGGTCGTAATGGCGATAATTACTGGCGACACCGAGCGGAATGCGTTTCAGGGCGCGCTTATAAGCGTCCGCGGATTTAGGCGTACGCTTTTCGTAAGTGGCGATTTCCTTCTGCAATGCTTCGTGCATTTCTTTCTTCCATTAGCTGTGTGGCCGTGAGACGGCCAACGCTGGCAGGTCTGTTCCCTGCGGTCAGTTTTTGCCGGCAACTCTATTCTATAGAGACAAAGCTGCTCGTCCCACTATCTTCGAACGTGCGAAGGCGCCCCGGCACAGGCAGGGCGCCCGTGGAACCGTTCTTGGTCTTCGCTGGCGCGTCAGAAACGGAACTTCAGCGCGAACTGGAAAAGCCGCGGATCGCGCACCCTCTGCGCGAAACCGAAGTTTGAGCCGTCCGAAACGTTGCCATCAACGCTATAGAACTGCGCGTGATTCCAGATGTTGTAAATTTCCCCGCGAAACTCCATGTTCAGTTTTTCGGCCAACTGGAATCCCTTGTAAAAACCGATGTCCCAGTTATTGATGCCCGGGCTGCAGCAGATCGACCGCGGTGCGTTGCCGATCGTTCCGGGGGCAACCGTGCTATTGGTGAATAGATTGGGATCAAACACATAACCCGTGACGGGCTGGCATCCCGGTGCCGTAGGATCCAGCGACTGTGCCAGAGGGCCAGTTCCAACCGAGCAAACAGGGTTGCGCGGATCGGCGGTCTTGAAGGCGGACACGAGGTTGGGCTCGCCCGGGGCCTCGAAAAACACGCTGCTGAATTGTTCAATATCGTCGGAGGAGGTAATACGGATCGGAAAGCCGGTTTGGAGTGTCACGATTCCGGAGAGTTCCCAGCCGTCCAGGAGCTGCCCCTTGAATCCGTCATATTTCGGGACGGGCAGCCCCCAAACATAGCTGAAGACGAATCTATGCCGCGCGTCATAGAGGGACGGGCCATAGGTTGCATTGAGGTTCACGGGATTCAGGGAGCTCTCGAAACTCGACGAGTTATCCAGAGACTTGCTGTAAGTGTACGCTGCCTGGAATTGCAAACCATGTGAGAAACGCTTTTCCAAAAGCACTTGCAATGAGTTGTAGTTGGAATGCGCGATTGTATCTTCGGTGAAGATATTTGAGAAAACGGGGAGTCCGTCTACCGGACAGCCCGTACCAGTCATTGGATCGCAATTTGGAGACGAGTACTTTCGCAAGCCGACCAGCGTGATGGGATTGGCATTGGGTCCGGTAACCGTAGGTGTCGGGCCATAAGGAAGATGCAGCGTGAACCCTGCTGGAATCTCGCCGGCGTTAATCGTGTACGCGTTGTCCGCCGAATAGGAGCCGCAAGCCAGGTTCGGATCACCTGCGGCAACCGATATGGCTTGTAGATCGTTACACGTTTGTGGATTTCCATGGTTGAGGTCGTAGGAGCCGAGCAAGCGGTGCCCCTGCGAGCCGACGTAGCCAACCTGCAACAGGATGTTCCCGGGCAATTCGCGCTTGATCGTCAGGTTGTACTGATCCGAATACTGCGATCGGAGCTGCTTGGGGAATTCACCATAAAGTAGAATCGAGCGAAAACTGGCCCAGTCAATACTCGAGCCGCGCGGTGGATTCAAGATGCCGTTAAACGGATTGGGGTACGGACTTCCCGTCTGATCGAGAAACGGCGCCTGGAACAAGGGGTCCACAATGTAATTGCTTCCGCCAAACGGAGGCTCGGCGCTGAACTGCTCGAGCACGAGCTGTTCAATGGGATTGTAGAACATGCCCCAGCCCAAGCTGATGCTGGTTTTGCTGGGGCCTCCGGTTAGCTTTGCCAAAAACCCGTCGTGCGCCGAGGGGCTCCAATTTAGTCCCAGCCGGGGAGCAAACGATTTGTAGTAGGTATCCGTCAGGGTCATCGGCACGCCCTTGTCGCCCGGGAAAACCAGCCCGGTCGGCTGCACACCAGCCGCACTGCAGTCACTGCCGTAGGTTGCGTAAAGCGGATCGTTCGGCGTGATGGTGCAGGGATAAATCGTGGAGTTTTGCCCCGGGCGGAAGGTCTGTACCTTATGGCCAATGTCAGTTAGCGGAGTATTCAGTTCCCACCGCAGGCCATAGTTCAACGTCAAATTCGGTTTGATTTTCCAACTGTCCTGCGCAAAGAGATAGAGAGACTTACTGCGAACCAGCTCCGCCTGCGCCGACCCCTGGCTATAGCTGTTGGGCAAACCAAGAAAATAGTCCGGGTAGTTATCTGCGCCGCCCACGTCGTTGGCGCCGCCCCCTCCGAACGTGTAATAACCGTTCACGTTGTAATAAAGCGTCTGGTCGAATTTCTGATAGCGGACGTCGGCGCCAAACTTAAGGCTGTGGTTGCCTACGATCTTGCTGTAGTTATCGGAAAATTGGAATGTATTTCCAACTTGAGGCAATTGCCCCTCAAAATTGTTGCCGAGGGAAAATCCTCCATCCACTTGTATGAACGGCAAGCCTTCCTTGCTGGCTCCAAGACCTGGGTGAATTCCTAGATCCGGTGTCGGGCTAACCGGGTTGCCGTTCCCATCCACAATTGGCACATCCGTATTCCCCGTGAAACAAATGCTCGAGACAGCGCTACCGCAGGAACCCTGAACGAGGCTGGTCACTTGAGGAGTGTCGAACTTGCCCTGGCCTTCCCGGAAGTACGAAAAGCGAAGTTCATTCACTGCTGTCGAGCCGATTGTCCAGGTATGTGAGGCGTTGACCTGTTGCGTCCGCGTCGCGAATACTCCGGGGAAATTGCCCAGGTTGCCCCCGGCGGCCTGAAACTTTGCGAAGGGATCGAGTGTATTGTCGTCGTCAAAGTAATAGTAGAAAGACAGCTTCTGGTCCTTGTTGAGTTCGTGGTCGACTTTGAGCGTTACTTGATCGCCCCGCTCCCGCGAGTTCGGCGCCTGCTGAAAAACGCCGTCGGATGTGGCGTGGACATACGTGCTGAGCAGACTCGTCGCCAGCGGGTCGAAACAAGCTGTAGGAATTTGGCTGTTCGGGAAAATGATTTGGTAGTTCTGAGGGGTCGGATTCGCTCCGTTTTGAATGTTGGTTAGCTCGGTGTTAGCCGCCGCGCTTAGTGACGAGCCGCACCGCGTCTGCAGGACATTCGCAACCGTCGGCGTGGTCAGAGTGCCGCCAAACTGTGCGCCAGGGACGCCGCCGGAAAAGTCTCCGCTCTGCTCGGCGCTATCTGGCAACGGAACAGGGTTCGAGGAAATTCCCCTTTTGATGCGACGGCCCTCATAGTTAGCGAAGAAGAATGTCTTATCTTTCTTAATTGGGCCGCCAATCGTGCCCCCAAACTGGTTTTGAATAAAATCCGGCTTCACTGGATCATAGTAGCCTTTGGCGTTTAGCGATTTGTTCCGAAGAAATTCGAACACCGTGCCGTGATAATCGTTTGTGCCAGACTTCGTCACGACGTTCACCACCGCGCCGGAATTGCGCCCGTATTCAGCGTCAAACGAGTTCGTGATGACGCGAAATTCCTCGATGCTGTCCGGCGATGGTTGGATCGCCGGAAGATTGGCGAAGAGATCGTTGCCGTCGCCTCCGTTCACGGAGTAATTGTTCGAGCGTCCGCGGCCTCCGTTCACGGTGACGACCCCGGCCTTGTCCGAACCATAAAACAAATCATTTCCGAGTTGCGATTGCACGCCAGGCTGCAACTGCAGCAACTGGTACACGTCCCGCTGGTTCAGCGGCAATTCCGTAGCGTCGCGCGAATTGACCACCGCGCCGAGCTGCGTCGACGTCGTATCCACCACCGGAGGCGCGCCTGTCACTTCGACGCTTTCTGTCGCCGAACCGAGTTCCAGTTTGATATCCACGCCGACCACACGGTTCAAGTCCAGCACGATTTTCTTGCGCACGAATTTTTTGAATCCTGCCTGGGTGACGTCGATCTCGTAGCTCCCCACCGGCACTTCAATGAAGATGTATTCCCCGTTTGTGCCGCTCTGCACTTCGCGCGTGAATCCCGTCGCCTCGTTGACGAGCGTCACCTTCGCAGCGGCCACGGAAGCGCCACTCGGATCGCTGATCGTTCCACGAATCTGTCCGCCCGTACTTTGCGCCCGGCCAAACGGCGGCGCGAACAATACGGCGAACGTGATAATCAGCAGAGAAAGTAAACTCGGGTGGCAGCGCGTAAAGCTCCGCCAAAGTCCTGCAGCTAGTCTCATGAACTCACCCCTTGTCTCGAAGAATTTTCTTCGTAACGCACTCTTCGAGGTTGCTGTGCCCCGGAAACCTTACTATAATTCAGCAAACTTAGAGAAAGCTGACACCCGTGTCAAGCGAAAAGAATTTCTCCAAACCATCGACAAATCGAACACAACTCCGCCCCATGCGCATCAGCGAAGTTGCCCGCCGCGTTGGCATTTCCTCTTCCGCGCTCCGCGCCTGGGAAGCTCTCGGCCTTGTCTGCCCGCAGCGCACCATGAGCCGCTACCGCCTCTACACCGAGGCTGATGTGCGCCTCCTGCAGCGCGCTGTTTTCTTGCGCCGCGCCCGCCGTCTGAATCCCCCCGCCATCATCCACATTTTGAAGCGCCAGGGTGTCGCTTTGTCTTTGCCGGAGCGCGCGCTCCTTCCCGGCCAGCACTTTCGCCGTCTGCGCGCTCGCCGCGGCCTCTCCCTCGCTCAGGTAGCGCGCGCTACCAAGGTTTCCGTCGGCTTCCTCAGCGCGCTCGAACGCGGCCAAATGCGCTCCTCCATTTCCACGCTCCGTCGCATCGCGCGCTTCTATCGCACCAATATTCCTTCTCTCTTTGATACTGCGGCGGAGAATCCGCGTCTCGTCCGCCCAAGCCAGCGAAAAGTCCTGGAAACCACTCCCGGCGTCCGCATGGAGCTTCTTGCCTGGGGACAGACAGTCATGGAGCCACATCTTTTCCGCATCAAACCTGGCGGCGGCAGCGGCGAATCTTATGCGCACGAGGGCGAAGAGTTCTTGCACATTCTTCGTGGCGAGTTTGAAATATGGCTCAAAAGTGGGGAACACTATCGCCTCGAGCCAGGTGATAGTCTCTATTTCGAGAGCTCAACGCCGCACCGTTGGCGAAATCCCGGGCGATCTGAGGCCTGGCTGCTGTGGATCAATACGCCGCCGACGTTCTGAAGGAAGTGGCTGGTGAAGCCTGACGGGTGTTTCGCGGCCGGGGTAAGACGCCTGGCCCGGGAGCATAAGATGAACATCTCGCGCAAAATAATTCTTTGCCTCTCCTCGGCCATATTGATTGGTTTAGCCGGGGCCGCTGTGGCATTCGGCCAATCGGCAAATGCTCCGGTGGCCGACACCATCATCGTGCGCGGCAAGGTCTATACCGGGAACACCAAGCAGCCCTGGGCCCAGGCCGTGGCAGTTCGCGGCGAAAAAATCGTCGCCGTGGGTGGCGATACTGAAATCGAACAACTGCGCGGGATGGGCACAAAGGTCGTCGACGCCGGCGGGAGGCTGGTCTTGCCCGGCTTCGTGGATTGCCATATTCATTTTCTCGAAGGTTCCATTAGCCTAGGTCAGGTGAATCTCGAGGGCGCCAGGAATCCAGCGGACATCCAGCGCATCTTGCGCGAATACGCGGAGAAACACCCCGGAGACGGATGGATCCTCGGCGGGGGCTGGAACTACGCGATGTTCGGCAAGGAAAATCTCCCGGACAAAAAATATCTCGACGAGCTGTTCCCCGACCGCCCGGTTTTCCTTGCCGGCTACGACGGCCACACTTCCTGGGCTAATTCGAAGGCCCTCGCGCTCGCCGGTATCGATAAGAGCACGCCGAATCCTCCGAACGGCGCCATCGTCCGCGATCCAAAAAACGGCGAAGCCACCGGCGCTTTGAAAGAATCCGCCGGCCGTCTTGTTCGCAAACTTCTGCCGAAGCCCACGCGGGAGGATAAGCTCGCCGCGCTTCGCGCCGGCATCCACTGGGCCAACCAGAATGGGCTCACGCGAGTGCATAGCGCGGGCGGCGATTTCGATTCGTTCGATCTGTTTGACGAACTGCGCCGCCGCGGTGAGCTCACGCTGCGCATGTATATTGCTTACTTCTTGGACCCGCCCGAGCTTCGGCCCAGAGATCTTGCCGCGATCGAAGCTGCGCGAAAAAAATACACCGGCGACTGGCTCTCCGCTGGCGTCGTGAAGATGATGGTCGATGGCGTCGTGGAATCGCACACCGCTGCGATGCTGGAGCCGTACACTGACGATTCTTCCACAAAAGGCAAATTGTTCTGGGCTCCGGACAAATACAAAGCGGCCGTCGCGGAACTCGATAAACGCGGCTTGCAGCTCTTTACGCACGCGATTGGCGATTACGCGGTACGCACCGCTCTTGACGCGTATGAGAACGCCGAAAAAGTGAACCACACGCGAGACCGCCGGCCGCGCATCGAGCACATTGAGACCGTTACCGCTGCGGACATCCCCCGCTTCGGAAAACTCGGCGTGATTGCCAGCATGCAACCGCTGCACGCCTACCCGGATGAGGACACACTACGAGTCTGGGCTGGCAACGTTGGACCTGACCGCGCCTCGCGCGCTTGGGCGTGGAATAGCATCGCGAAAGCCGGCGGGCATCTGGCGTTCGGCAGCGACTGGAATGTTGTGACGCTGAATCCCTGGGCAGGTTTGCAAATGGCCGTGACGCGGCAGACCGCCGAGGGCACTCCCCCTGGTGGATGGCTTCCGCAGCAGCGCATCACGCTGGCGCAAGCCGTCGCGGCCTACACGCTCGGCGCCGCCTACGCGGGTCGCCGCGAAAAGACCGAAGGCTCGATCGAGCCGGGCAAACTGGCCGATCTCATCATCGTTTCGCAGAATCTTTTCGAGATTAATCCGCACGAGATTGCGAAGACGAAAGTCATCAAAACCATTGTTGGCGGAAGAGTGGTCTATCAGGCCGGCGCTAAGTAGCACAGGCTTCAGCCTGTGCACGTGGGGGAGAGAATCTCGGCGCAGCAGAATGTTCTTTCGGCCGAAGCGAGGGACAGTATGAACCGGCGCTCTATGGTCCTGGGAATCCTGGCGCTCGTAATGTCGTGCAGCGCCTGCAAAAAAAGCGAACCAACGCTGAGCCTGCTCGTCTGGGAGGGCTATGCGGATCCTTCCTTCGTGCGTCCCTTCGAGGAAGCGCACCATTGCAGGATCGTCGCGTCGTACATGGGTTCGAGCGATGAGCTGGTCGCCAAGCTGCGCGGCGGCAGCGCCTCGAACTACGATGTCATCTCACCCTCCAGCGATGTCGCTACGTCCATCGCTCGCGCCGGCCTTGCCTCGCCGCTCGATCTCTCCAAATTTCCTTCTTACAACCAGCTTTCCGTCAGGCTTCGCAACTCTCCTCTCGTTAAAATCAACGGGCAAACCTTTGGCGTCCCCTTTGTCTGGGGGCCTAACCCTCTGCTCTATGACACCACGGCATTCCCTCAACCCCCCGATTCCTGGAGCGATCTCTGGAACCCCCAATACAAGGGAAAAATCTCGCTGTGGGACGAGCTTTCCAGCGTTTACATGGCTGCGCAAGTGCTCGGCTACGACAAGCCCGATCCCTACCAGATTTACAACCTGAGCGACGATCAGCTCGAAGCGGTAAAGGAAAAATTGATCGAGCTAAAACCGAATATTCGCAAGTACTGGTCCACCGGCGGCGAGCTCACCAATCTCTTCCAAAACCACGAAATCATCGCCGCCATGGGCTGGCCCCTGATGACCAACCAGCTCCGCAAACTCGGCTTTCCCATCGGCGAAACGATTCCGAAGGAAAATACGACCGGATGGATCGATCACCTGATGATCACCCCCGCAAGCCGCCAGAAGGAACTGGCTGCGCAATTTCTGGAATACATGATCGAGGCGCAAACCCAGAAAAAAGTCACCGATGTCACGGGTTACTCGCCCGCGAATCCGGGATCCACCGCTTTTATGACCGATGAAGAAAAGAAAAGCCTGCACATGGACGATCCCGACGCCTACATGCAGCGAATTTACTTTTGGCAGGACGTCCCGCGCCGCGCCAAGTACAACGAAATCTGGAACGAGGTGAAAGCCGCGCAGTGAGCTCCGCCCCCACTCCACCTCCAGTTTCCGTGGACGCTCCGGCTCCGGCTCCGCTCCTCGAAGTGCGTGCCGTGGCCAAACGCTTTGGCGCGCGCGAAGTTCTGAAAAGCATTTCGTTGGATATCGCTGCGGGTGAATTTCTCACCTTGCTTGGCGAAAGTGGCTCTGGAAAAACCACGCTTCTGCGTCTCATCGCCGGTTTCGAGCAGCCCACGTCCGGCGAAATCTGGATGTCCGGCGCGCGTCTGGACGCGCTTCCGCCCTACAAGCGCCGCGTCAACACTGTTTTTCAGAACTACGCGCTCTTTCCTCACCTCAGCGTGCGCGACAACGTCGCCTACGGTCTGCGCGCGCAAGGCGCTCCGCAAAGAGAAATCGCCGGTCGCGTGGGTGAAGCCTTGAACATGGTGAAAATGTCGGAATTCGCGGGCGCGCGTCCCTCCCGCCTCAGCGGCGGCCAGCAGCAGCGCGTCGCTCTTGCTCGTGCGCTCGTGAACCGCCCGCAGCTCCTGCTTCTCGATGAACCGCTCTCCGCGCTCGACGCCAATCTGCGCAAAGAAATGCAAAGTGAATTGAAAGTCCTCCAACGCGAGGTCGGCATTACTTTCCTTTTCGTCACGCACGATCAGGAGGAAGCCATGGCCCTCTCCGACCGCATCGCCTTGCTGCGCGATGGCGCGCTCGAGCAAGTCGCTTCGCCTCGCGAAATTTACGCGCGACCCGCAACCACCTACGTGGCGCGTTTCATCGGGCAAACCAATGTTTTACATGGTGAAATTCGCGGCAGCATCGCGACGTGCGGCGTCCTGCGCTGGCCTGTCGAAGATCCGGACGGCCCCGCGCTCTTTTCCGTCCGGCCGGAAGCAATTCGAATCAGCCCGGACGGCAAACGTGAGACCCACGAAGTGAAATTTCGCGCTTCCATCCGCCAGCAAATCTATGGCGGCGCCAGCGAACTCCTCGATGTGGATTGTGGCGACGGTCAATTGTTGCGCGTGCGCCTTTCCTCCTGTGGTCCGCTGGTGGGCGAACACGATTTCGTTTTCTCGATCGCGGATGCTATCCGCGTCGCGGACTGACTTCGCCATGTACTCTCGCACTTACAAAGCGCTCGTTTCTGTTCCGCCTCTCCTCTGGGTGGGGCTGTTCCTTCTGCTTCCCTACGCCCTGATGTTTGCTCACAGCTTCTGGCTCGTGCAGGGCGGCGTCCTCGTTCGTCACTGGAATCTCGCAAATTACCAAACGCTCTTCACGAATTCCCTCTACGCCGAAGTCCTTTTCCGCACCATGCGCATCGCTGCGTCCGTGACGTTCTTCTCTCTTCTCCTCGGCTACCCGCTCGCCTATTACCTGTCCTTTCATTCCGTCGCCCGCAAGGAATGGCTCTATCAGCTGGTTATCGTCCCGCTCTGGGTCAGCTACCTCGTCCGCGGTTACGCGTGGAAAACCATCCTCGGCAGTGATGGTGTTCTCAACGGTTTTCTTCAATACCTCCATATCACCCATGCGCCCGTCAGCTTCTTCCTCTACAGTCCTTTCGCCGTCGTCCTCGTGCTCACGCACATCTACACTCCGTTCGTATTTCTTCCCATCTACGCTTCGCTCGAACACATCCCGCGCCCGCTCGTCGAAGCCTCTCACGATCTCGGAGCCGGTCCTCTGGCCACTTTTTTCCGCGTAATTCTTCCTCTCTCGATGCCCGGTCTCCTCGCCGGTGCCACCTTCGCCTTCGTTCTCTCTCTCGGTGATTTCCTCGCTCCGCTCCTCGTCGGCGGCTCTTCCGGCACCATGATCGCCAACATCGTGCAAACTCTTTTTGGTGCCTCCTACGACTGGCCGCTCGGCGCCGCGATCTCCATCTGCATCCTGCTCATCACTCTTTCGCTCCTGTTCCTGACGGAACGCCTCGAAAAGCGCTGGTCCTTCAAATGAGCCGCAACTCTCCGTCTCGCCGCTCTCCTCTGCTCGCCGTTTACGCCGCGCTCGTTTTTGCGTTCATCTATCTGCCCATCGTTGTGCTCATTGTCTATTCCTTTAATCGCGATGGCGTCGGCGGCTTTCCGCCGCAACACTTCACGCTCGATTGGTATCGCCAGCTCTTCGCGGACGGCTCCATTTGGGATTCCGTCCTCAATAGCCTCATCGTCGCGTCCGGCGCTGTCGCTCTCTCGCTCACGTTAGGCCTGCTCGCCGCGCTCGCTCTCGATCGCGCCAATTTCCCCGGCAAAGCTCTCTTCCGCAGACTCGTTCTTCTCCCGCTGATCCTACCGGGAATCATCACCGGCCTTTCTCTCCTCATGTTCGCCGTTTTCGTCGGCTTGCAGCTAAGTCTATTCACAGTTTTTCTTGGTCACGGCACCGCTCTCATCTCCGTAGCCACCACGGAGCTCTTCGCCGGCCTCCAAAAAACGGATCGCTCGCAGGAAGAAGCCTCGCTTGATCTCGGCGCCACTCCTTGGCAAACTTTCTGGCGCATCACCCTCCCCAATCTCAAACTCTCGCTCGTCGCCGCCGCGCTTCTCATCTTCACCCTCTCCATGGATGAAATCGCCGTGAGCTTCTTTCTCATCGGCCGCGACAACACGCTCCCTCTTGAAATCTGGGGCCGCTTGCGCCGCGGCATTACGCCGGAGATCAACGCCGTCTCCACTCTGATTTTTGCCGTTTCCGTCCTGCTCATCGTTGTCTGGTATCGCATTCGAATGCGCGGCATCGGCACGGAAGCGCAGCAGTTGCTCGAAAGGCCTTAGAAAACCTGGGAGGAGAAATGTCGCAATCACGCCGTGATTTCATCAAATTCGTGGTGGCAGGCTCGGTGGCGGCAGGCTGCCCCGTCGACGCCGCTCTTATTCCCGCGGGGGACTACGACGCTCCCGTCTCCCTTTCCGATCCGGCCCGCGCGCTCCTCGTTGACGGCGAGCATTTCGAGATCTGCCACCAAATCCGCGATGGCCGCCACTTCAGACCACCTGCTGCTGCCTCGAAAGCAGACGTCGTCATCGCCGGCGGCGGCGTCGCTGGCCTTTCCGCCGCTTATTTTCTTCGCGGCAAGGATTGGCTGCTCCTTGAAAAAGAACCCCACTTCGGCGGCAACGCCTACCAGGAAGAATTTGATGGGCAGCCCTTCGCCACCGGCTCCGCTTTCGCGTATCGCGGCGATTATGGCGATCAGCTCGCTTCCGAGATTGGCTTGAACCTTCCGTTCGTCAACATGCCTGATCCCACTATCGTCAACAAAACCTACGTCCCGGATACCTGGAAAACCGGCATCACTCAGCTCCCCTATCCAAAAGAAGTCGTCGCCAGCTTCCAGCAATTCCGCGACGACGTTCGTAAAATGAAAGTCTTCGGCCGCATGGCCGAACTGGACGCCCAGCCCTTCTCGAACTTCACCTCCGCTTACGCTCCGGAAGTCCAGCAATGGTGGGATGTTTTCGGCCCGTCCAACTGGGGCGCTGCCACGCACGACACTTCCGCTTACGTCGGCCTGTACAACGCCAAGGACATGTTCGCCGGCGGCGATTCCAAGCGCGTCATCCTGCCCGGGGGCCTCGGCTGTATCACGCATAAGCTTGTCGAAGTTCTCCAGCCAAAATACAAGGAACGCATGCTCGGCGGCGCCACCGTCGTCGCTGTCGTCCACGAAAAAGGCGCGGTCAACGTCACCTACCTGCGCGACGGCAAACTTGCCACCGTGTCAGCCAAAGCCGTCTTGATGTGCACCCCCAAGCAAATTGCTTCCCGCATCGTCATGGATCTTCCCGCCGTACAAAAAGCCGCCATGCAGCGCACGCGCTATGTCCCCTATCCCGTCATCAACCTCATCTTTGATAAGCCCGTCTACAATCGCGGCTACGATTCCTGGTGTCCCGGTAACTCCTTCACCGATTTCATTGTCGCCGACTGGACCGTCCGCAATAATCCCGGTTACAAACAAAAAAATAACATCCTAACTTTCTATACCCCGCTCCCCGAGGCCCAGCGCTCCACTCTCCTCGAAGTCAAGGATTGCAAAGCGCTCGCCGCGCGCGTTCTCACCGATTTTCAAAAGGTTCTTCCCGAATTCAACGTCGATCCCGTCGAAGTCCGCATCTATCGCCGCGGCCATCCCATGTTCATGGCCATTCCCGGCCACTACACGAAGACTCGCATTGCCGCCGCGCAGCCCATGGACCGCATCTATTTCGGCAACGCCGATTCCGGCGGCCCGGAATCTCTTACCAGCGAAGCCGTCCGCCTCTCCCACGTCGGTGCGGACTGGGCAGAGCAAATGTTGTCCGGCAAGCCCGGCGCAAAGGAGCTTGTCGAAAAAGCCCTTGCTTCCGTCGCGGACTGACTCTCCTGGGGCGCTTGCTCTTTCTTCTTTACCGCTCGTTGGTATATAGAGGAAGCGCGGAACGTGCTATTCCGCGGATTCCGGGGGAACACCGATGCTTCCTATCAACTGGCGTAAAGCCGCTCTTTTATTTTTCTTGATTTCCTTCGCCTGCATTCTCGCCCGGTCGCAAGAAAAACTCCCGGCCACCGTCATCATCAATGCCCAGGTCGCCGACGGCACCGGCGCTCCTCTTCGCAAAGTCAATCTCCGCATCCTCGGCGACCGCATCGCCACCATCGGCGAATTCAAGCCAAAGCCAAACGAAAATATTATCGACGCCAAAGGCCTCGTCCTCGCCCCCGGCTTCATCGACATTCACAACCACTCCACGGAGGGCCTCGACAATGATCCCCTGGCCGAAACGCAAATCGCCCAGGGCATTACCACCGTTATCCTGGGGGCCGATGGCGATTCGCCCTGGCCCATTGGACCCTGGCTTGATGCGCGCCGCAAAAATCCCGCCTCGCTCAATCTCGCCGTCCTCGTTGGCCACGCCACCGTCCGCGAATTGGTCCTCGGCAAGGATTACCGCCGCCCCGCCACGCCGGCCGAAACCGAAAAAATGGCCCAACTCGTCACCCAAGGCATGCACGAAGGCGCCATCGGCCTTTCCAGCGGCCTCGAATACGATATGGGCAGCTACAGCACCACAGACGAAGTCGTCGCTCTCGCCGCCGCCGCGGCCAAGCTCCACGGCTTTTACATGACTCACATTCGCGACGAAGCGGACCGCTCTTTCCAGGCTCTCGACGAAGAAATCGCCATCGGCGAGCGCGCCCACATCCCCGTCGAGCACTCCCACATCAAGCTCGGCACCGTCAGCGTCTGGGGTAAAGCGCCGCAGTACATCCGCGTCATCGAAGCCGCCCGCAAACGCGGCCTCGATTTCCTCGCCGATTGCTATCCCTATGACGCGTGGAATTCGACTATCAAGGTCCTCGTCCCCAACAAGCAGTACGAAGATCCGCAAAGTGTTTCGAAAGCTCTCGAAGCCGTTGGCGGTCCCGGCCACGTCACCATCGTCGGATTCCCGCCGAACACCGCCTACGAGAACCACACCATCGAAGAGCTCGCGAACCAGCTCGGCATCTCTCCCGTCGAAATGTTTATCCGCATCATCCGCGAAGGCGATGCCGCCAATACCGAAGCCGAAATCATTGGCCAGTCTATGGTCGAACGCGACATTCGCGCCTTCTACGAACAGCCCTGGGTCATGGTCGCCAGCGACGGCGGCATCGGCTCGCACCACCCGCGCGGCGCCGGCACTTTCCCGCGCGTCCTCGGCCTTTACGTCCGCGAAAGACATTGGCTCACCTTGCCCGAAGCCATCCGCAAAATGACTTCTCTCCCCGCCCGGCGCCTCGGCTGGAAAGACCGCGGCATCCTTCGCGAAGGCGCGTTTGCCGACCTCGTCCTCTTCAACCCCACCACCGTCATCGACCGCTCCACCTTCCAGAAACCGTTCGAGCTTCCCGTCGGCATCGAAAAAGTTTTCGTCAACGGCACACTCGTCTGGGACGCCGGCAAGCCTACCGGCGCACGCCCCGGCCGCGTCCTGCCGGACTAAACCGCTCAAATCTAGTCCATAATGGCTTCTCCACTTTTGGAGGACTCATGGCCGACCGCCTCGAAGATTTTCAGAACTTCCGTGCCGATTTGAACGAAGAAATTCTCAATTGCGGCCACCTCGGCATCAAGCGGTTCTTCGCCCTCGATCATCAAGCCTACGAGCCCGGCGCCCTCGACACGAAAACAAAAGAACTTCTTGGCCTCGTCGCCTCCGCCGTTCTCCGTTGCGACGATTGCATCACCTACCATCTCGTTCGCTGCGCCGAGGAAGGCTGGAAGCGCGAAGAAGTCATCGACGCTTTGAACATCGCCCTCGTTGTCGGTGGCTCCATCACCATTCCCCACGTCCGCCGCGCCTTCGCCCGCATGCGCGAAATCCCTTCATTGAAACCCTGACGTCCCCGGCGTAGTCTTAACTTATCGGATGGAAGTACGATGAGCACGGCCCCAGCCACTGCGGCATCGCAACACCAAGGCACCGGCGCGCGTTTCCGCAACCTTCTGATTGGCGCTTTGTTCGCCACCGTTCTGCTCATTCCAAAGCTTCTTCACCTCCGCCGCAACCCCCAATCCTGGATGACTTTCCGCATCCTCCTGGGGTTCGCTGGCGCAGCTCTCGTCGTCCTGCCTCTCAGCCTTTGGAACAGTTGGCTGGCCGCCATCTTCGGCCTTGCCATGTTTCTCGCCGCCATCCTTTTGCCTCCCGCCAAGCCGCTTACATCGGCCGACCAAAAGGCCCGCGAACTCGGCGCTCTTGTCGTCGTGAATGGCGGAATATATCTGCCCTTCGATTCTGTTCCTGTGCCCGTCCAACTCTTCGTTGGTGCGGAAAAAATCTCGGCGCTCGACTCGCATTTCTCGCCCCTCTTCTCGATTCCCACTGCCGAAATCTCTTCCGCCAAAGCTCTCCGGGGAAAAAACTGTTGGATCTTGCAGGTTCGCTGGCTGGAGAACGCCGCCGAGTTCTCCTACCACGGCATTTTTGCCGAGCACCTCGCTCGTGTCGCCGAGTCCACCCTCGTTGGCGTCATGCACTCGCCGCTTCCCGTTTTGCCCAGAAGCCGCGCCGCCAGCGCCTGAGCTTCTCTCCTGCTTTTTCTCTTTTTAGCGTCCCTCTCCTGCTGCAAAATGTGTCAGAATAACCGTATGGCTCGTGGATGGGAAAGTAAGGACGTGGAAGCGCAGGTCGAATCCGGCCACCAACCTCAGGGGCACTCCGGCAACAGGACCAAGAGCTCAGACCAGATTCGCCGCGAGCAGGAACGCAATGGCTTGCAGTTGTCCCGCACTCGCATTGCCCACGACCTCGAGTCCGCAACCAACCCCAATCACCGCAAATCCCTCGAAGCCGCCCTCGCCCATCTCGATAAGAAAATCTCAGACCTCGATTAGAAGCCCGTAATTCCGGATTTCCCGGCTCTCTTCGCGAAGATCGCTAGCGGACGAAATCCCCCGCCAATCCCCAAAAATCATTCACGTAATAATGCGACAAAACGTTTCCGAACAAATAGCAGATCCCCTGGCAAGGCGGAATCTCCCCGTACATCTTCTTCCCGCGCGCGAAAATCTTTCTCAACGATCCATCACGCAGCAAATTCCCCGCCACCTTTCGCAGCGGCTCGCACGGATAAAACACATCCCCATTCGGGTACACCCGTGGAAACATCGTCGGGTAGCACTGAAAACTCCGGAATCGCAGCAAAGTCTCAATGGTTCTCGGCGTTCCGTTGATTGGCTGCGCTCCGCTGCGCCGCCGTTCGATGATTTTATCCACCAGCGCCTGATACTTTGCATTCTGCAGGAGCTTCAGGTTCGGCATCTTCTCCATCTGCGCCGATTGCGCCGCGAACACAAATCCGTTTTCCCCGCACCAGTCCAGCAATTTCTCCACTTCCGCGATGTTCCACTCTTCGATCACCGTGCTGATCGTAATCCGCTGCGGGCTTCCCAAAATCTCCTTCGCCAGCGTCAGATTTTGCATCACCTTGGGCAGCGCCGCCGGTTTTGAAAGCGGATTCGAAGGATCCGCCGCCAGCGCATCCAGACTCACCACCAATCCAGTCACCGCGCTCAAAATCGCCGGCTTCCGGTCCAGCAGAGTTCCATTCGTGATCAGCAGCACCGACCGGAACTTGCAATAAAATCTCGCGGCATCCACCAATTCTTCGATGTCCGCGCGCAAGGTCGGCTCGCCGCCCGTAATCACGATCGAATCCGTCTCTTTACGAATCCGCCGCAGCAAACGTATCGTCTCTCCCGTGGACAGCTCGTCGCTGAAAACGTCCGGCTCCTTCTGCGTGCAATACGAGCAAGCCAGATTGCATTTATGCGTCACATAAAACGTCACCGCGTACGGCGCCACCACATTCGTCCGCAAAACATGTCGCCGCCATCCATTCCGAAAATAAAGCCGGAAGTTTTTCGCCACAAAAGGCGCCTGCCGCACCAATCCGCGAATCAGCGCCCGCTTCGACACACGCCTCTTAGCTAAAACACTCGCCGGAACAAAATTCGCCATTCGCTTGCCGCTCGTGGTCATGAGGCAATGATTGTAGCGCGGTCTTCGCGGTCACCTGCATCCAAACGCCATCGGCTGGTTTCCGCGCGCAACTAGCTTATTCATACCGCAGGGCGACCAGCGGATCGACTTTAGTAGCGCGACGCGCCGGAACATAGCATGCCGCCAGCGCGGTGAGTCCCAATATGACGGCAACGCAAGAATAGGTAGCCCCGTCGAACGGTCTGACACCAAATAGCTGGCTCGCAATCGCGCGGGCCAGAGCGATTGCAATGAGGAATCCAATCCCCAGGCCTAGCAAAGTAAACCGCAGCCCCTGCCCCACGAAATGCATGAGCACGTCGCGCCGTTCGGCTCCAAGTGCCATCCGAATCCCAATCTCGGGAATGCGTTGTGCGACCGAATAGGAAACCGTCCCATAAACCCCGACCACGGAAATACACAGAGCGATCAAAGAAAAACTTCCAATAACGATCAAGCGCAACCGGGGTACGGCAACTGAATCCTCTAGGTACGTCTCTAGGCTGGTCATGTTTGTGACCGGTTGGTCATGGTCGACTGACCAGACTTGTTCGCGAACCGCTCTTCCCAGGCCTTCCGGATTGCCACTCGTGCGCACCACGACTGACATCCAGTTAAGCCACGCTTCTGACTTTTGGTTATAAGGGAAATATACGGCGGCTGTCTCGCTCGAATCCAGCGACACCTGTTTGATGTCTTCAACGACGCCGACGATCGTGAACCATCGCGGGTCTTCTTCAAGTCTCAACTTTGCTCCGATTGGACTCCTCGAAGGCCACAGAAGGTGTGCCGCGGAATGGCTGACGATCGCGACGGGTAATGCCGCGCTGGAATCGTGGTCGGTGAAACCGCGGCCGGAGTCCAGGCGCATCCCTACAGCCTGGAAATAGCTGGGGGTGACCCAACGAACGCTCGCCTCTGGTTGTCCCGCCTGGCCCTGGGTTTCGTCATTCTTGATCTGGATTTTGAAACTCATTCGGTTTCCGAGCAGCGGTAAATCGCTGACGCCTCCCGCCTCCTTGACGCCGGGTATTTGGCGGATTCGCTCGATCACTGTGGCAAAGAAATCATTTTGTTGCCGGTCAGTTTGGTATTTCGACCGCGGAAGCGAAAGGTGAGCGGAAAGCACGTTCTGTACGTGAAATCCAGGATCCACATGAGAGAGGCGCAGGAAGCTGTTTGCCAATAGGCCCGCGGCAATCATCAGTACGAACGCCAACGAAATCTGCGCGATCACGAGTCTGCTGGCGCTTAGGTGCCTTCGTGGGGACGCCTTTTCGGTTTTGCAACTCCGTCGCAAGGCCTCGAACTTATCTCGCGACGATGTGCGGATTGCCGGCGCCAGCCCGATCATCGCCACAACTACGAGTGACAACACCACGACAAAAACAATCGCGGGAAAATCGAGCGTTAGTTCTCTTGTCCACGCGGCACTGGGCGATCGTATCCCGCGAAGTGCGTTTACGCCCCAAAACGCCAGCAAAAACGCCAGAAAGTCTCCCAGTGCCACAAGCAGCAAGCTCTCCGTGAGCAGTTGCCGGACTACGCGGCCGCGAGTTGCTCCGATAGCAAAACGAACTGCCAGCTCGTTCGCCCGTCCAGTGCCCCGCGCCAGGATCAGGCTCGAAACGTTTACGCAGGCAAGGAGAAGAAGCAGCGCCACGCTTCCCAGCAGAAGCCAGAGCGTGGGTCGCGCATCTTTCACCATCGAATCGCGCAGAGAAACCAAGGAAATTCCCCAGCCACGGTTGGTCTTCTCGTAACTTTCCTCCAACCGGCTCGCGATCACTCGAAGATTCTCTCGTGCCTTGGCCGTGGTGGTTTCAGGCTTCAGCCGCGCAATCACCCGCAGCCACTTGCCTTCCCTGTTTGCCCTATTCGCAGCGGAGAGTCCGAGGGGAACCCAAATCTCGCTCGTCGCAGATGGGTATGCGAAACTCTGCGGCATGACCCCTACAACGGTCATCACTGCCTGGTTCACGGAGATGGTTTGGCTCCTCAGAGGAGTACTGGCCCCAAACATTTGCTTCCAGAGACGCTCGCTCAATACGACCACGTTATCCTTTCCCGGCTGGTCTTCATCGCTCCAGAACGTTCGCCCTTGCTCTGCTTGCGTTCCAAGCGTCGTGAAGAAGTCTGCCGTGACCAGTGCCCCCGAAACGCTTTGCGGCTCGCCTCTTCCCGTGATATTGAAGCGCCATTCGGCAAACCCTGCCATGGAGGAAAACACGTCACTTTGATCCTTCCAATCATAGAAATTCGCCGCCGAGGCAGGACTGTTCGAAATTCCTTTTTGAGCGTTCTCCTCCCACAGCGTGACAATGCGCGCGGAAGAGACGTAAGGCAATGGCCGTAACAGAACGCTATACGCCAGACTGAAAACCACGGCATTGCCCCCGACGCCCAGGGCAAGCGTGAGCACGGCCACTGCGGTGAAGCCCGGCGATTTGCGCAGCATTCGCAGGCCGTGGCGCAAGTCCATCCAGAGCGTTTCAAGCCAATGCCCAACACGCTCCTCGCGGCATTCCTCCTTGAATCGCTCCTGGCCACCGAACTCGATGCGCGCCCGCCGCTCCGCTTCAATTCGCGTCAAGCCGGAACGTTCTAGATCGTCGGCTCGATTCTCGATGTGTAAACGAAGCTCCTCTTCCATCTCGCCCTCGGCGTTTGTGCGATCAAGGAATGTGGAAAGGAGCGAACGTAGGTAGGCAAGGAGTTTCATGTTTCCTCCGGCCTTGCATTGAGCGCTGAGCCAATTGCAGCCACCAAGCGATTCCAGCCTTCGGCTTCCTCGCGCAAACGTTTCCGCCCCGCTTTGGTAAGTTCGTAAAACTTCGCTCGGCGGTTGTTGTCGGAGATTCCCCAGCTCGCCTTAAGTAATCCTTGCCGCACGAGCCGGAACAACGCGGGATAAAGTGCGCCCTGCTCTACCAGCAGAGCTCCACTCGAAATTTGTTCAATGCGCAGAAGAACTCCATAGCCGTGCAGCGGCCCGAGCGACACCGCCTTCAAAATAAGCAGATCGAGGGTTCCGGGAAGAAGTTGCGCTTGGCCAGTCACTTATCCTCCTAAGACGGTTAGGAGTCTAATAGAGTCTCTCCTAAGCTGTCAAGGAAAGCCGCGTGCATTATCCTTCGTTTTGCAGTTCGTGGTGCCGGCGTTTCCGAATGGCCGGACGGCGGGCTCGAAGCCGCGCAATAACGTGGACGTTTGTGTTTTTTCGAACCTATCCAGGCAGGACGTACTTCTTATTGTGCAGACAATCTAATCGGTGAAGACGACCCCAACCGCGCTATGTCCGTTCTCCTCGCCGGCATCAATGCGCACCACATAGCCCCTCAAGCGCATCGAGGATTGCGAACCATTCTCGCCCGGCGTTTCCATACTCGCTTGCAGCTGCCATTGCAGCTCCGAGTCCAGGAGCTTTGCCGGAGCGCCCTTTGCAATCTATGTACTAGGGGCGGTTAAGACAGCAACTCCATGGCGAACTCTCCTGTGCTCTGCCCTTTCTTGCACATACCAACGGTGGGCAAGGCTCTGAGTACGGTGCGTCTCTCCCAGAACTGAGCTCAAGCATGCAACCAATGATGGAAATTTTCCATAATCGGGCTTCTGGAAAGTCATTATTTCCGAGTTGCCCGTCATTCGTCCGCAATCCAAATCCCGCGCACGTCGGCAGTGTAGTATCGAGCGCACGCTGTGCCCCTGACTACCGGAACTCGGCTGGTCCCCTAGGAGACCGGCTCGTCACCTCTGAGCGATTCAATAATAAAGCGGTCGGAGGCGTGAACGCAGACCATGTCGAGCCGTTCGTCACCGATGGCGGTAAAGCGGTGCGGCGTTGCCGGCCCGATTACGACGATGTCGCCGGCGCCGGCAACGACCTCTTCCCCATCGACGACCATTGCCGCTTGACCGGAGAGCACGATACAAGTTTCGGAATAGGGATGCTTATGCAGTCCCGGGCCTTTCCCTGGCGGAAGGTTGCCCAGAAAGAAGGAAACGCCGGCACCGTATGGCTCGCCTTCGAACTCGACTGTGGCGATTGCGCCTTTCCGCTGATCGCGACGATGCAGGATGTGGAACATTCGTCCTCCTCTCGATGCTGGATCTTTGGTTGCACGCCGCTCGGCGCTACGCCTGAGCCGGAGGCGGAGCCGGCGTGAGGCCGTGGCGGCGCATGATCTCCGCCATCTTTGCTCGGTCCGGCGGACCACCGGCCGCCGCGTTGATCACCTCGGCAGACTCGCGGAAATACTGCGGACCGATCGCGGCTGGCGTGATCACGCAGAGCGCCTTCACGTCCTGGATTCCGTTGTTATCGAACCGGTGAATGGCGCCGCGCGGAATGCAGAGTGCCTGCCCCGGCCCGACGTCGATTTGTTTTCCGTCGACGGTCCAGGTCAACACTCCGTCGATGCCGTAGATCGTCTCCTCGTAATGGTCGTGGCTATGCGCCGGAGCCGCCAGGCGCTGCGCGCCCGGGACGATGAGCTCAAAGGCCGCGATGCTGCCAGTCGAGTTCTCTCCGGTGAGCAGGAAGCGAACCGCGAGCGGCCCGAGACGGATGGTCTCGTCGGAAGGATTGACGTGGAGGTCGATGGTTTGCTGTGCCATGTGCGTTCCTTCTTTTAGTAAACTGCGTTTACTATGCTATACTGTAAACGCCGTTTACTGAGGATGTCAAGCTGCAAAATGTCAAGCTCACCGGTCAAAACGCGAGGATATGCTCATCGGCGCCTTGCTGCGCGTTCCGGCTCAGGCGATCCACCGCCGTATCATCAAGGAGCTCAACGCGGCCGGTTTTGAGGAGCTACGCGTGCCGCATATGGCGGTGCTGCAGTTTCCGGGTCCGGATGGGGTTCGCCCGGGCACTCTCGCCGAGCGCGCCGGCATGAGCAAGCAGGCCATGAACCAGCTCCTCCGGAGCCTCGAAGCTCTCGGTTATATCGTCCGGTCCGACGCGCCCGACGAGGGCCGGGCACGAATTATCCGCTTTACCAAACGCGGACGCGCCGCATACTCAAAAATCCACGACATACTCCGCGACATCGAGCGCGAATGGAGCGCTGAGCTTGGGCCCAAGCGTTTCGCCCAGCTCAAAGAGCTGCTATCCCGCGTCTGGGAGAGCCCGTTGACCCGCTAGCCGGGCTACCCTCCGCAGGTGCCGCAGATGATCGGCAAAGCCTCGAACGAAGTAAGTTCGCGGGAAATCTCGCCAGTTACTGATCTTGGACTCATTTGAGATGGATTCTCTGGATTACTCTTGGATGGTCGGCAGTCCGGAAGTAAACGCCGAACCAGTACTTTGGAAGATGGGTAGTCTCCCGCCTTGCTTCAGTGTTTGCTCGCGATCCGGAAACGGCCTTCTGGAAGGCAGGCTACGAGGGACCAAGAGGTCTCGAACGTCCGGGAATGGCCCCACGCCACACCGACTCCGAGCTATCTCGGTTCGATCCAGGAGGTAAGAAACCAATTTGGACTGACGGAGAAATTAATCGGTGAATACCACGCCCACCGCGCTGTGTCCCTTCTCCGCCCCGGCATCAATGCGCACCACGTACCCCCGCAATCGCATCGACGATTGCGAACCATTTTCGCCCGGCGTTTCCATCGTTACCTGCAATTCCGATTGCAGTTGCGGCATATTGCGCAGCGAAATCAGCGCGCCTTGCAAGGAAATATCGCGCACCACCGTCTCTTCCTCAAACTCTTTGCCACCTTCGGTTACGCCGCTGACCTTCGCCCGAAAATGCGCTTCGCGTTTCAAGGACGTCCGCGTCCCCGGCATGTGCGCCTGCACGTTATCGCCCGTCGACCCGAGCGTGATTACCATGCCCTCGCTCGCCGCGAACACGGAATCATATTCTTCGCGCGCCTGCCGCAGGATGGAGTCCACCATGCGGTCTGTCGAGTCCGGATCGTGATGAAAGAGCACCAGCGTCTTCGCGCCCACTTCGCGCGCCAGCTTCACGCCTTCCTTCCACGACGAATGTCCCCAACCCTTTCGCGTCGTCTTCAACTGCTCCGGGGTGAACTGCGCATCGTTGATAAGAATGTCCGCACCCGCTGCCAGCTCCCGCAAGCTCTCATCCAGTTTCGGATCGCCCGGCTCGTTGTCCGTGGCGTACGCCACGATTCCCGCTGGCGTCTCGATGCGAAACCCGAGGCATCCCTGCGGATGATTCAACCATCTCGCGGTAACTTTATTTTCGCGAATCGTGAACGTGTCTCCGCCTTCCACTTCCTTGAACTTCCTCTTCGCGTTCATCGCCGAAACGTCCACGGGAAAATACGGCATCGCCATCTGCGCTTCGAACACTTGCTTCAAACTGTCTCGTCCCAAAAACTTTGAACGAAAACTATAAAAGTGAAATTCGTTGTTTTCCGCATAAAGCGGCGAAAAGAATGGAATCCCTTGAATGTGATCCCAGTGATAGTGCGTCACGAAAATATGCGTCTCGGGATTTCCCCCGCCGTTCGGCATTCCCCACCGGCTGCCCAGCGTGCGCAGGCCCGTCCCGCAATCCAGAATAAATTGCGTGCCGTCTGGCGCGCTCAGCTCGAGGCACGGCGTGTTCCCGCCGTAGCGCCATGTCGCGGGATCCACCGTCGGCGTCGAACCTCGAACGCCCCAGAAGCTCAATTTTGCAATGGGAACCGTCATGTCCCTCGGCGCACACTCTATACGTAGACCTTTCCCGCCGCCTTCTGAGCGGAAAGGGAAGCTGGTTCGATGTTGGCAGCCGCCGCGAAATGCGTCAATGAATTCACACCGGGGACGTGTCAAACTGCCCACTAAGCGCGCGGGGCTGCTCGTCGCTCCGCGGAACCGCATTTGTAGCACGGATACTTGCCCGTGCGCTTTTGCAGTCCTTGCGATGCGCGGCGCCCCGACAGGCGGGTAAAATGGAACGAATGGAAGAGCGCTCTCCGACTCACGACCGCGATCCCGCTCATGAGCACGGCCACCACGATGGCCACGTTCATCACCCGCATTCGCACGATCATCATGGCCACGCCCATCCTGCGTTGCGTCCTGCCGTGCTTGGCTGGGCCATGGCCGCGACGATTGGTCTGGTTGTTGCCGAAGTCTTTGGCGGCGTCCTCGGCAGATCCGTCGCTCTCCTGAATGATGCCGTTCACAATCTTTCGGACGTGCCCGCGCTCGGCATTTCCTGGCTGGCGATGCGCTGGGCCGAGCGTCCCGCGGACACCGAAAAGACGTACGGCTATCATCGCGCGGGAATTCTGGCGGCTTTCACGAATGCCATTCTGCTCGTCCTGCTCTCGCTGTGGCTCGGCTACGAAGCCATCGAACGATTTCGCTCGCCGGTGCGCGTTGTCGAAAGCTGGATGATCTGGACGTCTATCGCGGCGCTCGTCGTGAACGGCGGAATCACTCTCGCGCTCGTACGCGGACGCCGCGATCTAAATCTTCGCAGCATCCTGATTCACAATTTTGGCGATGCGCTTTCGAATATCGCCATCATTGCCGGCGCGATCGCCATTCGCATGACGGGGGCGCTGTGGATCGATCCCCTGCTGGGTATCACGATCGGCTTGCTCGTGCTGTGGTCCAGCATCGGCATTCTCCGCGAGTCCTCCCACATCCTGCTCGAAGGCCGGCCGCGCGAGATGCGCGTCGAAGAAGTGGCCCGCGCGATCCTTACCGTGGAAGGCGTGCAGGAAGTGCATGACGTGCACATCTGGTCGCTCGGCGGCGGGCACAACGCGCTGAGCTTGCACGCGCGAATTCCGGACATGCATCTCGATCAATGCGAACGCCTGCTCGCGGCGATCCAGGAGAAAGCAGCGAAGGAGTTTAGGATTGATCACACCACCGTGCAGCTCGAGAGAGCGGGTCTTCCAGCAGTTTCGGGCTACGTGATGCCGGAGCCGGTGAAAAAATAAAATCGTGGCGCTGAGACGACGGCCTGGACCGGGCTTCGTGAGCCGATGAAGAGTCGAATTTTTTGCAGGCATGGGGAAAATCAGACGGGCTTGCGGAAATGCAAGCCGCGCTCTTCGTTGAACCTTTGCGTGGCGTTCAGATCGAGGGTGGCCACGGCAACGGTGCGCCGAATTCCCTCGCTGGTGATGTAGCGGAGCGTGCCGTTCTCCCAAGCATAGGCGACCACGAAAAACAGCGTTCCATCGCGGCGAACAAAAACATATTGATCGGAGTCCTGCGTGGGCGGGACGTAATCTTGCGATGCTTGCACCGCGGGAGGCCGATCGGAGGTTTGCTCGGGCTCCAGTTCTTCCGCTTCCGCCTGTTGCGCGCCGGCCTGCGGCACTTCGGCTTGCTGCATGCCAGCGGGTGGAGCTTGCTCTAGGTCCTCTTCGTCTGAGAGAAGCGGCAAATAATATCCTCCGCCGTAAAACGGAAAATAGGCGCCGACAAACTGGGCATTTCTGTTCCGGTCGCGATCGTGGCCAGGAGTCCCCTGCGGATGCGTTGCCGCGTAGTGCGGATAGTCAAAGCCAAGACCTGGCACATCTTCCGAGAGGACAGCTCGAGTGGGTCGGGGCCCTCGCGGTGAACCAATTTGCGGCGGAAGCGGGCGGGCGGGGAGCGCTCCTGAGCGGGCGGGGACATAGCGCATACCAGAGTAGGGGCGGAGTCCGGCAGACGAACGGATTCCCGTGGGAGGAGCAGCACGCATGGCGAAGTGAGGAGCAGCCATCGCAGGGCGAGCGAACGTGGGATGGGCCATAGCAGGACGGGCCATGCCGGCCGACATCGCGCTGACTGAGCCGCTGACTGGGCCTCCGGCGCGGCCCCGGTTTTGTGAGTGAGCCATCGTGGGAAGAAGCGCGAGAGAAGCCACGAAAATCAAGAAGCGGCGCATGGTCATAAACTGGGCTCCCGGGCCGCCAGGCCTTTCCTGTAGTTACAAAGATAAGGATGCGCCGGGTGAGGTAGCGGTTTCAAGGGATAGAATATGGTCAACCATAATTGAAACCCCCTTCCCCCTTTTTCTGTAAGTGTTGATTCTAAAGGGAAGAGGGCGGCTGGAAGAGGTTTAGAATGAACACTTGCGGATGGTCTTGGAAGTGTTGATTCTAATGGAGTTGCGAGAGATATTATCGGACGCGGAATTTCGTAGTGGGAAGCGGACGGGTTGGGAGCAGGTGGAGAGAGGTGGGGCCACGAGGACGCTTCGAGGTTCAGGGCAAGCATGGGGAAGGGTAGCATGGAAATGGATTACTGTCAAGCTATAGTACTTGATGCGTATCATTCGAATTGAGACGCGGGAAGTGGGGTGGATTGAGTTGGTTGGCGGGAATTTTGTAGTTGGGTGAGACAGTGGAACTGTGTGGAAAAGCGGATTTAAGCGAGGAGAAGAGCCCACCCTTTCAAGAACCAAAATCGAAAGGGCGGGGCACCCCCACGAGAAAAGACAAAGTCAAAATCGCTTCGGCGAGTTAAGGGCCAGCCACCCGCCTATTGTCTCCCGAGCCGAGGCGCACACCGTTGACGAGCGTTTCCAGGTCGGGGGGATAGCCGTCACTGTCGACCTGGACGCGAATGAGATTGCGGTCGGCGTAGTCCTTGTAGCGGTCAATCGCATTACGTATCTCGCGCAGGTCACGGTGAAGCTCGGCTTCTTTTTGTCGGACCACCGTGAAACGAAACACTGGTAACGCAGCTGAAGCAAGGATGAGGAGAATGGAGCCAGCAATGATCAATTCTAGGAGCGTCATTCCGCGTTGTGACAGGTACCCCAGTCGAGTTGTGCGAGATGACACCGGCATAATCATGACCTTCAGTTGACGATCAGGGTAAGCGTTGTATTGTGGCTGAGGCCGGTCGAACTCCCGCTCACGGTGATGGTGTAGGTTCCCGCCGGAGTTCCCGCAGGTGGAGGAGGCGGGGCTGAATTGCCACCACCGCAACCGACCGCTTGCAGCATCAGCAATAAGGCAAACGCGACGGTCGAAATCGCTCCAAAGAGACGTTGGCGGCGCGCGCGAGAAAAGTACACCAAGAGGGCGGCCAGCAATAAAATGAGCAGGGCAACAGGAACATGCTGTCGCTGGAGCTCGAACCGACCGGTCGGAAAAGAAGACGGCACAATTCCACGCGTAGTCGTCGTCACGATCACTGTCGCAGTGCCGCTTCCCGTGGCAAGCTCTTTGGGGTTGATTGCGCACGTTGACCCAGTTGCGGCAAATGGCAGCGAGCAAGTCAAATTGACTTGTGCATCAAAGCCGTAAAGGGCTGCCACAGTAATGGCGTTGCCGAAACTTGCTGCTTGCCCCGCGTCGATTGTTTCCGTAGTTATGCCTGAAGCGGTTAAGGAAAAATCTGGAGGAGGAGTCACTGTTTCGGTGAAGTTGCCAACAGATGAAGCATAGTTCTCATCGCCGCTGTAGCTGACCTGTAGTTGTACTGGCCCTGGTGTAGAGAACATTTTCGTGACTTGCGCCTGGTTATTTGTGAGGCTCCGGCCACCGATGTTCACACCATTTGCGGAGAATTGCACAGTACCGCTCAATGGTGCAGCGCCCATTGCGGCTGGATTGACCTGTGCAGTAAAGGTTACCGAGGTGTTCACTGCGACCGTCGTGCTAGAAGATGTCAAGCTGGTGCTGGTGCTTACTAAAGTCACCGGTTCCGTCAACATTCCCGAGGACTTCGCGTAGTTGGAGTCTCCGCTGTAGGTCGCGGTGATCAGAATATTGCCGCCGAATGGGGCCTGAACGGTGATTTGAGCCTGACTGTTGTTCACGGCCACTGTTCCCACCGCAACGCCATTCACATTGAAGGTGATCGTTCCGGTGACTGGCGAGCTGGCCATTTGACTTGGTACGACCTGTGCGGTGATCGAAAACGGCTGTCCATCCTGAATTGTAGGAGCCGAAGGCGTGAGTTGTAAGGTTGTCGTGTAGACCTCGGTTACTGGGAAAGGGCCTGATGTGGATGGAGCGTAATTCACGTCCCCGGAGTAGTTCAGTGTGAGCGTGTGCGGCCCTGGAGGCCCTGGCAACGTAAAGTACAGATTTCCGCCGAATGTCACCCAGACATAAGGCGAATCGGGATAAGGGTCGATCACTCCGTTGCCAGCCTGCCCTAGCGTTGAAGGAAGCTGATTGCCGTTGTCGAAAATCGTAAACGTGCCGGTTGGTGGCGTTGGGAAATTCCCGATATTCGCGCTCCGCACGAAAAAGTGGAAGTAAAGCGGGCCAATCGGCAGAGGGAAATTCCCTCCTGGACCGAGAATGGTCGGTGCCGGGGTCACCGTCACCGAATCCGTTCCAGAGCTCGCCAGGTAGCTGTTGTCGCCGCTATAGCTTCCTGAGAAGTTGTGTGAGCCGGTGGTGAGTTGAATCGTGGGGTTCTCGGTGTACCCTTGGCTGTTCAGAGGGGCTGGTCCTGTTCCCAAGGCCGAAGCGTCGAGCGCGAAGGACACGGTTCCAGTGGGACAAGCGTAAGACAGAGACGCGTTCGGAACGCTGAAACATGTCGTACCAGATGAATTCTCAACGTCCGCACGCAGGAGATAGATCGAGCCATAGGACAAGGAGCTAGCGCTCTCATTCGTCACTTGTCCAGTAGAAACGTCAAGCGTAGCGACGTGGACATTGGTCGATACTGGCTTCCGGACTTACGGTAACGGTCGTGGTACTGGAATCGCTGCCTGAATAGTTAGCGTCGCCCCCGTAATGTGCCCGCACCTCGTAAGACGCGCCTCCAGGTAGCATGCTCGTCGTGCCCGACGAGTTTCCATTGCTGAGCGCAAACGATTCAAGCCCAAAGGTTTGGTTTCCTTGCATGCAATCAAAGACGCGGAGCCCGTCGGCTGAGGCGACGACGGGCTCACAGAAATAGCCACGGAGACTGGAGTCCCATGGGTGATAGTTACGGCGTTCCCGCCATCTAAAGTAAGGGTCGTCGTTGAGGAACTGCGGCTTACTGTGCTCCATTCGTATACTAAGTTGCTCGCATTCACGGAGCCAAGGCCAGTCGCCAGATCATAACCGGGCCCGGCTTGGTAGCCCGAGAGTATGCCGAGCTTGTCCCCTGGATTCGACGGCGTGCAGTTCGGGCCGCCGCCTACACACGGCATCGCAATCGTGCCAGAAGTGATGTCATTGAACACGCAAGTCGATGCCGGACCTGTGCTGGAATTGCAGTTGACGGAGGATTGCTTCGCCGCCAATCCATACAGAACATAATTCGCGTTTCCCTGGCGCTCCCCGGTCTGCTGATTGACAAGGGCAAGCAGTCCCGCAAAAGCGGGAGAAGATACGGATGTGCCACCGACTCCGGCAAAGGTGGAGATACTGCACGGCATGCCGTTGGTGATGTCCGCTTCACACATGATGTAGAAGCTGTCAAAGAAACCATTGCTCGCGAGGAGAGATACGTCCGGGAGGTCTCTCTTCCCATCGTTCGGAACACCAGGTGCAGCTTGCCATTCGGGTTTGGCGTATCCCCCCGCGCAACTCAACGGAGTTGACCCGGTCGGCGCGGTGCAATTGCTCATACCGCCGCTTCCCCCAATCGCGACTACAATTCCCCCTCCAACCGCGTTATCCGCCTCATTGCAGTTGGTTTCGGCATTTGTAGTCAGGCGAAAACGAGGGTCTTCCAAGAATGCGTTCGTGCAGGAAGAGTTCCAGGTCGTTTCCGGAATGTAGCTTTTGGCCGATGCCTGTGTTGTGGAGTTATTAGTCGCGTTCCAATAAGTCGAGGCGTCGAAATAGTCGTTGAAGTCCGTTCCACCCACGGAGACGTTATAAGGCGTGGAAGCGATCCCATTGACGGCCAGACCGTTTTGAGCTGGTTGGGGCGGTTGCAGCCCTTGGTCTAATTCGAAATCACAGCCCGCCGACCCATTGTCTCCCGAAGAAACAAGGACCGTGATCCCCTCCGCAGCGGCCTGCTGCCAAAGATTCTTGTAAAAGAGATTCTCGGCGGTTCCCATGTTGAGCTCGCATTGTCCATAGCTCTCACTCATCACCGGAGCAAGGTTGTGATCCACAATGTAAAGAGCCGAGAGGTCTACACCGTCCGTGGTCTCGGTGGATTGAGAAACCACCAAATCGATGTTTGCTCCCTTGGCTACCGCACCGGACCATTCGAGGTCCAGATCCGCCTCGGTCTCGTCACCGCGCACGATGCCAGGGTCTATGCCGTTGAGGATGACCTGAGGTGCATTTGGCGGCAGCCCAAAAAGACTCCGAAAATCCGCGATATCTTGGACATTGATGTTCGTACGGCCGACTATCGCGATAGTTTGGCCAGTGCCGTCTATTGGCGGGGTCGCATTCCACAATGGGAGAACGTTATAGATCGTGGCGAAGTCGTAGGGTCCGAGCGGGTAGCACGTCTTCGACTGACCGGAAAAAGCCCCGAATATGCCGGTCAAAAAATCAACACAGTTGAACGTGTACTCAGGACCCGCGGAAGTAAGAACTCCTGCCGAGGCTGGACCATTGACAGTGCCTGCCATGCGGTACATCGGCTTCTTCCGAAAGTCATTCAGACTGACTATCCCACCAATAATCGGAGCAATAGCTGAAGGAATTTTCGGATCATTAGCGTTTGCGATGTGCTCCTCACCATTAAAGAGATAGCGGTGAATCTCGGTGTGGAACGCGTTGCGCACCTGTCCGACCGTTCCCGAAAACTCAATCAGTGTGCGGCCGGCGGTGACATTCGTGATTTGGAAACCGTGCGATTGCAGCCAGCCAGTCACGGTCTGAATGTCGGCGTCCACTGGGCCGAATTGCTGGCCGAATTGTGCAGGCGTGAGCCACTGGTGATAGTTTGACGAAGACTTGTCCTGCTGGGCATCGAGCAAAGATTCGAGCGCGGCTTCCTGGGCCGGGCTGCGTTGCAAGAGCAGGAGCATTCGATGAAGGGGTTGGGCTTCGGTCGCCGGTCCTTGGTCGGATTCCGTTCTTAGGTTCGGATTGACGTTGCCCTTGAGCACGACGAGATTTTTTTCGTCAATTGCTTGCGTAATGCGAGCCGGGGTGTGCGGGGTTTGGGATTCAGCGCGCAGAGAGATCGAGCTGAAAAGGGTCAAGCAAAACAGGGCCCTGAGAAGCCAAGCTGGATTATTTGTTTTCATAATCCGTTCACGCCGCGGAAGATTTTTCTTCTCGTGTGGGCGGGGACTGCCGAGGCAAGCTCGAATGCAACAACCGGCGAAGCGGACTCGACCCCCAAACTTACAGATGTCGGCGGTTCAGTCGCAGACCGCCTACCACAGCGTGTGGCGGGAGCATACCACAATCGGTGGTAACTCACTAG
>CAWGPN010000018.1:0-256065 GCA_963824515.1 uncultured Acidobacteriota bacterium
ATACCATATATCCTCGTACTCAACAAAACACATTGGGCCATTGCTTTTCATCTTTAAAAGAGAGACGCTTGAACCCAAGTGTGTTTGCGAACAGCCGACGCAATTCTTCTTCATTGGCATTCATAGGAAGATTCCCTACATATAATGTGTTACACGGCGGATTCTCTCCAATTGGATACAGAACGCCATTTGGGCCGTTTCTGATACAGTTGGCCTGAAACAAGCGGAAGACAAGGGAGAGACATTTTTCCATTTGTGCGCATATTTGACGCTTCGGTGGAAAAAGGTATATTCAGGGAGTCCCGCTTTGAAGGGGAATGTGCAGACTCCGTCTGATGGATTGGCTGCTCCCCAGAGACCGGTAGAGAAGATTCCACAAGGGTCTTTTTTGATATTGGATTCTTTTTGGCCAGCTCGGCTTTCATAACCAGAGAACATCTGTCTGGGTCGATTTTCCGTCCATTGAGAGTATCAATTGCTTTTAAGGCAAATGTTTGTGTATTGAAACGAGCAAAGCCGATAATCTGCTTTCTAGGGCCAAAATTCTGGAAAACATCATTCGGGCAAAAGAGGTGAGACATTCCAGCGGTACTAAATTTGCGATGGAATCCAGAGAGGGAAGAGTCACGCTTGTTCTTCTTCTGATTTCGAGTCTTCATCCTGAGGCGTATTCATCCCAGATGAGTTCATGGGTGTCAGTAGGCTAGATTGACAGGGCGCCATATTCATGCTGGAATTGAACAGAAATGAAGACGGAATTTTCAGAACAGACCCTTCAAATCCTTCTGCGAACGTAAAAAGGTTGTTGAACTCACGTTCGCGCATGTCATCGGGGAATCCAACAACGAAAATTGTGGTAATGTCTTCTTGGATGTGGGTGTGGCTGTGATTGGGAGAATCTGGCATGCTGAATGGTCTGCAGAAGAAATGGTAAGATTTTGTGTCATCTCAGGGGAGGTTGTCGCTAAATATGGATAGGAGCAGAATGAAGGGAATCCAAAATGCCTTTAACTAAGATGTGAATAGACCAAATATATTCCAATATTAAATATAAAGACCCAATAAAGTGATACTAAATACAAGCTTATAAATCGATAAGCGAAAGACAATATGCTGGGGGTATATTCAGCGACTTAATATGACAAAATAAATGAAGTAGTTGATTAAAGGAATCTTCGCATGAAATTGCGGAAATTATAATCGGGCTTCCGAATCAGCCCTTTATCAGTCACATTAAAAAAATTTGCGCGGAGAAAGCATTTATTCATAAAAGTGTCTTATCATCACCAGTGGTCATGGCCCCAATATAATAATAGTTAAATATTTTAGACAAGCAAAACAGCGTTAATACAGCCGTCATTTTCAGGATGATTCGTCACCTGAGCGTACTTTCCCCAGACGACCTTTCCCCCGGAAGTAACGAGACCCAACTCGCTCACATTGACTTCAATGACGGTTCCTTTAGTGAGAACACCTAATTGCGTGTATAAGGGACTCTGTGGATTTTTCTTGACGCCAATAATGGGCAATCGGAAGGTGGCCTTTAATCGGGGTGAGTGACATTGGCCTTCTTCATTCGCAGAGCCATTGGCCGGATGAACCGTTCATATTTTGGCGGTTTTCTTAGTAAAGCCTTCCCCGACAAATGTTGCCTTTGTAATCATTCGTTTCCATTGTTTCGCTATATGAATAAAATGCAGACATATTAAGGAGACAATCAAATACACAATGGCTTACTTTGTTTTTTTCCTGTTTTAATGACCTTGAATATTTCACTTTCAGAGACGCCTTTCACAGTTGGTAAGGGAACGGCCCATTTTCCAGCCTTTTCTTTACGTTTTTCCTTGACCAGGTTTGACAAGACTTTGGCGCGATTTTCAATACTTCTGTCTAAGAGATATGCGGGCAAAGCCGAGTCAGGGTTTGGCATATCAGGTTTGCCTTTGACCTCTTTTTGTTCATGGGCTCTAATTTTCTTTTTCATCTCGATCTTCTCGACCCGACGTTTCTTGTTGTACAATTTGGCTTTTAGACCATGGACTTGCTCAGCAAAGGCGGACCGTTCGTGACCTTGACGCGCCTCTCGCTTTCGCTTTCGTTCATCGTGATCCAAACGACGCCCGTTCCTTCTTAATGGCCTCCTCTATATATTCATTTTGAGGCTATAATCAAAAATAATGAGAAATCAAGACACGAAAACCCAGTGATGTCTTTACCATTGCTGTTTTTTTAAAGCCCCGTCCGGGACTCGCCTAAGTCTCCTGTCAGTTTCACCATGTTCTTTAGACGACTGCCCTGTCTCAACTTATTTAAGGAATAAAATGGGCCAACCTGAACTTGTCAAGGATTGTTTTATATTATTATATTATTATAATGTTTGGAATATAATCGCTCAACATCGACTCCTGTATTTCGAACAGGTGCAGTGCACTTAGAAATATATTCCCTGTATCATATATCATCATTTCATATGATACAGGGAATATTTATACATGAGAAATAAATAATGCCGCTGTCAACTTACTGTTTGCCGTCTACCAAGGATATTCCTGCGTGACTAGCCCGTCGGATCCGCTGCATTTTTTTACGTGTAAAAATCCTACCCTGCTCCCCTTTGAACGGTGGTCCTTGGAATCTACCAATCACATCATTCGAACCGATATATATACAAACACATCGAAGAACATGGAAAAACTTTCACAATGGCTGTCTTCCCTGTCTGAGAAGAAGAAGACCATGGGTTTGACTTGTCCTGGTCCGGTGGAAAATTTACACAAGGAAGCCCGTCATGTATCATTGTCACCATACCTATTTGAAGGAGGCGAGTTTGGACCTTGGGAAGATGTTGTCCAACAACTTCCAGTTGAACCATTCTTTTAATTTGGGGAGTTCTTCCGTGCCTTCGTCGTACCATTTTTGGGACAGTTTTTGTTGGGGCCAAGGTAAGACTTGTTTGTGCCCAGTTTGAATTTGACCCAATATTTGTAGCACTTTATGCAAGGCATGGTTGACAATAAGGGAGACATTCAAGGAAAGTATCATTATTCGTGGTCAGATCATTTGATTAGCAAGGCGCAAGTCCAATTGAGCCCTCGTCCAGGATATTCCATGTGTCAAATGGACACCGATTATTTGGGACCGGAATTCAATTCTTTGAATTTCCGTGCCATTAATGCAAATCCCGGCAATTCTACGGGCATCTTTATGGCATCGTATCTGCAAAGTATCTCAAAGTCATGGATGTTGGGGGTGGAGGGGGTTTTACAGCGGCCCATCCCGGACATCGAAGAGGCTGGTATGAGTCTTTTCGCAAGATGGCAAAACCCTGGCCAATCGTCTATTTTTACGTTGACCTTGCAAAACTTGTTGGGTATACAAGCCTCGTACTATCATAAAGTGAGTGATCAGGTAGAATTATGTACGGAATTGCAGGCGGTTTTGGCAGGACCTCAGGTGGAAGCAGTGGCCCATGCAGGATGTAAGTTAGAGTATCGTCAGGCATGTGTCCGTGCCCAAGTGGATTCACTGGGCAAGATGGCTGTCTTCTTGGAGGAGCGACTCATGGGACGTATGGCCCTACTTCTGTCTGGAGAAATGGATCATATAAAAGGGAGAAGCAAATTTGGTGTAGGTCTCTCAATTGAAAATTAACTTAAATTTATTTTTTTAATAATAAAACAATTATCCGGTTTCTCTCTTGGAAAAAATTTGCATGTGCTCTTGGGTCGTGGTGTTCTTGGGGATCCTCCTTGTTGGTCTATACACCCATGTCGTGTCAGGGATGAATGACTCAACCAAGGATTATTTCCAATTTGAAAATGGAATGGTCAATATAGTTCAAAGCCAGTCTTATAAGAGCTTGTTGATTTATCTACCCCTGGGCTCTCCGGACGAGGATACCTCTAGCGAGGCTGTTGATCTTTGGTTCTTTATTGGGGCTATGTTCGCAACACTAAGACAAAACAATCTCATAATGGGGACGAGATAACCCAAAAAAATCTTCTTCCCTCGTTTTTCGAGGTATTTCCTATGCCAATTAAAGAACGTCCACGTTACAGTCAACTTTTGGACAATATATTTCCGCCTATTGGAAATATACTGGCCTTATCGAGGAGCATTCCAAAAGATCCTTCTCCTCCCCTAAAAATATCCATGTTTCTTGAGAAGGAAAATAAATGTAATGCAGTGATGCCAAATTTGCCCTCTGGAGATGCCAAGACGATGTGTGTATCATTAAACGACAATTTGAGTGATTCAAGGGATCCTTGGGAAACAATAACCCAGACTTTTTTCGGTCTAATGAAGAACATCTGTCTGATGAGTGGATTCAAGTGGCATTGAAACATTATTTACGGCTTCTCGAAGGGGGAACACACAATTTCAATACGAGATTAATGGCCTCGTTAATTCAAGGCTTATATGTGCGGCGACAGAAAGTACTCGGGAGATTACATGAGGAGTGCCATATTACATTTTGCCAAGTTCTGGTATGTTGTTCAAACGTCCTTTCCTGGGACCAAGCCATGGAAGAACAAGATGTGTTGCTTGAGGGACATTATTCTGCGGTCCAGTTTCTACTGATTGCCTTGTATGTTCACGTGGATTATCCGGATATTGCTCCAATATCTCAATACCATAGCTTTTTCCAAATATTTTCGGCGAGTTTCCCGTGGATTAGACTGCTGCTGGCTCAACACGGTTACCTCTTTCTTTAGCTCTTTCCAATAATCGACTGGAGGCAATGGGCAAATCTTCGTTGTCTCCACTAAAGGCACTAGATTTGCAGCTTTTCCGGTTGGATCAAAGCTGGGAATCCATCTATTTTAGAGTTTTATTTGAATTTTCCGAATTAATCTCTATGTACAGTGCCATTACTTGCACTTTCCCCACTCGGATCATCCTTGGGCTTGAAATGTCCTAATTCCGCCACGTTGGCCAATGTTTTGCACATGTCAGAGCCCATACGCAAAATCATCAAAGAAAGCAAAACGCCTCTAGACTCGGAGACGTATCTTTGTTTCATGAGAAACAATGCCCCTGCATGAAGAATTCCCTTTAAGCTAAAGATTTGTAAAGACATTCCGATGAATATGTTTGCGTATATGCAGTGTTTTCTTGCAGAAATCCTAGAGGAATTGAAGAGTAGCGAACTATACCCCAAATGTCATGTAAGATCGTACATTCTAGAAATTCGAGAGTATTTTGAGAGAATTCTGGACCTTGATAATTGCTGCGAATTCTTGGTGGAGCTCCAGAAATTGCCAAAAGCAGAGCAGAACGCGTTTCCTCCTGCAAAAGACGTCATCGCTGTGTTCGAGGGACTTTATATGGGTAAACATCGTGGTTATTGTGTTTGTGGGATTATTCCTAACTATTATTGGAGTAGTGCCCTTTAAGGACGATCTAAGGAGATACATGGAGTATGGTGAAAACACTGGTGTATTCAATTATGTGAAGCCCCAGAAGATGCTCCGCATTTTGATGAAAAATATGATAGCTCTTGATGAGTCCGTAAATCTGGCTTTAGAAATTATTTATCGAGAAGGTCTATTGGAGCATCTCATATCAACCGTATTTGCCTCGCCCAAAAAAGGCCATTCAAGAGGCCGGAAAAAACGAGCCATATTGACGTATCATCACAGCATATCCATTGTCAGGCCTCGAATTACAGATGAGGAATTCGCGAGCCTTTCCTCTTATTTAGGTGCCAGATTGAGGTCGATGGGTCTCCTGGGACCGGAGGGAGATCACTATAATAGATTAATAGAAGGACCATTATATAAACGTCCCTCACTAAATACACTTATGGTATTTGCCCATGACATTTGCCCATGGCATTCGCAGCACTCTATCGAATCGAGCAATTATTTACATTCCCAATTTATATCAGCGAAAAATCCAAGGCTGTCCTACGAAAGTCATTGATAATCTTGTATGAATAAAAGGATCGTCTCTAGATTAGATATGACCCGCATATTGCCTCTCATTTATGCGTAGGTAGAAATTTACGCGCTGGAAACCCGAGTTAAGGCAGAATACCTCGGTGCAACCCCATGGCTTAACCCTAGATGGGATACAGCCTTGATAAAAAATGACGTTTGGCAGACATGGTGTCGTCTTTGTCTTTATTTTCTACTATTTAATGAATACTGCTGCTTCAATGGAGAACACTGAAAACTTATACCTTGAACGCGGAACATCCAATATGTTTTCTATGCAGAAGAGTTGCATCTTTTCCAACATGTCGTTGGCCCGTGTTTTAGATGATCAGAGCGAGGGCTTTCTGAAAAGCCTTAATACATGGGTAGTTTATTGGATGTATGTCTTGATTAACCACGAATATGATGAGGCCATGCACGAAAACTTGTTTAGTACTGATATCCTATTGATGAAAATGTATAAATCTTTTATCGGTATGGGCATGCGGGTGCGGGCGGACTTCCAAAAGAGAATATCTTGGGTGGGATAAAATATATGTTTAAGGCCAATTATCAACGTAGAAGAACCGATATTTTTCGTCAGGAAAAGCCGGTCTAACGGGAGCATTCCAGGACAAGGATCAACCGAAAAACATTGTATCGAATAAGATTCCTACAAAAGAGATACGGCCCCCGTCATCGACGGACTCTTCATTGGAATCTATTGTCTATCTTCACGTGTCCGATCCATGCCCAAACGAAGCCAAATGGCATCATTATGATAAAGTGTTCTTTGATATGAGCACACATATATATGACAGATAAAGATATTCATCTAATAGTGTCTTTGTATTATGGGCCTCCAAGGCATGCTAATCTAATGTATTGTGAAGATAAAAACGCGTTGAAGGCTCTTGTGAGACGAAGGAATGCGCTGTTTGGACGGCTCAGAAAAGAATGCAACCTCATGTTTTCGGATGTAATGACCAAATTTGTGCTGGCCCTTGAATTAAGGCCGATGGAAATTTATTCTTTCTTACCCGCTGAGAATGAATGTCTTAAGGTACAAATGCTGCTGGTGGCCGAGCGCATCAACGGTAATTTCCCCGACATTGAACCCATCTCAAACGTGGTTTGGGCGGAGCTGGTCAGAAATTCAGAAAAGGCCGTGCCGCTGAGCTACGAAATGACGCTAAGCGACCTGCAGGCGGTGAAGGACTCGATAAACGGAGTTGCGCACGTGGCGGGAACGAGCGACATGCAGATGTCCGTGGTGGCACAGGGCGTGGTGAGGCCGGTGACGCTAATCGGAGTGACCGAGGGTTACCGGGAAATTCGCAGGCTAATTGTCGTGCGCGGGCGCTATTTTGACGATTTGGACATGCAGAGCCGGAGCAAGACCTGTGTAATCACCCCGCAACTCGCGAAGCGGCTTTTTGGACTGGATAACCCGGTGGGGCGCGATTTGCACTTGGGCGAACTAATCTTCACGATCATCGGGGTGTTCAAGGAGCGGGTGGAAACGTTTGGGCTTTCCGACATTCAGTCGGAAACGGTTCTAATACCGTTCGGGCTGATCAAGTACTACGCGGGAGTGGATACGCTGAAGGTGCTGGACGTACAGGCCGCGACGCCGGACGACGTGCCGAGAGTACAGCGGGAATTAACAGCGTTGCTGGAGAGCCGGCACCCGAGCAGCGCGGAATACCACGTACAGACGCTGACTTCGATTTTGACGGCGGCGAAAGACATATCGCTGGCGCTGACGATTGTGCTGATCCTGATTGCGGCGATCGCGCTGCTCATCAGCGGGATCGGGATCATGAACATCATGCTTGTGACGGTTACAGAGCGGACGCGAGAGATTGGGATCCGCAAGGCCATCGGAGCGGCGCGCAAGGAGATCATGTACCAATTTTTGACGGAAGCGTTTTTGATCAGCGGAGGGGGAGCGGTGCTGGGGATTCTGATTGGATTGCTGATACCGGCGATCGTGCAGATGTTTCTGCCAGGAAACTTGCGCGTGCCGGTTTCGCCGATGAGCGTGGTGCTGGCGTTCGTGGTGTCGTGTTCGACGGGACTCTTTTTCGGATATTTGCCGGCGAGTCAGGCGGCCAGGCTGCAGCCGATAGAATCGTTGCGGTACGAGTAAGGCGCGGTGCCGAGAAACGAGTTTGTGAGCGAGCGGGCAACGGCCGAAGGAGCGAAGGAATGCGAAAAATCATTGGTGCGGCGTGCGGCGTGGGATTAGCGCTGCTGGCGGGGGAATTGCTTTGGGGCAGGACGGTGCAGGCGCAGACGGCGGCGGTGTTGCAAGCGCCTGGTGGACAGGCGGCGCCGCAAACGGGAGGAGTGGTTGCGGGGGGACAGCAAGGCGCGCCCGTCGTGCTGACCCTCAAGAGCGCGATCGAGATGGCCTTAACGAACAGCAAGGATATTCAAGTGGCGAAATTGCAGTCCAGCCTCGCGGAGCATGCCTCGCAGGTGAGCAAAGCGGAATTCATGCCGAACCTGTATGCAGGCTCTGGAGTGGGCTACACCTACGGAATCCCGGAGACGCCGGGAGGACGCGCGCCCTCGCTTTTCAACATTACGTATACGGAGCAGCTTTTTAACGAGCCGCTGAGGGGACAGGGCAAGGAACTGGAGGAGCAGGCGCGTTCGCAGAAGATCGTGCTGGAAGATATGAAGAACAGCGTGATCGAGCGGACGGCGATGGCTTATCTGGAACTAGCCAAGGTGCGGCATTCGCTGGAACTGTTGCGCGCGGAAGAGGAAAGCGCGGAGAAAATTTTGCAAGTGACGAAGGAGCGGCAGGGGGAAGGTTACGAACTGCCAGTGGAAGTGACGAAGGCAGAACTGACTAAGGCGCAAGTTGCGCAACGAATTTTGCAGCTCGAGGGGCGAGAAGACGAGTTGGAGGTCTTTCTGCGCGGACAACTGGGGCTAGGGGAAGAGCAGGCCATCGAAGTCACACCGGAAGAATTGCCAGGGGAAGCGGAACAAGCCGGGGCAAACCTTGTGGCGGCGGCGATGCAAAATAACACGAGCTTGCGGCTGGCGGAGTCCGACGTGCGAGCGAAAGAGTTCCGGCTAAAAGGCGAGAAGCGGGGATATTGGCCGACGTTGGAGCTGGTCAGCACGTATAGCTTGCTGGCGAACTTCAACAACTACAGCGAGTTTTACACCAAATTCCAGAGAAACAATTTCAACGCCGGAGTGCAAGTGCAGGTTCCGCTGTTCAGCCCAAGAACCAAAGAGTCGATTGGGCTGGCGAAGATCAATCTGCAAACGGCCCAGGCGACGCTGGCGAACAAGAAGACGGAGGTGAGCGCCCAGGTGAGGCAGAAAACGCTGCAGTTGCGAGAACGGGACGCGGCGAAGGAAGTCGCGCGGCTGGAACTGCAACTGGCGCAGCAAAATATCGCCGTGCTGCAAGAGCAGTTCAACGAAGGAAAGGTGAATCTGCGCGACGTGGAAAAAGCGCGGCTGGAAGAGAACGATAAGTGGATGGCTTTTCTGGATGCCAATTTCCAGCGGGAACAGGCGCAGCTCGATCTGCTGCGGACCGCGGGGCAATTGGATAAGGTTTTGCAGTAGGGAATTTATCGGATGGCTCGGGACTTGTGACTGGTGATTCGTGCAGCTAGAGCAGGAAAGTTTGGCCGCATTCCTGGAAGCGGTGAAAAAGCTGGACGCGGGCTTTGCGGGCCTCCCTGCGTTCGAATCGAAAGCGCCGGGGATGGAGAGGGCGGCAGCGGCGCTGGCGGCAACCGCCGAGCGGTTACACGATAATTACCCTTATTTTCACCCGATGTACGCGGGACAGATGCTCAAGCCCCCGCATCCCGTGGCGCGGCTCGCCTACGCTCTGGCGACGTGGATCAATCCCAACAATCACGCGCTGGATGGAGGGCGCGCGACTTCGGCGATGGAGAAGGAAGCGGTTGCGGAAATCGCCGGAATGTTTGGTTGGAAAGAGTTTTTGGGGCACTTGTGCGGCGGGGGGACGATGGCGAATCTCGAGGCGCTCTGGGTGGCCTCGCAGGTGCACGCGGGAAAGAAAATCCTTGCCAGCGAGCAGGCGCACTATACGCACAAGCGGATCAGCGGAGTGTTGCAGTTGGAGTTTGAGAGCGTGCCCTGCGATGCGCGCGGGCGCATGAACATGAACGCACTTGCAAAGCGCGCAGCGCGGGGAGACGTGGGCACGGTGGTTGCGACGGTGGGCACTACGGCGACGGGTTCTGTAGATCCACTGCCGGAGATTCTGGATTTGCGGGCAAGATATGGTTTTCGAGTTCACGCGGACGCAGCTTATGGCGGCTATTTTGGGCTTGCGGAGAACTTGAGGGCGGATACAACTCTGGCATTTTCGCGGATAGGGGAGGCGGATTCGATCGTCATCGATCCGCACAAGCACGGGCTGCAGCCGTACGGCTGCGGCTGTGTTCTGTTTCGCGATCCCTCGGCGGGGCGCTTTTACAAACACGAATCCCCGTATACGTATTTCAGCTCGGCGGAATTGCATTTGGGAGAGATCAGCCTGGAGTGTTCGCGGCCGGGCGCGGCGGCGGCGGCATTGTGGACCACGCAAAAACTTCTGCCGCTAGTTCGCGCCGGGGAGTTTGCGCGCGGACTGGAACGCGGCCGTGCGGCAGCGCTGGCTTTTTCCGAGAAGCTCGAAGGAGACGAGCGGTTTGCGACAGCGTTTGCGCCTGAACTGGACATCGTGGTCTTTGCTCCGCGGGCAAAGACCGTGAGCGAGGCTTCGGCCCTCTCGCGGCGGATTTTCGATGCCGTCGCGAAACGGAATCTGCACCTTGCCGTGGCGGAGCTGCCCACGAATTTTTGGACCGCGAATCTTGGCCGGATGGAGCGCGACCGCGAGACCATTACGTGCCTACGCTCCGTGCTGATGAAGCCGGAGCACTTCGAGTGGCTGCCGCGAATCTGGGGCGAACTCAGTGCTGCAACCTCGGAAGTTCTCGGCGTCGAAGGCGCTTCACTTCCGGCCAGCTAAGAAGCAGTCAAAGCGACGTTTGGCCGGCTAGCAGGCTATTGATTTTGCCGAGAAGCCTTGTTTTGCTGAAGGGTTTGGGCAGCATGGACGAGACTACTTCCGCGGGGTCGGGGATTTCCAGAACTGCTAAAGGATTGGCGGCGCTGTAGATGACACTCATTCCAGGGGAACGTTTCCGCAAGTGAGAAGCTAGGTCCGGCCCGGGCATTCCGGCGGGATGCAGCTTAGTAATCAGCAGGTGGATGGGACCTGCGCACGATTGAGCCAGTTCAAGTGCCTGATGTGCATTGGCCGCGGGGAGGACAAGAAATCCAGCTTCCTCGAGAATCTGCTGGATGCTCTGACGAAGCGATTCCAAGTCTTCCACGACTAGAACTACAGGATGAAGGATCGTATCGACGTGCATTCCTAACATCCTAGCCTCAAATTCCCTGGGCGGGCTCGGCTAGCAATCTTTCTAGGGGCAACTATATTCAATAACGGTAAATAGTCAATCGCTATTGTAGATGTGCAAAGAATCAGAGTTGCTATTACCAGGCAGCGCTGGGAATGGCCCTCTATGGGACAAAGAGGAATCGTAATATTTGCGTCGGTTTAGGCAGAAAATCACGCTGCGCCGTGACGCGGCAAGACACGGGAATGCATCAAAATGATTTGGTGACTGTTTCGATGCAAAAACGCCTACATGGCAGAAACGATTGAGCGAGTGCAACCAAGTCAGGTAGACTGTTATCCAGGGATACGAGCACCTCTGGACAAGCTGCCAGAGGGGTGCCAGATGCCAAAAATAGTGTGCCAGGCGTGGAATTGCTCACTATTGCGCGTCTATTTGGAAGACTGAGGGTGATGAATGCCGGATGTAATGAAGACGCTGTTGCTGAATCCGCCGAGTTTTGAGAATTTCGACGGCGGAGCGAGCTCGCGGTGGCCCGCAACGCGCGAGATTGAGTCCTACTGGTACCCGGTATGGCTGACCTATCCCGCCGGGCAGATTCCCGGGAGCCGGTTGCTGGATGCCTCGCCGCACAAGGTGAATTGGCAGCAGACGATCGAAATCTGCAAGGACTACGAATTTCTGGTGCTGTACACGTCCACCGTGGGCTTCGAAAGCGACGTTAAGCTGATTCGGAAGATCAAGGAAAGCAATCCGGGGCTGAAAATAGCCTTCGTCGGTCCGCAAGGGCACATCAAACCGGACGAAACACTGATGGCCAGCGAAGACATCGAGTTTGTAACGCGAGGAGAATTTGACCATTCGGTGGTGGAATACGCGCACGGAAAACCGCTCGAGCAGATTCTCGGAGTGAGTTACAGGAAGGACGGGCGCATTGTGCATAATGCGCTGCGGCCGCAATTGCACACGGAAGAACTGGATGCGCTGCCGTTCGCAACGGACATTTACAAGCGCGATTTGAAGATTGAAAACTACAATGTGCCGTTCCTACTGCATCCGTTCGTTTCGTTCTATTCGTCGAGAGGCTGCCCGGCGCTGTGTACCTTCTGCATGTGGCCGCAGACGGTTTCGGGACATGCGTGGCGGACCAGGTCGGTGGACAATGTCGTGCGGGAAGTGAAAAATGCGCTCGAACTCTTTCCGCAGATGAAAGAGATTTTCTTCGACGACGATACGTTCAATATCCGGAAAGACCGGGCCATAGAACTGAGCGGAAAATTCAAACCGCTGAAGTTCCGATGGTCCTGCACGGCGCGCTGCCATAGCAAGTATGAAGAGCTAAAGGCGATGGCGGAAGGTGGAGCGCGGCTGTTTATCGTGGGATTTGAATCCGGCGATCCGCAGATTCTGAAGAACATCAAGAAAGGCGCCACGGTAGAGATGGCGCGCGAGTTCATGAAGAACTGCAAGAAGGTGGGAATCAAGGTCCACGGCGATTTCATTATCGGATTGCCGGGCGAGACCAAAGAGACCATCAACAAGACGATAGACTTCGCGAAGGAACTGGATTGCGAGACGATTCAGGTGTCGCTGGCGCATGCCATGCCGGGCACGGAACTCTACGACTCGATGTCCAAGGCAGGCTTCCTGAAGGTGGAAGCGCTGGCGGATTCCGGCGGGCACCAGTTGCCGCATATCGAATATCCGCATCTTTCGAAAACGGAAATGATGGGCGGAGTGAACCGGTTCTACGATGAGTACTACTTCCGGCCGCGGGTGGTATGGCGCATCGTGCGTGAGGCGCTGTGGGATGCGCACGAACGCAAGCGGTTGTACGAGGAAGCGACGAGCTTTTTGAAGCTGCGTGCGGAGCGCTGGAAGTGGGTGCGGCAGGGCGGCGACCTGCCGAAACCGATGGTCTCGGTGCCGGAGACGCCTTCGTCGTCCGGGAACGACTGAATCTTAGACAAAATGGCAACTGAGAGAAGGCTACGGCTAAAAACGCTGGTGATGGTGTGCGCGATGGTCGTGTGCGCGAATGCCGGAGACTTGATGTTGAAGCGTGCCATGCTGCAGATTGGCGCAGTGGAGCTAACCGCGCCGGGACTTTTACACGCTTTCCGAATGACGGTCACCAGCGGGACATTGTGGGTGGGGATATTCTTTCTTTGCGGATTCATGCTGAGCTACATGACTGTTTTGAGCTGGGCGGATTACAGCTACGTGATGCCCGCAGGCGCGTTTGGCTACGCGCTGCTTACCTTCTTCGCCGTAATCTTCCTGCACGAAACGGTTTCGACGAGGCGCTGGGTGGGAGTTGTGCTCATCTGCGTGGGCGTGCTGCTCGTGGGACAGACGAAACCGCGAACGACGGCGGTAACGCGAGAGGCTCTGGCATGATGCAGGTCGGGGTGTTCCTTGGGTTGCTCATCTTTGGCAGCACGGGCGGAGAAATCGCGATTACGCGCGGGATGAAGGCCACTGGGGAACCGGAGCGGCTTTGGCCCCGGGAGTTGGTGCAATTTTTGGGCAAGGCGCTGCGCAACGGATGGTTTTGGGCGGGCGTGCCGCTCATGGCGCTTTCGTTTTACGCGCTGCTGGTGCTTCTCTCTTGGGAGCCAATCAGTTTTGTGATTCCGGCTTCGGCATTGAGTTACGTGGTCGGAACATTTGGCGCGAAATATATTTTGGAGGAAGAAGTGAGCGCGGCGCGGTGGATCGGCGTCGTTCTGGTGTGCGCTGGAGTGGCGCTGGTTGCGCTGGGATAAGGGATGTATCCCGCGGTGCCGGGGATTTAGCGGAGCGGCGTCAAGATAGGCCGCGGCTGAAAAGTGTGAACTTGCGGGGCGGACGAAAGGGATGCGAACTTGTGCGGCATCGCTGGTTTCACTCACAAAAATTGGGCACCCGATCCCGAGCGCATTGAACGCGCCACGGCCACGCTGGCGCATCGCGGTCCGGATCAGCGCGGCGTGTTGCGCTCCAGCGTGCTTTCGATGGGCGCTGCGCGGCTGAAGATTATCGACCTTCAGGGCGGCGATCAGCCCATCGTGACGGATGACGGCGAAACGGCGATCGTTTTCAACGGGGAAATCTACAATCATCTCGAGGTGCGTGCGGAGCTCGAAAATCTAGGGCACCGGTTTCACTCTCATTCCGATACAGAAACGGTACTGCATGCATTTGTGCAGTGGGATACGGAATGTTTTTCGCGATTGCGCGGCATGTTCGCAGTGGCGTTGTGGAGCAAGACGTCGCGACGGCTGGTGCTGGCGCGCGACCGGATGGGCATCAAGCCGCTTTATATCGCGCGGCGCGGAGAAGATCTTTTTTTCGGCTCCGAGTTGAAGACGATATTCATTCACCCGGAAATCGAACGACGTTTGAGCTTGGCGGGGCTCGCGTGCTACCTCTCGCTGAACTATGTGCCATGCCCCTGGACGCTGGTGGAGGGAATCGAGAAGCTGCCGCCGGGGCAGTGGCTTGAATGGCGCGACGGGAAAGTGCGCATCGAAACTTACTGGAAATTACCGGCCGGGCCGATTCGCGAGCGGCCGCTGGAATCCGCGTGTGAGGAACTGGATGCGCTCCTGCAGCAGTCCGTGAGCGAGCACTTGCTCTCGGATGTTCCTCTGGGACTTTGGCTGAGCGGGGGCATCGACTCTTCCACGGTGCTGCACTACGCGGCGACGGCTTCCGCAAAGCCGATCAAGACGCTTTCCATCTCTTTTCTTGGAAGAAGCTTCGACGAGACGGCGTATATCCGGACTGCCGCGAAAAAGTATGGCACCGAACACACGGAATTTGACCTGAATCCCGCGGCCGACCTGCGCGGAACCATCGAGGAGTTTGCTTACTTTTCCGACGAGCCCAGTTCGGACTCCGGAGCGTTGCCGGTCTGGTTCCTGTCGAAGATGAGCCGGACAAAAGTGACCGTTGCTCTGAGCGGCGAAGGCGCCGACGAACTGTTTGGCGGTTACTTGACGTACCGCGCAAACCAACTCGCGCGGCCAATGCGCAGGTTGCCGAAGTGGACGCTGCGAGCCGCGCTGGGGATTGCTCGCCTCTGGCCGGTCTCTGACGACAAGATTAGCCGGGAATATATGGTGAAGCGCTTGCTGGAAGGGTGCCTGCTCCCCGCGGAAAGCGCGCACGTCTATTGGAACGGAACATTTTCCGCGAGCGAAGCGGGTGCACTTGCGGCAGTTCCTCTGCCTCCTTCCCTGGAGAGCGTTCTTGGAGAACTGCGCGATTCCCCGGCGCCAAAGGACGATGTGTCACCCTATCTCTGGTGGGACCAAAAGTACTTTTTGCCCGACGACATCTTGAACAAGGTCGATCGCATGAGTATGGCCCACTCGCTGGAAGTGCGGCCGCCGTTTCTGGACCACCGCATCGTGGAGTTTGCCGCCACCCTGCCGCCGTCGCTGAAACTGCAAGGATCGCGGCAAAAAATCGTGCTCAAGCACTTGATGAAAGACAGGCTGCCCGAAATGATTCTCCGGCGGAAGAAAACCGGATTCGACATTCCGGCGCATGAATGGATGCGTGGGCCGCTGCGTGCGCTGCTGCTGGAGACTATGGAAGAAGGGCTCGCCGCGCACAGTTCTGTTTTCCGGGCGGAGAGGATTCAGGAGCTGGTGCGGCTGCATCTGGAGCGCCGCATAAATATTGGCTACCATTTATGGGGACTGCTGCTGCTGTTTTTGTGGATGAAAAAGTGGAAAATTCAGTCGGGAGCTGCTCCGGCTTCGGCATCCTGGACGCAAGAAAAGTCAGGCATCTCGAAATAGCAGCAGCGGACTTTTCGGAAACTGCTTGGTCTGGCTCGCGGCCTTTCTGCTCCACTCTGAACGCGGGTAGTCCATGCTTCGTACAAGCAAGACTGCCATCGTTTCCCGGGCTGGCGGCATTTCCGCTCAAGCCAGGCGCCGCCGTTTGATTCCACGGCAGCCCGGCTTCCGAGAATATGGAGCCTGACCCACCTAACTGGAACGGCAATGCGTGGGGGAATTCTTGAACGACCCGGGAGCGTATTCCGGCGCGAATCACGTATACTGTATCCAGTTCCATTAGGCGGAGACTATGCGTGGGCGGACCCGGCTTGCCCATTCATCCAGCCCAGACTGGCGTTGAGGAATGCGCCGCTCCGCGGGGCTACAGACACAGAAGATTACTTTAAGGAGGAGAGATGAAGATTGCTGTGCTTGGGGGAGACGGCTATTGCGGGTGGGCAACCGCATTGTATTTGTCGAAGCAAGGGCATTCCGTGGCCATCGTCGACAACTTTGTGCGCCGGCAGTGGGACCATGAGCTGAATGCGCAGACCTTGACTCCGATTCGGCCGCTCTCCGACCGCTTGCGGGTGTGGCAGGCGGTAAGCGGCAAGACCATCGAATCCTTCTACGGCGATGTTTGTGATTATGAGTTTCTAGCCTCCACCTTGCGCACCTTCGAGCCGGACGCGGTGGTGCATTTTGCCGAGCAGCGCTCCGCGCCCTATTCGATGATCGATCGGGGCCACGCGGTCTTCACGCAAGTGAACAACGTGGTGGGCACATTGAATCTGCTCTTCGCGTTGCGCGAACACCGGCCTGAGTGCCACTTGGTGAAGCTTGGGACCATGGGCGAGTACGGAACGCCGAACATCGATATTGAAGAGGGCTATATCAATATCGAGCACAACGGGCGGAAAGACGTTCTGCCCTTTCCGAAGCAGCCCGGTTCTTTCTATCACCTTTCGAAAGTGCATGACAGCCACAACATCATGTTTGCCTGCAAAATCTGGGGCTTGCGAGCCACGGATCTGAATCAGGGCGTAGTCTACGGAACGATGACGGATGAAACAGCCATGGATGAGGCGCTCATCAATCGGTTTGACTATGACGATGTGTTCGGCACGGTGTTGAACCGCTTTTGCATCCAGGCGGCAATCGGCCAGCCTCTCACTGTTTATGGCAAGGGCGGCCAGACGCGGGGCTTTCTGGATATTCGCGACACAGTGCGCTGCATCGAGATTGCCTGCGAGAATCCTGCCGGGCGCGGAGAGTGCCGCGTATATAACCAGTTCACGGAGCAGTTCTGCGTGCGCGACCTCGCGAAGATGGCCGTTGCCGCGGGCAAAAAGATGGGGCTAAACGTCGAAGTCGACCATTTGCAGGATCCGCGCGTCGAAGCCGAAGAGCACTACTACAACGCGAAGCATTCCAAGCTCATTGACCTGGGTCTGAAACCGCATCTGCTTTCTGATTCCTTGTTGGATTCTCTGTTGAACATTGCGATCAAATACCGCGACCGCGCGGACGCTTCGTTGATGCTGCCGCAAGTGAACTGGCGCGAACCACGCAATGACCGGCGCCTGCAGATGAGCAAGACGGCGAGAAACTCTTTGGGAGCATCGCGCGTGCAAAATGGCGTCGAAACCACGGAAAAATCCAAGAAGCACTCGCATCGCTAATCGCGGTGCCAGTGACATTTCGAGCCTCGAGTGAGGCAGGATCTCAGCGGAGAGCTTCGGCGTCCTTCGCCACTCGCAAGGCAAATTCCAAGCCGAACGGGAAGTCCGCCCCATCGAGAGACGCTTCCACTTTGGCGATAAACCGCTGAATGATGGGCTCCTTGTTCGACAGAAGATCGATGAAAGCCGCGCGGGTGTTCCGCCTTTCGAGCCAGACACAGCGTTCATCAAGCTGCTCGTAGCCGCAACGAATTTCTTGCAAAGCGGACTTCGGCGCCGCGTACGCGCGGATTGCGAGCAGGTGTGAGCCCAGATTGGCCATGGCGGTCATCCCCGTGTGATCGGGCCGGCTCAAGAAAAAGCGGCCTCCGAAGCGAAGCCCCTCTCCCAAATGGAAGTCCCTGCGCCACCTTTCCACTTCCTCGAGAAGGCAATATTCGAAATGGACGGCGATGAGGCGGCGCAGTAACCTGGCTTTTGCGATCAACGATTCGGTGATGACCCGCGAGCATTGCCACGGCTTTTCCACCACAACGTGCAAACCCGCATCCAGGGCGGCTTCCGTCGCCAAAGGAATGTGAGGCCCGGGCAGCACGCAAAGCCATGCGATCTGCGCGCCGCTTTCGCTCATCGCTTCGGCGAGACGCGCACGGTAGGCCGTATCGGTTTCGCCGTTTGCCTGCCGCACGTCCGGAATGCCAGCGACGCGGCGGTTTTCCGCAACGAGGATGCCTTGCATCCGAGCGGCCCACCGTCCCCGGCCAAGAATTACGTAATCGAGGCCGTCAGCCATTGTGTTTTCCCTCAATCATTTCGCACACGAGGCGAGCCGCTTTCACGGCGCTGACGACCTTCCCCGAGAAGATGTGTATTTCGCCCGGCGCACCTTCGCGCACGGAAAGGATTCTGCGGTCCTGCGCTGGATTATCTTCTACCACGCGAATCGTGAAGCGCGAGCCAAGGTACACGGCCGCTTTCGCCGCCGGGACGCTGAGGCAACAGTCCGCGCGCATGGCGGCGAAGCGCGTGAAGGGCACGGGCTCAAATTCAGGCTTGTTCAAAATTCCGGCGTATGGCTCGGGAATCGGTTCGCCGGAATTCGTGGTAGTCCAATGATTCGTATTTTTTGCCGAGCCAAAAAGAGAGCGCGTGGAGCTACCGTAGGGATCAAAGGCGGTGAAAGGGCCGTCCACCACGACCAGCGCGACGCCTTGCAGTTCCGAGGGAAGTTCGATCAATATTTTTTCGGCGACCTGGTACTTCGCAGCCTTAAAAATCTCCCTGCTCGGGCCTAAGCCGTAGGTGGCCCACACAACGATATCGTAATCCGGGCGCATCTCCGGCGTGAACTCGCGTTGATGGAGCCGGATACCGTGCGCGCTTAATCGAGCCTCTACCACGCTTCGCAGCACATCCGGGTCATAAATGTTTTCCTGGACCTCGTAACATTTATCGATGAAGTCGAAATTCATCCAGCCCGGGCGGCAGGGCCGAAGTGGAAGCCCATGCTGCTTCATTACATACTCATATACATCCGGCGGAGTGTTGGAGTGATCTTTGGGGATTGCGTAATAGTGCCGGGTGTTCCGGACGATAGCCGGCGCAAAGGTTTCCGCAAATTCCACGCGGGCTTCCGTTATTTCACGGATAGTTTCCGCGCTTCGTGGATAGTGGTAACCGGCGTGAACGCGGTATTGGTTAATGGCGGAAGCCGCGCGCAGCACACCCAGGGGATCGAAGAGATGCACGCGGCGTCCCTGCTCAGCGAGCCGGATAGCTGCCGTCGTGCCGTAAATGCCCGCGCCGGCAACCGCTATTTTCGCTCCCGTCATTCTCTACCGTCTTCTCTTTCGCGCAACAGAGCACTTCTTCTTCCTACGATTGGAGCATGAACTGGAAGGCAGGGGCTTCCGGGACGCTCACTTCTGTGGAGCGTGCGGAGCCACAGGAACGAGCATCCCTCCGCGAATACGATAGTCGATGTCTCGCCAGCGAATGCTCCTGCGCCCGAAGCTGAGTAGCCAAATGAGCAGAGCCCATGCATCCCACAGCGGCACGAGCGCCATTTTTTTCCAGATGTCCTTTTGCTGCATGCCCCAGACCCCGATTAGCCAGGTCATGGCGATACGCACGGCGAGGTAGCCGCCGAGATAGAGGAGCGCGACGCGCACCGTCGGATGAACGGCGACGGCCGCGATCGACCACGCCAGCCCTTGCGTAAAAATCAAGCCGAGGTGGCCCCAGGGACGCATGTGCCGCATCACGGTCATCCATCGCAGCCGCTTGAAGAAAAACTCACTCAAGGATCGAAAATCGGCTACGGTTTCGACAGCATAGGACAAGAGTTCCACTTCGAAGCCCTGCTCCGCGACCAGGCGTCCGACGAGCAAATCATCCGCGGGGCGGTTCTGGATGGCGGTGTAGCCTCCAAATCCCGCAAGATTCTTTCGCGTGGTCACAATCGTTTGGCCGAACGCGAATTTGACTCCATCCAATTGCCGAGCGACCAGAATGCCGGGGTAGAAATCGCAAATCATGCCGATGGACTGGAACTTCTGTAGAAATGTGTCCTCGTGAGAGGAAACATACAGGCAAGTGACCGCGCCGACTTTCGGATCGCGCAAAGGAGCAACCACGGAGCGCAGATAGTCCGGACGCACGCGAACGTCGCTGTCGTTGATCACCAGCACTTCGTTTTGGGCTTCGCTGACCAGCCGCGCAAGCTTTACGACTTTGTCGTTCGGTGCGGTGTGGCCGGAGACGTGAACGACGCGAATACGGCGCTCGGGAAATTCGCGCTTCAGCTTCTCAATCACCTCCAGAACGGCTTCGTCGCCATCACCGATGCCAAAAAGCAGCTCGTAGTCGGGGTAATCCTGGTTGCAGTAGCTCGCGAAATTTTCGTAGGCCCCGGCATCCAGTCCGCGAATCGGCTTCAGATTGCTCACCGGAGGTGTGTACTCGAGAGGCGGCTTGGATTTTTTCGCCTGGCGGAAAAATTGCCAGGAGCTGTAAAGCGCAATGAGGTAATAGATAAAAGGGATGGCCGCAATGCCGAGGAAAACATATAGAGCGCTATTTGTTGGCATTTAGGACCTCGCCTTGGGCAGACGCTCTCGTCCTTGTCGACGAGTCAGGAGAAATACGTTGACTGGCGTTTTCGGCCCGAGGAGGGAGGCCGCGAGTCGACAACTGGATTTACACGTCAGAGAAGCAATCATTCTTCTTCGGTAGCCAATTCATTCAGGATATTTTCGGAGTTTACTGCGAACTCTAAAAGAATAGCAAAAAGCCGCGAATTTCACTCTCCAATTCGAGCTAAGCACTAAGTTTGGCATCCTCGTTCAAAAACGGCCGGGATGTCGGACGGCGAGCAGTCAAAGGTTCGTTATCGAAGGAGCGTCGTTGGGATGACTGGGAAAATCATGTAACATGAGGAAGGAGATTTTTCGTTTGTGCCAGAGCTTGCCGCCATGAACACCTTTCTATCACTCTCACGTCTACCCCCCGGCCGAAGGTTCCCCTGCGCTGCCGCAGCCCAACGTCATGCCTGCTTTATTCCTTACTACGGTGCGGCCGCTGCATGACCACAGCTTCCGGCCTGCATTTCAAAACCTATTGCATGATTTTGATCATGATCATCTTCGCCCCGCTCGGTAACGTACTGCTCGCCAAAGGCATGAAAGATGTCGGTTCGGCCGCCCACTGGACGCCCGCGGAACTGCCTCATATTTTTTTCAGCGTATTTACCTCGGGCTATATCTGGCTCGGTGTTGCCTCTCTGCTTACATTTTTTGTCGCCTACATGCTGATTCTTTCCTGGGCGGATTTCAGCTACGTACAGCCGGCTTCCTCGGTCGCCTATCTGGTTGTCGCTCTTCTTGGCTATTTTTACCTTGGAGAGAAGATTTCGCTTCTGCACTGGACAGGCATTGCCGTGATTTGTCTGGGCGTTTTTGTCGTGGGAAATACGCCGCCGCGAACGACCGAGGTGCGGAAATCATGAGAGAGGCGTTGCTATTATTTTTTGTCGTCGCGGCGGGGACCGGCGGCGAGCTTTGTGTCACGCGAGCCATGAAGCACATCGGGGAAGTAACGGATTTTCGTCCGCTTGCTCTCGCCCGCGTGATTCTCCGTGCGATGAAGGTTTCCTGGATGTGGGTTGGCCTTTCGATGATGGCGCTGGCGTTTTTTTCGTTGCTGGCCGTGCTTTCCATTGAGAACGTCAGCTTCGTCGTGCCCGTTACAGCGTTGAGCTACGCCGCGGGAGCACTTGGCGGAGTCGTCTTTCTTGGCGAACACGTGTCACGCCGCCGCTGGGCGGGCGTGCTTCTCGTGTGCATCGGCGTCACCCTTGTTTGGCTCGGCAAACACTGATTCGTCGAATCCCTGGACGTCCTGCCAAGTTCATTCATCTAAACTGCGAAGCTCTCTCAGGACGAAACAACTCTTGGACGCCGACACGCATCAGCTATGTCATAAAACCTGCTGGCAAGTGCGAAATTGGTGTATGGTGTACTCAGTCCGTGGGTCCTAAAATTGAACTTCAGTAGTTCCTGCGATTCTTGACGGGGTCCCAGGTATCGGCTGATAGCGAGCACGAAGCCACCGTGACGGGGAGGCCGGGTGTTGACTGTCCGCATCATTTTGCTCATTCTTGCTGTTGCTCCATTGGTGTATTACCTTTTTTCCTGCTACTGCGCCTTCGATTATTTCCGGGCGGCCCGCAGTGGACGAGCCCTCAGTGATTCATGGATGCCCCCGGTAAGTATTCTGAAACCAGTCCGCGGAGCGGACCGGGAAGCTTACGAGAATTTCGCCAGCTTTTGCCGGCTGGACTATCCGGAATACGAGATTGTCTTCGCCGCCACGGATCCCGAGGATCCCGCGGTTCCTGTGATCCAAAGACTTCAGAGGAATTTTCCTGATTGCAATATAAGGTTGGTGACCAGTGTCGCCCATCTCGGCGCCAATAACAAAGTCAACAATCTCTGCTCGCTGGTTCATGAAGCGACGTATGAGCTCCTCGTCATGAGCGACAGCGATGTGCGCGTTGACCGGGACTACCTGCGGAATGTCGTGGCTCCGTTTGCCGACCCTCAGGTTGGAGCAGTCACCTCGTTTTATCGAAGTGTTGCTGGAAGAGGCCTTGTTTCGGAACTCGATGCCTTGGGAATGTACACGGACTCTGCGCCCGCGGCGCTCGTTGCTCGCAAGCTCGAGGGCAAAATGAAATTTGCGTTTGGCTGGACGATGGCCACCACCAAAAACGTGCTTTCGGCAATTGGCGGCTTTGAGGCCATGGTGAATCATCACTCGGACGACTTTGAACTAGGCAACCGCGTCTCCCGCCTGGGCTACCAGGTGGTGTTGATGCAAAAACCGGTATGGATGATTTGCCCAGAGGAAAGTCTCGAGGAGTATTTGAAACACGAATTGCGCTGGTCGATCGGTCTAAGGAACGTGCGTCCGGTTGGATACCTGGGCATGGTCTTCACGCAGGGCCTGCCTTGGGCGCTCCTCGCCGCAATATTGGCAGGAACCTCGGGCTGGACGAGTCTGGCTGTTGCCTATCCGCTTGCGTATCTGGTCCTTCGCTTCGGAGTTGTTTGGATCACGGGCGTATGGGGCCTTGGCGACGCCGGGATTGCGCGGAAACTCTACCTGGTGCCGGCACGGGACGCCTTCGTTTTCGCCGCCTGGGTTGCCGGGTTATTTTGTGACAAGATAGTGTGGCGAGGGTTTTCCTATCGCGTTCGAAAGGGTTTGCTTGTTCCCGCCGAAGGCGGGAAAGATGTTTCACTGAGAGCGCCCGCGCACGCACCTTAGCCCATGGCTTGCTTTTTGTTGTAGAACGATGTGACATTCTATCGTTCTCCCTCGTACTTTTTTCGTGCGTTCGTTCCGATTCAACAGCGGCACAGGACATACCGGCGATTTGCGCTTTGTGGCAAGCTATTGGAGTGGCGCTCAACCCACCTGCGACAAAAGATTAAGCGAGAAGGTAAAGAAGCCCGGCGTGACGATTTTTCATTCAGGATGGCGCGATGCGGTACTTCTTCTGGCGGCGGCGCCGCTCGTCTATTACGCTGCGGCTACCTTTGCGGCATGGCGATTCTTCCGCCGGGAACGGGCGCGCAAGTTGCAAAACTTCACTCCGCCCGTAAGTTTGCTGAAACCGGTGCGCGGCGTGGACTTTGCCACCTACGAAAATTATTCGAGCTTTTGCCGTCAGGACTACCCGGACTACGAAATTCTCTTCGCCGTGAATGAGGATGCCGATGAAGCCGTTCCGGTGATCCAACGGTTGATCGCCGAATTTCCGGCGCGAAAGATCCGCCTGTTTATTGGCGCGGAAGATCTCGGCGCCAATCGCAAGGTCAACAAATTCGTACGACTCTCCCGCGAAGCGCAGCACGAAATCCTCGTGCTCACGGACGGCGATGTGCGCGTCGGCCCGAACTACCTGCGCGAGGTCGTCGCTCCTTTCACCGAGGAAGGCACCGGCGCAGTCACCTGTTTTTATCGCGGCATCGCCGAGCGAAATCTTGGCGCGGAGCTTGAAGCCATCGGCGCCGCCAGCGATTTCTTCCCCGGCGTATTGATGGCCGAATGGACCGAGGGACTGAACTTTGCTCTCGGTGCATCCATCGTCACCACCAAGCGCTGGCTATCCAAAATCGGCGGCTTTGCATCCATCGCCGGAATGCTAGCCGACGATTACGAACTCGGGCTTCGCATCGCCAAAGCGGGCGGCCGCGTTCTCCTATCGCGCGAAACTGTGTGGACCATGTACCCCGCGCAGACCGCCAAGTCCTTCTGGAGCCATCAGATTCGTTGGGCGCGAACCGTGCGGCTATGCCGCCCGATTTCCTATTTTGGGTTGATTTTTACGCTTGGGCTCCCGTGGGCCGTGCTGGCGGCGCTGGTCGCACCAACAAGGTGGATCGCCGTGGCCTATTTGCTTGCTTACCTCGTATTGCGCCACGCGATGGCTTGGACCGTCGGCGTTTGGGGCGTCGGTGACGACGTCCTTCGACGTAAGCTTTGGCTCGTGCCGCTGCGCGACGCGATCCATGCGATTGTCTGGCTTGCGAGTTTCGCTTCCAACCGCATCACCTGGGGAGGCCAGGAATTCGCCATGCACAAAGGCCGAATGATACCCCTGCGATCTTCGGGCGCTGCGGACGCCACTTCAGTGCCGTCCGCGCGTGGTTGACTGCCTCGCGAATCCCGATTAAATTAGATAGGAAGAATCGTGGCTCTCCCGATCCTCGGGAACCTGCTGCGGTTCGTTTTTCGTCCTCCCTCGGCTGGGAGATCGTCCAATTGGTAGGACTCCAGACTCTGAATCTGGCTATCCTGGTTCGAGTCCAGGTCTCCCAGCCAAACTATTTTGCTCCTATGACTTTGCATCCCCGCGAATGAGCTTGCCATGATCGTAATCGTGATGGGCACGACCGGCTCCGGCAAAACCACCATCGGAACTTTGCTCGCAAAGCGGCTAGGATGGGAGTTCGCCGATGCCGACGATTTTCATCCGCCGGCGAATGTCGAGAAAATGAAGCACGGTATCCCCCTAACCGATGCCGATCGCTGGCCCTGGCTACAGGCGCTCCACGACAAAATCGTGCAATCGCATGCCGAAGGCCGCAACGCTGTTCTGGCCTGCTCGGCGCTGAAACGGAGTTACCGCGATGAGCTGCGCGCCGCCTCGGATGTGAAGTTCGTCTATCTCAAGGGCACTTACGAGTTGTTTTCCAAGAGAGTGCTTGCGCGCAAGGGGCATTTCGCCAAGCAAGATTTGCTCGCAAGCCAGTTTGCGGACCTGGAAGAGCCGGCCGATGCCATTACCGTCGATGCCAGGGAAACACCGGAAGAAATGGTTGCCGAAGTGGCCGAGCAGCTCGGTTTAGAGTGAACCTCGGAACCGCCCTGGAATTTCAACTCGCAACCTTGCCAAAATAATTTTGCAGTCAATTTGCCGCCAGCCCTGGAATGACGCATCCTGCATTTTTGATACCTGCTCGGCTTCTGGGACGTGCCCGAAGGAGCACGCAGGCCATACGGCTCGGCTTTGAGATTCGCAAATGTGCGGCCATAATTTGAGCGTGCCTTCAGAGGGCCACAAATCATGGCCAGACTGCAATCCAAGGAAGACCAGCGGCTCGAAGAAGACCGCACCCGCAAAAAGTACTGGAAGCGCTGGGGACCATACCTCTCCGAACGACAGTGGGGCACGGTGCGCGAAGATTACAGCCCGGGCGGCACGGCCTGGGAGTTTTTTCCTCACGATCATGCCCGGTCGAGGGCCTATCGTTGGGGTGAAGACGGCATCGGCGGCATCTCCGACCGCCGCCAGCTGATTTGCTTCGGCTTAGCCCTATGGAATGGGCGCGATCCTATTCTTAAAGAGCGGCTCTTCGGCCTTACGGGCAACGAAGGGAATCACGGCGAGGATGTGAAGGAGTATTACTTCTATCAAGACTCCACTCCCACGCACAGCTACATGCGCATGCTCTATAAATATCCCCAGGCGGAATTTCCCTACGCAAATCTAGTGGCAGAAAACCGCCGGCGCAGCCGCCAGGATCACGAATACGAACTACTCGACACGGGAGTTTTTGCCGAGGACCGGTATTTTGACGTCTTCATCGAGTACGCCAAGGCCGACGTCGAGGACATCCTTATTAAAATCACGGCAATAAACCGCGGGCCCGAGGCCGCCGCGCTGCATCTCCTTCCTTCCTTGTGGTTCCGCAACACTTGGTCCTGGGGCAAGGATTTGCGCAGGCCCGAGGTTCAAATAGCCACTAGCATTCCGAAGAGCGTTTGCGCCGAGCTTCGACATTGGCACTACGGCAAACGCTGGCTGCTCTGCGCCGGCCAGCCCGAACTCCTTTTCACGGAAAACGAGACCAACTACGCCAGGCTCTTTAACATGAAGAGCCGGTCTCCCTATGTGAAGGACGCGTTTCACGAATATTTGATTCGCGGAGACAAGTCCATCGTAAACCCCCAGCAGACTGGCACGAAAATGGCCGCCCATTATCCTCTGCATCTCAATCCGGGCCAGAGCGAAACACTAAAATTGCGTCTGACCGACTTGGAGCCCCTCGCGACGATGGCCCGGGCTCCCGGTCTTGACGGCACTATAACCTCGCCCGGGCACGTCGACCTCGGAGAAGGCGTCCCCGCTGCAAATGATTTTGAGGCAGGCTTCGAGGCGGTCTTCGCGTTGCGCCAGAGGGAAGCCGACGAATTTTACTCTTCGCGCGTCACCTCGGATTTATCCGATGATGCAAAAAATGTCATGCGCCAGGCATTCGGCGGCCTGCTTTGGTCCAAGCAGTTCTATCACTACGATGTCCGGACCTGGCTTGAGGGCGACCCTGCCGGTCCTACTCCTCCTCCCCAACGTTGGGAAGGCCGTAACAAGGACTGGACGCATCTTTATAACGATGACGTCCTCTCTATGCCGGACAAATGGGAATATCCCTGGTATGCGGCATGGGACATGGCTTTTCACTGCATCGCACTCGCGGTGGTTGATCCCGATTTAGCAAAAGAGCAGCTAATACTGCTCCTTCGCGAATGGTACATGCACCCTAACGGACAGCTACCTGCCTACGAGTGGGCTTTCGGCGACGTGAATCCACCTGTTCATGCCTGGGCCGCCTGGCGTGTTTACAAAATCGAACGGCGTGTCCGCGGCGTGGCCGACCGCGGCTTTCTCGAAAAAGTCTTTCACAAGCTGCTTCTCAATTTCACCTGGTGGGTCAACCGAAAAGATCCGGACGGTATGAACATTTTCCAGGGCGGCTTTCTTGGTCTCGACAACATCGGAGTTTTCGACCGCTCTGCGCCACTCCCCACCGGCGGCCATCTCGAACAGTCCGACGGCACCAGTTGGATGGGCATGTACTGCCTCAACATGCTGGCCATCGCGCTCGAACTCGCCAAGGAAGATCCCGCCTACGAGGATGTCGCTAGCAAATTCTTCGAACACTTCGTCAACATCGCGCATGCCATGAACGACATGGGATCCGGAGGGATTGCGCTCTGGGACAACGAGGACGGTTTCTACTACGACGTTCTCCATCTCCCGGATGGAAGCGACCATTTCATGAAGATTCGTTCGATGGTCGGCCTCATTCCTCTCTTCGCCGTCGAGACGCTGGAACCGGAGATTGTGGACCGTTTGCCAGGCTTCAAGCGCCGCATGCAATGGTTCATTGACAATCATCCGGACGTACCCGAGCACATCGAAATGACGCAGCGTTCCGCGCGCGGCGTTCGCCGCCTTCTCTCGCTTGCCAATCGCAAGCAATTGAAGCGCATTCTCAGCCGTATGCTCGACGAAACGGAATTCTTATCGCCCTACGGCGTCCGCTCTCTCTCCCGCTATCACTTCGATCATCCTTACGAAGTTCAGGTGAACGATCACATCAGCCGCGTCGATTACGAACCCGCCGAATCCACCAGCGGCCTTTTCGGCGGCAATTCGAACTGGCGCGGTCCCATCTGGTTTCCGCTGAACTATCTCCTCGTCGAATCTTTGCAGAAATACCACCATTATTACGGCGAGGACTTCAAGACGGAATTCCCTGCGCGTACCGGCAACGAAGTCGACCTTTGGGAAGTGGCTACCGAAATTTCCCGCCGCCTCGTCCATATTTTCGTACGCGGCAAGGACGGCCGGCGCCCTGTCGCTGGCGGCATCGAACCTTTCCAGACTAATCCCCACTGGAAGGATCTGATCCTCTTCCACGAATATTTCCACGGCGACAATGGCGCCGGGCTGGGCGCGAATCATCAGACCGGCTGGACCGGCCTAGTCGCCAAATTAATCGAACAGAGCGGAGAATAAAGTGGGCCTGTCCGTTCCCTCCGAGGTCCGCTTCGGGCGCGAAATCTGCGGCAATCTCGCGGAAGCGGAGTCCAGGGAGTGGCTCGTTACCAACGGCATCGGCGGCTTTGCCTCGGGAACCGTTTCCGGTGGCATGACCCGCCGGTATCACGGTCTTCTCATCGCTGCGCTTCAGCCGCCCCTCGGCCGCAACCAGCTCGTTGCAGGCCTGGACGAAATCGTCCGCTATTCCGGCACAACGTATGCGCTCGCCACGCACCACTGGGCCAGTGGAGCAGTCGATCCACAGGGATTCCGCTATCTCGAAAGTTTTCGCCTCGAAGGAACAACTCCCGTTTGGAGCTATGTTCTCGGCGACGCATCGCTTGAAAAACGCATTTGGATGGCCCCGGGCGAAAACACCACTCTCATTCAGTACACTCTCGCCCGCACCAGCGAACCCATCGAAATGGACCTGAAAGCTCTCGTCAACTACCGGGATTTTCATTCTGCGACGCACGCCGGCGATTGGCACATGAAAATCGCGCCCATCGAACATGGCGTCATGGTGCTCCCCTTCGAGGGCGCCACTCCGTTCTATCTAAAAAGCGCCCAAGCCTCTTGCGAACCTCAGCACGAATGGTATCGCGATTGTTTCTTTCCTATGGAACGGCAGCGCGGGCTTGACGACCACGAAGATCACCTCTTCGCCGCTCTCTTTCACGCCAAATTGAACATCGGCGAAATTCTTACCATTGTCGTTTCCACCGAAGCCAGGCCCTCGCTTGATAGCGTGGCCTCGCTCGCCCAACTTGCCAACCACCAGGCGGCCTTGCTCAAGGACTGGCAAACGCACGACGAAAAAGCCGCCGCCAACGCTCCCGGCTGGCTCCGCCACCTCGTTCTCGCCGCCGATCAATTCGTTGTTCAGCGGGCTCTGCCCGATGAGCCCGAGGGTCGCAGCATCATCGCCGGCTATCACTGGTTCGGCGATTGGGGACGCGACACCATGATCGCTCTTCCGGGTCTCGCGCTCGTCACCGGCTGCTCCGAAATCGCCCGTTCAATTCTCTTGGCATTCGCGCGCTGCGTCGACGGCGGTATGCTCCCCAATAATTTCCCCGACGCCGGCGGCAAACCCAGCTACAACACCGTCGACGCCACGCTGTGGTATTTCGAAGCGGCCCGTCAATATCTTGCCGCCACGCAAGATTCCGCCACGATCGAGAAGCTATTTCCCGTTCTCGCGGGCATGATTGACGCCCACGTTGCCGGAACTCGCTACAACATTCACGTCGATTCCGCCGACGGCCTCCTTTACGCCGGCGGCCCGGGCGTTCAACTCACGTGGATGGACGCCAAAATTGGCGATTGGGTGGTCACGCCGCGCACCGGAAAACCTGTCGAAGTCAACGCTCTCTGGATCAACGCTCTCGAAACGATGTCGCAGTTTGCACGCCAGCTGAGTCAGCCTGTGGACAAATACGAACACCTCTCCGCGCTGGCCAAATCCAGCTTCCAGAAATTCTGGAACGCGGAACGAAACTGCTGCTTTGATGTAATCGATGTTCCCGGCGCGGGAATGGGTGGAGGAAGGAATGCCGGCAAGGACGCCGCGCTGCGCCCGAACCAAATTCTAGCCGTTTCGTTACCAATCAGCCCGCTACGTAGGGACCAGCAAAAATCCATCGTTGATGTCTGTGCCCAGCGCTTGCTCACTTGCTACGGCCTGCGCAGTCTCGCGGTCGGCGAAGCGAATTATCAGGGCCATTATGGCGGCGATCCGCTCTCGCGCGATGCCGCCTATCATCAGGGAACCGTCTGGGGTTGGCTGCTCGGACCATTCGCGCTAGCCCATTTCCGCGTTTACAACGACCGTTCCGCCGCTCTCCGCTATCTCGAGCCATTGGGCGCAAACATCCAAACCTATGGCCTCGGCACTCTCCCCGAAATTTTCGATGGCGATCCGCCACACATGCCCCGCGGCTGCATCGCCCAAGCTTGGACCGTTGGCGAACTCCTCCGTGCCTGGACCGAAATCGCCGGCAGTTCGTAAATTATTTTTGCTGCGGTTCGCTCGCGGGTTTGTACAGCTCAATCAAAATTTTGCCTTTTCCAGGCATGGGTACAAGAAAGAAATTCACCCGCGTTCCATCCGCCCCGGCCCGCGTCTCCGGATAAATTGGACCGATCTTAAATTTCTCCTTTAAAATCTCAGTCGCCCGGTCCACATTCAGGCACCGAAACTCTACCTGCTGGACCCCCTCACCAAATTTCGCCAAATGCTTCGCAATCGCCCCATCTCCTCCCGGCGCTCTCGAAGTTAAGATGTCCAAGGCAATGCCTCCCGAAAAGTGCAGCTCAAATTCCTCCGCATCCTGCTCCGAAGGCACCTCTGCCATCCGCGCCACACTATTGGCAGTGCGAATCCTCGCAAACGTCTCGCGCTGCACTGCCAGCCCAACTGTCAGTTCACGTGCCTTCCCCAGGAGCAGTTTTGAAAGTTCCTCATCCGTCCACCAGATCTGAACCGCCGCTTCAGCCGGCTCCCGCCCGGCCGCGTAAATCTCCGCCGCCGCGCGCTCCCGCTCCGCCGCCTCTCCCGAACCGAGCCCTGCTATCGCAGTTGCAAGCACACTGGACATAGTAGTCCCAAGGATTGTAGCTTGAAGAGTCGGGCAGAATCATCCGTTGCTCGAAATCTGGCGCGAAAGTTGCACCGATTTCCGCTTCCCAATCATCTGAGTAATATGCCGAAACCTGTTTTATTAACTGTCGATGACGACCCCGAGGTCCTGCGAGCGATTGAGCGCGACCTTCGCGGCCACTATTCAGACCGTTACCGCATCATGCGCGCCACGTCCGGCGCCGCCGCGCTCTCCACTCTTCGCGAGCTCAAAGCTCGCAACAACCCCGTCGCACTCCTGCTTGCTGATCAGCGCATGCCTTCCATGAATGGAGTCGGCTTTCTCTCCGAAGCCATGGAAATCCACCCCCAGGCCAAGCGCGCCCTCCTCACTGCCTATGCCGATACCAACGCCGCTATCGAAGCCATCAACGAAGCGCGCATCCACTATTACCTGATGAAACCCTGGGATCCTCCCGAAGAGAAGCTCTTCCCGGCAATTGACGATCTCCTTCTCGACTGGAACTCCACTTTTCGTCCGCTCTACGACGGCATTCGCGTTCTCGGCACTCGCTGGTCCAACCGTTCTTACGAACTCCGCGAATTTCTTGCGCGCAACCAGGTTCCTTATCAATGGATCGATATCGAACTCGCGCAAACTGATCCTGAGGTACGCACTCTCATCACGTCTCTCGGCCCCGAGGCGGAAACCCTTCCCTTGATTTTGTTCCCTGATGGCACGCGGCTGGCCGAACCACCGCTTCCGGCGGTAGCGGATAAAGTCGGTCTGCGCACCCATGCCCAAACCAATTTCTACGATCTCGCTATCGTTGGCGGGGGACCGGCTGGCCTCGCCGCCGCCGTGTACGGCGCCTCGGAGGGCCTTCACACCGTGATGATTGAGCGCGAAGCTCCCGGCGGCCAGGCCGGCCTGAGCTCCCGCATTGAAAATTACCTCGGCTTTCCCGCAGGTTTGTCCGGCAGCGACCTGGCTCGCCGCGCCGTCGCGCAGGCTCGCCGCTTTGGAGTCGAAATTCTTTCTCCGCAGGATGTCGTCGGTCTTCGCGTTGACGGTCCTTACCGTTACGTCAAACTTGCGGATGGCGCCGAAATCTCCTGCAACGCACTTCTTCTAGCGATGGGCGTGCAGTGGCGCACTCTTGATGTCCCCGGCATGGACCGCCTTCAGGGCGCCGGCGTCTATTATGGCGGTGGCACTTCGGAAGCCATCGCCTGCAAAGGCGAAACGGTTTACATCATTGGCGGCGCGAACTCCGCCGGCCAGGCTGCCATGCATTTCTCCAAGTTCGCGGCGAAAGTCGTTATGTTAGTTCGTGGCAAGTCGCTCGCCAGCACCATGTCTCACTATCTCATCGAGCAGATCGAAAAAACGGCCAACATCGAAGTCTGGACGCAATCCAGCGTCGTGGAAGTTCAGGGCGAAACGCGTCTCACCGGGATCACCGTGCTGTGCGAGCCCACTGGAACGCGCGAGCAGCTCCCCGCCTCGAGCCTTTTCATCTTTATCGGCGCGCAGCCGCGCACCCAATGGCTCGGCGATCTCATCGAGCGCGACGAACGGGGCTTTATCCTCTCCGGCCCCGACCTCCTTCGCGATGGCAAGCGGCCCGCTTCCTGGACGCTCGACCGCGACCCCGGCTTGCTCGAAACCAACATCCCGGGCATCTTCGTCGTCGGCGATGTTCGTCACGGTTCCGTAAAGCGCGTCGCTTCCGGCGTCGGTGAAGGCGCCGTCGTCGTCCAATTCATGCACCAATATCTGGCCAAGGTACAATGAGCCTCGCCATCAGGGGAGCCGAAGGCGAATGACAGAGAATCCCGTGCGAACGCCCGACGAAGAGCTGCTCACGAAACTTCGCAAAGTTCACGTCTTTGAAGATATGCCCAGCGAAGAATTGCTCTGGTTTCTTTCCAACTGTGAGGAACGCCGCTATCCAGTCGGCGGAATCATCATGCGCGAGGGCGAGCAGCCGGACTACATGATAGTGATGCTCGAAGGCGAAGTGCGCGCCAGGGCCGAACACGGCAGCGCCGACGGTCCCGTATTTACGATCGGCGCCGGCGAAGTCACCGGCATGCTTCCTTTTTCCCGCATCAAGACAATCACCGTCACAGGTCGCGCCACGCTTCCCACGCATCTTCTCGCCTTTCACGCCAGCGAGTTTCCAGAACTCTTCAAACGAATGCCCGAGCTTGCCCGGCGCCTGGTTGGCCTCCTCACCGATCGCGTTCGCAGCGTCACTCGCAACGAGCAACAGCGCGAAAAGCTCGCCGCACTTGGCAAGCTTTCCGCCGGCCTTGCTCACGAGCTCAACAATCCTTCCGCCGCCGCCCGCCGTTCCGCTGCGGCCTTGCGCGATTGCCTGGCCCGCTTGCGTTCCGCTGCTCGCAGCTCAACGATTGGCCCGGAAGATTGTGCTGTTCTAGCCCAGCGCGAGGAAGAAATTCGCTCCTCCCTCAAGCCCGCGGAATTCAAGGATGAACTGGCTCGTGTCGAGCGTGAGGAAGCCATCCAATCGTGGCTCGAATCGCGGGGCGTCGCCGATGCTTGGAAGCTCTCGCCATCGCTTGCGGACGCGAACCTTTCGGACGCTCATCTCGAAAGCTTCGCCTCTGCCGCAGGCGCTTCCCTCGGCCCCGAACTCACGCGCTTCGCCACGCTTCTCGAAATGGAGCGCATCGCCCAGGATCTCGAGCATAGCTCCGCTCGCATCTCCGATCTCATCAAAGCCATCAAGGAATATTCCTACATGGATCAGGGTCCCATGCAGGAAGTCGATATTGAACGCGGCCTGGAGACCACTCTCACCATCATGAATCACAAGCTCAAACGCGGTATCTCCGTCACCCGCAATTACGCCCCCAGTCTCCCCAAAGTCATGGCCAGCGGCAGCGAATTGAACCAGGTGTGGACCAATCTTATCGACAATGCGGCCGACGCAATGAAAAACGGCGGCAATCTCAAGATCCGCACTGCCCGCGAGAACGACTTCGTCCTTGTGGAGATTGCCGACAATGGCGCGGGCATTCCGCCGGATGTTGTCTCGCGCATCTTCGACCCTTTTTTCACCACCAAAGGCGTCGGCGAAGGCACGGGGCTTGGTCTCGATGTTGTCAGTCGCATCGTCAAGAACGTCGGCGGCCACGTGAGCGTTACCTCCGTACCCGGCGACACACGCTTCCAAGTGCGAATCCCGATTCAAGCCGAACACTAACGGTTTCAGGAGAAAGCCATGGCCGATGTTTGCCCGCACATTAAGGAAATTCGCCCCGTAAAACCGAAAACCAAGGGCTGCGAAGAATGTCTGAAAATGGGTGACACTTGAGTGCACCTGCGCCTCTGCCTCATTTGCGGCCACGTCGGCTGCTGCGATTCCTCAAAAAATAAACACGCCACGAAACATTTCCACGCCATGAAACATCCCGTCATCCGCTCGTTCGAGCCCGGCGAAAACTGGATGTGGTGCTACGTCGATGAAATAATGATTGAAGAGGCTTGAGTTGCAGAGTTGGCTTCCGCGTTTCGTCCGCCGCGCGATCTTCGCAGTCTGGGCATTTGTCCAGCCTCGATTTTTCGCCGGCAAGGATCCAAGTGCGGCAAATACGATGCAGGGACGCAGCACTCTGCGCCCCATCCAAGCAAGACTTCTTCCTTCCGTGTATTACCCTATTGTTTTGGTTTCGGCGTAACCAGCAGAGATGCGGCGAGCGCCGCAAGCAGGATTGCTGCCACAACCGCGAGCGAAGCTTCCACCGAAATGTGCAGCCACGGCTCGACGATCATTTTTGCTCCAATGAACGTCAGTACGAAGGCAAGCCCTGCGGTCAAGTACCTCAGCCGGCCCAGAACTCCCGCCAGCAAGAAATACATCGCGCGCAGCCCCAGAATCGCGAACACATTCGAGGTGTATACGATAAATGGATCGCGCGTTATCCCGAACACCGCCGGAATCGAATCCACCGCCAGCGTGACGTCCGTGATTTCCACGACCAGCAGCACCACGAACAAGGGTGTCGCAAACAGCTTCCCGCCTTCGCGTACAAAAAATCGGCCTCCCTTGTATTCGTGAGTAACTCGCAGACGCTTGGTGGCAAAGCGCGAAATCCAGTTCTGCTCCGGATGCATCGTCTCCTTTTTCTCGAAAAGCATATGCAATCCCGCGTACACCAAAAAAGCCCCGAAAACATAAAGCACCCAGCTGAATCTCTGGATGAGCCCGGCTCCCGCCGCGATCATTGCTCCGCGCATCACCAGCGCCCCCAGGATGCCCCACTCCAGCACGCGGTGCTGGATGTTTTCTTCCACGGCGAACGCCCGGAAAATCACCAGAAAAAGAAAAAGATTATCGACGCTGAGGGCTTTCTCGATGACATACCCGGTGAAAAATTCCAGGCTGCGCTGCCCGCCGGAGTAGTGCAATACCCCGAGCCCAAAGGTTACGCTCAGCCCAATCCATACGAGCGTCCACATCAGCGCTTCCCGCGTTTTCATTTTGTGCGGACGGCGGTGGAAGACACCCAGATCCAACGCAATCGTAACGAGTACGAATAGATTGAAGACGAGCCAGAGAAGAGGCGTGCCCACGGCCGCTGCGACCTTCGCGCCCTAGGGTGTCAAGGCTGCCAGCGTGTCCGTGGAGTTTAGATTGGTGAGGTTGATGCGGGAAGTCTGTCCTGCTTCGATGGTGATCGGCACATCCCAGCGTACTCGCGCATCCCCGGCATTGGCCTTGAGATTCAGCGAGCTGATCCAGTACTTACCGGGCGCCAGATTCCGGATGAAGGCGTTCCCGTCAAGGTCCGTGTCCACCTGGGCCGCAAGATACTTCGTCTGCGCCACTTCCGGAGCCAGCTTCTGCACCCGCTTCTTCTGATCGCTCACAAGCCGCGCCCACTTCGGCTGCGGGTTTACGCTGCCCAACTCCATCTCGATTCCGGAAATAGTTGCCGGATTTTTCTCAATGAATTTCTTCAGCGCGGTGTAATACTCCTGCTTCTCTTTTTCGTATTTCTCCGGATGCTCCGTCTTGTCGGCATCCTTGTATTTCGGTTTCGGGATGCCGTTCGTTACTCCGCCACTGTTCGAGCGTTGGTAGGCCAGCAGAAATTCCGGCGTGTTGATGATGTCGTCGGCCGTCAGCAATTTGTCCACTTCGGGCATCGTCAGGTCCAGCGTGTCGTGCGCCTTCAGCCAGGCTTTCAATTCCTTCGAGACTTTCAACCCGTCAATGAATTCGTCCCGCGGGGGCACGACATCTCCCGCTTCCACTTCCTTGGCGATCTCCGCGTAGCTCTTCGTTAAAACGTAAAGTGTGAATTGCCGCACCGGCTCCGGCTTTGCCGCCGTTGGCGTCACGTGCGCTGTGATCTCCAGCATGCCCCCGGCGCTTTGCGCGCGTGCCGAGTGCCCAAAGCACGCCAGACCAGCCAAAACAGCCAGCGAAATACCCGTTATTCTTCTCATGGCCGAATCCTAACAGATTGTCTACCACCCCAACAGCACAACCGCGCGATGTGTTTCTTCAATCACTCACTATCGGGAGAAATGCCCGGAGAGAAGAAAGAGTGTCAGGCCAATCAAAAGTAACCACGCCAGCAGTCGCAGCAGAAGGGATGCGGGCTGCGCCGCAAGAGGACCAGGCGACCTCTTGGGAGGCCCAGGTGGATCGAGAACGCCGATCCCCACGCGTTTCCGCGGAGGCCCACCCAACCGTCCCCCAGACGCCTGGGCTTCCAAGTCTTCCTCCCACTCTCGAAATTCGTAGGACATGCTAAAGCCTTTATCTTGGGCGCAGACCTATGTCCAAGCTGGTAGGTTGATGCCTGAACGGGAGGACTAATACAGCCGGAAGGTCACTTCGATGGGCACTTCCACGGGTACAATCTTGCCGTTCGGCCCTTCGGCCGGCTTGAATCTCCAGGTTCTCACGGACTCGACTGCTTTTTCCCCGAGTCCCATCCCGGGATCCTTCAGAATGGAAATGTTGATGGCCCGGCCATCCGGCGTAATGGTCACTTGCAAAACAACCGTCCCCATGTATTTTGCTTTGCGGGCATCATCCGAATACAGCGGTGGCGGGCAATAGATACATTGCGGTACTCCGACTCCATTCACTCCCGCGCGAAACGCTCCGCCGCCGGTCCCTCCGCCCTCTCCGGGTCCTAGGCCTCCGCCGGTTCCGCTCCCAATACCCGTCCCGTTACCATGGCCGAGGGAGTTGCTCATCGCCGAAGCTAGCGGATCGCCAAAAGTCGAGGCATTCAGGTTCGGCACTTTGAGATCCGGTGGGCCCAGCAGCGACGGGTCCATCGCCATCTTGGGATGCTCATTCTGAATCTTTACCTGAGGCGGCGTGAACTGCGTCCATTTAAACTTTGGCAGCTTTCCCTTGTTCACGGGAGTCAAAGTATGGTCGTTCGCTCCCCCACCGCCGCCGGCTTTTTTGGCTCCCGCCGGAAGCTTGGCCATGTAAGGCGAAATATCAATCGGCGTCATGTCGACGACTGTGTTTTTCGCTTGCGTCGGCGTGAAATGCCACAGCAAGGGAATCAGAATGATCAGAGCAAAGACGCTTCCGTGAATCGCAAAAGAGACCGCTTGCGTCCACCGGAAATTTTCGTCCTTCGTCCAGATGTCCTTCACTCGTATGGGCTTGCTGGTGAAGTTCGCCGGCGGCAGCTTCTCCGGCGAAAAGAACTCCTTGATGCGCCCGCCAAACCCGCCGAAATTTGAGCCCCAGGAAACCGCCAGCCGGCTGTTCACCGGTCCTTTCGGCACCGGACGCGATCTCAGGAAATCCTTAAAATTCTCCATCACGCCGCCGCCAAACACCGCTTTCACAAACGGCGCTCCGGGGCGATCCGTCACCTTGACGGGACGCTCAGTCAGAAATTGTTTGAGGTTGGACCAAAAGTTATCAGGAATAAGGATAGCGGGAGCGCCGAACCGGGGAACCGCCGACGCTGGTACTGGAACGGTCTTATCGCCTGCCGCGGACCCGCCGCGTTTTTTCATCTCTTCGGGAACGAGATTGACGATCAGCCCCGGCACCATCTTCCCCCTGATTTAGACGCACTTCAGCGGTGCTGGGTGCCCCAGAATCAATAAGATTCTCATGGGCCCGGAAAGGTTGCGTGACCCCAGCCGCTGACACTGACTCTCATTCATTGTAACATACGAAATTACACCGCTTTCCGATGTTTCTGGTTTTGCAAGGGCACCACGGCTTGGCATCCGAATCGAGCAACCGGCGCTGCGGGCACACTCTTTCATGGGCAAACCTCTGGAACTCAAGAAAACTCTGAACCTGCCAAAAACAGACTTTCCCATGAAGGCTGGCCTTCCGCAAAATGAGCCCAAGCAGCTCGCCGTCTGGCGGCACTCGCATCTCTACGAACGCATCCTCGCCGCGCGAATGGGCCAGCCTGGATTCATTCTCCATGACGGTCCTCCGTATCCCACCGGCACGATTCATCTGGGAACCGGCCTGAACAAAATCCTGAAAGATATGATCGTCAAATCCAAGAGCATGGCCGGGAATTATGCCCCCTATGTGCCGGGCTGGGATTGTCATGGATTGCCCATTGAAACCCAGGTAGAACGCGAACTGGGCGGCAAAGGAAAAGTCACTCCCGCTGAATTTCGAACGCTTTGCAGGGAGTTTGCCGCGCGTTATGTCGAGCAGCACAAGCGGGATTTCCAACGATTGGGTGTGCTGGGCCGGTGGGACGAACCGTACCTAACCATGGATCACGATTACGAGGCCACCATTGCCGGTGCGCTGCTCGATTTCATGGAAAAAGGCTTTGTCTACCGCGGGCGGAAACCCGTCTATTGGTGCATCCACGATTCGACCGCTCTCGCCGAGGCCGAAGTCGAGTACCACGATCACACCAGCCCCTCAGTTTGGGTCAAATTTGAATTGGCGGGTGGCGGCAAGCTTGCTTCTGCTCGAATGCAGGACGTCAGCGCCGTCATGTGGACGACGACCCCGTGGACGCTGCCCCACAATCGCGCGCTGGCCTTCCATCCTGATTTCGAATACGTGGTTGTGGAAACGGAAAAAGGCGCGCTGTTGTTGGCTGCGGAACGAATCGCGGCGCTGAAGTCCGAATGCGGCATCCAGGAAGCCCGCGTGCGCTCGAAATGGCAAGGGAAGGATTTCGAGGGCGCGAAATTCCAGCATCCCTTTTTGCCGTTGCACGTCCCGGGAATTCTGGCGGATTACGTCACGCTGGATCAGGGCAGCGGGATCGTGCACACCGCGCCCGGCCACGGTTCCGATGATTTTCTATCCGCGCAAAAATATGGACTCGAAATTTACGCGCCCATCGACGACAAGGGCGTCTACCTCGAAGGCTTGCCGGAGTACAAAGGCAAGAACGTATTCGAGGCCAATCCGATCGTTGTGAAACTGCTGGAGGAGCGCGCCGCCCTGCTTGGCAACCATACCTATACGCACAGCTATCCGCATTGCTGGCGTTGCCACAATCCCGTTATTTTCCGTGCCACGGACCAGTGGTTCATCAAGATGGACCAGGCGGCGCACGGCCATGAGAAAACCCTGCGTGCCATGGCGCTTGGAGATATCCACGGCATAAAATGGATTCCCGCCTGGGGCGAAGACCGCATCTATGAAATGATCGGGAAACGCCCGGATTGGTGCATCTCGCGCCAGCGTTTCTGGGGCGTGCCCATCATCGTTTTTTATTGCGAGGCCTGCGGTGCGCGGCTCGAGGATTTTGCCGCCTTGCGCAACGTGGTCAAGTGGTTCGCGCGGGAAGGTGCGGACGCGTGGTACAAGCACGCGGCGGAAGAACTGCTGCCCGCCGGAACGAAATGTTCGTGCGGCGCGTCCGCATGGCGCAAGGAAAACGACATCCTGGATGTATGGTTTGACGCCGGGTCTTCGCATCTCGCCGTTTTGAAGCCCGAAGAATGGCCCGCGGATGTCTATCTCGAAGGCCCCGACCAGTATCGCGGATGGTTCCAGAGTTCGCTGCTCATCGGCGTGGCACTCCGCGGCGGTGCACCTTACAAGAGCGTTGTGACCCACGGCTGGACTCTCGATGAACACGGCCGTCCCATGTCCAAATCGCTGGGGAACGTCGTCCTTCCCGCCGAAATTTGCGAAAAATGGGGAGCGGATTTGCTGCGTCTGTGGGTCGCGTCTCAGGAATATCAAGCGGACGTGAAGATGAGCGAGCGCGTGATGGAGCAGCTCAGCGAGGCCTACCGAAAAATTCGCAACACCTTCAGGTTCGCGCTCGGCAATTTGTTCGATTTCGATCCCGCTCGCGACGTTGTTCCCGACGCACAGCTAGAGGAAATCGATCGCTGGATGCTCGAACGCACCGCGGATTTGGTGAAGAAGTGCCGAGACTGGTACGCGGCGTACGATTTTCACCGCGTATATCACGCCATTCACGATTATTGTGTAGTCGATCTCAGCTCGTTTTATTTCGATGTGCTGAAGGACCGGCTGTACACGAAAGCTCGGAAGCATCCTGCACGCCGCTCCGCGCAGACGGCGGGCTGGAAAATTGCTGGCGCGCTGGTTCGTCTTGCCGCACCCATCCTGGTTTTCACCGCGGAAGAGATTTGGAAATACCTGCCAAGGTTGCCTGCCGAGCCGGAAAGCGTGCACATGGCCCGCTTTCCGGAAGAGAGCGCGCTGAAAGCGGGGATTGACGTTCGTGAAAAGTCGGAATGGGAAAAGCTCTACGCGCTGAGATCAGAGGTGTTGCAGGATCTCGAACGGGCGCGCGCGCAGAAATTCATTAACTCGTCGCTCGAAGCCAAGATACGAATTCGCTCCAAAGGCAATTTCCTCGAAGCTCTGCGAAAACACTCGAAGGATTTGCCCGCGTTGTTCATTGTTTCGCAGGCTGAAATTCTGCCGCTTGATGTGCCGGTCCACAGTGAGCATCCTGAACCGTTTCACGTCGAGGTTTTGCGCGCGGACGGCAAGAAGTGCGAGCGCTGCTGGAACTATTCGACGCATGTGGGAGAAAATACGCGCTATCCGGGCGTTTGCGAGCGATGCAGCGCGGCGCTTGCGGAAATTGAAGGAGCGGAGCTATCGCTATCATGAAGTTACCCTCCAGGCTGCGCTGGCTCTGGCTTACACTCGGAATCGTTGCGCTCGACCGCGCCACCAAAGCCTGGTTTGAAATGCATACGGATGAAGCCTGGCGCCACCAGGTCGTGCGCCACTTCATCTATCTCGTGCATAGTCGCAATCCGGGAATCGCCTTCAGCATTTTCGCGGATTCAACTTCTCCTTGGCTGCGCGTCCTGCTCATCGGTGGCTCGCTTGTGGTCATCGGCGCGCTGGCCTGGCTGCTCGTCGCGGGGCAGGGTGGCCCCGTGGCCGCCGCGGGCATCGCTCTTCTGCTCGGTGGCGCCGCGGGCAATCTCACGGACCGCATTCTTCACGGCGCCGTCACCGATTTTCTGGAAGTTTGGCTCGGCAGCTACCGCTGGCCGGCCTTCAATGTCGCCGATTCCGCGATTACCATTGGCGCCATCCTGCTCGTCGTAGATTTGCTCTTCTTTTCCAAGGATCCCACGAAAGAGAAATAGAGAGCGCCACGCATCTCGCGCATACCGGCACGAAAAGACCTTTGCTAGTCTTCTCTCTTCGCCTTGCCGGCGCTTGCAAGTTTCTAAGCTGGATTTGAGCTTGGAGTGTCTCTATTCCGTTCGTGGGCTGGTTTGGTTTGTTGGGCGGAGTTGCTGCTAGAATCCTCCCGTGCCACCACCCATCACACACGAACTTGCCGTCGCGGAGATCGATGCGGGGATGCGGCTGGACCGCTACCTCGCGGCGCAACTGCCGGAACTTAGCCGTACGCGGATTCAGGAGTTGATCGAAGCGCAGCTCGTACTGCTCGATGACAAACCGACGAAGGGCGCGCACAAATTGCGCGCAGGCGAAAGAATCACAGTGGCCTCGCAGGCCCGGCCGCCGTTACGGGCGGAAGCTGAGCCGATTCCGCTGGAAATTCTCTACGAGGATGCGGACGTCATTGTGGTGAACAAACCTGCGGGGATGACAGTACACGCCGGAGCAGGAAACTCGCGTGGGACGCTGGTGAACGCACTTCTTGGACGAGGGCAGCCGCTTTCGCAAGGCGGAGACGCGTTGCGGCCGGGAATCGTGCATCGCCTGGACAAGGAAACCTCCGGAGTGATTTTGGTGGCGAAAAATGACTTTGCGCACGCCAGGCTTGGGGAAGCGTTCCGGCAGCGGACCATCAAGAAGACGTATGTCGCGCTCGTCGAAGGCCTGCTCAAGGAAAAGCAGGGGCGTATCGAGCTGGCAATTGGGCGCGATTTGCACCGCAGGACGCGCATGGCGGTTCACCGGGAGAAGCCCGGGAGCACGCTGCGAGGCGGCACGCGACGGGGCCGGGTGCTCGCGGGGAACGCGAGGGAAGCACGCACGGACTGGAAAGCGCTCGCGGAAATTGATGGAACGACGCTGGTTGAGGTGCAGTTGCATACCGGACGGACGCACCAGATTCGCGTGCATTTCTCCGCGCTCAACCATCCAGTTGTCGGCGATACGCTTTACGGAGCGACCTCGCAGATTCACGCGAGCCCGGAGCGAGGTCGCGCCGCGCCGCACGCGCGCGACGGGATGACGATGCCGCTGCTTGGACGCAATTTCCTGCACGCGGCCCGGCTGGGATTCTCGCAGCCGCGTACCGGCGAGTGGCTCGAGGTGCGCGCCCCACTGCCGGCGGAACTGCGCGAATTTGTCAAAACGCTTTCCGAAGCCTCCGGCGAAAATGCGAAGCGAATTGACGCTGCGCTCGCTCCCTACCTATAATCAATTGTCATGTCCAGGGGAATGGTAGCCGTATTGCTCGTCGTTGGATTGCTCGCGACGGCAGTCATCGATCGCGCGCAACAGACGCCGAAGAAGGCTGCGCCTCCCGCGCAGGCTCGCGCACAACAAAGCCAGCAGGAGCAGCAGGTAGCACCCGAGAAGAGCCCCCAAAAAATCGTTCAGGTGGTTAACCTCGTCGACGTGCTGTTCACGGTACTCAACCGGCGCAACAAGCTCGTCCCCGATTTGCAGAAACAGGACTTCGAGGTGTTCGACGATAAGCTTCCCCAAGAGATTCGCTTCTTCAGCAAGCAATCAGACCTTCCTCTGCGCATCGGGATGCTGGTGGACACTTCGAACAGCATTCGCGACCGCATCAAGTTCGAGCAGGACGCCTCGATCAATTTTCTCTTCAGCGTATTGCGGCATGGCCGGGACGAAGCTTTCCTGATGACCTTCGACGACGAACCCGAAGTCTTGCAGCCCTTCACGAGCGATGCCGGCCTGCTGCGCGACCAGATTCTGCAGACTCGGGCGGGCGGCGGGACGGCCGTTTACGACGCGATTTATGATGCCTGCAAAAACCAACTGAGCCACCCTCCGCGCCCGCCCGGTGATCAGCCGGACGTCGTGCGGCGGGTGATGATTCTGATCAGCGACGGTGATGATAACCTTTCAAACCACACTCGGTCCGAGGCCATAGAGATGGCCCAGCGCACCAGCGTGGTCATTTATACGATCAGCACGAGCACGCAATGGATCCAGCTTTCGCAGACAAATCCCGACAAGCTGGCTGACCGCAAAACGCACCTGACGGAAGGCGACAAAATTCTGCAGGACCTGGCGGACGAAACCGGAGGGCGCGCATTTTATCCGTATCATGTGGATGATCTGGATCAATCGTTCCAGGACATCGGCGATGAGCTGCGAAATCAGTATTCGATCGCCTACATTCCCACCAACTACGTGCTCGACGGGCGTTACCACCGCATCAAGATCGAAGTGCGGAACCACAAGGGAGATCAGGTGCGGGCGAGGCGCGGGTATTACGCGCGGGCCAACCGAACCGCGATGCCCGAAGCCAGCCCCTCCGGGTCGGCGCCTCACTGATCTCTTCATCCTCCAATCTTCGAAAATAGCCTATCGCCCCGACGCGTCAGGCCTGCACAGCCATGCGGTGCACTGCAATCCGGCACGCGCTCAAGCAAGCCGAGAATTCTGCGAAATCCTTGCGGGAGACAAACCCAGTGCGAGGCGTCGCGGAGGAGCGCCGCGTCATCGCAAAAGGTGTAGACAACGGATTTGTCGCCGGCAGGATGGTTTCCGGTGAGCCGCCCTCGACGGGCACCGTGCAGAGGGGACCACCTAGTTAACCATAACTACGCCTCCCCCCGGTTTCCCAGAAGTGTTCATTCTAAAGGAAGTTGAAGTGCATTGTTTTCATACACTTTTGTAAGTGTTCATTCTAAGCAGCTTACGATCCCCTCGAAATTGGGCAACTTTTGCGGCTAGCGGAGCTACCGGGCATTGGAGACTTTTTTTGTGACGCGAGCCCAAATGTACTCCGCGGGGCGGGCGTGGCTCGGAAAACCAGGAATGACCGTGCCGCCAAAAACTGTGATGGAAAAATGTCTACAAAATGCAAAAACGCCAGCGAAAGGCTGACGCTAAGGGCACATTGCCCAATGTTACCTAAAATGTATAGTACACACCTATGATGCGTTTGTCAATAGAAAAATTACGAGATGAATTGCGGACAAACCCGGGAAAAACGATGGAGAGCGGTCAGGTGCGCCATTTCTTGTCCTGGGCGAGGCTTTCCCGGACGCGGAAGGCGGTTATTTTGCGGATTAGAGGAAGGGGAAGAGGCTTGTCGAGCGGGAATTGGATCGAGCCTCTCGCGGTATGGAATTTCGAGAGATCTTTGGCAAAGGCTTTTACGGCGGAGGGCGTGGGGTAGAAGCCGATGTGATTCTTGTGTGAGGCGAACATGACCAGAATCCTTCTGTGGGAGAAGGAGGGCATGCTCCACTTCAGGCCTTCTTGAGCGCCGGGAGCCGCTTTGCGAATGCAGGCACGCATCTCGCGCAACTTATTCCGGGCTTCTTTGGGAGCCGCGTTGATATAGTCGGAGATGGTTTTGGGGCGAGGTTTTTTGGATTTCATCAGTTGATTCTATCGTCTTCCCATCGACACTCCAATCGCCTTTGACAGCTTACTATGGTTTCCACAAAGCGCAGGGAAGTGCGCCGAGTGGGGAACAGAGCGAAGGCGAGGATTCGGTAGTAAGAAGTCACGCCAGGGAAGCTGCAAAAAAAGTGTTGACAAGGTCGGTAGGTAAGCTGTAACTTACCGTTAGTGGATACTTACCAAGATTCGCAGCTCGACGCTCTCGGCGACCCCACCCGCCGCGCCATCCTGGCTCGCCTGATCGATGGGCCACGCGCGGTCGGAGAGTTAGCCGCAGATTTTCCGGTTAGCCGTCCCGCCATCTCGCAACATCTTCGCATACTTAAGAACGCAAACCTCGTGGTGGATCGCGCGGCGGGAAACCGCCGGCTGTACCAGTTGAATCCCGAAGGCTTCGAAACCTTACGCGAATACTTCGAACAGTTCTGGGGCCAGGCTTTAAGCGCGTTTCGCCGGGAAGTTGAAAAGCCTCAAGAACCGGAAGCACAGCAATCCAAATCCAAAAGCAAAGAGGAGGAGCAATGAGCAGCACAGAACCATCCATGCAACCGGATCGGGCAGGGCCAAAGGACGCGCCAGTGCGCAAGAGCATCACGGTGAAAGCGGGTGTGCAACGAGCGTTCGAGGTGTTCACCGCGGGCTTCGACAGTTGGTGGCCGCGCAGTCACCACATCGGGAAAGTGCCGCTGAAGCGAGCCATCCTTGAAGGACGCGTGGGCGGTCGTTGCTACTCGGAACAGACGGACGGCACGGAATGCGACTGGGGCGAAATCACGGCGTGGGAGCCGCCGAAGCGATTCGTGATGGCCTGGCAAATAACGGCGCAATGGCAGTACGAACCGGAATTGTCGAAATCGAGCGAAGTCGAGGTGCGCTTTACTCCTCTCGAGAATGGCTCGACTCGCGTGGACCTGGAGCACCGCCACTTTGAGCGTATGGGCGCCGGAGGGGAATCCATGCGCGCCATGGTGAATGCAGAAGGCGGCTGGAGCGGCTTGCTGCAAATGTTTGCCGCACAAGCCGAGAAGGCCGAGTAGCCAAGCGTTGCTTTGTAGGGGCGCGGCTTTTCCCGAACGTCTGAAGATCCGCGGGACGATTTGCCGAGGAAGCCGCGCCGTTGGCTGGACAATGGCTGAGGCAGAGGTGTTTTCTTCGAGACGTGACGTTATGGCACGAAGACGGATGTGAATTTCTTTTCGGGGAGAAATGAAGATGAAAGCGACAGTGCTGTACCGCATTGCGGCGGTTGTATTCGTGTTGTTTGCCGTGGGGCACACGTATGGATTTTTGAGTCTGCGCGCGCCTTCCGCCGAGGGCCGGGCCGTATTTGACGCGATGAACACGGTTCAATTTGTAGTGCACGGCAGAGCCTACACGTATGGAGCGTTCTACCGCGGCTTCGGCCTCTCTTGTACCGTGGCGATGCTTTTCTCCGCGTTTCTCGCTTGGCATCTAGGCCAGTTGGCGCGGTCCGCTCCGGCTGCCATTGGCGCGCTCGGCTGGGTGTTTTTCGCAGTACAGGTAGCGAGCATAGTGCTTAGCTTGAAATATTTTGGGCCGCCTCCGGCGGTATTTTCCGCGGTAGCCGCCATAATCGTGGGATGGGCGGCCTGGCTGGTGCGTGGCTAAGCTGCGCGCCTACGCCCGACAAAGTGAGAAGAAAAGCATGACGCAGCACAAAAAAGGCTGGGCAAGAGGCCAATCCTCGCCGCGCAGAGGTTTGATGCCGCGAATCAAGATTCGGACGAGATACACGATTAGAATGTCTATGTACCAGCTCATGCCAACCGAAGATTAGCAGCTGCGTGTGCCGCGCAAAATCGCGGACCATAGGCGCATGGAAATCGAAGAGAGAAATCTCGCTGCGCAGGCCGAAACGTTCGCAGAAAGCGAACTTGAAAGAAAAGCGCCGGCCTGCTGCGCTCGAAATGACGGTTTGGATGTTGTCTAGCGGGGAAGCGGTCCGCCTCGGAAAGCGGACCCTACACGGAAAATGCATCAGAAGCGGTTGGCGATGCCGGAGACTTCGAGCGGATGCGGGGCGTATTCGCCGGGTATCTCGCCGCAGAGGCGGGGAGTTGGAAAAACTTTCGTTGGATTGCTGAGTTGCAACGGATCGAAGGCGCAGCGGACGCGGTGCAAAGTGGCGAGGTCGGGTTCGGCGAACATTTTGGACATCATTTTCTTTTTGTCTGCTTCTTTTTGTCTTGGCCGACGCCGTGTTCGGCGGTGATGGAGCCGCCGGCGGCGATGCTGACTTCGAGGATGCGCGTGGAGAGGGCTTCAGCGATGGGGCCATCGCAGTCGACGAGGAAAAGAGCGCCGAACGAGATTACTTTGCTCATCGCGAGCCATAAAAGCACTACAATCTTTGCTGGGGGGCAGTGCGCACGCACTTCATCTAGTGAAGGGGTAGTGCATGCCAAAGAAAATGGAAATACTTGATGGAAATCAGGCTGCAGCGTCGGTGGCCTATCGCGTCAGTGAAGTAATCGCGATCTATCCGATTACTCCGGCCTCGCCGATGGGCGAATGGGCGGACCAATGGAAAGATGAAGGGCGCCGCAATATTTTCGGCACGGTACCGACGGTCGTCGAAATGCAAAGCGAAGGAGGTGCGGCCGGGACTCTGCATGGCTCGTTGCAAGCCGGGGCGCTCTCGACGACATTCACGGCATCGCAGGGGCTCCTGCTGATGATTCCGAATATGTTCAAGATTGCAGGAGAGTTGACAGCCACTGTGATTCATGTGGCGGCGCGAACGATTGCCACACACGCGCTCTCCATCTTTGGCGATCACAGCGATGTGATGGCAACGCGTGGCACGGGATTTGCGATGCTGGCTTCCTGTTCCGTGCAAGAAGCGAGCGATTTTGCGCTCATCGCGCACGCGGCAACCCTCGAAGCGCGAATCCCTTTTTTACATTTTTTCGATGGGTTTCGGACGTCTCACGAAATCAATAAGATTTCCACGCTTTCCGATGAGGATCTGCGCGCCATGCTCGACGAAGATGCCATTCGGCAGCATCGCGAACGCAGGCTCACCCCCGACCGCCCAAGGCTTCGGGGCAGCGCGCAAAATCCAGACGTATTTTTCCAGGCGCGAGAGGCCGCGAATCCTTTCTACATTGCAACGCCCAGCATCGTGCAAGCTGCCATGGATCGCTTTGCAGGTCTAACGGGACGCTCGTACAAGCTGTGCGACTACACAGGCGCGCCGGACGCGGAGCGCGTCGTGGTATTGATGGGTTCCGGCGCGGGAGCCGCCGAAGAAACGGTGGCAGCTTTGAACAAGCGCGGGGAGAAGGTCGGCCTGTTGAAGTTACGACTGTTCCGGCCATTCCCCGCGGACACATTTCTTGCGGCGTTGCCGAAGACAGTCCGCGCGGTCAGCGTTCTCGATCGCACCAAGGAGCCGGGGAGCCCGGGAGAGCCGTTGTATATGGATATTGTCACCGCGTTTGCGGAACTTCCCGCGAGGGAGCGATCGGCGCGTGTTTGGCCGCGCGTCACGGGAGGGCGCTACGGACTTTCCTCGAAGGAATTCACTCCCGCAATGGTGAAGGCCGTCTTCGACGAAATGAACAAGGAAACGCCAAAGAATCATTTCACCATCGGCATCCACGACGACGTAACGCACACCAGCCTTGCTTACGACGCGTCCTTTTCGACCGAAGCTCCAAGCACGGTGCGGGCGATATTCTACGGCTTGGGCTCGGATGGCACCGTGGGCGCAAATAAAAACTCCATCAAAATCATAGGGGAAAACACGAGCAATCACGCGCAGGGCTATTTCGTTTATGATTCGAAAAAGGCGGGGTCGGTCACAGTTTCCCATCTGCGCTTCGGTCCTCAGCGCATTGAATCCACTTATCTAATTTCCCGGGCAAGTTTCATCGCCTGCCATCAATTTTCTTTTCTGGAGCGCATGGACATTCTCGGCGCGGCGGATCAAGGAGCGACATTCCTCTTGAACTCGCCGTTCGCCGCCGATCAGGTGTGGGACCATCTGCCTCGCAAAGTGCAGCAGCAAATCATAGAAAAGAAATTGAAGTTTTACGTCATCGACGGTTATTCCGTGGCGCGGCAAGCCGGGATGGGCAACCGAATCAACACGATCATGCAAACGTGCTTCTTCGCGATCAGCGGCGTGCTGCCGCGTGAAGAAGCCATTTCCGCGATTAAAAAGGCCATTCAGAAAACCTATGGCAAGCGTGGCGAAGCCGTGGTGCAGAAAAATTTCGCCGCCGTGGATGCGTCGATCGCCCATTTGCATGAAGTTACCGTGCCTCGTGAGGTGAGCAGTACTTTCGATATCCTGCCCCCAGTGCCAGAGGCGGCCCCGGCATTCGTTCGCAGTGTTCTTAGCGAGCTTATTTCGGGCAAGGGGGATTCGCTTCCGGTCAGCGCGTTGCCGCCGGACGGCACGTTTCCCACGGGCACGTCCAAATGGGAAAAGCGAAATATCGCGCAGCAGATTCCTGTGTGGGACGAGCAGCTTTGCATCCAGTGCGGGAAATGCGTGCTGGTATGCCCGCATGCGGTGATCCGGGCGAAGGTCTATGATTCCGGGCTACTCTCCGGCGCACCCGCGGAGTTCAAATCCGCGCAGCCCCGCTGGAGAGAATTCGAGTCCCTCCGTTACACGCTCCAGGTTTCCCCGGAAGATTGCACGGGTTGCCGGCTGTGTGTGGAGGTCTGCCCGGCAAAGAGCAAGAGCGAAGCGAAGCACAAAGCGATCAATATGGCCGATCAGGCGCCACTTCGCCGGACGGAGAGCAAAAATTGGGATTTCTTCGTAGCCATCCCCGATTTCGACCGTGACCGCTTGTCGCACACGCAGGTCAAGGACGTGCAGTTGCTCGAACCACTTTTCGAATTCTCGGGAGCGTGCGCGGGTTGCGGCGAAACGCCGTACATCAAGCTCCTTACGCAATTGTTTGGCGACCGCGCGTTGATCGCGAACGCTACGGGTTGCTCCTCGATCTACGGGGGGAACTTGCCGACGACGCCATACACTTCTAACGCGTTCGGACGCGGGCCTTCCTGGTCCAATTCCTTGTTCGAAGACAATGCTGAGTTCGGGCTGGGGATGCGGTTGGCCGTCGAGAAACAAGCAGACTATGCGGGCGAGCTTTTGCGGCGCATGGCCGGCCAAGTGGGAGACCAACTGGTCAGTGCGCTGCTGGCGGCGGACCAGTCCACCGAAGCGGGAATCGCAGCGCAGCGCATTCGAATCGCGGAACTGAAAAAGATGATTTCCAGTATCGCCGGCCGGGATGCGCACGACCTGCTCGCTGTCGCCGACGCACTCGTGGCAAAAAGCGTTTGGCTTGTTGGCGGAGACGGATGGGCTTACGACATCGGAGCGGGCGGCCTCGACCACGTGCTCGGATCAGGCATGAACGTAAACGTGCTAGTTCTCGACACGGAAGTCTATTCGAATACCGGCGGACAAATGTCAAAAGCAACTCCGCGCGGCGCGGTCGCCAAGTTCGCGGCCGGCGGGAAGGAAAACCGCAAGAAAGACCTGGCGATGGAAGCGATCAGCTATGGCTCCGTGTACGTCGCACGCGTGGCCATGGGAGGCGGCGACACGCACACCTTGAAGGCCTTCCGCGAAGCCGAAGCGTATCCTGGGCCGTCGCTCATAATTGCATACAGCCATTGCATTGCCCACGGATACGACATGGCTTTCGGCCTCAATCAGCAGAAGTCCGCCGTGCTCAGTGGTTACTGGCCACTCTTGAGATACAACCCTACGCTCCGCGAACAGGGCAAGAACCCTTTCCAGCTCGATTCGAAAGCCCCAAGCATTCCATTGAAACAATACGCGTACCAGGAAGCGCGGTATTCCATGCTGGCGCGCAGCCACCCGCACGAGGCTCGGGAACTGCTCCGCAAGGCGCAGGACGATATCGAGCGCCAATGGCGCGTGTATCAGGGGAGAGCAACGATGGCGGGAGAAGGAGTTCCCGCGCCGGAGCTGCCTCCGGAACCGGGCGACACAGCGACCGTGGAAATGAAGGGAGGCGAGGACGAATGATCGATCTGAGCACCATGTATATGGGCCTGCACCTGAAAGATCCGATCGTAGCGTCGGCTTCGCCGCTGTGTGATTCGGTGGACAAGATCCGGCTACTGGAAGATCACGGCATTGCCGCCGTCGTTTTGCCATCCTTGTTTGAAGAGCAACTCATTCTGGAGAGCGAATCCGTCGACGCGGACCTTTCCCGTGGAGCGGAAGCGTTTCCAGAATCGTCCAGCTTTCTTCCCAACATGACGGATTACAACCTGGGTCCGGACGGTTATCTGGAACTCATTCGCAAGGCCAAAGAATCCGTTTCTGTTCCCATTATCGCCAGCTTGAACGGGGTTTCACTGGGCGGTTGGGTACGCTATGCCCGTGACATGGAGCAAGCTGGCGCTGACGCGATCGAATTGAACATCTATTCGCTGGTGACCGACTCTTCCCGGACGGCAGCGGAGGTGGAAAAAGACTACTGCGAACTGGTCCGGAGGGTGCGGGAAAAACTGACGATTCCCATTGCCGTGAAGCTTTCCCCCTTCTATAGCGCGATGGCAAACTTCGCAAGCCAACTTGACGCGTCCGGCGCAAATGCTTTGGTTCTCTTCAACCGGTTTTACCAGCCGGACCTGGACATCGCGCAACTCGACGTTGTCCCCAGCCTGACGCTTAGCCATCCAAGCGAACTGCTCCTGCGTCTTCACTGGGTTGCGGTTATTTACGGCCATATTCGTCCGGACATCGCCGTTACCGGCGGTGTGCATTGCGCGGAGGATGTTTTGAAATCGGTGATGGCCGGCGCACGCGTGGCGATGATGGCGTCCGCGCTGTTGCACAATGGCGTCGCGTATCTTGATACCGTGCGGTCCGATCTCCTCCATTGGCTGGAAGAGCATGAATACGAATCCATCGACCAAATGCGCGGAAGTATGAGCCAGCAGAATGTCCCCGATCCGGCGTCGTATGAGCGAGCCAACTACATGCGTGTTTTGAGTTCCTACACGCTGCGTTCCACGTCACGGTAATCGGAAACACGCCGGCCAGGATTCCAGAAAATGCGTTAGAAGCGGTCGGCGGCGCCGGAGACTTCTAACGGGTGAGGCGTGTACTCGCCGGGTTTTTCGCCGCAGAGGCGGGGAGTCGGAAACATTTTAGTGGGATTGCTTAGTTGGAGCGGGTCGAAGGCGCAGCGGACGCGGTGCATGGTGGCGAGGTCGGGTTCGGCGAACATTTTGGACATCATTTTCTTTTTGTCCTCGCCGACGCCGTGTTCGCCGGTGATGGAGCCGCCGGCGGCGATGCAGACTTCGAGGATGCGCGTGGAGAGCGCTTCGGCGGCGTGCTGCTGGCCGGGGATGCGGCGGTCGTAGAGGACCATGGGATGAAGATTGCCGTCGCCTGCATGAAAAACATTGGCGACGCGGAGGCCTGCTTCGCGGCTGAGCTTTTCAATTTCGGCGAGGACGCGCGGCAGGGCGGTGCGGGGGATGACGCCGTCCTGGACGATGTAGTTCGGCGCGATGCGGGCCATGGCGGCGAAGGCGGCTTTGCGGCCTTTCCAGAAGAGGGCGCGTTCGGCGTCGGATTGCGCGAGGCGAATTTCAGAGGCGGCGTTGGCGCGGCAGATTTCGTTGACGTGACTCATGAGCGAGGCGACTTCGGCGATGGGGCCATCGAGCTCGACGAGAAGAAGAGCGCCGCACATGGGATAGTTAGCGTGGACGGCGGCTTCGGCGGCCTGGATGGCGAGATCGTCCATCATTTCGATGGCTGCGGGCAACATGCCAGCAGCGATGATGCCGCTGACGGCGGCGCCGGCTTCGGTCGTGCCCGGAAAGGCGGCGAGGAGGGTTTGCACGGCTTCGGGGCGCTTGACGATGCGGAGAATCATTTTTGTGGCGATCCCGAGCGTGCCTTCGGAGCCGACGAAAACGCCGAGAAGATCGTAACCGGGAGGGTCGAGGGTTTTTCCGCCGAGATGGACGAGCGAGCCGTCGGGGAGAACGACTTCGAGGCCGAGGACATGCGTGGTGGTGAAGCCGTACTTGAGGCAATGCGCGCCGCCGGAATTTTCGGCGACGTTGCCGCCGATGCTGCAAACGGATTGCGAACTCGGATCGGGAGCGTAGAGATAATTTTGCGGCGCGACGCGGGCGGTGACGTCCAGATTGATGACGCCGGGCTCGACGACGACGTGGGCGTTGGGGAGATCGACTTCGAGGATGCGATTCATGCGCGTGAGGCTGATGACGAAGCCGTTTTCGACGGGGAGCGCGCCGCCGCTGAGGCCGGTGCCGGAGCCGCGGGCTACGAAGGGAATTTTTTCGCGATGGCAGAGGCGGAGGATGGCTTGGACTTCAGCGGTGGAGTCGGGGAGAAGAACGGCGCGGGGCATGGCGCGGAAATAGGTGAGGGCGTCGCATTCGTAGGTGTGGAGCTCGTCGGGGGAAGTGATTAGGTGGCGGGGGCCGACGATTTGGCGGAGTTCGGAGAAGAGGGAGGAGTTCATGTGATGCGAGAAACATAGTACGCCACTCGATAGATGGAAAGAAGGGCGGGCCCGAGGTGGCGCCCGGAGTTGCCAAACCTGTATCAAAATGAACAGCGTATATCATGGGCAGCGTGCAAAATGGGATGGTGGATGGCGAGATTGAGCGAAATTGAACGAGGTTCATGGATGGGCCGGGCGGTATCCCTCATCTCGCCACCTTTGATTCGACTGGGTCTCGGCTCATGCCGCTACATCAACTAGCTACCTGTCTGATGGGACTCAAGCAGCAAGGAATCTCGGTTGGCGGGCGCGCAGTTGAAGAAAACGGTTCTACTTTCGAAGTTATGGGGTTTGTCCTGACGGCGGAGCAAATCGTTGAGCTTCACGAGAACGGGCAAATGGACGCGAACGGGATAAAGGCGTTCGCGAAGAGCATCAAATAGAACTTCTGAAAACACCTACCAGAGCAGGCGCTTGACACCGAACACAGGCGCCTGCTCTCTCCTCCTCGGCCGAAATTTACCGCGACGAACAACATCAGCCGCCATAGCCAGGGCCAACCCTTCGCATGGAATCGCGCGATATTCGAATTGTCCGAAATGAAACAGACTCTGTTCGCTTAAGAGCATATGGTGACTGGGTAGGGTCGAACTCCCAGCCGCTCCTCCGGAAAACCACTCGTGTCAAACATTTCAAAAGCACGGATAGAAGCAAACGGAAGTGCTCTCCGATTTAAACAAATGCTTGTCGTATTTGGTTCGCTGGTACTCAGCTTGATACTCATAGCCGTGCTCGTCCCGCGCCGTCTGGATGCTCAGCATCCAGGGCCAGACAACACCAACTTAAACGAGGATCAGACAGGTCCTACCGCGGATCAAGGGAAGATGAATCCCGCGGACCGAGCGCTCACACAGAAAATCCGAAAAGCGATCCATCACGATAGGAGTCTTTCCATCTACGGGCGCAACATCAAAATCTTCACTCAATACGGCAAAGTTACGCTCCGGGGGCCAGTGCGGTCTGAAGAGGAGAAGGGCAACCTGGAAGCCAAGGCGGCCAGCGCGGCCGGAGAAGAAAACGTTAGCAATCAACTCCAGGTCGCGCCTTTGAAATAGCCGAACAGAGTTCGCCTCAGAGCAGGCAATAAGATGAAGCCAGTTACGGAGGACATGCGCATGGTTGCGCGGAGGAGTCGCGGAAAACTTACAGAGCAACGAGCCGCATCCACAAGTACAAAGCGTATTGGATGGAGGATAGGCTGCCGAAGATAGGGTGGAACGGCGTTAGGGGGGATAGAGAGGAAATCGTGCGCAAGGAGCGCGCGGAGCCAGCCAACGCTGCTGCGTGTTGAAACAAAGCGCAGCGCCTTAGCCCTTCCCGATGAACTTACCGCAGGAGCAAGGAAACATAAGGACAGGAACGTGTGAAAAAATTGAAGAGCGTCTTTTGCGGGAGTAGAAAAATGTCCAGGTGGTCGGGAAAGCTCGCTCATATCGCTTCTAATTGAGATTATTTCAAAACTGCAATCGGCGCTTTCCTGAAATCTTAATTTTTTCACACGTTCCAGACGGGACGTTTCCGAATCATTTTGCCTGAAACTGCGGCTGAGTTCGAACAGCGGTAATCCGTGGTTAGGAAAACGTTCCCTCCCCTCCTGTCCGCTCCAACACGCTTACGCGTATTCGTATTCGAGCTTCTCAGGATCCACTTCGACGCGCACGCATTTCTGCTGGTTGGCAATCTTTTCGAAGGCTCGAATGTGGTCAGCGGCCCGCTTCTCCAACGCCGCGCGCGTGGTCTCCCCTTGCATGGCGGCAATCCGTGTATTATATACTGAACCACATGGTTCAGTATGCGAAGACCCGCTTCGATGTCTCGTTCGCCGCGCTTTCGGACGCCACCCGACGCGGCGTTCTGGAGCGGCTCGGGCGTGCTGACGCTTCGATTACGGACCTTGCCGAGAAGTTCCACATGACCCTGACGGGCATGAAGAAGCATGTCGGCATCCTGGAGCAGGCGGGACTCGTGACCACGGAGAAGGTCGGGCGCGTGCGGACCTGCAAGCTCGGCTTGCGCCGACTGGAGGAAGAGGCGGCATGGATCGAGAAGTACCGCCAGCTCTGGGCTGCACGCTTCGACGAGCTGGACAACGTTGTCGAGGAACTGAAACAAAAGGAGAAGGTCGATGGACGCAAGAAGAGAGAGTGAGCCTACCCCCATGGAGAACCGCACGACGGTGGAACGGAAGTCCGACAGTGAGCTAGTCATTACGCGAACCTTCAACGGCCCGGCGCGCATCGTGTTCGAGGCGTGGACGAAGCCCGACATGCTCAAGCGGTGGTGGATACCGAAGTCGACGGGCATGTCCCTGCTTTCCTGCGAGTTGGATGTTCGTGTCGGGGGCAGGTACCGTTTCGAGCTCGGCCACGGAACCTCAAAGCCGATGTCGTTCTTCGGTAGGTACATCGAAGTGATACCGAACTCGCGCCTCGTCTGGACGAATGAGGAAAATGAGGACGGTGCCGTCACTACGGTGACGTTCGAGGAAAGAGGTGGCAAGACGCTGCTGGTCCTGCACGAACTCTATCCCTCGAAGGAAGCTCTCGACAGTTCCATCGCCGGGATGGAGGGTGGGATGCAGGAGACGTTCGCGCAACTGGACGAGCTTCTCGTCACTCTGGGAGCGAGCGTGGGACGGTCCTGAAGGCGTCGATCTCGCGGTCGGCAGGCTGACTCTTCACTACGCGGAAGACAACGCCGACTATGAAATGGAAGTGTGCATTGGGGACGCGGGCTTGCTTGCGGTGCTGGGTTTTTTGGCAGAGGCAAAAGCAGGGTCATCCGCGGACGGGTGACCCTGCGTAGGCATATGCAAGACGGGCACGGCATGCCGTGCCCCTACAAGACGAAAGGCGAAGAGAGGTCCCTCGGCTGCGCTCGGGATGACAGTGTTAGTGGATGAAGTTGAGGCCGTGAGGGATGAGTTGGGGGAAGACGTAGGCGCAGAGCATGACGATGACGCCGACGATTGCGGGAAATTCGGAGAGGAGGGAGGAATTCATGGTGTCCCGGGAAACAGAATACTACGGCAGGTACGGAGGACTACTTTGATTTTGTCAACTCTTGAATATAGGCGCGGATGACCTCCAAGCCCTGTTCGTTGCAGTACCAGCCGCGACTTGTGGGAGGGAATTCTTGATCGAGAAGAGCGCATCTAACGCGAATTTTTTCGAGGTAAGCATTCTCAAAATGAGTCGCAGAAATGAAGTCGCCCCAATCCCACTTACCTCCGGTTCCGTCTAAGAAATTCTGCAGAATTTGGGCCACTTCCTCGCGAGTGGGTATTTGGTTCATGTCCGACTTGGGAAAGGATACTACGGCGGGGAACGGATGGGGAGCCGGGAGCAGCGGCCTTACTCGTCCAAAACAAATGTCAGCAATGACTTATTGACCTTGATTTTACGGTTGTGGTACTCGATGAAGCCCAGTTTTCTAAATTTGTTCATGAAGAAATTCACGCGAGAGCGTGTAGTGCCGATGATTTCCGACAAGGTCTCCTGGGAAACAGGGGGCAGTTCGTCGTCTAGCTGGTGCTGCACTTTTCCATAGCGGCCGAGCGCGAGTAGGGCGCGGGCGAGCCGTTTCTCGGACGAATTGAAGAGCTGATCGATCAAAGCTTCCTCGACGCGATTTTTATGATTGAGAATAAACGCGACAAAAGAGTCCGATAATTTGTCCTGTGTGCGGATCATGCCAAGCAATTCGTTTTTGTCGATGGCAAGAATGGAAGTGGGCGTAATGGCGGTAGCCGTACCCATGCGGATAGACTGACCGGCCATGCAGCCCTCGCCAAAAAAATCGCTCGGACCAAGCAACGCGACTACGGCCACCTTACCCGTCGCGCTAACCACGGAGAATTTTACGTTGCCCTTTTGGATGTACATGACGCTGTGGGCCGCGTCACCTTGGTTGTAAATCTGCGCGTCTTTCTCAAACTCAGCAACCTTCCTTGCCATACCCGAAGTATGGAAAAAGGTCTGCGGTTGGAACGATTCCGTATTGGATTTATATAGCTTCATGCGGACACCGGGAGTGGCCCAACTGGAAGTGAATTCAGTTAGTATCCTTTCTCGGTGTTTCGACTGGCAGGAAGCAGAGGATCTGCTGCTTTAGCTGCGCATCTACTTCGTCCGCGATAGTCACAACGTCTGGAAGCAACTTGCTGAATTTCACGCGATGCTCATTCTTGTGCAGCGTCGAGAAAATGCTGACCTGCAGAATGCGGGATTCATCCACGACCATGGCGGCGGTGTAGCCTTGTTTGAGCCGCAGCTCTCCGTGATGACTCGCCGCGACCGAAACCGGAGCTTTCGACCCTTTATCCAGGCGCAGCCTGGCGATTACGTCATGGAGGAGCCTCGGAAGATGGCCGGTGCGTTCCTGGAAGTTCAGGCGAATTCGGGAGAGTTCCGGCTCTTTCTCGACAAGCCCCATCCACTCCTGAATCGTCGGGTCGAGCTGCTGTTCGAGAATGTCGGCCACGGACTCTGTGCCTGCGGAAGCAGTGAGGGGCTCGTTGCCGCCCACAGGTGAAACCTGAGTTTTCGTCAAGGTAACCTCGTCTCTATCCACACTCAGTATCCCAGCCTGGCAGCGGCAGGTCTGTCCTATAAGGGATACGTTCCAAATGGGACAAGCGAGCTTTGGGAAGCGCGATTCCGCGAGGAACGTCAGATACATTCGGAGGGCGCTGTGAAATGGAATGATTAGCTAACGATACTGGCAGGGAATTGGTTGCGGCGACACTGGGGGCTTGTGCCGGAGCCGCGGGCTACGAAGGGAATTTTTTCGCGATGGCAGAGGCGGAGGATGGCTTGGACTTCGGCGGTGGAGTCGGGGAGAAGAACGGCGCGAGGCATGGCGCGGAGATAGGCGAGGGCGTCGCATTCGTAGGTGTGGAGTTCGTCGGGGGAAGTGATTAGGTGGCGGGGCCGATGATGGCGGGAAATTCGGAGAGGAGGGAGGAATTCATTTTCGGCTAAGGGACAGGGTACTAGGACGAAGAACAGCTGGGCAGTTGGATGCAATGAGAGAATTTCCGGGCGCGACGAAATGCCAAGTCGAATGGGGTAGGCTCTTGGTAACCGTTACACGGGAAGTCCCTCGACGATCGAATCGGAGGCAACGGTCTGGACGATTCGATTTAACCGCCAACCCGACGCCGCAAGCAAGTCGCGAAATTGTTTTTCGGTGCGCTCGCATCCGCCGAAAATCAGCATTTCCAGATCCAGGAACTTGCCCGGGGAGAAATCGTTGCTCGGCTGAATTACGCTGTCCACCACCAGGAGTTTGCCGCCCGAATTTACGCCTTTTCGGCAGGCTTTGAGGATTTCGATGCACTTATCGTCCGGCCAGTCGTGAATGATGTGTTTCATGATGTACGCATCCGCTCCGGCAGGGACGGAAGTAAACATATCGCCGGACGCGAGCGCGCAGCGTTCCATCAGCGGCTTTAGCGGTCCGTTCGCGGCTCCCTCGAGAACGTGAGGTACTTCATAGAGCGTGCCTTGCAAATGAGGATTCTTCCGCAGAATCGTCGCCAGCAGAAGTCCGTGCCCGCCGGCGATATCCACGATGGAACGGATGCCCTGAAAATTGTATGCCTCGGCCACGGCCGGGCCATCAATCATGGAGAGATCGGTCATGGCGTCATTGAAGATCTGCGCTTCCGTGGGACGTTGCTTCAGAAATTCGAAGACGTTTTCGCCGTAAATCTGGTCAAGCGCCTGCTTGCCGGTGCGGACGCAATAGTCCAGGTGGGACCAGCCGCGCCCGTGCCAATCCCTGCCTACCATGATGGCCAGGGCCCGCAGGCTGGGAGTCGCATCCTTGCGCAAAACCTTGGACATGGGCGTTTGCGAGAATTTTCCGTCGGGTCCCTCCGAGAGCACTCCGACACTCGCGGTGGCGCGCATCAGACGGTAGAGCGCTTGCGGGTGGGCTCCGATCTGGCTTGCCAGCTCCTCGGCCGATCTGGGAGCAGCTTCGATGAGATCCGGGATTCCGAGTTGGGCGAGGCAGGAGACGGCTCCTGCAACATAAGCGCCGTTCAGTAGCTGGAGCATGCCGACGTGCGCTGGCGGAGTTTGGCGTTGCGGCGTCATTCGTTGTTCACCTCGATCCTCCGTTTCAGATTTTTAGCTTCGGAAGTATACAGTGAACGATGCAACGCAATTCAACAACATTCGGTTGCCTCCGCTTCCCCGAGAGATTTCTGGAGATAGCTCTTCTGGAACCAGGCACGATTCATAACGGCACTGCGGGCGAGCAAGTGCGACCCCTAAAGTGGAGAGAAGGTTAGTGGATGAAAGTGAGGCCGTGGGGGATGAATTGGGGGAAGACGTAGGCGTAGAGCATGACGATGACGCCGACGATGGCGGCTAGAGAGACGGAGTGCCAGAAGACGAAGCGGAAGATGGAGCCCTCCTGGCCGACCTGATTGGTGGCTGCGGTGGCGATGGTGATGGATTGGGCGTCGATCATTTTGCCCATGACGCCGCCAGCGGAGTTGGTGGCGGCCATGAGGACGGGGCTGAGACCGAGCTGCTGGGCGGTGATTTTTTGCAGGCCGCCGAAGAGGACGTTGGAGGAGGTGTCGCTGCCGGTGAGCGCGACGCCGAGCCAGCCGATGAACGCGCCGAAGAAGGGGAAGAACCAGCCGGTGCGCGTGAAGGCCAGACCGAGGACGGCGTCCATGCCGGAGTAGCGCGTGACGAAGCCGAGGCCCAACATGCAGGTCATGGCGATGATGGCGAAGCGGAGGCGGAAGAGAGTGCGACCGAAGATTTGAAAAAGTTTCGGCGGGCTTGAGGCCGAGAATTAGACCGGAGAGCAGAGCGGCGAGGAAGCAGGCGGAGCCGGTGGCGGTGAGCCAGTTGAAATCGAACTTGGCGGCTTCGGCGGTGGGCTGGGCGACGACAGGCTTGGCGCGGTAGACGGCGTTGTGGAGATAGGGAACTTCCCAGCCGCCGGATGCGAAAGCGGGAGTGGTGGCTTTGCCCAGCGCGTTTTTGATCGACGGAATCCCCCAACACAAAACAAAAATGGAAAGAATGGCAAAAGGCAGCCATGCGCGAGCGACTTGTGCGGCAGAGTAGCGCTTGCCCGCGAGAGATTTTTGGCGGAGTTGCCAGTCGTCGCCCATGGTGTCGGTGACGGCAGTTTGGGTTAGGACGGCGGATGCGGTTGTGGCTGCTGCGGCTATCGCGGCGTCGGCTTCGCGCTCTTCGGGGAAGCGCCAAATGCGCTTGGGCCGCCACACGCGAAGGAAGAGGAGGGTTGAGACGAGAGAGATGATGCCGGCGGCGATGTCGACGAGATTGCTATCCATGTAATTGGACCAGAAGAATTGCGTGCCTGCAAAAGAAATGCCGACGACGAGGATGGCGGGAAGGACTTCGAATGGTCTCCGACCAACTGACCATGGCACGAACGAGCCAGAAGGGAAGGATGACGGCAGTGATGGGAAGAATGCGGCCGACCATGGCGCTGACGTCGCTTTCGGGAAGAGCCGTGACGCCTACAAGCGCGTGAACGGGGATGCCGATGGCGCCGAAAGCGACGGGAGCGGTATTGGCGATGAGGTTGAGGGCGGCGGCCTGAAAGGGCTTGAAGCCGAGACCGATCATGAAGGCGCCGGCGATAGCGACGGGGGCGCCGAAGCCAGCGCAGCCTTCGATGAACGCGCCGAAGCAAAAAGCTACGAGGAGGAGTTGCAGGCGGCGGTCGGGAGTGATGGCCGCGACGGACTGCTTCATGATTTCAAATTGGCCGGTGTCGACGGAGATGTCGTAGAGATAGACGGCAGCGATGACGATCCAGACGATTTTGAGAAGGCCGTAGGAGGAGCCGTAGAGGAAGCTGGCGATGGCCAGCTCGGAGGGCATGTGGAAGACGAAGATGGAGCACAGGATGGCAGTGGAGGCGCCGGCGATGGCGCAAAGGTGAACGCGGACTTTGAGACCGGCGAGCAGGCCGAGAAGGACGAGGACGGGAAGAGAAGCGACGAGAGTGGAAAGCCACCAGTGGTGGAGTGGGTCGTAGACTTGCGTCCAGGGCAAGGAAAGGCCTCCGCGAAGTAGGGGAGTTACCTTCTTGGTGAGCGGTTGTCAAGAGTTTCGATGGCGGGACGGAAAGCGGAGCGGCCGCGAGAGCTGTGGATAGACCGGGTCTTCACTGGCATCTATACTCTCAGCATGAGTTCGGAGAAAGAGCTGCACGAAGCGCTGCGGAAATATTGGGGCTACGACGCCTTCCGGCCGTTGCAAGAAAACATTGTTAAGAGTTTGCTTGGCGGACGGGACACGTGCGTGGTGATGCCGACGGGCGGGGGAAAATCGCTGTGCTACCAGTTGCCGGCGGCGATTGTGCCGGAGAAAACGGTGATCGTGGTTTCGCCGCTGATGGCGCTGATGCAAGACCAGGTGGCGCAGTTGACGCAGATGGGGATTCCGTCGGCGCTGCTGAACAGTTCGGTTGCGACGGATGTGCAGTCGTGGGTGGTGCACAAAGCGATCGAGGGAGCGTACCGGCTGCTGTACCTTTCGCCGGAACGGATTGCGCGGGAAGATACGTTTGGATGGCTGGGGCGCGTGCCGGTTTCTTACTTTGTGATTGACGAAGCGCACTGCATTTCGGAGTGGGGCCACGAGTTCCGGCCGGAATACCGGTTGTTGAACCGCTTGCGGGAGCATTTTCCGGAAAAGCCAATCGCGGCGTTTACGGCAAGCGCGACCCGGCGGGTGCGGCACGACATCATCGAGCAATTGAAGCTGCGCGAGCCGGACAAGTACATCGCCAGCTTTCACAGGCCGAATTTGAATTACATCGTGAAGGAATGCGCGGGACGAGTGCAGGCTGAACTTTTGATTCGCGCTCTGAAGAAATATGCGGAGAGCAACGTGATTGTTTACGCGCCGACAATCGCGCGGGTTGAGGAGACGGTAGATTTTCTGGCGGAGAAGGGAATTGCAGCGATTGGATATCACGGCAAGATGGATGGGGAGACGCGGCGGAAGAATCAGGAACGGTGGATGTCCGACGAAGTGCGCGTTCTGGTGGGGACGATTGCTTTTGGATTGGGGATCAACAAGGCGGCGGTGCGCGCGGTGATTCACCTCTCGCTGCCGAAATCGATCGAGCAGTATTACCAGGAGGCGGGGCGAGCCGGACGCGATGGAGAACCGGCGGAATGTCTTTTGCTTTGGCAGAAGCGGGATGTGGGTTTGCTGACCTATTTTGTGCAGCAGATAGAAGATGAGGCGGAGAAAACTCGGGCCTGGCAGCGGTATCACGAGATTCGGAGATTCGTGGAAGCGAAGGTATGCCGGCATCATCAGATTTGTTCGCACTTCGGGGAGAACCGTAATTGGAAATCATGCGGGGCTTGCGATGTGTGCGTTGGGGAGCCGGAATGGCTGGCAGCGGCTGCCCGAGCCAAGAAAACAAAGAAGCGCAAGGCGGCAGCGGGAGTGAGTGGCGGCAATGAGTTTCAGCCAAAGGAAACCTGGAGCGAGCCGGGCCGAATTTCAGCAGGGAACTCGAGCGTAAGCGGCCTTGCCGGCGGTATCGACCCTGAGCTACGCGAGTATCTTCGGGAGTGGCGCCGGACGGCCGCGAGGGAACGTGGCATCGCGGCTTTCATAGTGATGCATGACACTTCGCTTGACGAACTTTGCAGAGTGCGGCCGCGTTCGTTGAGCGAGCTGCGGAGCATTTCAGGGTTCGGGGAACGCAAGACGGAATTGTATGGCAAAGAGATATTGGGAGCGCTTGAGGAGTTTGTCCGTGGGGCGCGAGCGGCGAAGCAGGAGGAGGAAAAAGCGAAGCCAGCGGAAGAGACGATGAGATTGCTGGCGGAGGGGCGCACTTTTGAGGAGATTGCCAAGGCGCGAGGGAGGCAAGTGGGAAGTGTGGTCGAATTAGTTGTGAGGCTGATGGAAAAAGGAGAATTGGAGTTCCAGCGGAGCTGGGTTGACGCGGATAAGCAAGCGCAGATCGAAGAGGCATGCACGCGGTTTGGATTCGAACGGCTCAAGCCTCTGAAGGATGCTCTGCCGGCGGCAATAAGTTATGAAGAGATCAGACTTGTTGCGGCGCACCTAAGGTTGGAGCAAGAAGCGCAACCCGGTGAGCCGAGTAACGCAGGCGGCAAAACCTAAACGAATCGTCTTTGCGCTTTGGCGAGGTTACTCGGCGGTGTAGGTTATTTCGAGCCGATGAATTAGGAAGCAGGAGAGGACAAGAATAGCGACGGTGAGACAGAGCAATCCGAACACGGCAAGGTACGGAGAGACGGGTTCGGCGACAACCGTGAAGATGGCGAGGGGGCCATCGACGGGTAGAGTGACGGGACAAAGATGCTTCAAATAAAAAGTGACGCTGAGCCGTTGTGCCCAGGAGGGAAAAATCGGAGCAATGGCTTCCCAACCCATCAGCATGGCTCCGGGGATGATGGGATTTTTGAAGAGCAGGCTGAGAGCGAGAAACACGGCGCCGTAGCCGAGACAAGCGAGGGCCGTGACGAGGAGATAGGAACCCAATTGACCGAGGCCGGGTCCGTCAAAGACGTAGGATCTGCCCGCTGAACCAAGCCGGCTATAAGTAAGGTAGAAACAGGCAAGAACGGCTGTTTCGAAAAGTGCGATGGAAATTATCGCACCGGCAAGAAACTTTCCGACTACCAGGACTTCCTTTCTAACTGGAACGAGAAACTGATAGTGGAGCGTGCGTTCGACCATTTCGCCGCGGAAAAGCCAAGTAAAGATGCCCATGCAGGCGAAGAAGATGCCCAGACGGAAATAGTAGAGCTGAACAATTCCGGCGAGGACCGTGGTCTCCATCTCAATCTGGTCGGCACCTCTATTCTTATCCACAAAATAGTGGATGGAGATGATGATGACCGGTATCAACGCGAGCAGGTAAACCCAAATCCTGCGGCGAGTGAAGAGGTTGCGGCGAACTTCGTTGCGCACAAGAACGGAGATTTGACTGGCGTAGAGCCGCCAGGGCTGTTCTTTGGACCACTTTTGGGCCTGTGCCATTCGATTTTGCGCGCTCATACCGGTCCGCCATCCGATCCGATGAGATATTGATAGATGGAGTTCACGTCGTCGTCGGCGGGAGCTACGGCATCGACTTCGACGAGGCCGCCGGAAACGATTTTGTTCAGCAATAGGTAGAATTGCTCCGCATCGCGAGTTCGAACCAGGACACTCTGCCCATCCGTCAGTATTTTGGCTTCGACGACATGGTCGAGTTCAAAAGCCGCGGAGGCTAACTTCGCTGCATTCGAGCAGCGGACCAGGATTTGTATGGGATGGTCGCGGACTTCTTGCCGAACTTCGCGAATCTGGCCTTCGGCGACCACGTAGCCGCTGCTCATCAGCACGACGCGGTCGGAGATGCGATCGACTTCCTCCAAAATATGGCTGGAAATAATGACGTGCATGCCTTGCTTGGCAATCGCCTGGAAAAGGGCGATCGATTCCGAGCGAGCCATGGGATCGAGGCCGTTGAGCGGCTCATCAAGCACCAGCACGGAAGGATGATGCGCGATGGACTGAGCCAGGCGAATGCGTTGGCGCATCCCTTTGCTATAGCCAGCGACTTTGCGGCGGGCGACTTGCGCCATGCCGGCGCGTTCGAGGGCTTCGTTCGTCAGCTTCGCCGCCTGATCGTGGCCAAAGCCGTGAAGCCGTAGCGGCCAATAAATGAAATCGTAACCATTCGTGCCGGGAGGGAAGGAGTCAAACTGTGTGCAGTATCCCACCTGGCGGAAGAATTCGACCGGCTGTTGCGTGGTCAGGCCGAGGACGTAGATGGCGCCTTGGGATGGCTTGATCAGGCCGGTCAGCAAGTTCATCAAAGTGGTCTTGCCCGAGCCGTTGGGGCCGACGAGGCTGGTAATCCCCGGCTCGAGCGAGAAGCTCACTTTGTTCACGCCGAGAACTTCCCCGTAGAATTTGGAGACGTTATCGAAAACGATTTGGCGATTGTCCGGCATCATCCGCGCACCGTTTCGCGGGCACGCAAGCGCGCATTGAGAATTACCAGCGAAAGCAAGCAAACGAAAATTAACATGCCCCAGGCGGCCCAGAGCGGAACTCCGATCCAATCCACCGAGCCAAGGAATCCGGATTCCTCACGAAATCCTCTCGCCAGGATAAGCCGGAACATATACGAGAAATTCAGCAACTGGCCCCAATAAGTGCCCATGATGGCGTTGAACATCTCGCCGAGCCCCGCGGGAATAAAAAATGAGATAAAAATTACGCCCGTGGCCACGATTCGCAATTTGACCCACGCCGACACGGCCAGAGAAATGAGGGAAAGCATGAGAATCCAAATCGCAGAGCACAACACGATGGGAACAACCATCCACAAGTGAGACCAAATCCAACCGTTGCTCGCCAAGCCAGACTGCAGGCTGAATAAGAGCAGGCAGGGAATCCAAGTGACAGCGGAAAGCAGGAATCCGAGGACTGCTAGTTTCCCAAGAACATAATCGGCCCGGCTGAACGGTCGGCTCAGAAAAAGAGGAAGAGCGCCATTGGTCAAATCTCCCGAGACCAGGACGGGGCCAACCCAGCAGTTCAAGAGAAAGGCGGCTTGCGTCTGCACCATCATGATGATGATGAAATATCGGGTTTCGACTGCGAACAGATCCGGAGAACGCATCTGCATGAGCAATTGCAAGGTTTTGTTGTTGGCGATGAATATGTAGCCGGCGAAAAAAAGACAAGGAACAATTGAGAGAATCAGGAGTAGAACGAAGAAACGTGATTTGAATAGGTCGGCAAAGGCGTAGCGTGTCAGAACGAAAAAGCGCGACCACTGCGGCGTCAGCGAGCCGGTGTAAGAATTGTATCGGCGCTTATAGACGGCCATCCGCTGCTCCCGTCTGCTCCATGGCGTTGAGGAAAATGTCTTCGAGCGAGTCCCGGCGATGATTCATCCGGCGAATCTGCACGCCGCGATCGGCGGCGACCTTAAATACCTCTCGAATTTCGACGCTGTCTGGCATCACGACCTTGATGCGGCCATTGCTGAAAACCGCGCACTCGCAGCCCATACTTTCGAGCGACGAAGTGAAGTTTGCTTCGGCGCCAATGGTTTCCAGCTCGAGAAACTTGCGATTGGCGCGGCGTTCTTCGACGAGATTGCAGATGGATGCGATTTTGCCGTTGCGCAGGATGAGCACTTCGTCGCACGTTTCTTCCACGTCGCGGAGAAGGTGCGAGGAGAGCAGCAAGCAAATGTCGCTGGCTTCGCGGATTTCGCGAATAAGTTCGATCAAGCGCTTGCGGGCAGGCGGGTCCATGCCATTGGTCGGCTCGTCCAGGATGAGCAGCTTCGGGCCGTGCGCAATGGCCTGCGCGAGCTTAGCCAATTGCTTCATGCCCAGCGAATACGTTCCCACCGGACGATACCGCGCTTCGCCCAAACCGACATAGACGAAAGCTTCGTGCGCGCGCTCCAAGGCTTGCCCGGAGGGTAGGCCGGAAATCTCCGCCATGTAACGGACAAAGCGGACTCCGGACATTTTGGAAATGAAGGCGTCGTTCTCCGGCATGTAACCGACCAGCGAACGAAGCGCTTTGCCATCCGTGAGAGAGTCGAGCCCGAGCACGCGCGCACTGCCTTTGGAAGGTGAGTGGAAGCTTAAAAGCGTGTTGATGAGCGTGGATTTGCCGGCGCCATTGGGTCCGAGCAAGCCTATGGCGCGACTCTTCAGAACACCCGTGAGGCCGTGAAGAATCGTACGACCGCCGAGTTGTACTTCGAGCCCGTCGAGCTCAATTGTTGGGTTGCTCATCTACAAATCATTACGGATTCAGAGTGTGCGAAGTTCCATGATCCGATGCACCCAGGAGATGGAACAGCGTAAATAGACCGGGGTTCAAGTCAAAAAGCTTGCCGCTGCTGGCAACTTCGATGCGATCGCTCTCTCCGTAAGCACAGAATACGCTCGGTTTGGCATCGGCTGCCAACTTTTGCAGGACTGCCAACTGGCTGGAAGTAAGCTGGGAAGCGAGCGGCTTCAGAAGCGGGCCGAGATTTTGGTAGAGCATCGCCGAAAAGTTGGCGTGGTCGTCGCTGGGCAGAAGCGCCTGGAACGAAGTCGAACGAGCCAGGGAAGTGCCGTTTGCGTGGGTTTGTAATGCGGCGAGGAGCAGCGCTCGAGAGGGCGCAACGATCATGTAGCCGTCCGCGAAAGTGTAGTCGTACTCGGTTGTGAACCCGGCGGTTTGTGATTTGATGGTGTAAAACATTCGGCCGCCGTCTTCTGCTTGATTGATCGTTAAGCCGGGCCGGTTGGATTTTTGTGCTTCTTGGTTTGCGGCTTGCACCAGTTTTTCGATGGCAAGCTGAAGGGCTCCCGAATTGTTGACTTCAATAATCGCTTTCCACGAGGGCGTAGGAAGAACGGGGCCGTCGAGAGCCACAGTCATCTCACCGCCGAGCGAACTAGCGAGGTCATTGCGAATGTCCAGACCGAGTTCTGAATCTGTTTTAGCCACATCTCGGCTGAAGTTGGGGCTGGAAGCGCTCATCGTGCTGTACAGGTCGTCCAGCATAAGCGCGGGCTGCTTGGTAACGAAGGAGACCGCCGCGCCGGCATTGGAAGAAACGTAGTCCAGCGAGCCCATGGGAGCGGGAACGGACAGCCAGGACGCGATGCCGCGCCGCGGGCCATTGAATTCGAGCGTAATCCGGTTGTCGCCCTGTCTCGAAGACTCACCGCGCGTCGCCATCAAGTATTTTATGTCGTTAAAGCCGCTGTTCTGAAGCGCCTTTGGACCGTCTGGTTGCGCATGGGAGGAGTTTAGAATCTGGCCGAGGTTGGCAGCGACCAGAGTTTCGGCGCCCTGAGTGTAAACACTGGCGATGCGCCGGCCGAACTCGGTTCCGGCGAAGGGAGTGGTACCGGCGTCAAGCTGCGCGTTCATCTGCTGAACCGAAACAGCGCTGCCGCCAATGACCAGCATCTTCGGCCGAACGAGCATGATCATGCCGTGTTCGCCGGTGGTCAGCGAGGAAAGCGACTGCGGATCCACGACATGCACCTGGGATGCGGTTTGCGGGCTCGTCAAAGTATCGGCGACTTGATTCTGCAAAAAATCCTTGAGTCCAGGTTCCCGAATCTCGGCGAGAAGCACGGGGCCGCTTTGCATGGAAGCCGGGCCTCCCCGGAGTGTAATCACCACTTCATCGCCCAAATACTGGCTGACGGTCTGGATTTGCCGGATCAGCTCCTCAGGCGTCGGATGCTGACTTGTGTGGCTGCTCTTGTTCCACCAATCCTGCAGAACATTGCTCTGCGACAACTGCTGCTGAAAAATTTGATTTGCCTGCTGTAGCGCATCTCCGAGATTGGGGATGCCGATATAGAGGACGGTGTCCGCCGGCAGCAAGGGAAGAATCTTGCTTTCATACCGCGGGCCCGGAGTCTGGATTTCGTCTAGTTTCTTGCCAAGCTTTGAGAATTCCGCAAGCAGAGCAAGCTGGTGGTCCAGATCGCTGCTCCAGGCGATTTCCTGGCGCACGGGAACGAGGCCGACGCTCTGCGTTGTGGCCATCTCATCGCCCGAGTGCAGGATGGACAATTGCCCGGCGTGCTTCACGCGGACTTCGCCCTCGATCACGGCCACGCGTGAGCCCTTGGTGCCGGAGTTCACGGAAAACACCGTGCCGGTGACGGCTACCGTGCAATCTGGAGCGCTAACATACAGGTGGCCGGTATGGCGCTTTGCGGCTTGCACGATGATGTTGCCCTGATCGAGATGGATTGTGGTGTCGCGGCGGTTCGCGCTGACCGCGAATTCCGCGCGCTGATTCATTTCCACTTCCGAGCCATCGAAGAGCCGCACCTTGGCGCGGGAATTGGCGGATGTGCGGATGAATTCGCCTTGACCGATTTCGTCGCCGAGTTTCAGCGGCTGCTCGCCGGATGGACCGATGCGGTACGCTTGTCCTTGGATCGTGTCCATCCGCGCACGGCTCCCAGGAGGCCCGGCGAAGTACCAGTCGCGCGCAGTCCAACCTAGCGCAACGGCTAGCACTACTGCGGCCGCCGCGAAGGACAGTTTTGCAAAGCTCCATTGAAAGCCGCGAGATGTCGCGTCCATCCGCCAATTGCTGTTCGTCGCCCCTTCCATTCCGCGCCCATGTTCATACGATCGGCACGAAACGCATTCCCGCAGATGGTTTTCCACAATCAGAGCGCGGGCAGGAGCCAGCTCTCGCTGATGAAATGCAGGCAACAAGGCTCGGATATCGGCGCAGCCGCGAATGGGTTGCAGAGCGTTCGTCGCAGCTTCCTCGCCTTGGGCTGCTTGCAACTTCTGCCACACGCGCTCGGCGGACGTGGAAAGAGTCTTGGCGTCAAGCTCTTCGGCGCGGAGTTCGGAAATCGTGCGTTCAAGATCTGTGTCTCGTTTCGACCGGAAAAATTTCATGATGCACCTTTTCTAAGACCACGAAGACTCTTCTGCAGCCGCGCCCGGGTGCGATGCAAAGTTACCGCAACGACTGCCTGAGACGTGTTCATCATCTGAGCGATATCAGGATTATCGAGGCCTTCGAGATAGCGCAGAGTGAACATTTCGGCGGCGCGGGGATTCAACTGCGCCAGCTCGCGCCGGAGCACTTGTTTCATTTCCGAGGAGGAATGGACGCGCTCGGGCGAGAGACTCGGATTCGATTGCAGCTCGTCGGCCACTTCGACAGGTACGGACTCGCGGTGTCCCCTTGCGCGAATCAGATCCAAGGCCGCGTTGACCGCCGACCGATGCAAATAACTCTGGAGATTCGAGATACGGCTGTGGTCAATCGTTCCTCGGGCCAGGCGAAGAAAGACGGATTGCGCGACGTCTTCGGCATCCGCCATGCTCCCCGTAACCCGGTAAGCGGCCTTGAGGACGAGGGAATGATGCGTACGAAAAACATCTTCAAGCTCTGCGGCTGCTTGCGTCACCATGATGTTTTCTATCGCGGCCGCCAAGTACTCCTCCTCGGCTCTTCTACAATTTAAGACGCGATAGCTAGCAACTTCTTAACATACAATTGGTCTTCAGGGGCAGCTTGCCTGGCTGGCTTTTGCTCTTTCGGACCCCGCCCCTGCCGCAGGCTCTATTTTCGTCAGGCTTAGCGCGGCACAGCGCGTGCCTGTGCATGCAATTCTTGAACTCTTCCAGAAAGAAGAAACCATCCGTACGCAGGAACAGCTGTCCGGGGAAAAACAAGCTGGCCAAAAGTACAGGTTGCGCACGAGAAATGCGAATTCTCCCGGGATATTTGTCGTAGCCTCTTTGGAAAGCCCTAGGGAAGGATTACACAAGTATTACAGAAGCGCCGCACGGTGCGTGCTAACTTTGAAATCATGAACACCATTGCACACGATAGAACTTTTTCTGAACCGATCAATTGGACGACAACTCTTTTCATGGTTGCCTTTCATATCGGCGCCATCGCCGCGCTGTTTTTCTTTACCTGGACGGGCCTCGCCCTGGCGGTTGTTTTGTGGTGGGTCGCGGGCAGTCTCGGCATCGGCATGGGCTACCACCGTTTGCTTACCCACCGCGGCTATAAGACGCCAAAGTGGATGGAGTATTTCCTGACCGTCTGCGGAACGCTGGCGCTTGAAGGCGGACCGATCGCCTGGGTCGCCACTCATCGTGTGCACCACCAGAACACCGACAAAGAAGGCGATCCGCACTCGCCACGCGATGGAGGCCTGTGGTCGCACATGGGTTGGATTCTGACGGGCCAAGCCATGCACAACAATGCGAAGGGACTTTCGTCCTACGTACCCGATCTCAGGAAGGACAAGTTTCATGTTTGGATCACGACGTGGCACTGGGTACCCCTGGCACTGCTCGGCATTACCGTTTTTGCCATCGGTGGCTGGTCCTGTCTGTTGTGGGGGATTTTCCTGCGGACGGTTGTGGGACTGCACACCACTTGGCTGGTCAATTCCGCGACCCACATGTGGGGATCGCGCCGGTTCCTTACCGACGATACTTCGAAAAACAGTTTTTGGGTGGCAATCCTGACCTTCGGCGAAGGCTGGCACAACAATCATCACGCCGTACCGCAATCCGCGCGACACGGTCTTGCGTGGTATGAAATCGATCTCAATTGGTACGGAATTTGCGCCTTGAGAATGCTCGGCCTCGCTCATGACATCAAACGGCACAAGCTTGCCCATTTTGGCAAGGCGGCGGACCGACACAGCGCCATCGCTGCCGACTCTCCCCGCGCCTCCGCCCCGCTGGTGATTTCAAGCGGCGACTGACCCAGCGCGAACTGCTGCGAAAATCTCGTTGCGGATCCGGTAAACGGCAATGGCAATGGCAAAACCTCTGTCCTCTCTTCTACTGTGGCGCTGACTCGCCACTGGCGTAAACTACGGAATCATGCGCATCACCCGCCGCACCAAAGCGATGGTGTTCTTCATCGTGCTCGGGGTCTGTCTCGTCGCCCTGGCCGTCGCCCTCAACGTCAGTTGGATTATCTTCCACTGGCGTCAAGTCGTTCCTCTCGTCATCGGCATCATCTTTTTTGGCTTGCTGATCGCCGGCCTTGTCATTAACACCATCTTTCTGGTCCGCGAGATTCGTCGCAATGAACAGCAGGATAGTTTCCTTAACGCCGTCACCCATGAACTGAAGACGCCGATTGCTTCCATCCGGTTGTACCTGGAGACCCTGGCCAGCCGGAATCTCGAGGAATCGAAAAGGCGCGAGTTTTATAAAATCATGCTGGAAGATACGGACCGCCTTCTTGGAACCGTCGAGCAAGTGCTGAAAGCCGGAGAAGTCCGGCATGGCACGGCGCGAAAGAATTGGCAGGAAGTGCAATTTTCCACGATTGTCCGCGACGTGCTTGCGCTCGCGCGCCTCCGCCAGAACCTGCCTCCGGATGCTCTTTCTCTTGGCGAGGCGGCCTCCGATGAAATCATCGTCTTGGGGAACCCCGAAGAACTCCGCACGGCCGTCTTTAATCTCCTCGACAACGCCATCAAGTACTCCGGGGATAAAAAAGGTATCGTCGTGGATCTGCTCACACCTGATCTCGATACTGTTTTGCTGCGTGTCCACGACCGTGGTATCGGCATTCCGCGAAAGGAAGTGAAACGAATCTTCAAGCGCTTTTACCGCGCTTCGAATTCGAGAGGGGACAAAGTGAAGGGAACTGGCCTCGGCTTGTTCATCGTGCGCACCATCGCCCGCCGTTACGGCGGCGATGCCTATGCCGAGAGCGAAGGAGAAGGCCGGGGCAGCACGTTCACCATTCGCCTCCCGAGGGTCTACCACGCGTGAGCCGCATACTCATCATCGAGGACGAAGCGCATCTCGCCGAAGGGCTGCGCTTCAATCTGGAAGCGGAAGGCCACAGCGTGCAAATTAGCGACAACGGCGAGGACGCGCTCAAGCGGCTCTTGAAGGGTCGTGAAAGCTTCGACGCTATCGTGCTGGACGTCATGCTGCCCGGCAAGGACGGATTTTCAGTGGCGCGTGAGCTGCGCCAAGCGCGGAACTACACGCCGCTGCTCATGCTCACGGCTCGCGGCCGCCCCGAAGATGTGCTGAAGGGATTTGAAGCCGGCGCCGATGACTATCTGCCGAAGCCTTTCAATCTCGCCATTTTGATCGCACGAATCGCGAGTCTCTTGCGCCGCAAGAACTGGCTGAGCTCTTATCAGCCCGCGTCCGGGCAGAACGCTGAATCGGGCGATTCTCGATCTTCGCCGGAAATCTTTAGCTTCGATGGCAGGGTCGTCGACTTCAAGAACTTGCAATTACGCGTCGGCGAGCAAGTCATTCCCTTGACCATGATGGAGTCCGACTTGCTCCGCTGCCTGATCCAGAACAGCGGCCAACCTGTCTCCCGCAAACAGCTTTTACAGGACGTTTGGAATCTGCGCGAAGACACCGATACGCGTGCCATCGATAACTTTATCGTGCGCTTGCGGCGGTACATCGAGCCGGAACCCTCCAAGCCTCGCTACTTGCTAACTGTTCGGGGCCTCGGCTATCGCTTTGTCCCCCATCCCTCCCCTGAGACTCGGCAGGAATAGCGGAATTCTCCAAACACGCGCCACCGGTTGCTGCTGATGGCAGGTCGAAGCGCGGGGCCGAGCAGTGCCCGCCGCCGCCCACTTGGCGTGCTGCCATCAAAATACACGCGGCCCGCGGCAGAAATGTTAGTTGGTGTTGGAAGGCAAAGTGGTCGGGGCGCCCGGATTTGAACCGGGGGCCTCCTGCGCCCAAGGCAGCCGGGCTATCTCTTGGAAGTCCTTCCTTTTCAATCTTTATTTTGAAAATAAAAGGCTTAGCGAAAAAGATGGTAGTGGCAAGATGTACGAAAATGTGGCTCCGCAGGCATGGAGTCCCCCCAATTTTCTCCTCAGCGAAGAAACAACGAAATGCGTTCACCGATTCCTAACTCTTGCGTCATACCAACCCTTCGGTTGAAAGCCGAAAGCGATCAGTCTTCCTCAGCCCGATCTGGATTGTTTGGTGCCGTGCTGTCAGGAGAATGTCACGCAGATGAGAAGTTCTCCACTAGCGAACTTAGCAGGGCAAGCTTCCACTTTCGCCGGGAAAGGCCGCGCGGCTTCCGGCCTTCACTCTATGACACAGATGGTGAATTCCTTATCTCGGCGGACAAGCTCTTCCGCAGGGTCTACATCAATGAGTTCTCGCAGCCACGAGAGAGACTTTTTCCCAATGATTACGGCTTTCGAAAATCTCAAAGGCCCGCTTTTAATTTACCAGACAGCGATGCCAATACATGGATTCCAGAACGTGGTTCCGTTTGCTCACGAACAAAATATCAGCGCAGTTCACTGCGACGATCATGGGCAAAGTAGACTTTACGTTTTTCTCGTAAATTTTGTTCGCCAACTGCGCAGCGAATTGCTGGTTCGGAGGCTTCGTCCTCGCAGCTGGCATGTTCCAAAATCGCATCTTAGGTACTGTCGAAAAGCACGTCTATACAAAATGCTACTCATCTCATTTTTGGGATGTGAAGAGTGCCAATCACTTATGGACAGGAGCGGCGATGGATCGTGATTCCATTGCGATCGGATTTATTGGGGACTGGTTTTGGAGGAAGCAATAGAACTTACATAGGCTACGAGTGCTTTCAACTCATTCCCATCCAGGGATATCGGTGGCATTCCACCTTTTTGCATGCTGGCGGATGGATGCGTCAGCAAAGTGGTCAGAAGCGCAGGCGTGAAGTTCTTGCCAGCACCTGCAAGTGCAGGGGCTGCCGCTGTACCTCCAACACCACCGGTGCCGTGACAGTCGGCGCATCCGTGCGCCTTGAAGATCGCTTTCCCTTTGGACTCTTCTTTCGACAATGCCGGCGCCGCAGCTGGGGCCGCTGCCGCAGTTGACGACGATCCGGAACCTGCTGGTGCCGCTGCGGAAGCGGCCGATGTTCCGCCGAGGCTGGTCACGTAGGCAACTAGAGCTTTCATATCGGCAGCACTCAACGTGAGAGGGACCATGCCGGCAGCTTTCATGTTCGCCCTGGGCGCTTTGAGAAGTGCCGTCAATTTAGCTGGCGGATACTTACTAGAAATATTCGTCAACACTGGCCCAATGCCGCCTCCTCCGGTCGCTCCGTGACATCCACTGCAGCGTTGAGAATCGAAAATCGCCTTCCCCTTTGAGGCGGTTGCAGCGCCTGGCGAACTTCCCGCTGTTGCTTTCGAAGGTGCCGCCGATACGGCCCCCGCTTTAGCCGGGGCGGGTGCGGCCGCCCCGGAAGCCGGCGGTGTCGCTGCAGCGGCGGACGATGTTCCCCCAAGGCTGGTCACGTAAGAAACCAGAGCTTTCATATCGGCAGGACTCAAAGTCAGAGGGACCATACCTGCAGCTTTCATGTTGGCCCTGGGAGCTTTCAGAAGTGCCGTCAATTTAGCTGGCGGATATTTACTGGAAATATTCGTCAACGCAGGCCCAGCACCGCCGCCCCCGCTCGTTCCGTGGCATCCACTGCAGCGTTGAGAAACGAAGATGCTCTTCCCCCGTGCGCTTGCAGCGCCTGCGGAACTTCCCGCTTTTGCTTTCGGAGGTACGGCCGGCGCAGATGAAGGCGCACCAGATGCAGGAGGTGTCGCTGCAGAGGCGGCGGCTTTCGCCGGTGCGGCTGTCGCAGCGGGCTTCGCTTTTGCGGGCGCTGGAGAGGCCGCCCCGGAAGCGGCCGGTGCCGCCGGAGAGGCGCTCGATGTTCCGCCGAGGCTGCTGACGTAGGAAACAAGAGCTTTCATATCAGCAGCCTTCAAAGTAAGAGGAACCATACCTGCAGCTTTCATGTTGGCCCGGGGCGCTTTCAGAAGTGCCGTCAATTTGGCTGGCGGATACTTACTGGAAATTTTCGTCAACGCTGGTCCAACGCCGCCGCCTCCGGTCGCTCCGTGGCATCCGCTGCAGCCGTGCGAATCGAAAATGGCTTTCCCTCCAGCGGCAGTTGCACCGCCTGCCGGACTTCCAGCTTTTGCTGTCGACGATACCCCCGTTGCCGCCCCGGAAGCGGCTGGTGCCCCTGCAGAGGCGGCCGATGTCCCCCCGAGGCTGGACAAGTAGGAGACGAGAGATTTCATTTCAGCCGCATCCAGAGTCAGAGGCACCATGCCGGCAGCTTTCATGTTGGCCCTGGGAGCTTGCAGAAGGGCTGTCAATGCCGCTGGCGGGTACTTGCTGGAAATATGAGTTAGCGGTGGCCCAATGGCGCCGGCACCGCTCTCGCCGTGACATCCATTGCAGCCGTGAGAATCAAAGATGCCCTTCCCTTCGGCGGCGGTTGCATCGAGCGAAGTTGAAGCTACGGCCCCAGAAGACGATGGCGCCGAATACGGCTGAAAAGCGGAATAAAAATACGCATGTTCTTGATTGGCTCTGTTCCGCGAGTTGAGCGGCGACTATAGGGTCGCGGGAATCGTTAAGACGACTCGTCATGCCAAGCCACAGTAAACCGATTAATACAATCAGGACGCCGCCAACGGGAATTGGTCTGCGCCACGGGCGGCGTTCGAGACCGCGGTCCATGAACGGCAACAAGAAAAACAATCCGATCAGAATTGCCGGAATTATGAAAGCGCCGATGACCGTGCTCCATCCCTGCCAATACTTCAGCCACTGAAACATGGGCAGAAAATACCACTCCGGTCGAGGTATATAGCGGGTATTTGCAGGGTTCGCTTCGGGTCCCAGCATTATAGGAAGAAAGTGTGCCAGCATTCCCAAAACACCCATGACAACCAGCACAAAGGCCATATCGATCAGAACTTGCTTGGGATAAAACGCTTCTGTAGGCAACTTTGGCTTGACGGGATCTTCGACCGCCGGGCCCGCAGCTCCTGCTTTGCGAAACAAGAAAACGTGGATGGCCACAAGAGAAAAGATGAGACCTGGAAGGATGAGGACATGAAGAACGTAAAAACGGGAGAGCGTCAGAGCTCCCATCATTGCCCCGCCCCGCATTAGCATCCTAAGGAGATTACCGACGAACGGCACCTCTCCAGCGATATCCGTGCCGACGGAGCCGGCAGAATAGGCGCTCTGATCCCACGACAATAGATATCCCGTGAAAGCCATCCCCATCACAAGAAGCGCAAGGGTGCAGCCCGCAATCCACAGAAGTTCGCGTTTCCCTTTGTAAGACCCCCAGAGAAGCGTCTGCAAGAAATGCAACAGCAGGACCACGAGCATGGCGGTCGAACCATAGGAATGTAGACTTCGCAGAAAGGATCCTGCCGCGACTTCCTTAACGATGTAGGCCACGCTCGCATGAGCAGCCATAGGAGAAGGGACGTAGTACAGCGCCAGGCAGAGGCCGGTGACAATCTGCGAAAGGAAAATAAAGAGAAGCGCTGATCCGAAAACATATGCGAAGCGCGGGCCTCCCGGGATTGGTTCATCCAGGGAGTTGCGAAGTATCCGATCGGCCCCGGTGCGTTGGTCTATCCATATCCACAGACGACCAAGTAGGCTTGGCCTAGTCCGGCTCTTTTCTGAGTTCGCATCAGACATAAATGATGAACCTTCGCTATTCAACTGATGACCGTTTTGTTGGCCACGTCAGGACGGAAATATTCGTACTTCACCATTAACTTGCCGCCGGACACTTTGGTTTCCAGCGAATCGAGCCCGCGACGCGGCGGCCCTGAGAGATGGCTGCCATCTGCAGAATATGTGCCGCCATGGCAGGGACATACGAATTCGTTTCGGCCCGGATCCCAGGGGACAGTACAGCCGAGATGGGTACAGATAGCGGACAATACCTTGATCTTGCCCCCTGTTTTGATGACATAGACCACCGGTTGACTGGCTGTCTCTCGCCAACCATCGCGCTGTTTGATCTCGAGCGTGCGGCGCAGTGGTGTTTCTAGGTTGGAAAAACTTGAGACTGAGCCAACTTCCGCCAAGTTTGAATCTCCGGCGTTTGCTGTCAATGGATAAAAGATGTACCGCAGCACCGGAATGGCTAGTAAGGCGCCGACAAATGCCGTGGCCAACCCAAGGAGTACGCCAACAAAAGATCGACGGGAGCCATCCGGAGGACCTGTCTGGTGATCGTGATCGTGGGATTCCATTGACGACCTCTCCCCCTCAAAAGTTCAGCCACAATGCGATAAAGATTGAATTGTTTTGCCGAAGCGTTCCGGCCAGCGCCGTCATAATTGTGACTCGCACCATTAAATTTTGCGTAGGCGGTGTACGCTGCCAAGAGTTCGACGTTTTGTATCGGCCACCACCCAACTTGGCCGATGAAGCCGCTGCTGTTGGGACTGCCTGAGAGGCTGCCGGTAACTGGAGCGGGCGCGTACAGGATTTGGTCGGCACTACCAGTGGTGGAAAAGCCGGCTAGTGTGAACGTATACCGGCTCCGCAGGTGATACGTAGCATCCGCCCGAAATGTGTTTAGGTGATGCGAGGGTTCGGCTACGCCACCGACAGCAAATGTGCCGTTGAGGTTAGATTTTTCATGAATATAGGTGGTGTGGACAGTAAGCAGATTGACGCCAAATGGCCGTTCATATTGAAGATCAACGGCGGGGTCCAGGTACGTATCGGTTGGGCCCATAATTCCACCCGGGAATCGAGCTCACGTAAATGCCATAGGTTCCAAATTCCAGATAATTCAGTCCCCAAGATTGCTGCCATGCCAGTCGCCAGTAAGGCGCAACTCCATGAATATTGATTCCAAACCCCGTGCCGGTGACAGGCTGCGGGCCCCCCGCATGCTCGGAGCGATACACAGTGACACCCGCATACAAATGGTCATTCCACATGGTGTAGGCGCCCAGACCGGCCACATCCTGAGCGAGCGCTCCGGCGATGATTGGTCCAGCGCTTGGCGAGGGAGCGCTCTCGGAAGACAGCCACGGATATCCCCAGGATGGCGTGCTGTTCCACACATCTTCAACCGTAGGGCTATTATTCAGGGTAATTCCATACAACAAATCTTTAGAACCCAAAGTCGTATGGTTGGCATAACGAATATCCGTGTTGTCCAGAGTGAAATGATCTGACGGATGGTCGTATGTTCCTTGAACCATCCCCCCAAGATGGGGGGAAATCTCACCAGCCAAAAAGAGACTAAGTTGCTGAGGAAACCCGGCCGTATCGTTTTGCGCGCCGGGGACAGACTTATTTGTGGCGGAATCGCTGAGAAGAAGCATGACGGATAGCGGGAAATATCGGTTGAGCTTCAAGTCTTTGTCCTCGATGGTCGTATCCGCCTTCTTGTTCGTAAGCGTATAACCCTCCAGCTTGAACTTGCGCCCGAACGCAGTCAGCTCAGGTGGATTGCTGTGACACACGTTGCACCTAAGTCCGGTTTGCCGGCTGAAGCTTGGAACTGCCTGCATGCCGGGAGACAAACTCACTATGAGACCCAGGACAAGTACGCCGCTCGTCAGCGTGCAGGCAAACCTAGCTCGCTTCATGTGTGTGTCGTCTCCACGCCAGAGTGTTGGATCTATAACAGCAATTGCGACAGCTGTGATTTTGAATTGCGGTTATGTTTCAGAAAATGTGGTGTATTTCCACCCCGCATGAGTGTGGAAACCTTTCGGAACTAAATTCCTTAGGGCTCGGACGCTTCGCCAGCGTAGACTGCAAGTTCGCACGACCAATCGACGCCCGATCTATCTTCCGGAGCCTAGCTCAGCTCGCCGGAGTACTTGCCAGGCGATCGTCATGAAGAACAACCGCGTTGTGCACACTTCTGAGCTTTGGAAGTCTACATTTTTTCTCCAAGCTTCCACTTAACAGCAAGTGATTCAAGCCGAAATTTTAGACATTGTTGGAAAGCGTTTCTGTGCAATATAGAACACCTTTCAATTTTGGTCACAGCCTGACAACCGCCGGTGAAGACGGCCGTACGTTAGCTTTTGGAATTCCTCGTGCCACTTCTTTCGGAATCGTTTTGAAGGAATACAAATCGCCCAGAAGGATTTTGGAGGTGTAGTTTCAGAGTGCGTTGACAAGATGCTGCGCGCGCCAATGCATGCGACGACGCTATGTTGGGGGAAGTTGCTTCCTTGAGCCAGCGCGAACTAGGAACTGAAGTCTCAGGGCGAACTGTTCGTCACGCACTTAAGCCGAGGGCAGAGGTGTTCCGCACCTACTGTCCGATACGGCACAGTTTCCTCGTTGGCACGCTGTCATATTTTAGGTTGGGACTCAGTTTGGTGACACGAGAAAGATGGCGAGTACCTGAGGAGCTTGCGAAATGACCACACAAAATTCAGTTGTCGCAGTGTATTCCACGCATACGGAAGCGGATCAAGCCGTCAAAAAGCTTCAGCGCGGTGGCGTCGACATGAAGAAATTGTCGATCGTTGGGAAGGGTTACCACACCGATGAGCACGCGGTGGGCTACTACAACACTGGCGACCGCATGAAGTATTGGGGAAAAGTCGGTGCGTTCTGGGGCGGTTTCTGGGGACTCTTGTTTGGCTCTGCATTTTTTATAATTCCAGGTCTCGGTCCGATCTTGGCGGCGGGACCCGTAGTTGGATGGATCGTGGGAGCGCTCGAAAGCGCCGTGGTGGTCGGAGGGCTTGGAGCATTAGGGGCAGGTCTTTACGGCATGGGAATCCCCAAGGACAGCATTGTGAAATACGAAGCTGCACTAAAGACAGATCAGTTCCTATTAATCGCCCACGGCACAGCGGCAGAAGTGGCTAAGGCCAGGGACATCATCGAAACGACGCATCCCTCCCAATATGCCGTACATGCAGGCGAAATAGCAGCGACAGCTGGAGTTTAACCTTCCGCTGAGTTGAGCGGAAGAAGTTATGTCCGATGGCCTCGCCGGACGGTGCTCGCTCTCCTGGAGATTTGGCACGGCCAACAGGCCAGCGTGTTCGCGGCACAGCAGGCTTTCTATCATCGCGCCACGTGCAGCCGCGCTGCCCACCGTGGCGAATACACCGCCGCGATGGAAATGGCAGTTGGCCTGGAACAACACCATGTAGCGCAAGCATCGCGTCGACGAACACGGCCGAGACTTGAACGCTCCTGAGTGGATAGCGAAGGCGCGGGAACAACGCAGTCAGCAGATCGTTCCAAGCGCAGTCGACAAGAAAGGGAACCATGCCTGAGGGCAAGCACAATCACAAGCAGAACGTGGCGGTGGATGGCGAACATGCTCATCACGAATCTGCCCCTTACTGGAAGCGCGCTCATCACGATTGGCGTTTTTGGATTGGAATGTTCCTTATGGTGGTGGCCATAAGCGTCTACTTCATGAGCGACGACTTGTCGCTCGTGCCCAGCAGCCACCCGCGGCCGCCGGCGCCAACTGCGGTCAAGAAATAGTAGAGCTCGATGGACACTTGTAAAGAAGGACCGAAACACGTGAAATCACGAACTTATAAAGACGACCTGAGAGCTTCTCCAGGAGAGATCGGCCTGCTGGCGATAGATGAAAGTGAAGAGCGAGAACGCCTGAGTGAAACACACCTATATCCGCTGCAATTCAAACCCATCTTTCAGTACCGTCTCTGGGGAGGCCGGCGTTTGGCCGACCTGCTCGCCGCTCCGCTGCCGGGAGACGGTCCGATCGGCGAAGCGTGGGTGCTCAGCGATCGGGATGACCATTCGAGCCTCGTTGCCGGTGGACCTCTCAAAGGGCAAACGATTGCCCAATTGCTCGAACATTTTCGCGAAGAAATCCTGGGAAGGCTGGCCAAGCGCTTCCGCCGATTTCCGCTGTTGCTGAAGTTTCTCGATGTGCGGGAAATGCTTTCCGTTCAGGTGCATCCCTCCGATGCACAAACCAACCTGTTGCTAGCCGGCGAAACCGGGAAGACGGAGGCATGGGTCGTACTCGAGGCGGGAGCAAAAAGCCGCATCAATGCGGGCTTGAAACCAGGTACAAGTGCGGACAAACTGCGGCGGGCGCTCAAGAACAAAACGATCGCGGACGACCTCTTATTCTTCACCCCGAAGCCCGGCGACGGCGTTTTTATACCGGCTGGAACGGTTCACTCGCTTGGCGATGGCGTGGTGGTGTTCGAAGTTCAGGAGAACAGCGACGTAACATTTCGCCTTTACGACTGGGATCATATTGACGCGAAGACGGGCCGCCCGCGACCTCTCCAAGTCGATCACGCGCTTGCCAGCATTAATTTCGCGGAGGGTGCGTCCGGTCTGGTGACGCCCGTGGTGGAGGCGGCCACACCTGTAGAACGCGAGAGACTTTTTCAGTGTGAGCATTTCTGGTTGTGGCGTTTGCGCGGGCACTCGCCATTTACCGTGGGCGCCGCTGGTGTTCCACGTGTGCTCGTCTGCATTGAAGGTGCCGGGCAGGTCGATCACCGCGGCGCAACGTATGCCGTCGGAAAGGGCGACGTATTGATGTTGCCGGCGGTGCTCGGAGCTTGTGCTTTTCGGCCGAGCGGTGAGGTGAATTTGCTGGAGATTGGAATACCGGAATAGTTTGCGGCCGGGTAGCACAGGCATGGTTGGAAAGACGGGAAGCGTTACTCCAGTGCGCAGGTATACAGAGGTGCGAGGTTCGTGAAAAAGCTAATTGTTTTTGATCTGGACGGCACACTTGCCGAGAGTAAATCGGCGCTCGATTCCGAAATGGCGGCGCTCTTGCATAACCTCCTCGCCATCGTCAAAGTGGCTATAATTTCCGGCGGCGACTGGCCGCAATTTGAAAAACAACTGCTCTCCAATCTTCCCCACGACGAACGTTTGGTAAATCTATCGCTCCTGCCTACGTGTGGAACAAAGTTCTTCAAATACGCAGGAGATTGGGAAAAACTTTATTCGGAAGATTTCACCGCTGATGAAAAAGAGAAAATTATCAGCTCACTGAAGAAAGCGGTAGCTGAAGCAGGTTTCAAGGTCGAAAAGGTTTGGGGAGAAGCAATTGAAGACCGCGGAAGCCAGGTAACATTTTCCGCGTTAGGTCAGCAAGCCCCCTTAAAAGAAAAAGACAAATGGGATCCCGATTACGCCAAGCGGAAAAAAATCAAAGCGATCCTCGCCCCTTTGCTGCCAGGATTTTCTGTCCGAATGGGTGGGGCGACATCCATCGACGTCACAAAACCAGGAATCGATAAAGCTTACGGAATCAAAAAGCTGCGAGATCTCCTGGGCATTTCCCTGAAGGAAATGATTTTCATCGGGGATGCCTTGTTCCTCGGAGGGAACGACTATCCGGCGGAAGAAGCAGGCGTTGTCTCCATCCCGGTCCGCGGTCCGAGCGAGACTAAGCCGGTAACCAAAGCAATCATCGCCTGTCTAGAAAGCAATCCATGAGCGCGACCTCGCGAGTAAATGTGACGAGTGGATTAAAGCTTCAACGCCTGGGCATCTTGATGGAACCCGAGCCGGGTAATCCTCAGGAGATCGGAGGCGTTCTGAATCCAGCTGTTGTTCGTGGCCCCGATGGCGCCCTTTACCTCTTTCCGCGGATGGTCGCGCAGGGAAATTACTCGCGCATCGGCATTGCGCGTGTGCAATTCAATCAAGATGGCGATCCCGTAGGCGTCGAGCGTCTCGGCATCGCGCTGGAACCGGAAGCCGATTATGAACGGCGGCCAGATGGCGGCGGTGGATGTGAAGATCCTCGTATCACGTTCGTAGAACCGCTCAAGCGCTACATCATGACTTACGCCGCATTCTCTTCTCAAGGGCCACGGATCGCCCTGGCCTTATCAGCGGACCTCTTCCATTGGCAGCGTCTGGGGCTCGCCACTTTTGCTCCGTATCAGGGCATTGAATTTAGCGACGTGGATGACAAAGACGCCAGTCTCTTCCCTGTCGTCATTCCAAATCCGTCCGGACAACCTGAAATGGCCATTCTCCACCGGCCTCTTTTTCCCGGAACTCGTCCGGAAGAAACCGCGCGCCACCCTGCGTCCCGCGAAGTGGATCTCGATCGGGAAAGCATTTGGATTTCCTACTGCCGGATGGTCATCGAAAGTTGTGGACCAAATCACCTCGGCCAGTTTACGTCTCATCACCGCCTCGCGACTCCGGTGTCGCCATGGGAGCGGCTCAAAATTGGTGGCGGCACTCCTCCTGTCCTAACGCGACACGGTTGGCTGATCATCTATCACGGCGTGAAGGAAATGGTGAACCCGAGCAACGACCTCCATCCGTTGTGCTACTCGGCCGGGGTGATGGTGCTCTCTAAAGAACACCCCCAGAAGATTCGCTATCGTTCGTCGGAGCCCGTGTTAACTCCGGAGTTGCCGCAAGAACGCGACGGGATCGTCGCCAACGTTGTGTTTCCCACGGGCATCGACCGGCGCGACGATCTTGGCGCTCCAGACCGCTTCGACGTCTATTACGGCATGGCCGACAACCGGATCGGTGTCGCACGCCTCGACTTACCGGATGTATTGCCGCCGGGAGGGGTCGCTGACTCGCCAGCAGCAAAAGTGTAAGCCACTCGATTTTAGGAATTCAAAATCGTGAACGAAACTTCTCCGAAAACGCCAGACCACCGTTTTTCCAAGACCCAGCGGAGCGAGATTCGGTGGCGGGAGAGAGCACAGAAAGGATACTCGGTATGAAAGCCGTTGACGAAAAGACCAAAGCTCCCGAATCGAAGTCCACTACTCCCGAATCGAAGTCGAGGTCCGACCCAAATCACAAAAACGATCTGAAAACCCTGCCGATGGCGGAGTTGGAGAAGAAATTAGGATCGTCTGCGAAGGGCCTCAGCCAAGCCGAGGCGCAGAAACGGCTTACGCAATATGGTCCGAACCAGATCGCGGAAAAGAAAACTAATGTATTCCTAAAGTTCCTCAGCTATTTCTGGGGCCCCATTCCGTGGATGATCGAAGGGGCGGTGATTTTGTCGGGGGTCGTCCGGCACTGGCTGGATTTCTTCATCATTCTCTTTCTGCTGCTCTCCAACGCGGTAGTGGCGTTTTGGGAGGAACATCAGGCGGGCAACGAAATTGCCGCGTTGCGAGCCAAGCTGGCGGTCATGGCCAAAGCGCTGCGAGATGGAAAGTGGATCGAACCGAAGGTATCTGAACTGGTGCCAGGCGACGTCATCCGTCTGCGGCTGGGGGACATCGTGCCTGCCGATGCGCGGTTGTTGGCAGGCGATCCCGTTCAAGTCGATCAGTCCGCGTTGACCGGAGAATCTTTGCCTACGACGCGCAAACCGGGAGAGGCGGTGTTTTCTGGCTCGGTTATCAAGCGGGGCGAAGCCGACGCGATGGTGTATGCCACCGGTGAAAAAACTTACTTCGGCAAGACGGCGCAGTTGGTTCAGGGAGCTCATACCGTCAGCCATTTCCAGCGTGCCGTGCTCAAAATTGGCGATTACCTGATCGTTCTCGCGGTGGCCTTGGTGGCGGTGATCGTTACCGTGGCGCTCTTCCGTCACGATCCAATCCTCAGCACGTTGGAGTTCGCCCTGGTGCTTCTGGTGGCCGCGATCCCAGTGGCGATGCCCACGGTGCTGTCCGTAACGATGGCTGTCGGCGCACGTCTGCTGGCAAAGAAACAAGCGATTGTGACCAAACTTTCGGCCATCGAGGAACTAGCTGGCGTGGATGTGTTGTGCTCGGACAAGACCGGCACCCTCACCCAAAACAAGTTGACGCTGGGCGATCCTTTCTGCCTCGGCAATATCCCCGCTGACCAGGTCATTCTATGGGCCGCATTGGCTTCGCGTGCGGAAGATAAGGACACCATTGACCTGGCCGTGATCGGTGGCGTAAAGGACGATAAGGCACTAAAGGCTTATCAGATACTCCATTTCCAGCCGTTCGACCCGGTGCATAAGCGCACCGAAGCTACGGTCAAAGCTCCGGACGGAAAACAGTTCTTTGTGGCCAAAGGCGCGCCGCAGGTAATTCTGGAAATGTCCACCAACGGCGGCGAAGTGAAACCCGCCGTCGAGAAAGCCGTCAACGAGTTTGCGGGCCGCGGCTTTCGTTCCTTGGGCATAGCCCGGGCGGATCAGGAAAATAAGTGGCAGTTTGTTGGCGTGTTGCCCATGTTCGATCCACCTCGCGAGCAGGCCAAAGCAACCATCGCGAGCGCCGGGCACATGGGTGTGAAAGTCAAGATGGTCACCGGCGACCAATTGGCCATTGCCCAGGAAACAGCCCGCCAACTTGGGATGGGCACGAACATCCTTGATGCCGCCGTGTTGCGCGATTCGAAGAATCAGCAGTCGGCGCAGTCGGTCGAGTCCATCGAAAAAGCCGACGGCTTCGCCCAGGTATTCCCCGAAGACAAATACAACATTGTCGACGTGTTGCAAAAGCACGGCCACATCGTCGGTATGACCGGTGATGGTGTGAACGACGCCCCCGCGCTGAAGAAAGCGGACTGCGGCATAGCGGTTTCCGGCGCGACCGACGCCGCTCGTGCAGCAGCATCCATCGTGCTGCTGGCCTCCGGCCTCTCCGTGATCATCGACGCGATCAAGGAGAGCCGCCGCATCTTCCAGCGGATGAATAGCTATGCGATTTACCGCATAGCAGAAACGTTGCGCGTTCTGTTCTTCATGACTCTGACGATCCTGGTCTTTAATTTCTACCCAGTGACCGCGGTGATGATCGTGATAATCGCCGTGCTGAACGACGGAGCAATCCTCTCCATCGCCTATGACAACGTTCATTACAAGGATAAGCCCGAGGCGTGGAACATGCGCCTGGTGCTGGGCATCTCCACAGTGCTGGGCGTCACGGGGGTCGTGGCTGCGTTTGGACTGTTTTATCTTGGCGAGCGCGTATTTCACCTCGACCACGCGCACGTCCAAACGCTGATGTACCTGAAGCTGTCCGTGGCCGGACATCTGACGATTTTCCTGACGCGCACACGCGGTCCATTCTGGTCCATCCGCCCCGCCCGGATTTTGTGGATTGCAGTGCTCGGCACACAAACCGTGGCGACCTTGATTGCCGTTTATGGGTTGTTTATGACGCCCCTCGGCTGGGGATGGGCTGGGTTCGTTTGGGGCTATGCCCTGATTTGGGCCCTTGTGAATGACCGCGTGAAATTGCTCGCCTATCGGATTTTGGACCGCACGAAAGCTCCCTCGTTGGCCGAGAAAACGCCCGATCTTACGCCTCGGATCGCCGCACGAGCCTATGAACTCTACCAGCAACGAGTCCGGGGTGAGAGTCCGGCCGATCAAGACTGGCAGGAGGCCGAGCGCGAGATTCGGAAGGATGCGACGGCAAAGACGAAGGCCGTATGAACGTCCTCCTGTGCCGCGAGAGCGGGGAGCGTAGCCGGTGCGGTTCGTAACACCAAGAAGACGAAGATGAAAATCAATTCAAAGGATTTTAGACTGCGGGCAGGGAAGAAGGTCAAACTGCGAGATTGGCCGACGATCATAAAACCGTTCTGCAAATCGAAGAAGCGGTATGAAGAACTCCTTGAAGAAAACGTTACGGAATTGAGCTTGTTGCAACGCCTTCACTACGCTTCCGGTCACTACGCATTGCTGCTGATTTTTCAGGCATTGGACGCGGCTGGCAAGGACGGCTCCATCCGGCACGTCATGTCCGGCGTAAATCCGGAAGGCTGCGAGGTTTTCAGTTTTAAAGAGCCGAGCGCCGAAGAACTGAAACATGACTTTCTCTGGCGCACGACGTGCCGTCTCCCTGAACGCGGGAGGATCGGCATCTTCAATCGTTCTTATTACGAAGAAGTGCTCGTCGTTCGGGTGCATCCGGAGATTCTTCGCAATCAAGGCCTCCCCGAGGAGTTGCGCGACGAGAAGACCATTTGGAAGGAGCGCTATCGTTCCATCGTGGATTTGGAGGATCATCTCGTCCGTAACGGAACGCACATCGTCAAAATTTTCCTCCACTTATCGAAGAACGAGCAGCGCAAGCGCTTCCTCGATCGTATTGATGAGCCGGACAAGAACTGGAAATTCAGCCTCGCCGACATTCACGAAAGGAAATTCTGGAAACATTACACGAAGGCGTACGAGCAATGCATGCACGCCACTAGCACCCATCACGCGCCTTGGTACGTCGTTCCCGCTGATGATAAAGAGAACGCCCGGCTGATCGTTTCCCGAATTGTTCTGGATGCGCTCGAAGATCTAAAGATGGCCTACCCCAAGACCAGCGCAAAACGCCGGCGGGAATTGAAATTGATGGAAAAGCAGTTGGCGAAGTAACGGCTGGATTATGGCTTCTTCTCTGACAAGTGCGGCCAGGACGGTCTCGAAATGTCCACACCCTGCGGATGACCATATCCTGGAGGCAGATCGCACACGGATGCTCGCAAGTTCGAGCGTTCAAGTCATTGCCGTATTGCTGCCGAAGGCGGCGCGGCTTTGGCTCTTTCACCTCGGCGGCCTGGGTCTGATTCCTCTCGGGCTTCTGGACAACTCGCCCATCCCCATTCCAGGCACCATGGATCTGGCAACGATTGCCCTGTCCGCGCAACAAGAGAAGCTGTGGCTTTACTATGCCTTGATGGCGACGGCGGGTTCGCTGATTGGGGGTTTTGTCACCTACAGGCTTGCTCGCAAAGGAGGAAAAGAAGCACTCGAACGCAAGTTCTCGCGCCGAAAAGTGGACAGAGTGTGCAAAATCTTCGGACGATGGGGATTCGGCGCCATTGCCATCCCCGCCTTCCTGCCGCCGCCTATGCCCATAGTTCCATTTCTGTTTGCGGCGGGAGCAATGCAGTACCCTGCGGTAAAATTTCTGATTGCGCTCGCGGTCGGCAGGATTTCCAGATACCTGCTCTTGGCTTACTTTGCCGCACGTTATGGGCGGCAAATCATCGCGTTCATGGAGGAACACGGTCATCCCCTCGTATTGGCCATCATCGCGGTACCGATCGTCGTCGCTTCCCTGATTTTCTACTTCTGGGGAGCGAGGAAGAACAAGAATCGGAAGCGGAATAAAATTGCGAAAGGCCGCTCGGTATGACACCAGTCGTTGGGTTCGCAAAACGATGCCTCGGCGTGTCCTTGTTGGGCACGCCGTCGATGGGAATTCTTTCCTCATATTTGTGCGAGGCGACTGGCGAGGCGGTTTCCGCAGCCATCCTCAGCGCCGCGCTTTACGAATGGCTTACTCCGCGCGACGAGTACGGCTTGGCCGACAACGTGCCGTCCGCGCTTCGATACTAGTTCGGCGGCGATAAGAAAGTGTCCTCCGCCAAGAAAGTAGGTGTCTGATGGCAGCCCCCCGTTCCGATGCGCTGGTCCTCTTCGGTGTCACCGGCGATCTTGCTCATAAGATGATCTCCCAGGCCCTCTATGCGATGGCGAAACGTGGTGCCCTCAAGGTCCCGGTTATCGGCGTCGCTTTCCCGAAGTGGAGTCTGGAACGTCTTCGCAAACGCGTCACGGACAGTATCAAGCGATCAGATGGAATCGATAACAGGCCTGTCCTAAAACGTCTTCTGTCCCTTTTCAGTTATGTGAGCGGGGATGGCTCTGTTGACATCCTTGCGAACGGCTGGGGTGCCTCAAGCGATAGAGGTTGTAAGTGAGCCCGAGTAGCAAGGCTTGGCGAATTTGCGATGTCAACAAGCGCCCCGGAGCGCGCGAGGAGAGTTTCCGTTCAACTACTGAGAAGATGGTTTCGTTCTTCGCGCGTGGCCCATACTGTTTCCGTGGAAAAGCCCGGTGCATTTGGCTACGGATCGCTCCTCGGGGGAGGCCGCGGCGAAGGTTCGCCGGGATGATGCTACGCGCGCGCAGGCGTTGGCGAATGTGTTGATGGTTGGCTTCGGAATCGAACTCCGCATCGGCCAGCACCAAGCCGAGGGGCGCACGTGCTCCGGCCACATTCAGCAACCCGGGCAGCGCCGGGGCGTCGCAACGCGGTCCGGGATGGGCCTGCTGCGCCAGCAAAATCTGTTGCTGCAAATCCGCAACGACCAGCCATTTCAACCAGCGACGATGGGGCGCCCTTCCATGGGCCTGTTGTTCGATGCGGCGGAGAAAGAAGGTGCTGACGGCGTTCTGCGACAGCCCCGTGCCGTCCACGCCGGCCGTCACCCGTGCCGAGCGCCGGCCGCGGCGCAACTGGCGCACGGTTTCTTCCAGTCCACGGTCGATGGTGTCGTCGTCCAGCCGTTTCAGGAAACGATACAAAGTGGTGTAATCGGGCACGCTTTCCAACTGCAGCGCTGCGCGCAACTCGCCATGCTCGCGTAATCGCACTTCGGCTTCGCGAAAGGTCCAGTCTTCGTAGCGCATCAGGCACAGCACCGCCAGCAACTGCGGCTGGGTGAACTGATGTTTGCTGAAGCGACTGCGGTAGGGCGGCAAGACCCGCGTGGCCACCTGCAAGGCCACGCGAGCAAAGGGCAGGAGTCCCACTTCGGCCATCGTCCCTCCTGCTTGATCAGAAAACACGCACGCCGCCCCCTTGTCGACCCCGCAAAATCGAGACTGTGCCGAGGATGTCAACAGAGCCAGCGGGGATTATAAAGACTCGGCAGCTCACGAGAACCCCTCTCCCCGTTCTCACTGTTCTCAAAAAACACCATCGTCGCGCTCCGAGAGTCTGCCGCGAGACTCGCGATCCGCTGCTCAAATTCGACAAGAATTTGATAGCCTAGCGCCGAGTGCAAGCGCTGCTGATTGTAGTAGTGTTCGATGAACTCTTCGACGTTCGCACGCATGTGGTCAAGGTCGTGGTACCTGTTGGCGTAGATTTCTTCTCGCCTGAGCGTCTTCATGAAGCTCTCACAGCTTGCATTGTCGTACGGGTTCGCCGGCCGACTCATGCTCGAAACCATGCCGTTCTTCTCCAGCACCGTCACGTATTTCGCGCTCGCATATTGAAAGCCTCGATCGGAGTGGTGAACTACAGAGGACAGGATCGCTTACTACTTGCAGGCGATCCAGCAGCGGAGCTAGCGGGCTCGAGCGAGGTGGAAGAAGAAGAGTAGCGAAAGCTGGGCGTCGCGGAAAAGATTCAACGCAACGCGGTGTAGAGGTATGCGAAACCAACGGCGCTCGGCCCAATTCTGCTTGGCGGCGTGCCAGAACCAATGGAGGTCGGCTCGCGTATACACCTTGCTCGAAGCAAGGAGCGGAATCCACCTGGCCCAGAACAGCTGGAGCTTGGAGGGAATGCGCAGTTCCGGGAAGTGCGACTTGGCTTGCACATAGGCGAGCTGCAGATCGGCGACTTTTAGCCTGCCATAGGCGGCGCTGATCCTTGCCAATTCCTCACTCACGCGCCGCTCGACTTCACTCGGGTGGTGGCTCTGCAGCCATAGCTCTTCCATCTCGAGGAGTATCCGCATCATGCCGGCGAGATGGGCGCGGATCTCGCCAGCGCGAGAGGTGTAATACTTCCAATGGGAGAGGATCGGAAAGCCGGGGCGGCGGTTCTTACGGCCCTTCAGCCGGAAGAAGCCGCACATCATCGGGTGCCGCCCTTCGGTCAGAATCGAATTCTTGTACCAGACGAAGCGCAGAAAATTGTTCCAGTAGTTGCACGCGGGCGTGCGCTGTAGCAACGCCTTCATATTTTCAAGGCTGTAGAAAGTGCGCCAGGCCTCGAGATAAAGCTCCTTCCACTCGCCGGTCCGTTAGGTTGGGATGGACACTAACCGCGTGGTGGGAATCGTAGCGGTTGAAGTCGGGATGCATCCATTCCTCGCGGCGCAACATTCCCAAGTGGTCCTGCGAGCCGGGCAAGGGCATCAGCATGAAGAAAGAAGCGTGGTCGGGCCGCACCTCCTGCATAAGGTATGCCAGGTCGCGACGGACTGACTCGGCGGTGTCGCCCGGGAATCCGATGATATAGCCGACGTGAGTGGATATCTCGTTGCCACGATAGGCCTCGATTAGCTGCGAGTATTCATTCACGTGATTCTGGTTCTTGCCGGCCGCCTTCAGGTTGTCGGTGTTCACGCTTTCCATGCCGATGAACACGTTGATACAGCCAGCGCGGCGCGCCTTGGCCACGAAACCCTTAATCTTCCAGGAGAGCACGTCCACCTGCATCATGAATTCGACCGGGATTTGTTCTTCCTCCCGCAGGCGGATGAGTGCGTCGAAGATGGCTTCCCAATTCTTGTTCCGCGCAAAATTGTCGTCGGTGAAGAAGTAGAACGAGATGCCATGGGCGCGATAATTCTGGCGGACCGCCCGGGCGATGTGTTCGGCGGAGCGGAAGCGCATCTTGCGGCCCTGGACGTTGATGATTGTACAAAAGCTGCACTCGAAGGGACAGCCACGCCCACAGTCGATCGTGCCGAAGTTGGGCGCCACGAACTTGCGGAGGTATTTCTTGCGGATTGTGGGAATCGGCTTGTCGTACAAGTCTGGCTTGTTGTTGAGGAAATCATAGAGTGGCTTCAGCCGGCCGTTGACGGCATCGCAAAGTAGTTCGCCCCAGGTCTCTTCGACCTCGCCTTTCACAATCGTTACGCCTTCGTCCATGAGTTGTTGGATGTCCGGCGGGATCTCGGGCAGAAGCGCCAGATTGCCGCTGACGTGGAAACCACCGATCATCACGGTCAGACCTGCTCGACGGAACACGCGAGCCAGGTCGGCCGCGCGAGGAAATTGGTTGGTTTGAACACCGACCAGACAAACAATCGTCTTGGTATTGTCATCGCGCTGCGACCGGCAGATGTGTTTCACTGGTACACGATCTACACTCTCGTCGAGCAGGTGGATTTTCACCTGTAGCGATTCCCCTAGCCGTTTTTGGGCCACGACGTCTTCGGTCAGCCCCGCCATGCAAGCCAGCGTATTGCTCGGCAACACGCCACGCCAGTGGCGCACAACGTAACCGTCGTCGTCATACTGTGTGGGCTTGATCAGATAGACGTGAAGCTCTTTCAACATACATTCCGCCGGTTAGATTTCGGAGATCTGCGTTCGCCACCCGGACCCTGACGGATACTGATGAGCAAGAGGATGAGAGAACGATACGCCTCAGCCCCGGCGCTTCAGTGTTCGCTGACGAATTGCACCGTCAGCTCAGCCGCACCACCAGATCATCTGTGTGCGAGTGTGGAATTTGGCTCCGGTTTCTATCCCAATTCACGCTTACTACCTATGGTATCTACTGCCACGAGCCGGACCGGACTCAGGTAAGTGTACACTGATCGCCCACGAGGTGCATGCGTCATGAAATCAAAATCATCGAGCCAGGATTTCCGTTTTGGACTTCCAGACAAACGGCGCCGAACGGCAGAATCTCACGATGCGGATGGGGATGAGGCGTTTTACGCGGCATACAGACAGGTTCAGCAAGAAAGTTGAGAATCACTTCTACCTCGCTTGCTTTTCCCGCCCCCGCCCAATAACCTGTCTATTTATGCGATGGCAAAAAGGGAGCGTCGCGATCTGCTTGGCGCTGACATGGCTGAGCTTGGGACAAGTCTCTCCATCCGCGCACGATCAACGGGTGCGGGAGATCGTGGACCGAGTGGCTCGACTGTATATCAGCCAATCCACGATCGCCACGATGGAAATGCGGATTATCAAGAAAGACAAGCAAAGGAATATCTCGATGCAGTTCTGGTCGCTCGATGAGTCGAAGATCCTTGTCCGCATTCTCCTGCCGCGGGAAGATGCGGGCACGGCCATCCTAAAAGTTGGCAACCAGATCTGGTACTACCTGCCGAAAGCGAAGCGCACGGTAAAGATTCGAGCTTCGATGATGTCGAGCTCGTGGATGGGCAGTAACTTCACCCTCGATGACTTGGTGAAACAGAGTCGCCTCACCAACGACTATGTGATTGCGACCGTTTTTGAAGGACAGCGTGACGGGGTCGCGGTGTCTGAATACATCCTGACACCCAAGCCGGCCGCGGTGGTGGTGTGGGGAAAAATTACTTTGGAGGTCCGCCAAGCCGATGGGATGCCCGTCTGGCAGCGGTTCTATGACGAGGACGGGAAGCTGGTCCGGGAACTGACCTTTTCCGAGTACAAAACCGTGAGCGGTAGACGCATTCCGACGCGTCTGGTCATGCAATCCATGGACAAGTCCGGTAAGAAGGCGGTTGAACAGACGACGATCACGTACGAAAAGATTGTCTTCGACGAGCCGATTAGCCAGAAGCTGTTTTCCATGGGGAATCTGAAGCAATGAGCGGACGGCTGCTGCGGCTCGCGTGGCGCAATCTTTGGCGTAATCCCCGGCGGACGCTGATCGCCATGACGGCGATCGGCTTCGGCTACGCCATGCTGCTGTTCGTTGCGTGCCTGATGGCCGGACTGAGGCAGCAGATGATCGAGACTGGCACGGGCCTTCTTCTCTCTGATGTTGAAGTGCAAGCTCCGGGTTACTACCCGGAACGTCCCATTGACCAGACCTTGGGAGGGCCAAACGGGACAGACGTCAGCGCGCTTGTCGCCGCCATCGCCGCCAATCCCCGCGTTCAGGCTGCCAGTCCCCGGGTGTACGGCTACGGCTTGGTCAGCGCGACCCAGCAATCGGTTGGAGTGCAACTGCTCGGCGTCGACCCCGGTCAGGAGCATAAGATTACTACGCTGCAAACTCGGATGGTAAAAGGGAGCTATCTGACCGGTCGGATGCCCAAAGGTGTGGTGATGGGAGATAAACTCGCCGCCACGATTGGCGTCGGCGTGGGGTCGGAAATCGTCCTGTTGGCGCCGGCGGCCGATGGTTCGATGGGAAATGATCGGTACACGGTAGCCGGGCTGTATCACACGGGGCTTGACGCCATGGACCGGGGTCTGGTGATCATGCCGCTTGCTTCTCTGCAGGAGCTGTTGCGCTTACCGGCGGGAGGGATCCATGAAGTTGGGATCAAGCTCCATGATGATGGCATCACTGCGGCGACGGCTACGGCGGCAGTCCTTCAGGCTCAATTGAGCAAGACCTTTCCGGTTCGGGCGAGGGCTTGGCCCGCGTTGGTGCCGGAGCTGGCCGACTACGTCGAGTTCAACCGTCGTGTTACTTTTATCCTCTTTTTCATCTTTTTCCTGTTGGCGGTCATGGGCATCGTCAATACCATGCTCATGGCGATCATCGAGCGCACACGTGAGTTCGGCATGCTGATGGCTGTGGGAATGCGTCCGGCGCAGGTGGTTGGTCTCATTGTGACGGAGGCGGCCAGTTTGGCGGCGGCCAGTCTAGTTTTGGGAGGAGGGCTTGGGGCGCCGCTTCTTTGGTATTTGCAGGTTCATGGACTGAACCTGGGAGGCGGTCGAGGCGCGATCTCTCTGGCCGGAGTCGTGGTGGGCCCCCACTGGTACGGCCGGCAGGATTTCACTGCCTACGCTCAGGCCGCTCTGGGGCTGGCCGTCACCGCTCTGGTCGCGGCCCTCTATCCTGCGGTGCGTGCGGCTCGCTTTCGGCCGGCATCGGCGCTGCGAAAGGTTTAGCGATGATGGGGTTTCTGCTCCTGGTGAAAATCGGGTGGCGCAATCTCTGGCGCAATCCCCGCGGGACCCTGCTCACGGCGCTGGCCTTGGGTTTGGGTCTGACCTTGCTGCTGGTTTCCTTGGGCTTGCTCGATGGCAGCCAGGAGCAAATGGTTGATAACGCGGTGAGATTCGGCACCGGGCACGTCGTCATCCAGGCAGAGGGGTATCAAGACACCGACGCTCTGGAGCTTTTGCTGCCGACCCGAGCCGTGTCCACGACCCGGGAGTTTTTGCATGCCGAGGCCCTGAAGCATGTTGTGCGAGGCGTGAGTCCCCGGCTGCTGGCCTCTGGACTGCTGAGTTCCGCAGCCAACGCGAGTGGTGTGAGCATGATGGGGGTCATCCCCAAAGAGGAGCGGACCGTATCCCTGATCCCCCAGAGGATCGTCGAGGGGAGCTATCTCCATGACGACCAACAATCGGGTGCTGTCATTGGCACAGAGTTGGCCAGCAAGCTCGCGGTGAAAACGGGGTCCAAGGTCGTGCTCATGACTCAGGCGGTGCAACCGCCCGGCACGGAAGCGACGGACGCCAGCGGAGGAGAAATGCAGAGCACTCTGCTGCGGGTGAGCGGGATTTTTCGCACGGGTATCCAAGCGATCGATGCCCACATCATCCAGGTGCCGTTGCCCGAGGCCCAAGCCCTGCTCGGGGTGCCCGGCCGGGTCACTCAGGTCGCGGTCCTCCTCGACCGTGAAGGTGACTCGCTGATGGTGGCCCAGGACTTGCGGAAGCAGTTGACGAGGGCTCGGGTGGAAGTTCTGCCTTGGCGGGAATCCATGCCGGCGCTGGTTCAGCTGTTCTTGTTGGACGAGGCGTTTAATTATGTCATGAACGGTGTGGTACTCGCGATGGTCGGGTTGGGGATACTCAACACGATTCTCATGCGAGTACTCGAGCGCCGTTATGAATTCGGTCTCTGTTTGGCTCTGGGCCTACGGCCTAGGCAGCTTGCCGTCATGATCATTGGCGAGTCGTTGGCGCTCACAGCGATTAGCCTCGCTCTGGGTCTGGTGCTGGGGTTGAGCGCGCAGCATTATTTCGCCACCGCCGGGTTGGATCTGCGTTGGTTTTTCAAAAGCAGCCTCCCCACCGCTCTCGTTTTTGACCCGATCATTTACTCGCGCCTGAGCGTGGCGCGAATCGCTTCGTCGGTCGGCATTGTGTTTCTGACTGCGACCGTAATCTCCTTTTATCCGGCGTTCAAGGCCGCGCGAACCGCGCTGCCCGGCGCATTGAAGGTCTTTTAGCGCAAGGCCTTGCCCAACCCCGTCTGGTAGCTGACTGTTGGGGCAGTACATCATGGCGCTGTTACCGGGAGGTGCAAGATGCGTGGGCGCACCCGATCGTCACCGAGATTCGGGGATGGGCTTTCGTGCAAGCGGTGCTGCCCAAAAGCAACCTGGGCAAGGCCATCAACGACAGACTGCGCCTATGGAAGGGCCTGACACGCTTCCCCGATGACACCCGAATCTCGACGAAAACAATCAGCCGGCGCGCGGAGTGCGGCCCATTCCTTGTTGGTCGCAAGGATCACCACGGCTCCCGCTCCCGGCGGGGAACGGCAGACGCGGTGCTGCCAAGCTCCCTCACGATCTCTTCAACTGACTGATTCCGCGCCATGGCCGCTGCGGCACGAAACGAAGGGATTCGGCGAGGAGTTATCGTTTTATCATGATGCGGAGGGCGACATGACTGAGTGGGCGGTGGAACTGAAGGACGTGAAGAAGACCTACCGCACGGGGCCAATCGAGGTTCCGGCACTGCGCGGGATCAGTCTGCGGGTTGCTCCCGGAGAATTTCTCGCGATTGCCGGCCCGTCCGGTTCCGGCAAGACCACGTTGCTTAACATCATCGGCGGACTCGACCGAGCCGATACCGGAGAGGTGTTGGTGGAAGGGAAGAACCTTCAACTCTTATCCTCCGGGGAGCTGGCTCGTCTGCGGCTGCAGCGCCTCGGCTTCGTCTTCCAAGCGTACAACCTGCTGCCGGTCCTGACCGCCCTGGAAAACGCTGAATTTACCTTGCTCCTGCAAGGCGTTCACGTGGAGCAGCGTAAAGAAAGAGTGCAAAAGCTGTTCTCAGAAATCGGTCTTGCCGGCCTTGAACATCGTCGTCCCGGAGAGTTGTCCGGCGGGCAACAGCAGCGGGTGGCGGTGGCGCGAGCCATGGTCACCGAGCCGGCGCTGATCCTGGCGGACGAGCCCACGGCGAATCTCGACTCGGTCACGGCGACCGCTCTCCTCGAAGTGATGGAACAACTCAATCGCGCTCACGGCACGACTTTCGTTTACTGCCACCCATGATCCTCAAGTCATGGAGCGGGCGCGGCGGTTGATTCGCTTGCATGACGGTCAGATCGCCAGTGATGTGGCGCAGGCCGGCCGCGCGCTCTGAGCCATGGCCAGAAATACCCTGAAACAACGACTCCGCGAGATTCTGGCACAAGCTGTCGCATCTCAATGCTCCACCCGACCAAATCGCAGCCGGCTTCTCCATCGGCATCTTTGCCAGCTTCCTTCCGCTGAATCCATCCCCAATAATCGTGGCGATGTGGTGGCGTGGCTGCTGAAGAGGAACGTGATGGCCGCTGTCGCCGGGGCGGTGAGTTCGATTCTCTATATCCCGCTTTTGCCTTTGATCTGGCTGGCCGAATATCGATTGGGAAAGTTGATTCTCCCGGTGCAGCATCCGCTGACGTTGGATCAGGCGCGACTGTGGGACGTTTTGCAAAAGGGTTGGGATGTTTACGCCGCCATGCTCGTTGGCTCGATCATCATCGCCACCCCCGTTACGTTGCTCACCTATTTGGTCGTCAAACGGCTCGCCGAGAGATGGGCTCGGCAAAAAAACGAGTCGCAACATTCAGACTGACTGCTGCCTCGGGTCCGGCCATTGCCAACACGGTAAGACGCAAGCCGTGTCCTTCCACGGCAAGAGCGGCGACATAGTCCGGGGCGGGGGTAAGTTCCTGAAGAGACCAACGGGAGGCTTCGGATGGATCTCGTTGAGTGCCGAGTACTGCGGCCGGTTCCCCGGGAGCCAGCGACACGTCAAACTGGTCCAAGGGCAGTGAAAGTCCTTCGCCCCGGGCCTTGATGTAGGCCTCCTTGCGCGTCCAACAGCGAAAGAACGCCTGACGCTGCACCTCGGTTGGGAAGTGTCCGGAGCATCGCAACCTCCCGTCGTGAGAAAAACCGCTCGGCGATCTCCGCGACTGCCAGATCGAAACGGATGCGCTCGAGGTCGATGCCCACCTCCCGACCACGAGTGACCGCGTAAAGGGCGACTCCGTGGGAGTGGGACACGTTAAAGCGGATCGCATCCCCGTCAGATTCTCCGGCAAGGGCAGGCTTTCCATGAGAGCTGTAGCAAAAGGACAGGCATTCGGGCGCTCGATTCAAGTAGCCGCCGAGGATGGCCCGGAGCACTCCACGAGCGACGATAAAGTGCTCGCGGTCTCTCTCAAAATAAAACCGCTCAGCCCTCGCCTGTTCATCCGCAGCAAGGTTGTGGAGGAAGCGTCTGAATCTGTGACGGGGTCTGGTCCAAGGTCGCTCGCCAGACATGAACCTCATCGCGACCCAACACTAACGTTTCTGGTGGAGAGCGCCACGGAGGAACAGGAGAGGTGATGGGTGCTGCTTTCATGTGGTGGTTCTCACCCGTCTCCGCGCAGTTCTTGGGAGAGCACCTGAAGAAGGAGCGGCTGAGTTGTGTTCAAGAAGAAGTGGTCACCGGGAAACATCCGCAGCGAGAAGGAAACGCTCGTTTGATCACGCCAGGCTTCGAGATCGCCGCGACTCACCCTGTGATCCTGCAAGCCGCCAAAGGTGGAGATGGGGCAGTTGAGAGGAGGCTCGGTTGAGTACGCGTAAGTTTCGTAAACGGCGAAATCTGCCCGCAGGACGGGAAGCATGATCTGCATGAGTTCTACATCTTCCAACACTTTTCCGGGAATGCCATTCAGGCGACGCAATTCGACCAGGAATTCCCCCTCGGGCAGGGCATGGATCGGCCGGTCTCGATGAGGGATCTGCGGCGCGCGATCCGCAGAGACAAACAGGCGAACCGGCTGAACACCAGACTGTCTCCGGAGCTGACGGGCGAGTTCAAAGCCAACCAATGCTCCCAGGCTGTGACCGAAGAAGGCAAACGGCTTGTCCAGGAGTGGAGCCAGGGCTTGGGCGAGGGCCTGGACGAGCAGGCGAGAGCTGAGTGAACGGAGTCTCCATCAGCCGGGTTCCCCGACCGGGGAACTGAACCGGGCAGACCTCAACATCCGCTGGCAAGCCGTCCGGCCAAGTGCGAAAAATCGAGGCGCCGGTTCCTGCGTACGGGAAGCAGAACAGACGGAGGCGGGCCTGTGGGTTCGGTTTGCGGCAGGCAATCCAGGAGTCAAAGGCGGTTGCGGTGGTCATTGATCGATCTTTCCTGCTGCGCCATTTTCCTCCGCCTCCGCGGATTGCGCCTGGTTGAGGCAAGCCGTCAGTTTCTCAGCCAGGACTTCAACGTGAGGCTCGTACATCAGATTGGCGTGATTGCCCGGAACGACGTGGACCTCCACTCCGCCACTGGCCCATTCGCTCCAGCCCATCGTCGGGTCCGGAGACGTGCCCGCCAGCGTTTCACTCGCCTTGAAGAAGGTGATTCGACCGGGGTAGAGATGCAGTCCGTAGTTCTGCGTCGCGCGCAGGTCGCTCCTGAGGAGCTTAACAAAACGGCGAGCCTGGGAAACATCAAGCTCCGCGGGTACCAAGCCGGCGCTCTTCGCCTGTTCCAGCATGAAGGCCAACTGTTCGTCTTTGGGAAGCTCCGCCAGGGACTCCATCGGACCAAACGAAATACCGAAGTAACGTTCGACCAACAGAGATCGCTTCAGAATCTTCCTCCGGAAACGTCTCATCGGGAGTGGGAATCCGGCCATCCAGTAAGGCGAGCAACGCCACCCGCTGACCTTGCGCGTGAAGTTGCTGCGCCATCTCGAAGGCGACCACGCCTCCCATGGACCATCCTCCCAGAAGGTACGGCCCCGTCGGCTGCACGGTCTGCAGTGCTTGGATGTAATGGGCCGCCATGTCTTCGATCCGCGTGTGGGGGTCTTGTCCGTCTTCCAGCCCCCTGGCTTGCAGCCCATAGCAGGGTTGATCGGGACCCAGAAACTGCGCCAGATGAACGTAAGGAAAAACGTGTCCGCCCGCCGGATGCACCAGGAAGAGCGGCCGCTTGCTGCCACCGGGTTGAATGGCCACCAACGAGGACTGCGGGCCGGGCGTGGCCTGCTGACGGAGAACACCGGCGAGATGCTCAACCGTTGCTCCCTGAAAGACGGCCGTCAGCGGAAGTTTTTTGCCCAGCCGTTTCTCGATGAGGGCGAACAGACGCACCGCCAGCAGAGAGTGTCCTCCCAGCTCAAAAAAATTGTCTCTCACCCCGACCGGTCGAACGCCCAGAACCTCCTCCCAGATGTGCGCGAGTTGGAGTTCCAGGTCATCGCGGGGCGCGACGAAAGCTTTCTCCAGCTCCGGCCTGGATCGATCCGGCGCCGGCAGTGCCCGGCGGTCAATCTTCCCGTTGGGCAGTCAACGGCAAGGCATCGAGCAGCACGAAGACCGCCGGCACCATGTACTCGGGCAGCTTGTCTTTGAGAAAGCGACGCAGCTCATCAGCCGTGGAGTCCGCGACCACATAGGCCACCAACCGCTTCTCGCCCGGCGCGTCTTCCCGAGCCAGGACCACGCCTCCCGCACGGCCGGGTGTTGGCCAAGCACGGCTTCGATTTCTCCCAGTTCGATGCGAAACCCGCGGATCTTCACCTGGTGGTCGGCGCGGCCGAGGAACTCGATGTTCCCATCGGGCCGATAGCGGGCCAGATCGCCGGTCTTGTACATTCGTGCTCCGGCTCGGCGCTGAAGGGGTCAGGAATGAATTTCTCGGCGGTCAACTCGGGCCGGTTCAAATACCCTCGGGCCAGGCTCACTCCGCCGATATGCAGATGACCGTGAACGCCGATCGGAACGGGGTTGCCGTGCTGGTCCAGAATGTAGATCGCTCGGTTGGCGAGAGGACGACCAATGGGCACCCGCTGATCCGTGCGTGTTCTCGCCAGGACGGGGAGCAATTTCGAAGGCTGTTGCCGTGATCGTCGTCTCGGTCGGGCCGTAAGCATTGAGGAGCCGGATCGAATTCGCCGGTGTTCGCTGCCAGAGCTTGAGAACATCGGGCAACATCGTATCTCCGCCGACAATGAAGAGCCTGGGCTGAATGTTCGGAACCAGCTCCGGGACGCCCGCCCATTCTCGAGCCAGTTCCTGCCAGTAGGCGGTTGGAAGATTGAGGACCGTGAGTCCGAATTCTGAAATCTTTCGATGAAATTCCGCCGGATGCCAGACGTTCGTCCCCATGATCACCAGCCGGGCCCCGACGATCAGTGTCGGCAGGATTTCCTCCAATGACACATCGAAACTCAACGAAGCAAACTGGAGCACGACATCGCGGGAGTCCAGTTCGTAGTACCTTTGAGCATTCCGGCAGTGATCAGCAATCGCGCCATGCGAAACGAGAACTCCCTTGGGCTGCCCCGTCGATCCCGAAGTGTAGATGACATAAGCCAGGTTTTCGGGGCGGGTTGAGCTGCCGGGGTTCTCTCCGCTTTCACGGGCGATGGTCTCCCAGTCCTGAATCCAGACAGATGACTTTGGCATCCTGTTCCGGCAAACCCCGCCACCAACCGCTCCTGGGTCAACAGCACCGGCACCTGAGCATCTTTCAGCATGAAGGCCAGGCGCTCCTTCGGATACGCCGGGTCCAGGGGCACGTACGCGCCGCCGGCCTTGAGAATGCCCAGCAATCCGATGACCATCTCCAACGAGCGTTCCAGGCAGATGGCCACCAGCACCTCGGGACCGACTCCCAGCGCCCGCAAGTGATGCGCCAGTTGATTGGCCCGGCGGTTCAGCTCCCCATACGTCAACTGCTCCGCTTCGAACACGACGGCGATGGCGTCCGGCGTTCGCTCCACTTGCGCCTCAAAGAGCTGATGGATGCACAAGTCCCGCGGACAATCGGTCTTGGTACCGTTCCACTCCACCAGCAGTTGCTGCCGCTCGGTTTCGGTCAAGAGCGGCAAGTCCGAGAGGCGCTGCTCGGGATCAGCGACCATGGCCTCCAACAGGGTCTGAAAATTCCCCAGCATCCGGGCAATCGTGCCCGCCTCAAACAGATCGGTGTTGTACACGAATGCGGCCGTCAGCCCTTGCTCGGTGTCCACGATCTGCAGGGTCAAATCAAAGTGAGCCGTCTCGCTGTCCCCCTCGACAGGGCTCAGGGTCAAGCCCGGCAGCTCGACCGTCCGCAGCGGAGCATTTTGCAGCACGAACATGACCTGAAAGAGCGGATTGCGGCTCAAGTCCCGCTTCACGTGCAATTCCTCGACCAGCCGATCAAAGGGCAGGTCCTGATGGCCATACGCCCCCAAACAGACCTCCCGCACCCGCCGCAAGAGCTCCCGAAAACTGGGATTGCCGGAAAGGTCCGTCCGCAGAACCAGTGCGTTGACGAAGAATCCGATCAGCCCTTCGGTCTCCAGCCGGTTACGGTTGGCGATCGGCGTGCCCACGATCAGGTCGTCCTGACTCGTGTAGCGATACAACAAAACCTTGAACGCCGCCAACAACGTCATGAACAGGGTCACGCCTTCCTGGCGACCCAGCGCTTTGAACCCATCCTTCAGGTGCTTGGGCAACACCAACGATTGGTGCGCACCCCGGAAAGTCTGCACCGCCGGTCTGGGGTGGTCCGTGGGCAGATCGATCAGAGCGGGGGCACCGGCCAGTTGCTCCTTCCAATAGGCAATCTGGGTTTCCAGGACTTCACCCTGCAACCACTGCCGCTGCCAGTGGGCGAAGTCCGCATATTGAATGGGCAGCGCCGGCAGCGGCGAGGACCCGCCGGCGCAGAAGGCGACATAGAGCGTCGCCACCTCTCGAACCAGTATTCCCGTTGACCAACCGTCGGAAACAATATGGTGCATCGTCAGCAGCCCCACGTGCTCCTCGTCGCCCAACCGTAACACGGTGCCCCGTATGAGCGGGCCTTGGGACAAATCGAAGGGCCGCTGGGCTTCGGCGGTGACCAATCGCCGGACCTCGGTCTCCCGCTCGCTCGCCGGCAGCTTCCGCAGGTCAACGACCGGCAGCTTGATCGTCAAGGTCGGGGCGATCACTTGCGTGGGCCGTCCATCCACCTTCCCAAAGGTGGTGCGCAAGGATTCGTGGCGCTTGACGATTTCATTGAGACTCTGCTCCAGCGCCGCCAGGTTGAGTGGTCCCTTGAGGCGGACGGCGGCCGGAATATTGTAGGCCGAGAGGCCCGGTTCCAACTGATCGAAGAACCACAGTCGCTGCTGGGCAAATGAGAGAGCCAGGTCTCCGTTCCGTGGAACCGGCAGGATGGGTGGCGCCAACAGGTTCTGCCCGGCCTGACGGGCGGCCTCGATGCTTTCAGCCAGACCAGCCACGGTCGGTGCCTCGAACAGACGGCGCAGCGGAATTTCCACCTGGAAGGCTTCGCGCATGCGGGAAACGAGCCTGGGTTGCCAAGAGGGAATGGCCGCCAAGGTCGAAGAAATTGTCGTGGACACCTACCCGTTCAATGTCGAGGAGCTGGGCCCAGATCTCCGCCAGTAGCTCTTCCGTCGGAGTGCGGGGCGCCACGAATGCCTTGTCCAGTTCGGGTCGTGATCGGTCGGGCGCCGGCAGTGCCCGGCGGTCGATCTTCCCGTTGGGCATCAACGGCAAGGCGTCGAGCAGCACGAAGACCGCCGGCACCATGTACTCGGGCAGCTTCTCCTTGAGAAAGCGGCGCAGATCGTCGTCGTCGGCGGCTCGCGCTCCAGCGACCACATAGGCCACCAACCGCTTCTCGCCCGGCGCATCTTCCCGAGCCAGGACGACGGCCTCCCGCACGGCCGGGTGTTGGCCAAGCGCGGCTTCGATTTCCCCCAGTTCGATGCGAAACCCGCGGATCTTCACCTGGTGGTCGGCCCGGCCGAGGAACTCGATGTTCCCATCGGGCCGATAGCGGGCCAGGTCGCCGGTCTTGTACATTCGTGCTCCGGGCTCGGCGCTGAACGGGTCCGGAATGAACTTCTCGGCGGTCAACTCCGGCCGGTTCAGATAGCCGCGGGCCACGCCAGCCCCGCCGATGTGCAACTCGCCCTGCAACGCCGATCGGCACAGGATGCAGTGCGTCGTTCAGAATATAGATCCGCGCGTTGGCGATCGGTCGGCCGATCGGCACCTCGTCAGCCGACCATTGATCTCTTCGCATAGCCAGGACGCGAGTCGATGTCGCCTCAGTCGGGCCGTAGACGTTGTACAGCTTGGCGATGCGAGCGGCGCTGGAATCGCGCGACCAGCTTTGGTCGGCAAGGCTTCGCCGCCGCACATGACGGCACGCAAGGCCGAGCGGCGTCGTCGAGAGCGGGCTCCTCGACTGAGGAGCCGCAGCAGCGATGGCACGCAGTTGAGACATCGAGATCCGCGCGCTGCGGATCGTCTGCCGCCAGCAGTAGCGGCTATCGCCGACGACCTCCTCCGGCAGATGACACAGCCTTCCGCCCGCAGCAGCGGCGGGAAGAGTTCGCGTCCAGGCACATCGAAGGTGATCGGGGTCGTCAGAGACAGCGAGTCCTCGGCTCGACAGCGCGAGCTCTCGTTGACCCAGTAGACGATAATTGACAGGCCGCCATGTTCGCCCATGACTCCCTTGGGCTGTCCCGTCGAGCCCGAGGTGTAGATCACATAGGCAAGGTTCTTGGCGGTTGCCCCAGCTGACCGGATTCTTTTCGCTCTCCGCGGCGATGGCTTCCCAGCTCGGAGTCCAGGCACACGACGTGCACTCCGTGCTCGGGCAGGCTCTCCAGCCAATGCTCTCGCGTCAGCACCACCGGCGCGTGGGCATCTTCGCAGCATGAAGGCCAGGCGCTCCTTGGGATAGGCCGGATCCAATGGCAGGTAAGCTCCGCCGGCCTTGAGAATGCCCAGAACCCCGACGACCATCTCCGGGCAGCGCTCCATGCAGATGGCCACCGGCACTTCCGGCCCGACGCCCAGCGTTTGCAGGTGATGGGCCAGTTGATTGGCGCGGGCGTTGAGTTGAGCGTAGGTCAGTTGCTGTCCCTCGAACACGACGGCCACGTTGTCCGGCGTCCGCTCGGACTTGTTCCTCAAACAATTGGTGGAGGCACTTGTCTTTGGGGTAGTCGGTCTTGGTATCGTTGAACTCGACCAACAGTTGCCGGCGTTCAGCATCGGTCAGAATTTCCAAATCACCGATCGCGGCGGCCGGATCGCGGATGACACTTTCCAGCAGCGCGTGAAAGTGTCCCGCCATCCGGGCGATGGTGGCTGCATCAAACAGGTCGGTGTTGAAGCGGATGGAGGCGGAAAGCGATCCGGTCGTCTCGATGATCAACATGACCAGATCCAGAGTCGCGGCCCGGCGTTCCAGCGGGATCGACTCCATCACCAAGCCCGCCGAGATCCATCCGTAGCCCGGTCTCGCCCCGCGCGAATGCCGGTACGGCCTGTTCGGTGACCCGGTGCGGTTTATCCAGGACGAACATGGTCTGGCAGAGCGGCGATCGGCTGAGATCCCGGGGCGGCCGGAGTCGTTGGACCAAGCGCAGGGTGGGGTAATCCTGATGTTCGAGAGCCGCCAACACCGTCTGACGCACCTGACCCAGAAACGCCCGGAAAGTTGGATTTCCGGAAAGATTCGCTCGTAAGACAACCGGATTGGCGAAGAAGCCCACCATCCCTTCAAACTCGGCCCGGCTCCGTCCGACCATGGGAGAAGCCACGAGGATGTCTTCCTGGCCGCTGTGGTAGTAAAGCATCAGTTCGAACGCCGCCAGCAGGACCATGTACAGCGTCGCCCCCTCGGCTTTGGCGAGCGCCTTGAGCCGCCGGGCCAGTTCATCGTTCAGAGTGAAATCGTGCTGCGCGCCACGAAACATCTGAATCGGCGGTCGCGGCCGGTCGGTCGGCAGATTGAGCACGGGTAACGGGCCGGCCAATTGTTTCTTCCAGTAGTCCCAGAGCCGTTCGCCGGCCGGACTCGCCAGCATTTCGGCCTGCCAACGAACGAAGTCCGTGTATTGCAGATCAAGTGGAGGGAGAGCCGCTGGTCGACCGGCCTTTTCCGCCGAATACAGCACGCCGAGTTCATTCAGGATCACCGCGAGGGACCAGAAATCGACCACGATATGATGAATGACCAGCAACAGGATGTGTTCCTGCGCCGATCGAGTGAACAGACTCACCCGCATGACCGGCCCGCGTTCCAGATCAAACGGGCGCTGAGTTTCCTCGACCAGCCGGGTCTGCAGCTCATCCTCGCGCCAGGTCGAGGCATCGGTCTCCTCGAAGTGGACCGGCTGATGTTCGTGAATCTGTTGAACGGGTTTGCCGGAGTGCACCGCAAACGTGGTCCGCAGGGAAGGATGGCGATCCACCAGCGCCTGAAACGCGCGCCGCAAAGCCGGGATGTCTACACTCGGAGCAGATGCGCGCCGCAAAACTGACATTGTAAATCGAGCTTTCCGGCGCGAACTGGCACAGAAACCAGATCCCCTGCTGATTATCGGAGAGAGGATAAAACGATTTGGACCCGCTCGCCTTTTTCCGCAGGAGCTGGGCAAGAAGGGCGCGCTTTTCATTGGGTGAAAGATCGGCTGTTCGCTGGGAGGTCTGGCTCATTCACTAACCTTCTCATCAGCCAACATATCGGTGAGCAATGAATCCACTTTCTCATCCGAAAGCTGATCAAGGTTTGCCAACAGCTGTTCCGCATTTCCCTGGTCTATGTGCTCCTTCTGCTGTGTAACTGCCGGGGCCAGAGGCGTCGTCGGGTTGGCGACCTCGGCTGCCAGTTGATCAAGGACCTGCGTGACAGCTTGGTCAACGCTAAAGCCCTGAAGGAATTTCACCACCGGCACGTTCACCTCTAGGTCAACCGCGATCCGGTTTTTCAGCTCGACGGCCATCAAGGAGTCCAGTCCGAGATGGCTCAGGGGTTGCTGGACGTCCAGCTTGGATGGGCTGAGTCCGAGCACCCGGGCCACTTGCTCGCTCAGGTAGGAGTGCAGCAATTGCCGGCGTTCCGCTGGTTCGGCCGCAAGAAGGGCGTCCCTCCTTTCGCTCTTGCAGCCCGACTGGCCGGGGGACTTTGGCTTCCTCACGCGCCAGTTCAGAGAGCAGCGGCGAGGCGCTGCCGGCCGGATAGAACTCTCGATACTGCTTCCAGTTGACCGGCACCGCCACGACCTGGGTTGCGCTTTGCCCGAGCAGTCGTCCCAGCATTTCCAGCGCTTGCTTGGGTGCGATGCTGCTGATTCCCAGAAGCGCGAGGCGCGCGGCGAGACGCTTACCTCCAACCGAATCCGCGAATCCCTCACCGGCCCAGGCGCCCCAGTTGATACTCAGGGCCGGCTGGCCTTGGGCTTGCCGGTGATGCGCCAGCGCATCCAGGAAAGCGTTGGCGGCGGCATAGTTCCCCTGACCGGGCTGGCCCAGCACGGAACCCGCGGAAGAGAAGAGTATGAAGAAGTCCAAGGGATCGTCTTGGAGCAGGCGATGCAGCAGCCAGCCACCCATCACCTTGGGCCGCAAAACCGTATTCAGTGCCGCCGCATCGAGTTGCGCCAGCAGTCCGTCCTGCAGCACTCCCGCCGCGTGCACGACACCCCGGATCGGCGGCCAACCCTCCGCGCGAAACTCGTCCAGAAAGCCGCTCAACTCTCCTTCATCCGCCACATCGACCGACGCCAGATGCACGCATGCTCCCAAAGATTCCAGTTCCCGAATGGCGGTGATTTGACGGGCCAAGCGACTTCCCGTTTCTACCGAACTCCAGTTCGAGCGTGGCGGGAGCCTGGTGCGTCCCAAAAGGATCAACCGCCGCGCTCCTTGCTCGACCATCCAACGCGCGACCAAGAGGCCGAGGTCTCCCAGTCCTCCGCTGATCAGATAGCTGCCGTCCGTCCGCCACCGGAGCGGAAGTGCTTGCGTGGCCGATTGGCGCTGGCGGACCAAACGGCCCACGTATCGCCGCCCTTGACGAAACGCAAGCTGATCCTCTCCATCCGCACTGGAGATTTCCTCCCACAACTGATGAACGGCAGCGTCACGCAGCGATGCCCCGGGTTCCAGGTCCACCAGCCCGCCCCAGAACGTCGGGTGTTCCTGCGCAATGACGCGACCCAATCCCCAAAGCGGTGACTGAGCAACGGACATCGGCGCGGGCTTTTCTCCGGCCGCTTGAGCACCCTGCGTGATCAGCCAGAGTCGCGGGAGGTCAGGCGATTCCGTTCGAGCCAGTTCTTGCACCAGCAGCAGGACACTGCCGCAGCCCAGAGTCTGGGCAGCATTCAGCGAGGCCACCGGTGGTCTCCTCTGGACGAGCAACATCAAGACTCCAGAGATGGACAATTCCACGACAGCCGGACTGATCCGATACCAGAGCCGCCTCGAAGAGCCGGCGGATGTCCTCCGGTCGTTCGGGACGAATGCGATAATGCTCGCCGTCCGTTTGCTCGTACGATTCCCCGCGAGAGACCAGAATGCTCCGCTCGCCCCGGGCTTCCAACAGCGCGGACAGCGCATCTCCCACGCCACCGCTGTCGGTAAAGATCAGCCAGCTTGCCCGGCTGGCTGGCGCGGCAGGTTTTCCTGCCGCGCGCTCTTTGGGCTGCCACTGGAACTCATAGAGCCAGTCGTCGAGATTATCGACAGCCGCGCGCTGTGTGTCTTCGCCCAGGTATTCAAAGCGAAGTCCCTGAATCTCGACCGCCACGCGTCCCGCTTCATCGAGGAGCTGTACTTCTCCCGTTGTGGCATCCGCCTCCCGATGCTGCACCCGGGTGTGACTCCATAAATGACGGTCCGGACGACCGTGAACCCGGAACTGGTCGATGCGGGTCGGCAGGTAGATTCCTTGTCGGCCGTTTTCCGTCGCTTCCGCTGCAACCGCAGCCCCGAGAACCTGTAACCCGGCATCGAGAATTGCCGGGTGAATTTGAAAGCCATTGAAACTCCGCCTCCGGCCCATCGGGCACCTGCACTTCACCCAACACATCTCCGTTGTTCCGCCACAACTGGGCGATGCTCTGAAAGAAAGGACCGTAATGGATGCCGCTTTCGCGGAGTCTCCGGTAATAATCCTGGCCGGAGATCTTCTCTGCGCATCGAGTTCGCATCTCCGTGAGCGTCTCCTGCCCGGCATCCGGCGTGATGATGCTGTTGTCCTGTTGAAGACAGACCTTGCCGGTCGCATGCAGCGTCCATGATTTACTGGAATGCACCGCGCCTCCCGGGCAACTGTAGATGTGAAAGGATGCCGCTCCATCTGCGTCTTGAGAGAGGATCACCTGAATCGTGTGGGTTCCGCCGTCGGGCAAGAAAAGCGCCTTGCGAAATTCGATATCCTTCAGCGCAACGGATTGCGCGTCCGAAGACTTCAACCGCGGCGGCCAGGGCCATCTCCACATAGGCCGAGGCGGGCAGCACGGCGCCGCCTTGGATGCGGTGGTCATCCAGATAAGGCCGGGATTTCTTGTCCAGCGTGGTTTCCCAGAAGTGGGTTCCCGCAGGATGCGCCGATTTGAAATGCCGGCCCAGCAGAGGATGGTTCCCTGTCCCGCTCCGAGAGACTTGGTCCCGGTGAGAATCGGTGTCTCCTGCTGAGGGCTCAAGCCAACAACGCTCCCGTTGCCACGGGTAGAACGGGAGTCGAACGCACCGGCCTGCGGTCGGATAGATCCGGTTCCAGTCGACCGGGTATCCCAAAGTATAAAGCGCGCCCAGCGATCCGAGCATGACCGTGTGTTCATCTTCCTCACGCCGCAGGGAAGGAAGCACGGCGCCTTCCTGGCCGAAGTGATGAAACCCTTGCTGCATGGCGCTGAGCAGAATGGGGTGCGGGCTGATTTCCAGGAAGATGTCATGCCCATCTTCCACCAGGCGCTGAACCGCAGTGGAGAAGAGCACCGGCTCTCGCATGTTCCTCGCCCAATAGAGCGGATCGAATTCCAGCCCGTGGCTGACTTGGCCGGTCACCGTCGAGTAGATCGGCACGGATTCAGCCCGCGGCTGCAGCCCTTCCAAAGCCTGCAGTAAATCGGCGCGCAACGGCTCCATCTGGGGGCTGTGCGAGGCAAAATCGACCTTCACCATGCGACAGAAGATGTCGCGACGCTGCAACTGATCCAGAATGGCGGCGAGCGCGGCCGGATCGCCGGACAACACCGTCGAGGTGGGGCCGTTGCTGACCGCGATCGACACGCGGTCTTCGGAGCCGACCAGGACGCGTCGAGCTTCCTCGATGGAAAGTTCCACTGCCGCCATGGCCCCTTGCCCAATGGTGCGCTTGAACAACTGGCTGCGATGACAAATGACCCGTACGGCATCGTCGAAGCTCAGCGCACCGGCGACGTACGCGGCCGCGACCTCTCCCAAACTATGGCCCACCACGGCCTGCGGCTCGATACCCCACGAGCGCCACAGGGCTGCCAGGGCAACTTGAATCGCAAACAGGGCCGGCTGGATGATATCGATTTCGTTCAACCGCGACTGGGCGGCGTCGGTGGCCGTGAGTTCGGCGAGCAACGACCAATCTCCGTACGGTCGCATCGCCCGGTCGCAGCGTTCGATGACCTCCCGGAAAACGGCTTCCTGCTCCAACAGCCGTCGCCCCATGCCAAACCATTGGCCCCCCTGCCCCGGAAACACAAAAACAAGTTTTCGCCGGCGAGCGGAAAGCTTGCGGCCGGACGACAAGCCGGGACGAGCCTCGCCCCGCCAAAAGGCTTCCAGGCTCTCCGATCAGTTGCGCCGGCGAATTGCCGGTAACGGCGAGACGGTGCTCGTGGTGACTGAGCCGCACGCTGGCTGTGTAACAGATATCCGGCAACGACGCCGCGGACTCCGGGGTGGCGAGGAAGTTTTGGTAGGCGCGAGCGAGAGACTGGAGGGCTTCCGGACTACGTGCCGACAGCGGGAGCAGGTGTGTGCCGATTTTCCGTTCTGCATCCGGCATTCCCATAATGGCCGGGGGCGCCTCTTCCAGAACCACATGAGCATTGGTGCCGCCAAAGCCGAATGAGCTGACTCCAGCCAATGCTGGACCGGACTCCGCGGGCCATGGACTCAGCGTCGTTTGCACTCGGAGAGGCAGCTCGTCAAAAGGAATATGCGGGTTGGGCTTTTCAAAGTGCAGGCTCGGCGGGATCTCCCGATGCCGGAGCGCCAGCGCCACCTTGATCAAGCCCGCGATACCGGCGGCGGCCTCGAGGTGGCCCAAGTTGGTCTTGACCGAACCCAGGGCGCAAGGCCGTCCCGGTGGACGTTCGACGCCAAGCACTGCGCCCAGCGCTTTCGCCTCGATCGGGTCGCCCAACAATGTGCCCGTGCCGTGGGCCTCGACGTATTGAACCTTGCCGGGCGAGACGGCGGCTTGCCGGTAGGCTTCTCGCAGGACCGCCTCTTGGGCCAGCGGATTCGGCGCCATGAGCCCGTTGCTCCGTCCGTCCTGGTTCACGGCGCTGCCGCGAATGACGGCATAAATCGGATCACCATCAGCCAAGGCTTTCGAGAGGGGCTTCAGCACGACGACACCGGCACCCTCACTGCGAACGTAGCCGTTGGCCCGGGCATCGAACGCTTTGCAGCGCCCATCCGGCGCCATGGCGCCGGCCTTGGTGAAATTGATCGCAATCGCCGGCGAGAGAATCAGGTTCACGCCCCCGGCCAGAGCCAGCGTGGACTCGCCGTTCCGCAGGCTGCAGCAGGCCAGGTGGACGGCAACGAGTGACGAGGAACAGGCCGTGTCGATGGCGAGACTCGGCCCGCGGAAATCGAACAGGTACGAGATTCGGTTGGCGGCGATGCTCAGGGCATTGCCGGTGCCGGCGTAGGCATCAATTCGCTCGAGATCATTCCACTGCAGCCGGCCGTAATCGTTGGTCGCGATGCCGATGAATACGCCGGTCTGGGTGCCGGCCAGACGCTCGGGCACCTGCCCCGCGTCCTGTAACGCTTCCCAGGCCACCTCCAGTAAGAGGCGTTGCTGGGGGTCCATGCGCGACGCCTCCCGCGGGGAGATGCCAAAGAAATTGGGATCGAACTGATCCACCTGCTCCAGAAAGCCGCCCCAGCGAGTGTTCATTTTGCCCGGGGTCGCCGGGTCTGGATCGTAAAACGCATGCTGGTCGAAGCGATCCGCGGGAACTTCGCGGATGGCATCCACTCCGTCTCGCAGCAACTGCCAGAACGCTGCCGGGTCGTTCGCGCCGGGAAACCGGCAGCCGATGCCGATGATGGCGATCGGTTCGTTTTTCGCCTCCCGGTCCTGGCCAGCCCTGGTCGCTGACTCCGACACGTCCGGTGATTCTGCCAAATGCCGAGCGAGGGCCTCGATAGTGGGATACTCATAGGCCAGAGCCGGAGAAAGTTTTCGTCCCAGCCACTCGGCGAGTTCACCGGCCAGGCTGACCGCCTCCGTTGACCCGAGTCCGTAGCTGGCGAAGGGCTCCCGGATATCGATCTCGTGAGACTCGATTCCCAGCCGCTCGGAAAGTTTGGCGACCAACCACGCCTGGATGACTTCTGCGTTGGTAGAATTCTCAGCCATCGCTCACTCCTCACCGAGTCTTTCCAGCGTCCCCTTTAGGAAACTGGCTTGGCAAGCATGGCGCTGCACCTTGCCGCTGGTGGTCTTGGGAATGCGCCCGGCCCGGAGCAGCACCACCGTGTGGACTCGCACATCATGCTCTTCGGCCACCGCCCTCCGAATGGCCCGAACCACTGCCTCGACATCCAGCGGCAAACGCCCGTTTGGATGAGCGCGCGCTTCCCCATCCGGCGGGTTGCGAACCGCCGGTTGGTACCGGGGCTCGACTTCGGCGGCGATGATCAGTTGTTCTTCGTCGGCGCCATCGACCGAAAACGCCGCGCAGCAAGCCGGCCGTAAGGCCGGGTGACTCTGTTCCACCGTCAATTCAATATCCTGGGGGTAAAGCTTGCGACCACTGATGATGATCAGATCCTTCAGGCGACCGGTGACAAACAGCTCGCCATCTTTCATAAATCCCAAATCCCCGGTGCGGAGAAACGGTCCCTCCCCGGTATCCTTCAGGTGGGCCCGGCAAGCGCGTTCTGTTTCCTCGGGTCGGTTCCAATACCCCTGAGTCACGCTCGGGCCGGACACCCAGATTTCGCCCACTTCATCCGGTGCACAAGCGGTCAACGATTCCGGATGAGCGATGACAATCTTGGTATCGTGCAGGGCGTGGCCACTGCCGACAAGCGTCCGCACATTCTGGTGTTGGGCGCAGGCCTCCACGACGCGGTTCTGTTCAAACGCTGCCACTTGAATCGTGCGGAACATCTCATCTCTCAAAGAACCGCCGGAAACCAGCAGCGTGGCTTCGGCGAGTCCATAACATGGATGGAAGGCGCTGGGGCGGAAACCACACGAGGCAAAGGTCGCCGCAAACCGTTTCATGGTGTCGGCGCGGACTGGCTCGGCGCCGTTGTAAGCCACATCCCAACTGCTGAGGTCGAGAGTTTCACGTTGTTCGGGAGTAATTCTGCGGGCGCACAATTCATACGCGAAATTGGGGCCGCCGCTAATCGTGGCTTTGTAGCGCGAAATGGCCTGGAGCCACCGCATCGGCCGCATGAGAAAGGATACCGGCGGCATCAGGTAACACGGACGTCCCTTGTACACCGGTTGGATAATCCCATTGGTCAGTCCCATGTCGTGGAAGGCCGGTAGCCAGGTGACGGTGACGCTGTCCGGGATGAGCGCGAAGACGCGGTTAATATAAGCCGAATTGTGGAGGAGGTTCCCGTGACTGATCATGACGCCCTTCGGTTCCGCGGTGGAGCCGGAAGTGTATTGGAGCAACGCCAGAGTGTTGCTGGTCACGGCCGGGTCTCGCCATTCCTGCGCCAGGCTGTCGGTAACCTTGTCGGTGGCCAACCAGCGCATCTTCTGCAGCTCGGGAGCTTGCGTGAACAGACCCTCAGTGTTGGAGAGAATCGCTGACGTGGTGAGCACCACCGAAGGCTGCGCATCGCTGACGATGGCCCGAAGCCTGGGGAGGGTCCGCTGTGGCTGAGCCGGATTGGGCGGAGGCAGAGGGACGGCAATCACCCCGGCATATAAACAACCAAAAAACGCGGCGATGAACTCGAGACCTGCTGGATAAAGCAACAGCGCACGCTCCCCACTTGCTCGGTAGCTTTGGAGCAGCGCCCCGATACTCCGGGCTTGGCAGTCCAACGCCGCATAGGTCAGATGATCCCCTTCTGCTTCTCCATCGACCAGATAGGTATAGGTCCGCTGTTCAGGCTGCTGAAGCGCTCGCCAGCGAAGGATTTCGACGAGCGTGGAGAATTCCACGAGTGGATCAGTAGGGTCTTTCCTCATCCGTACCTTTCTTCGCCGGTTCTGTCCCGATCGATGTGGAAATCGGTCTGGCGTAGCTTCCGGTCGAGCGTGAATTGCATTTTACCCGGGATTGAGGATTTCATACCTTACCCTTGCCCCTTCGAGTTCCAAGCATCGAGCCAATTGTCCTTGATTTCAGGGAGGGATCCATTGATCGAAAGATGGGCGAAAATTGGACCCGAGCGATTAACTTTCAAGAGGATCTTCTCCAAGCCGCTGAGTCGTGCCAGAGGACGAAGGAGGCCTCCAGTGGCACGGATGCTCCCCTATGGTGGGGAATCAGCCGCGGGGTGTAGTCAGCTCCAAGGCTAGTCGCGAAAACTCGGACAGTATACGTGAAGCCGTTCGCCGAACCTACGAGGCGCTCATCACGCTTCGTGGGCTCCCGAATTGGCGCGGCGCCATTCTGTCCTTCGGCGTACAATTCGACCTTCACCGCTTCCGGATCGAACTCATCAAGATTAACTTGAACCTGAAAGAAATACTGCTCCCCTTCCTGGTCCAGTGCCGCAGAACCGAATCGCAGTGCTGACCAGAGCTTCGAGAGCGCCTCCTGCCAGTTGAGCAGATCGAGACCGAGCCGACCATGGCTTGCTGCGCGCGCGGAGTAGTTGGCTGCCGCCAACAGGTAATGCTCTTCTGTGTACTGACGGACCACGCGGTTTGTAGAGAAAGAGGGAGTCAACCGCGCCATGCTTTCCCGCATTCTCGCAACCCAACCGACCGGAATCCCTATTTCGTTGCGCGTGTAGAATTCGGGAACGACTTCCCGCTCCAGTAGCCCATAGAGGGCTTCGGTTCCGGCCGCATCCCAAGATGGATCGTCACTGTGCTCCTGTCCGTCGCCGATGGCCCAACCCACTTCGGGAGAATATGCTTCCGCCCACCAGCCATCGAGCTCCGAAAGGTTCAGGCCTCCATTGACGAGCACTCTCATTCCGCTGGTGCCGCTTGCTTTCCATGGGCGCCGAGGTGTGTTCACCCAGACATCAACACCTTGAACAAGATGTTCCGCCATCAGCACGTCGTAATCACTCAAGAAGACCACTCGCGAACGTACTTCTGGGCGGTGGGCGAAGTCGATCCACTGACGGATCATGTTTTGCCCCTCCACGTCTTGGGGGTGGGCTCTCCTAGCGAGAACCAGTTGGACAGGGCGGTCTCGATTCGTCAATATTCGCGCAAACCGTTGTGGATCATGTAGAAGGAGGTTCGGGCGCTTATATGACGCAAAGCGTCGCGCAAAGCCTAGAGTCAGGGCATTGGTATCGAGTGCCTGCGCGGCTTGCGCAAGATCCTCGCGAAAAGCGCCCGGGCTTGCTAGCTGCCGGACGTGCTGCTTTCGAACGTAGTCAACGAGAGACTTGCGGGCATCGGAGCGCAGTTGCCAAAATCTGGAGTCACTGACGCAGCGAAAATCCCTTTCGAGACTTGACATCGTTCCGCGCCAGCGTTCTTTCCCACAAGAGACCTCCCAGAGATGATCTGCCTCAACGGAGTCCCACGCGGGCGTGTGCACACCATTTGTAACGTGCGTCACCGGGACCTCGACCTCCAGCCATCACGGGAACAACAACTGAAAATTCGGCGACTGACCTGCCCATGAAGCCGGCTTACACCATTGACGGCGCCGCTGCCGCGGGTGGCCAGGTGTTCCTCTTCAGCACCTATGAGAGTAAGAAGGCGCATTTGGTAGCTACGATTTCGGGCTAGCGCACCCGTGGTTGTTTCCTTCGAGCGGCTGCGATTGTACCGAAACCGCTTTTCGAGCGTGACCCGTTTTTGTTCTTCCCTCCGTTTCAGGATTCCGTCCCGCCGTCCGTAGTACACATCGGCCGGTGCAACATTTCCGATCTCTTCGTGATGCCTTCGGTGATTGTAGAACTCGATGAACTCCGCGATTGACCGCCGCAACTCCTCGGGACTGGAGTACACCAACAGATTCACGCGTGACTTCAGCGTCTCGTGGAAGTGCTCCAGTTTCCCATTCGTCTGTGGATGGTGCGGCGAACAACGAATGTGCCGCAGCGCCAGCATCCGCAGATAGTCCTCGAAGGCGTGCGCCAGAAAACCGGGCCCGTTGTCGGTGACCAGCCGCGAACGATCTTCTACCGGCACGTTCTTCATCCCGGTCCACCCGACCGCCTGTTCCACGACGTCCGAGATCGATTCCGCCGCCATGTCCGTCTTCAACTCCCCCCGCCAGGATCATCCGCGAGTAATCGTCGAGCACCGCAATCAGGTAATACCAACCCACCACGAAAAAGTAGCTCACATCACTCTCGTAGTCTTCACCCGATATTCTTTCACCGCGGGAAAACCCACTACGTTCACTCCCCGAATCAGCCCGTGGCACTTCAGCACTCGATAGACACTCGATTCCGACACGGCAAAGCCGGCGTGATCGCTTCGCCAGCACGCCACCTCGCGCGGGCTGCGGTCCGGCTCTCGCAAAGCCGCTCCCAAGATGGCCTTTTCTTCTCCCGGCTTGATCCGATTCCACACCGTTCCCGGCTGTGGCCGCCGGTCCACTAGTCCTGCTTCGCCCTCGTACCGATACCGCCGCTGCCAGCGATAGTAGGTCGAAGCCGCAAGTCCCATCTCTCCCATCGTCTGCTTCTTCTCGACCGGCGACCGCCGCACCAGTTCATCACTTCCCGCTTCCGCTCCGGCTTCATGCGCTCGTACCGCCTCCGCGCCAGAAGCCATAATACTGGCTTTTTTTCAGAGTCATGTTGGCCAGGCTCAGATCGGCGACGAGTTGCTTGAGCCGCTCATTCTCCTGACGCAACTGCTCGACTTCCTCGCGGTTCGCTTCCCTTTGGGTGTCCCCGCGCAAACGCTTCTTGCCCGCCTCCATGAAATCCTTTAGCCATTTGTAGTAGACGGTAGAATGAATGCCCTGGCGACGGCACAGCTCCGCCACCGAGACTTCTGCGCGTACCCCTCCGAGCAAGATGCGGATCTTCTCTTCGCTCGGGAATCTTCTGCGGCTGGCCTGTTTGGCGCGGCGGATCAAAGCGCGTGCCGTATCCCCCGAACGCGTTGCTGCGCTCGATGACTCGGTCTTTGTGAAGACTGCGTTGATGGGTTCGTTCTCTTCTTCGAACATGTTCACCCTTTCCAGCCCCGCACGGGACGCCGGATTCGACTGCCTCCGCCGGACCCCGTCCGGCCAGAGCCCCGCGGCTCCGGCAGTCTAATCCCAGTTAGGGGTGAACTCAGCTTCGAAACTGTAGCTTACCGCTCGTCTGCTCCCACTCCCATTTCCGCTGAAGTCAGACACTATCACTGCTACCTGGAAATCCTAGACCGCGGTACCGAATTACCAAAAACAAGTCGTTGACGATACTTGTGCGAGCCGATGCAAGCCTGAGTTTGCTCCAACGGCTTGTGGTAAATTCGACGCTTCGGGAGTTGGTGGTGCCAAACAAAAAAGAACAACCAACGACGATTTACCAAATCAAGATCACCCTGAATGGGTTGAACCCGGCCATCTGGCGGAAGATGCAGGTCTCTGCAGATGTTACCCTGTTCAAGCTTCACAGGATCATCCAAGAAGCAATGGGCTGGACGGATTCGCACTTGCACCAGTTCGTGATCGGCGACGACATCTACAAGATCCGTGACCCATACGCGGATTTCGGCATGGACGAATCCTCCAAAAACGAGAGAACCACGAAGCTGCGCCAGGTCATCCCGGGCGATGGATTTCGCTTTCGCTACGACTACGATTTCGGCGACAACTGGAAGCACGCTCTTGTGGTTGAGAGAATTCTCGCGCCAGATGCCGGCGCGAAGTACCCCCGCTGCCTCGACGGGGCCCGTGCTTGCCCGCCCGAAGATGTAGGCGGCATCCACGGCTACGGCGAATTCTTAGAAGCACTCCGAGACTTGAATCACCCGGCGCACGAAGAGATGTCTGCGTGGATCGGTCGAAAATTTGACCCAGCAGCCTTCGATCTGATCATGACCAATCAAATCCTCCGCCAGCTTTTCCCATGATTCAAAGGCCATAACAATCGGAGCATTGCTCATTTCGAAGGAGGTGGCATACACACTCCGCCGTCGAGACGGCCACGGTCTCTGACTTTCCACTTGAATGTTTAGGAGCATCCATCATAGTTCGAAGATTTGCGGCGGTTTCGATTTCACTTCCATTAGCCCCAGCGGTTGTGCGTGAGCGGAAGGCGCATTACTCCTGTTTGACAGTTCGCTCTTCGGGCGCTCTGGTTTTTGCCACACGCCAGGGTGGTCCAGTAGCGGCGGACAATCTCAGAAAGAAGTCATTACGTCCCGCATGCAAGAGGGCTGGTTTGCCACGCTTTGACAGGCACACGCTCCGGCATACGCACGGCACGCTGCTGCACGCGCAAGGGACACTATTGAAAGTCGCACAAGCTCAACTCGGGCATTCGCACATGGCGACGACTCTGGACATCTACACGCACGCGAGTGCGAGCGCCCAGAGAGATGCTGTGACCCTGCTCGAAGGTCAATTGTTCCCAAATGTTCCCAAGTTGCAGATTCGTGAGAATACCGCGCAGGAGGAAGCTCGGCTAGTTCGGTGAGTTAGTGGTCGGGGCGCCCGGATTTGAACCGGGGGCCTCCTGCGCCCAAGGCAGTTGCAAAAAATCTATCTTGTTGGTCCGTCCGGCTTTGTTCTGCGTCATGGTACACGGTTTTGGACCTAATTTGGCAGCATTTGGACCCAAGTTGGACCCAACTTTTTTTTCACAACTAGGCAGACGGTAGGCAGGCGCGTATGTTGTCGCATCGCAGGTTGTGCTGCTTGAGCCGGTGCTGAGATGGGTGAGACGACGGGCAGCCTGAGATTCGGCGCGCCTGTAGATCACTGACCGCTGTGACCTGATTTAGTGTTCCTTCATTCCAGCCCTGGGAGCCTTCGGCCTCCATCGGAACGCAGAAGCTTGAAACGTGCACGCGATATCACCCGAGCCAACGAACCGATACCGATGTCACACAAGCGCCGCAAAAATCTCATAGAAAAAGGCGTGATAGAATCCAGGCTCTTATGGCAACACTAGAGCCCAGCGCCGCGTTCCTTCATGTCATTGACGATCACCGTTGGCTGGCGGCCAGCGGATGCACGTGGAATCTTCTCACCGCAAATCCGGGCAACGGAGTGAGGGCTGCGGCTGACGATCTGCTGCCCGATGTCATCGTGATAGTGCGCGATTGTCTCTTGTTGCATGCGCGGTCGCTGATCGACTTCTATACGAAATGCCACGCGTCGGATACTGACATACTGCTCTGCGATTTCGGCGGCTTAGCAATCGAACCGAGCCTCAAGGAGACATTGGAAAGATATCGAAAGCCGATAGAGGTTCATTTGCTTCACCTCACGGCTTGGAGAGACTGGGACTACCGGACGTTACATGCCAAGGGCAAGAATACGAACGCGATCCGCCCAGACTGGAACAAGCAGATCAATCCCCTTGTGGACTCGATTCTCGATGCGTTGAAGTGCGCTTCAGAAAAAAGCTCCCAGTGGAAACAGCCGTTCACAGAATTGCACAGCGCCTGCCGGAGTCGGCATCAGGACAAATCGTTCAAATGGCCGCTCGAATTATCCGAAAAAGCTGACGTGGAACAATACCTCAACGATGCTGGACTAAAGCCACGAGTATGACCCTAAAATGTGGTAGATTCGCCCGTGATGATTTCGCAAGATTGTCCTCATTGCAAGGGCACCGGAAAGGTCAAGGACGCTTCCGGTAAGGAAGTGGACTGTCGAAAGTGCAGCGGCGGGAAAATCGTAACTGACGATGCCCCTCCGAAAAGGTAGAAAGATATTGCAGCAACGGAGTTGGGTCGCGCGCGAGGCCGGGAGAAATCCAAACTAAACTATTACACGGTCATTGATACTTTTCCTCTTCTACCCTTCGATGATAAGAAGTTAAGCGCCCTTTGGACAACTGTCGGTTTCCTCGTGTCACGCCTCCACTCTGCCATAATTATGGAACAAATATCCGCTATAGTTTTCTTCAAGTGCGCTGCGATCTCCGGATGGGCATATACTTCGATGAGTTCTACGTAGACTCCTGACTGAGCTTCGAAGATTGTGCCTCTATACAAATGCTGCCGCAAAGAACCGTCAGCCCTTAATCTTGCAAGAGCTTCCGGAAGTACTGGTTTGAATTCTCTGAGACCAACAGGTTTATAGCCGGACGAAGCGTCTCCCAGGACGAGAGGTGCCCCCTCGTTGGTTCTTCCCCGCCTGAGATCAACAATCATCTTCTGGTTCGATTTCAGCACAGCCCAGGATCAGATGCTATCAACGACCAAAGGAATCAAGTTCTAGACGATCTGAAGGGGCAATTAGAGGGCGAACTGGAGATGAAACGTGTGGTTGTATTTGGAACCACCCATGAACTGCAGAAAGTAGGACATTCCTTGAATTCTGAGCTGGCAGTGCGATTGTCATATCTACTCGATAAGTTTGCAGCCACAATCGTGTTGGAAGAATGGGCCACTGAAGGCCCTTCGTCATTCACCTCGGTACTCGTAAGTGATCGCGGCCTCGATTACAAAAATGTGGGGACTCCTCCACATGAGCAATTCAGGACGTTCTGTAACGCACCAATCAATTATCCAGGCCACGACGGCACATTGGGCCCGTGCGAGGAAGCGCCGCAATTTTACGAGTATGGCGCACTCAACAAGCAAGAGAATCGGAAATTGCAAATGATTCAAAATGTTCACAATCAGATGAAAACCCATCATATAGGCCTATTCGTTGTAGGCTTGGCCCATCTTCATTCTATTTGCATCAAGCTGCAAGCAACAGGCGTTAATGTTGCGGCCTATTATTGGCTGGGATAAATAGAAACTTGCGATCCTGTACGGGTTTTATCGATTCGGTTGGCTTTATCCGCTTCGATGGTCTCGTCTCCAAGCAAAATCGCTCCGAGTGGTCACGCCAAAGGTTAGCGGTCCGTGCTGGCCCCGCGCGAATTTGCCTTTGTTTTTTTGTGCCGCGCGTCCGCAGGGTGCGGGCTCAGCCTATGAATTGTTGCCATTTACTGTCGCCCATAATATTGTCACGCTGAAAACCATCTTCAATTAGCTGCCGGTTTTTCTCTCCCCATTGCTTAAGAATGTAATCCTCTGACCCGGCCAGATAATCGTGAGCTCCCTCCCTGTCATCCATAAGCTCATATGCTCCGTTTGAATCCTTGTAGACCAAGAGCGTTGCGTGTTCGTTGGTTCTTATTACTTGGTGATATATCGTCCGTGCAATGAATGCTCTTTTCCTTGCGTCTGACATTTGAACGCTTCCACCTCTGGCTGCGGCTTTACTTTTCTGCGATTCCAGCTTGCAACGTAACGGAAACAAACCGTGAACCGTGCTGGGTTTCAGTTGCATTGATCGGTGGTTCCAATGGGATGTCTTTGTCGTGGTTATCGCTCAGCACGCGGTTTAGCTCGTCTCTGAGCCGCTTCACCGTCGTAAAAGTCCCGTAGTTCACAGATATGGCTTCAACTGTTGTTTCTTTCATCGGTGGGGGCCCCCATACCTTTCACGGGCGTCTTTCACGGAACACCCTCGCGGCAGCATCGCCATCGGCGTTCTTGCGCGGGGCGGCCTTTCGTTTCGTACCCTCCACCCAAGCATAGCTCCCATTTGTGCGAAGCGCCGCTGAACAGCAGCGAGATTTACCGAGAGAGTAACTGAAGCGCTTTCGGGGTTCGTACAACTGACTCGGCAACGTCCCTGACACGACTTAAGTTGGTGGGATATGTTAGAAACAAAAAAACCGCACGCCGCGTGGAACGCCGGGCAACACTGTTACACGCTGCCTCACTTTAAGTCGCGTTTTCTTTTCGCACTCATCGCGTCAGCTTTGACAAGATACTTGTGTTCGCCAACATCCTCAGTCTCCCAAATCGGGCCATTGTTCGAAAGCTTGCCGCTGAAAGAACTGAGCATCGCTGTAACTGAACCTGGAAGCAGCATCACGGTCGTTCACTTTCTCGGATGAACCGCGTCGAACGGCTATGCCATTCTGACCTAATTCTGTTTTTATGTAATCGGCCATCTTTAGCCTCCCTCCTTGCTTAAGAAAATCCTTATTTCCAAGTTCTTCTTTGCGCGTGAGATCGCTGCATATCGCGCATCCAAACGCGGATGCCAGGGTCGTTTCGGATTTCAAGTTGCCATTGATGCTCTCTGCGAGAGGGCGGCCTTGGCTTCCTGAATTCCTGCTTCGATGTCTCGCTCTAAATCCAGATGCGGGACTCCCGAGGATGACGCTGCCTCGTACAATCGCAATGCAGCGTCTGGACGATCTAATCGCGTGAGCAAGATTCGGGCGGCACTGACTTGTGCAATGAGGCCCTCCCGCTCTGCAGGATGGGCGCCAGCAAGCCTTTCGTACTCGTTCAGGGCGCGTTTATAATCGTCCCGTTCTTCTGGCACGCGGCAAAGCTCCAGCCAGATAGCGGGAGGCATCTTGTCACCGCCCAGATTGAGGAACTCCTCATAATCCAACCAAGCCGCTTCGTACATCCTGGCTTCAGTGTTCAGTAAGCAGAGTTTGCTAGCAACTTCGCAACAGGCGGGAATTTCGTTTCTCTGCCAATGAACTGCCCGTAGCATGTTCCAGGCACCGATAGAGTCAGGCCTTTCTGCCAGGTACTTATTGAGGATGACGGCGGCTTCATCAAGCTTTCCATTTTCGATTAGATCGTTGGCCTGAAGGAATTCGGGATCGGTTGTCCAAGAGACTTTAGCCTCGATCATCTTATTCGCGTGTCGTTCCAGACCCGAGTAGCGCAGACCCACGGCAGCAAGAGCGCCAAACATGAACCCTCCTACGTGCGCCCAATGCGCCACACCGTCACCCTGCCCGAACGCCTTCTCGTAATAAATCTCCATCCCGGCCCACGCTGGCAATAGCCAGTAAGCTCGCACCCACAAAGGCCAAAAACCCAATAACCCGAAGTCAAAAAACCACAAGAGCCTGATCTTCAGTTTAGGAAAGCGGATCAAAAACGCTCCCATCAAACCCGCGATAGCCCCGGAGGCCCCGAGCGAGTATCCCATGCTCATCGGACTGGCCCATGCGTCGAGCTGTGTTGCCGCAATGCCTGCCACAAGATAGAAGACCAAGTACAACGGGCGGCCCCAAACATCTTCCAAAACGAAGCCGGCCAGCCACAAAAACCACATGTTGCCAATTAAGTGCAACCATCCTTCGTGCAGAAACATGGCGCTAAAATATGCAACAAGTTTCGGGTGAGCTGGAGTGAAAGCGAACCGCTCTGTAATGGATGCGGCCGCAAGCTTGGAATACTCGGCCCCGAGAGAGTCCATTTCCGCCTGCAATTGCTGACGGTCATCCGGCGATTCTATCCGGGAGTCTTCACTCTCGTTTGCCTTATCGTCTGGAGTCTGTAGCTCCGCCCAATTAGCTGGGTAATAACGCTTGAAAATCAGTGACCAACTGTTGGGCCTTAGGCGGGACCGTCAATTCTGGATGCCGCGCTGCGAACGCCAGAACCTGCACCTTAGCGGACACAAGAGGATCCTCCTGTTCCTCCATGGCCTGGTGAGTACAAAGAAAGACCAGAGTGTTGATTAGGATCAACCCAATCGTGACCAGCGGCCAGCGTCGCGCCTTCATGTTTTCATGCTTGATAGGGAATAGCATAATTGCCCTTGTACTCGTATGAACGTGAATGCAGCTCGGATGCCACTCGCAAATCCGCTCCTCGTTGGACAAATCAAAATACTTCACACCCAAAGAACGACTGCGGGGTTCCCATGACCGAAGAACGCGAGTGCGCCATCTTAGTTGCAGCTACGATTCTATCCGCACGGAAACTGATCAACTGGACCGAGTCCGATAAGCTGAATTTTGCAAAGGATTTTTGGGCGGAAAAGGCGGTCAACGAGGAAGCGTTTGCGACGGAGAAGATTGATAGGATGTGACCGCAGATCTGATTCGAGATCCAAGAACTGCGCTGGAGCCCTCCTCACTTTCGCCCATCACAAGTCTGCAGCTTTCCATCCAAGTCGGTGTATGCCCCAGTTCGATAGTAACCGCAGAAGATGTTTCTCATTTCGAGCCAGCCAGCTTGCATTTTTGGGAGCATCGCTTGCAATTCTGGCATGTCTGAGTATCGACCGTGGATGTCCACGATATTGCGTCGGCCAACTTCCATCAAACCCTGAGCCTGGTCCGCATTTGACCGTAACTGTGACTCAACTTCGGGAGATGCCAAATATTGCCTATCCTCGTGCTTAGCGTTGATAGACTCGCATGTTGCCGACGTACCATCTTCATAATTCCAGTTCGCGTTTGGATTCATTTTGCAAAATTTGTGCTTCTTGTGGACGCTAACTGCGCCAACGATTGAGCTGACTACGACCGTGCCAACGGCATGTCCCACCGCGTATCCAGCTTGGTAATTCTCTTGTCTTGCAGCCTGTAAACATGCCGCATCGCAGCTCGGCTGATAAGTTGGTTGTGGCGCAGGCGAAACATCCACAGGTTTTCGTGAGCCGGGAGTTGCGACCGGGGAGACTTCTGAAGTCGACGTGATCGAGGAAGGAGTTGCAGCTGGATCCGCTGTTGGAATGATGATCTCTGATGGTCGATTAGTGCCATCGAATCTTTGCTTTTGATTTTCGGTCACTGTCGCAGATGGGCTAATGGGGGCTGTTGGTTTTGGCATCGGAGGCACACCCGCTGGAAACCCTGACGAAACGCCTGGCGGAAGGAAAATACACTTGTCGGTGTCCATGGGGTGCGCGAGGCAATAGTCTGCAGCTGCCTTCTGTTGGCGAGTCTTCTTGCCCTCAGTGTCTCTCGACTGGAGGGCCCCCGCTCCTGCGCCAACTCCTGCCGGTCCTTGGGCATGTGCCGACGCTACCGCACTCAGACCTAAGAGGACGATTGCCGCTCTCATGTTTTTACCTCGCGTCATCATCAATCGTGCAGGAACCACCAACAATGGTACGAGCGTACCGTCTTGTTTATTTGATGATTGAGGCGTTAACCGTTTACGAGACAGCGTAGCGAACCAAAGCCGTTACGGTCGAAAACTCAGGAGCCCTCAGCTTTGGTTCCACCTACTTCCAGCTTAACGATTTAAGCCCGTAGCTGTGGCAAACTTCTCCCCGTTTGTTCTCGTTCGGTCACGTAACTTTTTAGCGACCTCCTGGGCGGGATTTAATGCCGTTTTCGGAGAGAACGCTACAACATTGAAGTATCTCGAGATGTGTTTTGGGCCCTTCCTCAAAATTAGCAGTCCCGTCGATCGCGCCGAAATCTGAGGCGCTGACAAGAAGGCAGGAGCACTATGACAAAGCAAACAAAGTGGGCACTGGCCGTGGTCGCGTTCGTTGTCACGGCGACCGTTGCACGTAGGGTTGGCCAATACGAGGTGATGGACCAAGTCGAAAAGCGAATTCGTTTGGTTGAGCCACCAGTAGGGCACGGCACGTTCAGCTCACTAGTAGAAGACCAGACTTTGCGAGAATGCATTTTAGATGGTTACCGCTCCGCTTGTCACGTAGTGGCCGAAAGGTTAGCGAGGCCGCAATTTGTGCAGCCTACAGAGTCAGATGCCGCTCCTGATCCTTTTTGGAGCCAGTTCCCTCCGGCAGACCCGAGGCCACAATGACAAAGCAAACAAAGTGGGCACTGGCTGTGGTCGCGTTCGTTGTCACGGCAACGGTCGCGCGTCGCGTCGGTCAGTTTGAGATGAAGGACCAAGCCGAAAAGCAAATCGCCGTGTTGCAGGAACGAGCCACGAAGTTGCAGGAAAGCCTCACTTCATTGAATCAAGACTACCTCAAAATGCTAAAGCACGACGTCGATCGAAACGCAAGCGATGACCGCGGCGAGGAACCGTTCAGTTACGCGAAAGGTTTCAACGATGCCGTGCACGAATACCCGTCGTGCAAACGCGGCCAGCGCGATGCCTGCAACCACATTATGATGCTGGGCACGGATGACAACAAAAAATGGGACATTTTGTATGACGCACAAGGTAACTATAAAAAGAACGCCTTTGAATTGTTCGAGAAGATAGGGGGGAAGAAATGAGGAAAATCCGCCTTGTCTCCCGCGTCAAACGGGAAGCAACACACTGAAAGAGCCAACGAAGGGAGAACTAACGGAGCGTATTGCGGAGCTTGCGCGCAAGCAAGAACAACCGGTGAAGGACATTGACGCCCCTGTTTACATTCGTATGAAGGACGGACGCCTAACGGCTCTTGGTTTGTGGTCGTCTCCCGCCTGGACACCGTGATAGATATGCGAGGCGAGTATGGGAGGCTTTTATGAGGTTGACACGCGAGGGAACCAGAATACTCCAAAAGTATCAGGTGGCAGAAAGGGCCGCCGAGTTCGAAGCGAAAACGCCACCACCTGCCCGAAGAACAATGCATGGCGGATGGCCAGTTGTGTCTGAACCGATTGATTGGAAACCGCTAGAGTTGTGCAGTCTGTCCATTCGCCGAGCAATCGACGAGGAGGCGAATGTCGAAGACATCGATGACGAGGACCATCGCGTTTGGGTTTCCGAAAATCGCGCCTGGCTCTTCGAACAGTTCGAGTTAAAAGACGAACCGCCAACTCTCCAAGACCTCGAAGAATTCAAATTCAAACGTACCAAACAAGAACTGCTAAACAAGATTACCCAACTAGAGCGCGAACAAAAAGGGCTGCCGCCAGACGACAGCGGCCTGACGCCGGAGTATAAAGCAGAAGTGCGGAAGGTGTTGGGGCTGCCAGCAGAAGACCCGCCAGAGCCGAATCCTTTCTGGGTTGCGGAAAATTACGTCAGGACAAAGCTCGACAAAAAACAAGACTGGGTAGAAAAAATTACCCAACTGGTGCGCGAGCAAGAAGACCTGCCGCCAGGCGACCCGCTAAGAGAGTATCAACTGGAGACGAGGAGAGCGCTGGGGCTGTCTGACAACAAGCCAGTTCCGCCACCGCCGCCAGAGCCGCCGTTCACAGAAGAAGAGAAGGCGGCGATAAAAGCGGAAGTTGAAGCTGACGCAAAACGGAAGGGCATACCGCTACCAAAACCTGATCCTTTGTTCATGCCGATCGGTGCAGCTGTACGGGAGATTTCCAAAGCGCACGGCATCGCGCCAGACAAGAATAGAGAGTTTGAGCGCAAAGACAAGGAAGCGGAACAGCACACGGCAGAAGTTGGCAGACTTATAGACCCTAGTCACGATAGCCCCATGTCATACTATACACATACAGTAATAAACGAGAAGGCTAGAACGGCACAAAATGATAAAGGCAGATCGATGGGCATTCTGAGTGCCATAGGCGCATTCATCGGTTTGTTTTTCTTCTGTATCATTTTCAAGGCTAACCTCAGTTTTGTTTTTGTGGCAGAACTATCGGCGTTTATAGGCTTCGGAGTTTGGGCCTGCACTCACGTGAGCGCAGACCAAAAGCACGAGAACGACTCATACATCCACGACAAAATGCGCTAAGCCGGTACGAGTGCCAAGGACGATTGCATCGATTGTCGGCGAGGTCGCTCGGTCACCTGCTGTTCAAATTAACTTTGCTTCAAGGGTGAAAATGATGAAAACCATGCACGCGGTTGTCTTGGGTTCTTTGCTGATTCTTGCCGGAGGCTCGGCGCGCGCTCAAATCTTAGACCAAGTAGACACACTTCCGGTCTCGATGCGGGCACGAATTGGAACCACTACCGAGATAAAGTGCCAAGAAGCCCAGTCCATTCCGTTCACGCCGGTTTCGGGGTCAACTACACAGCTCAAGTGCGGAGATTGGGTCACAATTATTGGGGCGCATGGGAGCTCATACGCCGTTCGTGCAGAGAACGGTTCCACAGGTTACTTACCGGCGACCATCCTTCCAACCGCCCCATGCGCGCAGACCAATTTCCGGATCGCTTGGTTTAATAGGCAATGGATGCCCAAATTCAAGTCAATGAGCAATGAGGAGGCCAACAAATTCATCAGAGAGCTTTATCTGAAAGCGACTTCGGAGGATATTTCCGTCGCGTATGGTTGCGCGAGCCAAGCGATGAGCCAACAAGATGACCTCGGAGGCTATAACGGATATTTAAGTAATTTTGACTTGAGCCAACAACCTCAAACTTACAGCTCCGACCAGAAAAATAGGATGATGGATTTTACTGAGGCACTCTATAACCAAGTTGCAGCCTTGAATTTTATACAGGACATAACAGAGGCTCACTTTGCGGACGACGACCGAAGATACGACCAACTGGTTGACCAGTATAATATCTTGGTTAACAAAAACAACGATCTCATAGCGTTTGTGGACCAAAAGATGCGCGACCTTAACAGCGTTTCGTCCCCCGCAGCGCAGCCGCAAACCTCGACCTGGCGACGAATACTAGCCGGGACCTTGCAGGGCATTGCAAGCTACACGCCACCAAAGCACATCGTGTGCGACACGAACGGGGACATATCGCTGTTCGGCGACGCGACCCAGCCGGGCTATATCTATATGAACGGAAACCTGAATTCGCACACGGATTGCCGAGAGCAATGATCTTCGGGCTGGGAGCTTGACGGGAAAGCCGTATAGCTGTCAATCGTTCAGATTTTGATCACGGAAAGACCGGGAATCCACCGAAAGTGGTGGAAGTGGGAAGCTCGGCTCATTCACCTTTTGAATTCACTGGGAAGAACGACTCTTGGTTTTCAGACGCTGCCTGCGGAAAATCCTTGGGATTGAGAGTAATCACAAAATCTGCCTTGCCGGATTCGGCGCAAAGGCAAAACGCGTCGTCCTTGGGATCGGGAGAAATTTGAGCCGAGGCATGCACCTTCACCTCTTCGGCTCGCTCGCGGATCAGGTTGATGACTTTCCCGATGAGATTCGGACGAACGCGGAGGCGCTTTAGAACTTCCTTGTATTCTTCCAAAATATCTTCCGTTACGAGCCAGACGAAATTGTTCTCGTTCGCCCCACCGGTGGAGTACATCAGCACTCGGATTCCGTGCCGGAAACAAACGGCTCTCTGAAGCCCGATATGCCAGCCACAAGCACGCTCGTGTCAACAACGGCCCGTGGCTTGCGTTTCCTAGCTTTCTGCGGCAACGGTGATCTCTGGCGCACGTCTCTCTTTACGATAGCTGCGAACCGTGCGCAAGATTTCTTCTTCGGAGACATCTCCGATGTCTTTTGCCGCCTCGGTTAGCGATTCCAGAAATTCCTTTTTCCAGCCCCGCCGCTTTTTCCCACGCGGTAGGTCCCTATAGAGATCAGCTCGGCTCATTCGCTTCCTCAATCTGTTCCCCCAAGGCTCGAAACGGCACTCCTAGTTTGATTGGTTCCTCTTCCGCTGCGAGTCGGCAGTTGAAGATGATGTACTTAGGATTCTCTGATTTGAATTCTTCCTCAGACGCCGAAAATGCTTCCATGAGTTTGGAGAGCACACTCGTCCGCGTGCCTAAGGACTCTTTTAGATAAGAGGCGACTTTGGCCACCATGAGGGCGTTCGCGTCGAAGAAATACGTTCCCTCTAATCGTCGAGGCTTTACGACGCCGAATTGGACAAGGTTCTGCAATTCCTTCGGCTCTATCTGTAGGACCGCGCTGGCCTGCTTTAACTTTAGTCCCTGCCTTGGCATGTCTCCTCCAATTAGCATCTAAATATTAGACCGTAATTGGATACTTGTCAAGAGAACCGACTGCGCGGGCAGACGAACTCGACAGCTTAGCATGGACCTCTTAAGCGGTCTATAGGTAATCTATAGTTGACATATAGACCGTAATAGAATACTATGATTAGCATAGGAGGAGTCATGCCATGCAGACCAATCGGACGTTCGGTCCCTGGCAAACGACGCAGAAGCGCACTGCGCGTGTTTTACGGCTTTGTGGTCGCTGCAATTGCCGCATTCACCTTGGGAGCCCGTGCAAGCGATTCGCGAGGCGCAATGACGGCAATCGGGATTCTCCTCGCGGGCGGCGCACTCTGGAGCTTTTTTCGCTTCCTCCGAGCCGCAGACGCACATCAGAAACTCATCAACCACGAAGCGACGAGTTTTGCCTTTGTTGCCTCTCTGCTTCTCACGCTGGTTGTCGGTCTTCTCCAGCGATTCGGATTCCTGTCCGGTGCCTCTCTCCTGGTTCCGGCATTGATGATCGCATTTTGGAGCATCGGCCTCATTCTCGCTTCTTGGCGGTACCAATGAAGACCCGGCTACGTGTGTTGAGAGCGGAGAAGGAATGGTCGCAGGCCGAACTCGCCGAGTCGGTCGGCGTGACCCGCCAGTGCATCAACGCGATTGAAACGGGCAAGTACGAACCTGGCCTCGACTTGGCGTTCAAGATTGCGCGCGTATTCGGCAAGAACATCGAGGAAGTTTTCATCTATCCAGGAGAGCAAGGCTCGCCCTCTTCTTGAGGTCTCTTTGAGGTAAGAAGCACCGATGTCCAGCAGTTCGCATTTTCGACTTCCCCATTTTTCTCCGCAGGTCGAATTTTGTTCCTCTCCGCATTGAGCGCAACGGAGCATTGCCATGTCCCGAGGCTTTGACGGATTCGAAATCGACGACTTTCGCGATTCTGGCTTCGACTCTGGGCGGGATGTAGGCCGAGGTTCATCTTCCGACTGGAATGCTCAAACGCAGTCTTTACAACATCCACCGAGAGGAAGACAGGGCCGACCGACTCGACCGCGAAGGGCGGGAGCGTTCACGCGAAGAACGCCCGCCGCTGGCCCGCGAGGAACGCGTCCAAGCGATCCTCTCTCAACGCACACGAACCAAGTACACGGACCGGGACAAAGATTATTCCCTGCGGGATTCAGAGATTCATACGCTCTCGGAAGTTGGCAAGTTCCGCGTCGCAGCCGCAAAGGACCTGGCCGAATTGGCTTACAACGGCGACCGCGCCCGGATGGAGAACGATGTCGAAAGCTTGGCTCGTCAGGGCCTCGTCAGAGTCACGAGCATTGCCGATACCGAGCACAACCCCATGCAGGTAGTGACGCTGACGAAGGAAGGCCACAAGTTTTTGTCTCGCGGGAAGATTGTTCGCCCGGACCAGGTCACCTACCACGGACTCAAAAAGCCCAAAGAAGCCATCCACGATGCGGAACTCTATCGGCTCTATCACAAGGTTGCCGATGAGATCGAAGGACGCGGCGGCAGGGTGCTTCGCGTCAAGCTCGACTACGAAATCAAGCGGGAACTCTACGCCCGCCTCGCCCGCTTTTCAGACGAGAAGGGACACGCTAGAGGAAGACCTGAAGGAGAAAATCGCCAAGCAGTATCACCTCAAGGTTGTGTCCGGTGAGATTCCGATTCCCGATTTGCGGATTGAATATCTGCGCGAGAACGAGCAGCGAAATCCAGCGGCGCGACCTGGAACTCGCCACGGACCATTACCGTCCGCGCGGGCTAGCGCAGAAGGCTCGCGCCGGCTTCCAAATCTACGCCCGGCGCGGTGACACGGACCGGTTGCGCCGTATTCGAGACGACCGGGAGCTGAGTGCGGCGATCTTCAGTCTATAACCCATGAGCATCCACGAATCCCAACTCGCCAACCTCCGCGCTTTCGGCTATACGCGAAGTCGAAGCTCGTTTTCTCTACCTTGTGGCAGCGCATTCCGGCTATTTCACGGTGCGGCAGTTCCTCGACTTTTGCACATGCCAAGAGCGGCAAACGAAACGCCCGCTTTCGTCGAAAAACTGTTTCGTCTTGGGCCATGCCACGGCCCAGAGATATACGCGGAGAAGCCTCGTTTATCACCTGTGTTCTCGCCGGATTTACGAAGCGATCGGCAAGGCCCATCTCCGCAATCGCAGGGAGCACGAACTCGATTACATCAAGACGCGGCTCCTGGCCCTCGATTTCATCCTTGCCAACCCGGAAGACCGCTATTTCGAGACGGCGGAAGAGAAGCGGCGCTATCTGATCGAACGGTTCAAACTCAGCGAGAGTTTGTTCTCTCCGTCCAACGAGCATGGCAAGGGCATCACGTTCTCCGAGGGATTTCCTCTCTGCGTTGCCTATCCCGCCCCCGATTACATGCCTGTGGTGACGTTTACCTACGTTGATCCCGAGCATCGAAACCTCGACCGATACATCCGCACTTGCGTACCTACCGGCCTCTGTTCCGGCAGCTTCCGGGCTTCCAATTCATCTACATTTCCACGGCAGCGGGCCTCCAGAAGGAAGCGGGAGAGCTTTTTTCGTTCCTTGTGGAAGGCAAGGGCCTCTCGGATTTGGCTCGCTACTTCGATATCCAGACGAAATGGGACAACAGGAAATACGGCCTCGTTACGGAGGACGACCTGATCTTCCGACACGAAGCCGCGAAGCGTTTCAACGGCGAGATATTCGACACCCTCTTCCGTCTGTGGAGGCGAAACCAGTTGCCGAAGGACTTGCGGGCGGAATCAGAAACAACTAGAACGCCCGCACAAAAAGTCTTGTTCCGAGCTGTCACCGTGCCGGGCCAAGAAGCGGTATTCGGCGACAGCAGGAAAAGATGGGGTGACGGCTGGCAAATGCGCGGTACTTCAGGTGCGGCTTCGAGTTCCAAAGTCACCCACAAGCCCAACCACAGATTCTTGAAAGAACGGCGGATGCATAAATGAAACAGGTGACATCTGCACGCGGACAAAACACTAGGAAGGGCGGGAGCGACCCCACTTTGTGCGGCTTTCAGCCGCCCAAAACGTCGTGGGGTCGCTCCCGCCCGCCCCGAGCCGCTCGGGGCCGTGTTTTGTCCGCGTGCAGAGATCGGAGCAAACAGCTTGTAATGCAAGTCGCACTACATCGCGAAAGAGAAAAGGAGGAAAACAGTTGCCACTACTGAAAGCACCATCCAAACAACCAAAGACTACAACCCTTCAGGTTCGCTTGGAGGAAGAAGTCAGACACAACCTGGACCGATACGCTGAGTTCATCGGCGCAAATGCGTCCTACGTCGTCAGCGAAGCACTCAAGCTGCTTTTCAAGCGGGACGACGAGTTCAAACGCTGGCTGGGCGAACATCCGACCAACATCAACCAAAAACAAACTCAGAGGAGACGTTCTTACAAAGACCGCGTAACAAACATGAAGCCCCGTTCAACCCAATTCGGTGTGCGCGAGAATACAGCGTCCTCAAGACAGCATGCCCCGCGCTCTGCAATGCGCTCGACCCCGAATCAATCCGCGAAGCCGTCAGACATCTCGCGGGAGGAGGCACGGCCCATATCGGCATCATTCTCTCAAATATCCTCCCTTAGCTCTCCGAACAATGCCGCGCACATCGCGGCCACAGAGGGAGAGGAAAGCCACGGAAAGCACCTTCTGACGGTTCACGAAGTAGCTGACTTATTGCAAGTCCCTGTGTCTTGGGTCTACGGACGGACACGCAAACGATCCTTGGAGCGGATACCGAGTTACCGGCTTGGAAAGTACTGGCGCTTCCGTCAGGACGAAGTGTTGGCTTGGGTCGAATCCCAACGGCGAGGCTCGCATGCTGCTTGACATGCGGACTACACTCAAAGACGACACAGAACAAGCTGGACGGGCCATCCATGGAGGAACGATGGCTCGAAGAGGTTTCCAGCAAGGATCGCTTTTCCGGCGCGGCACTCGGAGGAAAGTTTGGGTGGCGCGTTGGTGGGAGGACGTAATTCAAGCAGACGGCACGCTCGGCAGACTGAGACGGTCGGAAGTGATCGGGACCGTCGCCGAATTTCCGACGCGCCGCCTTGCGATGCAAGTGTTGTCTCAGAGGCTAGGGACAATCAACACCGGCAAGGCACGACCGCAGTCCGTCCGCACATTTGGCAGTTTTGTCAAAGATGATTGGATGCCTGTGGTTTTGCCAACACTCAAGTACGCAACCCAGAAGCACTATCGGTACATGCTCGACGTGCATCTCATTCCGGCTTTCGGTCAGAGGCAGCTTCGCGAACTCACGCGGGAAGAGTTGCAAAGCTTTCTCAGCCGAAAGCTCAAGGGTGGTTTGGCGTGGGAAACCGTTCATCACTTCAAGTGCGGTCTGAGCAAGATTCTCGGTGCAGCCGAGGAATGGGGTTATATCGCCGAGAACGCAGCTCAGAAAACGAAACTCCCACGACGGCAGCATGGAACGGAGAGAACTGTCCTCACTCCGGTCCAGGTAAGGAACCTTGTTACCGCCTTGAATGCACCCGGCACGCTCCGTCACGTTGCTATTGGTGCTGACTGGATTACGCGTTGGAGAGTTGCTTGCGCTTCGCTGGGGAAGTCTCGATTTGAATGCTCGCATGCTCCGTGTTTGCGAAACGGTGTATGACGGGCATTTCGATCAGCCCAAGACGAAACGCAGTGCGCGAACCATTCCGATTGGAACGGAGACGGCAGAAATCTTTGCTGCCATCCGTCCCGCCGTTGTTGATGCAAGAGCCTTAGTATTTGCCACGCGCGAGGGATTGCCGCTGGAACGATGGAATCTCTTGCGCAAGCACCTGAAACCCGCAGCGAAGAAACTAGGGCTTCCTGGTGTCACGTGGCATCTTCTGAGACATAGCCACGCGACGATGCTCGATTCCGTGGGTACGCCAATAGGGACGATGCAATCGCTCCTGGGCCATTCCACGCCGGATATCACGCGCGAGATTTATTTGCACGCGATCCCGGAAGAGCAGCGTCGCGCGGTAGAGAGCGTCGAGAGGCTTGTATTTGGACCCAAATGGACCCAAGTTCAGGCTCCGGCGCAACCGGCATCAGCAAGAGTGAATTGAAAAATCAGGAGTTAGTGGTCGGGGCGTCCGGATTTGAACCGGAGACCTCCTGCGCCCAAGGCAGGCGCGCTACCAGGCTGCGCTACGCCCCGACAGTGACTGCTTCATTTATTCTAAAGCACTTCCCAACTTTACTCCTAATCCGAGTCGTCATTTTTTGCCTCTGGACTGAACCCCTATTTTGAGACAGACGGAAATGGCACACTTTGCAGGGAAAGGAACTGCGAAGTGGCGAGGAAACGAAAGGGACGGTATCCGAACGAGTTTCGTCGAATGGCGGTAGAGCGACTGAAGCGTTGCGAGAACATCGTAGCGCTGTCGGAGGAGCTTGGCGTTCATCGGCGGCTGTTGTACAAATGGCGCGATCAACTGGAGCCTGTTGACATCGGCGACGAACCGCCGCCAGAGAATCCGCGCGAATCCACGCTCCGCAAAGAGGTCAGACAGCTAAAGCGACTGCTGGCCGAGAAGACCTTGGAGGTGGATTTTTTCAAAGGTGCCTTGCAAAAAGTCGAGGCTCGACGCCAGAAGCACGGTATCACTGGCGAGAAGGCATCTACGACCAAATCCGGGGAGTGATGTCGATGCAAGGCAGCTTAAGTATCGAGCGAATGTGTCAGCTAGAGCACTTCCATAAATGATGTAGCTTAACAACGGACCATTCCTGTGGCACAGTAGGGGCTATGACACCCATTCCTGTGCCGGTCCGGCAACGCATTCTGCAGCTGTACGATCGAGGCAAGAGCACTCGCGAGATCGCGCAATTTTGCGGTTTTTGCGTGGCGGCGGTGCGCCGCGTGCGCCAGCAGTTTCGCCAGCGCGGCACGCTGCAGCCGCGAACCCGCCGCAGCGGACGCCGTACATTACTCACCGCCGACCGCCGGCAGCGGCTCGAAGAGTTGCTGTCGGAGCAGCCCGACGCCACGCTGGCCGAGTTGGGGGCGGGTCTGGACCGGCGGTTCCGGACTTCCACGATCGATCTGTGGCTGCGGAAACTGGGCTGGAGGTATAAAAAAAACTCTAGCCGCCTCCGAACAAGAACGGCCCGACGTGGCCGAAAAAAGAGCGCAGTGGCATGAACAGTTGGTCGCACACCCCGTGCAGCGCTTGGTTTTTGTCGATGAAAGCGGGGCCAACACGAAGATGACGCGGTTGCGCGGCCGGGCCCTGGGAGGACGAAGATTGGTGGGCCGCATTCCCTGCGGGAACTATCAGACCAGCACGTTGATCTCCGGCATCCGCTGGGACGGCCCTTGCGCTCCTTGGCTGTTCGAGGGACCTATGAACGGCGAAATGTTTTTGGCCTGGGTGGAGCAAGGCCTGGCACCCGTTTTGCGGGCGGGTGAGCTGGTGATCCTCGACAATCTCGCCACCCACAAAATCCGGGGCGTGCGCGAAGCGATTGAAGCGCGGGGTGCCGGGCTGCGGTACTTGCCGCCCTACTCTCCGGATTTCAATCCCATCGAACCGATGTGGAGCAAGATCAAGCAGGCGCTTCGCAGCCACGCCCCGCGCAGTGACGAGCAACTGCTCCTGGCCGCCAAAGCTGCCTTTCAATCCATTTCGTCCGCCGATTGCCGAGGCTTCTTTTTTAGCGCCAAGTACGCTACGTCATTTATGGAATTGCTCTAGCTGGGGTTAGCCGGGCAGGCTTCTATCGGTCAATGCAGGAGGAGATGCCGGCGGAAGAAGACCTGGAAGTGCGGTCAACGATTCAGCAGATTGCCGTGGAGCATCGCCGCCGATACGGGTATCGACGGATCAGCGCCGAGTTACGGCGGCGGGGGATGCTTGTTAATCACAAGCGTGTGTTGCGGATCATACGCGAAGATAACCTGCTGGCCGTGCAGCCGCGGGCGTTCGTGGTGACCACGGATTCCGATCACGAGTTCGAGGTCTATCTGAATCTCGCCAGTCGCATGAAACTGACGGGAATGAATCAGCTGTGGGTAGCTGACATCACCTATATCCGTTTGAAGAAGGAGTTTGTCTACCTGGCCGTAATTCTCGACGCGTTTTCGCGGAAAGTGGTGGGCTGGGCTTTGGACCGGACACTGGCGAGCCGGTTGCCGATCGCGGCGCTGGAACAGGCCATTGCTCAGCGACAGCCCCCGCCAGGTTTGGTGCATCATTCCGACCGTGGTGTGCAGTACGCTTCTGGAGACTACGTGAGGGTTTTGCGAAAGCACCAGATGATCCCGAGCATGAGTCGGCCGGCGAACCCCTATGACAACGCCAGTTGCGAAAGTTTTATGAAGACTCTCAAACGGGAGGAGATTTATGCGAACGACTACCGAGACTTAGAACACTTGCTCGGTAGCATCGAGGCCTTCATCGAACAGTACTACAATCGGTGCCGTTTACATTCGGCGCTGGGCTATCGACCGCCGGAAGAGTTCGAGCGAGAGGCGAATACAGCAGTGAATTCTGCCGGAGCAACCATGAGTTTTTTCAGGCATGGGGAGATCTATCAGTCCGATGCAGGAAAAAACAATAGCGGGGAGCGACCCAAGGATCGCCCCCCGGCTCATCGTTCCGATGAGTCTCCAGCTGGCTATTCCTCGGCGAGTTGCTCTCCAGCAGAGCTCGCCTCCGCTTCACCAGCCGAGCGTCATCCTGAAGGAGAAGAGGAAGTTTGAGAAGGAAAAATCATTGAACTGCATGTGTGCCAATTCCAAACTGTCTCAACAGAGGGGTTCACCCCACCTCACTGTGCCAAAACTGTGCCAAATGCTTTTACTGAATCGTGGCTGTGCCGGAATCCGGCGGCATCTCATTGGCTTGGCGATTCATTTTCTCCAAGGCCTCTCGCTTCGTCTGCAATTTCATCTGCGAATACTTCTTGAAGACCTTGGCGTCGCCCTGTCGAAGGAGTGGTGTAACCCGCCCGTCGGCGACACCGCCTGCACTGGGCCTCGTCGCGGTGGTGGAGCGCAGATCATAGATCCTGAAGTAGGGAACTCCTGCGCGTTTCAGTGTCTTCCGCCATGCAGTCTTGAAATTCTTGTGGTGACCGGACGGATTTTTGTCACTTGGGAACAAGAAGGGCCCGATCCCCGAGATCAGCATCTGGCTCTGGAAGTCTGCAATCGCCAGAGGCGTCAGGGGAATTTCAGCGATACCGTTCGGAGCCTTGGTGATGCCTGCGCGCTTCGCAGCGGGATGCACGTAGCATCTTATCCGCGTCGCTGGCCACTACGGTTATTTGCACTCCATATCCGGGCATTCCCTGAAAAAATGGGAGTCTACGACAGATGAACTGGTTAACTCGATCTGGTCGATAGAGGTAAGCCAACCGCGAAGGACGGACTGGGACTATCAGGCATTCGCGTGATCAAACTTTTGATTCTCGCCACGCATGGCGCGAATGACGTTCAGTTCTACATCAGTCGATCGATACGGTCGTTGAATCATGTCGAATGCCCCCAGCCCTAACGCTTCCAGGTATTCATTCCATTCCCCGGTCCGGGTAGTCACAACGGTATGCGGCGATTGCTTCGAGGTTCGCAGGCGCTGCAGCAAGTCCCGATAGGATCCGTCCGTCAACCGGTCATCGCAGAAAACTAACGCGATCGGTTGTCGGGAAAGGACTTCCTCGGCCTCTGCCAGAGTAGCCGATGTGAAGGTGTTAACTCCCAAATCTTCGAGTATGCGAAGCAGTACCAGCCGACTTTCCAAGTGTGACGACGCCACGAGTGTTTGCGGGTGAACTTCCATCTCTCTCGCCTCCCTGCACTGAACGACTATAATCCGCTTTGGAACTCAAAAAGGGGCATGATATTACGCCGTGCCGGTCAGAGCTGTACTGTTCAATATTGAACAGTATGGAAAATGGAATGATTCTAAACTCCAGTCGCCAGAGCGGGCCATGGCATTGAAAATCAGACAGCAAGTTCACGAGAGGTGTTTCCATGTTGGCAGCCTGTCAACTGAAGATTGTCGAGACTGGCCACGAACGCTCTCATCGATCACTCAGGGAGAGTAGGGAAGCATCCGCTCCGAGATCGTTGGCAGGCTCGCAGCATTGGCGATCCCGCTTGTCACCCAAAAGGCACAGCCTTATTCCTGTGAAGGCCAACCTTCCCGCGGGGTATTTATTCTTTCCTCAGGCCGCGTAAAGCTTTTCACGTCATCTGCGGATGGAAAAACTCTCATTCTGAGATTCGCCGATCCAGGGGAAATACTTGGCTTGGCTGGGACGTTTCAGGCCGGCCTTATGAAGCGTCGGCGGAAGCGACTCAGCCGACACAGACAAGCTTGGTCAGGCGCGGCATTTGGTTGATATTATGCGGCACAACAGTCGAATTTGCGGAACACGTGGCAATGCATTTGGGCGAATCCTATTGTTCCGCGATAGCCGGAGTACGTTCTCTGGGTATTTTCGCGGTCCGCAACCAAAAGCTAGCGTCATTCCTTCTCGATTGGTGCGAGAGTAATCGTCCAGAGGATGCGGCCGGCGCGACATGCACCTTGACCCATGAGCACATTGCTCAGGCTGTTGGGATTTCGCGAGAGACGGTGACACGACTTCTCTCAGGGTTCAAAAGAAAGGGGCTGATTCAATGGCGGGGCTGCTAATTTAGTTCTCAGGGATAGAACTGCTCTGGAGAGTTCGGCGGGGCGCTAACATGCAATGGCTGGTAAACCCTCGCATCACGGAACGCCTTTGTCAGGAGTGAGTCGAACTCGTGAAACGCAAGAAACAGAAGGCTTCCCATCTTCGGCAATCTCCCCTTAGGCGCCAGTCTGGGCGGCAAAGTTACGCGCTATCGGAATAAGCAAAACATCTACACGCAAGGTACGCCTGCGTATACGCTCTTCTACATTCAAGAAGGGGGAGTGCGGCTCACCACCCGATCGAAACACCGACCGTCAGCCGTTACCGCCATCTTGGGAGTGGGAGATGTCTTTGGCGATCTTTGCCTCGCTGGCTATCCCCTTCGTACGTCCACTGCTGTCGCGTTGACCGCCAGCTCGATACGTTCCGTCCAGAAAGCAAAGATGCTCCAACTGCTTCGCAAAAAGAATAAGACGTCAAATGCCCTGGTGAGGTATCTGCTCTCCAGCGTCCAGAAGTACAAGGAGCATGTGGCAGAACTACTGACTTCTTCGGCCGATCAACGGCTGGCGCGAGTACTTCTGAAGCTGGCGCATTTGGATAAGAAAGGTCCACCGGTTGTTGAGATTCCCAACCTAAGTCACCAAGTTCTGGCGGAAATGGTCGGAACCACGCGCCCACGAGTGAATTTGTTTATGAATCGATTCAGAAAGAAGGGATTCATAAATTACGACGGAGGACTAGAAGTGCATCAGTCGTTGCGGAAAGCTCTGCGGCGCCACTAGAAGTCTCCAAACCAATCTGATCGATTAGCAGCAGCTCGACAGTCTGAAAAAGATGTGCGAAACGGATGAGTACGCCAAGAAACTGTTGGTGATTACTCCGGACGCGGCTGACGCCTATCTTGGCTTGGGCACGGTAAATTACGTTATCGGCAGTTTGCCGGGAATCAAGAAATTCTTCCTGGGCCGAAAGGTCTCCGGCAGTCCCCATACTTGGCGTTGGCATCCCGACCGTCACGAATCGACGCCTTCTAATTTCTGCGCGGCCCGGTCTGCGTGTCGGGCGCAAGGATGCGTACCACGACCATCAGGCATGTGTCCGTTTTTGTACAGTCCGCCCCCAAGTGAACTCGGTAAGCTAGATATCGACACGCGTGCCAGGAAGCGGCGATCGATGTTGGATCCTCGGAGACTGGTTGGAATGCAGCTGCAGACAGTGTGCCAGGTAACACACTGTTCGATAGTGAACAGTTGAATGGGTGAGCAGCATCACCGCAAAAGGTGAGCGACGGCACCGAGAAGCGTCCCGGTATGTACTAAATACTAGGTCATTGCTCAATGAGCGTCGCGCGATAAAGGAGAATGCCGATGAAAAGGTTTTTCACAGTGATCGCTTTGGGTGCCCTGGTTTCCCTGCCAGCGTATGCCCAAAAGGACGAAACCAACCGCATTCGGAATGCAGGCAAAGTGATGTCTGAGATTCTGAATATTCCCGATGATATTCCTCAGGATCTGCTCGACAAGGCCGAATGTGTCATTGTTCTGCCTTCGGTCATGAAAGCAGCGTTCATCGTCGGGGGCAGCTACGGTCGAGGTGTGATGACGTGCCGGAGCGGGCCGAATTTCAACGGACGTTGGAGTGCGCCAGCGATGATGGCTCTTGAGGGCGCCAGTGTTGGTTTTCAGATTGGCGGGCAGGCCACCGACTTCGTCCTGCTGGTAATGAACAAGCGCGGGGCGGAAGCCATTCTCACTAGCCAGGTCAAGCTTGGCGGGGATGTATCCGCTGCCGCCGGACCTAAAGGCCGCAGCGCTTCAGCCTCGACCGACGTCACGATGCGCGCGGAAATTCTGTCGTATTCGCGGTCACGAGGATTGTTCGCTGGCGTCTCACTAGCCGGCTCGACCCTAAGGCCGGATGGCGACGCGAATGGGCGGATATACGGAGAAGGCATATCCGCAAAGCAGATCGTGATCGATAGCAAGATTCATGCGCCAGCCTCAGCGAGATTGCTCCTCGCTAAGCTGAACAGGCAGTCTCCCAGGAACAGGTCCGAGAGATAGGGCTCGGCGAGGCGCAACAGAGCATGGTGGAGGGCGGACAAGTGTGTCTGCTAGAAAAGAGGTAATTAGGTCATGCCGTTACTTCAAATAGTGATCGTTCTGATCGTAGTGGGTGTTCTGCTCTGGTTGGTCAACAGCTTCATACCAATGCAAGGAACGATTAAATCCATCTTGAATGCCGTGGTGATCATTTGTGTGGTGTTGTGGCTTCTGAACATTTTTGGAGTTTTCCATTCATTCTCCCACATGCACATGGGGACATAGGAAAACGTGAATCATCGCGCCTCACCGAGAGAGGAATGCAGGACAGGGTCGTAAAGGAGGTAAGGCTCATGAAACCGATTCGACTTATTAGCATGGGAGTTTTGCTGGTTCTCGGAACCTTTGTTCCCACGTACGCACAGCAGGAGCAACACAAGCAAGATGCAAAGGTTTCCGCGCAGGATCAGCAGGCTAAGCCTGAAAAGCAGCAGGAAGATAAAAATAAGAAACAGCAAGAGAAAAAGAAACAGCAGCAAGACAAGAAGGGGCAGGACCAGAACAAGCAGCAGCAACAGAAGGCACAGCAGCAGGAGCGAGCCAAGGGCCAGCAACAACAGCAGCAGCGAGCTCAACAACAGCGGCAGGACCAGAACAGCAGCAGCAACAGAAGGCACAGCAGCAGGAGCGAGCCAAGGGCCAGCAACAACAGCAGCAGCGAGCTCAACAACAACAGCGGCAGGACCAGAACAAGCAGCAACAGAAGGCACAGCAGCAGGAGCGAGCCAAGGGCCAGCAACAACAGCAGCAGCGAGCTCAACAACAGCGGCAGGACCAGAGCAAGCAGCAGCAACAGAAGGCACAGCAGCAGGAGCGAGCCAAGGGCCAGCAACAACAGCAGCAGCGGGCTCAACAACAACAGCGGCAGGACCAGAACAAGCAGCAGCAACAGAAGGCTCAGCAGCAGGAGCGAATCAGGGGCCAGCAAGAGCAGCAACAGCGGGCTCAACAACAACAGCGGCAGGACCAGAATAAACAACAACAGCAGCGTGTTCAGCGACAGCAGGAGCAGAACCGGCAGCAGCAACGTGCTCAGCAGACCCTAACCAGTCAGCAGCGGCAGCGCGCTCAGCAGCAACGCTCCGTCTGGCAGGAGCGTCGCGCAACCAACTGGCAGTCCGAGCATCGTGACTGGCAGCAGCGTGGAGGCTACAAAGCCGACCGGATTCCTGAGGACCGTTATCGTAGCAACTTTGGTCCAGATCACGCCTTCCGCATCTACAGCAACCCCGTGGTCGTGACTGGCGGGTATCCTGGCTTCCACTTCGGTGGCTTGTATTTCAGCGTTCTTGACCCGTGGCCGGAATACTGGCCAAACAACTGGTACGAAAACGATGATGTGTATGTCGACTACTCCGGCGACGGCTATTACATATATAACCGTCGGTATCCCCAGGATCGCATCGCGATCAGCGTCCACATGAACTTTGTGCAGCAAGGTGACCGGCAGCGGGTGTGGCTGCAGCATCGCGCACGCCGCTGGCGGGATGAGCACCGCGACTGGCAGCAACGTGGCGGCTACAACGGCTACCGCATTCCTGACGACCGCTATCGTCGTTACTTTGGTCGGAATCACCGGTTCCTCATCAACAGCCTTCCGTTGGTAATTGATGGCGGCTATCCGCGGTTCCAGTACGGCGGTTTTTGGTTCAGTCTCGTTGACCCGTGGCCGGAATACTGGCCAACCAACTGGTACAACAACGATTACATGTATATCGACTACTCCGGCGACGGCTATTACCTGTACAACCGCAGGTATCCCCGGGATCGGATCGCAATCAGCGTCTATGTGAACTAGGGGTTCATGCCCCTTTCGCATCGACATCGGGACCTGAGGGAACATGACTAACCGCGCCCGACCGAATGAGGGGCACGAGAAAGAGACGAGACGGAGGTAAGACTTATGAAACCAGTTGGATTTATCGGCACGGGAGTTCTGCTACTGCTTCTCGGCACCGCTGTTCCCACTTACGCACAGCAGGATCACCAGGCGAAGCCTGAAAAGCAGCAGAAGCAGGAGAAAAGGAATCAGCAGCAGCGCGCCAAGCAACAGCGGAAGCAAGACAATCGGAGGTCACAGCAACGGCAACGTGTGCAGCGAGGTCAGGAGCGGGAGGTGTGGCAGCAGCATCGCGCCCGTAACTGGCAATCCGAGCACCGTGACTGGCAGCAACGCGGCGGCTACAACGGCTATCGCATTCCAAATACCCGCTATCGCAGGTACTTTGGTCCGAATCATTGGTTCCGCATCCACAGGTATCCCATGGAGTTGTATGGCGGACATCCCCGCTTCCAGTATGGCGGCTTGTGGTTCGGTTTGATGGACCCCTGGCCGGAATACTGGGGAGCCGACTGGTACGACAACGATGACGTGTACATCGACTACACCGATGGCGGCTATTACCTGTACAACCGCAGGTATCCCCGGGATCGGATCGCAATCAGCGTCTATGTGAACTAGGGGTTCATGCCCCTTCCGCATCGACAGCAGGACCTGAGGGAACATGACTAACTGCGCCCGACCGAATGAGGGGCACGAGAAAGAGACGAGATGGAGGTAAGGCTTATGAAACCAGTTGGATTTATCGGCATGGGAGTTCTGCTACTGCTTCTTGGCACCGCTGTTCCCACGTACGCACAACAGGATCAGCAGGCGAAGCCTGAAAAGCAACAGCAAGATAAAAATAAGAAACAGCAAGACAAAAAGCAACAGCAAGACAGAAATCAACAGCAGCAACAGGACCAGGGCAAGCAACAACAGCAGCGTGCTCAGCAGCAGCAAGACCGGAACAAACAGCAACAGCAGCGCGCGCAGCAGCAACAGGACCAGGGCAAGCAACAGCAGCAACGCGCTCAGCAGCAGCAAGACCGGAACAAACAGCAACAGCAGCGCGCGCAGCAGCAACAGGACCAGGGCAAGCAACAGCAGCAACGCGCTCAGCAACAGCGGCAGCAGAGCGATCGGCAGTCACAGCAAGTGCAACGCGTGCAGCGAGGCCAGGAGCGGGAAGTGTGGCAGCAGCATCGTGCCAGTAACTGGCAGTCGGAGCACCGCGACTGGCAGCAACGGGGCGGCTACAACGGCTATCGCATTCCAGATAACCGCTATCGTAGCAACTTTGGCATGAATCATTTCTTCCGCATCTCCCGATACCCGATGGAGATTTATGGAGGGTATCCACGGTTCCAGTACGGCGGCTTTTGGTTCGGTTTCATGGATCCCTGGCCGGAATACTGGGGAGCCGACTGGTACGACAACGATGACGTGTATATCGACTACACCGACGACGGCTATTACCTGTACAACCGCAGGTATCCCCGGGATCGAATTGCAATCACGGTCTACGTGAACTAACGGTTCGGCGGGCAACAGGCCATCGAAACGGCCTAGCAACAAGTCCCACGGGACGTGACCAGCCTCATCCGCACGGATGGCCAGTTAAATAAGGGCAATTAGGTTCAGGAGAAGAACATGAATACCGGAGTGAGCAAGCAGAAAGCGACAGCGGCGGTCGAGACGACCGTGGAGAGCCGTGGAATTCTCGACCAGAAGACGATAGACAATCTTTCTACTGCGATGCATGGCGAAGCATTTGCCTATGTGAAGTATTTGCTCTATGCGGACCACGCTCGTAAGAACGGCAACTCAGAACTCGCAGATTTGTTCGAGAAGACCGGCAATACGGAGCGTTTTGAGCATTTCGCTGAAGAAGCGCAACTCGCCGGGTTAGTCGGCAGCGATGCTGACAACCTGAAAGATGCGATCAAAGGGGAGTCCTACGAGATCGACACCATGTATCTTGAGTTCGCCCAGGAGGCGAAGGTTGCCGGAGACACAGCCGCGGCCGCTCGTTTTGAAGAAATTCGTCATGACGAGATGGGCCACCGGGACGCATTCGAGATTGCTCTGACAAGGCTGAAATCCTGAAAGGAGACTTGCGATGTTACTGCTAATCATAGTGCTACTGCTGTTGTTTGCCGGCGGAGGCGGTTACTTCGGATATCGCCGATGGGGCTCAGGCGGGGGCATGGGGATCGTCGGGACGGTTTTGGTCATTGCTCTTATTTTGTATCTTCTCGGCGTGCTGCGTTGATCTCACAAGGATCACTTTAAGACCGAGGGAGAGCCATGACCGGAGGAGAGCTTGTAACGGTTCCGACGCTGGGGACCTATCCGGAGAATTACAGCGCCACAAAGCTAAAGGAGAGAGCCAATGAGGCGGAGCACCAAAAATAAAGCTAAAGGCACCCTGCACGAAATGAAAGGCAAAGTGAAAGAGGCCGTCGGACGCGCGACGAATAAACGACGATTGCAAGCGGAAGGCCGAGTCGAAAAGCTGGGTGGCAAGATCCAAAAGAAAATCGGCCGAGTGGAGAAAGTCCTCGGCAAATAGCCAACACGGCCCAGGCTCGCGGGCCGATTCGTAACGGTGAAGTAAGAGCTATTCCGACGCTACACCGCATGGAGGGTAACTATGAAGACTTCAAGGATTGCCGGCATCATTCTGGTCGTGATCGGCGCGCTAGCACTCGCTTATCAGGGAATTACCTATACGACGAAAGAAAAGGCCGTCGACCTTGGCCCAATTCAGATCACTAAGGAAGAACACCATACGATTCCGCTTCCTCCTATCCTTGGAGGCATCGCGCTCGTAGGCGGCGTAATACTAATTGTCGTCGGGGGCAGGCGGGGGGACTGACCGCTGGGAACGTGCTTCGCCAATGAATTGTCTCAAGGCAGGAAAAAGAATTTTCAGGAAGCATCGAAGCACGCGAAGACGGCCAGGAGGTTGCAATGACCAAGAGTGCTCATTACGAGGCATTCGTTTTGTGAGAGTTCTCACCGTACTCGTAGCACTTGTCTTGACTTTGGGCTGGCCGACCCAGACCGCGGCCTACGCCGTACTGGCACATGAAGCGATCATTGACAGCGTATGGGACACCAACATACGCCCGTTACTCCTGAAGCGATTTCCCGATGCGACGCCAGAAGCGATCAAAGAAGCTCATGGCTATGCCTACGGCGGGGCCATTATCCAGGACATGGGTTATTACCCGCATGGAAGCTTTTTCTTCAGCGATTTGACGCACTACGTGCGCAGCGGTGACTTCGTCCTGGCTCTCCTCCGCGATTCCAAGGACCTTGATGGTTACGCGTTTGCACTTGGGGCACTCTCTCACTACGCCTCAGACAATCTCGGTCACCCCATCGGCACGAACCGCGCGGTCCCGCTCCTGTATCCCAAACTGAAGAAGAAATACGGCGAATCGGTTACGTACGAAGAGGACAAGTTGGCCCATGTAAAGACGGAATTTGGCTTCGACGTTCTGGAAATAGCGCATGGACGTTACGCTCCGGATAGTTACCACGACTTTATCGGCTTCCAGGTTTCGGTTCTTCTTCTGGAGCAAGCCTTTCAAGAAACTTACGGGTTGGATCTGAAAAGTGTTCTTTCTGACGAAGAAAAAGTGCTCGGATCGTATCGTCATGACGTCAGCCAGCTTATCCCCAAAGCCACGCGCATTGCTTGGAGCCTGAAGAAAGATGACATCCTGAAAGACCGGCCTAGCATGACAAAAAGGAGGTTTCTCTATAATCTCTCCCGCGCGAGCTACCAAAAGAACTGGGGAAAGAACTATCAGGCGCCGACTTTTTGGGAAAGATTTCTCGCTTTCCTTACTCGGATTCTCCCGAAGATCGGTCCCTTAAAAGTGCTGCAACTCAAAACACCTACGCCCGCGGCGGAAAAACTGTTCGAAGCGAGTTTCAACGCGACATTAGCTCGTTACCGGCAGCTGCTCACTCAAGTAGGCACCGGCCATCTGGACTTGCCAAACGAAAATTTTGATACCGGTGAAATAGCGGGACCGGGAAAATATCGGCTCAACGATGTGACCCACGCACAGTTGCTCGGTGACTTGGCGAAGCAGAATTTCGTTGGCGCTTCGGAGGCGGTTCGATCCGAGCTTCTGGAATTCTATAACCATCCGGATGCGCCTTATGCGACTAAGCGAAAACCCAAAGACTGGGCGAAAGTTCAGGCTGAACTTCAACAATTGAAGAACGCAGTTCCGCCGGTGGCTGCGACGGCCGCGCCGTGATGCCGAAACTGCGGATGTCCAGTAAGGGTCTTTGATGGTAAGGACCATCGAGTACGGAACCGCAATCAGCATGCTGGCGGCTACTTTCGCCCTGGTTCTTCCAGGTGGCGAGTATCCGGTTAAGTCTCAAGTATCTTCCGAACTACCGGACATCCGCCAGATCGTTGATTCATCCATCGCGACGACACAGCGTCATTGGAAGGCCCGGATTCACTATACCTATATAGAGCGTGATGAGAGCCGGCATGAGGATTCAAATGGGCGTGTTAAGTCACAGGACGTGGAAGATTCGAGAATGATTCTGGTCAATGGTGTTCCGTTCGAGCAGCTCATGGAACGCAATGGGAAGCCTCTCTCAGTTGAAGAGCAACGGAAGCAGAATGAGAAGCTCGATGAGTTGAAAAGGGAAACGCCAGAGCAGCACGCCGAGCGAGTGCGCATACGGGAAGACGAGAGCGCGTCGCTCGTCAGGGAAATCCCCAAGGCCTTCGACTTCCGACTCGTGGGCGAAGAGGCAGTCAACGGCAGACCGGCCTACGTGCTTCAAGCGACGCCGCATCCTCGCTATCAAGCGCAGGGAAAGTACGGCAGGCTGTTCTCCAAGGTGGAAGGCAAGTTGTGGATCGACAAACAGGATCTCGCGTTGATCAAGATCGACGGGCAGGTGATCCAGCCGTTCTCGATCGGATTATTCCTGGTGCGCCTGCTGCGCGGCTCGGAAATCAAGATGGAGCAGACGCGACTCGGCGATGGGATCTGGATGCCGGAACGCGTCGAAGTGCGAGCGGCCGCGAAAATCTTTTTCCTGAAGACTCTCGTGATCTATCGGACCATGAATTACTCGGACTACAACCTACCGCAATCGGGTGGGCCCGGGATAAGAGGTCCGGTGATTCCGTGAACCCCACGCCCAGATACCGGATTTGGACCTGGCACCGCGTCTGGTTTGTATTGTTGGCAATTCTGTTCTGCCAGACGCAGGGATATGCGCAGGGGGGACCGCAGCCGCCATGCGGAGAGAAACCCGTTCCCCAGTATCCGGCTCTGGGTGATTCGGCCATCGTAAAATCATGGAGCAAATCTGATTTCGGCCGCGACTGGATACCGCCCGCGTGCACCGGTTGGACTGAAGTGGGCTTTATGGCGTTAGTGACCATAGCTGCGCGATTTCGCGATGACTCGGACGCTGAGGGCTTGCTTCGTCACTTTGGAGCAATTTCAGAACTTACGGGTATGCGCTATTGGTCGACCACTCACAAGCGGTGGCGTACGTTAATTGAGAACGCTTATGCTCTGACCGGGATGCAAAATGGTCAACGCCGCCAAGACTTCACCTCCGAGGAGATGAAGCAAGGCAACGTGCTCTATTTCGAACAAGTCGATAACCTCTCCGGCAAAGCTATCTACCGGATGCATATTGCTGAGGCTTCCGAGCAACGATTCGTTATCGAAATCGAAAACGTCAATACGATGCGATTTTCACTTCATTCCTGTCCTCGGTCCCGGTGAGATGCAATCCATCTACTTTCTCGATCGCGAACCGGACAATGTCTGGCGCTTATACAGCATCGTGCGAACAGGAAAGAACGCCAACGGACTGCTCGCGGGAAATGAGTCTTCCGCGATCAACCGAGCCGTTGCGTTCTATCGCCATCTAGTCGGAGTTCCTACCGACAAGGAGCCGCCGGCAGCGCGATGAAGGCACATTGTGAATCCCTCGCAACATCAGTCGCAGGCGCACTGCTCGTGAGTCGCTCGATGAAGCGCGAGTTGCTCCTGACGTTGAATTCATGAGCCATACAATGCTCTCACCCCGTGCCGGGCGCCTCTCTCTGTGGCTCGGTGGCGCCGCACTCGGATTGGTAATATTCGTGCGCATCACAAGGGAGCTTATCGAAGGAGAAGTCGGCTCCATGGACAGCGCGATCCTGCTTGCGGTGGCAAAGATGCGGACCCCAAGGCTCACCATCTCTGCCATCGACGTGACGGCACTGGGATCAATCACCCTGGTCGTATTGTTCACAGCCTTCACTCTCTTGGTGCTGCTTGTGTTACGCGACCGGATGGGTGCCATCCAGTTGCTCGTGGCTTCGGTGGGAGCAGGAATATTAACGCTCGTGACCAAAGACATCATAGAAAGAATTCGCCCAGCGGAGGCTCAACAACTGATCGTAGTTTCGGGATTCTCGTATCCGAGTGGACATTCACTCTCGACATCGGCGCTTTACTTGACTATCGCTATCATCGCAGCCCGTTATGTACAGCACGCCAACGCAAGAACTGCTATTTTCCTGGCCGTGTCGGCGGTGATCATCATGGTTGGTGCCTCACGGGTCTATCTGGGCGTCCATTATGCGACCGACGTCGTGAGTGGCATCTCGCTTGGGGCTGCGTGGGCGCTGCTGCTCGGCGGAGTCTTTACACTCATGGCTCATCGTGGGTCGACCTGAGAAGCCATCTGCAGCTTCTCCAACAAGCCGTGAAAGAGTATGAAACCAAGTCATCCATGTTTCGGGAATCGTGGCCGCGCCAGTGAGCTTCAGACTAACGTCGCATTTAGCCGAACTCGATCCGCGCCTTCGTTACAGCCGGCAGATTAGAAGTTCCCGTTCGTAAACCATTTCTTTCGGCAAATGGTCGTGAAGCCTGATGAACAACTCTTCGTGCTCGATCACTTCCTTGCGCCAGGCATCTCGGTCAAATTTCTGCAACGCGTCGAATTTCTCTGCGGTGAGATCCAGGCCTTTCCATTCCATATCCTGGAACCGAGGCATCCAACCGATGGGCGTCTCTCTCGCCAGGGCGCGGCCTTTCGTCCGATCTACAATCCATTTCAGGACGCGCATGTTCTCCGAGAATCCCGGCCACATCATTTTTCCTTCCGCATCCTTGCGGAACCAATTCACGTGGAAAATGCGCGGCGTGAGCGTGAGCGACCTCTGCATCTTAATCCAGTGTCGGAAGTAGTCGCCCATGTGATAACCGCAAAAGGGAAGCATGGCCATCGGATCGCGGCGGACTTTTCCCACCGCTCCTGCCGCGGCCGCGGTGGTTTCCGATCCCATGGTTGCTCCGATGTACACGCCGGAACTCCAGTTGAAAGCCTGGAAAACCAGCGGCATCGTCGTTGCTCTGCGTCCGCCGAAAATAATGGCGCTTATGGGCACGCCGCTGGGATCTTCCCAGGCCGGGTCGATCGTCGGGCACTGCGAAGCGGGGGCCGTGAAGCGCGCATTTGGATGGGCGGCCTTGGCGCCGGTTTCTTTCGCAATCTTCGGCGTCCATTTCTGCCCCTTCCAGTCGAGACATTCCGCGGGAGGCGCGTCCGTCATGCCTTCCCACCAGACTCCGCCGTCGAGAGTGAGCGCGACATTCGTGAAAATGGAATTTGTGGCGAGCGAAGCCATCGCGTTCCGGTTGGTGTTTACGGAAGTACCTGGCGCAACTCCAAAAAATCCCGCTTCCGGATTTATAGCTCGCAGTAAGCCGTTCTCGTCTGGCTTGATCCACGCAATGTCATCACCCACGGTCCAAACTTTCCATCCCTCGAATCCCTTGGGCGGGATGAGCATCGCGAAATTTGTTTTTCCGCAAGCGCTCGGAAAGGCGGCAGCCACGTAGGTTTTCTCGCCGGCCGGATTTTCGACGCCAAGAATGAGCATGTGCTCCGCCATCCAGCCTTCATCGCGCGCAATGTTGGAGGCGATGCGCAACCCGAAACATTTCTTGCCGAGCAGCGCGTTCCCGCCATAGCCAGAGCCGTAGGACCAGATTTCGCGCGTCTCTGGAAAATGGACGATGTATTTTTCCTTGTTGCAGGGCCAGGGCACATCTTTTTGATTCGGCGCGAGCGGCATGCCGACAGAATGCATGCACGGGACCACGCGCGGTATGCCCGTATCGATTTGCTGGAAAACTGGCAATCCGATGCGCGCCATAATGCGCATGTTCACAAGCACGTACGGAGAATCCGTGAGTTGAACACCTATCTGCGACATCGGAGAACCGATGGGGCCCATGCTGTACGGCAGCACATACATGATGCGCCCGCGCATGGCGCCCTTAAAAAGGACCTTCAGCTTCTTGCGCATCTCGTAGGGATTTTCCCAATTATTGGTGGGGCCCGCGTTATCTTTCGAGAGCGAACAAATAAAGGTTCTGTCTTCCACTCGCGCGACATCGTCCGCGTCCGATCTGGCGTAGTAGCAGCCGGGCCAGAGTTTTTCGTTCAGCTTCGTGAGCGTTCCCGACGCAACCATTTGCCGGAGCAAAGTGTCATTTTCTTCTTGTGAGCCGTCCACCCAATGAATGGCCGCCGGCTTCGCCAGCTCCGCCATTTTCTCCACCCAGCGCAGAAGATGTTCATTCTTGCTGAGCGGTGTCGCCGGATTCCGGTGTTTCAATGCTGCCGTGTCTTTCGTCGCTGTTCCATGCATGGAAATAATTAATCTCCACGATTCACTTCACTAGGAGTGTAAACCATATTGAAATGGTCAAGCAATTCTGGAGGCGTCGTGGACGTGCAGGTCCTAAACCGTTTCGGCCACCGTTGTTTCGGGGGTTGCGTCACGGTACAGAAAGTAGTGGATCGCCGGCGTAAATACCAGAGAAAGGACCATGGAACTGAGCAGGCCACCGATGACTGCGATCGCCAATGGCTTGAGCATCGCTGATCCCGAGCCTATTCCGAAAGCCAGAGGCGCCATGCCGAAAACCGTGGCCAAAGCAGTCATGACGATGGGACGAAGCCGCCGTTCGCCCGCCCGCATCATGGCGTCTACCGGGGAGAAACCTATCTCACGGAAGCGGTGCTCGGCATCGAGCAACAAGATGCCGTTCTTCGCGACGATGCCGATGACCATGATCATGCCCATGAAGGAAGCAACATTGAAGGTTGTTCCCGTCACGAGCAAGGCGAGAAAACCTCCGAAGGTGGAAAGCAGCGCCGAGGCCAGGATGGCCGCCGGCGCGGAAAATGTGCGGAATTCGAACAGCAGCACCGTAAATAAGAGAACCAGGGCTAGAACCAGAACCATCGAGAGATCGTGGAACGACTTTTGCTGTTCCTGATATAGGCCGCCGTATTCCACGCGGATAGACGGCGGAAGGTGCAGATCATTCACGGCTTTCTGCACTTCGGCGATGCCGGTGCCGAGGTCCACGCCTTCAAAGCGGGCAGTGACCTGAACCAGTCGTTGCAAATCCTCGCGGCGAATTTCCGTCTCGCCCGGATCCATTTTCACGCTGGCGAGCGAGCCCAGGGTTGCCGTGCGGCCGGTAGGGCTGGCCAGCAGGGTATTCGTCATGCGATCGAGCGAGGAGCGATTTTGCTCGGGGAAGCGAACCCGGATGGTGTACGAGCGCTCGCCTTTCACAACCGTGGTTGTCGAAGGTTCGCCTTCCAGAATCGCCGACGCATCGGTCGCCACCTCTTCCGGAGTGAATCCGGCTCGCGCGGCGACGGTGGGATTTATCTGGAAGGTAACCGCGGGGCCGCTGATGGTGTTCTCAATGCCGTTGAGAACGTCCACAACGCCCTTTAGCTTGCCGATGGCATCGGCGACGCGCGGCGCGGTAGCGTCCAGGAGCGCGCCATCTGGAGAAAATAATTTGATCACTACCGGTTCGGGCGCGCTGGTCAAGTCTCCGATCATGTCCTGGAGAAGCTGCACGAATTCCACATCGGCAGCCGGCTCCGTCTGCTTGATCCGCGAACGAACATCGGAAATAACCTCTTCGATGCCGCGGGTACGCTCGCGCTTCAGTTTGACGGTGAAGTCGCCATTATTGGCTTCAGTGACCGCGGCAAGTCCCAATTGCATGCCTGTGCGGCGGGAAGTGTTCTCAACTTCGGGCGTGGAATGCAGTATCTTTTCGATGCGCAGAAGTATGCGGTTTGTTTCGGCCAGGGAGCTTCCTGGTGGGGTGTAGTAGTCCAGGATGAAACCGCCTTCATCCATCTCCGGCAGCAGGTCGCTTCCGAGAACGTTGTAGCACACGACAGACAACGCGATGATGACCACCGAGCTGACGGCAAGCAGCCAGGGCCGTTTCAGAACAGCCCGCATGGTCCGCAGGTAGAACTGGATGATCCTGCCGAAGAAACCGGAGAGGTGAGATTCTTCGGCCGCGAGGAGCGAGGCCATGTCTGGGGCAGTTTCGGAAGCTTCTGTTGGAGCCTCACCTGTGTCTTTGCGGCGCACGAAATACTGGCTGAGAGTTGGCGTCCAGGAAAGTGCCAAAAGCAGGGAAGTAAGGAGAGAAACGGTCATCGTGATGGCCAGCGCGCGGAAGAAAGTTCCGGTGACGCCGGTGATGGAGATGAGCGGGAGAAAGACGACGATGGGGGTAATCGTCGAGCCGATCAATGGCACCGTTAATTCGCGGAGGGCACTCTGGATGGCTCGAAAACGGCTCTGACCCGCGTCGCGGTGGAGGACGATATTTTCCAGCACGACGATAGCGTCGTCAATCACCAGCCCAACGGCGGCCGCGAGCCCTCCGAGCGTCATCAAGTTGAAGCTCTGGCCCGTAAACTTTAGAACGATAAAAGTAATCAAAAGCGTGGACGGAATCACCAGCCCGGCGACGAGCGAAGTTCCCCAATCGCGAAGGAAGAGCACCAGAATGATGGAAGAGAGCACGAGGCCAAGCAAAACGGCATCGCGGACGCTGGCAATCGAATCGTGCACGATCGTGGACTGGTCGTAAAAAGTTTCTAGATGCACGCCGGGAGGAAGTGTGGGAGCAAGTTGCTGGACCAGCGCGTGGACTTCGTTGGCGACTTTGAGCGTATTGCTGTCCGGCTGCCGGTTAATGTTCAAGAGCACCGCAGGTTTGCCGTCTGCCGTCACTATCGTGTAGACGGGCGCTTCAGATGGCGCGATCTTCGCAATGTCTCCAATGCGAATCGGCACTCCCACGGGAGAAGTTTTGGCGACGATCTGGCCGATCTGCTCGGGAGTTGTTACGCGGCCGCTCACGAGCCCAAGAGCGAGCTGATGTTCATTCTCGATGAGGCCGGGCGAAGCTATCAAATTCGTGCGACGAACGGCATCGAGGATATCCGTAACGGTGACTCCGGCGGAGATCAAGCGCGCCGGATCCGGGGTCACTTGAAACTCGGGAACGCGCCCGCCTTGAATGATGACCGTGGCGACGCCATCGAGGCGATTGATGCGCGGCTTCAAGTCGTACGTGGCGATTTCCCAAAGTTTGCTTGGTGGCACCGTGTCTGATGTCAGGCTATAGCCAATAATCGGGAAGACGGCGAAGGTCAGGCGGTGCGTGTCAATTTTTGCGGTTGGGGGCAATTCCGCCTGCAAACGCGCCACGACGGCATCCACGCGCTGCAGCGTGAGGATTATGTCGCTATTCCAAGCGAAGAAGAGATCAACTTCCGCTGACCCGCGGCTGGTGATGGATTGGACTTTCTGCAGGCCGGGAACGCTGTTTACTGCCTCTTCGATCGGGCGCGTGACGCTCACGAGCATCTGGTCGATGGGCATGACTCCGTTATCCACACCGATGACCACGCGCGGAAAATTCGTGGTCGGAAAAACGGAAACGGGGATGGAAAACGCCAAATAGCCGCCAACCAGTGTCAGGCTGACGATCAGGAACAGAATCGGATGCGACAAGCGCTGGAACCAGGGCATGTTTTTCTGTTGATCGTGCGCAGTTTTCTGCGATTCGGACCGGGGTTCCATGCGCGGCTAGTCCTTCTCCTTCTTGTCTGGATTTTCGGACTCTCCCGCCGCGCCCTGTTTCTCTGCCGGAGCGACCACTTCGATCTTGATTTTGGTGTTGTCCGGAAGCGCGTAAGCTCCCGAGGTGATGACCAGATCGTTCGCGTTGATGCCGCTCACAATCTGTACTTCATTACCGCTGCGAACGCCGATTTGCACGGTTTTCCAATGCGCCAAATGGTCCGCGCCTGCCAGCACCACATAATCAGCTCCGCCGTCCGGATTCTTAAAGACGGCGCTTACCGGCACAATGATGGCGTCTTTGACGGTCTTGGCGGTTATCGAGACTTCCACCGTCATCCCCGGTTTCAATACCGGGTTTGATTTAGTTGCTTCGACCCACACCTCGACGGTAGTGCTGCCCGGATCCAATGCCGGACTCACAAGTGTGACGCGGCTTTTCACCGGTTCTTCCACGCCATCGACTTTCATCTCGGCTGGATTCCCGACTCTGAGTTCCGCGGCGTCCGATTGCGGAATGTGAGCCTTGGCGATCAGCCGGCTCAAGTTCATCACGGTGAGAATGGGCTGATTTGCGGTCGCCAGATCGCCCGCATACAGAGGGCGATCTGTCACCACGCCGTCGATGGGGCTTCGAATCTCCGAATAACTGAACTGGGCTTGTGCGGCACGCATCTGGCCTTCGGCCGACAGGCGCGAGCCATGCGCGGATTTCAGCGCTTGCTCTTTTCCTACACGCTTTAAGTCCGCAAGCTGCTTCTGGGCCATGTCGTTCACGCTGCGCGTCTGGGCCAAAGACACAGCGGCCGCATCCAGGTCGCGGCGCGGAAGCGCGCCCTGCTGAAAAAGCTCTTTGCGGCTGTCGTACAATCTCTGTTGCGCATCGAAGGCCGCCTTTGCCGCCACCGCGTCCAGCTCTGCTTTTTGAACTTGCTGGGGGATTGTGGAATCCACGGAAGTGACGTATCCCGCCTCGGCTTGTTCATAGTTGCCCTTGCTCGCCTCGGCCTGGCCGGCAAGGTCCTTATTTTCCAGGACAGCCAGAAGCTGGCCCTTTTTGACGCGGCTGCCGCGTTGCACTTTGAACTCCGTAATCGGCGCTGTGATCTTCGGCGCGACGACAGCCTGTTCTAATGGATACACTACGGCTTCCGAGGAGGTGACTTGGGAAATCGGGCCGCGTTGCGCGGGCGTGACTTGCACGGTGACCAGCGGCGCCGGCTCTTTTTCGGCTGGGCTGCAACCGGCCAGGAGCAAGGCGCCGAAGAGGGCTCCGGCCGCCGCCTTCGAAACAATGGATTGCCGCGCGGCACACACTTTCGTTCGTATCATGGAGTGGGCATCGCTCCCGTCAAAGTTTGGAGATTGGCCAGCGCCACGCGGTAGCGCACCGCTCCGTCCTGAAACGCGCTACTCGCTAGGGCCGCAGTGGTCTGCGCGTCAACCACTTCAAGCACCGTGGCATCGCCAGCTTTGTAGCGCAGCGTAGTTAGCCGCAGGCTTTCCGCAGCCAATTCTGCGGAACGGTTCAGCCCCGCGAGCTCGTTCAGGGATGTTTCCGCTTCCGCATAAAGGGATTGGATTCCGGCGAGTAGCTTGCGCTGCGCGAATGTGAGTTCGCGCTTTGCTTGAGCACGGCGAAGTTCGGCCTGCTTGACGCGGCTCTGGGTCGCGCCCCAATTCCAAACCGGGATGTTGAGGGTTGCGCTCACGGAAGATCCCAGGTTCGAGAATGTTTTGCCGTTGAATGTGGTTGGAAAGTTTACTCCGAAGTTTTCCGCATCGATGCCGTACCAGTAGTCGAGGTCGAGAGAAGGCAGATAGCCGGCGCGAGCGACACTGACGTCGTCTCCAGCAGCGCGGGTCGCTTCCAGAGCTGCGCGTACATCGGGGTTTTCCTGCGCGGCTTGTTGTTTGACCTCGTCCAGAGTCGGCAGCGGGACGTTTGCGTGCAAATCGTCGGCAAGTTCGAAATTAGAGTTGAAGTTGGGAAAAATCAGAACAGCGAGGTTGAGCTTCGCATTTTGGAATGCCAGTTGCGCTTCCTGGAATTGCCTGTGGCGATCGCGGGATTGCAAGTCCGCTTTTATGACGTCGGAATGGGCAACTTCTCCCCCTTTTTCGAGCTCCTCGGTCAGCTTTAGAAAGTTCTCGCCTTCTTCCGCCGCCTTGCGCGCGACTTCCATTTTTTTCCGGGCCGCCGCCATCGTGTAATAGCTCTGAACCACGGTGACCACAAGACCTCGCGAAGCAATCTCCGCACGAGCGCGGGCAAGGGCGGCAGTCGCGGACGCGCGGCGGAAGGCGGCAATGCCGGCAAGGCCGATGCTTTCATGCACGTTGGCTTGGCTGACGTATTCGTGAACCGCGTTGTTGGCGATGTAAAGGACGGGAACAAGAGTCTGCGCGGCCACGGGCGCAGGCGCAGCCTGCGAATAGAGAACCTGGTTGTTGTACGCGACGCTTGGCAGCAGCGCGGTGCCGGCCTGGTAGCGATCCTGACGCGCAAGCGCGGCATCGGTCTGCGCGGCCTGGAACTGGGGGCTATTTATCCGAGCCCGGTCCAGCGCGTTCTTCAAAGTGAGCCGCAGCGGGGCATCAGCCGAAGCCGCGGTCGACTCTTGATTTGGAGGGGCGTTCATCTCCACGGAAGACGACGCCGCGACTTTCGGCACAGGATTATCCGGTTGCTGGCCGGCGGCCCGAAAAGGGCAGAAAGCAAGGGCTATGAGCGCAAAATACATCAGTCGATTGGACAGCGAGCATGGTTTCACGGAAGTTCTCTTGAGCGGCCACAAAGCGTCGTGTTCCGCTACCATGATTGTAGCGGCCCTGAGATAAACGGACTATTAATCTGATTCCACAGGGGTAACAGCGGGGCTCGGCAGGTACACGACGAAATCACTTCCTGCTGCATCGGAGCGCACCAGTTCCAGCCGGCCGTGATGTGCCTGGGCAATCCAAAGAGCGATGGAAAGCCCCAGCCCGGCCCCGCCTTCGCTTCCCGTTCGCGAACGCGAGGGATCGGCGCGAAAAAACCGTTCAAAAATGCGTCCTTGCAGCTCCTTTGGCACTCCCGCCCCGGTGTCCCTCACGTGGATCGCGAATCCGCCTTCCGTTTCGCTGCAGGCAATCTCTACTCGTCCGCCTCTGGCGGTGTACTTGATCGCGTTATCCAGCAGATTCAGAATCATCCGCCGCAGCAGCGCAACGTCTCCGTGCACCAGGCATTCCGAAGAAGCGTCGACACTCAATTCGATATTTTTCTCGCGCGCCAGAGTTCTGGCCGAATGAGCGCAGTCGGCGACCACCTCCTCGAGATACACATCCTCCGTCGACAAAGGATATTGGCCGGAATCCGCCCGCGTAAGGGTGAAGAGGTCTTCGACAATCTTGATCAAGCGCGATGTCTCTTCATGCAAGATTCGCAGCGAGTCCAGATAGTCCTCCGCCGTTCGGCCTTGCCGCGACATGGCCACCTCGGCCTCGCCGCGCAAAATCGCCAGAGGCGTTCGAAGCTCGTGAGAGGCATCGGCGATAAAACGGCGCTGGCGTTCGAAGGACTGGTCGAGCCGGTCGAGAAGATCGTTGAAGATGGTGGCTAGCTGGCCGAGTTCGTCGTTGGCATTGAGGACGGGAAGCCGATCGTGCAGATTCGTGGCTCCGATGCGTCGCGCGTGTGCTCCCATGGCGACAACCGGAGCCAGGCTTTTTCGCGCCAGGAAATAACCGCCCGTCCCAGCAAGCAGCAGGCCCATAAGATTCATCCACGTAAACGTGAGCCGTATCGTTTCCAGTGTTTCGTATTGAGCGTGCAGCGAGTGAAGAATGTTGAGGACGTAGGTTTGGCCGTTGACGCTGGAGCGGCGCGAGAGGACGCGCAATCGCCGTCGCCCTGCCCAGAAAGTTTCCGGACTCGTGTCCTTGCTCACTCCTTCTTGTTCAAAATGCTGAAATTCGGGGGAGCCAAGGGCATCGGCCACCCAGGCATCGGATTTATTACGCGTAAAGATGGCGTCGCTTGAACTGGCAACAATCTTTCCGCCCGGACCCAGCACGACAAATGCGTCGCTGTTCGTGCGATGCTCAATCATCGCCTGATGCGCCGCCGCTTCTATGGCCTGAGCCTGTGTGTTTGGGGCGTCGTCGAGTTCAGCCCGAAAGGTCACGAGAAACGAATCGGCCAGCCCCTCCAAATCCGCATCTGTCCTTTGCATGGATGTTTTTCGAACGATAATGTACGTGGTTGCTGAAACCAGTACCAGCACGACGGCGAGAACCGCCGAATACCATACCGTCAGCCGTACTCGGACGGAATCAAGCATCTTTCTTGCGGTCCGGGAATTTCACTTTGTTTTGCTGTCCAGACGGCTTCGCGCGCTCGTCCGATTCAGACTCCTGCCCGGACTTCAGGATGTAACCGGCGCCTCGCCGTGTTTGCAACAGTCCAGAGTGCCCATCCGGATCTACCTTCCGCCGCAGCCGGTTGATATAAACCTCGATCAAGTTTGAAAACGGATCGAAACTCTCATCCCACACGTGTTCGGCAATCTCCGCCCGGCTCACCACTCGTCCCGCGTTGCGCACTAGGTATTCCAGCAGTGCATATTCTTTGTGCGTCAGGGAAATCGCTTTGCCCCCGTGCCTTGCATTCTGTGCTGCTGTGTCCAGCACAAGGTCGCCGACGCTCAAACTCGGGGGATGCAATTCCGTCGAACGCCGCAGCAGGGCGCGGAGCCGCGCCAGCAGTTCGCGAAATTCGAAAGGTTTGGTGAGGTAATCATCCGCGCCGCGATCGAGTCCACTCACGCGGTCCTCGACGGCGTCTCGGGCCGTCAGCATCAGGATGGGCATTCGCCGGCCGCTCTGGCGCAGCCGGCGGCACACTTCGAATCCGTCAGGTTCAGGGATCATGACGTCCAGAATGATCAGATCGTAGGTGTTGATGTCCGCCTGATACAAGGCGTCCTCGCCGGTCTGGGCGGTATCCACCGCGTAGGCCTGCTCGCGCAGTCCCTTGACCACGAACCTGCGCACCCCCGGATCGTCTTCCACCAGCAAAATCCGCATGGGTGCATGATACGTGAATTTGCGGCTTTCGGCCCAGTCTTAGCCGTCTGCTTGGTTGGAACACGCCCAAAAGTTGCCGGCACGCAATTCCTGCCGGAGGCAAATCAATAATTCACGGCGGCCTCGTTCAGATGGTCTTGTCTTTCGAATAGCAAATGTTTTCTAGGCTGCATTCCACGCATTTCGGCTTGCGTGCCTGGCACACGCGCCGTCCGTGCCAGATAATCTGATGCGAAAATTGGATCCACTTTTCCTTCGGAATCACTTGCATCAAATCCTGCTCGATTTTTTTCGGCTCTTCGTTTCGTGTCAAATCCAGCCGGTTGGCAATCCGAATCACATGGGTATCCACGACGATTCCGCTTGCGATTCCGTATGCCGTTCCGAGCACGACATTGGCCGTCTTTCTCGCCGCTCCCGGGAGCGTCAGCATCTCCTCCATTGTGCGCGGCACCTGCCCGCCAAAGTTTTCGATGATGGCTCTGCTCGCTCCCATGATCGATTTTGTTTTATTTCGGAAGAATCCCGTTGGCCGGATGTCCTGCTCCAGCTCCCCGGGATTCGCGTACGCGAACGCCTCTGGCGTGCGATATTTCTTGTAAAGTGTTTCCGCAACCTGATTCACGCGCACGTCGGTGCACTGCGCGGAGAGAATCGTCGAAATCAAAAGTTGGAATGCGCTCTCGTGCTTCAGTTCGCAAGTCGCATTGGGATACGCTTCATCCAGCCTGGCCAGAATCGCCGCCACGCGTTTCGGGTCGGTCCTCGCCGCCGACTTTTTCGCACCGGCCGCGCTCTTTGCCCCTCGCGCAGGCTTCGCCGCTTTGCCTTTATTGGCCACATGCTTTTTCTTTTTGTTTATTTTCTTCGTTGGCATGTCGCGAAGGATATCACACAGGCCAGGAGAGACGTTCGGATCCGACCCTGGGTAACTCGCCCAGGCAGTTGTAGGACCGCAGCGTGTTGCGCCACTACAAGATGGTCATTGACGCCAGCAACTTGCGGAACGCTTTCCCGCGATGGCTGTGCCGGTTCTTTTCCTCCGCCGAAAGCTCCGCAAATGTTTTTTTCAGGGCAGGGAAGTAGAACACCGGATCGTATCCGAAACCGTGCTCGCCCCTCGGCGCCTCCAAGATTTCTCCATCAACGCGAGCCGTCACGATCGCCAATGCTCTCCCGTGTTCGGCCATCGCAGTCGCGCACACAAAATGCGCCGCCCTCTCCTCACCCTTTTTGCCGTGAAGTTCGCCAAGCAATTTCGCGATCCTTTCGGCATCGTTGGCGTTGGTTCCCGCATATCGCGCCGAGCGCACTCCTGGCGCTCCTCCAAGCGCCGGCACGACCAACCCGGAATCATCCGCAAACACCAGACCCTGTCGAAGCCGCGAATAATACAGCGCCTTTCCCGCGGCATTCTCTGCAAACGTCGGCGCATCCTCTTCAAACGACGGCATGGCATTGAATTCCGGCAACAACTCGAGCTCCGCGCGCACACCCAGCGTGGCTGTCGCACCCCGCCCAGCCGCCGCCGCGAGCGCGCGATACTCCGCAAGTTTTCCAGGATTGGAAGATGCTAGAAACAATCTAACGCGCGCGCGCACTGAATTTAACCGGCACCACCGCGCGCTGTTCATCCGTAAGCCGGCGAATCCCCGCCGCCGCTAACGCCAAAAGATCCTGCATCTCGCTTCCGCTGAACGGCCGGCCCTCCGCCGTTGCCTGAATCTCCACGAAGTGTCCGCTGCCTGTCATCACCACGTTCATATCCACTTCCGCGCGCGAATCTTCTTCGTACGCCAAATCCAGCAGCGCGCGGTCATCTACAATCCCTACGCTAGTTGCCGCCACCGTATCGATCAGCGGCGAACTCTTCAAAATTCCCGCCGCCACCAGCCGTTCGAACGCCAGCGCCAGCGCCACGAACGCTCCGGTAATCGAAGCCGTCCTCGTTCCGCCGTCCGCCTGAATCACGTCGCAATCGAGCCACACCGTCCGCTCGCCCAGCGCTTCCTGATCCGTCACCGCGCGCAGTGACCTGCCAATCAACCGCTGAATCTCGAGCGTCCTCCCGGACTGTTTGCCCCTCGTCGCTTCGCGCGGCGTCCGTTCCTCTGTCGCCCTCGGCAGCATTCCGTATTCGCTTGTCACCCAGCCTTTGCCGCTGCCTTTTAAGAATCCCGGCACGCCGTCATCCACCGTCGCCGTGCAAATCACTCGCGTGCTCCCCATCTCGATCAGCACGCTTCCCTCCGCCGTCGAAATAAAATCCGGCGTCATTTTCAGCGGGCGCATCTGGTCCGGTCCGCGTCCATCGACTCGCACTCTTCCTCCAATTGCAATAACAGCCGCAAAAAAATCTACAGCGGTTTACCTGCGGGCTGCGCCAGTTTGCCGGGCCCCGTACCCGGTGTCAATGTTGCCGCCGGCGGCTTCTGCGCCGGTGCGGGCGTTGGCTTCTCCGTTGCAGGAGCCGCTGATTTCTCGGCGCTCGGCGGAGTCGCCGGCGCCGCGATTGGCGCCGCCGCCGCAGATGTCCCCTGCGCCGACTTCGTGTCCACCAGGAAAGTTCCCGTAAGGTCCAAATGCCCCGCAAGCGTTTCCACTTCCTGCCCATGAATCAAAATCTTCAGCCGCTCGATTTTTGGCACGTCCGCTTCCAGCGTTCGCGTAATGGAATCCACTGCCATTTGCTCGCTCTGAATTCCCGACGGCGTTTCCGTCGCCAGCGCCTCGGAAAAATCTGCAATGGCCGTCCCATCGGGCAGCAGATAAAACGCCAGCAGCGCCGCATCCGGCGGCAGTGTGCGCAAGTCAGCGTCCACCGGCCCGGCCAGCAGCGTATTCAAAACTTGCTTCGCCCGCAGAACGGGATCGCTCGAGAGCGGCAAGTCCACCGTCGCGTAGGTTAGCGTCCCATCCCCATTTCCTGAAGCCCAAAATAGTTTAGCTTTCACCCGTGGCTCACCGGGATTTATCGTAATTGGCTGCGTCAATTCCCTCCGCGCCTGTTCCACGCTTTGTTGCCGCAGCCTCGCGGTCCGCGCCAAGTGCCGCCGCAGAATGGGAAAATAGATCGCTCCTACTAGCACCGCCACGCTCAGCATGCCGACCAACCACCGAATCCAGCGTGTCGTCACGGCGTTCCTCCCGTCACCGTCGGCAACACGTAGTAAGGACGGAACTCCGCAATTCCCGTCGCGATGGCATCCGCAACTCCCGGCGCCATCTGGTCCAGTGCGCTGCGGTCATCCACCACCACGCTCGATACTTCCACCGCAATCGCCGGCGCCGCTGTCGTTCGCAACTGCCTCACCGCCGCTGTTTGCGCCGCTACGGGAGATCCCTTGAAACGCTGCGCCAGTAAACCCTGCACCAAGTCGCCCAATTTTCTGCTCAACCCCTCGAACGGCGCTTGCGCCCTGCTCCAGGGGATCAATCCGCCCACTTCCGCCGGCGCCGGCAAATCCGAACAAACGTACACGCGTACCGTGCCCGGCAGTCCCGTCGAGGCAATGTGCAGCGTCACGAAAACCGCCCCGGTTTGCGCATTGGCGATGGCTGAGCGGTCGTCGAACGAGGGATTTTCATCTCCCTGCCGCGTCTGCAACACTTGAAACCCTTGCGCCTCCAGCGCCTTCTTCACCTGCGCTGCAAAGTCCAGAACGATTTCGCTTTCGCGTATTCCGCCGGTTCCCCGCGCGCCCGGGTCCGTCCCGCCATGGGCCGGGTCGAGCACCACGATGTTTAGGCCTGGGCGCGGCGGCGTCTGTGGGGTCCCTGGAAGCGTTGCACTTGTTGCTGATTGTGGCGGGGCGGAAGGTGTTAATTGCGGTGAGGCTTGCTGCGATGGAGGAGTCGCGGGCGCTGTTTGCTGCGGCGCTTGCGAGGAAAGACTCGGCTGCCCGGCTCCCAGCAAACCCACGAGAAAAAACATGCCGATGCGAAAACTACTCTGAACCCAGGAGCGCCGGTACATTCGAACAGTGATTCCCACGCCGAGCAGCATACCAAATCTATTCGCTTTTCCGCGTGGCCCGAATTTACTTCTCCGCGAAAAAGGGACGGCCTCTTGACCGTCCCCTCGTGGCTCGCGACAATGGGATGGATTCGGCCGGTGGCCGCTTCGTTCCAAGGAGCGATGCCGCTCCAGATTTCCGTGCCGCGATTACCCTTGCGGCTGGCTCTGCGGAGGCTGCTGCTGTTGCTCTCGCCGGGCCGCGCGCCGCGCACGCATATTCGCCCGCATTTGCTGGCGCTGTTCCGGCGTAAGCAATTTCATCGTCTGCATGCGCGCGCCGCGCCGCAGTTGATGAATCTTCGCTTCCTTCTGGTCCGCCGTCAGCGATTCATCCGCTTTCACGGCATCCATCTGCGCCCTCGTGGACTCGTGGATTTTCTTCATCGCAGTTTTCTGATCGTCCGTCAGGTTCAGCCCTTGCATCGCACCATGTCTCATTCGTGCGTGATGCTCCGGTGCGGCAGGGGCCGCCTGGCTCTGATCCTGTGCCGGCGGTTGCGCGCTGTCCTGTGCCCGGCTGATTCCCGGTGCGAAGGTCAACGCCAATAATCCGGCGGCAACGGCAATTTGCTTCGAAATTCTGTTCCTGTTCATGGAGGGTCCTTTTCTGGGCTGGCCTTGCTTTTCCCTTACCCTCATCCATCTCGCCCCGCGCACAGTAGAGCTCTTCATAGAGTTTCCGCGCGGGCCACGCCTCTTTGCCAAGCGAGGTGACCAGATAGCGCGGATTTTCCTTGCCCTCGATCTGTTCCGCTTTGGCTACCACGCGCCGCGCCCGCGACCAGCTCTTCTTGGTGCGATAAGCGAACTCCGTGAACACCCGCGCCGGTTTTCCCGTACGCCGGTGCTCTTGCTTGGCTTGCTGCATGGCGCGGCGGATGATCCGTCGCAAGCGCTGGTTGCGCGCAAAGCCGGATACGTAGTCCACCGCGTTGCTTTCGCACCACGCCAGCAATTCTTCGCGGCAGAAGCCGGAATCCGCGCGCAGAACGATACGCGTCTTCGGCCACCGGGCGGCGAACTGCCGCACGATGCGCGCATTTCCTCGAGACTCCCGGCGCTGGCGTCGAGGTTCGAGGGCCGCAGCCGCGCACACAGCGGATCATCACCGCAGAACACGTACAGCGGCAGGTAGCAGTAGTGCCCGTAGTAGCCGTGGAAAAAACGTGCTCTCTGCCGCCCGTGCAGCGGCGTGTCGGTGGCGTCCAAGTCCAGCACGATCTCGCGCGGCGCTTTTGGGTGCGCTTCCAGAAAGAAGTCTACCAGCAGGGTGTCGAGCGCTTCGGCGGAATAGCTGATCTTGTGTAGCGTTCCGCAGCGGGGGTACCGAGGCGCGTCAGCTCTAGCCGATTCAGCGTGCTCTTGCCGGCCAGCGGCGCGTCCAGGTCAGCAGCCGGCCAACATCCCGAGCAGCGGATCGTTGCGCAGTTCTTCGTGATCGTTCAGGTCTTCGTAGCCCAGCGCCAGCCCGTAAATGCGTTGCGCCAGCATCTCGCTTAGCTCATGCTCGATGCGCTGCGGGTCGCGAGCGTCGCTAAAGCAACGCACTACGCGCCGGAGCAACCCAATCTTGCGATCCGCCGCTCGCAACAGCAACGCCCCACCCTCGGTGGTTAGCCGCTCGCCAGAAAACTTGCACTAACCCGTAGCGCGTCGAAATGTCGCGCCGGTCGTGCCCTACGGTGGAATTAAGGTTTTGCGGCCCCTCCCGCTTTCAAGGGCGCCAATTGCGCCTTTTCCAGCAGGGCGTTTACGCGTGCTAGGTCTCTTGTCTCGATCACATCCCACCTTGCCAGCGTTGCTTTCCCCGCTGCTTCCCATTTCTCGCTCGCGACCGTGGCATCCGCTGTGGGCGCCGCATCCGCGAATTCGATAATTCCCATCAGCGCCCCGAACGCCGCCGACACCTGCCGCAACGTCGTCGGCTCCTTCCCCGGCACGGAAAATCCGAAAAACCCGTATCCGCCGCCCGAGGCGGTCCCCGCCAGTGCGTCCACTTTCTTGTTCAATTCCGAGAGAGCCTCCGCAATCTTCGCGTTTCCTTCCGCCTCTTTGCTTCGCGCCGCAATCTGCTTTTGCAAATCGCCGACTCGTTGCGCCGCCGCGGAGAATTCCTCAATTCCCGCCGCCAGTTTCGAAGCCGCATGGAATTGCCGCTCCAAATCCGCGATGCTCACTTTTACTTGGGGATCCATTTTTAGAACCAGCGGCTCGGAGATGGTCTTCCCCGCCGCCGTCAACTTCACCGTGTAACGCCCCGGAACCGCGAGCGGCCCGCCGCCTCCGCGTCGCGACCGCCGTTGCCCCCCCGCAAACGTATACCGCAAGTCCCACACGAACCGGTGCATTCCTGCATCCGCGGTCGGCGGCACTGCGTCATGGATCCAATACATCGGAATGACAATCTTGTCTGGATTGGTTTTCTGTACCTCATCCGCGCTCGAATACCGCCGCACCAGTTTCCCCGCCGCGTCAAATATTTCCAGTTGCACCGGCTCGGTCTGCTTCTCCTTCAGGTAGTAATCGAGCACCGCTCCCGTCGGCGGATTATCCGCTTGCGGTTCATCGAGCGGTATCGGCGTCCCCTCATCGGAGCCGGGCCGCACGCGATATGCCGTCTCGGGCTTGAAGAGCCACGCATCCGCGCTCGCCACTTTCGCGCTCCATTGCCGCAGCGCCGTTATGTCGTCCAGCACCCAAAACGCCCGCCCGAACGTGGCAATCACCAGATCATCGCCGTGCACCACCAGGTCGCGCACCGAAACCGTTGGCAGATTCAGTTGCAACGGTTCCCAGTTGTCGCCATCGTTGTAAGAAATGTACACGCCCTTTTCCGTGCAGGCATAAAGCAGTCCCTCCACTTTCGGATCATCCTTGACGCAATTCAGGAAGCTTCCGTCCGGAATCCCGCTCGTAACGCGCTGCCACGACTTTCCGAAATCCTTCGTGCGGTACAAATAAGGCTGCCTATCGTCGAGCCGGTGGCGATCCACCGCGGCATACGCTTCGCCGGCCTCGAAATGCGAAGCCTCGATTCGCGTCACCTTGCTCCAGGCCGTCACCCCCGGCGGCGTCACGTCCTTCCAAGTTTTCCCTTCATCGCGGGTGAGTTGCACCAGCCCGTCGTCCGTGCCCACCCAAATCTCGCCTGCGATTTTCGGCGATGGTGCAATCGTATAAATCACTCCGCGACGTTTTGTTGCCGGGGCATCCGCCGCCGTTGCCGGATCGAGATTCTCCGGCACGCCCGGATCTTCCCGCGTTAGATCCGGACTGATTTTCTGCCACGTATTTCCACCGTTGGCCGTTCGAAACAGCACTTGGGAACTGAAGTACAGCACGTGCGGCTCAATTTCCGAAAATACCAGCGGCACCGTCCAGGTCTTGCGGTACTCCGCCGGATACAGGAGCATCGGCGGCAAGAACTGGATCTGCTCGTTATGGAGATCCTGCCGCGCCACCGTTCCGCCGTAGATGATCTCCGGATTTACCGGATCAGGCGCGACGTAATCGCTTTCGCCGCCCGCTTCCATCGGCCGCCAGTCATGAAAATTCAACGCACGATACCAACTGCGGCTCGGCGTCGCCGCGGCGCCGCTGTCTTGCTCCGCTCCATAAACCCAGTAGGGGAATCGATTGTCCGTCGCTACCTGATAAAACTGCCCCGTCGGCTGGTTGTACCACGAGCTCCACGTCTCCCCGCCGTTCCGCGTCACTACGACTCCTTGATCGGATCCCAATACCATTCGCTGCGGATTGTCCGGATCGATCCACAACTGGTGATAATCGTCGCCGCCCGGCGCGCCCTTGATGGCCGTCCACGTTTTTCCGCCGTCTCGCGAGCGGTACATCGAAGTGTTCGGCACGTACACCGTGTTCTCGTCCTTCGAATCCACACTCACTTCGCAGAAATACCATCCGCGCCCCCAAATGCGCGGATCTTTCGAAACGAGCTCCCAATTTTCCCCGCCATCGTCCGAGCGGTACAGCCCGCCCTCTTTCGCATCCGCGATCAAATAGATTCGCTTCGGATTGCTCGGCGCAAACGCGATTCCCATTCGTCCCAGCTCTTCGGAAGGTAATCCGTATCCCGTCAATTGCTCCCAGTGGTCACCGCCATCCGTCGAACGGTAAAGTCCTGTCCCCGGTCCCTTCGACGGCGGATAAATGCTCCACGGGGGCCTCCGCGTTTGCAGCAAAGCCGCGTACATCACTTTCGGATTTCCAGGCTCCATCGCCAAATCAATTGCCCCGGTGTTCTCGTCCTTAAAGAGCACCTGCTGCCAGGTTTTCCCGCCATCGTTCGAACGAAAAATGCCACGCTCCTTGCTCGGTCCGTACGCGTGTCCCAGCGCCGCGACAAAAACTTTGTCAGGATTTTCGGGATCGACCAAAATCCGCGAAATATGCCGCGAATCTTCGAGCCCAATGTGCTCCCACGTCTTCCCCGCGTCCGTTGACTTGTACATTCCGTTTCCGGTCGAAATGCTCGAGCGCATATCGGCTTCGCCCGTTCCCACGTAAATCACATTCGCATTCGAAGGCGCCACGGCGATCGCTCCAATGGAAGCGACCGGCTCTCCGTCAAATATTGGATTCCATGTCCGCCCCGCATCATTCGTCTTCCAAACGCCGCCTTCTACCGAGCCGAAATAATAGACGTCCGACTGCCCGCGCACTCCCGTCACCGCCAGCGCTCTTCCCGCGCGAAACGGCCCGATCATTCGCCACTTCAATCCCTCAAAGATTTTTTGGTTGAATTGCTGCGCTGGCGCAGGGCGAGCCGCAGCCGTTGCGTGAACGCACAAGGCGGCAGCTGCCGCAATCAGAAGTCGCAGAAAACGCGGTAGATTTTTCACGTCTGGTCTCCGGATGAAAAAAGGGATTAGAAGAACTGTGGAGTATATCAGCAGCGCGACAACAGCGCGCTAGTTTACTCGGCCACGGCCGCATTCGGCGTGGCCGCCGCCGCGATCACCGACCGTCGCAGCGGTTTAGTCGTCCAATAAAATGCGATACCGCTCGCGATGATGATCCCGCCAAACACCAATCCGTTCATTCCCAGGATAGTTTCGCCTCCGCTTTCGACCATCGCCAGGCTCATCAGCAGCAATGGAAATAGTCCGCAGGTGATTGCTCCGGCCAGACCTCCCGGCACCTCGAACGGGCGCTTCAGTTTCGGCTCGCGGATTCGCAAAACCACCAGCGTCACGAACTCCAACATCAAGCTGGCTCCGTACAACATAATGTCCAGCGTGACCAGCTTCTCAAATTTCAATCCTAGGCATAGCGCCCAGCATCCCGCGCAAGCCAGAATCGCCACCCACGGCGCCTGTGTTTTCGCACTTGTTTTCGCAAAAAACTTCGGCAGCATGCCGTCCCGCGCCATCGCCAGCGGCAGCCTCGAATAGCTCATCACCAGCGCGTTGAACATCCCGAACGCGCTCATCATCCCGCCAAGCACAATCAGGAATCGCAGCCATTCGAATCCCAAGATTTTTCCGCCCATCAGCCCGGCCACTGTGGCCCACGAGCCGTCCGCTCCAAATGCCGACGAAGGAATCCCCGTAAAGTAAACCGCCACGAACGGCAGCACGTATGTCAACGAAACCAAAATCACAGCTGCGATCATCGCTCTAGGGTACGTCCTCTGCGGCCGCTCCACTTCTTGCGCGATCGTCGACGCGTTATCCCATCCCATGTAATTCCACACCGCCACCAGCACACCGCCTAGCAGCCCCAGCCCCGCTGCTTGCGTCGTGGCGTGGCCGCTTGCAAAGGTTCCCAACTTGAATGGCGCCATCACTACGATCACCGCAAAGGGGGCCGATAGCAGAAAGAACAGCCACAGCGAAGTGATTCCCACCACGCGAATTCCCGCGACATTCAAGACTGCGCAAGTCACCACCACAAACAGCCCGGCCAACACGCCATGACTGTCCGTCCCAAACCATGGCGACATTTGCCTCAGATAAAAGACGAACAAAGTCGGATAAATCGCCATGTCGAAAATGCTCGCTGCCAGCGACAGCCAGGCCTCCTGAAATCCCCAGAAATTTCCCAGCCCGCGCCGCACCCATTCGTAGTACCCGCCTTCTGCGGGTAGCGCACTCGAAAGCTCGCCAATCATGAACGCTGTCGGCAAGCTCCACACCACCGGCAGGAACAACAAGATCAAAATCCCGTGCCCATAACCCGCGCCATGAATAATCTCTTCCGTCCCGTACGTCCCCCCCGACACCATGAAAAACGTCGCCGCCACAAGCGGCCAGAGCGTCAATTTGGCGACTTTTTTCTTCGCTGTGGAAATTCGAGGGGAGGGAATTGGGGCGGGCAGGGATAAAGAACTCAATTTTTACTCTCGTCCTCCTAAGCGATGCTCACTCTTGCGCTGGGTGAAGTGAGTTCGCCATCGCAGAATACAAGTTTCGTTCCGCCATGCAACAAAAAAATGCACTCCGTTGAATATTTTTCATCTCGCAAAACTTTCTCTCCACGCTCGCCTCGGTCCTCGAGGCATCCGACCCGTCAAGATCGCGGAGGATGGCCATACTTCGTCTATGTTAAACTCCGCTATTTGGTTTTGCACTTATTCCCGTCTCAGGAGCTCTCAGCATGAAACTTGGTTTCCTCGCGCTTCTCTTCGTCCCAATCGCCCTCACCTCTTCCGCCGCCGCTCAAGGCCCCACGCCCTCGCCGCGCCCCATCACCACTGACGACTACTTCCGCATTCTTGCCGTCCACGATCCTCAGCTCAGCCCCGATGGCAAGTGGGTCGCCTACGCCGTTGACAAAGCCACTCTCAAGACTGACAAGAACGAAACGCGCATCTGGATGGTTCCCGCTTCCGGCGGCGACGCCATCCCGCTTACCGCTGACGGCGTCACCTCCACTCATCCTCGCTGGTCCCCCGACGGCAAATATCTCGCCTTCCTTTCCGCTCGCCACGAAGGGAAGACTCAGGTCTGGCTTCTCAATCGCCTCGGCGGCGACGCCCAGCAGCTCACGCACACCGCTCAAGATGTAGATGATTTCGCTTGGTCTCCCGATTCCACCCGCTTGGTTCTCATCCTGAAAGATCCCACGCCCGAAGAACTAAGCGCTGCCAAGGATAAATCCGCCGCCAACGCCCCCGACGACGATGACGACGACTACACGGGGAACGGCCAGGGCCAGCCCACGAAATCCAAAAAGCCCTGGGTCATCGACCGTCTCCAATTCAAAGTGGATACTGTCGGCTACCTTGACCGCCGCCGCACCCATCTCTACGTCTTCGACCTCGACAAAAAATCCCTAACCCAAATCACCAGCGGCGACTACGACGATTCCGAACCCGCCTGGTCCCCTGATTCCAAACTCCTCGCCTTCACTAGCAATCGCTCCACTCCCGATCCCGACCTCACCTACAACTCCGATATCTGGACGGTCTCCGCCTCTAACACCGACAAAGGCGCACACCTTACCCAAGTCACCACCAATCCCGGCGCGGACATCTCCGCAACCTGGTCTCCCGACGGCCAATCCATCGCCTACGTCACCAATCTCGACCCCAAACTCTTCGATTACGCCACCAAGCATCTCGCCATCTCTCCCGCCGCCGGTGGCCCCGCCAAAGTCCTCACGCTCTCCCTCGACCGCAACGTCTCCAGCCCGCGCTTCGCTGCCGACGGCAAGTCCATCTACTTCATCGCTGACGACGACGGCACGCAAAACCTCCTCCAAATTTCCCCAACGGGCGAAAATCTCACCCGCCCGATCTCCGGCCGCTTGATGCTCAACGACTACTCTCTCGCTCCCACCGGCGAAATCGTCGGCCAAATCGCCACCATCGACCGCCCCGACGAGCTCTTCACCATCCCCGGCGGCAAACTCACCCAACTCACCCACGTCAACGATGCCCTCTTCTCCCAGCTCAAACTCACTCACGGCGAATACGTCCATTTCAAATCCAAAGACGGCACCACCATTGCCGGCTACCTCTATAAACCCCTCGACTACGTCCCGGGCCAAAAATATCCCACCCTTCTCATCCCCCACGGCGGTCCGCAATGGGCCTACTACGCCGAATTCTCCCATCTGGCCCAGCTTTACGCCGCCAACGGCTACGCCGTCCTCTTTCCCAACCCGCGCGGTTCCACCGGCTACGGCCAGGATTTCTGCAAAGCCATCTATGCGGATTGGGGCAACAAAGACTTTCAGGACGACATGGCCATCGTCGATTATGCTATCGCGCAAGGTATCGCCGACCCTGACAAGCTTGGCGTAGGCGGTTGGTCCTACGGCGGCATCTCCACCGACTTCATCATCACGCAAACCACGCGCTTCAAAGCCGCCATTTCCGGCGCCGGCGCCGCCGAATTCATCAGCCTCTACGGCCACGACCAATATCAGCGTGACTACGAAACCGAGCTAGGGCTCCCTTGGCAAACGCCCGCCGTCTGGCAGCACGTCTCTTCCTACCGCAACATCACTAAAGTCACCACGCCAACACTCTTCCTCGGCGGCAATATCGATTGGAACGTCCCCGTCCTCGGCGGCGAGCAAATGTACCAATCCCTAAAACGCCTCGGCGTCCCCACCGAACTGGTCGTCTACCCTGGCGAGTACCACGAATTCACTCTGCCATCCCACCTCAAAGACCGTCTCCAGCGCGACCTCGCCTGGTATGCTCACTACGTCAAAGGCGATCCCGCCCCCGCCACTCCCCCTGCCACCCCGTAGCCCGCGCCTTCGCCGCGTTGTCATCCCGAACGCAGCGAAGGATCAGCATTTTCTTCTCTCCCGCGTTGTCATCCTGAGCGCAGCGAAGGATCCCTCCTACTCCTTCCCCTCAGTGCCGCCAGATCGAAATACGTTGGCCCTCAATGACGGTCTTTGCCCCAGGTCCAGTACAGCGCAATATAGGCATAGTTCTCTGTCAGCCCGGCGACGGAGTGCCCGTAGGCAAAAAGAAACTGAAAATTGGGATTTGCGAAATGATAGTATCCGCCTCCGTCGATCATCGTCGAGCCTCGCATTTGAGGGATGGCGTAGCTCTCAGCGCCATGAGAGAACACTTCTACTCCCAGCTCTAACCTTTTGTTGATGGTGCGCTTAACGAGGAATCCGCCGTACGGATAATTCCTGTACCCAGTTTGCGGCACGATGGTTTCTCCCGCGCCGCCATCGAAGGTCCACGGCCCCACGTCTTTTTCCATCCAAAGGGGAACTTTGTACCATACCTTTCCGACTCCCAGCCCCCTGGCGGAATTGCCCGTCGGCAACTCAAACATCGTGAACGTGCCAATCTGCGGACGATACTTGCCCTGCTTTACCCACGCCCACTTTATTCCCGTTTCCATGTCTGTCAGGCCGAACGCGCTTGCTCCTGCGCTGCCTGGCAAATAGACTGGATTGTTTGACGGCACGATGGCTCCCAGCGGCAGAATCACATGAAGCTGAACATTGGGAATTGCGCCCCAGTTGAACTCAAATGCCGGGCCTGTGGGATCCGTCTCGATCGGAGTTCCGTCGACGCCTCCGAAGACATAAGCTTCGTAATGCCCTGTTGGCACCGGTGTCGGATCGTCGGTCTGGAAGGGTGGTCCTTGCGCCCATGCGCTCGGAACAGTTAGCACAATCAAAAGCAATAGTAAGAGTTTGCAGCCGCTGTTGACGATTTTCGCTGATCTCGCGCCTTCCAGATACTTCAAGTGGGTCTCCGGCACGGCAGGAGGAGATACAAGCCGCTCAATCATTACACTACACGGCGGACGTGGACGCCACCCCGCATGCAGTTCCCAAAACGCGTCTTGCTGCGCCTCCGATGTGCGCGTGGCGGTACTTGGAAACCAACGAGTAGGGCCGGCAAACTTTTGATTGGATATATGAAACCGGTGTCCATGAATCCAGAATCGATTCAAGCCGATTTCTAGCGGGAGTCTTCCCGCCTAGTCTCATAATGAAAGCCACGTGATGAACTGACTTCGTTGCAAGGGCCAATCCTTGATGGAAATGGTTGAAGTGTTGCTCCCCAGGTAGGGAATCGCGGCGCTACGCATGCCATTCGTAGCCTGTACCCGGCGATTCGTAGAACACGTGCTGAGAGGAATTTGCGTCAAGGCTGTTTTAAGATGTTGCTTGAAAACAGGTGACGAAGCCGAGACTTCCGAAGTATGCTGCACGCAGTACGAATTGAACTGTTGCTTGCAAAGTTGTATTTGGAGAAAACCAAATGTCCGTTGTGAGCCCGTGCAAATCAGAGCAGTCAGCCAACCGCAGTAAACGTTTACGCGATACAATCAAGGGAAGCAGAACTTCTTCGCTTCTTACCCGGCTTCTTGAGCTGTCATTCAGGTTTGTGGTTCAACGAAGCTTGTTTGCCGCTTTCACTCTCATTCTCGCTGGTGCTTTGCTATCTGCGGCCCTGGCTAGGCCTGCGATGGCAGCGGACAAGGTTGCGCTATCCGTTGACGTGTCCGAGACCGGCGCGAAGATCGACCGCAACATTTTCGGCCAGTTCGCGGAGCATCTCGGCCACGGCATTTACGACGGCATATGGGTGGGTCCGGACTCCACAATCCCGAACACCCGCGGTATTCGAAATGACGTTGTTACCGCGCTTCAGGCGCTACATGTACCCAACATTCGCTGGCCTGGAGGTTGTTTCGCTGACGAATACCACTGGCGCAATGGTATTGGTTCTCCGCGAGCCGTCACGCTCAATCCAAACTGGGGTGGCGTAATCGAGCCGAACACGTTTGGCACTCACGAATTCATGGACTTCCTCGGCCAGATAGGCGCGCAAGCCTACATTTCCGTCAACGTCGGCTCCGGCACTCCGCGGGAAGCGGCGGAATGGCTGGAATACATGACTGCCGCTCAGCCGACGACTTTGGAAAAAGAACGCGCCGCCAACGGTCATCCCGCCCCCTATAAAGTCGGGTTTCTTGGTATCGGCAACGAAAGCTGGGACTGCGGCGGCAACATGACGCCCGACTATTACCTGAGCCAATTTAAGATCTACAGCCGCTTCGTCAGAAACTACAATCCCGAACAGCAGGACAAGCAGCAGATGCTGAAGATTGCCGTGGGCCCCGGGGGTGGCGAGCCCCGCTGGACCGAATGGACGGAAGCCATTATGAAGGCCTATCAGCATCACACGTGGAGCTGGGATATCAACGGCCTTTCGATGCATAACTACACAGTGGTGAAATGGCCGCCCTCGTTCAAATCCGTGGGATTCGGAGAGACTGAGTACAGCCAGATCCTCAAGTCCACGCTGGAAATGGAAGGTCTGATTGACAAGCATTCCGCCATCATGGACACCTACGACCCGCAAAAAAAGGTCGCCCTCGTCGTGGACGAATGGGGCGCCTGGTATGCGCCGCTACCGGGCTCGAATCCGGGCTTTCTCGTACAGCAAAACAGCTTGCGCGACGCGGTCCTAGCCGCGCTGAATCTGAACATCTTTGCTCGCCACGCGGATCGCGTGCGTATGGCCAACATCGCCCAGATGATTAACGTCTTGCAGTCGATGATTATGACGGACAAAGAGAAGATGGTTCTGACCCCGACCTACTATGTCTTCAAGATGTATGTGCCATTCCAGGACGCCACTTTTGTGCCGGTCACTTACGACGCTGGCACGTATACGCACGGCAACATCACTTTGCCGCGCGTGGATGCCATCGCAGCGAAGGACACTGCCGGCAGGCTGTGGTTGGAAATCACCAATATCGACCCGGATCAACCCGCCGAAATCGAGATCAGTCTGGCCGGCGGCACTCCGAAATCTGCCGTTGGACAGACCCTCACCGCGCCCAAGGTGGACAGCGTGAACACTTTCGACGCGCCTAGCACCGTCGTACCCAAGCCCATTTCAGCTAGGCTTCAAGACGGAAAGCTGGCTCTGAGTCTGGAGCCCAAGTCGGTGACTGTAATTTCTGTCGAGCAGTGACGCCAGGGCGGGATTCGACAATGGGAACGTCTAGAAATCGGGGGCGAGTAGTCTCGTTGAGAGGGCCACGACGCGGTGATTCCAAGCCGCCTTCAGGCTGCGATTGCATCGCATTGTGCCCGGCTCCGCAAAAGGAGGCATCATACCGTGCATTGGAAAGCTAAAAATCCAGCCAAAACAATACAACTCTCGTTGCTTGTTATGCTTTTTCTCTCAAGTCTTTCTTCCGTTCTGGCTCGACCTCAATCTGTTCATGCGACCATCGACGCGTCTAAGACGGGCCCTCCGATATCGAAGTACATCTATGGGCAGTTTTTGGAGCACATTGGGGGAATCGTCAACAACAACATATGGGCGGAGATGCTGGACGATCGGAAGTTTTATTATCCGATCACGTCGCACCCGCCCGCCGAACCCGCCGGACCGGCTCGGAGGCGCACTGCGCTGCGCCACTGGATGCCGGTTGGCTCCGACGACTTCGTGATCATGGATACCGTTAGCCCCTATGTTGGCGACCACACGCCGCTGGTTAAGCTGAGCCGAACGGAGCCGCACGGAATCGAGCAAGCCGGCCTGGCAGTGCGCAAAGGGAAATCCTACACGGGCCGAGTAGTCCTGGCGGGCAATCCTGGCACAACCGTGGAAGTTAGTTTGGTGTGGGGGAATGCAGCGAGTGATCGGCAAACCGTGGTCATCCATAGAATCGGATCTGACTACCGCAAATTCCCGCTAAAGTTCTTGGCACAAGGCGACAGCGATGACGCAAGACTCGAGATCATCGGTATAGGAGCCGGCGACTTCCACATCGGAGCCGCTTCGCTAATGCCGGCCAACAACGTGCAAGGCTTCCGCGCTGAAGTCATAACCGCGCTGAAGCAATTGCATTCCGGCGTATATCGCTTCCCTGGCGGAAATTTCGTTTCCGGATATGAGTGGCGCAATGCGATCGGAGATCCCGACAAGCGTCCGCCAATCATGGACCCGGTGTGGCACGCGGTTCAGCCAAACGATGTGGGCACCGATGAGTTTGTCACGCTGTGCCGTCTGCTTGATGTTGAGCCATATGTGACGGTTAATGCTGGATTCGGTGATGAATGGTCTGCGGCGCAACTGGTCGAGTATGCCAATGGCGCAGTCACCACGCCGATGGGAAAGTTGCGTGCCGCAAATGGCCACCCGGAGCCGTATCACATCAAGTTCTGGGGCATCGGCAACGAGCCCTGGGGGGAATGGCAATTGGGCTTCATGCCCGTCGCACAGTGGGAACTCAAACACAACATGTTCGCGAAGGCGATGCGAAAGGTTGATCCATCGATCAAGCTCATCGCGGCAGGTGCAATGCCGGACGCCATGACGGGTTCCAAGCAGGCAAAACGCCTCACTGGCCAGATCGTGCCTGACTACCTCTCTCCCGGAGATTGGAGCGGCAACCTGCTTGCCCACTGTCTGGACAACATAGACCTGCTCAGTGAGCACTTTTATTCGACGAGCGGCAAGCGAACGGATCTTGAGACAGGTGAAAAGGTCAGCACCGGGCCGCAGTCCCTCATTGAATGGGAGCGCGCCCCCGCCACTCAGGTACGCGTGAAATACGAGCATTATCAGGAGTACCTGAAACGCATTCCTGCCCTCAAAGCAAAGCCGGTGCCCATCAGTCTGGACGAATGGGCTTACATTGGCGCCCCGCCCAACTCATACAAGGTCGTGCCAGCGTATGCATGGGCGTTCCACGAGATGTTTCGCCATTCGGATCTGTATCAGTTGGGTGCATTCACATTCGCAACGGCAATGATCAGCGAAGATCGCACCGATGCGGTTCTAAGTCCGACTGGTCTTCTGTTCAAGATGTATCGCGAGCATTTCGGCACAATTCCACTCGAAGTCTCGGGGGACTCGCCGCAGCCCAAGCCGATCTACCCCGCGGGCGGGGACCAACCCAGAGTCAACCCGGGCAGTGATACTTATCCTCTGGATGTGAGCGCGGCCCTCAGTGAGGATCGCAAGACGCTCACGTTTGCCGTGCTGAATCCATCGGATTCCGAGCAACAGTTGAACCTTTCGATCACTGGAGCGAGGCTCTCGAGCCAAGGCCAGCGGTGGCGTATGGCGCCGGCGAGCGTTGACGCAACAATTATCGTTGGCCAAAAGCCGCAAGTCGAGGTGCGGGAGCAAGCAGTAATGTCCGTGCCCACGACGATATCCATACCACCCTTCAGCGTCAGTATTTATTCGTTTCCAGCGCAGTAGTGGCCTGATTGTGTATCGCGGGACTCATTCGGAGGAGCGATGTGCTATAACGGCGAACGCGTTCCGCATTGAGGATAGCGTTGCTTCGGACCCGGGATTCAGTATGCCGATGCTGCAATACTTCTCACGAGATATTTTTAGGTGGAACTAGGAGATAGAAATGATAAGGACGAATTTGCTTTGGGTTATGACACTCGCGATGACGGTCGCTCCAGCGCCTCGCCTTGCGGCGCAAGTGCAGACCAAAGTGCCTCCGGTAGTCCCCGGTGCAAAGCCTGTGACTGTGGAACATATAAAAGTCCACGGCACAGCCCTGGAAGGCAACTTGGAAGGGGATGCCGTCGACCGCGACGTTTTCGTGTTTCTGCCACCCAGCTATGCCAAAGAGAAGTCGCGACGCTACCCGGTCGTTTATGCCTTGCATGGTTATTCCATCGGCGCCGAGCAGTGGACCCATGAAATCCATGTGCCGCAGACCATCGAAGGCGCCTTCGCTCAAGGCGCGAAGGAAATGATCGTGGTCCTGCCCGACTCGAAGACCGTGCATAACGGTTCGATGTATTCGAGTTCCGTGACCACCGGGGATTTCGAGCAGTTTATTGCGCACGATTTAGTCGCATACATAGATGCCCACTATCGAACGATTCCGGATCGACTCAGCCGCGGCTTGGTTGGCCACTCCATGGGCGGCTACGGCGCAACCCGCATCGGCCTGAAGCATTCCGATGTGTTCGGGAGCCTGTATATTATGAGCCCGTGCTGCTTGTCCCCTCGAGCAGCAGCGTCGCTAAACCCGGAAGACGAAAAAGCTCTCGAAGCTGTCAAGACACCCGAAGATTCGGCGAAACTGACTTTCTTTCAACGGGCTCAGCTTGCTACAGCAGCGGCTTGGTCGCCCGACCCCAATAACCCGCCGCTCTACCTGGACCTTCCCATGAAAGACGGTAAGGTCCAACCTGACATCCTTGCGAAATGGGCGGCAAACGCGCCTCTTGCATTTGTGGACCAATACATCGATGCCCTGCGCCGATATCGCGCCATTGCGATCGATGTAGGCGACCAGGACCGTTTGCGCGAAGATACAGCCAAGCTACACGACGTTCTTGATAAATATAGAATCGCGAACACTTTCGAAGTTTATCAAGGCACTCACACGAGTAACGTGGCTGACCGCTTCCAGAATCATGTCATACCGTTTTTCAGCAAGACTCTGTGTTTCGAGGTGCGCTGCCAGTAGCTCTCGAAAACTATAAATTGCGACTATCGACAACATCAAATCAGGGATATTACGAGGACGACTAGCCCTGCTTGTTCCTCCCCAGGAGGCCAAATGTAGCTGGGCCATCGTCGGATTTCAGTAGACATACGTTGTGTTGGTTACCAATATCGATCGAAATTTCTTGGCTTGGTCCCGGTGCGAACTTGTCCGATAACCCGTGCGGGCTAACAGGGCAAGCAGACGATTTTAGTGGTACCTTTCGTGACGATAGCAGCCAACATGCAGGAGGGTCCTGATGACGTTGAGCGCTCGTCTCCTCCTACTGCAACTTCACCAAAGTCACCACGCCAACTCTCTTCCTCGGCGGCGAGCAAATGTACCAATCCCTAAAACGCCTCGGCGTCCCCACCGAACTCGTCATTTACCCCGGCGAGTACCAGGAATTCACTCTGCCCTCCCACATCAAAGACCGCCTCCAGCGCGGCCTAGCCTGGTATGCCAACTACGTCAAAGCCGACCCCGCCCCCGCCACTCCCAAGTCCGCCGACTAAATCAATGCTCATTCCTTGCGCGTTCCCCTGGGGTATAATCCCCTCATGGCGAACGTCAATCCACTCGCCGGCGTTGTCCCGCAAGTCGTCCATCCCGTAAACGACGGCGACACCACCATCTCCGAATATGTCGAGAAGATCGAGGGAGAAGTCGCTCTCGATACCTACGTCAAGGCGCAGGTCTCCGCGCCGGAAGTCGTCCAGCGCATCACAGAATTGGAAAATTCCCTGCAGCGCCTTGCCAGCGCCGGCATGACTTCCATCGAAGCCGCCAAAAATCCCGAATTGCGCGCCGCTGCCGAGGAAGCAAAACTCGTCCTCAAGAATCGCCTCGAAATCGACGAAAGCAAACATCGCTTCCACACTGAATTACGAAGAATAACGGAATAGGCTTATCCGGGAGTCTACCCCGGCTCAGTCGGGGAGCACGACCACTATCGCTGGGAAAACTCTAGTTCACATTTAAAGTCAAAAGGTAGGACGTCTGTGCTGTAGCCGCCGACGCCGACACTTGAAGGTAATACGAGCCAGACGGCGTAGGCGTCACTGGCGGCGGCCCTGAGGAGGCGGCGCCTCCACCTCCACAGCTGCCAACGCAAAGCATCATTGCTGCCAAACAGAGCACCAGCCCGAGGCGCCGACGTTTCTTGGAGGGTATCGTTCCCATCCATGCCAGCAAGAGCCCGAACGCAAATAGACTTCCCCTTGCCAGCTCCATCGCCGCCGAGGTGCTACCTGTAGTGGTAACTGTGATGGTCAGCGTCGTGCCGTTAAGCCCTACGCTCGGACTGCCTGGAGTCACGGAACACGTACCTCCTGCGGGCGCACCTGTGCATGAAAGCGAGGCCGTACCCACATATCCGTTTCCACCATCTGAAATGACCAATTGGTAAGTGGCTGTTTGGCCCGCGCTGATGGTGGCCACGTTTGAAGCCCCGGCGGCAAGCGAAAGATTTACCTCTGGCCAAGCCGCTATGGTTGCGAACTGTTGGATGTTAAATTTTCCAGTTCCACCTGCGGTTTGTACAGCGAAACGAGCCGCATAAGTGGTGGCTGGAGAAAGACCGTTTAAAGTCCCTGAGAGAGGAGCAGCGTCACCTGTAAACGTCCACTGATCCGATTTCGAAAACGTCGACAATGTGGGATCGGTTCCATACTCGATCCATGCCACGGCTGGCACGTTTGGGCCGCCAATGCTATCTGTTCCATTTAACGTCGCAGATATTGGCTGCCCTAGTGCATTGATCGAAAGCAGGTTCACAATTGGAGTAAGGGTCTGGGTCACGACGGCTGTCACAGGAATAATGTGCGGGCTGCCGGCCGTGTTATCTGTGATGCTCAAAGTTGTGTTGACGGTCCCGGCCGTCGTCGGCAAGAAACTTACCTGGATCGTGCATTCGTTTGACGGATAAACGAACCCAACATTGTTGCAATTGCTTTCCTGGGCGGAAAGCGCTGTATTCCCGGTCGCGAGGGAGCTGACCATATAGTTCGCCGAGCCAACATTCTCGAGATAGATCGTTTGCGTTTCCGTCACATCTGCTAGAACCGTTCCAAAACCAATGCTCGATGGATAGTATACGACCGGGTGAGCCGTCGAAATATTTATGCTCGCCGCGCCGGAGGTTCCTCCACCGGGCGATGGATTGGAGACCGTGATTGTTGCCGTGCCAGAACTAGCCAGCAAATTCCCCGGTACTGTCACAATCAGTGGCGAGTCGCCATTACCGCTTGAGCCCCCGACGACTACCGTAGGCAAACTCGCTCCATTCCATTCCACGACTGATCCCGAAACGAAATTCTTGCCGTAAACCGTGAATTTCGAAGAAGAACTTCCTACCACAAGCGTAGGCGGCGCCAGGAAGTCAATCAAGGGCACAGGGTTCACGAGCGGAATGCTCAGGATGTTCGACGACCCGGTGTAAGGAGAAACCACCGTGAACGGCACCGACCCAGTCTGCCCGGTTAGCCATTATGGAATCGTCGCCTGAATGCTGGTTGAGCTCATGAGTGAGCTATCCACAGTCTCCCCGTTGATCTCAACCGTGTCGTAGGCATCAAATCCAGTCCCGAGAATGGTGATTGGCAGGGGATTTTCGCCCAAACTCAATACTGCCGCAGCTGGTGAAAAGCTCGTAATCACCGGAGTAGGCTGCGGCGCCAAGACCTGTAGCGCGGCCTTCGCCGTGTACGTGTCTCCGTCTGAGTTTGCGACCGTCACGTCTTGCCACCCCGCGGAGAGCGCCGGAAGCACGGCCGTCAAGGTGTTTTCATCCACAAATGTTGTGCCGGCCCGTATGCCGCTAAAGCTTGCCACCGCTCCGGACTCAAAGCCGCTTCCCCGAATCGTGACAGTCGTGCCGCCAGTCGATTGGACAAACGGTGGTTGCACATTTCCGACGGATAGGGGAATCGTATCGAGGACCATCATGGTGATTCCTGAAGTCGTGACCCCGAATAGATAGCGGCCGGTGTTGTCGGTTGTCAGCATGTGGTCTGTGAACGGTGAGTAGGAAGTGACAAACGGCTCGGGAAAAGTAATAGTTGCAGTGGCCTGCCACTGGTTCACGTCGTCGATCTCGACGGAACCACCAACGGCGCTCATCCCTGCCTTGTACAATAGTGCTCCGCTGGGATGGAGAAAGAAGCTAGGCGTTCCGGTAGGCATGGCTGCGTCGAAGTGCTGCATGATGAAACCCGTCGTGTTGACGTTGAAATCATCAATTTCCGCGTTAGAGTCGCCGATCCCCGGCGTGGAACCACCGGCCGCAATCACGGTGCCGTCTTCGTTCGCACTCGCCTCAACGACCCATTGAGTTTCGTTTCTCGATGGCAAGTACTCCGACGTTACCGCATCCCACAGGCTGACGGTGCTAGAGATCAAACCATTCCCTGCATTTGATATGAGAACATACTCTCCGTTGTTCGTCGTCGCCCACGGATTCCCATTGATCCTATTTCCGAACGAATCCCTCAGCCATTGGCCGGAACCGGACATGCCATCCAACGCAAACAGGTTTCCGGTCACGTCAGAACCAACAAGTGTGCCCGTGGACGTCTCGAAAACTCGTGCCGGCGTGATCGTGACCGTGGATCCCACGGCTGTACTCGGATTGACGCTTGCGCCTGCCCCAGGATTCGTCAGGTCCAACTCGTGCACGAGATTGGCACCGGCATCTGCAATGTAAAGCCGGTTGCCATCCGGCGATAACGACAACCCAGCAAACCGCGAATTGGGCAGCTTCCCGCCCGCCGGAGCCATTGGTGCAAGAACCTGCAGGGCAATTGGGTCGATAACCTCGACCTGATTCGCATGAGCAGCGTACAGTTTCTGACGCAGTGAATCATAAAGGAGGAAATTGGGGCTAGCGGCGAACGGAAACAAATGCACACTCCTGGCGTACTGAAAACCTTTGTTCAGAGTGTCTGAGTTTCCCGCCGCGCTCAGAACCACATCCGCTCGACCCGGGGTGCCCGCAGGTGTCTTTACTGTCACCAGGCGCAAATTCGGAAGTGTAGGAAACGGCTGGGGCTGGCCAACTGATAAGACTGTGGCGGCGGCTCCGCCGATCGTAACGGAAACGCCGCTCGCCGGCACGATGTCCGCACCGGTGCACAAGAGACGAATCGAATCGCCACCCTGTGGCGATCCTATGTTGTCAATCACTCGGATGATATGCACAGGGTCGTTTAGAGCGGGGATAGGGGGCGTGGATGCGGCCGTGGTATCAACCGCCACAAATATCGTGTCATTGGGATATTTGGATTGAGGCCGTACACCATTCCCGTCCCGTCGGCTACTTGCCAAACGGTGGAGTATCCACTGGAGTGCTGGCTGAAATAGTTCGTCGTATTAATTATCGAGAACGTGTTCATGTCGATCGACTGCGTGCTTCCGCCGACGTCACGGTAGAGCGTGTTTCCATCGGAACTGAAAGCAACTCCGCGGCAGCCCAATTCATCCTGGTAAATTTCGTTAAAGGAGGAATCCAGAATGATCAAAATAGCCGCTAAACCGGCAGGTTCGACGCAAATGGCATAACGGCTCGCATCCTTGTTGGCAGCGAGCCCGTCAATATAGCCCCCGTAGGCCAGTTGTTGCACAACTTGACCTGTGTTCCCATCAATGATCTGAACGCCCCCGCCGGTGGTAGCATCCCCGAGCATTATCCTGGAATAATCGCCGCTCCGAGCAAGCGGCCCCGTCGTCGCATACGGGCCGCTGTCTGCCATGGCGTTCGATTCGTTGCTAAACGAGTTTGTGGCCTGATTCCATAGCGCCGTGATTCCTCCTCCCGTCGAGAGACCTTCAGCCGCGCGCACGAAGGCGTTGCCGCTCCCTGCGTATACAAAGGCGGTGATTCCGAGTGCAGAATCAGGAAAGATAACATCGTTCGTCTTCACGAACGTGCCCGTATCGAAGAATAGGATATGCGCGGAGGAGGTTCCAACAGCTAGCGTCCTGCCGTCCGGAGAAATATCCAAACTCGAAGGGGAAGGCAGCGAGATGGACCAAATCAGGTGGTAATCCGCAGTCGAGAGTGTGCTGGCTCAGCCTGAAATGGAGAGGTGACGTTTTCCGTTAGTGAAGATTCCGCCCCGTCGGGGCGGGGATTTTCAAGGCATGAGGATCTATCGTCCGATGCCTGTTTCTGGATGCTCAGCGCGAGAGGATCAACTCCCGCGCTGATTCGCATCGGCTCGATGAGTCCTACCAGGTTATCCCTCAGCATGGTTGCATCCCTGCAGAGCCCGCTTCTGTTTCACCTGGCGAGGTCATTGTAGTCGTGTTCGAAGAATGTGCAAGCAGCGATCTGGCCTCACGTCGGAGCTGCCGTTGGTGTCGCGCTTCCTCAAGCTTGCGATCGCGTGCCGCGTGGATCTCCGCCTGTAGCCCGCCGAGCATATCGTGCGGCGTCACGTAGCCGATGGCACTGTGCAAACGTACGGTGTTGTAGTGATCCACGTAGGCTTGAATCAAACGCACCGCGTCTTCTCTCGTCAACGGTGTACCTGGCCTGATGCACTCCGATTTTAGCGATTTGTGCCAGCGTTCAAGTTTCCCGTTCGATTGAGGATAACCGGGCGAAGTGCGTACGTGGGTCATCCCCGTGATGCGAATGAATTCCTTGAAATCCCTGGCCATGAACTGTGGTCCGTTGTCGGAGATGATCCGCGGTTTCGCTTCCGGATATTTCTCCCGCGCTCGTTGCAAAATGACTTCGATCTCCGTTTCCGTCATCGATTCCCGCAAATCCCAATGAACGATTGAACGGCTATAGCCATCCAGAACGCTGCACAGGTAATAGAACGTGCCGCTCACGTTGATGTAGGAAACATCGATGTGCCAATGCTGGTGCGCATGCGGTGGTTGCTCGAAACCGCTCCCCTTGCGCGAAGGCTTACCCTTCCATCGGGAGAGCAATCCGGCTTGTTGGAGCACCCGCCAAACGCTGGAGGGGCTGACGGCCACAACATCGGCGTCCAACATCATGAACGTCAATCGCCGATAGCCTTCCAGAGGATGTTCCCGGTGGAAGCCGATGATGGCTTGCTTCTCCCACGGTTGTAGCCAGAAATCACGGGGAACCCAACCGTTGTGCTCATTGACGCGCCCATAGCGCTCTCGCCAGTCGTAGAACTTGCTGGCTCGCAAGCCCAGCCAGTGGATGAATCGTCCGGCACCGATCTCGGTCTTTTCCGACCAGTACCGGACGAAATCCACCACCAGGTCCCGCACATCGTGCGGCACCCACACTTTGGTCAGAGCTCCCCAAGACTTTTTTTTAGGGCGATGTGCTCGGCCATCAGTTCGGCCAACACCTCGTCTTTGGTGTGGATCTTCTTTTCCAGGAACTCGATCCGTTGTTGTTCACCTTGGTGGTCCTGCCGGCCCTTGCCCTGGAAGGCGGCCGCGCCATTCTCGAAGAACTCTTTCTGCCAGCGGTAGAACACGGTTGGCTGCAGTCCATGCTCCTCACAGAGATCAGAAACCGGCACTTTATCCAACAAGTGCCGTCTCAGGATGGCAACCTTCTCTTCTCCGGTGTAGTGCTTTCGCTCTTTTCTCATGCGCCCTCTCCGTTATCTTAACGGAAGAACGCCTTCTCCAGTTCCAACTGAGGCAGGACAAGAGGACATCAATGCGGTCTAACGCCGTCCATGCGACAAAGATTTGTTGATGAACCTGGTCTAGGGCTACCCATTTGAAATCCGGTGGCCCATACCAGGAATAGTCATAAGGGATGTAAGTAGAGCGATTGGTAGCCGCATGTACCTGCGGCGCGGTGCCCGACATCCTTAGCACCAAGAGAACTACAACCCACGGCAATATAGACCTGCATTTCGCAAACCAACCAATTCCCAAGACAATCTCCTTCGCCCATAACTCGAACGAGGGCCGCCCGACTAGAAGGCGCGAACGTAACTTGAATTGCTAAATCGGCAGGGAATTCTAACGCCACTTCTATAGATTGTCATCTCACGGGAATCTGCCCCTCTCATGCTATCCCGGGCTACCCTAGCAGCCGGTCGCAGCGGAAACCGGAGTTTAAGCCCACGTTGGTGATGAGAGCGCCGGGGGCCGCAGTCGCGGGGTTACAACTGGGGGTTTTTATTTTTCCTCTTCATACCGCCGCCGTTCGCTCCCGCCAATGACCGTTCAACCTCCATTTTCGACCATTCCCTGTAAATACTTTTACTCTCTCGCCAATTCATGCTAACATCCCCTGTGTTCTCGACGCCCAACACCTGCCTGAGGCGTTCGTGCTTCAGCAACCCCCACTCCCTCCTGGCTCACACCAATTCTCAGGCTTTCTCGTCCAAGTCTCGCTTTTCCCCAGCCACCAGCCACTCACCATTCGCCACTGCTCTTCACAAGAGTCCGTATCAGTATCACTCCATGGAACTTGCGCTTCCTTTGTTTTCATACTCTTACGCACTCTTTTGCACCGCGCAATCTCATAACTCTTTCTCATTCAATGATTTCCGCACTCTTTGCGCGGAACACCCGGGGTGGGGGGTGCATCCATTTCAAATATGTAACCCACTCTCCCTCCGTACCGTCACACCCGTGCACGCAGTACCCTGTGGCGGCTCCAATCAGAACGAGGCACCAATCAGCTCTATACGGAGGAGAAGAGTGCGTAAGCATGCCATTGTGACGATAGTGTTTGCTTTGCTCCTGGCGGTGATTCCGCTTCGAGCCCAGGCCCCCGCCGTTAGTGAATCGGATCTGGCGGCCATCCATAAAATCCGCGAAGAAGGTTTCGATGCGAAGACTTCCAAGATCATGGAAATCATCAGCTATCTTTCCGATGTCTACGGCCCTCGCCTCACGAATTCGCCCGACATCAAGGAAGCCGCTGCTTGGACCACTGATCAGATGAAGAAGTGGCAGCTCTCGAACGTCCACCTCGAGCCGTGGGGCCCCTTCGGCCGCGGCTGGTCCAATGAACGCACCAACGTTCAGGTCATAGCGCCGCATCCGTTTCCGCTGATCGCCTACGCCAAAGCCTGGACTCCCGGCACCAACGGCCCCGTCACCGCCGACGCCGTTTTCGCGCCAATCACTACCGAAGCGGACTTCGACAAGTACAAAGGCCAGCTCAAAGGAAAATTCGTTCTCACCGAGCCGGTGCCCGAAAGCCCCGAGCGTTTCGAGCCGCAAGCGCATCGCTATACCGACGCCGAACTCGCCGAGCTCGCCACCGCGCCGGTTCCCGGAGCTCGCAACGATCTTGAAGAGCGCATCGCCCGATTTCGCGCTCGCCGCGATTTTCTGCTCAAAGTGCAGAAATTTCTCCTCGAAGAAGGCGTCGCTGCCTGGATCGAGCCTTCTCGCGGCGATGACGGCACCGTGTTCGTCCAGCAGGGCGGCGATCGCGACAAGGACAAGCCCGCCGCTCCGTGCCGCATCGCTATCGCCAACGAAAACTATGGCCGCATCGTGCGCATGCTCGAGAAGAAGGTCCCCGTCTCGATGCTTGTGGATATCCAAAACAAGTTCTACGACGACGATCTGAATTCCTTCAACATCATCGGCGAAATTCCCGGCTCCGATAAATCCAAAGCCGACCAGATCGTGATGCTCGGCGGCCACTTCGATTCCTGGCAAGGCGGCACGGGCGCCACCGACAACGGCGCTGGCTCTGCCGTAATGCTGGAAGCGATCCGCATCCTCAAAGCCAGCGGCCTCAAGATGCGCCGCACGGTTCGCATCGCCCTTTGGACCGGCGAAGAGCAGGGCCTGCTCGGCTCACGCGCCTACATCAAGCAGCATTTCGGCGATCCCAACGCCGAAGATCCAGCCACTCATCTGATCAAAATTCTTCCCGAGCACGCCAAGCTCGACGCCTACTACAACATTGATAACGGCTCCGGGAAAATCCGCGGCGTCTATCTCCAGGGAAATGAAATGGTCGCGCCCATCTTCTCCGCCTGGATGGAGCCGTTCCGCGATCTCGGCATGACCACGCTGACCATCCGCAACACCGGCGGCACCGACCATCTTTCCTTCGACGCCGTCGGCCTTCCCGGCTTCCAGTTCATCCAGGATCCGCTCGATTACGAGACCCGCACCCACCACTCCAACATGGACGTCTACGAACGCGTCCAGGAACCGGACATGAAGCAAATGGCGGTCATCGTCGCCTCCTTCGTCTACTTAACCGCCAACCGCGACGAAATGATCCCGCGCAAACCGCTGCCCAAACCGCAGCCGCCGCGCAACTTCTAATCATCTCTGTACCCTCAATCCGCTCACGAGATTCGGCAAGGGCCGACGGAACCTTTGCCGGTTTCGTTCGTCTTATCCCCTAAGGGGGATCGGATGACCAATCTCTGGCGCGACCTTCGCCACGCGTTCCGCCAACTTCGCCTGAGCCCCGCCTTCACCATCGTTGCCGTCCTCACTCTCGCTCTCGGCATAGGGGCGAACACCGCCATCTTCCAGCTCATAGACTCCATTCGCCTCCGCACCATACCGGTCAAAGACGCCCAGGAGCTGGGCACCATCCGCATCGCCGACCGCCACTGGGCCTCCGGCAATTTCTCCTCTCAGTATTCGCAGCTCACCTTCGCGATGTGGGAGCAAATCAAGAAGCGCCAGGAAGGTTTTGCCGATATCGCCGCGTGGTCCGACCAGCGCTTCAATCTGGCGACCGGCGGGGAAGTGCGCTACACGAACGGCATCCGCGTCAGCGGCGATTTCTTTCATGTTCTTGGCATTCGGCCAGTTCTCGGGAGGCTTCTCGGTCCCGAGGATGACCAGCCGGGCTGCGCGCTCGGCGGCGCAGACATCAGCTACGCGTTCTGGCAGCGCAATTTTGCCGGCGACCCCGCCATCGTGGGTAAGCGTCTCACTCTTGACGGAAATTCGTTCGAGATTCTGGGAGTTACGCCTCCCGGCTTTAACGGCATATCCGTCGGCGACACCTTCGACGCCGCCGTTCCGCTTTGTGTCGAGCCTATCCTCAGCCCGCGCCACAATCGCCTCACGATCCGCCATGCGTGGTGGCTAGCCTCCATCGGCCGCCTGAAGCCGGCGTGGACCCTCGCTCGCGCAAATGCGCAAATCGCCGCCGTCACCCCGGCCATCTTGCAAGAAACGATTCCGCCTTTCTACGATGCCGAAGCCGTGAAGAAATTTCTCGCGTATAAGCTCGGCGCCTTTTCCGCCAGCACTGGATTTTCAAGCCTCCGCGAAGACTCTCAGACCTCCCTCTGGCTGCTCCTCGGAATTTCCGGATTGGTCTTGCTCATTGCTTGTGCCAACCTTGCCAACCTGATGCTCGCGCGCGCCGGCGCTCGCGATCGACAGATCACCATCCGCCGCGCACTGGGAGCGACACGCTGGCGCATGATTCGCGAACTGCTCTCGGAAAGCCTCCTGCTGGCTCTGGCTGGATCTATGTGCGGATTATTCCTGGCTTTTGCCGTGAGTCGCGGGCTCGTAGCCTTTATCAGCACGCCGCGGAATCAGATTCTTCTCGACCTCGCCATGGATTGGCGCGTTCTGGCGTTCACCACCGGGCTCGCAGTTCTCACAACGGTTTCCTTCGGACTCGCGCCTGCCATCCGCGCGACCCGCGCCGAACCTGCTACGCTGCTGCAATCGGGAAGCCGCGGATCATCGGGCGGCAAAGAGCGCTTTAGCCTGCGGCGCATTCTGGTGGTCTCGCAAGTCGCGCTCTCTGTGGTGCTTCTGATGGGCGCGCTCCTCTTCGTACGCAGCCTCCGCAACCTGACGACGCTGAACATCGGTTTCAGGCAGAACGGCATCCTCATCGCGAGCCTCGACTTCGAACGTTTGCAGCTCCCGGAGGAGCGCTACACGGAATTCAAACGCGATCTCGTCAAACATGTCCAGGCCATCCCCGGTGTGCAATCCGCCGCGCATGCGATGCTCATCCCGTTTGGCGGGAGCACGTGGAATGACGAGATTATCAACGACGGGTCTGGACAGGATGCGGGCGTCGCCTGGTTGAATTATCTTGGTCCGGGCTATTTCCAGACCATTGGAACGCCGCTGCTCGCCGGCCGCGATTTTAATGACAGCGACACGGCAACCTCCGTCAAGGTGGCCATCGTGAATCAGGCGTTCGTAAAGAAGATACTCAAAGGCGCTTCTCCGCTGGGCAAGAGATTTCGCATTCACCAACCGCCAGGACAGCCGCGCCCTCTCTACGAAATTGTAGGGCTGGTGGCGAACAATAAATTCCAGGACATGCATGAGGATTACTTGCCGTTCATCTATTTTCCGGCCGCGCAGCAGGAAAAACCCAGTCCGGACGACCAACTCCTGATTCGATCGTCGCTGCCGCTCAGCAGCCTCATGGGCTCGCTAAAGGAAACCATTGCCGGTGTGAATCCCGGCATCGATGTTGATTTCAAAGTCTTCAAGACGCGGGTTCACGAATCGCTGCTGCAAGATGAACTGATGGCCACACTATCCGGCTTTTTCGGATTCCTGGCCGCTCTCCTCGCTGCTATCGGTCTTTACGGCGTGATCTCCTACATGGTGGTGCAACGCACCAAAGAGATTGGCATTCGCATGGCCATTGGCGCGGAACGCCCTGACGTTCTGAGACTGATCTTGAGCGAGGCGGGACTATTGACGGTTGCAGGTCTCTTCGTCGGAGCGGGGCTCGCACTCGCGGCGGCGCAAACGGCAAAATCTCTTCTCTACGGCCTGAAGCCGCGCGATCCGGTCACGCTGCTCGCCGCCGTCGTCGTACTCTCCGCGGTAGCTGCGTTCGCCAGCTTCTGGCCCGCCTACCGCGCTTCGAAGCTGGATCCTTTAACCGCCCTTCGCTACGAGTAGCTAGTTCGATTCTCATGCGAATCCGTCAACGGGTATAGCGTCGCTTCGATTTCTGCTTTGCGATCGCTTGGTTGCGAATCTTCGCGCTGGTCTTCGTGTTCTTCTCGACGCGCAGTCGCCAAGCCAGACGCAACGCTCCCTCCAACACGTCTTCGCTTGCCGCAGACAGGCGAATGTGCGTCGTTCCCATTCGTCCCCAACCACCTGCGACCGGGAGAAAAACGTCTGGCAATTCCTCGACAAACTCCTTCTGGTGCTCCGAAGTTAGCATCAAGTTGCCGTAGCCTTTATCCTGCGAAGCCAGCGTCGCAAAGATTCTTCCATTCACGCGGAAATCAGCGGCACCCATATGGGAACCTTCTTCCGCGCCTTCGAAACTGAGAGCAATTCGTCGGAAGTCCTTCGCGGTCACACCCATCTCCTTGTGCTCGCTCCGTCTCTCAGGTGGTCCGACTGTATTCGAAATCCACTTCGATTGGCTCGATCAGCGGCAGGAGCCAGCTCAACAATTTCTGGTGCGCGGAGTGTGCTCCATACGCGTCACAAGCTGCTTTGTCCGCAAATGTCATAACTCCGCCGAACTCGTAACCCGCGCCACGCGGCGAGTCGTTCGTGCCCGTCCAGGACTCGAGCACGAGCGGAATTTCGCGCTTCAGTTTCGAGATCTCCACGGCAACCTTTTCTTTTTGTTGCTCCGTTACTCCGGGCTTAAATCGAAACGCGAACATGTGTATGTACACGACGCTCTCCCCTCGCTTTAGCAGGCGCTCAATTTTGCTACACTTTCCGCGAGTCTGCTACACTTCGCCGGGGCTCTCGTACGTTCTTGTTTGCAGGAGTATTCGGCATGAAAATGATGCGCCGGTTCGTTTTTGTTTTATTGCCTTTGGCCTTCGCGGTTCCGGCTCGGTTCGCGGTCGCGTCTCCGCCGCAATCCCACTCTTCGAATGCTTTGCGCAACATCACCATCGATGATTACTTTCGGATTCGCGACGTCGGCCAGCCTGAACTAAGTCCGGACGGCCAATGGGTTGCATATACCGTGCGCACCAAGATGCTCAAGGAAGATAAGAACGAAACGCGTATATGGATGGTTTCAACTCGTGGTGGCGATGCGCTCCCGATGACTGACGAGAGCGTCTCCTCCTCGCATCCGCGGTGGAGCCCTGACGGCAAGTATCTTGCCTTCACCTCTTCCCGCGGCGGCGGCAAAGACAAAAAGAGCCAGGTGTGGCTCTTGAATCGGCTAGGCGGCGAAGCTGTCCGCCTGACAAATATTCCGCAAGGCGTTGGCGACTTCGAGTGGTCGCCGGACAGCACGCGACTGGTGCTGGTGATTCAAGATCCCAAACCGGAGGACGCGGAAGCCGGAGCGGAGAATGATGCTGAGAAGGAGAAGCCGGCGCCCGCCAGACCCAAGACGCAGCCTCCCTGGGTAATCGACCGCCTGCAATTTAAGGAAGACACCATCGGTTATCTGGACCGGCGGCGCCATCACCTCTACGTTTTCGACGTGGAAAAGAAAACGATTTTGCAAGTTACGTCCGGGGATTTCGACGATTCGGACCCGGCATGGTCACCCGACGGCAAATCGCTGGCATTTACGAGCAATCGCAGCACGCCGGATCCAGATCGCAACTTCAACACGGACATCTGGGTCGTGGACGCCGGGAATACCGACAAAGGCGCGCATTTGACGCGGATTACCACAAATGCGGGCGCGGACTGGGCTCCCGCGTGGTCGCCCGATGGGAAATGGATGACGTTCGTCAGCCAAATCGACGCCAAGGAAATTGATTACGCTACGCACCATCTTGCGATAGCACCGGCGACGGGCGGCGAGGCAAAGGTACTCACGCTGGCCTTCGACCGGAACGTGCGCCGCCCGCAGTTTTCCGCCGACGGCAACTTCATCTATTTCCTTGCGGACGATGACGGAACGCGAAATCTGTGCCGCATCGCCACGAGTGGTGGAGATATATCGCGAGTCATCGGCGGCCGGCTCACGGTTGAATTCTATTCCATGGACAAGGGTGGCGATGTTGCCGCACAAGTCGCCACAACGGACCGGCCTGCGGAAATCTTTCTTCAGAAGGGCGCCGATCTCACGCGGCTGACCGAGACGAACGACGCTCTGATTTCACAATTGCGCCTGGCCAAGGTGGAATACGTTCACTTCAAGAGCAAGGACGGAACACCGGTGGCCGGCTATCTCTACAAGCCCGTGAATTTCGACGCGGCAAAGAAATATCCGACGCTGCTTCGCCCGCACGGAGGACCCGTAGGCCAGTATTCGGCGTCCTTTGACCACCTCGCGGAACTATTTGCCGCCAATGGCTACGCCGTTCTGCTGCCGAATCCGCGGGGCTCCTCGGGCTACGGCCAAAAATTCTGCGAAGCCATCTTTGCGGATTGGGGCAACAAGGACTATCAGGATGATATGGCGATGGTGAATTACGCGCTGGAACAGGGGATTGCCGATCCTGATAAACTCGGCGTGGGCGGCTGGTCCTACGGAGGCATCTCCACCAACTTCATCATCACGCAGACGTCGCGGTTCAAGGCGGCGATCACAGGGGCAAGCGAAGTCCTCTACGCCGCGAATTATGGCCACGACCGCTACCAAAGACTGTGGGAGCTCGAACTGGGATTGCCCTGGGAGAACCGCGCGCTGTACGACAAGCTTTCGCCCTTCTACAAAGTGGCCAACATCACCACGCCGACGCTGATCATGGGCGGGGACATTGATTGGAACGTCCCCATCATAAATTCGGAGCAGCTTTATGAAGCTTTGAAGCGGATCGGGAAGGTTCCCACGGAGTTGGTCGTGTATCCCGGCGAGTATCACGGTTTTCGAACGCCATCGCATATCAAGGACCGGCTGGAACGCTACCTTGCATGGTATGCGCACTACGTCAAAGGCGAAGCGACGCCAGCCACGCTGCCCGCCCAACCGGCCCACGCGGTTAAAACAGGAGGCAAGTAATGCGTTTTCGTTCCTACTTTTTTGCACTGACACTTCTGTTCCTGCCTTTCCAGGCATCCGCACAGCGTTCCTCTTTTACGGTAGGCACGTCGACGGCAGCGCCCGGCCAAAGGGCGGACGGTTACATCAAGGTGCCGGCGGGCGTGGACGCGGGGACAAACATCCCCGTGGTGGTGGTGAATGGGGCGAAGCCCGGACCCGTTCTAGCGCTGGTGACTGGCGCGCATGGCACGGAATATGTCTCCATCATTGCCGTCGAGAAATTAATCGGCGAGCTAGACCCGGCGCAGCTCTCTGGGACGGTGATTTTACTACCGCTGGTGAACATCGCATCGTTCGAGCAAAAAGTGCCGCACGTGAATCCGGTGGACAACAAAAGCATGAACCGATACTACCCCGGAAAAATGGACGGCACGCAAACCGACCGGGTTTTGTACATGATCACAAAGGACGTAGTCGACCATTGCGACTATTTGATCGATTACCACGGCGGCGACCTTGACGAGAATTTGCGGCCATACGCGTATTGGGGAACCATGGGCAAAGAAGAGCAGGACCGTATTTCCAAACAGATGGTGCTCGCGTTTGGACTCGACCACATCATTATCTGGAACGATCGTCCCACGGACCTGGCGGATTCCCGTTATCTGGACAATACGGCTTCGTTGCGAGGGAAGCCGTCGATTGTGGTGGAAGCAGGACATGCCGGGACGGTGGAAACGGACGACGTGGCGCGGCTGGTGAACGGAACGCTGAGCACGATGCGCTATTTGAAAATGATTCCGGGCGAGCCGCACTTCATCGAGAATCCTGTGTGGCTGGAGAAGACCGTAGAGGTCGTATCCGAGGGGCCGGGGATCTGGTATCCGCTGGTGCAACGGGGAACGTATGTTGCGCAGGGCATGAAGATCGGCTACGTGACGGACTATTTCGACAAAGTGATTCTGGAGGCGCGCGCTCCCGCCGCAGGGGTGATTCTGCACATCAACGCAGTTCCATCGCTGAAAAAGGGCGACAACATCGCGGACATCGGTGTGGTGGCGGCGAAGGCGCCGTAGGGTTTATCCCCAATTACGAAACGGGCGAGGTCTTTTGGGCGCTGAACCAGCGGTTGCAGTGAATGCGTGGAAGGCGCGCCACTGCAGCGCGCCCGTACAGCGCCGCTACATGTTGTCGACTATTTTCTTGACCAGAGGCAGCGCGTCGCTCCGCGTGCAGGGACACATCATGTACATCACGCGGACGACTTTGTCGCCTTTGCGCGCGAGAATCATGGCGTCGCCAATGTCAAAGGCTTCATCGCCGATGCCCGGCAATTCGGTGAACGCAGGTGTCATTCGGCCGAAAGCCATTCGCGTCATGCTCATTTGAGCTTTCGCACCAGTATTACTGACGCTAAAAATGAAGACGGGCGACTCGCCGGGATGCTCAGCGGGGCTGCCTTGCTGAGTGTCCACCCCACGGAAAAAGGATTTGGTGAGCGTGTCCATTTGCTCCTTTTGAGCTTCCGTAAGCTTTTGGTTGTCCTTCGCCGCCATATCCTGCTGCATCTTGCTGAGATGGGTGGCGATCATGTCCGGATAATCTCCCATGACGCTGTACTGGCAACCCGGGTCGTCGCCCTGGACATGCTCGGCGCGAACGACTGTCAGCTTAACGGCCTGACCGACGTCGTCTTTCGAAAGCAAGCTGCAGGCATCGGCTCCGCCAAGAACGGGCCCCTGAGAGGTGTTAGAGATTTGATCGAGGCCCATGTCGTGAACCTTCTGCTTGATGCGATGGCCGACGTACCAGATGCCGACGATCCCCACGGCGCCGAGTAGAAAGATGACGACGACAAAACCGAGAAGAACTTTGACAAGAGTGCTGCCAGATTTGGAAGGAGCAGCCACCGCAGCTGCGGCAGCGGGCGGTGGGGGTGCAGCTTGCGGAGCGGACTGAGGGCGGGGCGCCGGCGGCGCGCTTGAGGGCGCAACGGGAGCTGGCGCAGACGAGCGAACCGGCGGACCGGACGTGGCTGTTCCGCACTTCGCGCAGAAGGCTTGTGCATCATCTAGAGGAGAACCACAGTTCCTGCAAAAACCCGCCATTGGAGCCTCCGAGGGAGATTAAATTGTCTACGTCCGGCTCGATGTTGCCTGCATCCTGCCAGAACTGCCGGGTGCGGGCAAGCACATCGTGTAATTTTTGGGCGCGACGGCAATGGCTTGCGGCGCATGTCTCGAAAGCCGGGCAGACAGGCAGAGGTATTAGGACGGATGGCTCTCGCGCAAAAAACGGCGCGCAACCATTTCGGCGGGTAGAATAATCGAGAATTGAATTACACACTCGGGGAGTTTATATGCCTTCGGACTATTTATTGAAGACCGAACCATCGGAATATTCTTTTGCCGATCTGCAACGAGACGGTGCGACGCTTTGGGATGGAGTGACGAATGCCACTGCGGTCAAAAATCTCCGCGAGATGAAAGCGGGGGCGAGACTCGTGATTTATGAAACGGGAGACCGCAAGAGCGCAGTGGGAATGGCGACGGTGGTTTCTGTCGATGCCTCTGATCCGAAAAAGCCGGCGGTGAAAATCAAAGCGGGGAAGGCGATTGCAAAGCCGGTTTCGCTGGAGGAAATCAAAGCGGACAAACTTTTCGCTGATTCGGCCTTAGTGCGGATTGGCAGGCTTTCGGTTGTGCCGCTCACCGAGGCTCAGTACAGGGTGTTGGCAGGCAGCTAATCTGCAAAGTCTAGCGGGGCGCGTATGATGGTGCCGCAAAGGAGCGAGGTGATTCGGATGAGACGGTGGAAGCCTGGATTCGTTTTTCTTTTCATTATTTTTGCAGCGGGGCCGCTTTTTGCGCAGCAGCCGCCGGAGATTCACTACCACTCCGTGCCCGATTTTCTGAAATTGCCGCCGGACATTTATTTGGGAGAAGTGGCGGGCGTGGCCGTCAATTCAAAAGGGCACGTGTTTGTATTCTCAAGAGGGAATAGCACGGGGCCCGCGTATGCCGCGAGCGCGGCGCAATTGCTGGAGTTTGATGCGGACGGAAAATTTGTGCGCGAAATTGGCCACAATCTTTATGCGTGGTCGTTCGCGCACGCCGTGCGCGTGGACAAGCAGGACAACATCTGGGTGGCCGACAAAGGCTCGGACATGGTGATCAAGTTCAACCCAGAAGGCCGTGTGGTGATGGTGTTCGGCCGCAAACAGGAAGCTTCCGATGAGGGCACCGGCCCGCTGAAACACCCGAAACCGCCTTTGCCGCCCGTGGACGGCATGTTTCGACAGGTGACGGACATGGCGTGGGACGCGGCAGGGGATACGTATATCAGCGACGGGTACATCAATTCGCGCGTCGCGAAGTTCGACAAGGATGGCAACTGGATAAAATCGTGGGGCGAACCGGGGGACAAGCCAGGGCAATTCAACACGCCGCACAACATTGCCATCGATAATGCCGGAAACGTTTACGTGGCGGACCGTGGTAATAACCGGATTCAGGTATTCGATGGCGACGGAAAATTTCTGCGGCAGATAAGAATTGATGTACCGGCGCCTCCGGACGCGCGGCCCGCGATCGGCCCTAAGCCGACAGCGACTACCGGAACCATGGCGCCTGGCTCGCCTTGGACACTCTGCATTACGCCGGGGCCAAAGCAAGTGCTGTATACCTCGGATGCGTTTCCCGGCCGGATTTACAAGCTGAGCCTTGACGGGAAAGAGCTCGGGGTGTTTGGCAAATCGGGCAAACAGCTTGGGCAGTTCGGATGGATCCACGAAATCGCATGTCCATCGGAGAACGTGCTGTATGTTGCGGAGCTCTTAAATTGGAGGGTTCAGAAGCTAATTCTCGAACCGGCGCACTGAATGAGTCCGGCGGCACGCAGGTGGCACCGGGATGCGCACTTCACCGGGGGCGCCAGGCGCTCTGTCACAACGGATCTTCACAGCGCGCAGGAATACCTTCGCGTGCAATTATTTCGGCTTGACCGGATATGGCGAAATTCCCCGAAGATGAAGGTCGAAGTAATCGTCGACACGGTGCCAGGCGTCGCGGAGAACGTGTTCGCGGCTGAAATAGTGGAATTCGCCTGGATACATCATGAACGAGAGCAGATCGCCTTTGTGTTTCTTCAGAGCTTCGTCAATGAGCCAAACGGATTCGATGAAAGGGACGTTGACGTCGGCGGTGCCGTGAAGGACGAGAAGCGGGCGAGCGAGCCGGTCAATGTGTGAAATGGGAGAAGCGTTGGCATAAACCTGCGGATTTTCTTCCGGTGTGCCGATGCGGCTGGCGGTCCAATCGCCGTGATACGGATCGTGGTAGTACATGACGTAGTCCACGACGCCGGCGACATCGACGCCACAGCGGAACAGCGTGGGCTGGTCGGTCATCGCGATCAGCGTGAAGAACCCGCCGTAGCTGAGGCCCCAGACACCGATGCGATCGCCATCCACGTAGGGAAGGGACTTGAGATAGTTAGCTCCCATCCAGGCGTCTTTGGCGTCCTTTCCGCCAACGTCCATGTACACGCCGGTGCGCCAGTCGCGTCCGTAGCCGATACTGCCGCGATAGTCGGGAGCAAAAACCACGTAACCTTTCTGCAGAAAATATTGGTGGATGCTGTAGTAGACGGCGTAGTTCCGCTGGACGTGCCAGCCGTCGTAGTTTTGATTTACGCCGTCGCCGTGAATCCAGAGAATCGCGGGATGTTTCTTCGTCTTGTCCAAATGTTTCGGGACGAACAGCCAGCCAGGAACCATCTGGCCATCCGGTCCGGGGTAGTGTACGAACTGCGGCTCGACAAATTGGGAATGATCAATTCCGGCAGGCATGGATTCGGTGAGCCGCACCGGCTGCGCTCCCGCGCTCGCATTGATCGCGAAAAGATCGGCACTGTTGTGCGTATCGGTGTGCTGGTAGACGAGGTAAGCATCGCCATCCGACCAGTGAGGCTCGATGTTCGTGCCCTTGCCGGAGGTGATATACGTGACGGTAGCGTGCTCGGGGTCATCTCCGATGTTCGCGACGCCAAGCATACGGTCCCCGGGGTGATCTTCGGAGTTGGCGTCGAAGGCGATGCGAGTGCTGTCGTGAGACCATGCGGGGCGCCACGCCTCAAATTTTCCCTTCGTGATTTGCACGGCATCCCCGCCCGCGGAAGGCATGACGTAGATGTGATCCCAGCCATCCTGATCGCTGAGGAAGGCAATCCACTTTCCGTTCGGCGAAGGCCAGGGCTGCGCGCCGGCTTCGCCCCAGTCGGGAATGCTCCAGAACTTTGCTTCGTCAATTTCATGGAGGGTTTTTGCGGAACCGGTAGCGGCATCGGCGGTGTAAATGAAATATTTCTTGAAGTCTTTGGATTGGCCGTCGAAGACGAGGCGATTGGAATCGATCCAAGCTAAACCGCCGTACTCGTCAGGCTTGGCGATGGCGACGGGTTTGCCGCCGTCAAGTTTTACGGCATAGATTTGGCCGGGGACGTATTCGGGATCGCGAAAGACCAGTTTCTGACCGGAATACTTTGGAGATTCGTCGTGCTGGATAATTTTGGAACCAGCCGTGTAGGCGAGAGACTTTCCATCCGGTGACCAAAGAATGCGGCTGATGCTGACATCGTCGTGAGCGACGGTGGATTCGGTGCCGTCGGAGAGCCAGCGGATGATTAGATCGCTGCCGTGATGCGAGGAGTCTTTTTCGGCGGCGCTGCTGCGGACAAATGCGATGCGGCGGGCATCGGGCGAGGGGACAAAATCACCGGCATGTTCCGGATTGTTCCACACCGGTTTGAGCGTGCCGCCAGAAACGGCAACTTGCCAGAGAGCTCCTTCGTGAGGAAAGAAAAGTGTGTTCCCGTCTTCATTCCAAAAGAAGTCGTGGACATTCCCATCGGGAAAGTCGGTCAATTGAACCGGCTGTCCGCTCCCATCGGAATTGGAGACGTACAGATTTCTTATGTCCGCGCGATCCCAGATAAAGGCGACGTGCTTGCCGTCGGGAGACCAGATGGGATCGGAAGGGTGCTTGATCTCGATGAGTTGTTCGATCGTGAGGCGAGACTTGGAGGCGGAAGACTGGGCGTACGAAACACACGAGCAACCAAGTGAAACGAACACGGCGAGGATTTGAAACCAGCGTTTTCGATCACGCATGAAGCCTCCTTGTGAAGAGAGACAAAAATTCAAACCGATGAGAACTTGACCGGTGGATGGAGTGAAGGTATCACTCCACCCGCCGTGTTGGAAGCCACATCGAGAGCCCCTCGAAGGAGCCAGCAGAGCTAGAACGTGAAGCGCGGGCCGAAACGCGTCACGAAGGGGTTGATTGTACTGTAGGGATAGAGGTAACTCCCGCCGTAGGTAGTCACCTCTCCGATGACTGTCTGGGCGTTGGTCACGTTAAAGAAGTCCACTGTGGGAGTCAATTTCCACTTCTCGCCGTAGATAGGAAATTCACGGGAGAGGCGAAGGTTGAGCATGTTGACGCTGGGCAGACGCAGGACGCCAGCAGGCTGAAGGATGATGGACTCGCCGACGTTCACGTCTTGACCATTGGGAACGTTGAAGGTTTCCGTTGGTTGCAGAGGGAAGCCCGTACAGTGCTGGAAGTTGACGCTGGTGCCGATCTTCCAGGGGAGTTCATAGGTGGCGTCGAGCTTGAAAACAGGAAACGGGTCGCCAACAGCATGGACAGCCCGAGACAGCGCAACAAGGTGTTGGCTTGGGAGTGCTACTTCAGGGTTTTCTTCAAGAAGGCGGTCATGCGCGCCCAGGCATCGGCGGTTGCTTCCGGGCGATATCCTTGCTTGTTGTTAGGATTTTCAAAAGCGTGGCCTGCGCCTTCGTAAATCTTCACGTCGACGGACTTGCCTGCGGCTTTCATCGCAGCATCGAAAGCGTGGACTGAATCCGGAGTGATACCGCGATCGTCCGCGCCGAAATTACCCAGCACCGGCGCTTTGATCTTTTCAATGCTTGAAGCTTCTGTGGGCAGCGAGCCGTAGTTAACGATGCAGGCCGCGAGCTTCGGTTCATTCATCGCCAGTTGGATGGACCAGCCACCGCCCATGCACCAGCCGACGGAGCCGATCTTGTTCGCTTCGACATCGCGCCGGGAAGCGAGATACGCATAGGCGGCCTTCAGATCGCGAATGCCGCGGTCGTCGGGAACACCGCGCATCAGTTCGTGGGCTTCTTCGGGAGTCGTGGCCACTTTCCCGCGATAAAGATCGACGGCCAGGGCTACATATCCTTGTGAAGCGAGCTTTCGCGCTTCGCCCTTGATTTGATCGTTGAGCCCCCACCATTCGTGGATGACAACAAGCGCAGGATGTCTGCCATGGCCTTCTGGCAGAGCCAAGTATCCACTAACGGTTTCGTTGCCGCTTTTGTAGGCGACGGTTTCCGTTTTTGCGGGATTGGCACGCAACATCAAGGCAAACGCCAAGCAGAACAATGCAGTCAAAGCCAGCAGCGTTTTACGGTTCATGAAAGTCCTCCAGCCAACGGGATTTACTTCGACGGTTCCGCCTGCAATTCCGTGAGAGCGGCGAGAACTTCCGCGCTGTGCTGCTGCGGCTTAACGTCGAGGAAAACCTTGCGGACGACACCGTTGGGATCGATCAGGAAGGTGTGCCGCGCGGAAAGCTTGGCGACGCCAAAATTCATCAAGGAATCATACATCGTGGAAACTTCATGCTTGGTGTCGGCAAGCAGCTTGAAATTGAGCCCTTCCTTGGTGCAAAACTTCGCGTGGGAATCCGCGTCCTGCACGCTCACTCCGACAATTACGGCATTCTTTTGCTCGTATTGCGCCAGGTCGCGCTGGAAGTTGTGGGCTTCAATCGTGCAGCCCGACGTGAAATCTTTTGGGTAGAAATAGAGGACCACCCATTTACCCTTGTAATCGTGCAGGCTGACCGGCTTGGACTCTTGCGAATTTAGCGTGAAGTCCGGCGCCTGGCTGCCGACGGCGGGTACCTTGCTGTCGGCGCGCATTTCGCGGAGCCCCAGTCCCACTCCCGCAAGCAGCAGCACTCCCACAACAACCGTCGCGATTTTCATGCTTCCCCCTGTTCGTGCCTGTGTTTGGTTCCGATTTATTCCAAGAACGTCTTCGTCCTGATTCCTCTGAAATACAATGCTCTCGCGGGTGGACGCGTTTCATCATACCGCTCGCGACGACGCCGTGCTAGTTGGAACGCGTGAACCGGCCGAAGCCGATCCGGAGTTGAAGCGTGTTGATGCCGGGGTTAGGACTGGAAAGTCCGGCGTTGGAAATGTGCATGAAGCGAAGCTCGACGCTCCAATTGTACTTGCTTTGAAGAAAGTGCAGGCCCAGCGCGCCGCTGGAAGTGAAATTTATGCGCGAAGTGCCGGGCGGCACATCGGTATTCGTAAAGAGCGTGCCGCCTCCGAGTTCGACGTAGGGAACGACTTTGCGCGGCTTCGTAAAATTCCATTTGAACGCGAAGGGATTCAGCCCGAGGCCATAAGCGTTGCCGTTGCGCTGCACCACCATGAACAGAGGCACGGCATCCACAGCATATTCGAACTGGCCGCGCAAAAAGCCCGGGCCATGCGGCGCGGTCAGAATCCAGCCGTAGCGCACGCCCACGTTCCATACGCCGGAATTGGCCGTTCTTCCATTCAATCCGTGGCCGCCGCCGGTCCATAGCTGCAGCTCGTGACCGCCCTGCTCGGGCCCGGCCTGGGCCAGGGAGGCCGGCGCATAGAGGAACGCAAAAAACAGCAAACTTGCGAAGAGACGTGTCACTCGAGGTGTCACCGAACGGCCTCCCCACAGCGTTGGATTCGTTTGCAAAAAACTTGGGTGCACGGAAGATACAGAAAAATAACCGCAAACGCGACTAAGTTTTTCGCGGTAGGCATGGATTGGCGGGCTATGCGGGTTTGCAAGAGAGCTACTTTGCCCAGTGGCAAGAGCCGTGGTGCGAGCAGGTAAAATTCCTGGCGGTCACTGTGAGCGAATGCGCAGGAAGCTCTCGCGTTCGTTGCGCATGTCGTCGCCGCGCAATTCCCGCAAAGCGCAGGTTACGAATTCCCCGGCCACCCTTTTGCGCCAGCTCATGTCGAAGTCCGTGTTGTCGAGTGGTTTGGCGATGCGGGCCGCGAGGACGGAGGCTTCGGCAATCGAATCGTCGTTGAGCGCGCGGCCAAGGAGAGACCGTGCCGCTTCCGAAGCGACCAGTGGACGAGACGCAGCGGAGCCAATTACGATGCGGGCATCCTCGACAACACCGGCGCCAGAAATGCGCGCGGCAGCTGCCACCGACAGGACTGGAAAATCGAACGAGCCGCGCCGCCGCAGCTTCCAGTACGTGCTTTTCCAGCCGTGCAGGGAATCCAGCAAGACTTCCGCCAAAATTTCGTTGGGTTTCCGCTTGAGGTAGTCGAGACCGTCGTTGCTATAGAGATCCGCTAGCAAGACTTCGCGCTCTTCCATTCGCGAGACGAGACGGACGCGAGCGCCAAGCGCGATGAGTGCCGGGGCAGTGTCGGTGGAAGAAACCGCCATGCACTTGGGACTTCCCGGCGCGACCCAGCACGTGTCGCCGTCTTTTTTCAGGCAAAAGTTGATCGCCTTCCGCCACTCGTAATTCTGGTCGTAGTAGTTGCAGCGCGTGTCGAGGCAGAGATTGCCGCCGAGCGTGGCCATGTTCCGAATCGGAGGCGTGGCCACGAGAGAAGCGGCCTGTGAAAGCGCCGTCAACCCGTTTCGAAAGCGAGCGTCCGACGCGATGTCCGCAAGAGTCACACACGCTCCGAGCCGCGACTCGGATTGTTTCAGCTCGACGCGATACAGGCCTTCGATAGAACGCAAGCTCAGGAGCGTTTTCGGAACCTGTTGCCTGCGCTTCATGTTTGGCAGCAGATCGGTGCCGCCCGCGAGCGGCATGGCTTTCGCGCCTTCGCCGTCCAGAATGCGCGCCGCCTCCTCGAGCGTGCGAGGAGCGCGAAATTCGAAAAGTGGCAGGCGCATCATGAGCTGAGCGCCTTTTCTTTTTCGGGACTTCGTTTTGCCGGGCGCGGAACATCATTCACCGCGTTTCCATCGCCGCCTTCCCATGGCGGAGGCACTCGTAGCGGCTCCGGCCAATCGACGTGCGGAAAATGACCTGGCCCGAAGCGCGGCTCGCGGCCGGCCTTCTTCTCTGCGAGCGCTTTCATAATTTTTTCCGGCGTGATGGGCACCTCATCGATGCGCACGCCCACGGCGTCGTAGATGGCGTTCGCGACCGCAGGCATGATCGGCAGCAGCGGCCCTTGGCCAACTTCCTTTGCGCCGAACGGCCCTCGCGGATCGGGTTCCTCGATCAATTCCGTCACAACTTCCGGCATGTCGAGCGATGTCGGACTCTTGTATTCCAGCATGGAAGGAAATTTGTGTACCAGCGCGTGCGAAAGTTTTTTCGGGAGACGCCGGAACTCCTGCTCCTCCATCAGCGCTTCGCCAAGTCCCATGTACACGCTGCCCTCGACCTGGCCTCGCACGAGTGTTGGGTTCAGTGCGCGGCCAATGTCGTGTGCGATCCAAATCTTTGGCACGATGAGCCATCCAGTCGCCGGATTCACTGCCACTTCCACGACCGCCGCGGTGTAGGAGTAAGTTGGCGAAGGCCCGACGCCGCCGCCCTTGTAAAGCGCGGGCGATTTCGGCGGCGTGTACGAACCCATCGTGCCGATCGTGCCGAAGCGCGCTTCGGCGATGCACACGGCTTCCGCGAACGAGACACTCTTTTCAAGTGCGGCATCGGCAAAGACGCGTTTGTTCTCGAAGCGCAACTGTTCTTTCGGAACTCCGAGTTTCTCCGCGACCGCCTCACTGATAAGCGCTTTCCCGCGCTCCGCCGCTTGCAACGCCGCATTGCCCGCCATAATCGTTACGCGGCTCGAATACGAGCCCAAATCCACTGGCCCCAAATCCGTATCGCCCGTGTACAAACGAATGTCAAACGTGTCCAGCCCCAGGACCTCGGCGACAATTCCGGCAAGCACATCATCCGAGCCTTGGCCAATTTCCGTCGCGCCGCAAAAAACTGCCACGCCGCCGCCGCGATCAAATTTAATGTGCACGCCCGAGTGCGGCATCTTGTTCCAATAAATCGGCAGCCCCGCTCCGGTTAAGTAGGCCGAACACGCCAGCCCCACTCCGCGGCCCTCGGGCAGTTTTCGGAACTTTTCCTTCCAATCCGAACTTTTCACAACGCGGTGGATGCATTCCCGCAAATTGACCGTGCTCAGCCGGAAGAAATTCGCCGTCACCGCGTTTGAAGATTCCGCGATGCGCAACCGCAAATCAGCGGGATCAATGCTGAGTTTTTCAGCGATCTTGTCGAGCTGCACTTCCTGGCCAAAGCGCGGCTGCACCGTGCCATGCCCGCGTTTCGGCCCGCACGGCGGTTTGTTGGTAAACGTGCGGCAGCCCTGAAACCGATAGCGAGGAACGTGATACGTGGTCGTCTGCAACGCCCCGGTATAAAACGTGCTCGCCACTCCGTACGACCCATACGCGCCGCCGTCGATCAGGGTCTGCAAATGCATTCCCGTGATCGTGCCGTCCTTCTTCACGCCGGTCTTGAATTTCATCAATACGGGATGCCGCCCGCGATGGCAATAAAAAACCTCCTCGCGCGTTAAGCAGATTTTCACGGGTCGGTCCAGCATCATCGCCGCTTTGGCCACAACGATTTCGTGGTTAAACGGATCGCTCTTGCCGCCGAAACCGCCTCCATTCGGCGTGGCAATCACGCGAATGTGCGCGGGCGGCATTTGCAGGACTTTCGCGAGCGCGCGATGCAGATAGTGCGGCGTCTGCGTGCTGCTCCAGATGGTCAGCTTGCCATCCGGATCTTTTGTCGCGACGGAAGCGTGCTGTTCGATCGGCAAATGCGTATTGCCCTGATAGAAAAATGTGTCTTCGAAGACTTCATCCGCTTCCGCAAACCCTTGCTCGACGTTTCCGAATTCCAGCGAGACGCGCTTGTGAATGTTGCCTTCTTCGCCGTAGTCGTGAATCCGCGGCTCAGGATTCGCCAGCGCTTCTTGCGGATCGGCAATCGTCGGGCAGAATCTCGTACTCAACATCGATCAAATCCAGCGCTTCAAACGCCGTCAATTCCTCGCGCGCGACCACCGCCGCCACCGGATCGCCGACGTGTCGCACGTGATCCACGCACAGCGCCTGCTCGTCCTGGCTGACCGGCAAAATTCCATATTGGGTGGGGAGATCGTTGCCGGTAAGAACCAGATACACTCCGGGATGCGTTGCGGCCCGTGACGTGTCGATTTTCAAAATGCGCGCATGCGGATGCGGTGAACGCAGCAGCTTGCAGTACGCCATCCGCGGCAGAACAATATCGTCCGCATAGCGTGTTTGCCCCGTCACTTTTGCGCGCGCGTCCACCCGGCGCCGCGGCACGCCAATTACGCGCATTTGTTTTTCATCCGGCATTCGCGCTCCTCGTCTCGCGCATCATGACCCCTGGGCCTCGTTGCCCGCGATTTTCACCATTGCCGCTTCCACGGCTTCGAAAATCTGCTGGTAGCCCGTGCATCGGCACAAATTCCCGGAAAGTGCCTCGCGAATTTGGCCGCGCGAAGGATGCGGATTCTCATCGAGCAACGCTTTCGCCGTGACCAAAATCCCAGGCGTGCAGTAACCGCACTGCGCCGCGCCCAAATCTGCAAACGCCTCCTGCAGAGGATGCAGCTTGCCATCCGCGCCGAGCCCTTCTACGGTCAAAACGCTTTTCTTGTCGCATTCCAGCGCAAGCAGCAAACAGGACAGCAACGGCTTTCCATCCACCAGCACCGCACAAGCGCCGCATTCGCCAAGTTCGCAGCCGTGCTTCGTGCCGGTGTGGCCCAAGTCCTCGCGAAGCACTTCCAGCAGCGTTTTATAGGGCGCGAAGGCTACGTCCGTTTCCTCGCCATTCAGTGTCATTCGAATGCGCGCCGTTTTCTGCGATTCCGCCGGCAGCCCAATTCGCACAATTTGTTTCAGCTCCATCTTCGGATCACCGTTCATTGCGGAAACAATTTTGCAGTGTTGTCATACAAAATTTTTCGTTTCGCTGCCTCTCCAATCGGCAGCCCATGAAATTTCTCGATATTTCCCTTGATCGCCGGCACGCCCGGCCCCGGCCAGTCCGTGCCCCACAAGACTTTGTCCGCGACGTCTTCGATCCGCGGAAAATACTCCATCAATTTCTGCGGCGGAATTCCGGAAATGTCCATGTACATGTTTTTGTGACGCCGCACCAGAAAAAATGCCTCGTTCATCCATAGCGGCCGCCCGCCGTGCGCCAGAATCACCACCAGATTCGGGTAATCGATACTCACGTCGTCGCAGAGCATTGGCTGAGCGTGCAGATTTCTCGCCCCCGGGAATATCGAAGTCCCCGTGTGAATCATTACCGGCATTCCGTTGGCCTGCGCGCGTTCGTAAATCGCCGCCAAATCCCGATTGCCGTTCATATAGGAATTCGGGCTCAGCACCTGATGCGAAGGATGCAGCTTGATTGCGCGAATGCCGATTTTCGCCATGCGGTCCACCTCGGCTCCGCAATCCGGCACCGTTCCCGGCAGCACGCCGCCAAATGCAATCAAACGGTCCGGCGCCGCGCTGCAATATTTCGCGCTCCAGTCGTTCACCTCCGGCGTGAAGCCTATGATTTTCGGCGCAACGTAATTGATCAGGCCGGCGCGCTCGATTCCCAGGCTGTCCAGCAGCGCCAGAAACGCTTTCGGGTCCGAACAATACCGCTCGATCTCCGCAAAATCTTTCCGCGTGTTCTTCATCAGCGCCATCGCGGCGGGCTTCATCATGTGGTACGGCATGATGTGAATGTGAATGTCGATAATTGGCTGCACGAAGTCGTGTCCTTAGCAAGCAGGGATGAATTGCATGGCGTCAGTTAAACCGCACGTACTCGAAATCGATTGGTTTGCTGTTGATTCCACGAATCGGAGGCGCGATCCAGTTCGCGAATTTCCCCGGCTCGACGACGCGCCCGGTCATCAACGACTGCACGAATTTCTGGTCCTCCGCGCTCGGCAGCCAATCGTGTTCGTGCTTCTTCCAGCCTTCCGCGGTCAAAACTTCCCCAGTTATGCCGATGTGGTGACCGGCAAAATTCCCAATCGCGCGGTGAAATCCTTTGTGTGGGAGCGTCAGCTTGAACGGAATTCCCGCCTCATCGATCACGCGCTGCCAGCGCCCCACGCCGTCCGCAATCTCGCCGATGTAATCGTCACGCAGACGTTCATTCAATGCCGTCAGCGCCGGAACTTTTCTTTCAACCACTTTGTCTCCAACCACTTCGTAAACCGGGTACTCCGCGTCCCTCAATACGTGATCGTCATCCAGCTTTGTCTCCCGGAAGCGGCCCTTCAGCCCGCTAGTGAAATAATTGGCCGCATTCGAGGAGACATCCGAGCCGTAGAGGTCCAGCGTCACGCTATAATGAAAGTTCAGATAGCGTTGGATGGTCTGCAGGTCGATCACTCCCATCGCCCGCACTTGCGCCGGATCCTCCAATTTATTTTCTTTCATTACTTCGCACGTGCGCTTGATAATTCTCGTAACGCCCGTCTCTCCGACGAACATGTGGTGCGCTTCCTCGGTCAGCATGAAGCGGCAAGTTCGCGCCAGCGGATCGAAACCGGATTCTGCCAGCGCACAAAGCTGGAATTTCCCGTCGCGGTCCGTAAAAAACGTGAACATGTAAAACGCCAGCCAGTCCGGCGTCGGTTCGTTGAACGCGCCGAGAATGCGTGGATTATCCGCGTCGCCGGAGCGCCGCGCGAGCAGCGATTCCGCTTCCTCGCGCCCATCGCGCCCAAAGTAGCGGTGCAACAGATACACCATGGCCCACAAATGCCGCCCCTCTTCTACGTTCACTTGAAAAATATTCCGCAGGTCGTACATCGAGGGGCACGACGCGCCCAGCAAGCGCTGCTGCTCCACCGAAGCCGGTTCCGTGTCTCCCTGCGTCACAATCACGCGCCGCAGTGTCGAGCGATATTCTCCCGGAACTTCCTGCCACGCCGGCTGCCCTTTGTGGGTTCCGAAATTCACCTGGCGCTCCGCGTCGCGCGGCTGCAGAAATATTCCCCAGCGGTACTCCGGCATTTTCACGTAATCGAATTGCGCCCATCCGTCCGGCTCGACGCTGGTCGCCGTGCGCAGATACACGTCGTAATTGTGGCTCTCGTTTGGCCCCATGTCGTACCACCAGCCCATGTACGCCGGTTGCCAATGCTCCAGTGCGCGCTGGAGTCCGCGGTCCCGGCCCAGGTCTACATTGTTCGGAATCTTCTCGGTGTAATCAATCATCGCCTTCTCCTCAGTAATTTCCCGCCACTTCGGGCATCAGCCCTCAAACTCTCTCCCAATTGAATTTCACCGGGGCACCCGTCCCATAAACTTTCAGAGCTCCATTTGTTCCCACCGCATTCGGCCGAATGAAGATCCAGTTCTGCCAGGCCGATAAACGGCCAAAAACGCGCGTCTCGAGCGTCTCGCTTCCGCCAAACCGTAAATTCGCTTCAAGGCCTGTCAGCGCATCGGGCGAAAGTGCCGCGCGCGACTCCAGCGCCTGCCGAATTTCATCGTCCCAATCGAGATCGTCCGGCGCGGACGTTACGAGGCCCGCCTCCAGCGCTTCCCGGGCGGTCAGTTGCTTCCCGATGAATTTCTTCAGCTTCTCAAGTTGAGGCGCATCCCCGTAAAATCGCGCCGCAAACCGCGAAAGATGATTCACCATCGGCAGCGCGCCAAAGTTCATCTCGGAAAGCGTCACTGTCGCCGGCGCTCCCTCTTGTGCGTCGCGCATGTAAATCCGGTCCGCGGCCAGCGCCAGTTCGAAGAGTGTGCCCGCGAAGCACGAACCAGGTTCAATGATCGCGTACATCGAGCGCGAAGAAACATCCAGCCGCGCAAAGGTCCGCCGCATCATTCCCAGAACTTCACGCACAAACCAGTTGTCCTGATTTTTCAAGAGAAAATGATCAATGGCCTGAACCGCTTCGGCATTTCCCTCTGCTTTCAGGATCCACAAGCCTAGCTCAAGTTCGCTCGTGCGCAGCGTCAGGATGGCATCATCCAGCTCTCGCGCCATCTGCAGCGGCCACCAGTTCGCGCCTGCCGCCCACGCTTGTTCCACCGTGGCCGGACCAGCGGACTCCGGAGCGCGAACCGTCACAGTCACCGTGCGCGCTTCGCGATTCAGCTGCGCGTCGACGAATTCATAATGCAGTCCCGCTTCATCAATCGTCCTCTTCAAAGGCGTCAGCGCCACGCCTTTCGCATTCGCGGGGCGATGGCTTTGCTCCGCCAATTTCAGAGCGCGCTGCTTCACGTGCTCCGCGAACTGCTGCGGCTTGACCACTTCATCCACCAGCCGCCAATCTCTCGCTCTCTCTCCGCGCACGCCGTCCGGATTCGTGCAGAACATATCGGCATAATCCCGGCGCACTTTCCGCTTGTCCGTGACGCGGGTTAAACCGCCTGTGCCAGGCAGGACGCCCAACAACGGCAGCTCCGGCAAACTGACCGCCGACGAGCGGTCATCCACTAAAATAATCTCGTCGCACGCTAGCGCCAGTTCGTAACCGCCGCCCGCCGTCGTCCCATTGCAAGCCGCGATGAATTTCAATCCCGAGTGCGCGCTCGAATCCTCAATCCCATTTCTCGTTTCATTGGTGAACTTGCAAAAATTTACTTTCCACGCATGCGAAGAAAGCCCCAGCATGTAGATGTTTGCGCCGGAGCAGAAAATCCGGTTCTTCGCGCTGGTGAGAATCACGGAACGAATTTCCGGGTGCTCGAAGCGGATGCGTTGCAGCGCGTCGTGCAGCTCGATATCGACTCCCAGGTCGTAGGAATTAAGCTTCAGCTTGTAGCCCGGTCGGATTCCGCCGTCTTCCGCCACGTCCATCGTCAGCGTGGCCACGGGCCCGTCGAACGAAAGCTTCCAATGTTTGTATTGGTTTGGATCCGTCCGGTAGTCCGGCGGTTCCATTCTTGATGAGAGCTGTTCTGCTGCGGCAACGTCCACGAGACCCTCCTACTCCTGATTTGTTTTCAATGCGGCTCTCAATTCCGCGAAGCTTTCGTCCGCGGAATGTCCGGAAGTATCGAGATACAAATCCGCTTTCCGGTAGAGCGGCTCGCGCGCTTCCAAAATTCTGCGCAAATCTTCCATCGCCTGATTGCTGCCGCCCATCACGCGCAAATCGCCCTGGGCAATCACGCGCGCCATGTACTCCTCTGGCCGCGCCTTGATCCACACCGTGTAGCAACTGGAAAGCAGGTAGTCATACGTATCTTTTTCAGAGACGACGCCGCCGCCGATGGAAATGATCGCGCGATCGTGGTCGTGAAGGACGCGCTCCAGCAAGCGCTTTTCGATCTCGCGATATCCCGTTTGCCCGTAAAGCGAAAAAAGCTCTCCCAGCGGCATGCCCGCGTCTTTTTCAATCTCCTGATCCAGTTCGATGAAGGGAATATTCAGTTCAGCCCCGAGCTTTGCTCCCAGAGTAGATTTGCCCGCTCCCCGTATCCCGATCAGCGCCACCCGTTTCCGCCGTTCCTTCTCCTCGTCTCCAAAATCGCGCATCAGGCGAATCATCGCATCCTCAACGCGATGAGCCGGAAGCCGTTCGAGAAAACGCTGGATCAAAAGCTTTTCCTGCTGCGTTTCCGTCTCCGGAGCGAATAGTTCCGCCAGCGAAACATGGATCGCGCCGGCGATTCTCCGCAAGAGGACTATCGAAACGTTTCCCTCGCCGGCTTCGAGCTGCGCAAGATGCCGCTCGGATACATCGGCCTCGCGCGCCATCATTTTTCGCGTCAATCCGCGGCGATTGCGCAGTTCCCGCACGCGCTTGCCGAGAAAGAGAAGAAAACTGTCTTCCGAAACGCGTGGAACGCGCTGCGGCGTGATTTGTCTCGATGGAAGGCCTGTCTGCATGTTCGCGGTCAGTCTATGCAGTATATCGCATATCTCCGGATGCCAGCCGAGAATTGCGCCAGGTTTTCGCGTCCTTCTTCGCGAACTCTCGATAGCCTTTCACAATTCTATGGTAAAACGTTACAAATAAATGGCTTAGTGTTAAATTGCAGGCTTGCCGAGATTCCGCAGGCGGTTAGAGAATAAACTTGAAGTTGCAGTATTATGCTTTCCGACTCTACTGATTGCCCTCGTTCTGGCGAATCAGCAGCTCGCGTAGCTTAAATCGTTGAAACTTTCCCGTGGCCGTCTTCGGGATTTCTTTTAAAAATTCAATCCAGCGTGGCCGTTTGTAGCCTCCGACTTTTTGTCCCACCAGCTCCTGGAGTTCGTGCGTTAGCTGCTCGCTCGGAGTGAACGCTTCGTTTAACACCACAAAAGCGGCTGGCTTGGTAAGTCCATCTTTATCTTCGCGCGCCACCACGGCAGCTTCGCGAACCGCGGGATGCCCGATCAAAGCGCTCTCGACTTCCGCGGGACTCAGCCACAGACCGTTGACTTTGAAAAGATCGTTGGCCCGTCCGGCATACCAGAAGTAGCCCTCTGCATCCTGGAAATACTTGTCGCCGGTGTGGAACCAGCCGCCGGCAAACGCTTCTTTCGTTTTTTCGTGCTTGTTCCAGTAGCCGGAGCAGGTGGAATCTCCCTTGATGAGCAGATCGCCGATTTCGTTTGTGGGGACGTCGTTGCCGCGCTCATCCACGAGCCTTGCCTCGTAACCGGGAATAATTTTTCCGCTGGAGCCGGGCTTTGCTTCGCCCGGCCGGTTGGCGATCACCATCTGCAATGTTTCCGTGGAGCCTAGGGAATCGAGAATTTCGACGCCAAAGCGTTCTTTGAAGCGCTGGAACAACGGCGCGGGAAGTGCTTCGCCGGCCGAGATCGCGTGGCGCACGCTGGAGAGATCGAACTCCCTGCCATCTTCGCGGTGAAAGGCCAGCAAAGCGGCGTAATTCGTGGGCACCGAGAAAAACAGTGTGGGGCGGTAGCGCTCGATGTCGGAGTAAATCGTGGCGGGAGTGGGACGCGTGGGATCAAGAATCGTCGTCGCACCGCAACCGAGTGGAAAGTATCCGGCGTTTCCGAGTCCGTAGGCGAAGAACAGACGCGCCACGCTGAAGCAGCGATCGCTTTCATTCATTTGCAAGATACCTTTGGCGTACAGCTCGCAGCACACGACCATGTCGTGATGAAGATGCACGCAGCCCTTGGAAGCGCCGGTGCTGCCGGAGGAATACAGCCAAAAAGCCGGCTCGTCTTTGCTGGTGAGGGCCGCTGGCAATTCTGGCGAGGCGGAGGCCATCAGGTTTTGCAGCGAATGATGCGTTTGCGAACGCTGGCCTTGAGACGGAAGATTGTGCTTTACCTCGCTGACCACGACCTCCTGCAAATAGCGGAGTCTTTCTCGTGGAATCGATTGCAGATGAGAGAGGAGCGGCTCGCTGACGATGGCCACGCGGGCGCGGCAGTCGTTGAGAATGTATTCATAGTCCTGCGGTTTCGCCTGCGTGTTCACGGGAACGGCGACGGCGCCCATTTTGATTGCGCCAAAGAACGAGTAGAGGAATTCCGGCGTGTCCAGGAGCAAGAGCAAGACCCGCTCTTCCGGGCGAACGCCGAGGGCCAGAAGGACGTTCCCGACGCGGTTGGTGCGCTCGAGAAGCTGCTGATAGGTGACGCGCTCGTCGCCGCACTCGATGGCGACTTTCGCGCCGCGGCCCTCCTGGACGTTGCGGTCCACGAAGTGCGCGGCGACATTGAACGTTTCCGGCAATGTGAGCAAGATTTCGGCCGCCTCCTGCCGGTCTGTGCGCAAAGCTCGCGCTCTCTCCCGCTTGAGCGCAAACGGGCGCGAGTATAGCACGGTCAAAATCGCAGCTTCCTGCTATCCCGTGAGATGCTCCGGGGTTGGCGGATGAGGATGGACGACTCGAAGAAGTAGCCTTTCGGCTACGTTCCGTTCGGCCGCACGTTTTGCCTGCTGTGCCAGCTACGCCAGCCGTGCCGAACTCCCTGGCGTTGTGCTACTCGGCTTGGCCGCCGAAGAGGCGGAGGACCACACCCGTGGAGATCCAGTAGTTGTTTTGCTGCGTGCCCGCGCCGAAGGTAGTGCGGTAGTAATCGATGTCGAATAGCCGGATATCCCAGCGGCGGGATGGGTGGATATCGAGGCCGCCGCCGACTTTATAGGAAAGACTGCTTCCCGTGGAGGCCGTGTACCCGCCGGTGCCGCTTACGGTTGTGCGGAGGCTCGAGCCGCCGACAAGTCCTTCCACAAAGGGAGTGAGGCCCCAGCGATTGGGCATGCGCCGGAAGAAACGAGGGCCGAAATGATTTCCATAGAGAACATTCTTGACGCCGCCGCTGGACTGGATGCTGTAGCTGGTGTCCGCGACGATCTGTAGCCAGGATTTGGGATTCCATGCGAAGGATCCCATTGCACCGTTCAAGTTGCTGCCCGAGCTGGCGCCGCCCATGCGAGCAAAGGAGTAGCCGCCGTAGAGTTCCATAAGAGGAGCGGTGCGTGCGGTTGGATGAGGCTTTTCCCATGTGTCGATTTTATCGCCAGGCTTGATCGGTGGCGCCGGGGCGGGCTCAGGTTTGGCAGCTGCAGGCTCAGGCTGGGCTGCTGCGGGCTCAGGTTGTGGAGCCGGGGGAGTTGCTTCGGCCACTGTCGTACTCGCTTCTGTCGCACTCGTCGCCGAAGCCGATGAATCGGCCGTAGGAGAAGTCGCGACCGGCGGCTGCGCTGATACCGGCGGATTTGCGGTCGGCGCAGCTGCAGGCGATTCGGGAACAGACGTTGCAGGAGTGGGCGAAGTGGATGACGGCGTGGCCTCCGCCGGAACCGGCGTCACACCAGGCTGAACTGCGGCCGGCTGGACAGGCGCTGGTTGCGCCGGGGCCGCGTCCACTGCAGTTGCCGCCTCTTGAGGCTGCGTGGGAGTAGCCGGTGCCGTTTCCGAGTCAATTGGTGGCGTACGTGGGATTTTGGTTTTCTCCGCGGCCATTTGCAAGGAAGGAACCTGCTGCAATGCTGGCTGCGCGGGGCGCTGCGGAGCTTGTGGAGCCGCCTGCTGAAGCGACGTCACACTCCTGTCCAGCGCGATGAGGTTGGAGTAGATGTAACCGACTTGGCCGTCTTTGGTCTGAATGCGCGAGAAATAGAAGCCATAGACGAGGACGGTGAAGCGCTCGCCGCAAGGTAGAGGGGCGACAATATCGGGAGACTTGCGCGGCTTGGCGAAGACATGAGTGCCTTCGGAATGGCTGGAGCAGTCGACGTACCCGATATCGTCAGCCCACGCGGCTGACGCCGCAAGAAAAAAGACACCTAGCAAAATAAGCAATCGATTGCGCAACATCGCCCCCTCCTCAGCCCGAGCGCACCTCGAGCCCTAACTAAGGGTAGCGAGCCGGAAGGCAAGTGCGTCAGATGGACGAAAGGCCAGTGTGTTCCAAAACGGCACTGTCCCAGAGGCCGGATAACTCTTGCCCGAATTAGGACAGGCATCGAGATCTCTCGGCGCCCTCCCTCTGCAGGCAAAGCGAGTGCCTGGAATCGAAACCGTTGCGCGAATGGAATTGCGGAGCGTGGTCTTGTGCGGCTGCGGATGTGCTAGATTCTGGGTCGAGGCGAATCCATGGGTTTTTCGAAACGCCGCCGCTGCAGGAGAGATGCGCTACTTCTTGTAGCGGCAATTCTGGTGGCGGCGGTTGAAGCTGTCGTAGTTTTGGCAGTGGTTCCTTCCTCGCGCGCGCAGAGCGCGCCTGTCAAACAAAGCGAAAACCGATCCACGCACAGCGCCTCTGCCAATCCAAACGAAAACCGGCAGGCGCAAACCGGAGCGGCGCAAATTGGGTCCGCGATTAAGGTGGAAGTACGCGCGGTGCTTGTGGACGTGGTAGTGACGAACAAGAAGGGCGAGCCGGTGCTGGCATTGCCGAAGCAGGATTTTGAAGTCATGGAAGACGGAGTGCCGCAATCGGTTTCGTTTTTTGAGGAGCATGCGGAGGAGCCTCCGGCGCGAAACTCATCCACGCCGCTGCCGCCGAACGTTTACTCCAGCACGCAAACCGTGAAGGCCTCGGACTCAGTGAACGTTTTGCTTCTGGATTGGCTGAACACCCAGCCCCCGGATCAGGCCTACGTGCGAGAGCAAGTGATCAAGTACCTCGGGACGGTGCCGCCGGGAACGCGGCTGGCGATTTTTGAGCTGGGAACGGAATTGCGAATCGTGCAGGGATTCACCACGGAATCGTCGTTGCTGCTCGCTGCGCTGCAGGACAAAAAGGCGGGCGCCAAGCCGAAGTCTGTGGGCCTGCTGGCTAGCGAGACGAGAAATGCGAGCGAGCAGGAACTGGTTGATTTGATGGTGAAGAGCGATGCAGCGCCGGCGGCGGTTGCGGCGGTGAGGGACTCGATGGCGACGAACGCCGCCAAGCAAACGGGCGATCGCGTGAAGCTGACGATGCAAGGGCTGCTTGAGTTAGAGCGCTATCTATCCGCGATTCCGGGGCGCAAGAACGTCTTCTGGTTTGCCGGGTCCTTCCCGATCCGTGTTTTTCCCGGCGCGGGGCCGGGGGCGAATTTCGGTGGAGAGCTTCAGCAGAGCGCCGCGCAGTACGGAACGGGACGTATCGCGATTTATCCGATTTCCGCGGAGGGAATGAAGGCGGACGCGGCGTTTGATCCGAGTCAGGGACTGGAGGGCCGCGCGCGGATGAGAGCACCGGACATTGCGCGGGACACTGCGAGCGGCGAAAGTCACGTGGCCATGGAAACGCTGGCGAAGGAGACGGGAGGGGAAGCTTTCTACAACACGAACGGACTCGGCCACGATATGAAGCGCGCGCTCGGCGATGCCGCGCACTACTACACGCTGACGTACTCGCCAAGCAATGCGCGGATGGACGGGAAATTTCGAAGCATTGAGGTGAAAGTGGCGGGCGGGAGCTACAGACTGTCGTACCGGCGCGGGTATTACGCGGTGGCGGCGCGCGCGGCGGACACGATTACGCAAGCGGAGGAGAACGACCGGCTGCTCGGAATGATGCGATTTGGGATGCCGGACTTCGATCAGATTGCGTATCAGGTGCGCGTGGCACCCGCGCAGCCGCAACCGGCAGCCAGCGCCGCGCGTGCCGGTGTGAACGCCGGGCTGAAAGGGCCGGTGACTCGCTACAGCGTGGATTATTTGATTCCCGTGAAGGGACTGAAACTGGAGCCTGGCGCGGATGCGGCGCGGCACGGCTATATTGAATTGATGCTCGTAGCATACGAGAAGAATGGAAAGCCGCTGAACCTTGTGATGAGCAAGGAGGAAGTGAAATTGCCGGCGAAGTTGTATGAGAGTTCGCAGAACGTGCAGATTCACGCGCGGCAGGAGATTGATGTTCCTGTGGGAGACGTCTATTTGCGCGCGGGACTATACGAACAGAATACCGGGAATGTGGGCACAATCGGAGTGCCCCTGAATAGCGCGAATGTGGCACCCAAGGCGAAAAACTAGATCGAGAACTAGATCCATCCGCGCCGCACCGCGCCGATTCCTCACACCTTGAATGCGAGATTCCTTGGAAAATGCTCTTACGCCAAGAACTATGCGCTGCGTGTTGTCGATAAGCGCGCTGAAGCGCCAGGGTGTCCCTGGCGCTTCAGCGCGCTTTGCGAAATTAGAAACGGACGACGGCGCTGATGGAGACGCGCGTGCAGTTGGTGGCGCTGCCAGGGGTCCGCATGCCGACGTAGTCGAGCTGCGGTCGCAAGGCCAGGTGTGGCAGAACGCCGATATCCACGCCGCCGCCAATGCTATAGGCGAAGTTTGTAGTTGAACCGCCGCCGTAGCCCGCGGTCAGATGATCGGCGCCCCCGAGAAACTGAACAAACGGAGTGAGGTTCGTTGGATTGTGCATGATGATGCGCGGCCCGAAGAGAAATGTGTAGGTATTGAAGGAAACGCCGCCGGGAGAGGCGTGGTAACCTCCGAAGTCACCGACGATACCCAGGTAGGGGATGGGTTTGTAGGCCACCGAGCCGCTGATGCCGTTCTGGTTGAGTCCGCCGGAGCCGCCCAGGCGGAAATAGGAATAGCCGATGGATGCGTCGACGGACTGTGCGTGCGACGGTAGAGCGAAGATGGACAGCGCCAAGGCAGCTAAGAGCAGGCGTTTCATGGAAGTGTATCCTTTCGCGAGCGAGTCAGAATTGAAATGCCGGCCCGAAGGGCACGGTGAGGGCAGGGTGGGAAGCCGTCCCCAAAGGCTCCTTCTATTTTGAGGCAGAGTGGAGCAAGAAGGTTGGAAACGGGGATGAGGTTTCCTGGGATGCAACAGAATGTACCCGCTCATCCCTATCTTTGACCGCATTGATGGCTGAGGCCCACCCCACGAGCAATGGCGGGCACGTTTCTTCGCGCCCGGCGAAGAAAAATGGTGGAGGCGGGGGGAGTCGAACCCCCGTCCGAAAAGCGCTACGGCACGAAGCCTACATGCTTATCTCAATTCGGTGTGCGACCCGGCCCGTTTTGCGCGCCCCTTATCGGGGCGACTTGCGGGCTGATCGCGCGTTCGCCGGCGGCGCTCAGAATGAGCAAGAAACGCAACCAACTAGTCCGATGGTTCTCGCCCGAGCCTTGCGGACCGAAAGGCCCAGGCCAGCTCACTGTGTGACGCCTCTTGCCGGGCCCATGAGCAAAGCCCGGGGAAGCGTGCGCTTAATTAATTAAGCAGCAAGTGCCAAGTTGTTGTTGGCAGTTCTATTTTCCACCAAGTTACGGGCAGGTGGGTCCCGGCATGCCTTCGGGCCGCGACAGCTTCCGTCGAAACCGTGTCGCCCCCTACGTACGAGTCCATTTTAGCATGTTGGGCGATGCAAGGATTCAGTCGGCCTCCTGGGAGAACTTGGTCAACCATAATTGGCACCCCACCCCCGGTTTTTCTGGAAGTGTTGATTCTAAAGGGAAGCGGGCGGCTGTAAGGGGTTTAGAATGAACACTTGCATGGCGTGTTGGAAGTGTTGATTCTAATGGAGTTGCGGAAGATATTATCGGACGCCGGATTTTGTGGCGGGACGCGGTCGGGTTGGGGGCGGGTGGAGAGAAGTGTGGCCGTGAGGACGCTTGGAGGCTCAGGGCAAGCATGGGGAAGGGTAGCATGGAATTTACTTACTGTCAAGGTACAGTACTTGATGCGTATCATTCGAATTGAGACGCGGGAAGTGGAGTGGAGTGAGGCGGTCGGCGGGATTGAGATGGTTTGGTGAGACTGTGGAAACGCGTGGAAAAGTCAAAGCCCGCACCCTTGAAAATCACAAGGGATGCTGCACCCTGACAGCATTCTGTGCTCCACCCGCCGACTCAGACTTGGACAGGTCCCCGGTCACCGAACCACGTGCCAGCTTAGGGTCAGGGGAACAGGTCTGGTGCTGGTCTCTCCTCGATTGCAGTATTGGAAATTGACGTTATCCGTGGCCGTCCAACTTTTTATCTCCAGAGGGGTAGGATCACTTTGTTGGGTATTGAAAGATGTGAAGCTTACAATGTCGGTCGTGAGCACTCCGGGCGCTGCGGCCTGTACAACCGTACCGCAAGTGCTAGGGCCAACTGGGTCCAAGGGCATAACTACTGTTCCGTTGGCAATTTTGACTGCGATTGTGCCGCTCATGTCAGGTACTGTTAGTGTTCGATTCGCACTGAACGTCCCGCTGATCACGGTCTTATGCCCGCCGCCGGTGAGCTCTATCGCAGTAGTCTCCACCCCGCTTACTCCCTGGCCTGAACTCATGGCCGTATTTTGTGAAGGAACGCTATTCCCGCAGGCGTCGAACGGTAACGTATCAACTTGCGTTGTCCCCAAACCAAACGGGCCGCAAACCGTGCTGGAAGGGCCGGTTAATGCTCCGTCACGATAGTATTGCCACCCAACCGCTCCGGCCGGTGCTGTCGGCGGCGTTATCCCCACTGTCTGCATTCCGCTGACGATGTTGATGGTCGCGGACGGTCCAACCGTGGTGGAATTGCCAAAAGCGTCGGTCCACGCCACTTGGTAGGTGTGGTTTCCGACCGGCACCGCACCCCCGGAGCTGTTTGTGAGTAGCGGGGCTGCCGCTGGAGGCGGAATCAAATATCCCACTTGCGCTCCGCCCGTTGCGAACCATCCCCCACCAGGAGGCCCTGAGCTTGCCGTTCCGCCTTGTTGCCCGATAAAAACACTGGGGTTTCCAACCAAAAGGGGGCGGCTTCCCTGGGGAAGGTTTGACAGATTTTGCAGCCCAACGGACAGCGTAAGCGCCGCCCAGTTTCCGGTCATCGCGGACGGATAATCGGCTGGAGAGAATCCATAAAAATAGACGATTCTATTCTGTGTATTCTGGCTCGGGAAATTACTGGTAATGTATACGGGCAGCAAGTCGCTCTGGGTTCGGGTGTCATCAAACTCCTGGTATGGCTCGCCATACGGAGAGCCACTCATATTCGCTTCGACAGCACTCTTTCCGATGAACCATGAGTGCTGGAAATAACCCGATCTTGAGCCAATATCCCCCTTGGGTGCGAACAAGGCGGAGGGCAGGAACGAGTACCCGATGTCTGATTCGTTTCCATTCGGCCCTTGGTCCGCTCCGAAAACGCAGTGGGAGAAGTTGCAGTCGAATCCCCCGGTGCGGATGATGAACTGGCGCTGCATGTACCCGAGGTACTTGCCACCTCCCGCTGCGAAAGTTGTGTAGTCAAAATTGAAGTTGGTGCCCGAGTCCGCATAAAACAGCAATACCCCATTGAGCGAGTAGTTGGTAAGCGTCATGTGGTCGAATTGCAGTTCCCCACCGCCATCTCCCTCGTAAACCGTGGGATAGCTTCCTGGCAGGCCGAAAATCACAGAGGTTGGCGATGGTTGGAACGCCGTAGTGTAGGTGGCATCGACGCCCTTCCAGTAAATGCCTCCCGGAATCTGTAACGTATCGGCTACACGAGCTTACCGCCTTGTGCCACGTAGATGGGACCGAAAGCGCTCAAGTCCAGGTACCCAGCTACTTGGAAGGCGCCTTTAGGAAAGTAGACTGTCCCAAACCTCGCCGCCTTGAACGCTGCTGCAATTGCAGCGTCGCTGCCCATGCGTGCGGAAACATTGTCTTTCGAGTTCTGCGCTGGTAATGCAAGCGTTACAGTGGGCGTGCCGCCGCCTTCTGAAATCGTAGTTAGTAAGTATTGATTGGTAGGCTGGCCAGGTGGCGTTTTGGGGACGAAACTCGGGAAAGAGAAGTTTCCCATTATGGTAGCGCCGTAATCCTGCCACTGGGTGGTTCCAGGCTCAGCAACTCCGATGAGCGTCTGGTCCGCTGGGTCTCTCCCGTAGATATAGTATTTCCAAGCGCCCTTCACTTCACTCCAAGTCACCTTGTTGCAGTCGAACGCCACTGCTGTACCGCCGGAAGTATCCTGTGTTGGAGTTCCGCCGACACGGCTATCAAGTGAGGTAAGAAACGTGAACGACGTTGGCGAGGGAACGCCGGAAACGATGTACCAACCCTCGAATGCTGCGGTTTGCGTGGAGAAATACTGAATGTAGACTAGCGCCCATCGATGAAAATTATGAGGAATTGTCGTCGTTACGGTCATCAAGTTGTCAGACAACGACATTTGTTTGATTTGCGCCGTAACTCGGCCTAGTGTGGCGGCTCCCGATGTCGTGGTCACCGGCGGCGACGCAGCAGAACACCCGCCCGACTTGTCGCAGGCAATTACCTGATAGGTGTAGGGTGAGCTCCCGAGCAAAAGACCAGCAACCGCAGGCGTCCCTCCTGCATTCATACCTGGGGATACGGCGACATTCGTCGGGGCGGTCATCGCAGTAGGTGGGCCGCATTGATCCAGACGGATAGAATCGCCGTTTTCAAACTGAGTGAGGTCCTGTGGCCAACCCCTGCTCGAAAGGGAAACGACGTTCACCCCCGCCGTGCAAGTTGCTGTGGCCGTTGGTGCCGTGGTGACAGAACGGGCGCCGTACTTGGTGATATCGACCCACTGACTGCGGTCCCCCGAGGGGCCTGGGGAAGCGATTGTAATTATTGCAATCGCCGTATGTGTATTGTCATCAAGAGAAGTGGCTGTGATCAGTGCAACGGACGAGCTTGGGACACTCGAAGGTGCAACGTAGATCGCCGCCTGTGTCGTATACCCTATAATCGATCCGCAGGTGGGGCTGCACTCAACACCGGACTGCGTGAGGCTCCACGCAACGCCCTTGTTCTGAGTGTCGTTCTGAATCTCCGCTTCGAATTGCTGGCTCTGAGTAAGTGGGACAACCGCCGAAGTTGGCGCCATCGCAACAGAAATCGCACCTGAACTCTGCCCAGAAAGCGAGATTTCGGCGGTTGCTGTCTTAGTGGCATCTTCAACGGAAGTGGCAGTTAACGTCACGGACGTGGATTTTGGCATGGAGCTTGGGGAAGTATAAACTGCAAGGCTCGCTGTCGTGGAGAGCGAACCACACCCCGGACTGCAAGGTTGAGCTGATTGTGTCAAACCCCAGATGACTCCCCTATTCTGGTGATCGTTTTGAACAACCACTGAAAATTGCTGGCTCTGGCTGAGTTGCACGACGGCAGAGTGGGGAGTGAGAACCAGGGAAATCGAGGGCAATGACGTCCCGGCCTTCGACACGACAGCGCACCCACTTATTACTGCAAACAGTCCAAGCATGACAATGAGCAGAATGAAGTTTGAGGCTTGAAGTCGTAGCGGCCGCATCTGCAGTCGCGGGTGCATTTTCGGGGCCAGAATAGAAGCAGGGTGCAACTCTAATAAAATCAGGACGCTTTAAGAAATATTGCAGAATAAGATTCCACTGGTTCCCGTTTCGGTAATCCACTCTGAATTGGTGTACCTATTTGAAAATTCGGGCTCTGGTGAAGACGGCCCGCAAATATTGCCAAATAAGAGCGAGCACGAGAGTCGAAGCAGACGCTCGATATCAGAGTGCCCCGAACAGCAAATGAGACCGATTGTAGTTGGCTAGCGGCATCGAAGAGGAGTACATGAGTGGCCTCCGTGATCTTCCACAACCGGAGCTATGCGCGGGTGGGAGAGTCGCCTTAGAATCTTGTGCTGGCCCACTGTCTAGGTTTTGATCTCTATCAGGGTCATTCGCCTTGTGGCTATCAGTGTTGGAGGGTGCTTGGTGGATTGAATCATTGCTTGGTTTACCAGAACCAGTCCTGATGGGGCTGCGGGCAATTCACTGGCTATCGAATATGCGGCACGAAGGCAACAAGCTCGCCAGCGGTTTTGGCTGCGTGGCTGGAGGAGCCGAACGAGCCGAACGAAATCGCTCTTTCCGGCCTCCTCGTCAAATGAGACTAAGTTCATCATTGCGGCTTATCCCTTCATAATATGACCGTAACTCTAAATACTTTATATTTACAGATATCTTATCAGTGTGTATATACTTCCCCGAAAAGGGCTTCCTCAAATCTCCGAGAAGGCAAATCGAGGGAGGCGCCGCGAGACACCCAAGAATTGATGGGAGGCGACATGCTTCAATCTCCCCTGCGCGTTTATTGGCCAGTCGCTCATGTTTCAGGCGAACTCAGAAAGTCAGGTCGCTTCTTCAGGAATTTGCAGAGCTGTCCGCATTGCGCAAGACTTGGAAGAAGGGGAGAAGTAGATCGCTTGAATGAATCAACGCCTATGATCTTCCGATCAGACGGTGACAAATTTCATTTAGTGCTCGGCGACCGTCCGATTGCCTTCCCAAACGAAAACGGTACAATCGGCATGATGACAGCGGGGTTCTGGTACGTTCGAGAACGGCAACGCATTTTCGATGAGATGAGTGAGTTCCCGCCACCTGATGGGATTCCCCCGACGCGGGGGCGCGGCACATGGGCGTGTACGGAAACAACCGCCGTTATCTTAAAGCCGGAGCGACGCAGACTTCTACTCTTGCACCAGCTTGAAAACATCGCAGACAAGCTAGCCGAAGTATTGGAGAAATGCGACTTCTTAGGAGCGTGTACAAATTAGTAGGGGATCGGCTGCACACGCGTCTGTGAGCAGGCCGATCAACCTGACATCCAGTTTGCTGGTATTCGCTGATCGTCCCCGCTTAGCGAACGGAGACGGTCGATGAAACGACATCGCGAAGCTGTGAACGGCGCGAAAGTAGGACTGACAAGGCGCGAAACAGAAGTGCTCGCTCTCCTGGCTAAAGGTTATCCCAACAAAATTGTGGCGGATAAACTCCGCATCAGCATTCGTACTGCTGAAGTCCACCGGGCCAACATAATGCATAAGCTCAAGCTGCATTCGATGAGCGACTTGATGCTGTATGCGGTCCGCAAGCATATCGTAAAATCGTAATGCCCAGTCTCTTCCGCTGATTACGAGTCGTAAGTAGTATTACTAATAGACAAATACACTAGAGGTGTCATATTTAACGGGCATGTGCGCTCTATGAAAGGGGTGATTCTATGCCGTCAGTTCCAGTCCGTGCGTCATCAGAAGTTCCTATCGCCATTCCCGCCGCAATCGCGGTGAAGGCACTTGAACAAATCAGACGACTGCACGGAGGGTCACAGCCGCAGTTGATGAGATGCTCAGACGGCAACTATTACGTGGTCAAATTTCAAAACAATCCGCAGCATCGCCGAATTCTCGCTAACGAATATCTGGGAACACGGTTGGCAGGGATGATGGGCCTGCCGACCACTCCGGGAGTTATTGTTAAGGTCTCTGAAAAGCTCATCGGCCTTACAGATGAATTGGTCATCGAACTACCGCGCTACCGTGTGCCGTGTTTACACGGATTGCAGTTTGGCTCTCGTTACTTTGGTAATCCTCGCAATCTGAGGACCGCTGATTGTGTTCCCGGAGACGAGATTTACAGAATTGAAAACCCTAGTGACTTGATCGGGATGATGGTATTTGACAAATGGACCTGCAACTGTGATTCGCGGCAGTGTCTATTCCTGCTTAAAGACGATGGCAAATATTCGATGGTCGGAATCGACGAAGGGTTTTGTTTTAACGGGGGAGAATGGAATTTTCCAGATTCACCGCTGCGAGGACTCTACGGAAACAAGACAATCTACCGAGAGGTTGGGAGCGAGGATAGTTTTGAGCCGTGGTTAGGCATACTTGAAAACGAATTCACCTTTGAAACCATAACTCAGGCGGCCCAAGGTATTCCCACCGAATGGTACGAAGGAGATGGTGCTGCGTTATCTAAACTATTGAAAGAACTTAACCGCCGAAGAACGCTGGTCCGAACACTCATCAGGAATTCATGTCAGAGAATGCCATTAATCTTCCCGAAGTGGCTGAGCCGTGAGCCAACGCCCGTGCGTTATCACCTTAAGTATCACAATCACGCCCGAACACGCCCGAAAATGGCGGGTGGCACGCTCGATTTTCCTGATTTTTCTGCTTGACGGAGAGGCACGCGGAGAGGATACCACTTTCTTAATTCATCGTGGGGTGATAAGGCGAAGGGCACCCCAAAAGGAAAAGACAAAACCAAGGTCGTATCGGCGAGTTTAGGGTGTTCCACGCGCCACCAAGAACGAGAAGAATTCGATTTTCGCGCGGCTGCCGCTACCGGCTCATTACAGAAGTTGTTAGCCCGTTCGGTGCCCAACCGTCAAAAAGAATCTCGAGCTCTCTATGCCGCACCCGCCTTCACGCTTTCGACATAGCTTCAAGAATCGCCCGGGCCTGGCGGCTGCCACTGGCGTATCCTGAGGGGAGAAGGTATTTGAACTCTATTTGGGAGAATTCTACCTCGAGGTCAATCTTATGTCGTTGAAAATCCCGGTTGCGGACGAAGAACCCCTGAGTCTGAAAGCCATGAGATCCCTGACGGCTTCGCTAGGGCATACGGTCTTAGCATTTTCTGACTTCCAAGAGGGCGGAGAACGCGCGGAGAAACAACGGTTCGACGTGGCCTTTTTGAGCATGGGTACGCCGGAGGTGAATGGACTTGAGCTGGCCCGCCGAATCCGCAACTCGGTGACTAACCGTGACACTGCCATCGTGATGCTGAACACTACGGACGACATAAAAAGCTTGAGGACAGCTTTTGGAGAGGGGGTCGATTTCGTTCTCACCAAGCCCGTCAGCGCGAGCCGAGTCCGCCCCATGCTGGATGCGATGCAGTCCCCTGGGTGGAAAGGAAAAAGACACGCGGCCCGGTTGCCTCTCTTCACGGAGGTGAGTTGCGAGTGGGGTGGCCAGAAGTTCGGCTTGCAAAGCATGAACATAAGCGAAAGCGGGATACTTTTGCGACCGTCGATCGACGCGGAGATCGGCGAGGAAGTTTCCTTGAGGTTCAAGTTCGAAGAGTTTCGGGCAGATCTCAACGTGCGTGCTCGTATCGCCCGTAAAGATGGACCGGAGCGGGTCGGCATGGAGTTTGTCGGTCTCGCCGCCGAGGATATAAATGCCATTCAGCTTTACGTGATGGGGCATCTAAATACAATGCCGCTCTCACAAGAACGAACAGGCTCGCGCAGTATTTGGATGGGACAGGGATTTCTGGTTGACCCATAACGTCGAAACCCGGGGAGAGGCGGGACGTCTCCGCGACCTCCCATCGCTAAACCGACTCAACAAACTTGCAAATTCCCGCCCAATCCCTCCATCCACTCCACTTCTTGCTGATTAGATGACGGCGTCGGCTCCCAGCTCCGAGAAAACTTGGTTGCGGCTGATTGGATGACGTTGTCGGCTCCTTGTTCCGAGTAAACTTGGCAGCTGTGGAACGACCAAGGCTCGGAAAAAGGAGCCGACGCCTTCATCTAATCAGCCCGGCGGTGTTACCGGGAAGTGCTAGCGCTTGCTGGAAGGAGTGAAATGGAGGTTGAAGGAGAAGAGCAGGAGATTGACGGGCGCAGTGTAATCGGCGGCAAGGTAGATGGCGGCCGTGTCGCCGGTTCCTGTGTGTTGCAGGCTGATCTGCTCTGGAGCCAGCTGAACGCCGTCACTTGCGGCTTTTTGTATGACAACGTCACGGATCTCGTCATCGCTGCGGAGAGCATCAAGACCGATGCGGGAGGCCGGTTGGGCGGCTACGTCGCGCAAGTCAATTTCGAACTCGAGATTGGATATCTCTGCGGAGCCAATTTGCCAGCCGACCGCGAGAACGAGGGCCAGAGCTGCAAATCCAGTGACGAGTTTGTTTTTCCCGGTCATGGCGAGCCCATGCGACGGCGCTCAAAAAGCATTATATGGCGAATTAACGATTCCTTAGAAATTGAGTAGCTAGGTGGTTACTGAGTGAACGGGACGCAGAAAAGTTAGCGGGAATAGTGGCGGGCGGCTTTGGTCGGCGCAAGCTAGACCGAAGAATTGATTGGGCGCTCTCGTCCCCTTGCACGCCGGGATTCGGATAGACAGAAATAGCGCCGCTGCTTTTCACACAAAGATCAATTTCTTCGCAGGTTTCCGTCCCCGGATTTCTCATTGAAAGGCCCCGCTGAGGGATGATTTTCGGTTCTATCAGTCTGGCGGGCAGAAGGGGCCGGTCTTCAGGGTATCCATCCAGCGGCTGATGTCGGCGTTGGTGACCGGCTTGCAGGAGCCATTGGGATTGTAACGATAAATCGTGCCTTCATAGTCGTCGACATAGTTCACCGGGAGACCGATGATGTAGTAGAGATAAGGCGATTGCAGCGCCGTGGAAGCGAAGACGTATGCGCCCGTGTTCCTGGCGATCTCGCCACAAAAGAGATTCCCATCGTTCCAGCGGCAAGAGGGGGAAACTGTCGAGCAAGTCGCGGAACCGATCCTTGCAACCTCGCAGGCAACGATAATGATGGTGTGCACCTTCCCTTTGAGGACGGTAAACAGCGGAGTCTCTCCACGGCCGATCCCTTTGCCGAGATCGAGGCCTCCCGGAGAGCCATGAGAATTGATCACGAGGCAGCGGAGCATTCCCCCCTGGGCAGCACCGGCAACCGAGCGCACGTTTAGCATCAAACCGGAGATGTCCGTATGCGCGGCAACCTTGCGCGTATTCCACATACGATAATCGGGCGGGGGTACGTTGTGGGAATTGAGCGCCATGGAGGGTTGGGGAATGTGAAGCACGAGATTTACCTCGCCATTTCTTTGCGTATGCCTCTGCCGAGTGAGGCTTAGGCGGCAAGATTGCGATTCATTCCTAAGAAAGGGATGGATCTGGAATTGCAGTTTCAGAGCGATGAAACGCCCCAGCAAGCGTTACGGCCGAAATATTCAATTTGACCGTCCAGACCGGCGGAATTCTACACCAGGCGTCGAAAGCTTCAAAAGAAATTTCCCGTCGTTCGATTCAGGCGTCGCGAATCGATTAGCGCCGAATGGCTGGTGGCCTGGACTCGGCCCCCCGAGAAATGATGGGGATGATGTGGGTGACCAATGAAAGGGCGACACAACGGTCCCGGTTCACGCGATGAGCCACCCCTTGCACTTAAGCAACGATTAGGCACAGGGGTACTGGCTGGCGGTTGACTCTAGGCGGGCAGGCTTCCAAAATCACAAGACGGGGAAGACCGGGCAAAACACCCCCGAAAACAGGTATGGCACAAGAGCCAAACGCCGTGGAACAAGCCGTATCACGCGCCTTGCGCGAGAACCTCGAACGGATTCAGCGGAACGCCGATGAACTGCACCAAGCCGTAGGGGATATCGTGGCGGCATGCGGCAGTTCGAAGCCGACGAATGCGCTGCCCTCGATGCTGAGAGCGCAGACTTCGGCGGCGTCGTTGTCCGCGGCGCTGGAAGTACTGTCGCGGTTTGTGGCCATGGCGCTGCAGCCAGGGCAACGATCTACCCTGGAAGCGCAAATTGCGCATCTAATGAGTACGGCTGGAGTTGAACCGGCAGCGGAGCCAGTGCGGCCACAGCCTTCGGTTCCGACGCCGATGGCGCATGCGCCCGCGCCACCGGCCGCAGCGAAAGTGCCGCCGCGTACCGAGCCTGTTGCGCCGCCTCCCGAGCCGGAGCCAATGATTGAATTGGAGGCCGAGCCGGAATCGATCGAGCTGATCGAGCCAGAAGCACCGGGTGCAGAACCTGAGTTCGAGGGCGAGTTCGACGTCAACCGACTTTCGCCGGAAGAACAGGAATTACACAGACGCGCGAATCGGGTGGCGAAAGTTTCGATGCAAGATATTAAGATGCTGAGACCGGATCAGGTGCGGCTAGGCCGCGAAAAGAAGGATATCTGCATCCGATTGAAAGATGACATTGAAAAAGCTCACAGAGAATACGACCGGCGTTTCAAGCCCATCATGGACCACCCCGTGGATTACTTTTACCGCTGGATGGTGGAAATACTCGCTGAGGGCGATGCACACGCTCTCGGCGAATACCCGTACGCCACGCCCGCACGGCATCACTGAGACTGCGGCCAAAAATGAGGCTGCGGCATGGTCTTGGGCCGCGGCGCCGAGGAACGTGTGTGTGTTTGCTCTGGCGCTGGTGTTCCTGACCGGCGGCATGGCAGCCGGCGCCTTTGCGCAACCTTCGCGGCACCATCGGAAGAGAAAAATAAAAAAGCCCACACCCGCGCCGTGCCTGGCCGCTTGCAGACCGGAGACGGATGCTCCCAAGCTACTAGCGGGAGACACGCCGGAGGACCAGGCGCGGCAAAAGGAATTGGCGGGTCTGGCGCGCGATGTGCATAACGCGGTACCGGGCGCATACAGCAAGCTCTCCGCGTTCGCGACGAAAAACGCAGCGAATGTCTGGGGAGCCCGGGCGGCGCTGGCGCTTGGCTACGAGGAGCAAACGAAGAATCACTACGCGCAAGCCCTTGCGTGGTTCAACAAAGCGAAGGGGGATGCGCTACTGCGCGAGTACGTATTGTACTGGACGGCGCAAGCGGAGCAGGGGCTGGGACGATTGAAGGATGCCCTATCGGATTTAGAGACCGTCCAACACGATTATCCGAGTACGGCGATCAAGGAGCAATTGCTGCAGAGTCTCGCGCCGCTGGCCACCCAACTGGGCCGGCCGGACGACGCCATCGATGCGCTGAATTCGTATCCGGCGACGGAAAACAAGCCGGCGTTACTGCTCTATCGTGCGCAAGCCTACCAGGCGGCGCACCAGCTTGCGAGGGCCGCCAAGGATTACCAGGCAGTTTTCTACAAATATTCGCAGGGCGATGAGGCGAAGGCCGCCGCCGTCCCTCTTAAGAAGATCATGCACGAGATGGGCAAGGAGTATCCCTACCCTGGAGTGGAATTGCAGCAGAAGCGGGCGCAGGCCTTCTACGACGCTCACCAGTGGAAAGAGGCGCGGGTAGAATTCGAGAAGCTTTTGGGGATGCTGCACGATCCGCAGAACCCCAACCGGCAAGAGGCCGAACTCCGAATCGCGGAAGCGCGGGTGGAGCTGAGAAGTCCACCGAGGCTGCTGGCGGCGTTGAAGACCTCGGATTTCGAAGTTGATGCGGAACGGCTGTACGCGCTATCGCAGTACTATCGTTCGGACAAGAAGACCGACGAAATGTTCGCCGCGCTCAATGAACTGTCGCAGAAATATCCGCTGAGCAAATGGAACGAAGACGGACTGATGGCCGCGGGGAACTACTACTGGGTGAACCTCGACCGCAACAATGCCGCGATTTACTACCAGCGTGTGGTGGACACTTTTCCGAGCGGGAGACATGCGTTCGACGCGGAGTGGAGAGTGGCGTGGGTGGCGTATCTGAACCGGCAACCCGACGCTTCGGACAAGCTCGAAGCGTTCCTGAAGAGGTATCCGACCTCCGCAAATACGACGGATGCCGTCTATTGGCTTGGACGCGATGCGGAGCGCAATGGGAAAATCGAGGAAGCGCGCGCCTACTACGAAAAAGACGCGGACCGCTTTCCGCAGACCTACTTTGGACATGCTGCGGCGGAGCGCCTAAGCAAGCTGCCGCCCTCCGCGGGCGATCCTCCTGCACCGGAGGTTCTGGACAAGATTCCGCCGGCACCGCCGCTGCGGCCTTTTGATGAGCCGATTCCCCCCGCGGCAGCCGACCGTTGGGCGCGGGCGCAAGCGTTGCGCACGATTGGGTTCGATTCGGCGGCGGAGCTCGAACTGAGGAACGCGTATTTTGCCACGTCGTCGCCGCGCTTTCTCTATGAAGCCGCGCAAGCTGCTTTCGACCAGGGCCATTTCGCGGCGGGCATGGCGTACGGGCGAGTAATGGTGCCCAGTTTCGATGCGCGCAAATTCAGCGATCTGCCCGTCGACGTCTGGAAAGTGCTTTATCCACTGCCCTATGAATCGGTAATCCGGCGGGAAGCGGCGAAGAACGATTTCGATCCCATGCTTGCAGCCGGGCTGATGCGGCAAGAGTCTACATTCCAGGCCGACGCTCTTTCGCCGCAAAACGCGATTGGACTGATGCAGGTGATCCCGAAAACGGGAAGGCGGCTAGCCAGACAGCTGCGAGTACGTTTTTCCACGTCCCGGCTTTTTCAACCGGACTACAACATCGAACTGGGAATGCTGTACATCTCCGGGTTGGTGAAGCTCACGGGAGCGCCGGCATACGCGCTGGCGGCTTTTAACGCCGGAGAAGACCGCATCGCGGCTTGGAAAGCCGAGCGAAATTATGAGGGCATCCCCGAGCTTGTAGAGTCTATCCCTTTCAGCCAAACTCGCGAATACGTGCAAATCGTCTTGCGCAATTCCGAAGTCTACCGGATGATTTATGGCCATCCCGACGCAGCCACGGAATCGGCGGAAGGGCACGATCGATAGGATTGCGGCAAAGTTTTACGCGCCTGGAACGTAGGGCAACGGTGCCGACAATCCAGGTCATTTGGCAGGCTAAATGAACTCATCTGAATCCGGCATGGCGCAAGCGGCTCGGCGCATGCTTTCGGCGAAGGCCGAAAAATTCACCGAATCCGTAATTCGCGAGATGACGCGGCTGGCCATGAAGCACGGGGCCGTGAATCTCTCGCAAGGCTTCCCCGATTTCGCCGCCCCGGCGGAAATCAAGGAAGCGGCGCGGCAGGCGATCGCGGATGACATTAATCAATATGCGATAACGTGGGGCGCCAAACCACTGCGGGACGCGATCGTCGAGAAGTTCGAGCGGACGCAAGCCGTCCGGTACGATCCCGAGCGCGAGATCACGGTTTGCTGCGGTTCGACGGAAGCGATGATGTCCACGATGCTGGCCATCATCAATCCCGGCGACGAGATCGTCGTATTCGAGCCTTTTTATGAGAATTACGGGCCGGACGCGATACTGAGCGGCGCCACGCCGCGCTTCGTGAAATTGAGCCCGCCGGATTGGACGTTCGACGAAAGGGAATTGACCGCGGCCTTCGGTCCTCACACAAAAGCGATCATTCTAAATACGCCCAATAATCCCACGGGAAAGGTGTTCAGCCGCGCCGAGTTGGAATTTATCCGCGACCTGTGCGTGCGCTGGAACGCCTACTGCATCACCGACGAAATCTACGAGCATATTTTGTACGACGGGGTTGAGCATATCTCAATGGCGCGCATCGAGGGCATGCGCGACCACACCATCGTAATCAACGGCATGTCGAAGACATACAGTGTCACGGGGTGGCGCGTGGGGTGGGCGCTCGCTCCGGCGGAAGCCACGCAATCCATCCGCAAGGTGCACGATTTTCTGACGGTAGGGGCGGCTGCGCCATTGCAGCAGGCGGGCGCCATCGCGCTGAAATCGCCGCAGGCTTACTATGACAAGGTGGCTGCGGAATACACCGTGCGCCGTGAGCGATTGCTCAAAATACTGACCGCTTCCGGATTCAAGGTCTACAAACCCTATGGCGCGTACTACATCATGACGGACATCTCGGGATTTGGCTTCCCGGACGACGTTGCGTTTTCGAGATTTCTCGTGGAAAAAGTAGGGGTGGCTGTGGTGCCCGGCTCAAGCTTTTACAATAATGCTCGCGACGGCGCCACGCAGGTTCGTTTCACGTTTTGCAAGAAGGAAAGCACACTCGCAGCTGCCGAGGAGCGGCTCGCTCAGCTTCGCGTCGAGCAGGTCTTGAAGGCTGCCTCGGCCAAGGATTTCAATCTCCATGGATCTCGCTGAAAGAGTGGAGGGTGGGCTTCTGGGACTTCTGGTTGGCGATGCTTTGGGGGTACCCTACGAATTTTACCAACCGCACCAAATTCCTCCCGTCCATGAAATTGATTTTGTTCCCCCAGCTGGGTTCTCTCCCGCGCACCGCGGCGTCCCGCCTGGGACCTGGTCAGACGACGGTGCCCAGGCTCTTTGTCTGCTCGCGTCACTTTTGGTATGAACAACAGGCCCATGGAAGGGCGCCCCATCGTCGCTGGTTGAAATGGCTGGTCGTTGCAGATTTGCAGCAACAGATTTTGCTGGCGCAGCAGGCCCATCCCGGACCGCGTTGCGACGCCGGCGCTGCCCGGGTTGCTGAATGTGGCCGGAGCACGTGCGCCCCTCGGCTTGGTGCTGGCCGATGCGGAGTTCGATTCCGAAGCCAACCATCAACACATTCGCCAACGCCTGCGCGCGCGCAGCATCATCCCGGCGAACCTTCGCCGCGGCCTCCCCCGAGGAGCGATCCGTAGCCAAATGCACCGGGCTTTTCCACGGAAACAGTATGGGCCACGCGCGAAGAACGAAACCATCTTCTCAGTAGTTAAACGGAAACTCTCCTCGCGCGCTCCGGGGCGCTTGTTGACATCGCAAATTCGCCAAGCCTTGCTACTCGGGCTCACTTACAACCTCTATCGCTTGAGGCACCCCAGCCGTTCGCAAGGATGTCAACAGAAGTCTAACTCTTTAAATCTGGATGATTTCGCGCTGAAACTCCTGATGTGGTATCGCGACGGCTTTTTCACTCCGGATCGGCGAGTATTCGATTGTGGGCTTCAGACTCGCGAAGCCATTCAAGCCTTAATCGACGGCGTGTCGCCCGAAAGCAGCGGACCCAATGAAGAGTTCGACAATGGGAACGGCTCCTTGATGCGGGTTCTTCCGTTAGCCTTGTGGCACAAGGGGCCTGCCGATGAACTTGTGCGAGAGGCGGGAAGGCAATCCGCGATTACTCACGGCCCTCCACGAGCGCAGGTTTGCTGTGCATTCTATTGTCTGTGGGCTAGACAGCTACTGGAGGGCGCGAGCGATGGTTGGCAGGAGGCAGCGCAGGCGCTCGGGCTGGTATACGAAGCGACTCCTGACTTGAAAGCGGAGCTCGATTTCGTTCTGGCCCCCAGCCATGGTCAGCGGATCAGCGGAAGTGGCTACGTTTTGGATACCCTCTGGACCGCACGACGCGCCCTGCAAGAGTCTTCATACCAGTCGGTCGTTCGCCAAGCCATACGTTTTGGAAACGATACGGACACGTCGGCTTGTGTGGCAGGTGGTCTGGCAGGGATTCGTGGGGGCATCCGTTCTATACCCGAGCAATGGGTAAGATCGCTTCGAGGCGCGACTGTTTATAAGCCGCTGCTACGGCAACTGGTCGAACGGCTTTATAAAATCTCCCCAGAGTAATATTTCAGGTGTCCCGAACTCGCCGATTTAGCGAGAGTTTGATGGGAATTGCTTACTTTGGTATTACAAATTCCTGAGTTTTTGACTGCCTCGAGATTTTAGGGGTAGGAGACTGACGGTCGGTTGCCCTGTGGTGGTTAGCCCCCTACCCCGCGAGTGGTCTTGTAGGTATAGACGATGCCAGCGCAGAATTAGTTTCCTGACTTCCTCAAAATATTTCTAGAATTTATCAGTCCCCCAGATGGACAGTATCGAGGTACCTGGCCACGGCCACATTCCATTTGAACTTGTCCTGGATCGCGGATTGCAAGGCTTGGGCTGCTTCCGGTTCTCCGTGCGTCAAATAAGTCTGTTTCGGGGGCGCAGGAAGGTTGCTCAGCCATCGCAGTAGCTCACTTTTTCCAGCGTGCGCAGAGAATTGTCCCATTTCCAATATCTCGGCGTTGACGGGCACGGCCTGCCCGAAAAGGTGCAGGATCTTCGCGCCTTCCAGCAAAGCCCTGCCGCGCGTCCCCACCGCTTGGAAGCCCGCTAGGATGACGGCATTCCGGGCATCCGGCAGGCGGTGCGCCATGTGGTGTAGAATGCGGCCTCCCGAGACCATCCCGCTCGCGGAAATAATAATGCACGGAGTTTTGACGTTGTTGATGGCCTTCGAGTCCTCCACCGCCCGCGTCAAATGAAATTCGTGGACGTCCAGCGGGTCGCCCTTGCCACCGCTGTCTTCGCGCGAGTACTCGAGGTCGTGGTCTTCCTTATATTTCAGATACAGATCCGTGGCGCTCAAAGCCATCGGACTGTCCACGTACACGGGAAGGTGGGGGATCCGTTGCTGGTCCTCGAGCTGGCGCAGGTAGTACATTAAGGCCTGCGTCCGCCCGATGGCGAAGGCCGGGATTACGATGGACCCACCACGCTTTGCGACGCGATTGACAATTTCTGCCAGCAACTCCGCTGGGTCACCCGCCGGATGCTCACGATCGCCGTAGGTGGATTCGCAAAGCAGCACATCGGCTTGCGATGGCGGCGTAGTTGGATCCTTCAATATCGGCTGGCTGTATCTTCCGATGTCCCCCGAGAATACCACTACAATCCTCTTTCCATTTTCGGTGATCGTCAGCTCCAGGCTCGAGGAACCAAGGATGTGGCCTGCATCGTATGAGGTGATATGGAACTCCGGGCTGATGTTGAACCCGCCGCTACGAGGCATAGGTTTTAATAGATTTAGGGTCGGATCTACATCTTCTGTCGTATAGAGCGCCAGAGGTATCGCGTGCCGGCTGTACTTTCCTTTTCGGGCGTGCAGGGTGTCTTCTTCCTGCAAGTGCGCCGAATCCTTCAATAGAATCTCGGTCAAATCAATTGTGGCGGGGTTCGCGTAGATAGGTCCTCGGTAGCCCGCCTTGACGAGGACGGGGAGCCAGCCGGTGTGATCAAGATGCGCGTGGGTCAGCACGGCATAGTCGATGGTCTTCGGATCGACGGGGAGGGGATTCCAGTTGCGATCTTTTAGCTCGTTCGTACCCTGAAAAATACCGCAGTCCACCAGCAGCTTCTTGCCTGCCGCTTCCACCAGATACTTTGAACCCGTTACACATCCCGCCGCGCCAAAAAAAGTGAGCTTTGCCATAGGCCTCGCCGTTCCGCAGTTTTAAACACCGCGCTACACCTTACTCCAAACTTGCGCTCAAAAACAAAATTGGATTGTGTATCCGTAGGCCAAAACTCCAAGGGGCGAACCGAGTCGGCCCGCTCTTTGGCGCCTGCGTTTTTCTCTCGTGGCGACGGCTCGTAGAGGCAGCAGGACGGGCGCTTCGTCCGCATCGAAGACGCCGCCTCCACGCGTACCACCGGCGCCGTCATCCTCCACGGCCGCTCTATTTCGCGCGCGCATCATGCCTTCCTCGCTCATCTGCGTGATACCTAATCCTTGTACAAGCCGCTTGCTGCCAGGCCGCTTGGCCACTCAGGCACATCGAGATACATGGGCTGACCGTGCATGGACTTTTAGCCTCCAGCACGGGCCGTATAGACGCCCGCAATCTTCGGATGCTAAGATAAAATTGTAACGACCCGGTGGGGCCGTGGCGCAGTTGGGAGCGCGCCTCGATGGCATCGAGGAGGTCGTGGGTTCGAATCCCATCGGCTCCACCATTTGAAGAATCCAAAGAACTTACCCTAGAAAACTGCTCACTGTTACCAGGCACTGTTGCCAGCTCTGAAATTTCCTCTTGCATTCAAACATGAATCTTTCACGCTTTCATGAGGAAAACGGATATGGCTCATTACACACTCACTGCCCGCATCAACGCAGGTCACGGCAAATTTCCGTTCGTCAACGTGCGGTTCTCGAAGAATCATCGTCCGATTCCAATCGAAGGAGCAACCTACTACCTCCGTCCGAGTACCAGCGGCAAGCGAACACCATTCAAGATCGGCAAAGATGTCACCATGGCTCACACTGCGCTGATCCGAATGGAGGACGGCCAACCGCTCGAACGCAATGCCACGTTGCACGCCGCACCAACATCCAGTATTGCTGCCGCTGCGCCCCGCAAAAGGGTCGCGGACGCCGCGCGAGAGTACATTGAGCGGAGCAAGCAAAAATCACACAGGACCTACTTGGGTTATCGCATCGCCGTCAACTTGTTCGTCACCAGTTGTAAGAAGACTTATTTCGACCAGATTTGCCGCGACGACATGCTTGACTTTCTGCACGACTTGCGGACTCGTCCATCCAGAGAGACCGGCCAGCCAATCGGCGAGTCAACCGTGTTCAACTATTTCCTCAAGACAATGGTCTTCCTCAACGACCGTGGCATCGGGAAGTACGTGGCAAGGGAAGATTGGGTGCAGAAAAAAGACTGGCCTGTCAACGTGGACAAGCGTAACAAGAACAAGAAATATGCGACCTACACGGAGCACCAGGTCGCTGCCATGATCCAGGTCGCAGAAAGCACCGAGGAAGCGCTCGTTCGCTTTCTCGTCGGGACCGGCCTCCGCATCGGCGAAGCAGCGGTCGCCGAGTGGATGGACATCAATTGGGAAGACAAGACGATCTCGGTCCATTTTAAGCCAAAGTTCGGCTTCAAGCCCAAAGACTATGAAGAGCGGACCATCGCAGTTAGTGATACGTTGCTCGCCTGTCTCAAGAAGTATCGCCGCAACGCGGCGGATGACGCACTGATTTTCCCTTCGCCTGCCACACAGACGGTGGACAAGCATCTAGATCGAATCATTAACGGTCTCATCGACAAGGCGAACGAGGCGGATTACACGGTCAAGAAACCGAAGAAGCCCTGCCACGCTTTTCGCGTGTTGTATGCCACGCGGCGGCACCAGCACGGCGTTGACATCGAAACCTTGCGGCAGGAACTTGGGCATTCCGACATCACAACGACACAAATCTACTTACGATCGGCGAATACCAAGTCCGATGGACACCGCGCCCGAATCAATGAGGCGGATAGGTTCTCTATGACCGCAATCTGCAAGCCTTTCCTCCGTCGCACAGTTACCGACCCATCCCCCAAAGAAGAGATTGCTTGCATCCAATAATGGATGTATAATCCTCCATATATGGAGAAGTGCGAGGAGGCAGCGTGGCAACCGTCCATCAACTAACAGCGGGCATTGCCTGGGAAAAGCCAGCCGATCTTTCCAGTAAGGATGTGCTGAAGCGATTGAGCCCCTCGGGGGTGAAGGCGTTCTTGAAGATTCGCCAGCTTTGGGAATTACGCGATGAAGACGCGAGACAATTGCTGGGAGGCATCTCAAATGGTGCATTTTACGAATTGAAGAAAAACGCGCGTGGCACGCTTGACCAGGACCGGCTAACGAGGATTTCCATTCTAACCGGGATCTTCAAGGGGCTAAACATCCTCTACAGCAAGAAACTCGCCGACCGTTGGATTCAATTGCCGAATGAAAATCCGATGTTTGAAGGGGAGACTCCCCTTATCTACATGGTCAGGGGTGGACTGCCCGCGATGTTGCGCGTGCGGCAGCTTCTGGATTCTCGCCGTGGCGGGCGATAAGTTGTTACCCAGCGTTTCGGATGTTCTTCGTGATGACACCCATCGTTTAATCCCCTCACGTCATAGCGACGAGGACGAGAGCGTTCTTACGCGGCTGACTGATGATACCGAGGATTTGAACGCGCTACTCGAACTTGAGGGAGCTACGAACGACCGCCTCCTCGGAGAAGCTGGCCTGCTGCCTGGTATTACGGTACGGGAACTGGTCTTTGGCCTTTCTTACTCGCATATTGTCAACGCAGCATTCACGCATGCCAGTCCCTTCGGAAGCCGCTTCAACGGGCCGGAACGCGGCGCTTGGTACGCGGCGTTCACCCGCCAGACCTCGGAGCTGGAGGTGGCTTACCACAAAAGCAAGGAACTGCAGGAGATCAGGTGGCAAGAAAAGGAGATTTTTACTTACGTCGATTTCCTCGCCGATTTTCGGGGCACGTTTCACGACATCCGCAGCGACACACATTTTGGAAATTGTTTGGACGCAAACAGCTACAAAGCATCCCAACGTTTGGCCGGAGAGCTTCTTGAGCGAGGATCAGCCGGTGTTGTGTACCCGAGCGTGCGGCATGAAGGCGGAACTTGCATAGTGTGTTTCAGGCCCGCGCTCGTGAACAATGTCCGGAAAGGGTCGTCCATCTCCATCACTTTTGAAAACGCACTTGCTATTCCCGAAATTCGAGAACTCTAGTTGACCGTCACTTAGGCACCTCGCGCTGTGCTAGGAACAGTTCCACAGCGGCAAGCCGGAACCGAAGACGATTCCCGACCCGGATGTAGTTCAGAAGTTTTCTGGAGACCCAACGACGGATTGTCTTGGGCCTGAAGCCTGTGAGACTGGCCAATTCATTTGTGCTCAAAAGAACATTCGGATCATGCTCGTCAAGCAGATGCTGCTTCGACAACCTGATTGCCCCTTTTTTCTCCGCCGGATTTTCTACTTGTTCTCGCTGAATGTCGCCCTTCGCGCGGGACGAGTTTGGGCTCAATAGCACCCTCCGAACAACCTCTGCTTCCGGCGGAAGCTGGTTGTAACGAACAACCTTGTCTGCCTGTTGCACGAGAATATAGTCCGACATCTCGCGTCCAGTCTGCTCACGATACACTCGGTTCATTTCGGCTCGCGAGCGACCTGCTACTCTCGGTGCCCATTTCTCGAATGCCTTGACCAAGCCCTTGCCCGCAAGTCCTTGTTGTCGCAACACACCCAGGAGAATCTTTGCCTCCCATAGAGGAGACACACTCCATTTGCCTCGTGAGCGGCGATGCTCCTCTTCGCCTGCCTCGATTCCTGAATCCGTTCGCTTTTCGTTGCTATTTGGTTTCGAGATAATCTCCACCGCGGACTCCCTATGGCTGAGAGGCAACTCGAAAACTCTCGTTCTCGGTGGAGAGCACGCTTCGTATCTGGCCTTCGAATCGCTGCCTTCTTCGACTGCGACTCTTGCGGACGAATTCACTGCGGTGCGCGAGCCATGTACTCTTAGCGAGTCTGGGTTCTGGCGCGGGTCGAGTTGGATGCTGCGATGTTTCATGGGCTTTCAACAATGGAAGTCTTGAACCTTGGGACGGCCCTCCAAAGAATGTGCTTGCTTTAGGTAGGCATATGGACTACCATGCTGACTACAGTCTATATGACTGTAGTAGAGATTGTCAACGATGATGTCGATTCTAAAGAAGAAACCCCGGCATGAGGTCATTTCCATTCGCCTCAGCGAAGACCGCCTCAAGCTCCTGGAGCGCTACCAGAAGGTGCTCAGTGAACAAAAGGGTCGTGAGGTCTCTTTGGGAGAGGCCGCATTCCTTGTTATCGAGGAGCGCGTCGAAGGGATGGACCGTGAGACAGCCCGTCATGAAATGCTCAGCACACCGACCGCTTCCCTCTGTCACATTCGCAGGAAGTGGGAATCAGAGCACGCACTGTCTGCCGCCGAGTGGGATGTGCTCGTGCACTACGTGCAGATCGGAACGGAGGAAGATATCCAGGAACCACCACTACTCTGGCCCGCCATTCCTTCTAGAGAGTCTTATGTAGCTTTGCTGGATGCTTTCGAAGCCGTTTATCTGAGCCGGAAGAATCCGGCCTCAAAGCACGCCCTGTACTACGTTCGCAACCTCGGCGGCGAATCCGCTGGCGTTCGAACATCCGATGAGAAGCCAGAACAGAATCACCAAGCAGTTCTGAAACAGATCGCGGCGAGGAAGTTGCTACTGAAACCGTCTGAAAAATGGGAGCGCCCAGGCTCAGTCGCCAGATGCCTTCTTGTAGCGATTCGAGACGAAGAGGTAGAAGGCTCCAGACTCGATCAGGCTCTTGCACCATTCTGGCCGACTCTATGGGGACTTGCCGCTCGGGGACATTCCCTAAGGCACGAACGCCAACCCGTGCGCCTCATCGGTCCCAACGAAGATGATTTTCGCCACCGGATTATCTTGCCCGCACCGCTGGAGTCGGATGATCTGAGGCTTTCCCTTTCGGGCCTTGCCCGCCCTGAGTTGGGTATGTCGATTGATCTCGGTCCAACTCGTCGCGTGAGCTTTCTGATCGCCCGCTACCCGGACTTGGCCGAGTTTCAAACCATGCTCGCGGGATGGCCCATGAAGCGTTCGTGGAACGGCAGACATTTCGTCGCAACGCCGGGCAAGGAGAAGGGTGCCACGACGATCACGCTTTGGCTGAGGCGGAACGATGTGGGCATCGAGTTCACCGAGAGAGAGTGGGTCGCTCTGCGTGAACTCTCCCAGAAAGCCTCAGCCTTTCCTGAGGTGCAGCGGTGGTTGGAGGAGCTTCGGCTGGAATATGGCGAACAGGGTTGATAGCGCGAATCGATGGTTTGCGCCGCGTTTGCGAAGAGCGGTGCCTTCGGCACCGGGAGTTGGAATGGACACGCCACCCCAAAATGGGTGCTGCAAAGCGCCGCGCGGCGCCTGGTTAACGTGTTCTCGCGACGCGAGTTAGCAAAATTGCGCGCGCTGGCGGTTAACTTTCGGCGCTCTCGGTTAACTTGTTGATTTTGCTCGCCGAAGAACGAACGGCTTTTTCGATGAAGTTTCCTCAGGGAGGTTCCTTCTTATGCCTACCGATCAACTGCGAAACAGAACCGTAGGTTGCAAGATGACCGAGGCCGAATGCGAGCGGCTAATTGCCGTGGCCGAGCGCGACGGTTTGACGCTCAGCGAATGGTGCCGCGAGGCGCTCTTGCAGCGAAGCGGTGTGCGAGAAGCCGCGTGCCTTGGAAGAGACGGTGCTGGCAGAGATTATTGCATTGCGGACGATCCTGCTGAATGCGCACTACAAACTGGCCCACGGAGAGGCGCTGACGCCGAGGAAATGCAGCGGCTCATTGAGCGGGCAGACCAGGACAAATTTCGCAAGGCGCAGGAGCGCCTTGCGGCGGCTGCAACAGGGGGTGCGGAATGAGCCAGGAGTGGGGCCGAAACCAGTATGCGGGCGAGTGGCCGAATCCGAAGGCCGCATGGACCATCGCAACAGTGCTTCTGGCAGTGGTAAGCGTGGCGGCGATTTGCGCCTACCGTTACGCCTATATCCTGACACCTTTGCAGAAGTTCTATTTGACGACGTATATCCGCAGCGGATTGCTGAAGGAATCGGATTCAAAACTGGCCGCTACTCGCTGCTAAATGTTGTGGACCGACGAGGCAGCAGGCTGGCACTCAACGAAGAAGTAGTGCCGGTAACAACTGCCACGGGTGAGACGACGTTTTCCCTCACGGATGAAGCAGTGAGGACGGGAGACCAGCGGCTCGTATTCCAGCAGGGGCAATACGACAATGCAAAGCTTCATGCGTTCTTGGGCCATTGGATTTACCGCGATCAGAGCTTCACAGAGTTTCTGAGGCCCGCCCTCTGGGGTGGCTTGGGAGTGTTCTTTGTTTGGGCTTGCTCGTCGCCATCCCGAAGGATGCGGCGCGCGCCCGCGCGCGGAAAGAAGGGCGCAGGCTCAAAGGGCCGGAACTTGTCACCGTGCGCGAGGTTCAATCGCAGAAATCGATCAGATGGCATCGGCTTCGAGCAGAAGAGAGGACTTTCGTGCAGAGAGCGTTCGGAATAGTGCCGACGTCTGCGGCTCCCTCGCGCCATTGAGCCGAGCCACATCCTCATCATGGGCGATACCGGGACCGGCAAGAGCACCCTGATCCGAAGAATCTTGTTGCAGATCGAGGAGCGCGGCGAGACGGCCATCGTCTACGACCCGGCACTCGATTACACGCCGGAGTTCTACTCGCCCGAGCGTGGCGACGCGATCCTGAATCCGCTCGATGCACGGATGCCCTATTGGAGTCCCGGCGAGGAGTTGAGGCACGACGCCGAGGCGCTGACCTTAGCTGCATCTCTTTTCCCCGACCGCCACAACGAGAATCCGTTCTTTGTCGAAGGTCCGAGAAAAATCTTCGCGCATCTTCTGACCTTCAGGCCGACGCCCGAGGAACTGGCTTGGTGGATGTGCCATGAGGAGGAAATCGACCGGAGGGTGAAAGGCACGCGAGTATGCCGCGATGATCGACCGGCAGGCTCCGGCGCAGCGGAGCGGCGTGCTGGCGTCACTGAACATGATCGCCGACACCCTCAAGCTGCTTCCCTCAGAAAAAGAAACTACGGCGCGATGGAGCGCGGCGGAGTGGTCGAAACAGAGGAAGGGTTGGCTTTTCCTCACGAGCACACCCGAAACGCGCAAACGGCTTATCCCTCTGACGAGCTTGTGGCTCGATACGCTTGTGCTGCGTCTCATGAATCAAGGAACGGACATCCAGGGACAGACCAGTCCGCGCAAAGTTTGGTTTGTTTTGGATGAGTTGGCCAGCTTGCAGCGGTTGCCGCAATTGCATACGGCCATCACGGAAAACCGCAAGTCGAATAATCCGGTTGTGCTCGGCTTCCAGGGGCGCAGCCAGCTTGAAACGCGCTACGGGCATGAAGCCGAGGCGATGCTGTCGCAGCCCGCGACGAAAATCTTCTTGCGCACCAGCGAGTGCCGTGCAGCGGAGTGGATTTCAAAAACCATCGGCGAGGTCGAAATCGAGAGACTGCGCGAGGGCCGTTCGAGCGGACAGATGGGACGACAGCGGAACACCAAGAGCTACAACCTCGAACGCCAGGTCGAGCCGCTGGTAATGGCGTCGGAGATCAGCGGGCTTGCCGACCTGTGCGGGTATCTCAAGAAGGGAAATCTTGTCGCGCGGATGAACTTCCCGTTCATCGAATTGCCGAGCAAGCATCCGAAGTACATTGAACGGCCAATGAGAAAACGGGCCGAAGAACTGCCAAGAGCAGGAGCGGCAGCAGTTGGAGCGAACGAGATGCCCGAGCAGAAAATCACCCTGAATGAAGTAAAGCAAGACCGCGAACATCAATTGGCCCGAACTGGCCCGACACAAGAGCACTTCTTCGAATAGGCCGACTCTATGCTGACCATCTCGAATCCCTTGAGCGCGAGCCAGGCGCAGGCGTATCACGCCGAAGAGTTCTGCGAATGCCCGCGAGAACTACTACACGCAAGGCGACCAGATACGCGGCGAATGGCATGGCAGGCTTGCCGAGCAATGGGGGCTGCGAGGCGAAGTCAGCGAGGAGCACTTCCAGCGACTCTCGGAAGGCCAGCACCCGATCACGGGCGAGCAGCTCGTCCGCCACAAGGCGGCACGGGAATACGTGAACGAACACGGCCAGAAAGTACGAACGATGGAGCACCGCGCGGGTTGGGATGCGACGTTCTCCGCACCGAAAAGCGTATCGCTCACTGCGCTCGTGGGCGGAGATGAGCGGGTGCGCGCGGCACATCAAGAAAGCGTGGCCGTCGCGCTGGACGAACTGGAGCGATACGTCCAGGCGCGCATCGGCGGGAATCTTCCGGCAGAAACAACCGGCAAATGGGTCGCGGCGAAGTTCGAGCATGACAGCGCGAGGCCTGTGGACGGCTACGCCGCGCCCCAACTGCACACGCATGTGGTTTTCTTCAATCTTACGGAAACGGAAGACGGGGAAACCTACGCGCTACAGCCACGGGAACTTTACAAGACGCAGCAGTATGCGACGGCGGTGTACCGCTCCGAACTGGCCACGCGGCTTAAGGAACTGGGCTACGAGATCGAGCGCGGAAAGAGCGGCCAGCCGGAAATCAAAGGCTATAGCGAAGAATATCTTGCCGCATCAAGTCCGCGCCGCCAGCAGATCGAAGAGCATCTGGCAAAGGAGAATCAGCGAGGAGCCGACGCCGCACAAATCGCCGCGCACAAAACGCGCCAAGCCAAAGCTCGACCTTTCTCACGAAGAAGTGCAACTGCGTCATCGGCAGATGGCGGAGGCGTTCGGAAACCAACCGGAACAGGTAAGAGCCGCAGCCACGGAGAGAGCACAGCGGCTTGGGCAGGAAGCCCCGCACACGACGGCACGGTCTGCGGTGACATTCTCGAAAGAGAGGAATCTAGAACGGGAAGCGGTAGTCGAGGAACGCGAACTGTTGCGGGATGCGTCTGAGGCGCTCGATGGGGGAGGCAACACTGACTGAGGTCCGGGCCGAATTCGAGAAACGCATCAAAGGCGGTGAATTCATCGGAGTAGAAAGAAAACCGGGAGCACCAAGCCGGGTATACACGACTCAGGAGATGATTGATTACGAGCACGACACGATCCAAGTTATGCGCGAGGGACAAAACAAGCACTCGGCCATTGTTAGCTTCGATACGCGAAGAGGAAATCGAAAAAGACCATCCGCATCTGAGCGAAAGCCAGCGGCGAGCAGTCGAGCAAATCCTTGCAAGCCGTGACCAGGTCACCGCGCTCGAAGGCGTTGCCGGGTCGGGCAAGACTACTTCTCTGGCGGCGATCCGCGAAGCCGCCGAGCGCGACGGTTACAAAGTTGAAGGGTTCGCGCCAACGTCGCGCGCGGCGCAAAAACTCGCCGAGGCCGGAATCGAGTCGAGCACCTTGCAGCGGCATCTTGCACGGACGGACGAAACAGCACGACGGACAAAAGCGGCTGTACGTTCTGGACGAATCGAGCTTGGCGAGCACGAAGCAGATGAACGAATTTCTCCACAGACTCAAAGAGAATGACCGTGTACTATTGGTAGGCGACACACGCCAGCACCAAGCCGTCGAAGCCGGAACCCCATATCAGCAACTACAGGAAGCCGGAATCCAAACGGCACGGCTTGACGAAATTGTGCGGCAGAAAGACCCGGCGCTCAAGGAAGTCGTGGAGCAGCTCTCGCGAGGTCAGGTGAGAGAGGCGATCCAGAATCTCGACTCCCAGGGCCGCGTGCATGAAATCGCGGATCGCGACGAGCGGCTCAAGGAAATCGCCAGGGAATACGCGAAGCAGCCGGAAGGGACGTTAGTCGTCTCACCCGACAATCAATCGCGCATGGAGATCAACCAGATCATCCACCGGGAAATGCAAACGCGAGGGCAAGTGGACCACAGCGAGCACGGCATGAGAGTTCTGGTAGCACGGCAGGAGATCACCGGAGCAGACCGGCAGTGGGCTGAGCAATACGAGCGCGGTGACGTCGTTCGCTACACGAAGGGCAGCAAGGCAGTCGGCATCAAGCCAGGAGAATACGCCCGCGTCGAGCGCGTTAATGAGAAAGAGAATTTAGTCACGGTGAAGCGCGAGAACGGTGAGCAGGTGAGTTACAATCCGCGCCGCCTGCATGGAGTCACGCTGTACCGCGAGACGGAACGCGCGTTTGCGAAGGGTGACCGCGTGCAGTTCACCGCGCCGAATCGAGAGCAGCATATCGCCAACCGCGAGCTAGGAACCATCGAGCAGATCGACGCGCGCGGCAATCTCCAAGTCCGCCTCGACTCAGGCCGGGCCGTCGCATTCAACATCCGAGAGAATCGGCACTCGACTACGGCTATGCAGTGACAAGCCACAGCAGCCAGGGACAGACCGCCGACCGCGTGCTCATTCACGTGGACACCGAACAGGCCGGGGAAAAACTCGTCAACCGCCGATTGGCGTACGTGGCCGTGTCGCGGGGACGCTACGACGCGCAAATCTACACCAACGACAAAACGCAATTTGCCGAGCAACTCTCGCGCGACGTGTCGCACCAATCCGCAATCGAGCCGAGCCGTGAGTCCACACCCTCAGCACAGAATGTCGAGCCGCCATCCGCGCGAAGCCAAGTGCATGAACACACGCAGGCAGAGGGTCACAGCATCAGTAGATAGACCGTAACCCCTCCGCTCTCGACGACATCAAGGGGCATGACCGCTACGCTGCGATTGCGGTCACAATTCGTAACGTACGTCCGATCATTTGTTCTTCTGATTCATCTCGTAGAGTCGTCGCCGGGTCGCTTGCGGGAAATGTTTTTCTTTCGAGATTTTATCGACGATCCATTCGACCAACGCTTCGCTGTATTGACGACCTGAGAATTGCGGCTTCCAGGATAGGTTTTCCTGGGCAGCGATATTGTAAACCTTGTTGATCGCCTGCAAATCATACCCATTCAGGATAGGGCCGTCGGGCAAGGCTTCCTTTAGGCGTTCGATAAACTCTTTTTGGCGATATGGGAATATCTGATCCCGATCAACCACAATGGCACCTTGAGCCTTAGGGTCGCTGCTCATTCTGACAGGCACCGCTTCCTGCGCTCCCTTAACGACAGTCCCGCGTGAGACGACTTGAATTTGAGACCCACGCGGTGCCTCGGTAACCCTTCGCATACCTTTGACCAATTCATTTCGCATTTCCCGAACCCGCTGCTGCAGAAATTTGCTCAGATCATCTGTTGTGCCAGTCTCGCTTTTAGCGCCATGGCGGAAATAAATTGTTCCCTGAGAAAAGACTGTTTTCTGATGGCTACTATCGATTGCATAGGTGCCTGGCTTCTCAAAAATGAGCGGCGAATCAGGAGGATTGATTAGGAAAATTGCGACAGCGTGGCCGTCTTTCTTGGCTTCGATAACTTCAAAGTCCGCGAAATTCTGCATCGTATATTTTTTGATTAGGTCACAGTATTTCGCATGGTCGTAGTCCAGAACCGGTTGCACATCCGAGCCGCAGCCTTTACCGGCGTTATCTATGCCGATGGCGAGGGTTCCGCCACCCGCATTGCAGATCGCAACAAGGTCCTTCAGCACTTCGAGCGCCTGTCGGTTGTCGGTAGGATCAAACTGCTCTTTGAACTCGACGGCTCTCGACTCGCGCTTCGCTGCGAGGCACTTCGTTACCCGAGGGTCTTCCATAGCGGGGCCATGAAAACTTTGGCCGCCTTTTTATGCTAGGCAGCTCAACCGGCTGGCCAGCAACACCGATCCTAGGATTTCTACCCCCGAGGCTATCATGACGAAGTCTTACAGGACGACTAGTTCAGCTTCTACTGGCATTTGATCCCACGTGCGGCCTTCCAGCGTGCGTCCCGTTTTGCTTTTTTGGACACCGCCCCACTGTTTGAAGAAAAACGCCACGCCCGACCTAAGGCATTGGTCGCGTATTTCCGTAACCCATTCGGCATTAAGCAGCCGCGCTCCCGGCCCGGATTCGCCGCCCACAATCGCCCAATCGATACCACAAAGATTCAACTTTCCTAGCGAACCGAGAAGAGGCTCTAGTGACAAGAATTTCACATGCGCCCCCGTTTGCCGAAGATCATCGATCCGGTGTTTATACTTATCGTTTTCTACGCTTACGCCCATCCAGATCTGCAGGGACCACTCAAGCTCGTTGTTAATTCCAATACCCGTTCAGAACGCTTCGTCAAAACCTGATATTGATGCCAGTGCGCGCGCTTCATGGCGTCAAACACTCGCTTGATGTAATCCGTGGGCACATCCTTGTGGAACAAATCGCTCATCGAATTTACGAAAATGCGCTTTGGAGTTTTCCAGCGCAGCGGCAAATCTAGCATCTGTGGTTGAAGAGTCAGCTTAAAACCGTTCCGATAGTTCGGCTGTCCCATCAGTCGAAGTCGATGCGACAATCGCTCGGCATAGCAATGCTTGCATCCCGGGCTGATCTTGGTGCAGCCCGTTACGGGATTCCACGTCGCATCAGTCCATTCGATATGCGAATTAGTAGCCATTGCGCGACTCTATCTCAATTGTACTTCCCGCAACATAGCCCATCATTTCTTTCCCCACAAGCGCCATGTATTTGTTTTAATAGTGACGTGTCCGTACCTGGAGAAACAATTTGGGACCTTCAGCCGCATACTGCGGCCAAGCACCAAATTCTCCGTAGGTATCTCGACGCATGGTTCCCAATTCTTGCGAAATACAACAGCCGAATTGTCTACGTCGATGGTTTTTCCGGTACCCGGCCGATATTCCGGCGGCGAGCCCGGCTCGCCAATTATTGCCCTGGAATCGGCACGAACGCATCGCGCCAATCTGGCGGGGGAACTGGTGTTTCTCTTTGTTGAAGAACGCCCAGACCGCGCCGATCACCTCAATAGCGAAATTGCGGTATCTCAATTCCCGCCCATTTCAAAGTCGACTGTTGAGTGCGGTACGTTCGCGGACAAGCTCGCCGAAAGCCTCGACAAACTCGACACGGACGGAAGCACCAGATCGCCCCGACCTTTGCTTTGATAGACCCATTCGGGTTTTCCGGCATTCCATACAACCTTATCAACGGCTGCTCTCCAAGAATAAGTGCGAAGTTCTAATCACATTCATGGTGGATTCAATCAACCGGTGGCTCACACATCCGGACCCTCAAATCCGGTCGCACATCGTCGAAACCTTCGGCACGGATGCGCCTAGCACATCGCCGAGGGCACTGGCGACCGTCCAACTCAGCTCTAAAACCTATACCAAAAACAACTCGAAAAAGTCGGCCAAGTTCGTCCGCTATTTTGAAATGCGTGATACCAACGATCGAGTCGTATACTACTTTTCTTCGCCACCAATAATTCCCTGGGGCCATCTGAAAATGAAGGAAGCCATGTGGAAGGTTGATCCACTTGGCGGCTTCACGTTTTCCGACTCCACCAATCCTAACCAGCAGCGTCCTTTTCTCCAATCCTTCACTCGCACCGCTCGTTAGCGATCTTCAATCCAAATTTCACGGTGCCATACAAATACGAGTCAGAGCAAGTGGAAACCTTCGTTCAGGACAAGACCCCATATTTGCGAAAGCATATGGGGCAGCATTGACGCAACTCGAATCTACCGACCGCATTAAAGTTGCGGAACTAAAGAGCGACGGCAAGCGAAGGCGTTCCGGCACTTATCCCAACGATGCGCTCCTATCCTTTCAGTAGCATACCATTCTAGGCGAATAAAAAGCGAACTATAGTATCCCTTCCTCATGGCAACTATGAGAGGCATGGGCCTCTCTGCGCTCAAGTACCCGCAGGGCGTTGACGAGCATTCGCGGCCTTTGGATGCCGCTGTTCTGAATCATCCAGAGTCCCGTTCTTGAATCGCCTTTGCTGCATGTAGGAGGCCTCCATGCGTGATTGGAGCCGTTCTGCTGAGTCGTGCAAAGCCGCCATTTCGCCCTCATAAGCTGCAAGCCGAACGGCACGACGCCATTCCTTCGGCGTGAGTTTGCGTTCCAATGCAGCCGATAGGTCGCCGAAAGCTGTGAATTTTGCTCCAAACAGTTTTCGAATCTCGTGCTTCTCCCCCTTGCTGACGGTAAGAACGTACGCGATATAAGCCGCCAATTGTTCGTCGTGGAGTTTCCAAACGATTTTTGTCGATTCTTCGTATAGCGGTTTTCAGATGGTGCGTGGGAGGAACTGGTCTTCTGCGTTTCATGCTGGCTCTCCCTTTGCGGTTAGCTGTGACTGCGATCTCTTGATGTCCATCGCCTCTACCTCGGAATCGGCTTCATATATTCGCGAATCATTTCGTAGTCGCCGGTCTTCCAGTCGCTGATGTCGGCGCTGACGATGAACAGGTCACAGGCGAAGCGGAGCGAGAGAACAGAGTTTTGTCCTTGAAACAGACATTGACGCAAAGCGTCCCGTCCTCAATGGAATGGCTGATGTAATCCACGACTTTTCCATCGACGCCGGGATACCGGCGTCCGGGGGAGCGTAAACGTGCCTTTTGCGCCGCCAGTACTTTACGTTTCGCCATTGGTCGTCTCATTTTCCGGCGTCAGTGGGGCGTCTGTTTGTGGATGGTCGGTTGCACGTCGTGATGGCTTTGAATGGTTCGACTTTCGTTTTCTTCGTTCTTCCCCTTGTTTCCCGACACGTTTTCGCTTTTTGACTTGCTCCTCGTCGAAGCGTTCTTCGTCAGACATATCCCAACCGGGCAGGATTACCGGCGCGGAGGCAATCCCTTTTTCTTGCGCCGCTCCTCGGAGTCCTTGATTTCGAGATAGATGTCGTCGGGGTCTTTGATCTTCTTGTTGTATTCGCGTTGGAATTTGTATGCTCAGACTGCGTCGTTTTCGACGATCTCATCGAAGTTGTCGAAGAATTCCCGGTTGGCATCCACCCGCGCCCTTTCCACGTCCGCGCGGGCGTAACGGATTATGTCGCTGTGGTAGAGCTTCACCTTCTCCATGCGTTGGAGGCCGTGAATAACCTGCTCAAATGCCGCGTTTAGCTCCGTGAGTTCTTGAAAGAGGCGGAGATTCATCTCTGCTCTCCCTCGCGACGCTCCACGTCGCTAGCAACATCGCCGGGCAGCTTCGAGTACAGCCCCTCCCAGGCACGCTGCTCCTCACTGCTGAGGAAACGTACCTTGGGCGATCTCCCTTCCAAGCGTCTGCGCTCTTCGATCGCTTGCACGTCCCGATAGACCTGGACTTCGTCCAAGGCTATCTTTTCGTATTCGCGGTGCAACCAGTACAAACAGACGTCGTCCCGATTCTCGAATTTCTGGATGTTGTTGCAGAAGATGACCATTGAGCAGGGCACGGTGCATTTCAAACAGCGTCAGCTTTTCGTCGAAATAACCCGGCTTCAGCCCTGAATCCTTCGCGCGTTTCAGCCCGTCCAGTATCCCGGACTGCTTCATCAATCCCCCGGTTCACCAAAAGAATTGCTTCATAGAGATGCGCTTTTTGCATCATCCTCATTACTTGCGGCGGCAATGCCGCTGTTAGCGTTTCATAGGAGCGTCGGGACACACGTCTCCGATGATGAGTGCCAACCAGACGGACACGGAACATTCAAGTAGACAAGCTCGGGCGGAGGATGCGCAACACGCAAAGGGATGGAGCGTGCGATGGAAACGAAGCGGAGATGGGCGGGTTGCGCCCAAAAGGGGAACCCGTTACCTTTTGTGACAGCCATTGTTGCCTCTAACTCAGGCGACCTTGGTTAGGGGCGCGTTCAGTCAGAACGCTGGCGCGTCCCGCTGTTTGCACTCGGTCTTCTTTACTTTCTTATTCCTTCGACCTTGCCCTTCACGAAAGTGTTTTGCCTTGTGCTCCCTAACTTTCGCAATATCCCGTTTCGTCCAGGCGCAGTACTTGCACCGTTCATCCCGATCTGTTCTGAGGGCGAACCTTCCTGGCAATCATCCACCTGTGCAACGTGATCCAATGAATGCCGGCTTTTCTTCCTAGCTGCTTCCTTCGTCGAGTAGGTTTTCACCTAAGATATACCTCTTTAGCATATGTTTTGGAGCAAGTCAAACCGAAATTCCGCCCAATCAATACCCTCACTAATACCCTCACTCAGAGTTCCTACCCTTACTCGTCTCGTTGCGCCAAGGTGAGGCAAGCCCCCTGCCGCAAGTCACCTCGCACCTTCTCCGAATAAAACCAACAGCTCCGAATCCATTCGCGGCCAACACCGAGCCGCGTGCTGTCACAGTCGGCTGTCACAGCTTGTCACAGTAACCTGTCACAGCTTGTCACAGTAGCGGCTCGTAGTATTTGGTGGGGTCCGTGGGGCCGGTCCGACCTCGCGGACCAGGCCCTTTTCGACCAACAGCTTCAGATCGCGCTGGAGCGTTCTTCTGTTCATCTTCAGTTCCTCTTCGCATTCTGCCACTGTCGCTTTACCCGCGTGAGCAGAAACCGAGATCGCGACGGGCCGGTCTTTCAGTCCGTTCTTCCGCGCCCTCGCCAGAACCACGTCCTCTGCGCATGACGTGCTCAGCAGTCATTTGAACGTCTCGCATCTGCGCGCCCAAGCCCTCTGTGAAGTATTCCAGCCAGCCAGTCATGTTCATTCCACGCTCGCGGACGCTTTGCAGCGCTTTGTAATAGGCGGGCCGGTCGCGGTCGTAATACTCGCTGATAGTGAAGAGCCGCTTGAAATCGTAACCTGTTCTGTAGAGGCAAAGAGTCGAAAGCAAGCGCGCTGAACGTCCGTTGCCGTCGACAAAGGGATGAATGTGAACGAGTTGAAACTGCGCGATGCCGGCCACAATGACTGGATGTATTTCTGTGTCCTTTCGCAGCCACGAGACAAAGTCAGTCATCATCTGTGGAACTTCGAGCGGTGGCGGCGGCGTATATGTCTTCTCTCCTGTGCGCAAGTTGACGATGTAATTTTGAATTTTGCGATATTCTCCCGGTGACGCCTTGTTTCCACGCACGCCTTGAACGAGCCGTTTGTGAATCTGGCGTATCAAAGCCTCAGTGATCGGCTCGCCGCTCTCCAAGTAACCTGAAACCAATTCAAACGCCTTCTTGTAGTTGAGGAGCTCTTGCGCATCATCCGGTCTGGCTCCCCGGACCTTTTGGCCGGCGAGAATGCGCTCCGATTGTTCAAGCGTAAGTTGAGTGCCTTCGATATGCGTCGTATAGTGCGCCTCAAGCACAAGGGCGCGCTTTGATACCGGCAATCCAGTCCTCGGAAAGTTTGGCCGCGTCCAGAAATCCACGAGCGCGCTCAATCCTCGTCAATTCTGCGGTGATAGCGTTCGTGATCGTGAATCGAGGTCCGAAGCTCATCTTTTGGGACTCATCCGCACTCAATTGTAGTCCAGTAGTGCCCATCCGAACGCAAGACATAATCCAGAGCTAGGGGAACCGCCGAAGGACCAGAGCAACTCAACGGGAATAATCGGGCCGCGCTCTCGCCGCTGTCAAGGTGCAGGCCGCTGACCCGCTCCCTGTGTTCGCCCTTGACTGCGGCTTCGCTTCGGCAGTGTTTTGGCTATGGGAGGCATGGGCCTCTCCGTGCTTACAGTCAGTGCCAGAGCTGGGCAGAAAGTGATGAAATCCTTTCATGTCTAGAGGAGACCATCTCGAGTTCGCAGGCGTAGTTTTGGCTCTCGTCGGCATCGGCGTTGCCATTGTGTATCCGCAGCAGCGCGAAATTGCTATAGCTGCATTCGTTCTCGGGCTCTTGGTTGGCGGGCGATGGATAAACCATATGACTTATCCGAGCCTAAACCGCAGGCACAAAGTTGGCTTATTTCTCGTTCTTGTTGCTGCGGGAACCAGTACTTTTTTTTGAAGCGAGCGGAAGGAAAAACGCGGCGTGTTTTACGAAAAGTAAAGACCCGCGAGGATTATCGCTGATCCCACCACAAGGACCGCGTATGCCGACCAAGTTAAAAGTTTGACCGCCAGCGGCATCCTCACTTTTCCATCTTTCCCCAAATAGTCGAGCGCGTCTCGGGGCATACTTGCCTTTGCGCACAAGGAAGCGAAAGCTGTCATCATCGCTCCGCCGCCGATAAAGACCCACAACGCTGCTTTCAGCACAAAGTCCACGCAAACGTCCAAGTCCATAAGTGAATCACGGCATAAAAGAGCATTACGACGACGTAAGC
>CAWGPN010000019.1:0-33387 GCA_963824515.1 uncultured Acidobacteriota bacterium
TTCAATCGATTCAGCAGGCGTTGATGATGAACTTCGTTGATGATGAACTCGATGGTGGGTAGGGACGGATCTTGAGGCGAACCCTCTTGTGCCCGTCCCCCCTCGCAGAACCCGTCGAGCGGATTGCCCGCAACGGGCTCCCCAGGTCGCTCTCGTGAAAAGGCCGTCAGACCGTCGCATGGCGAGTTGACACGGCATAAGGTAATTCGAACCAGGTTTGATGCAGGAGATAGGACCAGTAAAGGCGGTGCCGCTGACTCCGTCGTCTCAAGGTACGGGCCCATTGTCGTTGTACCTCACGCCGGATCCCGTCGAGCTTCGGTTTACAGTGGTGTAGCCCGAAATACTGGTAGAAGCCGCGCAGCATCATCACGAGTTGCTTTTGCTGATCCCGCCGCTTCCAATGCCTATGCTTGCTGAGCCATTCCTTGGATTTGGCCAAGAACTTTCGGCGGCTTTTGTCGCATGGGACCCGCACCAAGGCAAACTTGCCGCCTCGGTCGGTGCCGCAGACATGCTTGAATCCTAGGAAGTCAAACGTATCCGGTTTCTCTCCGGTCTTCTCTAGGTCCGTCCGGACAAAGCGTCCGAAGCGCATCACCCGCGTCTTTTCCTCCGCCAACTCCAATCCGAATTTCCCGAATCGATCCGTCAGGTTCTTGTGGAACTCTTCCGCATCGCGCCGGTATTGGAAGTTCACCACGAAATCGTCAGCAAACCTCGTCAGGTACGCCTCCCCCTGACACGCCGGTCTGATCTTCTTCTCGAACCAGAGATCAAGAGCGAAATGCAGGTAGATATTGGATAAGATCGGGCTGATTACTCCTCGAACGCAAAAGATAACCATGCCTCTGGGAGGCTCCGGAAGAGTGAGAGCCCGTCGGGTGCGGCCCATTGGAATCGGGGCCGATTTGCGGAATCGGGATCGAGTGACGGATGGTTAGGCTGTCTGGGGCAACGAGAACCTCCTTCACCAGCAGCCGCAAAATCTGCTGGCGCTCACATACCTCTAATGTCTTAGCCCGCTCACGAACCTTAATTCGAAATCCGTCCAAGCTTTCGGCAAGTTGCAGGTAACGAGCCTGGTCCACGGCTGCCGTCTCGAGCGATTGTAGTTCCGATTCCACGGCCTGGGATTTCTTGTTTAGCTCCGGCATTCTTTGACGCAGTTGCGCCAAGCTGACCAGACTCTCCTGATAGGCTGTGATGAGTCGTGCGATGTTGTTTCCTAATCGCGCCTGTTCGCGGCGTAGGGTTTCGCTGCGTTGTCTTCGCGGATCGGTGTTCCGTGCGACCTCTTTTCGGCGGTCAATTTCAGCTTGAATCAGCGTCCCATTGTCTAACAAGCCGATGATCTGGTCCCATACGAACTGATCCAAGTAGTCTGATCGAACGGGACGGTTGGTGCACAACGCACCCTTGAAATGACGATACGCATCGGAACCGAGGCATCGATAGTAGTACAGCTTTCGTTTGGACGTTCGTGTGGAAGTTCGATAGAAGGCATAGCCGCACTGCTGGCATACCAGCATCCCTTGCAGCAGTGTCGGTTCGATCGTTCGGCGAGGAGAATGATGCTTATTCTTGGTTAACTGTTCTTGTGCCAGAGCAAATGTCTCTTCACTCACCAGAGCAGGCACGGCCACTTCGATCCAGTCCGCACGAGGCCGATCACGATGACAGTTGCTTCGGTGAGAGGAACCGTTCCGCTGGCGCAGTGGCCGCGTAATGCGCTGTCGTTCTGACTGTTCGGTTTTGCCGTAGCACGCTTTACCTTCGTAGGCCGGGTTGCGCAGCAATCCCCACACTGTCGATCGTTCCCAGCGAGTTTTTCCCGTTCTCGTCGAAATGCCTCGCTCATTCAACAAACGGGCAATCGCATTGATGCTAAACCGTTGTTGCGTGTAAATCGCAAACACCATTCGGACCACGTCTGCTTCGCTTTCTACTACTTCGTAGTACGCGGCGGAAGTGTCCGTCTTCCTTACATAGCGATAGCCGTAAGGAGCTCCCGATAACACATTCACCATTCCTTGTTGGGCTCTATGTCGTTTCCCTCGCCGGTGTCGTTCCGCGATCTGGGCACGCTCGTATTCCGCGATCATTCCCTGAAACTGAACCACCAGCTGGTCCTCAGGGCTGTCTCCCGAAGGCGACTTCAAATAGATAACGTCAACGCCACATCGCGAAAGCTCTTCGCTCAACAAGACCTGATAGGCGTACTTACGGCTGAGCCGGTCGGGTGAGTGGATCAACGCCGCGACAATCTGCCCTTGCGCTGCTAAATCACGAAGCGCCTCCAACCCCGGTCGCACCAAACTGGCGCCACTATACCCTTCGTCTTGAAACACCCACTCCGACGGAACGGCGTATCCGTGAGTCTGGGCGTATTCCACCAGTGCCGACGTCTGGCTGCCAATCGTGTGGCTTTCCTTCTGTCGGTCCGAGGAAACCCGTGCATAAATGGCTGCCGGCTTGTTCATTCGTCACCTCCTGAGCGGAATTCAGCGTCACTGATCCAACCGGCCGACGTATCTCTGGCACCAACAGTTGGTAGGCTTGTTCCAGTTTCCTGATGAGCAAACGATCGAATCGATATTCCAGCTGAACAGCGCGGCGGTCCGATGAGGCGCGCTTAGCCACGCCCTCTTCTCTGCTTCAGGACCGCCAGCAACGCCCGGCTGACAATTTCGCTTAGCGACAGACCGGTGGTGTTCGCGAACGAGCGCACTCGCCGCACCAACTCTTGGGATAGCTTCACGGTGAAAGCGACCTTGGTGTCGCCGATAGGAACTGGTTGCTTCAAACGGCGGGCCTGCTGCAGATATCGATAGGCTTGACGGGGGGAGACATTGCGGTCCTCTACCAACTGCGCTACCGCATCTGGCAGATGATCGAACCGCTGCAGCAGTTCGCGAGCATGGTTGAGGCGTTCGGCTTTTACGTTCGCGCTGGCGCGATCCATATGTCACAACTGTACAACCATATATGACACGATTCAAGCCAAGAATATCGCGCATCTACCGATACCTCAACACTCGGTCAAAACTGAAGTTATCTTTTGCGTTCGAGGAGTAATCGGCCCGCCTTGTGGCGATCCTTCTTCCGTTCGCGTAACGACTCCTCCCACCATGAAACCTGCGTTCAGCCATTTGCCGATTAGGCGCAGGATGAGCGGGTCTGCAATCCGATGTGCAACCATCTTCTGCAGCCAATCATGCTGGATGTGGTTAAAGTAGCCTCGGATGTCCGCCTCGAATAAGTGTCCAACCTTCTTCGTGACGATGATCCCGCGTAGCGCCCGGAGGGCTCCGTGGGGATTACGTCCGGCCGAAATCCATACGAGCATTCCAGGAAATCCGCCTCGAACACCGCTTCCAATATCCGCGCGACCGCTCTTTGTAGCAGGCGATCTTCGACCGTCGGAATTCCGAGCGGCCTCGTCCCTGCCTTGCCAGGTCCCTTCGGTATTTCCACTCGGCGAACCGGTGGAGCCCGATAAGCTCCTTGCTTTAAACGCTCGCACAGTTCTTGAACCCGTGTGTCCAAACCCTGTTCAAACTCCTTCGTCGTCTCACCATCGACACCGCTCGCACCCCGCCGATTCATCTGCTTCCAGGTTTCCGTGAGGAACTCCGGTGTGAGCAGATGCGCCAGCGACGTGAAGCGTAGCTTCGGATTTGACTTCGCCTTCTTCGCGATCTGGTCCAGTTGTGTGGACATTCTTCTCCTACCTCTGAGTGTGCAGGGAATGTTTCCCTGGACCAGCCACTCAACCTGCCCCGCTGCTTCCCCATGTACGCGGCTTTCCCGCGCTCCGAGTATTACCAGCGAGTCCGACTTCCACCGTCGCTTCTGTCTCCCTCAGGTTGGTCCATTCGGTTGACATACTCGGCCCGCTATTTCCAGGCCGAGACGGCGGTGGATCTCCCAGGTGCCATGACGCTTCCGTTTCTGTCCATGCCGTGCTCTTAGACCCCGCCGGAATCTCCGGCGACCATCGCCTTTTGCGGTCGCCTACTGTTGCCTTCCAGATATTCGACCCTGTCGGCTTCCGGATGTGTCACGAGGCTCAATCGCTTCACTTGCGTTACGGCCTGGACATCGCTCTGCCTACGCTTAACTCATGTCGTTACCTTCATGAGCCCAAGACTCGATTCCCGGTGAGGCGGCTCGTCCCCTTTCCGGGGCGGGAGTTTCACCCGCTGGAAGCGCCGGGCTTATCCTGGCGCACCGAAAAATTTCGATAAGTCGAGATCCACCACCACTCGGTATCCTTCCTTGAGGTGTTCTTTTGCTTCAGCAATGGCGGTATGAGCGCCCCGGTTCGGACGGAATCCGTGACTGCTCGGGTGAAAGGCCGGTTCAAAGATCGGCTCCAATATTTGCAGCACGGCCTGTTGAACCCATCGATCCACCACATTCGGAATTCCCAAGCCTCTCTGCCCGCCTCCTGACTTCGGAATCCATACCCGCCGGATTTCACCCGGACGGTATGTTCCCTGGAGGAGTGCGGCTTGTACCTTAGGCAGTAGATGCGGGGCCTTTTCGACCACTTCCTCTACTGTTTGTCCGTCTGCACCGGATGCTCCCTTGTTTCGCACTACGTTCAGCAACGCCTGTGCCAGATTGGCCAGGGACGCTACCGACTCCATCGTCCGCTCGCTACTCGCAGTGGCTGTGCAAGTGGCTGGATCCGTTCGGCCATTGGCCTTCGCCGTATGCAACAGGTATTGCTTTCCCCGGGATTCGTCCTGGGGTCCGCAGTCCTTGTCCCCTTTCAGGCTGTCGGCGAATGCGAAGGGCAGTTACCTTGGTCCAGTGCTTCTCAATCCATCTCCCCCTTTGCTCTACTGGCTTTCGCCAGTTTCATCGCTAATATGAGGAGATCCGACTTCTCCACAGGCATTGGGCCGTCGTCGTTTCCTTCTCCGACCCTACCGCCGAGGTGCACCTGTGGAGATCTCTTGAAATAAGAATGATCAGTGTCCTGCCGCCGCCTTCCCCAATACCACTCTGATCGCGGTTGGATATTAGGCGTCGCATTGACGGGCATGCTGGCCTTGATCAGATCGGCCTTACGGGGATTCACTCGCGTTAGGTGCTGCAGTGTGCCGCCGGCTTCCTCTCCACACGCCCTCGCGGGATCATGCAGTTGCCTTTGGCTCACAGTTGCCTCCAACAGGCTCTGTAAGGGACTTGCACCCTCAATCGATCATTCATGTTCAACGTACCCGGTCGCCCTGCGGGCTCCCTCCGGGCCTCCCGAAGCTGGTTCTCTCTCCTTGCTCATACACACCTCCTCGTGATCTTTGTCTCATTTTCATCACAATTCAGTGTCCAAGAAAATCCTAGGGCGCGGGACTCCTTGCTCATACACACCTCCTCGTGATCTCTGACTCATTTTCATCACAATTCGGTGTCCAAGAAAATCCTAGGGCGCGGGAAGGAGTGTGGCGACTCACGGTGCCGAGCGTCTTGGTACGGCTGGGGGTCTTTTCATGAGGGCTCTACAGAAATTCTCTTTTAGGACTCTTAAAAAGATCTGAATTCGGCGCTTCTATGCGTATCTCATTTTGTGTCCTGTTGTACAATTAAAATGTCTAATTTGATTCTGGCAAAGTTGAAACTAGAATAGCGCTCTGGAGAACATGGATGTCAACGTCCGACGCGATGCAGCGGGATTGGGACGAGCGCGCAAAAAAGAACGCATTCCATTACATCGCGTCATGGCAGGAATGCTGGGATATCGATTCGTTCCTTACTTCCGGCGAGAGAGACTTTCAGCAATTCGTCTCGCCAGTTCTAGAGCGGTGCCACCTGCCCCCCGCCGGAAAGGTAATGATCGAGTTGGGCTGTGGTGTTGGGCGTATGACGCGGACGTTCGCGCACCACTACGAGTCTGTGCTTGCGATTGACGTCTCTGCGGAGATGCTAAGGCAAGCCCGGAAGATTCACGCCCGGGAAGATAACATCCTGTGGATACACGCGGGCGGTACTGATCTAGGATTTGTCTCGAATGGCTCCGCAGATTTTGTTTTTAGCTATCTCGTGCTGCAACATCTCCCGAGTGAAGAACTAGGAGTCGGCTATGTCCAGGAGATGTTGAGAGTTCTTCGTCCGGGTGGCGTATTTCTTTTCCAGTTTAACGGCAGTGCTAAGCCAACCATGAACCTGCGCGGGCGTCTGGCTTGGGGAATTATCGACTCACTTTGGTCACTCGGTTTGCGCATCCCTAGCCGGATGTTTGCTTCCATATTTGGCCTCGATCCCTCGGCGGCTGGTAAAAGCTGGCGCGGTGCAGTGATGGGTCTCGACAAAGCCGCCGACACTGTAAGAGCAAGCGGCGGCGAGATCCTCGAAATCTCGGGGAGGGATACACCGATGGCATGGTGTTGTGGGATCAAAACATGATTATGATTTTTGGAAACACTGTTTGGTGGGGCTCACGGGGTTCAGTTCATTTAGGGACTGGCCCTCAAGCTCTTTGCATTGCAGGGAAGAGAAAGAGCGCACATAAAACGCGCACTCATCACCGGGATTACCGGGCAGGACGGCTCGTACCTTGCAGAACCTCTGCTTTCCAAAGGATACGAAGTTCATGGGATCATCCGCCGTGCCAGTATGTTTAACACAAAACGCATCGAACACATCTATGTAGACTCTCTCAATGAAACTGGTACAAAAACTCGGGCTGGTCACCAGCGGCATGCGTGACCGGGAAGAGTTGGCGGGGCGCACGAATAGAGGCAGAGAAAGCGGCGCGGACGGTGAGGTCCAGCGGCGGCACAATTCGCGAAATGTCTGGGGAGAATACGCCGATGACCTGGTGTTGCAGCACCACACCTCGATAAACGTCCGAATGCCAACCACCGTTTATTTTGACAGCGTTGGGCAGTTTCCGTTTCACTAACTGTAAGTGGCATGGACGAATAACGTTCAACTGACTCTTGCGCTTGTCTTGTAATAAACTAAACCTAGGCTTACGTTGAATTTTCGCCACATGCGGGCCAACTAAGAGCTTCATGACAAATCCTCTTGTGACTGCAATCGTTGATACCTTTAACCATGAAGCCTTCATCGAACAGGCCTTGGACAGCGTGCTTAGCCAGGGACTTTCGCAAGAAGATCTTGAGATTTTAGTCGTCGACGATGGATCGACCGATCGCACGCCGCAAATATTGGAAAAATTCAAACGCAGAATACGCATTTTACGAAAGAACAATGGTGGCCAAGCGTCCGCTTTTAACGTTGCCATTCCGCTCGCCCGTGGTCAAATCATCGCCTTTCTTGATGGTGACGACTGGTGGGCCAAAGACAAAATGACTCATGTAGTCGAAGCCTTTCGCGACGACTCCCGGGCTGGAGTTGTCGGTCATGGATTCTATGAATTTGATGAACTTTCCGAGCGTTCGGTAGCAGTGGTGCCTAGCGCCGCTCGACGCGTTTCCTTACGGACCGTGCAAGATGGAACCGATTTCCGAGCGATCATGTGCTTTCTAGGGACTAGCCGAGTGGCAATTCGCAAGACTATTCTCGATCTCGTGGGCCCAATCCCAAATGCTCTAGTGGTCGAGGCGGATGAATATATGTCGACGATCGCAGTGGCGAGGTCGCACGCGCTTCTTCTGCAGCAGCCACTTACGTACTACCGTTTGCACGGAGGCAATCTCTACCAATTTAGGGACGGCGATATTGGCAAAATCGAGCGGAAGATGAGGGTGCTCAGAGAGCTAGGGACAACTTTGCGGGGCGGGCTCTCGAGAGCTCTACTTGAGGACACTGTCATCGGAGCCGTCGTCGAACCAATAGATGTCGAAGCCAGACGTTACAAACTCATTTGCGCAGGGGGCACGAGTGCGGAAACATTCCGAGTAGAACGAGCAAGTATGCGATTGTCCTATAAGCATATGCCTTGGAAATATCGGCTGTTCAAAGGGTTTGTACTGGCCCTCACGCTTCTGCTTCCCCCAAAGACGTTTTACAAGATTCAGCATTTCTACAGCAGGATGGATCTGCGACGACTTAGAAGATTTACCGGTGAGCCGGTTGGGACCGGATTTATCGACTCGCAAAAAGGTAATAACGATGCGAGATAAACGGAATGCTGACTCCGTAGCCCGAATTCTCAATTCCGCTGGATATTTTAGAGGTAAGGCCCGCTTAGCCGACGCGCTCGGTCGCTTGGCAAGCTACTGGAAGCATGGCTGCGGAACATTTTCTCTTGACGGAGGAAGGGCTATCAGCATTGACTTGAATGACCGTGTTCAGCGTTTGATGTGGGGCGGAGCTTACGAGCCCCATGTCAGAAATTGTCTTGTGGCCATTTTGCATCCAGGAGATACGTTTGTCGACATAGGAGCACACATTGGATTTTTCAGTTTGCTCGCCGCTTCATTGGTGGGTAACACAGGGAAAGTTTACGCGTTTGAAGCTAATGCCAATGTATTTCAAAAACTCCAGGCGAACGCATCGGAGTACCCCTGGTTAGCTGCGTCGTTGCGGGCCATTTGGAGTGAAAGTGGCCAAGTGGCTTTTTCCGACCCCCAGCAACCGGGAGAGACAGGTTGGGGGAAGCTAACAGCAATCCGGAATGAAGGGCATGTTGTATCCGTTGAAGCCATAACTTTGGACGAGTGGCATATGAGCGTCGGTACCCCCGGGATCCGGGCTATGAAGATCGACGCAGAAGGCTCTGAACCGTTCATTTTGGACGGCGCGCGGCGGTTGATTGCACGCACCCGGCCAATCATGATTATCGAGCTGAACGATCAGTTGCTGCGCGAAGTTAAGAGGTCGAAGGAGGCTGTTCTTGCCAGGCTCCGCGACGATGGGTATCTAGTTTTTCCGATTGGGTCCGATAGATCCAAAAACCTCGCAAATGCCAGCAACCTTTTGTCGCCGGAAGTTTTGTGTCTGCCGTCCGAACGGATTGCAGAATCTAGGAATATGCTAAGTAGACTGGGAATAGAAGCCTGAGTCGAATTCACCTCATCGACAGGAACAAATGCCGCGGTCGCTCGTTGACATTGGCCGCTTGAATCCTGCTATGTCGTGGGGACGTGGGCACGACGAACTGGGCCCTGACAAGCAGTATAGTGTAAGGTGATGTCGCCGATGTCGTGAATTGTGTACTGGCTTTCATGGGGGGGAAGGTATGCTCGGAAAAAAGCCCACGGGAGAGTTAGAGATTCCAAGGATTGGGATTACTAATCCTCAAGCGGTGGAAATTCTAAGGGTGTGGGCTGCGCCCGGTCAGAGTCAACAAGTAACGCTTAGAGTGATTTGGGAAGATCCAGGGGCCTGGGGTCTATTGCTTGCTGATATTGCTCGTCATGCAGCTACGGCCTATGCGAACGACGAACACAAAGCGTCTGAAGTCCTTGCCCGAATCCGAAAATTGCTAGACGCGGAATTTTCCCGGCCGACTAACCCTCGCGCCAAATAGGTTGCAGAATAGTTGCACAAAGGGATCCAAGCATAGGTGTTTGCATCAAAATAAGGCGATTCGCCCGAGGGTAGGTCTTTTCTTCCGGATACAGGCTTTGAAACGGGGAATTTTGCAAAGCCGTGGTGTCTGTCTGGGCTCGAAATTACGTCCTTTATTATACTTAGTAGTTATATAACTTCAGTTATCATTCTCAGATATTGTAGGGTCAAGGAATGCCATCGTTTTCGGGCAACCGGACTATCGCGGCCTACACAAAAATGCAAAACGAACTACGTCATGTCATTCAAAACAAAAGTATTAGTTCTCGGACGTGAGCCTGGATGGATCCCAATTTGGGGGGGGCGACCGCCTCGCCCGCTATAGTTTGGAAAGGCAGAACTATCGACGCCATCCAAGAGCATTTGACGCGGATTCCGGCTCTCATTTTCGAATTACTTCAATCCTCGGATCTCATCCCCACCCGAGATGATCGAAGAGCCGAAGCAAAAAGCCGAGGAATCACCAGCTCCAAGCACAGGAGAGGAACACGGTGAACGTTGTGAACATTGTGAACGTCTCCAGCCAAGTGCCATCCCAGCAAAGGTGACTATCTTGATGCTGACATGCCATTGAGCTGAAACTGGCTCCCGGATCTACTACCCCGAAGCCTCCTTCACTGGCGCTCCAATTCCTTCCTGCCGCATCGGCCTACTAGCGCTTGGACGCTTGTGGGAATCGGCAGCAATTCTTGAGCTTCTGATTACTCACACGAAAAGTTGTCGCACCGCACCGGGCACCTTTCCACCCAGCGACGCCATCCATGTAAAATGTCCGGTCAATATCAAGGAGAAGGCATCCACGAACTACCGGCGATTTAGCCGAACTGGAGGGAACGTCAGTGCGGTAGGATTTGGAATGTGGGGTATCATCCCATCGGTGCAAGAGGTGTCTGGAACGACGAGCGAGTGCGCCGGAATTACGAACTCGCCGGTGGGCGTTGGCAGCTCTGCACCGTCGATGACGCGACGAACATGCTGGCAGCCGACGGCGAACGGAGCAAGCCGAAGCGATATTGGGCGCCCAATTGGAGTTATTTACGGCCAAAGTGCATACCCATTTGGTTCGCATTTTTGGATGTGACGTGGCCGCTCCAGAAACTTCTCGGGCTGCGCCAGCCGGCGCTTTCGGCGGATTTGGGACGGTATCGGCACGTAAGGCACCCTTACATCCAGATGCGGGGCTACGAGGGGACTTATTTGTATTCTCTATGCCGTCTCGAAAGTGTTCGACAGTGTGGTCCTGAAGACATTGCTTTCAGGGCATCACGAAAAAAGAGGCCAGAAAGATACACATGAAACGCGCACTCATCACCGGCATTACCGGGCAGGACGGCTCGTACCTTGCGGAACTTCTGCTTTCCAAAGGGTACGAAGTTCATGGAATCATCCGCCGAGCCAGCACGTTTAACACCAAGCGCATCGACCACATCTATCAGGACCCAAACTCGCCGAGCACGCGGCTTTTCCTCCACCATGGAGATCTATCCAGCTCCGAATGGATTTTGAACATGGTGTACAGCTACGCACCGGACGAGCTCTATCATTTGGCGGCACAGAGCCACGTGCGCGTGAGTTTCGATATGCCCGAGTACACCGGCGACGTTACCGGTCTCGGCACGATGCGTTTGCTGGAAGCGATCCGGCGGGCCGGGTGCAAAACGCGGTTTTATCAGGCGTCGAGTTCGGAGATGTTCGGGGCGACGCCGCCGCCGCAAAGCGAAACCACAATCTTTCAGCCGCGCAGCCCTTATGCCGCCGCAAAAGTATATGCGTACTGGATGACGCGCATCTATCGCGAGGGGTACAAGCTTTTTGCAAGCAACGGAATCCTGTTCAATCACGAAAGCCCGCGGCGCGGCGAAACGTTTGTGACGCGAAAGATTACGCGCGCGGTGGCGGCCATCGTTGCGGGCAAGCAGGACAACCTGTTTCTGGGCAATCTGGATGCGCGGCGCGATTGGGGCTACGCGCCGGAATATGTGGAAGCGATCTGGAGAATGCTGCAACACGACACGGCCGAGGACATCGTTATCGGAACAGGCGAAGCACATTCGGTGCGCGAATTTGTGGAGGAAGCGTTCTCATACGCGGGATTGGATTGGCGCAAACACATAAAAACTTCGGAACGGTACATGAGGCCGCTCGAAGTGGACTGTCTGATTGCAGATACGCGGAAGGCGCGTGAAAAACTCGGTTGGGAGACGCGAATCGGCTTCAGCGAGCTGGTGGCCATCATGGTGGACGCGGATCTGGAAGCGGCCGGACTTGCGCCGCTGGGGCAAGGAAAAGCAATCCTCGAGAAGAAATTCAGCCACTGGAATCACTGGCACAACTCGGTGACGCGCGTGATGGAAGCCGTGGAAGGCCAGGCTTCGCAGAACTGAGGGGGGCCAAAAATGGGATTCTGGGAAAATCGGCGCGTAACGCTGAGCGGCGGCAATGGCTTCCTGGGATCTTTTGTCGTTGAAAAGATACGAGCAGCGGGTTGCCGCGAGATCAGCGCTCCGCATAGCCGGGAATACGACCTGCGCGAAAAAACGGAAGCGCTGCGTTTGTATAAGGACACGCGACCGGACATCTTCATTCATCTTGCGGCGGTCGTCGGCGGCATCGGCGCGAACCGCGCGAACCCAGGCAGATTTTTTTACGACAACGCGGTGATGGGCATCAATGCGATCGAAGCGGGACGCATCGCCGGTGTAGAGAAGTTCGTCTGCGCGGGCACGATTTGCTCGTATCCAAAGTTCACGCCCGTCCCGTTTCGCGAAGAGAATTTCTGGAACGGTTACCCGGAAGAAACGAACGCACCCTACGGGCTGGCAAAAAAAATGCTCCTGGTGCAGTTGCAAGCATATCGCGAGCAGTACGGATTCAAGGGCATCTACCTGACGCCCGTAAACTTGTACGGACCGCGTGACAATTTCGATCTGGAAAGCTCCCACGTAATTCCGGCGCTGATCCGCAAGTGCCGGGAAGCGAAGCAGGCGCGGGCGGCGGAACTCACGGCGTGGGGGACGGGCAGCGCGACGCGAGAGTTTTTGTACGTGGAGGATGCCGCGGAGGCGATCGTGCTTGCAGCGGAGAAGTACGAGAAGCCCGAATTCGTAAATCTGGGATCTGGCGAAGAGATCAGCATTCGCAATCTGCTGGAATTAATTTGCTCGCTCACGGCGTATCAGGGAACGGTACGCTGGGACGCCACCAAGCCCGACGGGCAGCCGCGCCGCTGCCTCGATACGTCTCGAGCACTGGCGGAATTCGGATGGCGCGCCAGAACGACTTTGCGCGACGGCTTGACGAAAACCATCGCGTGGTTGGAAGAAGAAGCGGGCAAGAAGGCGCGTATGAGCGTCGTTTAGAGTTCGCAAGAGGCTGCCGGCCTGAGACGATAAGCGCCGTTCAGATCCTGGTGCGAGCTGCTTCCTGCAGCCTGCAAGAAGAAACGATTTCCCGCAGCCTCAAGGGACGGTAGCGCACTTTCCGCCAGCGAATTCCCACGTTTTTCCCGTTCGGCTACCTAGGGAGGCCGCCGCGCGACGATTCCAATCGTCGGTTACTCGCTCCTATGGTTTATCCTCCTCCGCGAATCCTCCCCGGCCACGCGGCTGCGGCTGCACAGGTACGATGTGCGGCAGGCCAGCGTCATTCATCTTCTTGTTCAACGCGGGCAAGTCTTCTTCTTCAATTTTCTTTACCGCCGCGGACGCATCGCGTACGAGCGGCTTCAGTTCCTCCAGCTTTTCTTTTTGCTGGCCACCCGGCGCGGCCCAGAAGCCATCCAGATCTCTCAGCAAGCCCTGGGCCTGATTCGGCAGCGGCGCCGGCTTCCAGACGAAGGGCGGCCCGGCATTCCCGAGCCCTTCGCGCTCGCGAACGTATTTCTCCGCGACTGTATCCACCTTCTTCTGGAGTTCGTCGGCGGCCTTCTGGATCTCCTCGGGAATCTTCGGCATGTCCGGCTTGCCGGCGTCTTTCTTCCATTGTTCTCTCGCCGTTTTCAGCCCTTCCTTGATTCCTTCGATGGTCTTGCGGTCTTTGTCTGCGGTTTTCGCCAGCGCATAGAGCTGATCGATGGCTGCGCGCCGCGCTGCACGGTCCGCCGGCGACATCTGCATCCGCGGATCATCTTCGACAACCACTTCTTGCGTTGCTTCCTTCGTCCCGGCTTTGATTTTGATGGTGTATTTGCCAGGCTCAACCAACGGCCCCTTCGGGCCGAAGTCAAAGCCCGCTGCGGCGGCCGCAATCTGTTCCGGCGTCGGGACAGCCGGCGATTCCCAGCGCAAATCCCAGTTCGTGCGGTTCACTCCGGCTTTGCCGGGGCCGTCAAATTCCCGCACAAGTTTTCCGTCCTTGTCGTAAACGCTGATTTTCGCCTTGCCCTCTTTTTTCGCGGCCTCGTCCGCTTTCGCTTGCTCGTCCGCGGCCGCAGTCTCCTTCTTTGCTTCGCCTTTTTCGGCTTTGGCCGTTTCCGGCGGCACGCCTTCTTTCAGGTAGTAATCCAAAATCGCGCCGTACGGCGGATTTTTCGCGGTAAACATCTTTTGCCCCGCGCTCCACCGGCGCCGCCGCAAATCCCAGAGAGTCGCGGGACGCGGGGTGAAAAAGGTGATGTCGGACGTTTGCACCTTGGCGTCGAACTTCTCGATGGGCGTAAGATCGTCGAAGATCCAGATCGACCGCCCGTGCGTCGCCAGCACCAGGTCGTTCTGCTGCGCCTGGATTTCGATGTCATCCACCGGGACGGTTGGCAGATTGTTTTTAAACGCCGACCAGTTCGCGCCGCGGTCCCAGGACACCCAGAGTCCAAACTCCGTCCCCGCAAACAGCAAGTTTTCGTCGCTGGGGTGCTCGCGGACGACGTGCACGGTGCCCGCCGAATCCGGAATTCCATTGCGGATGGCTTTCCAGTTTTCTCCATAATCCTTGGTCATGAAGATGTATACGCTGTAGTCGTCGCTCCGGTGGCCGTCGAACGTCGCGTAAGCCGTTCCTTCCGCGTACTTGGACGCCAGCACGCGGCTCACATAGGTCCCCTTGGGAACTCCCGGCACGCGGGAAGCCACGTTCTTCCACGTTTTTCCGCCGTCGCGCGTCACTTGCAGGTTGCCGTCGTCCGTTCCCACCCACAGTACGTCCGCGCTCACCGGCGATTCGGTCAGCGTCGTAATCGTCGGATAGTCCTCGACTCCGTCGTGCCGTGAGAGCGTTTTCTTGTCCGGAACCTTGCCGAAGATTTCCAATTTATTGCGGTCCACGCCGGTCGTCAGATCGCCGCCCAGGCGCGTCCAGGAATCTCCGCGGTCCGTGGACTTGAACAAATAATTTCCGCCGTAGTAGATGGTTTTGTGGTTGTGCGTCGAGACGGCCACCGGCGAATTCCATTGGAAACGATAGTGCGGCTCGCCTGCCTTGGCTTCCGGCATGATTTCTCGCTGCTGCCCGGTCCGCGCATTGCGCCTCGAAATGTGCCCATCTTGCGATTCCGTATAAACAATCCACGGCTCGACGTTATCAATCTCCGCGTAAAAGCCGTCTCCTCCCGGCATCAGAGTCCAGTCGTCATTGGTGATGCCGTCGTTCGTCAGGGACATGCTCGGCCCGCACCAGCTTCCGTTGTCCTGCAATCCGCCGCAGATTTGGTACGGCTTCTCATTGTCCAGACCGATTTCATAGAACTGCCCGATCGCAATCGTGTTGATGAAATCCCACGTCCGCCCGTTGTCGTAGCTCCAGTTGATTCCTCCGTCGCATCCGGTGATGACGTGGTTCGAATCCTCCGGATCGATCCACATGGCGTGAAAATCGCCGTGGATGCCCTTCACTCTCTTCGTGGAAAACGTCTTCCCTCCGTCCTCCGAATAAAACATCTGCGCGCCCAACTCCCAAATGCGCAGATCATTGTTGGGATCAATGCGCACCTGGCTGTAATACGAAGGCCGCGGGTTCGTGTCGCCCATCTTCTTCCAGGTCTCGCCCTTGTCTTCGCTGCGATACGTTCCGCCATGTTCATGCTGCACGATGGCATACACGATGTTCGGATCCTTCCGGTAAATGTCCAGCCCGATGCGTCCGGTATCGCCTCCGTTTTCGTACGGCAGCCCTTTCGTCAATTTCTTCCACGTCACGCCGCCGTCCACCGTTTTATAAATCGCGCTCCCCGGTCCACCTCCGTCGAATCCAAATGGCGTCCGCCGCCGTTCGTAGGCCGCGGCGTACAGCGTATCCGGGCTCTGTGGATCCATGGCGAGATCGCTTACGCCGGTGTCGTCATTAATCTTTAGCACCTGGTTCCACGTCTTCCCGCCATCGGTCGTCTTATAAACGCCGCGCTCCGGATTCGGCCCCCACAAATGCCCCAGCGCCGCCGCGTACACAATCTCCGGATTCTTGGGATGAATCACAATCCGCCCGATGTGGTGAGTAGCCGTCAGTCCCATCTTCTGCCACGTCTTGCCGGCGTCCAGCGACTTGTAAATCCCGTCTCCCCAGGAAGAGCTTTGCCGGTTGTTCGGCTCTCCCGTTCCGACCCACACCACCGAAGGATCGGACGGCGCAATCGCTATATCGCCTATGGTCGAAACGCCTTCTTTGTCGAACACCGGCTCCCATGTCGTCCCGTTGTTCGTCGTCTTCCAGACGCCGCCAGACGCCGTCCCCGCATACACAATGTTTGGATTGCTTTCCACCACGGCAAAATCATCGATCCGCCCGCCCATCACCGCGGGTCCAATCTCTCGAAACTCGAGATTCTTCAATTTGTCCATGGGGCTCGACTGCTCTCCAGGACCCGCCGGCGTAACGAACGCCGCCGTAACGCACAATATCCCCGCCGCCATAATGATCTTCAGCGCAGCTATCGCTCGATCCATTTGCTTCCCCCTATGTACAAGGCCGCGCATCATACCTCCTCGATGCCACGGCGCGCATCAATTGTTTCTGGAAGGGCCGACCTACCGGTGTTCCGAAAGACGCGCAAAACTCGCTCCGCGTTTCGTCCGTCTTTCCTGTGCCCCGCCATGCCTCTTCGCTGCCTCCCTTGGCCGGCGCGTTCCGCCTTTGCTACACATCCCCCCGACCACATGCTAGGCTATTCAACTGTTTTCATCGTCCCAATGTCCCGTTTGAATCGCCAATGCCATGCCGGGAATCCGTCCGCGCTCCGCTACTTTCTCTGCCTCGCGGCGCTTTCATGTTTTCTCTCCGGCCCGGCCTCGCCTGTTTCCTTTGCCCAGCAGGCCCCCCTGCATTCCGCCAAGGCTGGCGACGTCGAGATATGGTCACGCGGTCCGCAGCAAAAACGAGGCGACCTCTTCGTTGCCGACGGCGACGTCGATATTCATTACGGAGAACAGCGTCTCCAGGCCGATCACATCGAATACGACGACAAAACTTCCGAATCCCTCGCTCGCGGGCATGTTCGCTTTGATTATAGGAATGAGCACGTGGAAGCCGATGAAGCCCGCTACAACATAAGCACCGGCCACGGCCTTTTCACCAACGTTCGCGGCTCCGTCAAGCTGGCGCGGCGTCCCAATCCGTTGATTCTGGTGTCCCAGAATCCGCTCTATTTTCAGGCTCCCGAGGTCGAACGTTTCGCCAACGACATTTATCTCGTGCGCCGCGGCTGGATCACCATCTGCGACCCGCGTCATCCGGTCTGGCAGTTTTACGCGCCGCAAGCGCGCATTCGTCTCGGCAAGAGCGTCGCTCTCGTCAACGCCAACTTCCGGATCTTTCGCGTTCCTATCGTGTGGCTTCCTTATGCCACCGCCCCCGCCGGAGAAAAGATTCGCCAGTCGGGAATCCTGCTCCCTGTCATCAGCCAGACCAACACCAAGGGCTTTGTCTTCGGAGACGCTTTTTATCTCGCGCCGAAACCCTGGCTCGACGCCACCCTGGGAGCCGAGTTGCTCTCCAAGCGCGGATCCGCGGAGCGCGCTGAATTCCGCGCACGCCCCTTCGAAAACACTTCCATCGACTACACCTATTTTGGGGTGATCGACCGCGGCCTGCTCGTTCCCGGGCTGAACGGCGCCCTGCTCCTCGAGAAACAGGGCGGCCACCAGCAGCATCTGGAAGTTCAATCTCTACTCCCCCACGGCTGGCGCTTCGTCGCCGACGTCAACGAACTTACCTCCCTCACCTTTCGTCTCGCTTTCGCCGACTCCTTCGGCGACGCCATTACTTCCGAAGTTCGCAGCGCGACTTTTCTCACCAACAATTTTCGCGGTTTCAGCTTTAATGTCGCCTCCCTCTCCGACAAGACTTTCCTCAGCATTCCCATTACTTCCGCCACCACGGGCGCCGTCACTCCCGCCGTAAGCGTCACCCTGCGGAACGCTCCCGATGCCCGCTTCAGCTCCATCGAACAATCGCCCTGGCGTCGTCTCCCCTTCTATTTTTCCTTCGACTCCTTTGCCGGCGCCTTGCACCGCCAGGATGACAGTCCTATCAATACCGCACCCTTCGTCCCGAGCACGGAATTTGCTCCCAAGGTCACTATTCCCCTCCACCTCGGCTCCTGGCTGGGCGTCACCACCTCCGCCGCCTTCCGCACTACCTATTACGGCGATTCCTACACTCCCTCCGGTCTCTTAAGCTCTCAATCCATCTCCCGCAACACCGGCGAACTCACCGTCGAGCTTCGCCCACCTACCCTGGAACGCATTTTCGACCGACCCTCTCTCGACAAAAGCAAGCCCGGCAACAGATACAAGCACACCATCGAGCCGGTGATCACGTATCGCTTCGTCACCGGCGTCAACAATTTCGCCGATTTCATCCGTTTCGATTCCGACGCCACCCTAACCGACACCAACGAAGTCGAATACGGCGTCACCCAGCGCCTCTTCCGCAAAACCGGCGACGATCAGCCCCAGGAACTTCTCACCTGGAGCATTCTCCAAAAGCATTATTTCGATCCCACCTTCGGCGGCGCCATCGTAAACGGCGAGCGCAACGTCTTCCAGGCGTTTGACTCCATCTCCCCATTTGCTTTCGCGTTCGGCCCGCGCACCTGGTCCCCTATCGTCAGCGACTTCAGGATCACGCCCGGCGGCTCCTACGACCTCGAACAAATTCTTCAGTACGATCCTCAAATTCAACGTCTCGTCACTGTCGGCACTCTCTTGAAAGTGAAGCCCTACAAGGAATTTTTCGCCACCGTCGCCCATTTTCGCTTGAACGACAACCCTGTCGAAGCCGATCTCCCTCTTTCTCCTCCGCCTGGTTTCGTGCCCTTTGCTCAGCCGCTCTCCAATCAGCTCCGCGCGCTCCTCGGCTACGGCAGTCTCACCCGCAAGGGATTCAATTTCACCACCGGAATCAGCTACGACTTCACCAACAAGACTCTGCAAAATCAGCTCGTCCAGATCAGCTACAACGGAAGCTGCTGCGGCCTGGCCCTCGAATACCGCCGCATCAACCTCGGCACAGTGCGCACCGAGAATCGTTTCACCGCCACCTTCATCCTCGCCAACATCGGCTCCTTCGGAAATCTCCGCCGTAAGGACAAAATCTTTTAGTCCCGCGGCGGTTTGAGGCCGCCAGGTCCTCCGTATTTCCAACCCCGGTCTCCCGAATCTCTGTGCTCTCCCTGGCCTCTGTGCTAAATTTCCCCCGCGCCTGATCTCAGCCCGATCCCATGAATGACACCGATCTAGCCTTCGCCACCATCGCCGAAGCCGCCCACCTCTTCCGCAAGCGCAAGCTCTCGCCCGTCGAGCTAACCAGACTCATGCTCGCCCGCATCGAGCAAATAAACCCGAAGCTGAATGCCTATCTCACCGTTGCTGATGAATTCGCTCTTGCTCAGGCAAAAAAAGCCGAAGCCGAACTCTTCGCTCCGCACGGCCGCAAAGGCCATCGTGACCGCGGCCCGCTTCACGGCATTCCCATTTCGTTGAAGGACAACATCTACACCGCGGGCATACGCACCACGGCCGGCTCAAAAATTCTGAAGGAATTCATTCCCAAGGAAGACGCTTCAGTAGTCGCACAACTAAAAAACGCCGGCGCTGTCATCCTCGGCAAAACCAACATGCACGAATTTGCCTACGGCGTCACCAGCAACAACCCGCATTACGGCCCCGTACACAATCCCTGGGATCTCGCGCGAATTCCCGGAGGCTCCAGCGGCGGCTCGGCTGCCGCCGTTGCCGCCGGCCTTTGCTACGGCAGCATCGGCACGGATACCGGCGGCTCCATTCGCATCCCCGCTTCCCTCTGCGGCATTGTCGGCCTCAAACCCACTCTCGACCGCGTCAGCGTGGACGGCACGATTCCGCTTTCTCCCCGTCTGGATTGCGCCGGCCCGCTGGCTCGCACCGTGGAAGACGTGGCTCTTCTTCTCGAGCCAATCCTCCAGCGCGTAAAAGGCAAGCCGAATTTCCGTTCCTCGCGCAAACTTTCCGCTAAGCCTCGCAAATTCACGCTTGGCGTACCCTGCGAATTTTTCTTCGAGGTGATCTCGGGCGACGTTCGTCTGCTCTTCGACGAGGCGCTTCGTTCTCTGCGCAGCCAAAAAGTCAAAATCAAGGAAATCTCCTTGCCTCTCCTCGAAGAAACCGAAGACGCGGGAAATCAAATTGCGTGGGCCGAAGCGACCCACTATCACCAGCAGTCCCTATGGTTTCCTTACCGTTCTGCGGAATATGGCGATGACGTCCGATCTCGCCTCGAAATGGGCACGAAAGTCCCCGCAACCGTTTATCTCTCAGCGCTCGAGTTGCGTGAAAAGTTCATCCAGCAATTGCATCTGGTCATGGCAGCCGCCGGTGTCGACGCCCTCGCCGTTCCCACAACGCCCATCTCCGCTCCGCAAATCGATCAGGAGAGAATCCTCATCGGCGACAAAGATCACTCCACCCGCGGCCTGCTCCTCCGCACAAATCGCCCCGCGAATCTCGCCGGCGTCCCCGCGATTACCGTTCCCTGCGGCTTCACTCCTGCCGGCCTCCCCGTCGGCCTCCAACTCATCGGCGCCGTCGCTGACGAGCATCTCCTTCTGCAAATCGCCCTGGCCTTCGAACACACCCATCCTCAACACAGCCGCCCGCCGCTACCCTAATAGCGCACAAGCGCTCGCGCACTTCGCCCGCCTCTAAATTGTCGGCAGCCGATCCTTTTTCCTGAAGACCGAGACTCACTGCCAAGGTTCACTAACACAAAGAACCGCGAACAGCGAGCCATCCGTACAGGCTCCAACCAACTCATTGAGTCGGCCAGCTCCTCCTTCCCAGTACCAACTTGATTGCATAACAGTGTCGGCTCCTCGACCCGAGTAGACTTAGTTGTCTGACGACCAAAGACTCGGGAGAAAGGAGCCGAACATGATGATTATAGGCGTGGATTACCACCCGAGTTTTCAGCAGATTGCTTTTTTTACTGAAGAAACCGGTGAGTGCGGAGAACGGCGACTGAACCATGAAGATGGTGACGCCGAGCGATTCTATCGGGAGCTGAAGCAAAAAGGAATCAGCGTGCGTGTAGGGATGGAGGCTACCGGCTATTCGCGCTGGTTCGAGCGATTACTGGCGGAGCTAGATTTTGAGTTGTGGATCGGCGATCCAGCGGAGATCGGAACCAGGCGACCCAAGAAGCAAAAGACGGACAGCAAGGATGCCCAACTCCTGCTGCAGTTGATGCTGGAGGATCGTTTTCCACGAATCTGGATGCCGAGCCCGGAAAATCGTGATCTGCGGCAACTGCTTTGGCATCGGCATCGACTGGTGCAGATGCGCACACGGATCATGAATCAGCTGCAGGCTCTGGCGATGAACGAGAACAAGTGCTGGAAGAAAAAGCTGTGGAGCGAACGAGGGCGAGCAGAACTAGAAAAGCTCTCGTTGGCTCCCTGGGCTAGTCGGCGTCGGCGAGAGTTATCGGAATTGTTGGACCGCATGAATCCGACTATCGAAGAATTAACCACAGCCGTCGAGGAAGAAGTTAGGAAACGACCCGAAGCGTTGCGGTTGATGACGCATCCAGGCGTAGGCCCACTCACGGCACTCGCCTATGTGCTGATCATCGGAACGCCGACGCGGTTTGCCTGTGCCAAGCAGGTCGGCAGCTATGTGGGGTTAATTCCAACCGAGGACTCCAGTGGGGGCAAACAACGGTTGGGACACATTAGCAAGCAAGGCAGTTCTTTGTTGCGTTTCTTGCTGGTGGAGGCCGCACAGGCGGCCGTACGTTGCAATGCGGACTGGCGCCGTCGCTATCGGAACCTGGCCATGCGTAGGCAGAGGAACATTGCGAAAGTAGCCATGGGACGCAGGCTGGGAGTTTGCTTGTACTGGATGTGGCGAAGAGGATGGGAATATCCGCAGTTGGTAAAGTTCGGTTCGCACGCGGGAGAGCTCGGTACCGGAGATGGTGTGCGGTAGAACGTCGTGCACTTGAATGGGCATCCCGCTCCCTGAAAAGGGAGTTTGCATAAGTAATCGTGGTCGAAGTATTGATCGAAGAGATGTATGGGTCGGACTGAAACCGACCGAATGATTACGAGCGAGCTTTGGTCGTCGATGCCGGGAAGAATGAACACGAAAGAAAACGAAAGAGAAAAACTCTTTCAAGTGAAAAGAAAGAAGTCTGCTCAGAAAGTATTTGACAGGGCCGACACTGTTAGAGATCTCCGGTAAGCCTACTGTCGAGGGGTTACAGCGAAAGTGGTGCAGAGGAGGCGGCTCATCAACATCTGTTAGTCGTGCAACACGACGCTTAGCAGAGAATCGTTGACGTGGATGCCGCCATTATATTTAATAAAGCCCAATTTCCTGAATTTGTTCATGAAGAAATTGACGCGGGGTCGCGTCGTGCCGATCATGTCGGCCAGCATCTCCTGGGATAACTTGGGAAGCTCCCGGTGAGGATGACCCGCCGAACCAAATCGTGCGAGCAGGAGCAGGGTGCGCGCCAGGCGCTTTTCGCTGGAGTTGAAGAGTTGGTCTACCAGGTCCTCTTCGACCCGGATGTTTCGCGCCAGCATGTAAGCGATGAAACGGTCGGAGAACTCGTGTTCTCCGTGGAGTACGCGCATCATTTCGGCTTTCTCAATAACGAGCACAGTGGTAGGGGCGAGTGTGGTCGCCGTTGCCATGCAAGTGGAATGGCCCGCAAGGCAACCCTCCCCAAAAAAATTACCGGGTCCCAGAATGGCCACAACGGCCTCTTTGCCCAATTTGTTGACTACACTAAGCTTCACACTGCCTTCTTGAATATACATAACATGCTTTGCAGGATCGCCCTGGGCGAAGACGATTTCTTTTGCTCGAAATCTGGATACTTCTCTACCCAGACCAGTCGAGTCGAGAAACGATCTCACATCGAACACAGGATCGCTTGAACTCGCTTTTTTGCGGGTGCGGGGGAGCGGCCTTGCGGAACCACTTACAGAACGCATTACAACCATTCTAGCATCGCTTTTAGTAACTGTTCAATTTTAAACACCCAGCAACGGGCGCCGCGCCGACACCCTGAAGTTGAATCTCATCAAGGCTTGAGGGTCTACGAGTCCCAACGTGCACGGTCACGCCGACCGTGATTTCTTCCACTCCAAGGAAGGTAGTTCTAAATTAGCAGCCTTTTTCAGATAGAAGCGACACTTGCAAAATACGTGGGGATGGGGCTCTGTAGTTGATCAGCCATCTTGATGGCAAAGACGGAATCAATCCCGCCCCTGCAGGGAGTCTGTGTTCTCATACGCTGCCTGCCGCCGCTTCATCAGCCAGCCGCCAATGACATACCCGAGGGTGCCGGTAGCCAGTCCGCCGAGGACATCGGCCACATAATGGTACCGGCCCCACACCGTCGAGACACACATGCACACCACCAGCGGCAGCATCGCCCAGAAGAGCCACCTTCGGTGGCGCCAGGCGCCCCAGGCCGCTGCGACTGCTCCCGCTACGTGCTCTGAGGGAAACGCCGCGCCGCGGACTCGCCCGTAGTGCTCGATGAAATTGACAACCGCCGTCGCTGCGCCGCCCTGCAGTGGACCGTGCCATGCTCCGGCCATGGAAAACCAGGGACTCTCGATGGGAAAGAAAATCGCAATCACGTATCCGATGGCGTAGCCCACCGCCGAGTACGTCATCACCGACCAGTAAGCATGCCAATCGCGCCTGTAATATAAAATTCCTCCGACAACCAACAAGTAGGTGAAGTACGTCAGATAAACAAACTGCATGAAGTCGTTGCGCGCCGGCGTCGCGAATTGCGCGAGCCACACGGTGGGGTGCACGCCGGTCAGCCAATGATCGAACGCCATCAATTTCGCGTCCTGCCATCCGGGCTGCACCAGATGCACCAGCCGCCCCAATTCTTCAAAGCAAAACAAAAAATACAGGTGCGGATACCAATGCCGCCAGAAATGCCACCACCGTGTTGAAAAAGATTCTCCGTTCCAGCGAGCTTCTTCCGCCGCTCGCGCCCCGGCTCTGCACAAAAGCAGAATCAGCATCGCCACGAATCCCTGTACTGCCAGCATTCGCGCCGGATGCGCGAGGTTCTCCGCAGATAGAAGGATCAGCGCGCTGGAGACTCCCAAATAGCCCAGCGCCACGCGCTCAAATACCCCGCACGTCGGCCACGCCGCTGCCAATTCCTGCCGAAGCAGCGCGGCCAGGCTCTTTTTTTCTAATTCGAGAGCCGCTGCACTTTCGCTCCTCGAAACAGCGGCTTCGCGCCACGCGATCGCATACTCGTGTTCCATATTTTCGTTTCGATCCATCTTGTTCACGCACCATGTTCCATGCTTTCGCGTCCCGCGAGAGTTCCTCGATCAAATTCTTCTGCTGTATCGATTCGCCGCGCGATTCCTGCTCCTGGTTTCCTTTGCGTTCGGAGTAATCTTTTTGATCCCTGCCTGAAATCCTTTCCCTCTGCCCATCGCAATACCGGCCAATCATTCCTCCGTGCGATGCACACCAAATCGTTGGAGGGATTCACTACCGCCGGCTTTCCCACGGCTTCGAGCATCGAGCGATCGCTCGCGCTGTCTCCGTACGCATGGCATCGCTCGAGATCGAAATTGTCTTCCGCGGCGATTCGCCGCACGGCGCGTACTTTCGCTTCGGCAAACATTGCTTCCCCCGCAATTTGTCCCGTCCATCTCCCATCCCTCTCTGCAAGTCGAGTCGCGCAGACTCGAATCCGCGTGCGCACTCCGCGAGCGCCAAGCTCGACTTCCAAAGCGCGGGCCGCGCGCTCTGCCAATGGTTCCAGCGTGCCGCTCACCATCACGATCAAGTGCCCGAGTTCCGCATGCCAGGCAGCGCGCTCAACCGCCTTCGGATAGAATAGCGAGAGCGCGAGCGACCCGCATTCCTCCGCGCAAACGCCCCGCAAATACATCTTGTTCGCGTGCAGGATCTGGTTGATTCCCCGCGGAGCCAGCCGCACCGCTTCCGCTATCCAGAGGAAATAATTCCGAAACCCAATCAGCCGCCGGCACCGCAGCATCGAAAAAAACCTCTTCTCCATCGACGGCCTCGATACCAAAGTCCCATCCAAATCAAAGAACGCGGCGACACGCGGCTTCTTTTGCTTTATTTCTCCTGGTTCGTTTACTTCCGATACTTCGTTCCGCACCATTACATCGCCTCCTGCGTGATGCTTTTGCCCGCCCGCGCGCGGCCCACGTTTCCCGCGAAGTATTTCCACCCCTCTATCAACACCGGCACACCACGCAGCAGACAAAACCCCGCCGTCATCCACGTCAGCACCTGCGCGCCGCCGCGAACCCACGCGTGCACGTCCGCGCTCATTCCACTGAGCAGCGCCACCGGCCCGCGCGTCAGCGCCAGCTCAAGGCCTAGGTAGCAGAAGCACATGCACTTCAGCGCGGCATACAATCCCCGGCTCCAGCGCGACGCCACCAGCGCCCGGCCCCACCAGGTTTTCAGCATCGCGTTCGCGCCCCACCCCGCGTGCCCCGAACGTAACGCCAGCCCGCGCAGAAAATCGGTTGCCGCTCCGCGCACGAAGAAGAGAACTGGCAGCCAGAGCGACACCATGCCCACCACCGCGAAGTACGTGAAGTAGACGTTCTCGATCATGCGGTCGCCGAGGATATCGAGCTGCGCGCCGACCGGAGTCGCCAGGTTCTTTCGCCGCGCGATGTGTCCATCCAAAGCGTCGAGCGCGATGGCCGCCACCGTCAGCCCGACGGCCGCAAGATTCGCCCATGGCCCGCGCCCAAACAGACTCACGGCGGCAAACCCCACCGCCACGCGCAACGCCGTCACTTTGTTCGGTGTCCAGTGCATAGCCACCTGCCGGACGCCTTCAGAAAAAAGCGCCCATCGGTCACATGGCAAGTGCGGGACCACCTGTCTATCGCGCAAAGTCTTTGGTCTTCGTCACTTACGAGTGGCGCCAAAAAATGTAAAACGCGTGCACGTCAGCCAATCCTTTCAGTTGTCAACTTTTTGCTGCCGCAATCGGCGTAGCCATCGAATGCGGCGCAGAGCCCCTGAGGAAAATCTTGTTTGCCGTTTCCGCGCTAACATCTGACGCTCTCTTGCCGTCTTTGTGGGAGAATGAAAGCGTTCCAGTAGGCATCTTGTATGGCCGCACGAATCGGCTCAGCCGCGTTTATTTGCGCCAGGCCTGAGTCCGGAAGCACAATCTAAGATTGGAATTCGAGGCATGCTCAGGCCTAACCAAAAAACATGATCGACGTCTCTCTGTCAGCAGCGTTTATCGCCGGGCTGGTTTCCTTTCTCTCGCCTTGCGTGCTTCCCCTAGTTCCCGGCTACATCTCGATGCTTTCCGGCATCGGCATGGAGCAATTGCGCCAGGGGCAGCCGCCTCGCGGCGGACTTTTCGCTTCCGCTCTATCCTTTGTCATTGGATTTTCTGTCGTGTTCATTTCGTTCGGCGCCTCGGCAAGCGCCGTCGGAACGTTTCTCCGTGAGAACCGCTCTCTACTCGCCCCCGTCGCTGGCGCGCTGATTCTGCTCTTCGGACTTCATTTGCTCGGCGTGTTGGGGAAGATCAGCTTCCGATGGGGAATAATTGCCGGTTCCCTTCTTGTAGGCCTGGGCCTTGCCGCGATATTCCACCACGGCCCGCTCTTTTTCGGTTTCGGCTGGGTCCATTTTTTCTCGCTTTCGCTCATCGGCTTCTTTGGCCCGGCTCTCGCGAAGTGGCTCAATCGAGATGTGCACCTTCGCAGCACCAGCACGAAGCCCGGCCTCCTGAGCGGCTTTTTCCTGGGCTTCGCTTTCGCTTTTGGGTGGACTCCATGCATCGGGCCGATTCTCGCCAGCGTGCTGGCCCTCGCCGCCGCCAGCGACACGATTGCCCGCGGCATTCTGCTGCTCGCGGTTTACTCTGCCGGTCTGGCAGTCCCTTTCTTGCTGACCGCACTGGGCATCGTGCAATTTCTAAAATTTTATCAGCGCTTCCGAAAGTATCTGCACGCCGTCGAACTGCTTAGCGGAGCCTTGCTGCTCTTCATCGGCGGGCTGGTTTTCGTGAACAAGCTTACGTGGCTGGCAGGCAAGCTCGGATTCCTGAATAGCGCCGTTTTGTGGCTGGAAAGGTCCCTGACAGGCGGGAAATAGGCGGGCTGGGGAGATCGCCGGCGGAGTTCACGAAACTCGACTTCGGGTATAATTAAGTGTGAGGCACGCAATGAAGAAGATTCTGCTTATCATCGGCACCGTCCTGGCTTTGATTATCGGCACCTATTTTGCGGACAGGGCGACTCGCCTACAGCCACGAAGCACCAATTCCGTCGTGAACGCCGATAGCGCGGCCGCCGGACTGCCCGCCCCCGCGCTCACGCTCAAAGATCTCGACGGAAAAGAAGTCTCTCTCAGCGATTACAAAGGCAAAGTCATCCTGGTCAACTTCTGGGCTACGTGGTGCGACCCTTGCCGCGGAGAAATCCCCTGGCTCATCGAATTGCAGCAGAAATACGGCCCCAAGGGTTTCGTCGTTCTCGGCATCGCGCTGGACGATGATGGCAAGAGCGTCGTGGCTCCCTTCGTCGCGAAAGAGCGCTTCGACGTGAACGGCCACCAGGAACCGATGAGCTACAAAATTTTGATCGGCAACGACGATGCCGCCAACAAATTCGGCGGACTTTTCGGCTACCCCACCAGCATCCTCATTTCCCGCGACGGCAAGCAGATCAAGCGCATCACGGGCATGATCGACTACGACGAAATCAGCAAACTTATCGAATCCCAGCTCTGATACGCTGAATCCATGCTTGAAGAAAAGGACTTTCAGAAAAAAGCGGACGCGGCTTTCGAGGAGCTCAAGAAGCGGCTTCTGGTGCTCGCCGATGAGCACGATTTCGACGTCGAGGGGGAAAGCGGGAAGATCGAAGTCATCTTCGAGGAGCCCGAGGAAGCCAAGTTCGTTATTTCGCCGAACACGCCGATCCGCGAGATTTGGATCTCCGCGCTCTCTACTTCCTTTAAGCTGAGCTGGTCGGAAGCGAAGAACGCATTCGTGCTGGAAAAAACTGGCGAAGATCTTTTTTCGGTGATGAGCCGAGTTGTTTCCCAGCAGCTTGGCACTGCGGTCAAACTATGAGGTCGATCTAAGAATGGCAAGCCACAGGATGCGATCCGTGAAACTCGCCGCTTCCATTTTCGCCGGCGTTCTATTGCTGGTGATCATGGTGGCGCTGCCTTCCGTGCCGCAACAGGTTCCGTCTGCCAAGGACGTCGTTGCTCCCAGAACCTATGTTTCGCTGGACCCCGCGGGCCGCGGCAGCCAGTTCCAAATTGCAGTCGTACTGAAAATCAGGAATGGTTTTCACATCAATGCGCGTGAAAAATCGGAAGAATATCTGATTGCCACCGATCTTCATGCCAGCCCACCCTCCGGTTTTCAATTGGGGGAAGTTTCTTACCCCAAAGGCGCGCTTCATAATTTCGCTTTTTCCAAGACTCCGTTGAACGTCTACGAAGGAACTATCACGCTCCGCCTTCCAGTGATGGCTCTGGATAGCGCTCCTCTCGGAGTGCAGCACATTCCGCTCAAGCTTCGCTATCAGGCCTGCAGCACGGAAATCTGCCTGCCTCCGGTCACACTCGCGTTGGACGCAGCCGTCGACGTCGCCACTTCTACATCCAAATCCAAGCCCGTGCACCCCGAGATTTTTCCACCGAAATAACCCCTACCGGCAGAATCGAGATAGGATAAAGGCGCGCCAGACGCGAACGCTTGCCGGCAACTCGCCTCGACAAGCCTCATCTTTGAACTGAAGTGGTGGCGCTGCGCGACGAGTGATGCACGGATGAGGAAGCGCCGGGCCAATGGGCGAGACGCTCTTCAGAAGAATTATCCTGAAATTAACCGAAGGCTTTGCGCAAGCGGCCTACGACTCCCTGCTGGCCAAGCGCAACCATCGTATCGAATAGCGGCGGGGCAACGGCTTGGCCCACAATTGCCACGCGGCACGCATTGATCAATAGCCCAGCTTTCACGCCTGCGGCTTCCGCGACCGCGCGAGAAGCGTGATCGCAGGCGTCGTGATTCCATTCGAGGAGGGCGGCAAGCGCGTCCGCGAGTTTTGCGAGAAGCTCGGGGACTTTCGGGTCCTTCCAAAATTTGTCTTTCGCGGCCTGATCGATGGGGAAGTCATCAGTGAAAAAGGCCCGCGACCAGGACGAAAAATCCGGCAGCAGGCGAATGCGCGGCCGGAGCAAATCCACGGTGCGCGAAAACCAGGCGTGATCGCGGCCATCGGGGCCGGGAGCGGCGCCGGCGGCCCACTCCTGCTTCCATAAATTGCTGCGCTTCAATTCGGCTTCCACTTCCGGCAGCAGCTCTTCGATGGGAAGTTTCTGGAGATATTGCGTGTTGAACCATTCGAGCTTGGGCCTGTCAAACACGCCATTCGTACGGCTGACGCCTTCGAGCGAAAATCTTTCGATCAATTCCTTCGTTCGCAGGAACTCCTCATCGCTGCCCGGCGACCATCCCAGCAACGCCAGAAAATTGCGAAACGCTTCGGGCAAAAATCCATCCGCGCGGTACAAATTGACATCGGTCGCGCCGTGGCGCTTCGAGAGTCGCTTCTTGTCCGAGCCGAGAATCAGCGGGAGGTGTGCGAAAAGCGGAGGTTCCGCGCCTAGTGCGCGGTAAAGCAAAACCTGCTTCGGGGTATTGGAAAGATGGTCGGCGCCTCGAATGACGTGGGTGATGCGCATGTCGATATCGTCCACCACCACGCCCAACTGATACATCGATTGGCCAAACTCTTCGTCACCCTTCCCGGAACGCAAGAGCACGAAATCCTCGATTTCGTCATTCGAAAATTCCGTGACCCCGAACACCATATCGGTAAATGTTGTAGTTCCACCGAGGGGGACCTTGAAGCGAACAGCGGGTTTCACGCCGGGCGTCGAGGGCTTGCCATCGCGGCAACTGCAGCGCGTCACGCGACGAGCCCCGCCACCCTTCGGTTCTTCGTCCTGGCCGGGCTCCGCGTAGTCTCCGCCGGCGTACTTCTCCGCCGAGCAGTAGCACAAAAAAGCAGTGTCCTTCGCCAGGCATTTTCTGGCGGCCGCGCGATAAAGTTCCGTGCGCTGCGATTGGTAGAAGGGGCCTTCGTCCCATTCCACTCCGAGCCATTTCAGCCCATCCAGGATTCCGGTGACCAGCTCCGGCTTGTTGCGCTCCGCGTCGGTATCTTCGATGCGCAGGATCATTGCGCCGCCCTGCCGCCGCGCAAACAGCCAATTGAACAGCGCTGTCCGGGCTCCGCCGACATGAAGATAGCCCGTCGGCGACGGGGCAAACCGCACTCGAACGCTCGCGCTTCCCATATCGGTCAGTCCAGTCATCGTGTGCGAATTCTCTCGAGCTGAATTTAATTGTTAAGTCTAGCGAATCCCTTCGGCCGCGTCCAACGCGTGCATTCGCCGAAGAAGTGATCGAACTTCGGCGTTGTCGCACGCCCGGTGCGAAGCCTCTTCTCTGCCTTCCGTTGCAATGCGCGGTTATTGACTTGAGCGATATCTTCGGGCAGAATCCGCGGCAATCTCGATGTCTAACCTGCCCACGATGTTCGAGCCGCCTCCCGTCAGCGACCCTGATTCCGTTCTCAACGATTACATCCAGCCAAATCTGGGACATGCCTTGCGCATCTGGTGGGCGTATTACTGGCCGACAATGGTGATCTCTTTTCTCTTGGGCGTCCTGCTGAGGGGCGTGGTCCGTCTGCTCTACGAGAATTTCATCCTTTCCGCAAATCCGCTCTTGCCCGTCTTGACATACGGCCCGTACGTCATCAATTACGTGATCGCTTTCTTTATGATCCGCTATGTTTTGGGTAAGACGTTTCGCCATTTCCGGCTGGGCTTGATTTCAAACGCAGGCGTTCCTCCGGCTCAACTGCTCAAGCCCACGTTCACGCGCACCTTACGCGTCTGGTGGATTTTTACGTGGCGCACGGTTGTCTACGGGCTGCTTTGTCTTGCCTTCGTGCTCTACCCGATGCAATGGTTCGTGGGAATCTTCCGGCCTAGCCCGCTTTTCTCAACCCTGTTTTTCTGGGTGCTCGGCACCGCGGTCGGCGGCGCTATCGCGCTCTTCGTAATCTATTCCAACCTCCTGGACGAGGACGTCGGCGACTTCCGCGTGGTCCTCCTGCCGCGGCAAGACGCCGTGCCTGCGTCGAGTTCCCTTGCTTCGGACCCGGCGCCTCTGGGCTGAGTGATCCTGCCCAGCTCCGAAGTGCTCAGCCTGTCGCAATGTCGCTAACTTGCTACCCCCTGCCTGCTGCCTCTTTGGCAACCAGTACCCCGGTACGCTTGCTTCCTGAAAATTCCATCATCCATAATCACAAGTACTTTGTTTTGTGCTCGAGGTGACTCCCGCGCGCTGTCGCCGTATTGTTTCCGCGCACCGCGGAGGGGGATGGGTTCACCACGAAGCGCAAATCGCTTGGCCGTCTTCGCACGGTGCTAGGGAAACGTCCGCGCGAGGGACGGAGAATTGACCGAGGCCTTGACCAACCAGAGCTTCATCGCACTGGCATTGCTGACGGCTACCTCTTTGGTGGCCGGGTTCTTCGCCTATTTGTACAACCTCAAGCGCCGTCCGTATTTGCTTTATTGGGCGTTCGGCTGGGCCATCGTGGCACTCAGCTATGTGGCCCCGGTGCTTTCACCGCGCTTGGAGACGGTGGCCATCCAGACGGCGCTCAACGGGTTGCTGCATGCGGGTGCGGGCATCCTCTTCTTTCTGGGCGCGCAACTTTATGCACAACGCAAACTCTGGAGGCTACATGCAGCGGGGGCCGGCGGCGCGCTGGTGCTTTGGGCAGGGGCAAGCGCTCTCGGTTGGTTCTACATTCCCATAATTTTCCCGGCGGCGGCGATCTTGCTTGCCGTGAGCTACGTGTTTTGGCAGGAGAGCCGGCGCCAGGAGACCCTGGCCGACTGGCTTCTGGCGATTTCCTTCGCCGTGTGGGCTTTCGTTGGAGTGATTCTGTTCTTTCTCCGCAGTGCTCCCATTTCCGTGGATTAAGCTTTCAAACAGCTGCGGCCGTTCCTGCCACTTTCGTCGCCATACTCATGGTCATGGCCCTTTATGAGGAAGAAAAGCGGAGGATAGAGCGCAACATGCTGGCCCTATCCAATCTCAATCTGGCGACGTCGAGTTTTGTGGGCGGAGAGATTCAACGCATGCTTTCGCAGGCGCTGGACCGCGTGCTTGGGGTCGTGCGCCTTCCCGCCGGAGCACTTTTCCTGCATCATGGCGACCCTCGAGGTCCCACATCCGTCGTCGCCGTGGGCTTGAGCGAGAACTTCTGCCGCACCGCGCAAGAGCAAGGGCTCGATGATTATATCGTGGGCCTGGTGTCGCGCCTCGGTGGGCTTCTCGGATTCCGGGACCTTCGGAACGACGATACGGTTGCGGCTCTGGAGCGGGAAGAGCCGATCCGCAAGTTCCGCCAGCTGGCCCTCGCGCGAGGTTCTTCGCAGCATCGTGGCCATCAGCCTGCAGGCCAAGGAGCAAGCCTTTGGGGTGCTTCTGCTGGGGACGCCCGGACAGCCGGCGATTCACGCCCGCGGAATACCGGCTGCTGCTGGCGCTGGGTCATCAGATCGGGATGGCCGTCGAGAACAGCTATCTAATCCAGCAAACTTCGCGCCGGTCCTGGGAACTGCATATGCTGAATGAAATCGGCCGCGCGCTCAGCTCAACGCTCAACAAGGAAGATTTGCTGCGCAAGGTGTGGGAGGAGCTTCGCCGGCTGTTCGATGTCGAGAATTTTATATCGCCTCGCTGGAACCGCTACGGGATGAATTGCAATTCGATCTGGAGGTGATCGGCGGGACGCCCGAACCACCGCGAAGCCGTGCGGCGGGAAATTACATCACCGAATACATCATCCGCACGCGGCAGCCGGTCCTCATCCGCGAAAATTACGTCGCCGAAGTGAAAAAACTGGGAGTCGAACCCATCCGCGACTGCGGCTGCTATTGCGGCGTGCCGCTGGTCGCATACGACCACGCCATCGGAGCGATGGCGGTCTTTTCCGATAACGAGCAGCCGTTGATGAAGGACATCTGGAGCTGCTGCGCGTGCTGGCCAGCGAAGCCAGCATCGCCATCGAAAACGCGCGGCTTTTCAACGAAGAGCGCACCAAGGCGCGGCATCTCTCGCTGCTGAACACGATTTCACGCAATGCCATCGCCACGCTCAACCCCGACGAAATGCTGGCGAAGATCGCCGAGCAGCTCGAAGCCGGATTGACCTACGATCACATCGGTATCTGCGTGCTCGAATATTCGACGCGCGAGCTCATCGTGCAAGCCGAAGCGGGAGCCCGCCGCGGCGCTCTAGGGCGGCGCATCCCTCTCGGCAACGGACTGATCGGCCACGTCGCGCGGAGCGGCCAATTGGCCGACTATCAGGCAT
>CAWGPN010000020.1:0-106322 GCA_963824515.1 uncultured Acidobacteriota bacterium
TGCCCGCCAGGGAATGGATGCTGGAGGTCGGAGCGGCTCTCCTGCGGACGGAAACGGAGCTCATTTTGAAGAGCCGGAAAGTAATTCCCGGGCGGTTGCTGGCGGCGGGGTTTGGGTTCCAGTTTTCCGAATGGTCTGCGGCGGCGAAGGATCTGGTGCGGCGCCGGAGGCAGCAGGAGAGCTAGCCCATGTTCGTCACTGAGAGGGCCAAAAGAGGGCTAAGTCCTTTCAAATCAGTTCAGGCTATGGCCGAGTTTTCACTACATTTTTGAATTTGTAGCGGCTCCAGACGTTCGGGCAGTTTCACTTTTAACTGGTGAAGAATACTTTGCTGCCGTTCGTCGAGTTTGACGATGCGTCGTAGCCAGATCTCTCGCCCTTCCACCGTCGGCAGCACAATGTCCACGCTGTGGATGTCCCCCAGCCGTTTTAGCGCTTCGGCCGGTGAATACTCTGACCCACTCCGCTTCAGCAAGTGCTTGAGCGTCACCTGCAGCGCATAACCGAGAAACGCTACCAGCACGTGGGCCTTCACCCGCTTTTCCAGTTGATGGAACAGCGGTCGGATGGCCAGCTCGCTCTTGAGGGTGCGAAAGGCCGCTTCCACTTCCGTCAGCTGCATGTACTTCTTCCAGAGATCGGCAGCACCATCGACTGTCAGATTCGTGCGCAGCAGATAGGCTCCTTCTCGCGCTTCGAGCCATTGCTGCCGCTCCAGCTTCTGCCGCCAGATCAAGCGTGGCCCTTCTTTGCTATCCTTCACCGCCATCTCATAGAGATCCGCCACCTGCGGATGCAAAGCTTGAATGCGGCCCAAGCACATAAACATCCTGCCGCGATCCTTCAGCTTACCTTCGGCGATGCGCTTCTCCAGGCCCGCAAGTGCTTTTTCGATCCTGGCTACAAAGCGGCTGCGGATAGCTTTCTCCTTCTCCTTCCGCCCGGCCGTGCGGCACAGGATATAGGTCTCTTCACCGCCCGGAATGGGGATCTGCTTGACCTCCACTTCCGGTCGGATCTTCTCGAAATCCTCCTTCAGCAGTTCCTGTTCAAACTGCTTCAGTTTGCTGCGCGCGGTGCCCACCAGATACTGTCCGCCGCGCTTGCGGATGGCTATCAGGTTCTCTTCACTCACCACGCCGCGGTCAAAGATCCATACTCGCCGTGCTTTTCCATGTTTACGCTCCACCGTGCGCAGGATCGCTTCGACGGTCGTAACATCAGCACGGTTCCCATCGAAGAGTTCGTAGCTGAACGGAAAACCGTCCTGGTTGACGATCAGCGCCAATACCAGCTGCTCGCAATCGGGACGATGATCCCGCGAGTAACCCCGCCGCATCATGGGGTTCCCTTCCGCGGCTCCTTCCACATACGTGCTGGTCAGATCGTAAAGCAGCACATCGAACTCGGCCTGGAATAGCTCGCCGAAACGTTGCTTCAGATGCTGTTCCAGCTTGGTCTTCAGCGGCAGCAAACGATCCAGGCAACGATACAGCCGCGTATCGTTGATCTTGCCTTTGGCGATGTGCAACAGATCGTCCAACGCCGTGGAGGGATACCAGTGTCGTTCGATGGCCAGTTCGCTACCTGGCGCACACAACCGGTTGATCGCCAACACCGCTGCCACGCGAGACCACGGAACATCGGCGATCTCCTGGTCCAGTTGTTGGGCAAAAAACTCCTGCAACCCCAACCGCTTCCATAACTCCAACCCAAGATAACAGTCACCCAATCGGCGCGTGCGCTCCACCCGGACCTTCTTCACCAATACCAGGGCGACATTCGAATCATCGGGCACTTCTGCTTCGGAGAACAGCTTCAGTTGCGTGCTCTCCCCGTGCTCGTTGAAGACTTCGATGCTCTTCTGCCAACGCGCATGAGCCGACCCGTTCAGCTCCCCGAGATAACAGAGTGTGCGCTGTCGCGGGCCATCCGCCGTTCGCATGGTCTCGACCAGCGACCAGTATTCGTGTTCCTTGCCATCTTTATGGACCCGGAGCTTTCGCAGGAACATGCAGGCAATCTGTCACGCTTGCAGCACGCAAACAAGGGGGTAGGTTTTCACTACATCCACTTTCAGAGCACGCTCTGTTGACAGCCAAGAACTTCCCAGCGAACTACCTACGAAAAAAATCAAAAGGTGCAGTTCAGTGACGAACTTCGGCTAGTTAACGATAGCCGGACCCTCCCCCCTGTTTTTCGTAAGTGTTGCATCTAAAGGGTTTGGTGCCCTAGTAAACCTTTTATTATCAATACTTACCGGCCATGCTGCAGGTGTTGCATCTAAAGGACTTAATTTTTGGCGAGAATCGCAGCCGACAACCTACTTCCGGGAGGCGGAGGCTGCTTTCTTGGCCTGAGCTTTCGCGAGGAAGCTGACGAGTTCGACGTTAACTTCGTCGGCGTGGGTCCAGGCGATGTTGTGCGGGCCATCCTTGATTACCGAGAGGCGAGCGCCCTTAACTAACTTTGCGGTGCGCTGGCCAGCGGCTGCGATTGGGACGATGCGGTCGGCTTCGCCGTGAATGACCAGCGTGGGAACGTCGATGCGGGCGAGGTCCTTGCGGAAATCTTCATGCCAGGTTGGCACGCAGGCCAGACTGGCCGTGGGTGAAGCGCTAGCGGCGACATTCCAACTGGCCTGCACGGCTTGCTCGCTGATGCGCTTGCCCAGGAAAACATCCAGGTTGTAAAAATTCTTGAAAAATTCGGTGAAGAACGCGTAACGGTCCGCGGCGACGGCTTTTTGGATACCCGCGAACACACTGCCGTCCACGCCCTCGGGGTTGTCGGAGGTCTTTAGCAGGAACGGAGGGACGCCGCCGATGATCACGGCTTTGCTGACTCCTTTTGAGCCGTACTTGCCCAAATAGCGGGCCACTTCGCCGCCGCCCATTGAGAAGCCAACCAGAGAGAAATTCTGCAGTTTGAGATGGGTTACGAGCTTGCGCAGGTCCTCGGCAAAGGTGTCGTAGTTGTAGCCGGTGGTGGGCTGGCTGGACTTGCCGAACCCTCGGCGGTCATAGGTGATGACTCGGTGGCCTGCGGCCAAAAGGGCGGGGATTTGTTTTTCCCAAGAAGCACCATTCAGCGGATAGCCATGGATAAGAACGACGGGGTCACCGGAGCCATGGTCTTCGTAGTAGAGCTCGATGGCAGCGGAGTTTTCCTTACCAACTTTTACGTACGGCATTGTGATTCTCCTTCGTATTAATTTCTTGCGTCCATGCGTCGAGTGTCAATTGTCCCTGTGCTAGGGTTCTCAAATTCTACATCCGTTAGCAGTTGAAGCGATGTCTTCAGCCAGATTAAGGAAGGAGGAGATGAGACCCCAGTCGAAAGGGATTTGGATGGTTCGCGGTTCGAGCGGGCAAGGATGCCGACACTACGAGCGGGTACCAATAAAAAAGGCCTCGCAGGATGCGAGGCGCAGTATTGAATGAAAAAATTATAGCGGGCTGGTAATAAGTGTGTCAATGAGAAATTGTGAGCGTGGAAATCCGCACGCCTGCGACCGAGCGGGGGCTTTGTCCCGAAAGCGCTCGGTCGCACTGCAGTGGGCAACTTAACGCTGGCAGACGGGTCGCGGGGATTTCAGCAAGACACAGGTTTGATCCGGTGATGAACACTGGAGAGGCTGATGAAGAGGACATACTCACATCACTGGAACAGCAGAACTAGCCAGTATCACAGTTAACTGTGACCGCGCGCACTGCAGGGGACGGACTTCCAGTGTTACGAAAGCGATGAAAGGTGAGTTTCATGCAATCGCTAACAAGGCGGGAAGAAACGTGGGTGCGCGACACCAGAAAGATTTTATTCGTGCATGTGGCGACCCTAACCCTTTTTGGAGCCATAGCGGTCACGAGCCGAAATTATTTTGTGCGCGAGATGCTTGTGTTTTTTGCGGTGTTTGCCACGCTGTTTGTTGTTTTTTTTCTCATCGCGGGTCTGTACATTTTGTTCGGAGAAGCGCGGAAGCACGGTTCTTCGTGGGTGAGAGCCGGTGTTGAAAAAGCGGCTTCCGCCGTAAATAGCGTCGGTTGGCGACGATTAATCCCGCACTCGCATTCGCGACACTAAACAATCAGGGAAGCGAAATTTCTTCGTCAAAACAGAATTTCGCCTGATTCGTCTCGGCGGCTTGTGCTCACGAGGGCAAGCGTAACGAAAAAAAGTATGAGGCCAGGTGGCAAAATAGAACTCCAGTTACAATCATTGGATGCCCTGGCATCTATATCGAGTTAGCCTTGCGGGGAAGCCCGTTAGCGTGTGGGTGCGGGCATGAATAAACACGATCAAGCGTGGAACTCTCTCTGGAAGGCGACCTGGCCATGGTTGCCCGTCATCGGGGGAATTTGCGTCCTAATTTTGTCTGCTTTTTTACGGGGCTTTCCCGCACCTCCTGATGCATTGCTCTTCGGACAGCTTCAATTCACCAGCGGCATCGTTGCCATCACTTTTGCGGGATCAGCGTTCGTCAGATTTCGGGGAACTCGAGAGCGCCTGCCGCTGATTCTTGCCGCTGGCTTCGTTTTGGTTGGAGTCACGCTGGCAGGCTCCAGTCTCGGATTGGAGGCGCTGTCACCCATTGATTCGACGGCGAGCCTCCGCGATCCCATGACTTGGGTGATCGGCCGCACGCTGCTCGCCACTTTGCTGGGGTCCGCGCTGCTGGTGGAGAAGCGTTACGCGTGGTCGCGCAATCCGGCCCGCGATATCACCGCTGCTCTCGGATTGGTGGCCGTGGCCGCCGCGCTCTTGAGTGCCGGGCATCGAATTCTACCAATCAATCTGGTCGTATACCCCAACAGCTTTTTTCCACGGCCTGGAAACTTGGTTCCGGCAATACTTTTTCTTCTTGCCGCGGTCGGATACCACCATCACTTAAGAAAAGTAGACGGGATCTTTGAGCGTTCGCTCTATCTTGCGGCTACAATCAATTTTTGGTGTTCGGTCTCGGCCGCTCAATCCGACCGCAGGCTCGATGCAACTTTCGTCCTGGCCGCGGTACTTCAGTTCTGCAGTTACGCCGTCCTTCTGGGCGGGGCACTTCTTGATAACGTTCACCTTTTTCAGCATGTGCAGCGCTTAGCGGTGACCGATCCCGTTACCGGTCTCGCCAACTACAGACAACTCATCGATTCTCTTGAAGTGGAAATGCAAAGAACTAGCCGAACCGGGAGAACCTTCGTCCTCCTTCTGTTTGATTTGGATGGTCTCAAGAAGATCAACGACCAGTACGGGCATCAGGTTGGAACCCGCGCACTTTGCCGCGCCGCCGATGTGCTTCGGTTGCATTCTCGGGCTATCGACACCGGTGCTCGACATGGAGGCGATGAGTTCGCACTGGTACTGCCAGAAGCAACCGAGCAAGGCGGCCGGGAAGTTCTGACGCGTGTCTGCGATTGTGTTGCCAATGACGGCGAGCAGCCGACCATCTTTCTGAGCGCAGGACTCGCGGTTTATCCGCTAGACGGTAATAGCGTAGAAGCTTTAATGGACGCAGCCGATCGCGAGCTTTATCGGATGAAAGAACAGCACAGGAGCACTATGCCAGACCTCAAGAGGATCGGTGCCTGACCTAGTGCCTTGGGCGTTCCGCCTCCCGGGCATTCACGCGACTTCCATGGAATTGGAAATGAGTCCTAATTAACGCGCAAGCCGGACAAGTGGATTCGACCGCAAAACCACTTCGGCCGCGCCCGTGGAAATATTCTGGTAGATCGCGAAAGCGATTCCGTCGGGGAGTCCCGAAGAAGTGAGCCGAAAATTGGTAGCACGGATAGTGGATTTGTTTTCTAAGGCTCTTTATCGCTAAGTTGAGCAATTTAGAACAGACGCGAGGGGGGATTTTTCATAGACTTTCTCGAATAGAAGCACGGGCCGGAAGCGCTTGGATGAGTCGTAATCCTCTTGGGAATCCAAAATGGGAATTCTGCTTAAACGGAGCCCAATTTTATTACCAGGAGGAAGAAATGGTCGAAGCCACAGTAGCCAAGTATGCCTACATCGTAGCAGCAAAGAAGACGGTCATCGGTTGCAGTGTCGTTAACGTGCAGCACAAGGATTTGGGCAAGATCGAAGAGTTGGTCCTGGACACCGGTGCGGGACGCATTGCTTACGCGGTGTTGTCGTTTGGTGGATTCCTGGGAACGGGCGACAAGTATTTCGCCATTCCCTGGAGCGCGTTACAATTCGACTTGGCGGAAAAGCGCGCCATTCTCAATGTGGATAAGGCCCGCCTTGAAAACGCGCCAGGGTTTGATAAAGACAACTGGCCCAACATCGCCAATCTAGACTGGGGCGCTAACATTTATAAACACTATGGCCATAAGCCGTATTGGGAGGAACTTCTCCCCAGCTCCGGCCGATAAGAGAATGCCCGCAAAATAGTGAATTTTCTCGGATGCTTCGCCACTCCACTGGAGCCGACACAAGGCCGTCCAATGATCCAATTTTTGTAATTCTTCATCTCGAATATGGGCCAGCAATGATCGGCCCTGGCAGAAATGCCTCCGACGGCTTACCACACGAAGCGCAGTGTACTTCCGACGAGCCGGAAATGCCGGGACTGGCAGGCTCGGCAACGGCAATTGCGTTTTTCACCTGGCAGTGAGGGCAGGTCAATTCAATGATTTGGTGGGAATTTGTGGGATCGTCGCCCATTTGAGGGCCTTTCTCCCACGCTTTCTGTATTCTGGCCACTTTCTCTGACGCGTGCAAGCTCATTCAGGAAGAAGTATGGGATCAGTTTCGCGCCTGGCCTGGGAAGGCCCCCGGGATGTCCGCGGAGCGAATACAAAACATGTAGAACTGATGCCGAAGAGTCTAGTCATGACAACTGTCCGGAGGGCCAGATAACGGAGGCGCCGCTTCGAGATGCACGCGCCTGCCTATCAGATAAGCTGGAAAGGATAGAGCGAAAATTTCGACGGGACGGAGAGCCATGGGCCGGAGAGGCTTGTCAAAACGCCAACGCAAATGGATGGTGCGGGCGAACGTGGTGCTCGTGGCGGGCTTCTGCGTGTGGCACTTCGGGGTTGCGGCGTTGTTTGTGGTGGAGACGAGGTATGTGGCATGGAAATTTCCAGCCGTTGAAAAGGTTCCGATGGAGCTGGCGGATCTGTCCATTTCCACGGCGCAGGGGCGCACGCTGTCTTATTTTGGGTACAAGTTCGAAGTTCCCTGGGACGATTTGGACGAAGGAAAGATGAAGCAGGTCGGGAAGATGCAGTTGATCGCGTTTCGCTCCGGGAATGCGATTTTGTTTTCGCGAATGGCGCCCAAGGAGTTCGTGCAGACATTTCTCATCGAGTACGAAGATTGACGCGAATAACTTGCGGAGATTTTGCGGAGAAGAGGCGCTGCAATCGGACTACTCGTTGCATCGGCTGATTCTGGATGCTACGCCCGCACAAATACATTTGCTGACTCGCCGAGCAGATGCCGCGCGCAGCGCCATGTTGCTGGCGATGAAGGGCGTGTTGGTCCCCAAAGAAGGAGAATCCGGCATTTTTCGAGTGCGGAACGACAAGTTGCAGGGTTTTCAATACGGCGACCCGGAGAGCCGGCCCAAATCGCTCGACGTCGAGATTTTTTCGGAGGATGCGGGGTTGAGCTTTGTTTTCGCGCAGAAAGAAAAAGGGCCTGAACGAGCCATAACGCAGGCGGAGATCAATCGCGTGATTCAGACGACGCGGAAGATTCCCGAGGAGAGTCTAAGCGCAAGCCGCTGATCGCTCGGGGAGACGATATTCCGTGTGCTTTGGCCGGGATTTCTGGCGGTGCACGCGCGATCAGCCGGTCAGGATTTGCGGGCCAGCGCGTCGCGGAGGGCGAAGAAGGCGGGTTTGGGGTTAAGGTCCGCGTCGAAGGGAAGAGGACGCTGGGGAAGGCCGTCTTTGCGTGGACGGAAGTGCTGGAGCCAGGAGTCGCGGTCGGAGAGACACCAGGTTAGGACGGCTTTCAGGGATTTTTGGCGGAGGATATTGTCGAGATAGCTGCGGTAGAGTTCGGCGACCAGGCGGTCGCGTTCGGTGATATCGGCGGGCAGGCCGGAATCGTCAACGTCCAGCTCGGTGACGAAGACTTGTAACTTCATTTTCGAAATTTCCTTCAAAAATTTGTTGAGGCCTTTCCAGGTGCGGAAGCCGGCGTTGGTTCTGAGGTGTGACTGAACGCCCATGGCGTGGATGGGGACGCCTTTTTTTCGCAGACGGTGGAGCAGGGCGAGGATGGCTTCGCGCTTTTGTTCCTGCGCGGAGGCGTCGGTTTCGATGTCGAAGTCATTGTAGGTGAGGAGGGCGGAGGGATCGGCTTCGTGCGCGGTGCGGAAGGCGAGGTCGATGTAGTCTTCACCGATGTTCTTGAGCCAGACGGAGTCGGTCAGATCGTGGGGATTGTGATGTTCGGGGCGGATGGCTTCGTTGACGACATCCCAGGAGTGGATGCGGCCTTTGTAGCGGCCGGCGACGGTGAGAATGTGCGTGCGCAGGAGGCCGGCGGCATTTTGCGGAGTGGCGACGGCGTCGAGCCACGCGGGATTGTATTGGTGCCAGCAGAGATTGTGGCCGCGGGCGAGGAGGTGATGCGATTCGACGAAGTCCATGAAGAAATCGGCTTGAGTGAAATCGAAGCGGTTTTGTTCGGGATGCGTAGCGCGCCACTTCATTTGATTTTCGGGACGAGGATGGAGCATTGATTGATGATGAGGGCGGTGATGTCAGGGCGGCGGAGTTGGAAGTCGGAGACGGCGGAGCCGAAGAGGAGTTTGCGATGGGCGGCGAGGTCGCGGAGGTGGGGAATTTCGGAGGCGAGCAATGAGGAAGAAAGTGCCGAGGCTGCGAGTGCGCTGAGCGAGAGTTGGATGAAATCGCGGCGTTGCATGGGTTGTTTTGCCTCCGGAAGGACAGAAGATAAACGCTTTTAGGGGAATTGTCATGCGAATGACATAAGGTGAGGACGAATTGAAATGTTTTTTTTAACACAGAGGGAGACAGAGAGCGCAGAAAAGAAAAGCGGATTCCTCGCTTCGCTCGAAATGACACTATTTTAACGATTGCGCGTGCGTGAATTAGGAGCTAGGCACGAGCAGAGGAGGTTGAGCCTGCGTTGGACTGCTCGAGGACGCGGCGGTAATAGGATTCGTAGAGGGGGATGACGTCGTTGGCGCAGAATTTGCGTTCTGGCGTCGACGCGGGCGACGCTGGCCCATTTCGCGGCCGCGGTCGGCGCGGGAGAGAATTTCGATGGCGTAGTTGGCGGCTTCTTTAACATCGCCGGGTTCGACCAAATAGCCATCCACGCCGTGTTCGACAACTTCGGGGACGCCGCCGACGTTGGTGGCGATGACGGGGACTTCGCAGGCCATGGCTTCGAGAGCGGCGAGGCCGAAGGATTCGAGCTGCGAGGGCATGAGGAAAAGATCGGCGACGGAAAGCTTTTCGTAGACGGCGTCTTGTTTCCCCAAGAAAATCACATCTTTTTGCAGGCGTTTTTTGCGGACGAGATATTCCGCGGCGCCGCGGTCCGGGCCGTCACCGATGAGGACTAGTTTGGAAGGCATTTTGGCGCGGACGAGGGCGAAGATTTCGACCACATCGGTGAGGCGTTTTACCGGGCGGAAGTTGGACAAGTGCATGAGGATGGGCTCGCCGTTGGGAGCCCATTGTTCGCGGAGGCCTGGCTGGGGCTTGCGCGTGTAGAGATCGCAATTCACGAAATTGGGGATGACTTCGATATGGCGCTTGATGTCGAACTCTTTGAGGGTTTGCTGGAGGAGATATTGAGAGATGGCGGTGACGCCGTCGCTCTGCTCGATGGAGAATTTCGTGATGGGGAGGTAGCTGCGATTGCTGCCGACGAGAGTGATGTCCGTGCCATGGAGCGTGGTGATGAAAGGGAGACGGCGCGGGGCGGCCATGGAACGCGCAAGCATGGCGCTGACGGAATGAGGAATGGCGTAGTGGACATGGAGGAGATCGAGGGTCTCGGCTTCGAAAACTTCGACCATTTTGGTGGCCAGAGCGAGCGTGTAGGGAGGATGGTCGAAGAGCGGGTAGGAGGTGACTTCGACTTCGTGAAAATGGATATGCGGATCGTTGGGATTCATGCGGATGGGCGGAGCGTAGCTAATAAAATGGATGTCGTGGCCGCGAGCGGCAAGCTCCTGGCCGAGTTCGGTGGCAACGACGCCGGAGCCGCCGTAAGTGGGATAACAGGTGATGCCAATTTTCATGAACGAGGTCTCCGCAGGCCTCAGTTGTTTCTCGCGGGCAGATAAGGCAGCATTCTACGGGCAAAAGACGAGGATGGCTGCTGGGCCCGCCCAAGCCTGGCTCGGAACCTGCCGGGCGAGGCTGCAAAGGCACTCCATTAGACGCGGGAGGTGGCAAAACCGTGACACGACTTGCGGGCAAAGTGGCGCTGATTACGGGCGGAGGTACGGGGATCGGACGGGCGATCGCTCTGGCGTTCGCGCGAGAAGGGGCGAGGGTGGCGGTCGCTGGACGGCGGAAGGAGAAGCTGGAGGAAACGCTGCGGGAATTGAAGAAGGAGGGAAGCAAAGGCTTGGCGATTACGTGCGACGTTGCCAAGGCGAAAGATGCTGAGCGAGCGGTGAGAGATACGGCGAAGGCGTTCGGAAAAATGAACGTTCTGGTGAACAATGCCGGGGTATTGCACGCCTCGACGATCGAAGGAATCAGCGAGGAAGAGTGGGACCGGCTGATGACGATCAATCTCAAAGGACCGTTCCTGATGTGCCGAGCTGGGCTCCCGGAATTTCGCAAGGCTGGCGGCGGGGCGATCGTGAATATCGGGTCGGTGCTGGGGCTGGTGGGGATGAAGGATCGGGCAGCGTATTGTGCATCGAAAGGCGGAGTCACGCTGCTGACGAAAGCGATGGCGCTGGATCACGCGCAGGAAAATGTGCGTTCGAACTGCATTTGCCCCTCGATTGTGGAGACGGAATTGGTGAAGGGGCTTTTCGCGGCTTCCGAAGAAGGAAAGGCTTTGCGCAAATCCCGGATCGGGCAGATTCCGCTGGGGCGTATGGGGCGGCCTGAGGACGTGGCAGAAATGGCGGTGTTTTTGGCGTCGGAGGAATCGAGCTGGCTGACGGGAGCGGCGATTCCGCTGGATGGGGGACTTTCCGCGTATTGAAAAGTGAGAGAAGCGCGAGGACTGCATGAAACCGGAATTGTTCAATAACCTGAAGAAGTATGAGGCGGCGCTGCGCCGGAGGACGAATGAAACCGGCGCGACAGCGGTGCTGGGCCTGTCGCTGGAGAGTTTGGAGAAGGGGCACGTGGTATTCAGCATGAGAGTGAAGCCCAGGCACAAGCAGATTCATGGGGTGGTGCATGGAGGAGTGCTGGCGACGCTGGCGGATACGGTGGGGGCCATCGCGGCATACACGACCGTGCCGAAAGGTACGGAGATCGCGACGGTAGAATTGAAGATCAATTTTTTGGAGCCGGTGCCGGGAGGGCGGATAAAAGCGGAAGGGCGGGTATTGCGAGCGGGACGGAATTTCGTGGTCACGGAATGCGAAATATATCTGGAGAATGGAGTCCTGGCGGCGAAAGCACTGCTCACGTTTGGAGCGGCGCGCGGCCACACAATCGGGGGGCGATAGAGTGGATCGCTAAAGAGCTGACAAATTAGATTAGAGAATTATTCGTCGCCGCCGGCGGCAGCTTCCTCGCCGTCCTTGTGAACGTACTTGATGACGCGCTTGAAGATGAGCAGATTGGGACTGCCATGGCGCGTAAGTTTAATGCAATCGCGGTCGTACCACTCGACCGTGCCGCGAAGCACCTCGCCATTATCCAAGACGACAGCCATGGGGGTGTGGCTTTGCATCTGCTTGACCCAATAGAAGTTCTCGGCGTGGGTCGTCTCCGGGGGCGCGGGCTTCTTGCTTGGCAAGGGCCCAGATCCGTTGTGCGGGATTCTTTGAGGACCCTGCTCTTTTACGTCCGGGAAACCCGGGCGAAACATTCTGCGGTTCACCATGACAACTCCTTGCGGCTAACGGTGGGGTGAGTTCAATGGGTGAGATGCATGTTAGGGCCGCCGGGTTACAGGAGAGAGAGGAAAAAATTGGCGGCGAAAAGAAATGATGAAGACGAGGTGCAAGGCCGCCAGGGCTAGGATTTCGGCACTAGCGAGGCGGCGAGGGCGTCCAGGCCGAGCTGGCGATTCAGATTGCGGCGGGCGCCCGCGGAAAGCTCATCGAAACCGGCGATGGCGCGCATGACCCAGCGGGAGTCGACCGATTTGGCGAGGGTGGCGAGATCGTCGGCCAAGGGAATATTTCGAAGTACGGGGTGTTTCAGGCCGGAAGTGAGTTCGAGAAGATCGGAAAGAAGGCCGTAGAAGACGTTGATTTGCTCTTCGAAGGAGGAGTCGCGGTCTTTGGCGAGGGCTGAAGTGGCGGCGAAAAGTTGGGCGAAACCCCGGCCGCTGGCGGCGCGTTCGAGAATGCGCAAGGCATCGCGACGGCGTTGGGCAGTTTCCTCGACGTTCATTTCGATGGCCAGGCCCGGGCTGCCTTCGGCAAGTTGCGCGGCGAGCTTTAGTTCGGGCGCCTTGAGCGCGGTCTTTTCTTTGAGAATATTTTCGACGTCGGGCAGCGAGAGCGGGGCGAACTGAAATTGCAGGCAGCGGGAAACGATGGTGGGGAGAAGCGCGTAAGGCGAGGGCGCGGTCAAAATCAGAGTGGCCGAGCCGGGGGGCTCTTCGAGGATTTTTAGGAAAACGTTGGCGACGTCCCAGCGCATGGTTTCCGCGCCATCAAGGATGAAAACGCGGCGCCGGCCCATGGGCTGGAAATAGGCGGCACGCTGAACCGCGCGAAGCTGGCCGACGCGCAACATCGGGCGGGCTACAGGACTCTTTAGACGGACAGGATCGGGAACGAGCACCCAGACGTCGGGATGCGCTTGGAGGATGAGGGGGACGCGTTCCACGGTGGCGGCGTCGGCGCTCTCGCCGCGTTCGACGAGGCCCTGCTCGATGAGTTTTTGGGGATCGGAGAGGAGGGCGATGCGCTTGCAAGTCTCGCACTCGCCGCAGAAGTCGTCTTTCAGCCGCTCGCAATTTGCAGCTTGCGCAAACATACGCGCCAGAGTGAACTTGCCAAGGCCGCGAGGGCCGCTGAAGAGCATGGCGTGCGGAACGCGTTCGGTGCGTAAAGCGCCACGAAGGGCGGTGACGATTTGTCCATTGCCAAGAAATTCGGAGAAGCCCATAGGTCAGTGGCCCTCCTTGGCGAGAGATGAGGAAAGGAAGGGAGCGACGGCCGCGAGAATTTCCTTGGCGATCTCCGATTGCGCGCGCATCGCGGAGCGGGCATCGTCGAAGCACCGGATGGTGGCCCAGTTGGGCCGGCGGGCGAGGTCATCGTACATGGCGGCGGCCTCTTCGAGATGGAGGAGGCTGGCTTCCTGTAAGTCTTGCTTGACTGCCGTGTAGCTGCGGGCGGATTTGCGCGTGATGAGTTTCTGCGCTTCGCGCGGAGGAACTCGGAGATAGAGCACCAGCGTTTCTCGCGGCAGATTGTAGATATTGTACTCGAGATGCTCGATCCAAGCAGTGAATGCAGGGCGGTCCGCGGCTGGGGCGCGGGCGGTTTGATGGGCGAGATTCGAACCGATGTAGCGGTCGGCGAGCACGATTTTGCCCTGATTGAGAGCGGCTTCGAGGTGAGGCTTGGCTTCGAAGCGATCGCCGGCATAAAGAAGGGCGGTGAAATGCGGATCGACGGTCTCCAGAGCGCCGAAATCGCCGTTGAGGAATTGGCCGACCAATTTGCCGAACCAGGAATCGTATTGAGGGAACCCGGTGGAGTAAACGGCGTGGCCCCTGGCAAGCAGGGCATCTTTTAGCAGGTTCACCTGGGTGCGTTTGCCGCTGCCATCGATACCTTCGACGGCTATGAGTTTTCCATGCTGAATCATGTATGAAAGCCAGTCTAACCGCAGAGCCGCAACGCTGCAACGCCGCGCATGCTAGGATGGAAATTTGAACATGGCGCCGGCATTGATAAGTGAAAACGTGCATCGAGTGCAAGAACGGATTATTTCCGCGGCACGAAGAGCTGGCCGCCGAGGTGAAGAAATTACATTGGTGGGAGTTTCAAAGACCCATCCGGCGGAGGCTATTCGCGAGGCTTACGCGGCGGGAGTGCGGCATTTTGGAGAAAATCGAGTGCAAGAGTGGGAAGGGAAGCAAGGCGAGCTGCAAGAATTGAGCGCGACGTGGCATCTCATCGGGCATTTGCAGAGCAATAAAGCGGCGAGGGCGGCGAAGCTATTTCACAGTATAGATTCCGTGGATGATTTTGCGCTTGCGCAACGGTTGGATAAGGCGCGCATCGAAACTAAGGCGGCTGAGAAGCTGCGCGTGCTGATCGAGGTGCACATTGCTGCGGAAGAAGCGAAGAGCGGTGCCGATGTGGAGGAACTGCCAGACTTGGTGGAGAAGATCCTGGCATTGCCCAGGGTGCAAATTGCCGGGCTGATGTGTATCCCGCCCTTTACCGAAAATGCGGAAGAAGCGAGGCCGTATTTCGAGCGTCTGCGGGAATTGCGTGACTCCGTGGCGAAACAATTCGGGCTCGCGCTGCCAGTGCTATCGATGGGAATGTCACACGATTTTGAAGTTGCGATTGAAGAGGGCGCGACCGAGGTGCGTGTGGGGACGGCCTTGTTCGGCGCGCGCGAAGTACTGCAAGCGGGCCATTAGGTTCAACGGGAGACAGGAATGAAGCTTTTCAGTCCATTTCGAGTGCGCGAGATCGAGCTGAAGAACCGCATCGTGGTTTCGCCGATGTGCGAATATTCGGCTAAGGACGGCCATCCGCAGGTGTGGCACCTCGTGCATCTCGGAAGCAGAGCGATTGGCGGCGCGGGATTGGTGTTTACCGAGGCGACGGCCGTGGAAGAGCGGGGAAGAATTTCTGCGGCGGACACTGGGATCTACGATGATGCGCACGTTGCGTCATGGCATCCTATCGCCGACTTCATCCGTTCGCACGGTGCGGTTCCGGGAATGCAACTTGCGCACGCAGGGAGGAAGGCAAGCACGGCTGAGCCGTGGACTGGGGGCAAACCCGTTGCTCCACATGATGGAGGCTGGCAGCCGGTGGGGCCAAGCGCTCTGGCATTTGACGCTGGTTATACGGTGCCGCGCGAATTGTCGAGAAGCGAGATTGGAGAAATCGTTGAAGCTTTCCGCAAAGCCGCGGAACGGGCGCTGGCGGCAGGATTTGAAGTGCTGGAAATTCATGCGGCGCACGGATATTTGCTGCATCAATTCTTATCGCCGCTGACGAACTTGAGGACGGACGAGTACGGTGGAAGCTTTGAAAATCGATTTCGGTTTGCGAAGCAGGTCGTCGGCGCCGTTCGCGGAGTCTTGCCGGAGCGGTTGCCGCTGTTTGTGCGCGTGTCCGCAACGGACTGGAAAGGCGGGGGCTGGGATTTGCCGCAAACGATCGAGCTGGCGCGGCAACTGAAACTTCTCGGCGTGGATTTGGTTGATGTTTCGAGCGGCGGAAGCGTGCCGGGCGTGAAGATTCCCTTCGGCCCGGGATATCAGACCGGATTTGCCGAGGCGATTCGCAAAGAGGCGGGGATCGCGACGGGCGCGGTAGGGATGATCACCGAGCCAATACAAGCGGAGACGATTTTGGCAACCGAGCAGGCAGACCTAGTTTTTCTTGCGCGCGAGATGCTGCGCGATCCGTATTGGCCGAGGCGAGCGGCGAAGGCGCTGGATGTGAAGATTGAGGCGCCTGTGCAATATCAAAGGGCCTGGTGAGCGCGCGATGCTCCCGGAAATATCGGAAAATGTTGCTGCTGGAACGGTTTCATTTCCGGTTCGAGTGCAGCCACGGGCGAGCAGAGATGAGATTTCCGGCGTAATAGGCGGGGCGTTGAAGATTCGACTGCAGGCGCCGGCAGTGGAAAACCGGGCAAATGAGGCGCTAGTGGAATTACTCGCTCAGCTTTTGAAAACGCCCAAGTCGGCTGTTAGAATCCTTGCCGGCGAGCGCAGCCGCACAAAACGCGTAGAAATCAGGGGCGTGACGAAACAGCAGATTCTGGGACTTCTGACGCACGAAGCCTGATCATCGCATTCCCGAAACCCGGCGAATAGCAAGGACGTCTTCTAAACATGAGTGTCGACATCAACGGAATACAAGGCGATTTGCGCACCGCGAAGCTGGATGGCTGGCTGTTTTACGACTTTCGCGGGCGCGACCCGATTGCGCAGAACATCCTGCAACTGCCGCCGGGAATGCGCACACGCCGCTGGTATTATTTCGTGCCAGCGAAGGGGACGCCGCGTAAATTGGTTCACAAAATCGAGGCCGAATCGCTCGCGGCGTTGCCTGGTGAAACGTCCTATTACGCGGGTCAATCCGAGCTGCGAAAGAATCTCGGGAAGCTTCTGGGGCGCGCAAAGAAGATTGCGATGCAGTATTCGCCCAAGAACGAAATCCCTTACGTGGCGATGGTGGACGCCGGGACAATCGAGCTGGTGCGCAGCTGCGGGGCGAAAGTCGTCAGCTCCGCGGACCTGGTGCAAAAGTACGAAGCTTGCTGGAGCGATGCGCAACTGGAATCGCACCTGGAAGCAGGAGCGATTATTGACCGCGTGGTGCGAGAGGCTTTCGAGCTTGCGGCAAAGAGTGTCCGCGAGAAAAAGACGATTACGGAATACGATTTAAAGCAGTGGATTCAGAAGCAGTTTGAAGCGGCTGGTGTGGCTGCCGAGGAGGGACCGGACATAGCCGTCGGACCACACGCCAGCGATCCGCACTACGGCCCCACCTTGAAGTCGGCTTCACCCATTCGCGAAGGAGATTTGCTGCTGCTGGACGTCTGGGGAAAGATGAAGGCGGCGGGGAGCGTCTACTACGACGTAACGTGGATGGGGTATCTCGGGGCGAAGGTCCCGGAGAAAATGGCGAAGATATTCGGAATCGTGCGTGAGGCTCGGGACAAAGCTGTTGAGTTGATTCAGTCCAACGTTGCCGCGGGGAAGCCGCTCGAGGGATGGCAGGTAGACAAGGCTGCCCGCAAGGTGATTGAGAAGGCGGGCTACGGCAAATATTTTTTCCACCGCACGGGCCACAATATCGGGCAGAGCGTGCATGGCAACGGCGCGAACATGGACGGGCTGGAGACGCATGACGTGCGGCATCTGATTCCGAGGACGTGTAATTCGATCGAACCGGGAATTTATCTTCCTGAGTTCGGCATCCGAAGCGAAGTGAATGTCTATATCGGAGAGAAGGAAGCGCGAGTGACGGGAGCGGTGCAGAGAGAGATTTTGACGTTGCTGGCGTAACCAGAGCCAGGCTCGAGAAGCGAGCGTACAGGAAGAAAAATGGCTGATGAAATGACGGGGGACCGGACAAACAGCGCGCCAGTGGGCGAGATAGCGCCGGCCGAGACCGCTCCGGCGCACGAACAGAAAAATGAGGCGGTGGCGCTGGCCATCGGGGTTGCCGGATGGGCCTTCCCTGGACTGGGACATGCGTTGCAGAAAATGTGGGGCCGGGCGATTGCGTGCTTTCTTACCGTGGGAGCGCTGGTCTTTCTCGCCGTCGGGATGCGCGGGAGTGTTTTCAGCTCGGAAGGCAACGACGCGTTCGCAATGCTGGGCTATGCGGCCGACCTTGGGACAGGGTCTTTTTATCTTGCGGCGAGGGCGCTCGAAACAAATGGCTCGGATACAGCGCACGCCGAGGGCGACGACGGAACGCGATTTCTCGCCGCCGCTGGTGTCCTGAACATGCTTGCCGCGCTGCACGCCTACGAAGCGGCGCGAGGGCGGAAGGCGTGATCGCCGCCATCGAGTTTCACCTTACGCATTTTCAATCGATGACGCTCTTCGCGCTGCTCATCTCGATCGCGTTTGGATTTTTAAGCCGGCGACGGGCCAAAGAGCGAATCAAGTACATCGTCTGGTCGCTGATTCTTTTCCTACTCATCGGAGTGGGAATCGGCTGGGCGATGTATCCCTTCTCGAAATAACGGAACGATTGATTTGAGGTTTCATTGACAGAATTTTTGCGCGAATGCTATTGTCAATGAGCGGGCCGAGGTAGCTCAGTGGTAGAGCAGCCGATTCGTAAACTGCTTATGGTGTACTGGATACATTGCGAATCAACGGTTTACAAGGCTTTTTGTAGGGGTAGAAGTACCTTTCGGGTATGGTTGGGACGAAATAAGGGCAGATGTGGGGCAGATCTACCGCTGCCTGACCAGCCGATTCTTCTGACGAAAGGATCGCTTGAAATCTCGCAAACGCCGGCCATGCGAACTAATCGTAGGAATAAAAAAGTGCCATTTTGTGGAGCGCGGTGCGGCTTGGAAGCTTCCCACCGTTTTTCTTTCGCTGTGCAACCCTTTGCAGGATCGCAATGTGCTTTTCAATCGTTGCTACTTTCACTTTTCACCTTCCTGAGTTGTGAGGTGTGGTGTTACGCCTGACTCTTTCTTCGCCAGATACGCCTCATTCAGTTTTCGATAATACAGCACACACTTTTCACATTCAGCCTTGGATTCTTCTTTCCAAATCGGATTTTTACCGCAGTTTCCGCACAGTACGAGGAGGATTCGAGCTCGGCGAAGTGCTTTCGGCCTGTCCTTCCGCTCGAAAGGAATCAGTTTTTGCCGTTTTCTTTTTTCCATTCACTCGCATAAATCTGCACATTTTGGAGCGAGCACTCCAGAAAATCAGCGACTTCCTGTTTCGTTTTGCCTGCTTGAATCAGCGCGGCAACAACATGCATCATGCGCTTGCCACTTGGGTCGCCATGCTTTGCTACAATCGCGCGGGCCGCTTTCACGCATCGCGCGTCAGCGGGTAAGACGTCTTCTGGAAAAAACTTCCGGGCCACTTTGTGCATTTGGCTAAGTAACTGCCGCACTGAACAGGGCGAGATTCCAGTTTCGCGCGAAACATAAGAGGATTCCATGCTCTGCCGCTATCCGAGGTAGGCCACTTTGATGAGCATTTCCATGTAGCTGCTCGCCGGCGCACTGCTGCGACGTGGGCTTCCACCGCATGTCGCTGATAATCACTAAAATGTGGTCGTTGGCTTTGCTTCTCGTAGGCTTCCAATCTTTTTTCTGTTTGCTGCTTCAGTTCTTGGCGCGTGATGTCTGCGGCATTTCCATGCTTCCACCATGCACATAACGCCATGCCATCCGTTTAATAACTTCGGCCAGTTTTTTGTCATTAAACGCGAACGGAGGGACGACTCTGCGCCGGGCTGCGTGCCAAGCATTGTGAATTGTTCGATAATCTTCGTAGCTGATGCAGGTTTCAGTCGAGACAGCCTGCCTTCGTTTTCCACCGAACTGAAAACTGTCATACGATAATGGCTCACTCATACGACCGGCCTTTCCACACTTCGCCACATTCCGCACACGTCCAAGTGCCGTCCGGTTCTTCAACGTGGATTTGCGACTGACACTGCGGGCAGCGCGAAGGGTCGTGCACGTTGGCAAAGGGCTGATTTTCTGATGAAGTATGCGTGGCATAACGAATGTTTTTGCTTGCTTCATAACATCGCGCCGGTCTTTGAGAAAATCAGCATCAACTTCCGGGCGGCAGAAGGAACACCCATGTGGCCGATCTTGATGATCCGGCCAGTAAATGCTGTGCTGGCATTTCCCGATTTGATTTCGGATTGGTTTCGGTGGATGAATCTTGGCTGGTGCAGGCGCTACGCGAATCGTTTTAATCGGCGTGTGCATAAATGGTCGCCTCGCCTGTTACGGAGGGCTGCACAAAAAGAGTTCCTTATGGGCGTTGAATTCTTAGCGAAATCAGGTGTGTAGTTTCAGAAGCTTGCAGGTGCGCCGGGCAACACCATTGTGGGAAGATCACTCGGGCCGGACGTACAGGCCACGAAGCCGACCAAAATCCTCGCCAACGTCGAACACAACGCGGATTCCAACATCTGGAAAGAAGCCGTCAACGGCGTTCTTGCGGTGAAAAAAAACTTCGGTCCAGTCGGCTGTTTTTATGAAGCCGAAGCCTCGCGTTGATCCCAACTGTAGATTTCACCGTGCAAATCTTGGGCAGGCTTTAGCGGACGGGGCACAGCCAGTTCAATGGCTCCCGCTGCTGTGCGTCCTCTCGAATCTTGGCAGCGTAGAAAGGTGACTTCATCACCGGGAAGAAGCTGCCGATTGGCCGATTGTTCGCGTGCGATCTGGTGGCAAAAGGCGAGGTAGTTGTATCCATCTTCCCCCACAATAACGCCACACTTTCTTTTCCAAGAGCAGCACACGCCGCTTATGCGAACGTATTCCATTTACGCCCGTACCACCAACTCGTTTAGGAAAAGTTCCACTGCGTTGTCATGCGCAGCGGCCTTCACCGGCACAAAGGTTTTCCCGGTTGTTTTATGCGCTTCGTTGTGCGCCGGATGAAATCCGCGTCTGTGGGATTGCCGGGCAGCCGCACTTCGCAGTTACACGGTTGAAACTTCTGTACTTTCCAAACCATTGGCTTGCTCCTTCAAAAAAAAATGGGGAGCGAGCGTTAAGGCCCGCTCCCCGAAACTACTGTCTTGATTTCCGCCGTCTGGACACGGTTTCAATCAAGAGCGAAGGTTAAATCACGTTGTCCAAAAGAATCGGACCTTTTTGCGCTTGGAAATCATGGCGCTGCACGCCGCGAATCGCGGTCTGGTTGCTGTCGAAAAATCTTTCGCCAGAAACCGCGATTTCGATTGACCGCGCGTCCCCGATGTGAAGATACGAAGGATTCGTCAGCACGATGAAAGATGACGCGCTGCCGCTGCCCGCGTGGTTGGAGATTCGGACACTCAAGTAAACAGGAAGCCCATCAGCTAGTAGCGCACGTTACCGGCTGCGCCCGCAGATTGGCCAACGAATGCGCTGCCGCCGTCGTTTGCCCCGCCCGCGAGTGAGTTGTATCCGGTCACGATTGGTCGGCCATTCTGGTCAACCGAACCGAGAATCTTGCTGAAGAAGGTTTCCGGTCTCATAAACCAGCAGAAGGGTCCTTCCGCTTCAAGCGAAGCAGCTTGCGAAAGCATCCCGAGCAGGTCGGAGTAAGTAAGTGCCGCCCCGGCTTGGTCGATGATTGTGACATTCGTCTGATTGCCGATTGAAGTTGGCCCACCAGCGATGCCTTGGAATACCGCAAGGTCTTCGTTCTTCGCAAAAGCATTTCCGAGCAACCGCGTCACGATTCCGTCCACAGCCGGTACAGAAACCCGCAGAAGATTGTTCGGAAGCGCGATAAGAGCGCGTGCTTCTTTCAAATCCATTGCGAGCTGACCAAGATTCGGGTCGGAGGGCGTTTGCGCCGTGGTTTCAGTCAGATACTCAACAGTCGGGTTTGCGGTCTCCGTAGGAATGTTGAGCTTCTGGATTGAAGTCATCGGCCAAATCGTCGCTCCAGCCGCGCGAACCACGCCACCCTTACCGAGGATTTCGATAATGGCGTCGGCCTGCACAGTCGGGGTCAAGTAAGAACCGGGAGTTGCCGAAGTCACGAGGGTCCTCTGCACGTATTCCAAATCCGCCTTGACGGTTTCGGCGCTGATGACGCGGCCCTGCATTGCGGCAAGACCACGAATGGCCTGTGCAATACCGGTTCCGCGATGCTTGCTTTCACCGGCCCAATCGCGGCTCGAAGCACTTTGTGCCTTAATGTCAGCAAGGACCTTATTCAAATCGTGCTGGCTTGCCACAAGTCCACTCTTGATAAGCTCACTGGCAAGCTGCTGCACTAACTGTTCATTCAAAACCATGTTTGTGTTTCCTTGTTTCAGATTTTTTACTCGCCGTATCGTGGCTTTGCCCGATGCCCGTTGTCGAAGGGACACGTTCACGGTCAGCTTGCATAAGCTGAAAGATTTGCGCTTCCGATGCCGAGGCCGTCGGCCAGCAACGCGACTTTGTTACTCGTTTATTTCGTCTCGCGGCCTGCTTTCGAATGCGGGCGTGCTGCCACATCCGCGAATGCACGATTCCAGCGCAGCTTTAACGCGGTTGATGCAAACCGCTGTGAGCGCTGCACGGGCCGAGATGCTCACACTTGTTCGCGCTTTTCAGCGCGGAAACTGGTTGCGCAGGGCAACTACGCGCCAACTGTTCGCGGTGCCCTGCGCGTTCCCGATTGCTGGCTGCATTTGGGAAGCTCAAGATTTTGTGGATTGGCAGCCAGCCGAATCACTTCGTCCGTGATCTGTTACGGGATCGAATCGTGGATCGGGCTGCCCAAAAAGATTACATTCTGGGATCGCAGGGACTTTCGCCCTCGCAAGTTGGTGCCAGACAGGGTTCCAGAAAGTGGAAGATGCGATTGTCAGGCGTTCTGTCGAGGGGAGGGTACGATCAGGCGATCCGGGGGAGACAAGCATGACAGCGGCTACGGCTGCCGCAAGGCTTTAGGTTTAACGCGGTGATCCGACCAGCTTTGACATTCTGAGCTGGTCGTCCTTTCCAGCGGGCCGCGTCCGTGCAGAAGATGCGCCGGTGCCGCTTCCACTGGCAGATCATGGCAACGCAGGATCGGCTCACCCTGAATCGCCGGGCGATCTGACTGTAAGACAGCCCGTATACGAAAGCGCCATACCTGATTCGCGCCACGGAAATGGGCTTTAACCGGCGCGGGCGCAAAGTGCAGGCTTGTTTTTGTGAAGGCATCAGTGCATCCGGTAGGTGTTTCAGGATTTATGGGCGGATCGCTGTGCACAAGCTGGCTTGCGGATGCAAGTGCTTCAAAGCACAAAATGGTTTTACTTGGCGTGTGCGGTATGTGGCTGGCATCTCAGGTGTTGCTGCCGATCTGGTGTGCACACCGTATTTGTGATTGCACACCGAAATCGCAATCTCGGCTGAAGACTTCGTTGTGCTGGTTCATCAGACTTCGCCTTTCCAGTGCAGGCGATCCAGTTCGCTTATTGCCGCCCAGTAGTTCGGCCACACGTTGGTGACCTTGCCGTAGCCGAAGTCTTTCCATACCTTTGCAGCTTCGCGCAGGATAAACGCGCGTGTTTTGAGACCGTAGTACGGGTGCGTGAGTATACGCCCATCACGACAAAGATGCATTCCACAATGCGAAGGTAGTGCTTCTCAGCTTCGGACTGTTGTGTGAGCAGCATGGGTGCATACGAGTCAGTCAAATCGCTGGACTGGGACCGTGCCAGTTTCACACGCGCGGTTTTCATGCAGATAATCCCGTTGGGAAATCTGCGGGTGCGTGAAAGCTCGTATGGATTCAGTTGTATCGCGCCAGAGCACTTCCGCGATTGTTTGGCTGCGATCCACCGGCCCGAAGGCATCGCGCGCGGCGGGCGGCAACAATGTTTCATTTTCTACTTGAGCGTTCATGTGATCTCCTCGCATGATCTTGGCGCGATCTAAACCAACTTGAGGGTTTTGCCTTCCCGGTTTTCACACACGCACGAAAAGGACGGGCGGAACGCCCGGAAGGTCAGATGTTTCTTTGGAAGGTTTGAAGTTCGGGTAAGTCAAAGGCAGGTCCGTGGCAGGTTGTGTGCAAAATCATGGTTGCACTCCTGCTTTGCTTATTTTGCACTTCTGGTCCGCTGATTCTGCACTCCTGCCCTGTTGATTCTGCACTCCTGCCCCTTGTTGATTTTGCACTTCTACAAGAGAAAAAAAAGTATCCAAATCCAGTTCGCGCAGCGCAGTGCCATGCACGCTTTTCTGCCACGCTTGTCAACTAACCCCCCCTTCTTTTCAACAAACAAGCTGTTGGAGAGCTCTATGGTTGAAGATGTTCTGGAAAGGCAAGTTGCGGGCAAGCTTATCTGCACAACAAATGCTTGTATCACTGTTCGCGTAAGTTTCAAGCTGATTGCACAGCCGGCGTTGCACCAGTACGCTTTTGGGGGAGTGGGGCAGGTGCGGTGGGGCGAGACAGAGGGAGCAGAGGTGTGGAGCAAGGGGTGCGAGTGGGCGGGGGTGAGGAGGTGGAGAGGGAGAAGAGAGAAGAGGGGTGCGCGGCGTGCGCGGTGCGGAGCGGCGTGGCAGAGTGCGTGTGGGCGTGCGTGTGAGCGAGGGGTGCGTGCGCGGAGAAGCGGGGGCGGGGAGCGCGGGGTGAAAGAGGGCGTGAGCGGGGAGCAGCAGGTGGGTGGCGGGAGAGTGAGGGAGAGGCGCGCGGGCAGGGTGTGCGTGGGGGAAAGAGAGGGAGTAGTGGTGGGGGAGGGCGGGGGTGGGCGGCGGGGCGAGCGGGGGAGAAGGGGCGGGCGAAAACAGGGGCGGTGGGGGAGGGCGCGGCGGGGGGCGCGGAGCGGGGAGGGAGCGGGGGGCGGGGGAGGAAGCGGGCAGCGCGCGCAGCGGGGGGAGGGGGGCGGGGGGGCGCGGGAAGCGAGAGAGTGGGCGGTGCGAGAGGCGGGCGGGGCGAGCGGCGGGCGTGGGGAAGAGCGAGTGCGGCGCGTGGGGAGGGGGGCGCGCGGGAGCGGGGGCAGGGGGCGTGCGGAGCGGAGAAGGGGGGAGAGAGGAGGGAGGGGGAGGAGGCCGCGGGCGGGCGCGAGCGGGGCGAAGGGCGCGAGCGGGAGGGGGGGGCGGGGGGAGGGGGGGCGCGGGAGCGGAGGGTGGGGAGCGCGCGAGCGGCGGGCGCGGGGGAGCGCGGGGAGGCGCGAGGGGAAGCGGGGGGGGGCGCGAGGAGAGAGCGGCGGGGGGCGAGGGGGGCGGCGAAGCGGGCGGGGGCGGGGGGGGCGCGAGGGGGAGCAGCGGAGGGAGAGGCGCGCGGGCGGCGCGGCGCAGAGCGGGGGGACGCGAGCGCGGGAGGAGGGCGGAGGGGCGGGGAGCGGGGGAGCGGGCGCGCGAGGCAGCGAAGGGAAGGGCGCGCGGGGAGAGGGGCGGGGGCGCGCCGTGGGCGGGCGCGAGGGAGGGGGGGAGAGAGGGGGGGGGCAGAGCGTGGGGCGCGGGCGCCGCGGGCGGAGCGAGAGCGCGAAGGGCGGAGCGCGGCGGGGGGGAGGGGAGGGGGGAGCGGGCCAGGGCGGCGCGGGAGGCGCGGGGGCGAGAGCGCAGCGGGCAGGGCCGAGCGAGCGGGCCCGGGCGGCGGAAACAGGGTACTCCCGTGCGAGAAATGGCGGGGGTGCCCTGTCACAGCAGCGTTCGTGCGAAAAGTGTCAGCGCCAACGCCACAGGCGCATCTGGCACTGGGAGGTACAGTATGAACTGCCAAAGTGAAAGACGCGCTGGTTGATTTGGAGCGCCAGCGCAAACAAGACGACGCGATCACCGGGCTGCGAAACGTGCTGGCCGTGATGGGAGACAGCATGGGCAGAAAAAGCTCCGCAACGGATGCGCCGATGGGCGCAGGTCTACGTGGACCTCGCTGTGAAAAAGTAACAACGGCGGAAAACCGCTCAGTAACCAGTATCGTTGACCACATCGTAAAGTGAAAGGCAATCCTGCGATCAAACCCAGTCCGTTGAAGCAACCGGCACATGACGGACAAAGGGGACAAGGCTCGGCGTGAAATCTCGCCGGGCAGTACGGATGAAGCGATACGTGCGGGAGACAGATCCGCGGCCAAACGGCGTACCATAAGCTCGCTCCGCGCAGGCCGCACAGACCCACGTACCGGAATCCGGCAGCCGTGGATCCCGGAAAGATGTCATGGGAGTCTGCAACTACTAGCAGCGCTCGTAACGCTGCTCAACACACTGCTCCCACAAAGCCGGACATCAAAGTCCATAACCGTACAACCGCCCGCGGTCGGAAATACGGTAGGCGTCGATCTCAGTTGCAATCGCAAGGACAACGATCACGTGCGTGTGAAATGTATGTATGTGAATTGATGAATCGTGCGGTCTCGATGAACCGCTGCATGTGCTCTGGTGCGACACGTAATGACAAGACCGCCACCTGCGCTAATCCGACCGCGTCAAGTGTGCCTGCGCGGACGTGTCGTTGTACAACACATGTGTAGAAAGTTAAGAAAAGGTGGCTTGGCGTCTTTCCAAGAGTCGCGAAGGTAAGGGCCAGCGGGATGACAGTTGGATCGGTCTTTGCTCTGCCGTGATTGGCAGATAATGTTCCGTCAGTAACCAAATCCCAAGTTCCAGATACTCTGCCACTCGCATCGGTCCGTACTTGCAAAATAATTTCTGACACTTCGCGCATTGTCGATAACCTGAAAGTTCGTTCCAGCGACCGTGCTGGAAAATCATCCATCATGTAAACCAGCGAGAAAAGGGCATCATCATCTGTCGGTTGATGGGTGGAATGACCAGTGCACGACGGCTAAGAAGCTTGGGGTCACCTGCGCGGATAAGAGAAGGAAGCAAACGGACTCGTACGATCTGGCTGCGAGTCGAAGAATCATCACAGAAGCGACCAGTGCCGTTCAGTTCCGGGTGCGGGCCTCGATTGCCGTCTCAAACTGCGTCGACTCCGACTTACATTTATCAGCAGGCATCAAGCGGTTTCTGTACAACTCGGCGTTGAATACTTTCAGAGGCTGAAATCTGCGGGTAGTATGGAAACTTGTACTTAGTCAGTATGTGAGTTTTTAGCGCTTTCTGACAAGAGCCTAAGAGCATCGCATTGTCGCGACATTTTCAACGCGTGGTAGAGTTTTCGTATGCAACGCGGGCGCAGAGAAAGCGCCGGGGTATGTGGGAGCTCGATACTACGCTGAAGAAATCGTGAACGGCGAGCCAGTGCGCGTCAGATTCGAAGAAGCTCGCGGAAGTTTCGGACGATTACGCAGCAAGGGCCAAGTTCAACCGCTTGCCGATGCGATTCTGGCCGCGTTGGATCGGGCGACGCGGCGCAGGGCAGCTTACACTTGCGCAGTTCAACGACCTGCACTTCATTCCTCACGTCAAAGAAAAAAAGAAGCCCAGCACCGCGAAGTTTTACCGGGAAGTTTTCGACAACCATTTACGTGGGCGCGTGGGTGAAGTGAAGCTGCGGGATTCACCACGCGGCACGCGCAGGAAGTGCTGGATTCGATCCGGCTTTCACACAGAGCTCTGCGAATCAAGACAGGTATTCCGCGCTGTTCAGCTACGCCGCGCGGCTGGGCTCATTAACGGCGCGAATCCTGCGCGTGAGGCGAAGGCTGAAGGCAGCCGCAGCGATCCGCAACGCCACGCTTACACGCTTCCAGAGGTGCAGCACATGCTGGAAGTGTCGCCGGAACCGGCGCGGGCTGTGGTAGGTGTGGCTGCATTTAGTGGTCTGCGCGAAAGTGAAATACGTGGGCTGCGGTGGGAAGACTACACCGGCGAATCACTTCATGTGCGGCGCTCAATCTGGCGCACCCACGTTGGTGAACTAAGACGGCGGAGAGCAAGGCCGCCGTGCCGGTTATTGCGCCGCTGCGGAAGATTCTGGACCAGCACCGGCAGGGAAGTACGAGCGGTTGGATTTTCATGGGGGAAAAGAAACGTTTTGCGCTGAATCTGCACAATCTTTGCGCCCGTGACATCAGGCCGAAGCTGGGCGACAAGTGGAAGGGCTCATGCCTTCGGCGCGGCCTTTCCACCAACCTGTTTAAGCTGGGTGTGCCTGCCGAAGTGATCCAAACCATCTTGCGGCATGCGAACGTGAGCACTACACGGGAGCATTACATCGTGTTAATCCGAAAGTGCGGGCGGCCATGCAGCAACTGAGCTTTTGGAAGATAAGGGGAGAAAGGGGGCAGAAAGCGCGGGGCCAAGGCAAGGGCCGAGGTAGCTCAGTGGTAGAGCAGCCGATTCGTAATCGGCAGGTCGAGAGTTCAACTCTCTCCCTCGGCTCCATTTCCGCCTAAGGTCATTATTTTCAATTAGTTAGCTTACCGTCGTGGCGGGCGTGCCGTGAGCCCGGCACTCGTCCAACTACCAGTTGAACATCGTGCCGTCGAGTTTTCTGTTGACCGGGAGATACGCGCGCTCGTAAGGGAATTTCTCCGCCAGCTTTTCGTTGTAATCCACGCCCAAACCAGGAGCGTCGCCGGGATGGAGGAAGCCATCGCGGAAGGAGTAGGAGTGGGGAAAGACTTCGTCGGTTTCCTTGCTGTGCAACATGTACTCCTGGATGCCGAAATTGTTCACGGAAATGTCGAAATGCAGGGCGGCAGCAAGGGACACGGGAGACAGATCGGTGGCGCCGTGGCAACCAGTGAGGACGTGGTAGATTTCGGCGAGCGAGGCGATTTTTTTAAGGTGGGTGATGCCGCCGCTGTGGTGCGTGGCCATGCGAATGTAGTCGATCAACTGTTCGGTGATGATGGTTTGCGCATCCCAAATGGTGTTAAAGACTTCACCTAGAGCGAGCGGGGTGGTGGTGTGCTGGCGGACGATGCGAAAACCTTCCTGGAGCTCGGCGGTGACGGCGTCTTCGAGCCAAAAGAGATGGTACGGTTCGAGACTCTTGCCCAGGCGAGCGGCTTCGATGGGGGTGAGGCGATGATGGGCATCGTGAAGGAGGTGAACGTCGTCGCCAAACTTCAGCCGAAGGGATTCGAAGAGTTTTGGGACATGCAGCAAATATTTTTCGGTGGACCACACGTTTTCGGGAGGGAGCCCCTTTTCGGCAGGTTCGTAGTAGAGCTTGCCTTTCGAAACGCCGTAGGTTGAAGGGATCCCAGGGATGCCCGATTGCGCGCGAATGGCGCGGTAGCCCATGGCCACGTATTTTCCGACTTCATCAATGGTCTCCTCGATGTCGCGGCCATTAGCGTGACCATAGACCATGACGCCGGAGCGACTCTTGCCGCCGAGCAGGTTGTAAACCGGAGTGTTGAGAGCTTTGCCCTTGATGTCCCAAAGAGCAAGATCGATGGCGCCAATCGCAGCCATGGTCACCGGACCGCGCCGCCAGTACGCGCCGCGATAGAAATATTGCCAGATGTCTTCGGATTGAAAAGGATCGCGGCCGATCAGGCAGGGAATCAGATGATCGGAAAGATAGGAGGCGACGGCCAGTTCGCGGCCGTTCAGGGTGGCGTCGCCGAGGCCATAGACGCCCTGATCCGTGAAGACCTTCAGCGTGACGAAATTTCTTCCCGGCGAGGTGACCAATACCTTTGCGTCAGTTATTTTCACCGATCCCCCTCAAGTTGAAATCGTAGTCACACGAGAATCAGAAGCCTCTTGGGTTGCTGAAGCAGAGGCAGCCGAGAGCGTCCCAGGACTAAGCAAGGACGCCGACTGCCGGTCGAGATAAATTGCCGCACTCGCATGCGTACGCAGGATCGACGCCGGCGCCAACGGGCCGATTGGCCCTTCGAAGCAATTTTTGACGGCCTGTGCCTTGCGCGCCTCGGGAACTACGGCAATGATTTTGTTCGCCTTTAGGATTTGGCGCACCGACATGGAGATTGCCCGCTTGGGCACCTCCGAGAGCTCGGTGAACCAGCCCTCCCCAGCTTGTTGTCGCCGGCACGCTTCATCCAGATTCACAAGGATGTAAGGATCGCTAGTTTTGAAATCCGCTGGAGGATCGTTAAACGCGAGATGGCCGTTTTCGCCGATGCCCACAAGTGCAACATCAATGGGAGATGCTCCGACTGCCGCGCTGGCGCTACGAATCACTTCGGCCGGGTCACCTTCGCCATTCAGCGAATGAAAGCGGGTAATCCCGGTTTTTGCGACCAAGCGTTCCTGAAGATACCTGCAGAAGCTCGCCGGGTGGGTCGCCGGCAATCCGATATACTCGTCGAGTTGGAACAGCTCGACTTTCCGCCACGCGATCCCACTCGTTCTTGTAAGCATCTCCAAGAATCTGAATTGTGAAGCGCCTGTTGCAGCGACGACGCGCGCCAAGCCGCGATCATTAACCGCAGCACGGATGACGGCAGCAGCGTGCGCGGCTGCAGCTTCCGCAAGCGACTGCCCATCCTCAAAGATCCGGAGGATCAACGGTAAATCTCCTTTGCGGAGTGTTCTCAAGGCATGGCTTTCCGCGCGAATTGCGCCGCGTCAACTCGTGCTCGCCGGAAATCCCCACCCACGCCTGAGATCTACACGAATTAGAGAGTCTACATCACCGGCAAGGGCAGTGAAATTGGAATTGGCGCGGGATTCTCTATCGCCGGCCACCGCCTCAGGTTTCTTAGACTGCTCGCGCGTGATCGAAGCATCTTCCTTCGGCTTGCCTGCATTCTCATTAAACGACTGGCAGACTTCTTCCTTTTCCTGCCTCTTCTTTTTGATATAGTTTCCCCACGATGCCTCATGAGGATTCGAATGGGCCCACCACTGGGTGGCGAATAGCTAGCGTGCGCGGGTGATGGAACAACTCACGCATTCAAAAACAAACGCGCGTCACGCGGTGCTCGCAGGCTTTTTCGGGTGGACGCTGGACGCCTTCGATTTCTTCGTTGTCGTATTCCTTATTGATACACTCTCGCACAAGTTCGGTGTAGCCAAGAGCGAAATCGTGGGCACGCTGATGGTCACGCTGGCGATGAGGCCGGTGGGAGCCGTGCTGTTCGGCTTGCTGGCGGATCGCTATGGACGGCGCATTCCGCTGATGGCTAATGTCATCTATTTTTCGGTGATCGAGCTGCTCTGCGGGTTTTCGCCTAATTTTACTTTCTTTCTTGTGATGAGGGCGCTCTTCGGTATCGGCATGGGTGGGGAGTGGGGAGTGGGGGCGTCTCTGGCTATGGAAGCTGCGCCAGTTCGCTGGCGCGGAATTCTGAGCGGAATTTTGCAATGCGGCTACTCGATCGGATATTTGCTGGCTGCCTTGGCGGCGCGATTTCTGCTGCCGGCATGGGGATGGCGGCCGATGTTCTGGATTGGGGCGGTGCCAGCGCTACTGGCGCTCTACATTCGCACGAAAGTTCCGGAATCCGAAGCCTGGAAGCAGCATCGCGCCGCGAGCACCTGGCAGGTGCTGCGCATTGCGGCAAGCGAGTGGAAGCGCTTCCTCTACCTCGTCGCGCTGATGACCTTCATGATGTTTCTTTCTCACGGGACGCAGGATTTGTATCCGGATTTTCTGCAGGAAGTGCACCACGCGTCGGTGGCAGTCCGCGCGAACATCGCCATCATTTACAACATTGGAGCCGTGATTGGCGCCATCCTTTTTGGACATTTCTCGCAGATTGTTGGCCGGCGAAAGGGCATGATCGCGGCACTGGGATTATCGTTGGTGATGATTCCGCTGTGGGCGTTCGGAGAGAATTTGGTTGTGCTGGTCATCGGCGCGTTCCTGTTGCAGGCAGGGGTGCAGGGCGCGTGGGGCGTGATTCCCGTGCATTTGAATGAATTGTCCGCAGATGCCACGCGCGGATTGATGCCCGGACTCACGTATCAATTGGGCATACTACTTGCATCGCCAACGAATTCCATCGAGTACGCCTTGCGGGACCGCGTCGGGTATAAATGGGCCATCGCCGGGTTTGAAATCGTGACCATTGTCGCACTGACGATCCTGCTCTTGCTGGGGACAGAGCGACACGGGCGGAGTTTTATGCGCGAACCGCTGAAAGATGTGAATTCTCCGGCGGGCTAAATTACAGATGGCTGCGCGAAGAATATTGGGGCAGCAAGGTACAGCGATCGCGGAAACCAGCTAACCGGCTGCGAGCTTGGCTCGCGGCCCGTGTCTGGGCTTTTTCGAAATCGCGCAGGCGAACAGATTATGAATGCCGCAAGTTGAAGTGTCCCGGCCGGTTGGCGCCGGGTTGTGAAGAGCAAAGAGAGAGAGTTGGAAAGGAAGCCTGGAGGCATGAGCGACCTAGTGCAACTGACGAAAAACAACGGCATTGCCGTCATCACCATCAACAATCCGCCCGTGAACGCGCTGAGCCCCGGCGTTCCGGAAGGCATTGCCGCTGCAATCGAAGAGATCGACAAGGACGGTTCGATTAAAGCGGTTGTGCTCATTGGCGGCGGCAAGACCTTTATCGCCGGCGCGGACATCAAGGAGTTCGGGAAGATTACTTCGGGCAAGGCCGGCGGCGGGCTGGAACTACCGTCGCTGCTCTTGAAGATCGAAGATTCTCGCAAGCCAATCGTCATGGCTATTCACGGAAGCGCTTTTGGGGGCGGGCTTGAACTGGCCATGGCGGGCCACTATCGCGTGGCGGTAGGAGGGGCGCAAGTCGGACAGCCGGAAGTGAAGCTCGGGATTATTCCCGGCGCTGGTGGAACGCAGCGCTTGCCGCGGCTTGCCGGAGTCGCCAAAGCCGTCGAGATGTGCGCAGGCGGCAATCCGATCAAGGCGAAAGAGGCGCTGGAGTTCGGAATCATCGACCGCATCATCGAGGGAGAGCTATTGGCCGGCGCCGCCGCGTTTGCGGACGAGATTGCGGACAACCCGTCTCGTAAAACGCGAGAACGGAACGAAAAGCTTGGCAGCGCCGAAGAAAACGCGGCGATCTTCACGGCCGGGCGGGAACAAGTTCGAAAAAAACAACGCGGGATGATCGCGCCCCTGGCAGCTATCGATGCCGTCGAGGCCGCCACGAAGCTTCCGTTCGAGGAAGGTTGCAAAGTCGAGCGCAAGATTTTCATGGAGTGCCTTTTCTCCGACCAGTCGAAAGCGCTGATTCACGTATTTTTCGGCGAGCGCGAAGTGGGGAAAATCCCCGGTATTCCGAAGGATGCGCCGATCATCCCGGTGAGGACAGCCGCCGTCGTCGGCGCGGGAACAATGGGCGGGGGCATCGCCATGGTGTTCGCAAATGCCGGGATTCCCGTTCTCTTGAAGGATGCCGACCAGGCCGCGCTTGACCTAGGACTCGCCAATATCGAGAAGAACTACGCGACATCCGTGAAACGCGGACGCTTCACGCAGGCATTCGTTGACGAGCGGTTGAAGCTGATTCAACCGACACTCAGCTACGATGCTTTTGCAAATGCCGATATGGTGATCGAAGCCGTATTCGAGGGCATGGCGCTCAAGAAAGAAGTGTTTACGCAGCTTGACCGCGTGTGCAAAGCGGGCGCCATTCTTGCAAGCAACACGTCCACGTTGAATATAGATGAGATTGCCGCCGCGACTTCGCGCCCGCAGGCCGTGATTGGCACGCATTTTTTCAGTCCGGCAAACGTGATGCGGTTGCTCGAGGTCGTTCGCGGCAAAGCCAGCGCCGCAGAGGTGATCGCCACTTGCATGCAGCTTTCCAAGAAACTTGGCAAGATTGGCGTGCTGGTGGGGAACTGCCGGGGATTCGTGGGCAATCGCATGTTTCACCCTTATGTGCGCGAGTCCGTGTTTCTTCTGGAAGAGGGCGCCGGCGTGGAAGCGGTGGATTCCGCGCTCTACGATTTCGGCATGGCCATGGGTCCGTTGGCTGTGGGTGATCTTGCGGGCCTTGATGTCGGCTGGCGAATCCGGAAGGAATACCGGCATCTGGAGAAGCCGGGAATTCGCCAGGCTTTTGCGGGAGATAAACTGTGTGAGATGGGCCGCTACGGCCAGAAAACGGGGGCCGGCTGGTATAAGTATGATGAAAACCGGCGCGCGATTGCTGATCCGGAAGTCGCACAACTGGTCAGGCAGTGGGCCGCCGAGGCGGGAATCCCGCAACGCCAAATTTCAAGAGAGGAAATTGTGGATCGCTGCGTCTACGCACTGGTCAATGAAGGCGCGCGCATTCTTGAAGAAGGCATCGCACTGCGCGCGGTGGATATCGACATCATTTATCTGAACGGCTACGGCTTTCCGTCCTACCGTGGCGGACCGATGTGGTACGCGGATACCGTCGGACTGAGAAGAGTGTGCAACCGCATCGAAGAATTTCACAAACAACACGGTGAATTGTGGGAGCCAGCTCCACTTCTGAAACGGCTGGCGCAGGAAGACAAGAAATTTGCGGATTTCCGTAGGGAGCAAGGGGCGGTTTCCTAGCACCACCGAAATCCTCAGAAAATGTTACGCACTCATCCGGTGGATGAGTGCGGCGGCGCGAGGAAAAGACGTGAGCCAGCAAGATTCCAGACCATCAGAAGCCCAGGCACGCTCTGGCGCACATCCAGAAACGCATACAGAACCGCTAATTCGCAATGTATCCGACACGGCGCGCTGGGTGGCCGTCTATCGCGCGCGCGAAACCGAGCGTCCGGACGCGCACTTCCGCGATCCGTTTGCGCGGCGACTCGCCGGAGAACGCGGCGAGCAAATCGCGCAATCGATGCCCTTGGGAGGCAACAACGACTGGAGCATGATCACGCGGACGTGCCTGGGCGACGATTTCATCAACGAGCAGATTCAAGAGGGTGTGGACATGGTCATCAACCTCGCCGCCGGCCTCGACGCGCGACCCTATCGCATGCGACTGCCGCCCTCGCTGCATTGGGTCGAAGTCGACCTGCCGGAAATCCTGTCGTACAAAGAAGAGATTCTGCGGGAGGACAAGCCCGTCTGTTCTCTGGAACGCATTCGGCTCGATCTCTCGGACGCGGCCGCTCGACGCGAGCTGTTTGTGAACCTCGGAGGCAGATGCAAGAAGGCCCTCATCATCAGCGAGGGCTTGCTCATCTATTTGACTCCCGAGGACGTTGCCGGACTTGCGAAGGATTTAGCCACGCCGCCCAGCTTTCAATCCTGGATTCTCGATATCGCGTCGCCCGGGCTTCTGCGCATGTTGGCCAAACGGATTGGCAAGCAACTGCATCATGCCGCACCCTTTAAGTTTGCTCCCCCGGAAGGGCCGGACTTCTTCATCCCCTGCGGGTGGAAGCCCGTCGCGGTGCGATCACTGCTGAAAAACGCGGCGCGCCTCAAACGCCTGTCCTTCTTCATGAGGCTCATCGCGCTCCTTCCCGAGACGGAAAGGTCCCGGCGCGACCGTCCCTGGTCGGGTGTTTGCCTGCTAAAAAAACAGTGAAGCATCACGCGGTGCGCGCGCCCCCCCGGTTCAACAAAGCAATCACCCACTTTGGAAAAGATTCGGAGGAGATTAGTGTTCGGTTGGCGCGGCGTTCTTGGATCTGCCGCCGGGAAAAATGCTCTTCACAATCACGTACAGCACGGGAATAAACAAGAGATTCAGCGTGGTCGCTGCGATCATTCCGCCGAATACCGTGGTACCCACGGAAATGCGCCCGGCGCGGCCCGCTCCGGTTGCCAGGACGAGAGGCACAACACCGAGGATAAACGCGAAAGAAGTCATCAAAATTGGCCGCAAGCGGATGCGGGCGGCCTCGATCGCCGCTTCGACGATGGTCATTCCCTTCTCGCGCAATTGCTCGGCAAATTCCACGATCAAAATCGCATTCTTGCTGGCCAAGCCAATCAACATCACAAGCCCAATCTGACAATAAACGTCGTTCTGCAATCCGCGCAACGACTGCGCCCCAATCGCACCCAGAATCGCCACCGGCACGGCCATCAGAACGATGAACGGCAGCACAAAACTTTCATACTGCGCCGCCAGCGTCAGGTAAACCACAACCAGCCCGAGCCCGAAGAGAATCAACGCCTTGCCGCCGGATTGAATCTCCTCCAGCGAGAGCCCGCTCCATTCATAGGTCATTCCCTGCGGGAGCACTTTCTTCGAGAGCGCTTCCATTGCAGCGATGCCTTCGCCCGAGCTGTGTCCCGGCGCTGCGGAGCCGTCAATTTCCGCAGAGCGGAAAAGATTGAAGTGGCTGATCACTTGTGCGCTTGCCGTCGGCTCCACGGTCACGAGGTTGTCCAGCGGAATCATCCTTCCGGTGTTGGAGCGCAAATAATATTGCCCAATGTCCTTGGCTTGCGAGCGATACTTGCTGTCAGCTTGCACGTAAACGCGATAGGAGCGTTTGTTGAAATCGAAATCGTTCACGTACACCGAGCCCATATACACCTGCAGGGCATCGGTCACCTGGCTCAGCGGCACTTGAAGGCTCTTCGCCTTTTGGCGATCAATCTGGACGAGATACTGCGGGTCGTTGGCCGTAAAGCTAGTGAAAAGGCCGACCAAGCCAGGGGTGGCGTTGCCCTTGGCAACGAGCTCGATTCGCCGTGTCGGCGATTGTCTGCAGCGAATTGCGGCCGAGGTCTTCCAACTCATACTGAAATCCGCCGAATTGCCCCAAGCCTTGCACCGCCGGCGGATTAAAGGGAATGACCAGAGCACCCTGGATGGCGAAAAGCTGCCCGCGCAGCCGTTGAATAATCGCTGCCGCGGAATGTTGCTCGCCTTTTCGCTCGGAGAAAGGCTTCAGGTTGATAAACATCATGGCGCGATTCGGCGCGGCCCCAAACTGGCTGAAGCCGGGAAGGGCGAACGCCGCGGCCACCTCTGGAATATGGGAAAGAGATTGCTCGACTTTTTCGCAGATCCCTACCGTGTATTGCAACGAGGCGCCTTGCGGAGCTTGCACAGCGATAATGATGTAGCCCTGATCGTCTTCCGGAATAAACGAGTGCGGAACTTTATTGTAAATCCAGTAGGTCATGCCCAGAGCCACAAAAAAGACCAGAAGAGCGGCGAAGCGCCAGCCAATTACATGCCGCACCGTATTGCGATAGAGATTCGTTCCGCCCGTCACCATGCGATTGAACAGGTGGAAGAATCTGCCTTCCGCGCGCTCCCGGTGATGTCCCAGCAGAATCGCGGAAAGAGCGGGCGTCAGCGTGAGCGCGTTAAATGCCGATATGGCAACGGAAAAGGCAATGGTCAGAGCGAATTGCCGGAACAAAATACCAGTGGTTCCCGGAAACAAAGCAACCGGCACGAATACGGCCACTAACACGAGCGATGTAGCGATGACCGCTCCAGCCACTTCTTTCATAGCCACCGACGCCGCGTTGTGCGGTTCGGTGATGCCTTCCATAATGTGGCGCTCGACGTTTTCGATCACCACAATGGCGTCATCCACCACGAGTCCCGTCGCCAGGGTGATCCCAAAAAGCGTCAGCGTATTGATGGAAAAACCCAGCAACTTGATGAAAGCGAACGTGCCAATCAAGGAAACAGGAATCGTCACCGCGGGAATCAGCGTGCTCCGCCAGTCCTGCAGAAAAAGATAAATCACAGCAATGACCAGGAAGATAGCCTCCGCAAGTGTGATCAGCACATCGCGAATCGATTCGCCAATCACGGTCGTGGAATCAAACGCTATCGCATACTTCATTCCAGGAGGGAAGCTCTTCGAAAGTTTCACCAGCTCGGCTTTCGCGGCCCGGTCGACGTCAAGCGCGTTGGCGCCCGGAAGCTGCGTGACGCCAAAGCCCACCGCGTCGTGCCCGTTGAAGCGCACGCGGACATCATAATTTTCGGCGCCCAGCTCGGTGCGGCCCACGTCCTTCACGCGCACAAGCGTTCCATCGGTCCCGGTCTTCAGAATAATGTTGTCGAATTCCTGAGGAGTGGTCAGCCGCCCGACGGCCCTGACGCTGATCTGGAACGCCTGGTCACCGGCGTTTGGCGGCTGACCGATTTGTCCCGCCGCTACCTGGACGTTTTGCTCTTGCAACGCGCTGATGACGTTAGACGCGGTAAGCCCGCGCTGCGCCATTCGCGCCGGATCCAGCCAGATGCGCATGGCGTACTTGCGCTCGCCGAAAATGAATGCGTCGTTCACACCCGGGACACGCTTCAAGGCGTCGCGCACGTACACATCGATGTAGTTGCTCAAAAAGAGGCTGTCGTATTGGCCATTTTCCGAGTAAACGCCTGCCCCGAATACGAATCCGCTAGCCTGCTTGGTGATAATCACGCCGGTATTTTTCACTTCATTGGGCAAGCGGCCCAACGCCTGGCTTACGCGGTTCTGAACGTCGACCGAGGCCAGGTCCACGTCGCGCGTGACGTCGAAGGTTACGGTAATCGTGCTTACGCCGCTATTGCTGCTCGTCGAGGTGATGTACTTCATGCCCGGCACGCCGTTGATGGCTTGCTCCAGCGGAATCGTGACGGCCGATTCGACGGTTTGCGCGTTTGCGCCAATATATACGCTGGTAACCACCACTTGAGGAGGGGCCAGAGTCGGAAACTGTGCTATCGGCAACGTGGGAATCGAAATCGCGCCCGCCAGAATAATCATGAGGGCGCATACCGTGGCGAACACCGGCCGACGTATGAAGAAATCAACGAACAATGCCGGGTTCCGCCTTTTTTTGGATTGGAAGGGAGCCGATCATCGGGTATGCGGGCCTACTGCGACGCGGCGCCTTTTCTGTCGCCCTGGTTCACTTCATTTTGAATCTGCTCCATAACGGGAGCGCCGTCCTGGAGGAATTGCGTGCCGGAAACGATGACATGTTCACCGGCCTTCAGGCCGTCGAGCACCTCATAGTCGTTGCCGGTCGTATCGCCCAGCTTCAGAAGCTTCTGCCGCGCCACTGTTCCTTTTCCTTCTTTTTCGGCGACAAACACAAAGGCCTGCCCGTTGATTCTAAGCACCGACAACACCGGGACCACGGGCCCTTCGTGCCAGCCCCAAGTGATCTGCGCGCGCACCTGTTGTGCGATGCGAAGCTTTGCCCGCGCGTTTTCGACCGCGGCTTTCGCCAAAACCGTCTGTGTGTCGGTCTCCACTTGCGGGGATATGAAAGTAATGTGCGCGTCGGAAAGCGAATTGCCAAATTCATCGAGCAATCGCACCGGCAAACCGAGCTTCAAATTCGGGGCGCGGTCGGCAGGAACATAGATATAGGCTTCGAGGGCGCCTGGGAGGTCGACAGTGGTCAAAAGCGTCGAGACGGTCACGCGATCGCCCACGCGCACAGGAATGTCGCCGACAATGCCCGCCGCCGGCGCGCTCACCTTGTAATAGTGCAGTTCGACCTTCTGCTGTTCGACCTGGTCCGCCAGCGCTTTCATTTGCGCCGCCGCCGCATCATAGGAGGATTGCGCGTTGTCGAGGTCCTGTTTGCTAATCACTTGCGCGTCATAGAGCTTTTGCGCCCGCTCGAGGGAAATTTTCGACAGCCGAAGGTTGGCTTGTTGAGCGGCGAGCGTGGCCTGCTGGCTGCTGAGCGTGGCTTCCTGCTTTAGAGGATCGATCTGCAGCAGAGGCGTCCCCGCGTTCACATGGTCGCCCGACTTCACAAAAATGGCCGTGACTTGCCCCTCCACTTGGGGGTTAATCATCGCGGAGTGCCTTGATTTGAGCACGGACAAGTACTCCGTGGTCTCCGGAATTCTGATCGATTGGGCGACCTGCACTTGAACGGGCATGGCGGGGCGCGCGCCGCCTCCTGGGCCCTGGGCTGACGTTTTATCGCCGCAGCCTCCCACCAAAAACGCGGCTCCCGCCAGTAACAACAGAACCGACGTCCGCCGATTCTTTTCCATTTCGTCTGACCTCGGCATGGTTGAGCCCGACTCCCCCGGCGCAATCGAAGATTTTACGATACCTTTGCGCCCCCACCAAGGCACAACACACCATGCCTTCGTCAGATGCGCAGAGTTGCGGCCGGTTACATGGGAGGGGAACCGGGCTCAGTAGAAATCGCTCGGGTCGATGCGCTTGCTGGAGAGGCCCAGTTGCAGGATTTCCATCTGATTTGGCCGGTCAAACACCTTGCCGGGGAACAAGATCTTGGTGATCACGCGAACGCCGCCAAACGCGATGCCCAAAACGAACGCCGCGACCATGAAGACCCCGGTACCGATGAATATTTTGACCATAACGCTCGCGATCGGCGGGTCGGTCGCGGTTTGGCTCGGTTCGTTCCAGGTCACCTGCGTCTCGTAGTTGATGGCTGCGCGCAGGTTCTTCGTGTATTCCGCGGAACTGGGTGACAGAACCAGCGAAAGCAGCGACCCCTTGCGCACAATGCCAAGTCCTGGTTGCTTGCCGGGGGCTGGCAGCACCTCATCCAGATGATGAATGTGTTGCTCGGCTAGTTGCGGCGTCGGGTATTCCAAAAGCACCAATATTCCGCTTCCCTTGCCAGGGCCGGAATAGGCCGCCAGCATCGCTTCCGCGCTGTCTGAAAAGCCCGCCTTATCCGCCAGCGGGACCAGGTCCCCTCGGCCCAATCCAATCAGGGCGGCCCTCATAGCCACCGGCCCCAATGCGTAGCGTTCCGACCCCGCCACTCGGCTTTCGCTAGGAAGGTATTTGCGGACAGGCGGCAACGGGGCCGTATCAGCAAGCTTTCGCACCAACCCTGCGAGCTCCTGCAATTCCTTGGTGGAAGCGAGTTGCGGTTGATCGACCTGCATGATGATATTCCCAACCAAGGCCAGGAGTCGTTCGTGACCAATGGCCGTCAGCGGCCCAAGATTCGACGGTTGCATCTGGGGATCCAAAGAGGCTGTGTATGCCTCGTAAGCCCCTGAAGGGTCGCTAAACACTTTGAGGCCGACATTTAACGTTTGCGAGCCATTTGTGTATGGCCGCACCAACCAATCCTGGAGACCAGCCTCGCTGAGCAGCGGCAATTCCTGCTCAGATGGCTTTGTCTTGATCGGGGAAGTGGTAGTCAGCCAACGGCCAAAGCGCGCGGGAAACGTGTCCTGGAGACCGCGCTGCGCAGCAGGAGCGTACGGAGGACCGGCGAAGACAAGAAGAAGGCTTGCCGCGAATGCGCACCTCACAAAGAAAAACTTAGACATCCCTTGCGCTCATCTCCGGGCAAAAGCCCGCCTCTGGTTTAGACACCACCAGACTACCGTTGGTTCCGGGATTGTTCAACTGGAGTGGGCTGGCCAGCGCGGCGCGAGGCACTTCTCGTGGGCAAGTTGAGCGTGACGCTGTTCATGCTTTGCAGGTAATCGACAACGCCCTGATAGAGGCCTTCGGCCACGCGCTGCCGGTATTCCGGCTTTTTCAGGAGTTTTTCGTCGGAGGGATTGCTGAGAAACGAAATCTCCGTGAGGATCGACGGCATGTCCGCGCCAATGAGCACCACGAACGGAGCCTTGCGCACGCCACGGTCTTTCACCGACCTGCTGAGTTTGCGCATGCGTGTCGCCAGCGAATCCTGGATGTCTTCCGCGAACTCCTTCGATTCATCGACTTTTTCGTTCTGCGCAATTTTCTTGACCATGTCTTCGAGGCTATGCACGCCCTGATCCGAAGAAGCGTTTTCCCGCGCCGCCACTTCCATGGCTTCCGCTGAACCCTTGAGGTTCAAATAGTAGGTCTCGACACCTCGCGCAGCGTGATCGCGGCTCGAATTCGCATGAATGGAAATAAAAAGATCAGCTTTGGCTTCGTTGGCGATTTTGGTGCGCTCTTCGAGCGGGACAAAAGTATCGTCGGAGCGCGTGTAGATGATTTCCGCAGCCGGCAATTTTTGACGGATGATCTTTCCCAAGCGCAAGGCGACGTCAAGGCACAAGTCCTTCTCCATCAGGCCGGTCGGCCCGATTGTTCCGGTGTCGTGGCCGCCATGCCCAGGGTCGATCACAATGCGGCTAATCTTCAGTCCGAGCGCGCGAGTCAGCGTGGATTGACCGTCGCGCGTCGGTTCCGGTGTGCCAGTGGGACGGATTAGATCCGGATTGGTATTCGTCGCGCTCAAGCGCTTTCCCCGCGAAGGCTTTCCGCGGGACGGCGCTCCCGGATCCACTTTACTCGCAGCGGAAACGCGCGGCTCGACCGGGGGATTCTTTGCCGCGACCGCTCTTACATTGCCGGCATTTTCCGATCCTGCCGCGGCTTCTTCGCTCGCTTGCACCGCCCCGCGGTTCGGTTTTGCCGTTTTCGAATTGTCTGCGTGGAGCAGGCCGTGATGCCGGAGGTCCGAATACAGGTAAATCACCAGTTGTGGCGGATTGTCTTGCAAAGTGGCCGCGTAGTCCTTCACCCCTTTCACGTCCAGCACCACGCGCACCACGTCGGCGTGGTTTTGCGCGACGCGAACGCCCGTGAGGAGGTCCCCGGTGACCTTGACAGTTCCTCGCGCCACTTCGGGCGTGAGCCTTGCCGAATGCAAATCGAAAAAGATTCGCTCGGGATTGAAAATCCTCGCCGAGGTGTATTGCACCGTGTTTTCAAGGTCGATGGTGACGCGTGTCGTGTCGGCATTCGCACTTGCGGTGATCCTACGGATGCGCGGAGCCCGGCCGGAGTCACCGCTATCTCCCGCGTCCACACCGCCACGAACCTCGTCGGAGTTGCCTGTGGCCTGCTCCCCGCTCTTGGCATTTCCCGCAGCCTCGACCGATTCGCTGTGCCGCACCAGCGCCATCTCGGCCAGTGCCTCCTGTGCCTCCCGCTTCCCGCGCGAATGCGGATACTTCTTCAGGAAATCCTGGTACGTTTTCGTCGCTTGCGTGCTGTCGCCTAATTGGTCTCTTTGAAGCTTTCCGATGCGCAGCAGGGCGTCCTGGGTGTACTTGCTGGTGGGATATTCGTGGACGAGAAACTGATAGGCGTCGACCGCGGACTGGTAATAACTGCGCCCGAAATGGTCTCCCATCTCCGTGTAAAGTTCCGCTACTGAGAGGAGCGCATCCACCACTTCCCGTGCGTGCGGGGTGATCAGGTAGACGCGGCGGTAGCTGGTTACGGCCTGTTTGTACTCCGACAGAGTCCTTTTTTCGGTAGGTTTTCCATTCAGTGTAGCGCGCTCTTTCTCCGCGCGTGCAAATTGGGCATCGGCAGCCTCGCGCTTCAAGGTTCGCTTGGACTGGGTGGCTGCCGATGGCGTGGGGCCGGCGTACACACCTCCGCAAATGCCTGCGGCGGCAATTCCTAAAGCTATAAAAACTGGCGAAAGCCGGGCGAATCTTCTGTTCAAATTTTTCCGAGCCCCCAACATGCGCGCCTTACATTCTTGGAATGCCCTCTTGGAAGGCGGCCGAAGGCCCCTTTGGACCTTCACGCTTGGAATCGCAAGGCGACTCCGTGGACTGCCTTCCTCGGTGCGGCAGTTGCAGCCGCGCCAGGCTTAGTCGTTGCGGAAGATGATGCGGCCGTCGGGATCGACTTCTCTGTGGATTGCGCGCCGATTCGTGAACGCGCCCTCAAGACGACCCGATCCAGGCCTGAAATACGCATCCTGAACTTTTTGCACGTAGTTCCGAGTTTCTCGGAACGCCGGGATGCCGTGAGCCCGATCAACAGCCCCCGCACCCGCATTGTACGCCGCCAGGGCCAAATCCAGGTTGCCATTATATCGTTCCAGCAACCACTTGAGATGGCTAACCCCGGCGTCGATGTTTTGTCGCGGGTTGAACACGTCGTTTGCACCGTACCGTTCTGCCGTAGTGGGAATCAACTGCATCAGGCCGCCGGCGCCCTTGCGGGACACCGCGTACGGATTCCAGTTCGATTCCGTCTCGATCACCGCCCGGACCAAAGCCGGGTCCACGTTGTGCCTCTCCGCCGCTTCCTTTACGAGCTTTTCGACGCCGTCGCGGTCAATGCTCATCTCCGGACGGCTCGGGGCCATAAATCGAGCTTGAGCGGGGAGGTAGATGGCTCTGCGCGGCTTTGCGGATTTAAAATGGACTTTAACCGGCGGGTCGGCGTTTACGAACAACGGCTGCCCACTGGAATCCACGGTCCTGACAATTTGGGCGCTCGCCCCGGGTGCCCAAGATACTGCACACAAGACGAATGCTCCCAGATAGATGCAAGCCGTATATGCCGTGCGTTTTGCCATCGTGCCTCGGGGAAGGCGATAGAACGATAATGCCTGTAGTGGTGAACCGATAATCGTGTTCGGGGCACTCCGAACGCGTCGGAGTGTCTCGTCTTGCTGAGGTGTTGTTCCGGCAAGCAGACGTTGCGCTACAAGCACAAATACGCAAGTGTCCTCTGCTGGACACGCCTCTGGCGCTACGGGGGGATTATAGCAACGGCTCGAGGAGGGAGGGCATAGAACTTAGGGTACTTTTTAGGGCGGATGTGTCTTTTCCGCCAGCCTCCGCCAAATCGGGCCTGCCGCCGCCCGAACCGCCCACCCGTTTCGCCAGTGCCTGTATCAGCTTGCCAGCATGGACTTTAGCAGTTAAGTCCTTGGTCACTCCGACGATAAGTGCAACTTTGCTATCTTCAGGCATACCTAAGGCGACCACGCACGACCCTAGTTTTTGGCGGAGTGAGTCCACCAATTGCCGGAGGCCCTCGCGGTCAGTTCCGGTCACTTCTGCGGCGACCACTTTCACGCCTTTTACGGTTTGGACCTGCGAGGCGAGCTGGTCAAGCTGGCTGAGGGCACCTTTGCGCTTCTGTGCTTCCAACTCCTTTTCGAGCTGCTTGACCGTATGGTTGAGCTTTTCAACCGTGGCCAGCACGGCGTCCTCGCCTACATTCAGTTGGCTGGCGACCTGGGCAAGCACCTTAGCTTGCTGCTCGTAATGTTCCAACGCTCCAATTCCGGTGACGGCTTCGATGCGGCGGACGCCGGCAGCTACCGAGCCTTCGCTGACGATCTTGAGCACGCCGATGTCGCCGATGCGGTGGACGTGAGTTCCTCCGCATAACTCCTTGGAATAGAAGCCCCGTGGCGAGCGCTCATCGGGAATTGTTACCACGCGGACGTTGCTTTCCGGATACTTATCGCCAAAAAAGGCCAGCGCGCCGGAGGCCAGCGCGTCCTCGAGCGAGCTGATGTTCGTTTCGATCTGCGTGTTGAAGCGAATCTCGTCGTTCACCTGTTGCTCGATGTCTTTCAGCTCTTCGGGATCGACGTGGGCGAAGTGGGAGAAGTCGAAGCGCAGACGTTCTGGAGCGTTCAGCGAGCCTGCCTGCTTCACGTGTGTGCCGAGAATGTTGCGCAGGGCGGCGTGAACGAGATGCGTTCCTGTGTGATTGCGGATGATGCGTGCTCGGCGCTCCGCGTCTGCCATAACCGCAACGCGATCACCGACATGCAGAGTTTCCTTGGCGGTGACTTTGTGCGCGACAAGTCCAGCGACGGGATAATATGCGCCAGTCACCTCCGCGAGCAGTTGCGCGCCCGAGTTGTCGTAGAACGCGCCGGTGTCCGCCATCTGTCCGCCGGATTCGGCGTAAATCACGGTGCGGTCCAGCACGATTTCGCCCGTTTCGCCTGCTTTCAGTTCGTTGACCGGCCCTGACTTGCTAAGGATCGCTTCGATCCGCGCGTCCCTGGTCGAAGTCCCCTGATAAAAATCCTTCTCGGTCTTAAAAGTTTCCGCAATCTTCGCGTAGGCCGGATTCGCTGCATCCTTGCCCGCGCCTCCCTTCCACGACGCGCGCGCTCGTGTCCGCTGCTCCTCCATCGCTTGATCGAATCCAGCTTGGTCAAATTGGACTCCAGCGTCACGAGCTGCGTCTTGAATAAAATCAATCGGCAGACCAAAAGTGTCGTAAAGCTTGAACGCATCCTCGCCGTCGAGTTCGTGCGCACGGCGTCTGATGTAGTCGACTTGTTCTTTTGAGGCACCCCCGACATTAATGCTGATTGCGTCATCGGGAGTTGAATCGAGGCCCTGTTTTGCGCGCTCAATGAGATCGTCCAGCTTGGAAAGAGCCAGCGCTAAGGTCCTCGCAAAGCTGGTCTCCTCTGTTGCAACAGCTTTCAGTAGGCGTTGACGCACTTCAGGGAGTTCTGGATATGCAGTTCCCATGAGCTCGACGACGGCCGCAACCATTCCCTCCAAAAAGGTTCCTTCCTGTCCCAGGAGCCGACCGTGTCGGATGGCGCGCCGCATGATCTTTCGCAAGACATATCCTCGACCCTCGTTAGATGGGAGAACACCATCGGCGATGAGAAAGGCTGTGGCTCTGGCATGATCGGCGATTACTCTCAGGGAAGCAGCACCACCCTTGCCTTCTTCAAGCGCCTCTTCGCGACTGAAATCGACGCCGCAGAGTTCGGCGGCGCGCTTCATTAGTGGGACGAAGAGGTCGGTGTCGTAGTTGGAGACGACGCCTTGAAGGACGGCGGCGGTGCGTTCGAGGCCCATGCCGGTGTCCACGCAGGGCTTGGGCAGGGGAGTTAGCTTGCCGGCGGCATCGCGGTTGAACTGCATGAACACCAAATTCCAAATCTCCACATACCGCCCGCAATCGCAGGGGAATTTGCAATCGGCGTGACCTTCTTCGGAGGCCTCGACGCCCATGTCATAGAAAATTTCGCTACAAGGACCGCACGGGCCAGTGTCGCCCATCGCCCAGAAATTGTCTTTCAGCCCCGGAACCGGCACGACCCGCTCCGCCGGAACTTGCTGCTGCAGCCAAATCTTTCGCGCCTCTTCATCGATGCCAAGCGTTGTCCCCGGAGCGACTTCCGCGCCGCCGAAGACTGTTACGTACAGCTTGTCTTTGGCGATGCCATACCACTCGGGCGAAGTGACCAGCTCCCATGCATACGGGATGGCTTTTTCCTTGAAATAATCGCCGAAAGAAAAATTGCCCATCATCTCGAAAAACGTGTGGTGGCGCTTCGTGAAGCCGACATTTTCCAGGTCGTTATGCTTGCCGCCGGCGCGGACGCATTTTTGGGCGGTGGTGGCTTTGTTGTACTCGCGCTTTTCGAGGCCGAGGAAGACGTCCTTGAATTGGTTCATGCCTGCATTCGTGAACAGCAGCGTGGGATCGCCATGGGGAACGAGCGAAGAGCTGCGCACGCGTCGATGCCCTTTACTCTCGAAAAATTGCAGAAACTTTTCGCGTATCTCGTTTCCGGTCATCATTCGTATGCCCTTACCGGGCATGATTCGTATGCCCTTACCGGGCATGATTCGTATGCCCTTACCGGGCATGATTGCGTATGCCCTTACCGGGCATGATTCGTATGCCCTTACCGGGCATGATTCGTATGCCCTTACCGGGCATGACTTCTTGCTGGAATCGTCGCTCGTCACGTCTGCCCCAATCTTCTCGCCATTCGAATCACACGATTATCGCAGAGCGCAGATACGCCCGCAATTGGCTCGCGCAATCTGCTCCGAGCCAGCGCCAAGACTAGATTTGGCGAGACTGCCAAGAACGCACGGGCAAGATTGCCTGGCCCAGAAGCGATTCAGCAGTGTGCGAATAGTGACAGCATCCGGCATACCTCCATGGCTACCATCATAGCTGCAAGGAATAGTCGAGAGTGGCCGCGTTTGCACCTGAACGGCACCACGAAGGAAAAATGAAATGAAAATGAAGACATTTTTAGTTGCAGGTGCGTTCTCACTTGCGCTTGCCATCGCCGGCTGCACCGCGGCGCCAGGTCCAGCTGGACCGCAGGGACAGCCCGGAGCTACGGGCCAGGCCGGAGATCCGGGCCAGGCTGCGGACCAGCGCCGCGCGGACGATCAAAGGCATGCGGATGAGCAAAGAAATACGGAGAATCAAAGGCGTGCCGACGATCAAAAACATGCCGACAATCAGGCAAACGCCGACAACCAAAGGCATGCCGACGATCTACGACATGCGGACGAGCAAAAACGAGCCGACGAGCAGGCTCGCGCCGATCGCGATGCCGGATGTCCAGCGGGAGAGCATGCGCACACAATTCCGGAGACGGGAAGAAGGGTGTGCACAAGGGACTAACAGCCGAGCCGGAATTTCGCTGTCCAAGTTTTTAATCTGAACTACGAAGCTCGCGGGATCAAGCTGCGCGAGGTCGCGCGTAACTCGCGACTGGTAATTCGTGCAAGGTGCGCCATGCGCGAGTAGTCCTCGCGATGGCACTAGCCATGTACCGAGTGTTACCGTCCCAAAGCCTCGCGCGTCTTTGCTGCAGCGGGCTATAATGGCCGCTGTGTTTGCCGCGTGGAGGCTGCAATGCCGAACTGCATGCGTGCGCTTCTGGCCCTCGTCTTTCTCTTCACTTTCCTTACCGCTGCCGCAAGCAAGAAAAAGCCGCCTCTGCCGCCTGCCATCCTGCACGCTCGCACCGCAATCGTGCTCATAGACCCGAACGCTGGAATTCTCGTGAACGCCCCGCTAGCTAATACGACTGCGCAGGACGACGTCGAGAAAGCCATTATGAATTGGGGACGGCTGAGGCTTGCCCAGACCGTGGCGGCGGCCGACCTAGTCATCACCGTCCGCAAAGGCAACGGAAAAATCGTACAGAAGACGATTGGCGGCGTGCCTACGAACGATCGTCCCATCGTTGTGCAGCCAAACGATACGGGCATTCACATCGGCGCGCAACAGGGCCATCCGCCGGATATCCCTCAAGTGGATTCGGGAAATACATCTCCTGGGCAGCAAACAGAGATCGGACCCACGGAAGACACCTTTACGGTCTACGAGGGTGGACAAGGGAATCCGCTCAATCAGCCGCTTCTTTGGCGCTACGAAGCGAAGAATGCATTACATTCGCCAGACGTTCCCGCTGTGGCTCAATTCCGTAAAGCGATTGAAGAAGCGGAAAAGCAGCGGCAAAAGAAGAGCAAGCCATAAAACAAGCTGGATCAGGATCAAGTTCGAAGAACCACATCGCTCGTTTTGCCGAAGAGCGCCGCATGCATGGGAGTTCAGGCTTCTTGATCAACCTGCTCGCGAGAACTTGTGAGTGATCAAGAATTCAAGTCACCTCCGTAATTATTGCTTCTGACGCCGTCCTTGAAGGACCTCGTTCTGGCCGGAGCTTCTGAGATTTCGCGACATCGGTGTTTCACGGGAAGCGAATCTCAGCCTCACTAGCCAGTTTTGGCGCAATTTGCTGCCGCGGAAGGGCGTGAGCAACAGCGCACGCAACAAATCTCGCAGCAGATCGCGCTGCTGGCGGAAGCTAGTCCATCCGCGCCAGCCTAGCTTTCGAAGAAGAGCGAGCCGCAAACGCGCTAGGTGGAATGACAAACGAGACAGGCACGCGGGTATGTCCTGCTCGCGATGGTGCTCGTAGTAGCCGAAGTTCATCGATGCGCCGGACTGCACCTTGATGAAATTTGGCAAAGCGCGATTTTTCGGATTGGCGGCGACTTCGCGAATCAGATCTTGCATGCGCATGGAGTCCGCTTCGAGAGTATCGAGGCTGGCGAACCAGTTGATGAGTTTCACGCCCACCGGATCCCACAAATAATCGTTCAGCAACAGTGGAAGCCCGAGATGAAAGAGCTTGGTCACCACAAGATGGATTTGCAGGTGGCAACGATAAGGATCCTCCATGCACGCGTAGAGGCGCGTGGTGTCGCGCGTCACGCTGCGCTGAAACGCAGCCATCGCGGTGTCGAGATCCTTTGTGAATTCGCTGGCGTCGATGCCGTTCAATTCCATCTGGATGATCGCCGCGACCTGGCGGATCTGTATGGCTGATAAGGCCAGGCCGACGCTGTAGAGCGGATCGACTGTATCGCTGGCATCGCCGATGATGTACCAGCCTTCGGCGGAATAGCGCTGGCGGCATTCCCACATGTAGGAGCCGTAGAAATTCGTGTCGACTACGGTGCCGCTGCGTACCAGTTCGACAAGCATGGGGTGTTCGCGTTCGACGTGTTCGAGGAATTGCTCCATGTTGTGAATTTCGCCGTGTGGATAGACGTCTTTCCGGTATGTGATGCCGATGCTCACGAGCGGGGCGTTATCCGGCGAGCGCATGGGGATGTACCAAATCCAATTGCCTTTGCCGAAGAAATGATGGGTGGCGAAGTACGGAATGTAGTTGCGATGCTCTTTTTTTAAGGCATGGATTTGGCCTAGGATTTCGGGATTGAAATTTGACAGGCGAAACCAGAAAACGTCTTTTTGTTCCTTAACCTTTTCGTGAAGCTGGAGCTGTTTGGCGAGGAAGCGATTGCGGCCGGTGGCATCGATGAGCCAGCGCGCGCTCAGTGTGTGTTTTTCTCCCGCGGCATCCTGCACAGTCACCGCGTGCCGCCCATCGCTGCCCGCGGCGTTGCTGCGGATTTCCACTCCCAATACCGTGCCTGCGATCAACACGACCCCGTTGTCCGCATTGCGTCTTCGTACTTCGGCGTCGAGTGTGAAGCGATTGATCTGGAAAGAGAGTATCGGGGGGGCGGTGGGAATTTCGTCGACCACATAGGTGCGATCGGCGGGGTTGTCGATGTCAGTTTTGAAGTAGTAGGTCAGGCCATATTTCGGGAAAATGATTTTCGACGAGATAAGGGCCAAGCCCGAGTTCGAGGAGAAAATCGACGCTGACCTCAACGAGCGATTCGCCGACGATGGGGCGATTTTTGTGCGGGCCTTCGACGACGGCCACTTTCCGTTCCGGAAAGCGTATGTGGAGATAGGCGGCCGCGAGTTGGCCGGTGGCTCCGCCTCCCATAATGAGCACATCCACCTGGTGGGTCATGGATCTCCGGGTTTCCGTACCGTCGAAATCTTACGCTCGAGCGGCATGGGAAAATGCGTGGGTCGCGCGTCGAGGAATCCTAGCATAGCAAGAAGGAAAGTAGATGACGCGGGAGCCGCACGTGAGCTATCGAAAAAGTTCAGCTGCCGCGCCGGGGTTCTATGCGCGATTTTGGCTTGCAGGCCCGAGTTGCTGAATTACATCCGCCAAGGAGAGCGCTCGGGCCAGTGGCGGAGAACTTCCGCGGCCCAAGCCGTGGTTTTATCGGTGTGGCAGGAAGTGCAGGGGTTGGGGATTTTGTATTTGTCGGTCATGGAGGGAGAAATGAATTTGAAGGTGTGTGCGCTTACGAAGACGCCGGGAATGGTCGACTTCGATCTTGGGCATGTGGCAAGCGACGCACTGGCTGCCTGCGGAGCCCGCTTTGTGATGCGTATGCTCCTCGAGAGTGGAGTTGCGCGGGCCGTTGCGCGAGCCGGGTGCCGTGGCAGTCCAGACAAATTTTATCGAGCGGTTTGCGCAGCTGTGCGTAGTTATCCGTGCCGTGGACGTCATGACAATCGAAGCAGGTAACGCCGCGGCGGTACATCACGCTTTGCACGAAATCGTTGCCTTGCATGCGATTTTTGTGGGCGGTGCCGTCCGGGAAGTGGGTGAAGGAGAGTTCGCCGAGATTGTGGTCTTCGAGCTTCCAGTAATCGCGGAGATCGAGCCCGACATGATAGCCGACCGGCCAATCGTAGTAATGGCCCTCGATGGGATTGGTGAGCGGGCGGCCTTGTGAATGACACTGGATGCAGGTGTCGTTGGCGGTGACGTAATCCATGCGTGAGGGATTCAAGATGTTGCCGCGCGTGGGATGGGCGACGTGCTCGCTGCCCGGGCCGTGGCAACGCTTCGCAGCCGACGTTCCACTCGGCGACCTGTTTGGTATGGATGTTGTAGTCCACGGAGTGGCAACCGTCGCAGGTCGGTCCGGTGGGACGCTTCAGGTTATCGGGGGGATAAAAGGGTTCCCACCAATCCGCTCCCTTGGCGAACGAAATACGGGCGCCAAACGCGTTTGCCCACCTCCCACTGCGCGGGCTCGGGAAAATAATCGTCGCCGATTTTTGTGAAGTAGCGCTGCTTCCAGATGCTGCCATAGACAAACGCGACATCTTCCTTGGTGAATTTTTTGCTTACGTTATTTGTGGCGAGGTCGGGGATAATCGCTTCGGGATGCTCGCGCGGATCGCGGACGACGTTGGCCATGGGGGTTTTCTTCCAACGCTCGTAGATTTGCGCGTGGCATTTCTGGCAGGCTCCCGAACCGACGTAGTGCGCCGAGGCCAAAATCGCGTTTTGCTGCGAGTGCTCCTGCGGGGTCAGGGCAGCGATGCTGCGAACGAAGAGGACCAGCTTCCAGGCGTCGTTGTCGTCCTGGACGATATGTGGATTTCCCCAGGCGGGCATGCCGGTAAGCCGAACTCCATTTTTAATGATGTAGTGGATTTCGCCGTCGGTGAGATTTTGCGTGGCGGGCAAGCGGAGGTCGGGCGCTTTGGGATAGAGATTTTGGCCGATGTTGGATTGCCCGTTTCCGTTGTCGCCGTGGCAGTTGGAGCAGCGGTCTTCGAAGCGCTGGCGAGCTTCGGCAAGAATAGCTGGAGAGACCGGGAGAGGATTTTTTTCATATCGAGCGCGCCGCGGGATGCCAATATTCCGAACGGCTCGCGCCACGACGCGCTCCAACGCAGACGGCTGATCCGCGGCGCTGAAGCCATGCCGGATGACGGCCGCGGCGTAGGTAATCGCCAAGAGCCCCAGTAAGACGAAGAGTGCGAGAATCCAGCGTTTCAAATTGTTTTGCGCCTCCGCCGTGCAGAACAATCTCAGCGTTGCACTATAACAGATCAATCTAAAGTGGAAACACCATCGTATTCTGCCAAAATCGCGAAGATCCCCGCCGGTTTTGATCGGGCGCTACGAGCTATTCGTCCGGCTGCGATTCGGCCTCAGGAATCTCCTCGCGCGTGAGAGCCTCTAGTTCCCGGCGAACTATGTCCGTTGAAAAGCCCGCTCGCAACAAGCTCCGGTACATAGAGGCCATTTTGTTGTCGTCAATTTCGCCGCGAAAGGAGCGGAGCTTGCGCTCGAGGCGCTGGCGCACGATCGTGGCCTCGTCGTTCTCCTTTGCGGATTCTTCGAGCGCCGATTCAATGTGGCGGTCAGGGACGCCGCGGGCGCGCAGGTCGCGCGCAATGCGGAACTTGCCTTGGCGGCGAATTTCGGTGCGCTGTCGGACGAACTGTTTGGCGAAGCGCTCGTCGTCAATCATCTTGGAGCGTTTCAGCCGGTCCATTACCGCTTTTAGGAGCTCGTCATCTTCGGTCCGGCGGCCCAGCATTTGCTTCATTTCGTAGACGGAATACGCCCGCCGCATCAGCGCACGCACTGCGGCATCGTACAACTCCGCTTCCGTCTCAACTTGTCGTGGCTTCCCGAACATGGGGCAAGCATAGATGCAACTAACTAGCGAAGTAAAGAAATGGAGGCAATAGTTGCTTGATCGCGCGCGTGGTTATCGTTGATTTGGCGGCCAGGAACGTGTGAAGAAATTAAGATTTCAGGAAAGCGCCGATCTCGGTTTCGAAAAAATCTCGATTAGAAACGATATGAGCAAGTTTCCCCGACCACCTGGACATTTTTCTACTCCCGCAAAAGGCGCTCTTCAATTTTTTCACACGTTCCAGTCCCCACGTTCGCGAGGGCCCTCTTCAACAAAGTGGTCCTTTTGCCAGCGGAATCGTACTCGGACGTACCCGTTTGAACAGCAGTCTCCGTTTCGTCGATCAGGGTCGTTAAAATCCAGGGCCAAGATACCGTCCGAAATCGCCACCCGCCCGAGTCCGCCGTCACCTCTTGAACCGCTTCCGAGGAGAGCGAGAAGTTTTGTTTGGCCGCCAGAGAGCGTGTAAATGTACAGGAAATCCCAATTGTAGGTGCCTCCCGTGCTGTAGTTGAGTTGCACCGCCGCTTCTTCAGTACTATCGGAACCCAGGTCGCCGTAGGTCACCGCACCGACACTTACTAGCGGATCGTGCCAGCGCACGAGCGGATCCTCGTTTGGCTCGTAGAAATGATGGATGCCTTCGACTACGCGTATATGCTGTCGGGGAAGAGGATACAGCCAGATGTACGGACATGAGGCTGCTTTCGTGTACTCGACTGCGGGACCGCCTTCCATTTTCCTGTCCCAAGCATACGTAAAATTCTTGAAGTCAATTTGCCGAATGCTGGCTTCCCTAGGCGATGCCAGCCGCAGCGTCGCAATGCTCACTAGCGCAGTCACAAGAAGGCAAGAAATTCTCATACAGTAACCAACTAAAAGAATATCAAAGTCAGTGAGCGAAGCGGAGGCTACTTGCGGGCGAAGCGCTCGAAGTCGGCCATTTGGCGTTCCATTTCTTCGCGGGCGGCGTCGGAGGCGGAGCGGATACCCTGGATGCGGAGCTTGAATTCGTCCGGGTTAGACGCGCGGAGCAGCGCTTCTTCCAGGGAGATGAGCTGCTTCGTGTAGAGATCGAAGAGCGACTGGTCGAAAGTCTGCATGCCGTATTGGCTGGTGCCGGCAGCAATGGCGTCGTGAATCAGGCGCGTCTTGTCCGGATTGATGATGCAGTCGCGGATGTAGCCGGTGGCGATCATGACTTCGACGGCGGGCACGCGGCCTTTGTCGTCGGCGCGGCGCACCAGGCGCTGCGAGACGACGGCTTTGAGCGTGGCGGCAAGTTGCAAGCGAATTTGCTTCTGCTCCGGCGGCGGGAAGACCGCGATGATGCGCTGAATCGTTTCCGTGGCGTCGAGAGTGTGCAACGTCGAGAAAACCATGTGGCCGGTTTCGGCGGCCAGGAGCGCCGTGGAAATGGTTTCGAGGTCGCGCATTTCGCCGACCAGAATCACGTCGGGATCCTGACGCAGTGCGGCGCGCAAAGCGGTCGAAAAGTTCGCCGTGTCGACTTCGACTTCGCGCTGATTGATGAAGCTTTTCTTGTCGCGATGCAGAAACTCGATCGGGTCTTCGATGGTGATGACGTGATCGGAGCGCTTGGCGTTGATGCGGTCAATCATCGCGGCGAGCGTTGTGGATTTGCCGGAACCGGTGGTTCCGGTAACGAGAACCAACCCGCGCTGCTCTTCGCAAATGTGCTCGATGACGCGGGGCAGATTCAATTCCTCGATGGTGCGAATCTTGGTGGGGATGACGCGAAGAACCATGCCGACGTTGCCGCGCTGCTGGAAAACGTTCACGCGGAAGCGGCCAAGGCCGGCAACGCCGTAAGCCATGTCGAGTTCGGCGGTTTCCTTGAACTTTTGCTTCTGGCGGTTGGTCATCATGCTGAACGCCATGGAGAGCATTTCTTCGGGCGTGATTCGGGGGACATCGGTGACGGGGTTGAGCACACCGTCGACGCGCAGATAGGGATGATTGCCGACCTTCAAATGCAAGTCGGATGCTTTGTTTTCGACCGCGCGCCGGAGAAGATCGTCAATGCTCAGGGCCATGTTGGTGTGAGCTCCGCGAGTGTCCGACTAAACTGCGACGTTAGCACCCGAAGGTTGGGCGGGCAAGCAGGCTGCCTGGGCCGGTTGCGCGGTAGTCACCTGAACGAAAGGACAGTTTTGGGTGTGCGGATTTGGGTGGCAGCTCAGGCCTTTTTCAGAAACAAAGAGTCGTAGAGGAATCCCGCGAGGAATCCGCCGGCGAGCGGGCCGACCCAGTAAATCCCGTGATTCTGCCAATGCGAAGAGGCGAGTGCGGGACCGAAAGACCGGGCGGGATTGAGCGCTCCGCCGGTGAAAGGACCTGCAATGAGGCTGCCGAGACCGAGGCTAAGACCAATGGCGAAGCCAGCTACGGGGCGGAACGCAACGGAGCGTTCATCGACGGTCGTGGCAAACACGGTGAGCACGAGGAAGAAGGTGGTTACGCCTTCCAGGATCATGGCGGAGAGACGAGTGAAGTCGTGGGCGAACATGGGCGTACCGAGGGCAACGGCGCGCCAGGTGTCGTCTGGGATTACGGCTTTGAGCAAAAACGCCGCCGCAATCGCTCCAGCGAGCTGGACGGCCCAGTAGGCGACGGTATCGACGGTGTTCAGGCGCTTGGTGACCCAGAATCCGATGGTGATAGCCGGGTTGAAATGGCCGCCTGAAATGTGGCCGAGAGCGGAAACCATAATGGCCATGGTGAGGCCGTAGACCAGAGCAATGCCGAGAAGCCCGAGCGCGCTCGAGGAGTGCGGATACCAGTCCACGCAGACGGCGCCAGCGCCGAAGAAGATCAAAGCAAACGTGCCGAGGAACTCTGCCGTAAGCTTTTGCGCAAAGTTGTACATCAAAAAGCCTCCCGGCCGGGGAATGAAGCGTGTCCGCGGCGACCGGAATGGATTCTAGCCGGAACGCAAAGCGAAACGCCAGTGCTTCGGAGGCTAGGTAGTGGGCAGGTTTCCGGAAACGGCATTCAGTAGGAGTAGAGTGCTATAATCAGTTATCTATTCGCTCCGCCAAGAGGTCACGCTCAGATGAAGCGCCAAACCTTTTATCTCATACCCCTTTTGTTGGTTGTGCTGGGTGCAGGTTCCCCGTCAGCCCGGTCACAAAATCAGCCCGAAGCTGCTCCCGAGGAATACAAAGTGTACGAGGCAGTTTTTAGCTTGATGGACCACATACCCAAAAAAGACCCGCATGTCACCATTTTCAAAGTAACACTGAACAGCAAATGCGGCGAAGATGCTTATCCCGCCCCCCTTATGAACGGTTGTACGTTCTTGTGGGCGAAGCCTGACACCGCAGAGACCATCAAAGAGCTGCTGAAAGAGGAATGGGGGGAAATGGAGAACTCTACCTGGTCGGATTTTGTGAGAATTAATGCTGCCAGCGCCCGTCTACACGACCCGATTTCTACTCCGTGGAAGCACAAATTGGTAGGTCCTGGCGACGAGCCATCGAAGGACTGGGAATCTCCTGACCTGACGATTTTTCTCTCGCGAGTCGGTTTCAATCAGAAGAAAACTGAGGCGGTCGTTTATGTGTTGCTATTTTCCTACATGAGTCAGGTTTCGACAGCAGGCGACTATTTTCTCTTCCGGATGGACAAAGCAAATCATTGGGCACCCGCCGGCCGCGTTACGTACTTTAGCAGGGACAAGGATCAACCCTCGCAGTAGGGGTCTTATCCAAGCCGACCCCTCCGGGATAACCAATCCCACATGCCTGGTAAGTTGTGCGGCTGCCGAGGACTACGGTCTCTGTCAGCGAGAGACGGCAGCCACCGGTGCGTTCACGGGAGTAAACCAGTTGTGACGATCGGGCTTGCTGCCGCTGGTGATGGCGAAGAACTCGTCCTGGAGCTGGCGCGTAATCGGGCCAGCCATGCCCTTGCCGACCTGAATATGATCGACAGAACGGATGGGCGTGACCTCGACGGCCGTGCCGACGAAGAATAATTCATCGGCGACATAGAGCATCTCGCGGGGGATAACTTGTTCCTTGACGGGAATGTTCAGCTCTCCGGCAAGGGTGACGATCGTGTCGCGCGTAATGCCGGGCAGAATGCTCGTGGCCAGCGCGGGTGTGTAGAGCGTACCGCCGTGCACGATGAAGAGGTTCTCGCCGGAGCCTTCGCTGATATGGCCGGAGGAGTCCAGGGCGATGCCTTCCACGAAACCGTTCAGCTTCGCTTCCATATTGATGAGCTGCGAGTTCATGTAATTCGCGGCGGCCTTGGACATGGCGGGCAAAGTGTTGGGAGCGATGCGGGTCCACGAGCTGACGCCGACGTCGACACCTTTGGTGAGGGCTTCGGGGCCGAGATACGCGCCCCAAGACCAGCAAGCCATGTAGGCTTCGATCGGCGAATGCAGGGGATTGACGCCGACTTCGCCGTAACCGCGGAGCACGATGGGCTTGACGTAACAGGAATTCATTTTGTTGATGCGGACAAGCTCGGTGGCGGCGTTGCAAAAATCGTCGAGCGAGAAAGGCAGCTCCATGCGATAAATCTTCGCGGAGTTGATCAGCCGCTGCATATGCTCGCGGAGCCGGAAAATGGCGGAGCCTTGCTTGGTTTCGTAGCAACGGATGCCCTCGAAGACGGCGGAGCCATAGCTCACCACGTGAGAAAGAACGTGAATGGTGGCGTCTTCCCAGTTAATCCATTTTCCGTTGTGCCAGATCTTTTCCGTTTTTTGAATGGGCATGATGTTGTCCTTTTGTGGCGCCACTCGCAGTGGGGCTTGAATTTTCAGAATACGGCAGGCCGAAGCGAGCGTCAATGAAGTGTATGGAAGGATGACGCCAATACAAAATCCAAATTGGCGCGATTCGCCGCCAGCGGGAAAGAGGCGACGGACCGCTCGTGCAGACTATTTCGGCAAATCGCGCGGAGGTGCGGAGTTCGCGGGTCGGCTGATGGAATCGAAAGCCGATTGAGCTTGCGCGGGGATGTCCCCGTACTTATTTTCCCAAAACCCGAGCAGCAGAAAAGGTATCGCCGTGGCGACAACCAAGAGCTTGGCGCGGCGCGGTACTTTGACCTCTGGCTCCCAGCGAAAAAGCTGCGTCGATAGAAAGAACGTGAGGATGGCCCAAAAGGCAAGAGAGCCGACTTGCACGCCGAGCTTCCAGATAGGCACGGAGTTGAAAATGGAATCCTGCAACCCTTCGACTAGATAGGTGGCCGGCAAGAACAAAGAAAATCTTTGAACGGAGTGAGGCAGGAAGGCCAACGGAAAAGTGGCGCCGGAGAGGAAAATCAAAGGGAGCCAGATCAGCTGATTGATGACCTGGGTCTCCTGCATGGTGTTCGTGACGCTGGCTACGACCAGGCCCATGGAAGAGAAAGATATGGCCCCGATGCTGATCAAAATAAATGAGGCGAGGATGTCGCCGAACTGCGTCACGTGAAAAACGGTGCGAGCGAGAAAGAAGATGAGAAAGACGGTGGGAAAGACCAGCACGTAGTTGGCAACGATGCTGGAAGCGAGCATGTCGCTTGCACTAACTGGGGTCACGTGGAAGCGGCGAAGGATGCCTTGTTCGCGAAACATCACAAGAGCGGCGCTGAGGCCCCAGAAGCTACCCATGACGGTAAGAGCGATGACCGGGCCTAAAAAATACCGGACGGCGGCGGGCTGTCCTTTCGCGAAGATACCAGCAAAGAGGAAGAAAAATCCGAACGGCATGACTACGCTGAAAAACAGAAACATTTTATTGCGCAGCGTGAGCTGAATGCGCATGCGAGTGAGTGTGGCGAAGTTTGTCAATCGCGCAGCCTCCTTCCGGTCATCTCAATGAATACGTCTTCGAGAGAAGGAGAAGCGATCTCGAGGCTGACGAGTTCATTTCCTTCCAATTCGAGGTGCTTTACTAGGTCCACGATGGTCTTTGGAGGACGGTTGGAATGAATGACATAAGTGCCGTCAACTTCGCGCGCGTCGGCCACGCCTTCCAGGGTTTTCAGCGCGCCGTCGGATTCCGGTTTCGAGAGGCGGACTTCGATACGGGTGGAGCTGCCGGTGCGGGATTTCAGCTCGCGCGGCGTTCCGAGGGCGACGACTTTGCCGTGATCGACAATGGCCACGCGATCGCAAAGGCGCTCCGCCTCCTCGATGTAGTGAGTCGTAAGGACGATGGTTTTCTTTTCGCGCTTGAGCTCTTCAATAATGTCGTAGATTTCGCGGCGGACCTGAGGATCGAGGCCGGCCGTCGGCTCATCGAAGAAAAGAACCTTAGGATCGTTGACCAACGCCATGGCGAGAGCGAGACGCTGCTTCTGGCCGCCGGAAAGTTGGCTGTAAAACGTGTTGCGCTTTTCTTCGAGGCCAAAACGCTTGAGCAGTTCCTCAGGATCGCGGCGGCGTTTGTAAAAACTGGCGAAAAGCCGAAGAGCTTCCATCACGCGCAGTTTATCGGGAAGGGAGGTGGATTGCAGGGCGGCGCCGATTTCGTGTTTTAACGCCTGCGAATCGCGCTGCGGGTCGAGCCCGCAGACGGAAACGCGGCCGCTGTCCAAGTTGCGCAGCCCCTCGAGAATCTCGACCGTTGAGGTCTTCCCCGCGCCGTTTGGGCCGAGCAGGCCGAAGACTTCGCCTGCTTCGACGGAAAAACTAACGCCGCGGACAGCTTCAACGTTGCCGTAGCGCTTGACCAGATTTTCCACTTGTAGGATAGAGTTCGCCATGGGGCTCGCAGGGCACATAAGTTCGACGTTGAGAGACCCCCTAGAATAACGCATGTGCTGGCTTTCTCCACAATGTTGAATAGGAAGAGACAGCCGATTCGTTCCGCATTGTTGCGCTGCAGATTTCCGGCTAGTCTAGGAATGACCAGCCGGCGTCCGGAGGGGACAATGAAATTAACTAAGTGGATTAGCGCGTGCGCGGTGGGAGCTTGTTTGCTAACCGGCAATTTCGCCATGGCGCAAGGTCACGGACACGGAAAAGGCCACAAAAAACAGGAAGACGAAGATCAGGGTGACCACTATTACAAAGATCAGGATCGTGTAGCCATACGCGAATGGTACAACCGCCACGAGAACCATCTTCCTCCCGGACTTGCCAGAAAGGACAGGCTTCCCCCTGGTTTGGAAAGACAACTAGAAGTTCGCGGCACACTTCCGCCGGGGCTACAGAAGCGCATTCAACCTTGCCCCGAAGAACTCAGGCGGCGGCTTCCTCCGCCCCCTCCGGACTGTGCAAACGTGCTGATTGGAGGGCACATCGTGCTGTTGAATCGCAGAACCAATCTTATTCTTGCAGTCTTCCATTTTGAGATTCCGTAGCTGTCTCTGTCGGAACCGCTTGTGGTGCGCTTACTGTGCGCCACTTGTCCTGTACATATCCAGGTGAGAGTTAGCTTCTTATTAGGAGGTACGAATGCCCGAAGCAAAGGGGATGTGGGAAGGCTTGATGGATTTTTCGTTTCGCATGTATGCTACGCCGAAAATGCTGAAATTTCTTTATGCGTTGCATCTTCTCGTGGGACTTGTTGCCGCCGTTGCCTGGGTTGTGGTCGCATTTCAACAGGCCCCCGTGCAAGGGCTACTCGCCCTGCTTGCGGCAGTGGTGGGATACTTCTTCTGGATTCTTTACTGCCGCATCGTCCTGGAAGTGCTCTCTGCAGTATTTCGCATGGCTGCGGCCATCGCGCCAGATCGCAGCACTCCAGAGCAATGATTGGGTTGCTGGTCACCAATCCACTATGTCTTCACGCGGCCTAACCGCCATCGGCATTTTTCTGCTGTTTGGGATGGTTATGGCGTTTCTGGCCGGGGCGACCTTGGTGTGGCCGGGGACAACTTTTAACCTTGTGTGGATGCTGAATCCGCGCGCTTACACGAAGCTGGTGCCGTTGGGAAGAGCGGTGGGGATTCCGTTTCTGCTGCTCGGGCTCACGCTGGCGATTGCCGCGGTGGGTTGGTTCAAACGGCGGGTCTGGGGTTGGTGGCTGGCTGTCGTTCTAATTGCGACGCAAGTTTTGGGAGATGTGATCAACATTTTCATGGGGCATTTTGTTATGGGTGGAATAGGTGTCGCGATTGCGGGTGCATTACTCTGGTATCTTTTTCGCGAAAACGTAAAAGCCGTTTTTAAGGCAGGGAAATTCGTTAGCAAAGATTCTACTGTTCCCTGAGGGCGCTCGGCGGGAACTGTGTGGCTTTTGAGTCCCAGGTGCGGCGCGCAGGGCACGCTCGATGGCGTTCCGCTCCTTATTTGGCCTCCGAACGTCGGGGCTTCCTGGAGACAGAAGCTTTTTTGCGCAGAGGAATCCAGAGATGCTTCTTAAGATTGACGCGAAACTCGACGATTGGCACTCCTTCGCTTTCAAGAAGTTTTTTCTGCAGAGAGGCGTAAGGCTCGCGGATGAGGATTTTGCCGTTGGCGCCGAGGACGCGATGCCAGGGGATGCCTTTGCCGCGAGGAGTGGCGCCCATGGCGCGGCCTGCGGTGCGGGCGCCGCCGCGAAGGTGCAAAGCTTTAGCAAGGCCTCCGTAGGTTAGAACCCGGCCGCGGGGAATTTGTTTCACGAGCTTGTACACGGGATCAAAGGACACAGCGAATCAACTCCATGCGCGAATTCTACGGGCGAAGACCTTGGATGACCTCTCCGCTCGCGAACAGCAGACATCGTAGAATCAACTGAGAAGAGCAACAAGAGAGAAAATCCGCGCGGCGGTGTTAGATAGAGTGAGCTTCGGCAGGCGCGGAAATAACAATCGGAATCCGGCGCTGGGCATCTAATTAGACAGGTGGAGAAGGAGCTGAAGAATTGGAGGAAAGGTCGAGGATACATGGAATCGATGAAACAAAGCGGAAGAACTAATGAAAGAATTTGCAGCAAATTCGCTACGTTGTACGCATCAACCTAGGCACCGAAGCACGCGTCAGAGATCGCATCGGGGCGCTGCGGAGCGGATGCAATCTTTCGGGCTAGTACGCGTAGTTCATTGACGCTGTAGTGGAACGCAGGTACACTACAGCCAGAATAAGTGGCTCGAGGTGAGGTCATGGCTTTTGTTCGCCGCAAAGGTAATTCGTATTATTTGGTGCACAACGTGCGCCGAGGCGGAAAAGTGCGGCAATTGCACCTTGCGCGACTCGGGGAACGCGCGCGGATCACCGATGAAGTGGTGCGCGAGGTTTCCAAGAAACATCCATTCGTAGAGCTGAACTGGCAGGCTTTGCGTGAACAGATGCACAACCGGCCGGATCTTGCCGATGCAAGCTCCCCGGCGATCCAAAAGCTCGTTGCCGACTTGCGAGCGCTGAACCTCGATTTGGCGGACGTGTTTCCGCCGCTTCTCCGGATTTCTGAAACGCCCACGGTGGCGCGAGAGTTGCTCGTACAATTGCGGCTCTTGCAGTCCACACTTCAGGTGAAACTTAACCAGTTTGACCGGAAGCGCGGGCGCTTCAGTAATGCGACCCTGCGGATGCAGGGGCGCTAGGAGGAGACCATGAGCTCCCAACCAGCACCACTCGATCCAAACCTTCGCAGCAACACGACGATTGAATTTCAGACAGCGTTGCGCTCGAAGATAGTCGGGCAAGCGGAGGGCGTGCAGGCGCTCGTGGATTTGTATCAAGTATTCTGCGCCGGATTGAACTCGCCGGGACGACCGGTGGGGAATCTGCTGCTTTTGGGACCGACGGGTTCCGGCAAGACGCGCATCGTGGAAGCGGCCGCCGAGATTCTCTTCGGAGATGCACGCGCGGTAATCAAGGTGGATTGCGCGGAGTTTCAGCACTCCCATGAGATTGCTAAATTGATTGGATCGCCTCCGGGCTATCTGGGACACAGGGAAACGCACCCGCTGATCACACAAGAAGAACTGGCGAAGAGTCATACAGAGAAGTTGAAGCTGAGCTTTTTGCTATTCGACGAAATTGAAAAAGCTTCGGATGCCCTTTGGCAACTGCTCCTGGGGATGCTGGACAAGGCGACTCTGACCTTGGGAGACAACCGGCGTGTCGATCTGTCACAGACTGTCATCTTTTTGACATCCAACCTGGGCGGAGGCGAAATCACGGAGCTCATGAATGGCGGCATGGGATTCGTGCAGCCGAAGGACAAACCAGCGACTGGGTTGGACGAGAAGGTCGAGCGGACAGCCATGGAAGCGGCACGGCGGAAGTTTTCGCCGGAATTCATGAACCGGTTGGACAAAGTTGTGGTATTTCACCCGCTGCAGCGCGAACAACTTGAAGAGGTGCTTGAGATAGAGCTTGGGCAGGTTCAGCAGCGCGTACTGGAGACCGCGAAAGGGCAGTTTCTGTTCCGGGTTACGCCTGCCGGGAGAGACTTCTTGTTGCAGGAGGGAACCGACCAGCGATACGGGGCGCGCCATCTGAAGAGGGCGATTGAACGCTATGTGGTCTATCCGCTGGCGAACCTGTTGGCAACCGAGCAAGTTCACCTCGGAGACCTCGTCCGCATCGATTGGGACCGCCAGCACAAAGAACTGACGTTTGCGCGCGAGGGGGAAGGCGCCTTGGTTAGCCCGCCGGCCACGGAACCCGGCCAGATCGCGGCTGCGGCGGAAGCAAAAGATGGCAAGGTGGCCGATCCACCGGCGGAAACGGTGGTTGGAGAGAGGAAACTACGCGCGGCTCAGCCGGGAGTGGCGCCTTCGGCGGCTCCGCAAGGGCGGAAAAAAGCGGAGCGATAGCCCAACGAACCTAGCAAGTCAAAGTGCCATTTTTGGGGATGCGCCAGTCGGGATGCGCCCCTTTTTGTCGTAAGAGGTTTGACACAAACTGTTTCGTCCTCTCACTTTGAATCGGGATGGAACACTGTCTCACGGCGTGAGACAGTTTCCATAATTGCAACACTCGTATGTCGTTGAGTATGGACTGGTTTGCCGCGCCCGGCTGGGGCGCTCGGATTGGCAGTTCTCATGCTCTATTTCCCTCAAGCGCACGGCTGAGACGCTTGGAGCGTCTCGGTGGTTGAACGCGGAAGGGAACGACGCTATGAAGACCGCCGCCCGACAACAACTGGATCCTACTATCCGCAGCACCGATACCCGTGATTTTGAAGGGGCATTGCGCGCCAAGATCGTTGGGCAAGTGGAAGGCGTGCAGGCGCTCGTAGACCTCTATCAAGTCTTCCGCGCCGGATTGAACTCGCCGGGGCGGCCTGTGGGGAATTTGTTGTTCCTTGGCCCGACCGGTTCGGGCAAAACGCGCATCGTTGAGGCGGCTGCGGAGATCCTGTTCGGGGACGTGCGAGCGGTGATCAAGGTGGATTGCGCCGAGTTCCAGCACTCGCATGAGATTGCTAAATTGATTGGATCGCCACCGGGATATTTGGGACATCGGGAGACACATCCCCTGATCACCCAAGAAGCCCTGGCAGCAAGTCATCGGGATGACCTAAAGCTTAGCTTTTTGCTATTCGATGAAATTGAAAAGGCCTCGGACGCCTTGTGGCAGTTGCTGCTGGGGATGCTTGATAAAGCGACTCTAACTTTGGGCGACAACCGCCGCGTGGATTTGTCACAGACCGTGATCTTCCTCACTTCAAACCTGGGCGGCGGAGAAATCACGGAACTGATGAACGGCGGAATGGGCTTCGTACAGCCGAAGGACAAGCCCGCCGCGGGATTGGACGAAAAGGTCGAGCGGACGGCGGTGGAAGCTGCCCGGAGGAAGTTTTCGCCGGAGTTCATGAACCGGCTGGACAAAGTGGTGGTTTTTCATCCACTAAGGCGCGAACAGCTAGAAGAGGTGTTAGACATCGAGCTTGGTCAGGTACAACAGAGAGTTCTGGAGACGGCGAAAGGGCAGTTCTTGTTCCGTGTAACGCCCGCCGGACGAGAATTTCTGCTGCAGGAAGGAACTGACCAACGCTACGGAGCACGGCACTTGAAGAGGGCCATCGAGCGGCACGTCGTCTACCCGCTGGCGAATCTGCTGGCGACCGAGCAAGTGCACCTCGGAGACCTCGTCTGCATCGACTGGAACAAGGTTCAGGAAGGTTTGAGCTTTATTCGTGAAGGCGAGAACCTGGCGATGCCGGCGCGACGGGCGGAACCAGTGTTAGCTGCGCGGGCTGCGCAAGCGAGGAGCGGCAAGAGCGTTGAAGCGCCTTCGACGGCCATTGGGCCTGAACCGACCCCACGAATGGCGCGTTGAGCGAGTTACAACCTCAACTCACTTATTGCTGAAAGAGCCCGGGAGTAATAAATCCCGGGTTTTTTCATTTGCCAACGGGAAAGTGTAAAGTAAGCAAGAAGGGGCCTGATGCAAGTGCGTCACGAACGAAGCGGATTTTTTATGCGCTGGATAAACCGTCAGCGGAGCCATCGACCAGACGGCCCATTGCTCGGGGAAGTTTGGCTGCGCAAGCGAGGAGCGGTCTTTGCAGCTGCGCTTTGCTTTTTGATCGCACCGTGCGCGCGGGCGCAGCGGACGCAGTTCAAGCCAGGGTGGGACATTTACTCTCCGCAAGACGACATCCAGTTAGGAAAGCAGATCGCCGTGGACGCGGAGAGGCAGTTGCAGTCCTGCAACGTGCCGAAAGTGGACGCATATTTGACGAATCTCGGCTGGAAGCTGATTGCGAAACTGCCCACGGAAGGCGTGCGCTATCCGTGGGAGTTTCATTGCGTGAACGACGAGGAGATCAACGCGTTCGCACTGCCGGGCGGATATGTTTTCGTGAACCGGGGCGCGATTGAGATTAGCGGCGATGAGGCGCAGCTTGCGGGAGTGATGGCACACGAACTGGCGCACGTTGTGTTGCGGCACGGCACGGCCGAGGCCACCAAGGCGCAGGCAGCGCAAGGCTTCGTGGGACTCCTAGGAGCGATTTTGGGGGGAAATGCCGGTGGGACGCTGCTGACGGAACTGGGAAAATTCAGCGCCGGAGGCGTGCTGCTCCGGTATTCGCGTTCGGCGGAGACGCAGGCGGACGTCATGGGTACGCAGGTGCTTTACGATACGGGCTACGATCCGCGGGCACTTGCGCAGTTTTTCGAAAAGATTGAAGCGGAAAGCAAAGGGAAGAGTCCGCCGGAATTTTTCTCCGACCATCCGAACCCGGAACATCGCATCGCACGCGTGCAGGAGGAGATCGAGAAGCTCGGCGGGCTGCCGGCAAAAAGGAAGAAAGATTCGCCGGAGTTCGAGGCGATTAAGCGCGAAGTTATGGCGCTGCCGGTGGTCAAGCGTTCGACGCCTGCTGCAGGCGGTTACGTGCCGGCACCGGCTGGGCCTCCGCCGGCGCCCTCAGCAAGTTTTGCCGAATATGAAACGAGTGCTTACCAGGTGAAATATCCGGACAACTGGACAAAGTATGGGGAGAAGGAGAATGTCTCCTTTGCGCCGGGCGGCGGAGTGATGGAAAGCGGCGATGGGCACGGCGGGCTGGCTTACGGAGTCATTGTGAGCATTACGAAGGTGCCAGGAAATCCCCACGGGGCGAAAGCGTTGGAGAACGCGACGCAGGATCTGATTACGGCGCTGCAGAAGGACAATCCGAAGATGAAGGTGGCGCGCCAATCGGGGCGCGTACGTCTGAACGGGCAACCCGCGCTCTCCACTTACCTGAGTAACGATTCTCTTGCGGGTGGCCACGAAACGGATTGGCTGATCACCGCGATTCGGCCAGAGGGATTGTTTTCCATCGTGTGCGTGGCACCGGAGAAGGATTATGAAAAGTACGACAAAACATTTGCGTCAATTCTCGATGGCGTACGTTTTGCTAAGCAGAAATAAATGAGAAGGGCCCGCCGGGCGATAAGATCCTCAGTTTTGACTTGGGTATGTCCTTCACTTTGCTCCTGGCGTTTTGCAAACCCAATGAACCAGTCGGTAGGCACAGCCTTCGCTCTAGTAGGGCGATAGCCTGATTTGATTCGGCTGGTTTGATAGAGTTTCGCGATTCGTTCCACTGCGTCGGTGATACTTGCGCAGATATTTTCTGTGCCGGCATGGCGCTCGAATTCAGTTTGCTGCATGAGTTTAGTGGCTGTTCGCGCGCCGCCGAGTCAGAGAGCGGCTAGAGGCGTGAAGCGTGTCGGTCAAGTCGCGAATGGCGCAGAGAATTACTCGAACGGCGGATTTTTTATCAGTCCGAGGTCTCCGTACGCGAGACCTGGGGTTTCCAGCGCAGGATGGGCTTGCGGGCGGCGCCGACTTCGTCCAGGCGGCGGACGCGCGTCGTGTGCGGCGCGGTCTTGACGAGTTCGGGATTCGTGGCGGCTTCGGCGGCGATGGAACGCATGGCGTCGATGAAGAGATCGCATTCTTCTCGCGATTCCGATTCGGTCGGTTCGATCATCAGCGCGCCGGGAACGATCAGCGGAAACGCGGTGGTGTAAGGATGGAAGCCATAGTCGATGAGACGCTTGGCGATGTCCATGGTGTTCACGCCATTTTTCTTTTGGAGGGCGTCGCTGAAAACAACTTCATGCATCGAGGGCAGGGAATAGGGCAGATCGAAAACGCCTTCGAGGTGCTTGCGAATGTAATTTGCGTTGAGGACGGCATCTTCGGTGGCCTGACGCACGCCGGGGCCGTAGGCGAGGATGTAGGCGAGCGCGCGAACGAGTACGCCGAAATTTCCGCTGAAAGCCTTGACGCGGCCAATGGAGTCCGGACGCACGGATTCGAGCGCAAGGCGGCCGCCGGCTTTCTCGACGAGAATCGGGACGGGACGAAAAGGCTCGAGGAATTTTTTCATGGCCACAGGGCCGGCGCCCGGACCGCCCCCGCCGTGGGGCGTAGAGAAAGTTTTGTGCAAGTTGAGGTGCATAACGTCAACGCCGAGGTCTCCGGGGCGCGTGATACCGGTGAGCGCGTTCATGTTGGCGCCATCCATATAGAGAAGCGCGCCTTTGGCGTGGAGAATTTCGGCAATTTCCGGAATGCGCTCTTCGAAAATGCCTAGGGTCGAGGGATTGGTGATCATTAGCGCAGCGACGTCAGGGGTGACGAGGTCGCGCAGCTTATCCACATCGATCTGGCCATGCGATTCGGACTTGATGTTCTCGACATCATACCCGGCTATGACGGCGGTCGCGGGATTTGTTCCATGGGCGGAGTCGGGGATTAAGACTTTCTTGCGCGGGTTTCCATTTTTTTCGTGATAGGCGCGGATTAGCAGGAGGCCTGTCAGTTCTCCCTGCGCACCGGCGGCGGGCTGCAGCGTGATGGAGTCCATGCCGGTGATTTCGAGGAGGCACTGTTCGAGGAGGCGCAGAATTTTCAGGCAGCCTTGCGAAAGCTCCTGCGGCTGGTAGGGATGCTCGGTGGCGATGCCGTCGAGGCGGGCGACAAATTCGTTGACCCGCGGGTTGTACTTCATGGTGCAGGAACCGAGCGGATACATACCGAGATCGATGGCGTAGTTCCAGGTGGAGAGGCGTGTGAAATGGCGAATGACTTCGATTTCGCTGACTTCCGGGAAGCCTTCGACGCCTTCGCGGCGGTGGCTTGCGCCGAGCGCTTTGGCCGGATCGGCGGCGGGCACATCCAGCGGCGGGAGTTCAAACGCGCGCTTGCCTTGCGAGGACTTTTCGAAGATTAGACCCTCGTTTTGATTCGGGTGTGTTGAGACTTTTTTGATTTTGTCGGTCATGGTCTCGATTCTAGCTTCGTGCTCACATCCTCAGGCTGTGGCGTGTGCGGTGCAGGAGGCTGCGCCGCTACAAAGGAATAAATTCCTCTAAAGTGGCTGCTCCAGAGCGCGCCGCAACGCGGTCGCGAAGCGTTCGATTTCGGCGCGCGATGTCGTTTCGGTGACGCAGACAAGCGCGTGCTTTGTTAATTCAGGATAGGCAGTGCCGAGGACGAATGGGCCGATGATTTTTTCGCGCAAGAGATGAGCATTCACGATTTTTACGGAGCGGGGAAGTTCGACTGTGAATTCATTGAAGAATGGGGCGTCGAACGCGCGGCGGACTCCGGGAATTTTTTCCAGTTCGCTCAAAGCGAATTGGGCTTTCGAGAGATTTTGGTGAGCCATTTCGCGCAAGCCTTCTTTGCCGAGCAGCGTGAGGTGGACTGTCGCGGCAAGAGCGCAGAGCGCCTGGTTGGTGCAGATGTTGGAGGTCGCTTTCTCGCGGCGGATATGCTGCTCGCGAGTGGCGAGCGTCAGGACGAACCCACGGCGGCCCTCCGAATCAGTGGTTTGTCCGGTAAGACGGCCGGGCATCTGACGAACAAATTTATCGCGCGAGGCAATGACCCCGGCGAACGGCCCACCATAGCTCGGAGCAAGGCCGAAGCTTTGGGCTTCCATAGCGACGATGTCGGCCTCGGTAGGAGGGCGCAGGAGACCGAGCGAGACGCCCTCATTGATGGCGGTGACTAAAAGCGCGCCTAAAGCATGCGCGGTGTCTGCAAGCGGGGAAAGCGACTCGATCACACCGAAAAAGTTTGGCGATTGAACAACGACCGCCGCGACATCATCCTTGAGCGCAGCTTGCAATGCTTTCTGATCGAGCGTGCCATTCGGGGCGTAGCCAATCTCTTCCACCTGAAGCCCGGAATTTTTGGCATAGGTTTTGAGCACGTCGCGGTATTCCGGATGCACGGAGCGCGCAACCAGAACGCGGCTGCGGCCGGTGAGGCGCTCGGCCATTAGAACGGCTTCGGTGGTGGCCGTGGAACCGTCGTACATCGAGGCGTTGGCGACCTCCTGGCCGGTGAGCTGGCACATCAAAGTTTGAAACTCGAAGATAGCTTGCAGCGTACCCTGCGTGATTTCCGCCTGATAAGGAGTGTACGAGGTGAGGAATTCACCGCGCTGGATGATGGCATCGGTGACGACGGAGCGAAGATGGTTGTAAACGCCCGCGCCGAGAAAACTAGTGTAGCCGCCCGAATTTTCCGCCGCCCGCGCTTTGAAATAGTCGATAACTTCTGTTTCGGAGAGCGGTCCGGGTAATTTAAGGGCTTCGCGAAGGCGGTAACGCTCCGGAATTGTTGAGAACAAATCATCGATAGACTTTGCGCCGATGGCGGCGAGCATGTCCTGCCGTTCAGCGGGACTCTTCGGGAGATAGCGCATCAGGCCGAGGCTTCCTTGTTTTGCGAGGCGATGTAGGCTTCGTAGGCTGCCGTGTTCATAAGGCCCTTGATCTCCTCGGAATTGGCCAGGCGCACTTTGATGAGCCAGCCGGCGCCATGCGGATCGGTGTTAATTTTTTCCGGCGTGTTGTTCAGAACGTCGTTGATTTCGACGACTTCCCCCGAGGCAGGAGCGTAAATATCACTGACGGCTTTCACCGATTCGACGGTGCCAAAAGTTTTGCCTGCTTCGATTTTCGCGCCGACTTTCGGCAGTTCGACAAAGACCACGTCGCCAAGTTCGTGCTGTGCGTAATCGGTGATGCCGATGGCGGCAACGTCACCTTTTACGTCGACCCATTCGTGCTCTTTGGTGTAGCGAAAATTAGACGGATAAGCCATTCGACCACTCCTCGCTGCCCCGGTTTGCCGGGGCCTGTATAACTATGCTTGTGTCAGACATTCGCCGCGGCTTGTGGCGCCGCAGCTTTCTTCGGTCTCTTGTAGAACGGCGTCGCAACCACCTGGGCCTTGCACTTCTGGGCACGAATCTGGACGTAAAGCGGTGTGCCAAGAGCGGACATTGCGGGCGGAACGTAAGCGAGCGCGATATTTTTGCAAAGAGTCGGTGAAGGCGAGCCGCTGGTGACGACGCCAATAGCCTCGCCCCGCTCATTGCAGCAGCAGTATTCATCGCGAGCGATGCCGCGGTCGACCATCTCGAGGCCCACGAGCGCTCGTGTGAGCCCGGCGGCTTTCGCGCGCTCGAGGGCGGCGCGGCCGATGAAATCACCCTTTTCCATTTTGCAATAGCGATCCAAGCCCGCTTCCCAGACGTTGATCTTCTCGCTGATCTCGTGGCCGTAGAGCGCCATTTTTGCTTCGAGACGCAGCGTGTTGCGCGCGCCTAGGCCGCACGGGATAACGGCGAACTCGCGTCCGGCTTCCATCACTTTGTTCCAAACCATTTCGCTCGTCGCGGAATCGGAAGGGACGTAAATCTCGAAGCCGTCTTCACCGGTGTAGCCGGTGCGCGCAATCAGGGTGTTCTTCAGACCGCACACCGTGCCATGCGTGAACCAATAATTCTTAATCACGCTGAGATTTGCGTCGGTCAGCTTTTGCAGCAATTCTTGCGCGCGAGGACCCTGGATGGCGAGCTGGGTGTATGCGTCGCTGAGGTCTTCCACGACGCAGTCGAAACCTTTCGTGTTCTCGCTAACCCAGCTCACGTCTTTTTCGCGCGTGCCCGCATTGATCACCAGCAGATAATCATCCTCGCCGAGGCGATGAACGATGACGTCGTCGACAAACGTACCCTCGGGATAGAGCATCGCGGAATAGTGCGCCTGTCCGATAGCCAGTTTGGAGGCATCGTTCATGGTGAGGTGCTGCACCGCGGCAAGCGCGCCGCCCGGAGTGCGGCCGCTGCGAATTCGAATGTCGCCCATGTGGCTGACGTCGAAAACGCCGACGCCCGAGCGCACGGCTTTATGCTCCGCAACGAGGCCACCGGTGGCGGGGTACTCAACGGGCATATCCCAGCCGCCGAAATTAACCATTTTGGCGCCCGAGCGACGGTGCATCGCATTCAGCGCTGTCTTGCGAAGTTCCGTGATGGGGGGAGTCGTTACAGATTGCATTCCGTCTTCTCAGGAAGAAATTGATACTAACACGCGAGCTGCGAAGCGTCAAAGAAGCGAGCAAAGTAGCTCGCTAGATGGCGATGAGTGGCAGGCGGCATTGTGGAGAAGTGTAGCTTGCCGTGTTCCGTGGAAGTCGGGTAGAGTTTTTCAGGAGGCTCTCCTTATGCAAGGTCCTGTCGTTTGCGTGCAGTGCGACAAACCGGAAGGCCAGTGCAGTTGTGAGAAGTACTGCACGATTTGCAAGGGGCAAGTGAACGTAAAACTCTGCGCGGACGGGCTGTACTATTGCCCGGATTGCCGGGAAGCTTGCGACATTTCGCTCGCGAACAATCAAAGTGAGCGTTGAATCCAAACGCATCGAGCTGCAGATAGACCCGGACGCGCGGCTGGCGGCTGCGGCGGGGGGCGCCGCGCGATACTTCGCTGAGTCCGCAGGGATGCAGAGTGAATCGGTGACTGAGCTGCAAAAATCCGTTGTCGCGGCTTGCCAGGAAGCCTTTGAGCATCTGATGGGAGAGCATCCGCACCTGGTCGTGACGCTGTCGCTATTCAGCGATCGTATCGAGATTGCCATGACTCACAAAGGAGGGGCGAAGCCTGCCGTGGGATTGGACCGCATCGCGGGCTTGGCGGATCAACGGGGAGGTTCGGCCGGGCTCGGAGGCGTGGATCGCGTTCAGTACGAAGAGCGCGACGGACAGGCTGTCACGCGTTTGACGAAGTATTTAGGGCACGCGCCGGGCATTGCTTAGGCGCGTCAGAAAAATAAAGAAGCACGCCGCGACCAGGCAGCGGTCCCCCAGGTTTTCAATCGCAAGAGTCACGTAAAGCTACATTTTGAACGCGAAGGTATTGTGTTTGATCAGCGAGGTCATTTGATCGTCGCTGAGAGACATCTGTAAAGTTACGCGGTCGCCTCCCGGAACGATGCTAACGTCGCTCAGCAGCTCGGCAAGGTCGGGATTCGTTTTTTGCGCTTGATAACGCTTGTAGAGAAAGCCCGCCTGGAGGAGTTGTCCAAGCGTATTGGCGTCCTCAGTAGATCCGCAGATCGCCTGGACTTTTGCACTGAGGTCGCTTCCGGCGTCCACATTGATGATGGAGTTCTGCATGCGGGCCACGAGCTTTGCGGCTTCGGGGAATTGCTCGATCTCCGGAGCGAGTTGCCGGACGGCCAGGCGCGTGTAGGCCGGATTCGTGACCAGCCAGACGGCGCTGCCCGTATTTGCTTCATTGATGAGAGCGAAAAACTTGTCATTGCGTATCAGGCCGTCCGCGTCGCCGAAGCGCACGGAGATCATTTTCTCGAGGATGCTCTTGTGGCCGTACGCGGCGGTGCTCGCATCGATAAAAACGAAGAAAAGGTCCGTGGGGCCCGTTCCCGTGCCAAAAGCGTAAAGCGTGTAGCCATGGAAAGTGGAAGTCGGCAGCTTCTGCCGCTTGAAGTAAGCCGCGGTGGCATCCTGATTGAAGTTGCCAAGCGCAACCCCCACCATTTGCTCCCCGGTCGGGACGGCATCCGACCCCGTGCCCTCGGCCTTGACGGTCATCCCCTCTGCAACCAGCGCCCAGGCGATTTCATCCACTTGTGTGTTGGGGTCATTGCCAGTGGAGGCTAGGAATTTTTCGAACTGCCGGAAACGCTCGGGAAGCACCTGTTCCCGCAGTTGCGGAAACCACTTCATGGTGCGGGCCGTCTTGAGGTCCGCGTAACCAAATTCGCCGACGTCCTTGGGAAACATGGCGATGACGTCCGAGCCGAGCGTGCCGGCTTCCGAAGGTTTGGGAAAGGTCAGCAACCCGGCGCACAAAAGGCCGACGGCGACAAGTCTGCAGATCGCTGGCCCAGACGGGGTCGCAGCTAAAATCGTGGTCAACTTCATGAAATGCTCCTTTCAAGGGCCGGTGACAGTACAATTCTACGCGGTTGTCGTGCGGAGTGCATTCTCCAGTCGTTCGCGCATCGACTTACTTTTTTCGCGTGCCAAAGCTACATAGGAAGGGTCGGTGATTCCATCAAGGTTGATTTCGACATTGGCCAAGGCCCCGCGTGCCCCCGCCGCAGCCATGCCTCGCGCTACTTCCAAGTCTGACTTCATGGATGCGGCGGCGATACCTTCCAGTTGTCCCAGACGTTCGAAAAGGGCAACGGTGCGTTCGGCCACGAGCAGCGGCACTTCCGCGGCGACCTTCGTGGTGGATTGGATGCAGGTCTCGCGCCTCCTTGCTTCCTCTGGGCTGCCTTGAGGAAGTTTGAACGCGGACATCACTGCTTCGTAGGCGGCGGCGTCGCGGTCAATCGCTTCGGAGAGGTCGGCGGTGTCGCGGCGTAGGGCATCCAGCTCCGTGGACAACCGGTCGACATAACCGGCTTGAGACTTTTTCTTGCGTGAGAGTCCAGCAACCATCTGGCCTAGCGAAGCGGCCAAGGCGCCCGCCAGCGCGGAAACGCTTCCCCCTCCCGGGGTGGCCGTCGGCGAAGACACGGCTTCCAAAAACGGACGCGCCAAAGCAGCCAGCTTGCCGTCCTTGGATGTTTCGAGCGGCGCTCCGGTAAGCGCGGCGGCCAGCTTATTCTCGAATACTTGCTCGGGAGAAAAGTTCTCCAATTGCAAGAAAAAGTCCGCTGCCATTTCGATGGCCTTTTTGGGGATTAAGCCGACAATTTCGCTGCCCACGGGCGCCGCGCCGTAGCGCTCTGCTTCGCGCTTCACCATTTCGTAGACGCGATGCATGGGAGTCTGCTCGAAATCGGTGAGATTGATCGAGACTTGCGCCAAATTGCGGGCCTTCAACTCCACTCCCATGGATTTGACGTAGCGCAAGCCGCCGGAGGAAAAGCGGATAGCTTTGGCGATCTTGTTGGCGATGCCTACGTCCGAGGTGTTGAGGTTGACGTTATAGGCGATGAGAAACTTGCGTGCGCCCACAACAGTTACCCCCGCGGTCGGGTGGAGCTTCGGCTCGCCGACATCGGGTTGGCGGTCATGATTGTGCTTCATCTCCTTTCGCAGACCCTCAAACTGCCCGCGGCGCACATTTTCTAGATTTACGCGGTCGGCGCGCATCGCGGCTGCTTCATAGAAAAACACGGGAATCCTGTAGCGCGCCCAGATTTCGTGGCCCGTGCGGCGCGCCAGGGCAACGCAATCCTCAATGCTGACGCCTTCGATAGGAATAAAAGGCACTACGTCCGTTGCACCCACGCGGGGGTGCGCACCGGTATGTTTGGTAAGATCGATTAATTCCATTGCTTTGCCGACTCCGCGCAGAACGGCCTCCGCGACGGAATCCGGTTCGCCGGCCAGCGTGACGACGGAACGATTGTGATCGGCGTCCATCTCACGATCGAGGACGTAAACGCCGGGTACACTGCTCATCGTGGAGACGATGGCGTCGACCTTGGTTGGATTGCGTCCCTCGGAAAAATTCGGAACGCATTCAATAAGCCGTTTCATTGCAGACCTGTCCCTCGCCTTCCCTCACACCATCATAGGAGATTTTGTGCCCGCGGAGCCACCCGAGTGTCCGCGAGTTGCTACCGGCGAGGAACGGCGCCGCGCCTGAACTATTTGGGAGGTTTGATGAAGGGGCTCGGCGGCGGATAGCGTTTGTCGCCCGCCGGGGGCATCGGAGAAAAATCCTTGCTCACCCTGGGAAGGGCCGGAGGGGTATATTTTTTTTCGGGAATTGCCGCAAGCGGGTTCTTCTCCATTTTTTTGGGAGCTTCTTCGCCCTTCAGGAACCGCTTAAGTTGCCTGGCAAAAAAGAGGAGGGCCACGATCCAAAGGCTCACAACTGCCGATTCGTAAAAGGGAAGGCCCACCGCCGAAAGGAAAAACGTTGCCAGGCAGAAGAGAATTCCCAAAAAGAGATAAAAATGTTCGGCGAGCAGAGACTTTTGCTCAATCCTCTTCACTTGCAGGACTTTTATCTTTTTGACGGGCTTCTTCCGCGGATTAGATTGTGGCTTTGTCGGCGGCATAAACCACGGCACCCCGCTTGATAGTCATCCAGCAGGTGTTCATTCCAAAATAATAGGGAATTTCGCGGTAATCGGCCACATCGAAGACAGCGAGGTCCGCGAATTTGCCAACCCCAAGCGAGCCGATGTGGTTCTCCCGCCGCAGGGCATGGGCCGCATTGAGTGTTGCCGCAACGATGGCTTCCGCGGGCGTCATTCGGAGCTGGCTGCATGCCAGCGATAAAATCATCGGCATGCTCAGCGTGGGGCTAGTGCCGGGGTTGTAGTCCGTCGCAAGAGCAACGATCGCGCCTGCATCGATTAGCTTGCGCGCGGGCGCGTATTGTTTCAGGCCGAGGTGGAAATCGCAACCCGGCAGCAGGGTAGCGACGGTCCGCGACTGAGCCAGAGCTTTGATGTCGCTGGAATTTATGCGCTCAAGATGGTCGCAACTGGCCGCGCCCAGTCTTACAGCCAGTTGCGCCGAGCCTGTGCGCGTAAGCTGTTCCGCATGCACTCGTGGAATTAAGCCGTGCCGCTTGCCTGCTTCCAGGATCTGCGACGCTTGCTCCCGAGTAAACGCCCCACGGTCGCAGAATACATCGCAGAATTCCGCGAGATTTTCCCGTGCCACCTCGGGGATGAGTTTCTCCGTGAGCAGCGCGATATACTTTTTCACGCCGGCAGCGTTTCCGCGATACTCGGCAGGGACGACGTGCGCTCCGAGAAACGTCGAGACGATATCCAAAGGCTGCTCCGCGGCAAGGTCCTTCTGCAAGCGAAGGATTTTCAGTTCACTCTCGGCATCCAGCCCGTAGCCGCTCTTGGCCTCGATAGTGGTTGTGCCATAAGCCGCGAATTGCTTGAGCGCCCGAAGTGCGCGATCCTTTAAGGCCTTCGACGTAGCCGCCCGCAAGTTTTTCACGGAGTTCAAAATTCCGCCACCTTTGCGGGCGATTTCTTCGTAGCTGGCTCCGGCGATTTTCAGCTCATATTCTTCCGCGCGGCTCGCGGCATGAACCAGATGTGTATGGGAATCGACAAAACCCGGCAGCAGGATGCGGCCACCGAGATCCAATTTCTCGACGGCGGCTTCCGTTAGCGCTTCTATATTCGCGCGCTTACCTACGGCCGCGATTCGGCCATCGCGCACCCAAATCGCTCCATCTTGGATGATCCCTAGATCGGCGAGCGCGCGGCCTCGGCGAGGGCCGCGCCCACGCAACGTCAAAAGTTGCGATACGCCCGTGATGAGCAGAGAATCCGCCAAGGTCCGGCTATTATGCCGGATACGGGCGCATCGTGCACGGTCCGGAAGGGAGCAGACATTCGCCGCCTCGCAATTCTCACTTTGTCGGGTGAGGCCCGGTCAGAGTTCCGGAGACTCGCGCACGCCTGCTTCGCCGCCTCATGCTCTCGCAGCTTGTCCTTTGTAAGCGGGAACAAACACCTTCTGGACAAATTCCTCGTAAGAAGTCGGTGTTGTATTCTTCGCCGACCGAGGCTCAAGTGCCCGCATGTACCCGTTGTTCATGGCGTCAGACATTTCGCAGAGCAGAGTTGCCATGTTTTTGGACATGCCCATCTGAGTCATGGCCTGAATAACCTGCTCGGCAGGCAATTGAACGTAGACGAGGTCGGACTTTCCTATGAATGCGCCGACGATCTTCGCCATTTCCGAATAGGTGAGGTCGCGCTGGCCGAGCAACTCTCGAGTCTGTTGGCCCGTGAAATCAAGGTTTAGCAGCGCTTCCCCGGCCGCCGTACCGATGTCGCGAGTAGCAATCATGGGAATGGATAGATCCGTGCGGACGGGCCCGGCCATCTTTCCAAGATTCTTGATGATCCCGGCCTGCGCCAATGTGTTTTCCATGAAATAGCCCGCGCGCAAGTGGAGAGCGTGCAATTTTGGGACCCGGGCAAATCGCTGCTCCATGATATGAAGGCCGACGACTGGGCCCGTCTTATCCGGCTTGTCCGCGCCGATGCTGCTCAAAGTCACGACATGACTGACTTTGGCCGTTTCCAGCGCGTGGCAGATCGAATCGGTCACTTGATCTTGATATGTCCTGAAATCCAGACTGCTCATGTTCGGAGGTATCAGAGAATAGACCGCGCGCGCGCCCTTGAAAGCTTTGGTCAAGGCGGGAGTATCCGTGACATCCGCCACAAACGCTTCCGCGCCGTGAGCGACGAATCTCGCGAGGTGGTCCTTGCTGCGCCCGACAACGCGCACTTGTTGTTTCTTCGCCAGCAGAAATTCCGTGGCGGTACTTCCTGTGTTTCCTGTGGCACCTAAAATCACATACATGGTTTCCTCCTGAGGAACTACCTTACGTAGGATGCGAGCAAATACGGGGAAGATGCGCTATAAGAGCGGGATTTTTACGCTATTTTTTTTTGCGAAATCAATCGCTTCCGGATATCCGGCGTCTACATGCCGGGCGATTCCCATTCCGGGATCATTGGTCAGCACGCGTTCGATGCGCGCAGCCATTTCTTTAGTGCCGTCGGCTATGGTGACCTGCCCGGCGTGCTGCGAATAACCGATGCCCACGCCGCCGCCATTGTGGATCGAAACCCAGGACGCGCCGCTGGCCGTATTCACGAGTGCGTTGAGCAGCGGCCAATCGGCCACGGCATCCGAGCCGTCGAGCATTGATTCCGTTTCGCGATAGGGCGAAGAGACTGAACCGCAATCGAGATGATCGCGACCCATAACTACCGGCGCTTTCACTTCGCCTCGCGCGACCAATTCGTTCAACGCTAGTCCGAATTTGTCGCGCTCGCCGTACCCGAGCCAGCAAATCCGGGAAGGCAGCCCCTGAAATTTCACGCGCTTCTGCGCCAGTTTGATCCAGCGCGTCAGGTGCTCGTCGTGCGGAAACATCTCGAGAACGAGCTGGTCGGTCCGCGCGATGTCCGAAGCTTCGCCGGAAAGCGCGGCCCAGCGAAACGGGCCTTTTCCTTGGCAAAAAAGAGGCCGGATGTAGGCGGGAACAAATCCTGGAAAATCGTAAGCGTTCTTGACGCCGTACTCGAACGCAAACGTTCGAATATTGTTGCCGTAATCAAAGGTGATTGCGCCGAGCTTTTGCAAGTCGAGCATGCCCTGGACGTGCGCCGCTATTGCGGCCAGCGCGCGCTTGCGGTACTCCAGCGAATCTTTCTTGCGCAGTTCTCCCGCGGCTTCCAGAGTCATGCCATTCGGCACGTAGCCGCCGATGGGATCGTGAGCGCTGGTCTGGTCGGTGAGCAAATCCGGCACCACGCCGCGTTTAGCCAATTCCGGAATTAAATCTGCGCAATTGCCAACTAATCCGACAGAAATCGCTTCCCGCTTACGGACCGCATTTTTGAGGATGCGCAAGGCCTCGTCGAGACTCGTGACCATGACGTCGCAATAGCCGCCCTTGACGCGCCGCTTGATGCGCTCCGGGTCGACGTCAATCCCTAGAAACGCAGCGCCGTTCATTGTTGCGGCCAGAGGTTGCGCGCCGCCCATCCCGCCCATGCCCCCGCTTACAACCAGTTTGCCTGCCAAATCCCCGCCAAAATGCTTCTGAGCCGCGGCTGCAAAGGTTTCGTAAGTTCCCTGCAAGATTCCCTGGGTGCCGATGTAAATCCAGCTTCCCGCGGTCATCTGGCCGTACATCATCAGCCCGGCGCGGTCGAGTTCGCGGAATTTCTCCCAATTGTTCCAGTGGCCCGTCAGGTTGGAATTGCAGAGGAGGACGCGCGGTGCATATTCATGCGTGCGAAAAACGGCGACGGGCTTCCCCGATTGCACGAGCAGCGTCTCATCCGATTCGAGAGCCTTTAGCGAACGGACAATGGCGTGGAAGCATTCCCAGTTGCGCGCCGCTTTTCCAGTGCCGCCGTAAACGACTAAATCTTCCGGCTTCTCGGCGACCTCCGGATCGAGATTGTTCATCAGCATGCGCAACGCCGCTTCCTGCTGCCACCCTTTGCAGGAAAGCTGTGTCCCGCGCGCTGCGCGAAAGGGACCTTTGGAAAATGAGCTATCGGCTACGGTTCCGGAAAGTGTTGCGCTCATAAAGGACCCCGGGTTTTATCTTAACGCAGGGCTGCTTTCCGTTCCATCACTGGCGAGACGCCGGATGGAAGCGGGATTGCGCGTCGAATTCCCGTAGGATAGAGTCAAGGAATCCGATGAACTACGGCACCCTTCCTTCGAGATTGCTAAACGCCGTCGACTCCCTGCCGAACCCTCGCGCGCAGATGTTCCGCGATACGGATGGCTGGAAGGCAATCTCCTCAGAGGAGTTATTGCGTCGCGTCGCAGGACTTTCGAACGCTCTCGTCGAACTCGGAGTGAAACCAGGCGACCGGGTCGGGCTTTTCGCCGCCAATCGTCCGGAGTGGCACGTTGCCGATTTCGCCATCACAGGTGCCGGCGGCGTTACCGTTCCCGTCTACTTCAACGAGTCGCCGGACCGCCTCACTTACATTCTCAAGCATTGTGGTGCGAAGATTGTCTTCGCCGCCGGCGCGCTCCAAATGCAGAAGCTCCAGGCAGTTCGCGCGCAACTCCCGGAGCTGGAACAAATCGTCTTTGCCGATTGTGGACCCGACCTGCCGGCGGATTACCTGCGCTTTGAAACTCTGATTGCTGCCGCCAGCGGCGCCGATATTGCCGCATATCGCATGCGGGCCTCGCAGGTTCTGCCCGGCCAGCTCGCTTCGCTAATTTACACCTCCGGAACGACGGGCGAGCCCAAAGGTGTCATGCTGACGCACTCGAACTTTTGTTCGAATGTTTCGGACTCTTGCGCCAAAGTGAAATTCTATCCGAAGGATGACCTTGCCATCTCCTTCCTTCCGCTGGCGCATGTCTACGGCCGGATGCTGGACTATACCTATCTCTTCCAGGGCATAAGCATTGCTTACGTCGAGGTGGTTGAACAACTCGCGCAGGCGCTGTTGGAAGTCCATCCCACTCTGCTTGCTGCCGTGCCGCGCGTCTTCGAGAAAATCTATGCGCGCATCGCCGAACAGGGAAGTGCGCGCACGGGCATCCAACGAAAGATATTTGATTGGGCGATGCGAATTGCAGGCCGCTCTGCCCTGTGGCGTTCCGGCGAAAAGAAGGGAAGCTTGGGGCTCAGGTTGCAGTGGGCATTGGCCGACAAGCTGGTCTACTCGAAGATTCGAGCGGGCACCGGCGGCAAACTGCGCGTCGTTTTTTCCGGTGGTGCGCCGCTGGCAAAAGAGCTTGCCGAATTTTTCTGGGCCGTGGGCGTTCCAATCTACCAGGGCTATGGCCTTACGGAAACTTCTCCCGTCCTGACCACCAACTATCCGGACAACCGCATGGGCAGTTCGGGCAAGCCGATACCGAATGTCGAGCTTCGCATCGCGGAAGACGGCGAAATTCTCGCCAAAGGCCCGTGCGTCATGCAGGGATATTACAAAAGCGCGGAGGCGACGCGCGAAGTTTTGACCCCCGACGGCTGGTTCAGCACCGGCGACATCGGCTACCTCGACAAAGACAATTATCTGTTCATCACCGACCGCAAGAAAGATTTGATCAAGACCGCCGCGGGCAAGTTCGTCGCCCCCCAGCCTATCGAAAACGCTTTGAAAACCAGCCCCTACATCCTGAACGCCATGGTGATTGGTGACAAAAGAAAATTTATCTCGGCGTTGATAGTGCCGAATTCGGCTACGGTCGCTGCAAAGGCCGCGGAGCAGGGAATCAAGTTTTCATCGAATAAGGAGATGGTCACAAACTCTCTCGTGCGCTCACTGATCGAAGGGGAAGTGAACCGCCTGACCGCCCATCTGGCCCAGTACGAAACCATCAAGCGTTTTGCCCTGCTGCCGGAAGACTTCACCTTCGATAATGGCAGCCTCACGTTTACGTTGAAGTTGAAACGCCGTGTTGTGGAAAAGCAGTTTCACGACGTCATCGAGCAGCTCTATGCCGACGTCTCCGAGCCCCGCCCCATCCTGCAAAATTGAGATCGCAAGACAGCCGCAGCTTCCGCACTGCGAAGCCCGCAGGGAACTCAAGAAATCTGCATGCAGCCGCTCCCGCACTGCCGCCTTCAGATCGGATTTCCGTCGGCGTCGAGAAGCCGGATCTCTCCGAGCCCTAGCTCCTTGATCCCGGGTTCGATTTTGGCCCGGTCACCGACGACCACCCAGATCAGGTGATCCGGATGCACCATGGCTTTTGCGCCTGCATCGACGTCGCTCGTACTCAGCGCCCGCACCTTGCCCGCGTACGTTTCGTAGTAGTTCTCCGGCAATCCGAATTGTACGATCTCGAGAATGGATCGGCCCAGGGCGTTCAGTGTTTCAAACGAGCCGGGAAGGCTGAGCGTTTCGTTGGCCTGAATCCGCGAAAGTTCCTCCGCAGTCACCGGTTGGTCTCCGAGAATTCCGCGGAACTGTTTATTCATTTCCTCCAGAGATTCCTTCGTCTTGTCGGTTTGCACCGGTGCAACGGCCAGAAACGGCCGCTGTCCGCGCGCGTCCCAGAGGAGGCTTTGCACGCCGTAAGACCAGTGCTTATCCTCGCGCAAGTCCATATTCAGGCGCGAACCGAACATGCCCCCGAGATCATCGTTTGCGGCTTCGATGGCAATCTCGTCAGGGTTGGCCCGCGGAGGAGCAATGTTCCCGGCGAAGATGATCGATTGCAGAGCGCCGGGTTTGTCGATGAGGTAGACGACGGATTTCGCCGGAAGCTGCACATTCTTGATGTTCTTCTCCGGAATTTGCCCCGGCTTCCAGTTCGCGAACAGTTTTTCCAGCTTGGGCGTTACTTCCGCAAGTGTCGTGTCGCCCGCGATGACCAGCGTCGCGTGATTCGGCTTGAACCATACGTCGTGAAATTTGACGAGATCCTCCCGCGTCATTTTCTCGACGCTGGCGGTCGTTCCGGTGCCCGTCAGTGGATTTCCGTACGCATGCCCAGGGCCATAAATCAGACCTGGGAAAACCCGTAGCGCCATCTGGATCGGCGTATTTTTCTCACGCTGGATCGCCGCAAGCTGAAGCTTTTGCTGCCGCTTGAAGTCCGCTTCCGGAAACATGGGGTTCAAGATCAAATCGGCGAAGAGATTCAGCGAAGGATCGAGTTTCGATTTGAGCGCCGAAAGCTGGACGATTGAAAGATCCAGATTCGAGCGGGAGGTCAGGCGTGCTCCGAGCAGCTCTTCTTCATCGCTGATTTGCAATGCCGTCCGCGTTTTGGTTCCGCCGCTTAGCAGCGACATGGCCATGCTGGCTGTCCCCGGCGATGCAAACTGATCCGCTGCATACCCCGCGTCGACGCTCAGCCAAAAATCCACCAATGGCACCTGGTGGCGCTCAGCGAGAATTACCTTGAGCCCGTTCGAAAGCGTGGCGTGCTCCAACTTGGGAAGTTTCAATTCGGGTGGCGGGCCGATCGCCGGAGGCGTGCTGCGATCCGCTCCCGCGGAGGCGGCTTTGAAATCAGGGAAGGGCAGCACTTCCAATATGTATACCCCGTCGGAGAGCCAGCGGTTCGCGGCCGCCTTCAAATCCTCTGCCGTGGCATCCTGGATTCTCTTTTGCGAAATCTTGTAGGCATCGGGGCTGCCCAGGAATACCTGGCTCTTTGCCAGCAGGTCGGACTTTCCGCCAAATCCGCCAATCCGTTCGATTCCCCGGACGAAGCTCGCTTCATGCTGGGCCTTCACGCGCGCCAGTTCCTCAGCCGTCGGTCCGTCTTTCAGGAAGCGTGCCAGCTCCTCGTCCAATTCCTTTTCAACTCGGCCGAGGCTTTCCCCGGGACGCGCCGTCGCTCGCACGTAAAATTGTCCGCCAATTTCATTCAAGTCCACGTACGCCCGCGCCTCCGTGGCGATCTCGTCGTCATACACCAGCCGCTTGTAAAAGCGTGACGTCTTTCCCAGGCTCAATACGTCGCTCACCATGTCCAGGTAATCCGCATCCGCGCTGCCGTATTGCGGGATATTCCACACCTTATAGATGCGCGCTTGCGGAACCCGATCTTGCACCACCTGCCGGTGCGTCCCCGTCATTTTCGCGATCCACACTTGCTGGTGCGCGACTGGCGGTCCGGGAGGAATATGGCCGAAGTATTTTTCAACTTTCTCTTTCGCGGTCTTGGCATCGATGTCGCCCGCCAGCGCGATCGTGACGTTCGACGGACCGTAATACGTCTTAAACCACTCTTTCACGTCGTCCATCGACGCTGCATTGAGATCCGCCATGTCCCCGATTACGGTCCAGGAATAGGGATGGCCCGCAGGGTAGGTATTTTTGGTGATCAACTCATAGGAGACCGCGTAGGGCTGGTTCTCGTCCTGCCGTTTTTCGTTCTGCACCACTCCGCGCTGCAGATCGAGCGTCTTCTGATCCAGCGCCCCCAGCAGGTACCCCATGCGGTCGGACTCCATCCATAATGTGAAGTCCAGTGCCGAGGTTGGCACATCCTCGAAGTAATTCGTCCGGTCGTTATTGGTGGTGCCGTTCAGATCCGTGGCGCCGATTTTTTCCATCGCGTCAATGTAACGGCCGTGCGAGTGCTCGCTGCCGCCGAACATCAGATGCTCAAAGAGGTGCGCGAATCCTGTTTTCCCCGGTTTTTCGTTCTTCGAGCCGACGTGGTACCAAACGTTGACCGCGACAATCGGCGCCTTGTGGTCTTCGTGCACGATCACCGTCAGACCGTTGCTCAGTACGAACTTCTGAAACGGAATATCGATTTCCTTGCTCTGCGCGTGTGCCGCCGCCGCGAAAACTGCCGCCAGAAGTAAAACAACCGCCGTTCTAATTCTCATCTTCCCCCCAAGGATATTCGTGCATGTCGTCCGGAGATATCTCTGACGCCTATCCACATTGCGTTTGCAAATTCAGGCACGTCAGAAAACCAGGCCTTTCCAGGTAAGAAGTCTGCAATGCGGCGTGCACTAATCTTAGCCACCGCCGGTTGCCGGCTAGAAGTCTATACCGCTCCGGCATATTTTCAAATCTTGCACGCTCTCTCGCACGGCTATTCTCGCTTCCGGTTTGTCGCCGGGCCGCCGTAGGTCTAGAATCTCTTTTGAGGATGACAATGCCTGATGAACTGATCATAGCCGGCCGCGCCTTCAAATCCCGCCTGATCGTCGGCACGGGCAAGTATCGTAGCTTTCCGGAAATGGCCCGTGCGCACGCCGCATCGGGCGCGGACATGGTGACGGTCGCCGTCCGCCGCGTGAATCTCACCGACCGTTCCAAGGAATCGCTCCTCGATTACATCGATCGCGAAAAAATATTCATTTTGCCGAACACCGCCGCCTGCTACACCGCCGACGAAGCCATTCGCACCGCGCGGCTCGCGCGCGAGGTCGGCCTTTCCAATTGGATCAAGCTGGAAGTCATCGGCGACCAGCAAACTCTTTTTCCGGACACCGAGCAGCTCATCGAAGCCACACGCGTCCTGGTCAAAGAAGGCTTCGTGGTTTTGCCTTATACGAATGATGATCTCATCGCCGCGCGCAAGCTCATCGATGCCGGCGCCGCTGCCGTCATGCCGCTGGCCGCCCCCATTGGCTCCGGTCTCGGCATTCAGAATCCCGCCAACCTGCGCATTCTCCGCGAACGCATCACCGAAGTCCCGATGATCGTCGATGCGGGAGTAGGCACTGCCTCCGACGCTGCCGTTGCCATGGAGTTGGGCGCCGACGGCATTCTCATGAACACTGCCATCGCCGAGGCTGCAGACGCTGTCCTCATGGCCGAGGCCATGCGCGACGCCGTCTCCGCCGGACGCAAGGCCTGGCTTGCTGGACGCATGCCAAAGCGCTTATACGCCTCCGCCTCTTCGCCGCTTTCCGGGGTGGTTCGTTAGATTGGCCGAAGCTCTGTTCTGCGGATCGGCGAATCGCTTTCAAGTTTTTCGCGCGCGATTCCGTTCTTTTGGACTTCGCTCTATACAACCTGCAAAGAGCCGGTAAGGCGGATGGGACTTCCGGCTCCCCGTCGTGATTCCTGCGAAATGGCTCTGATCGAATCGGGTTCCACACCCGACAGAGTGTGGTGGTGAATTTCAGTGTCTGTCGCGATGATTGTGACGCCAGTTCCAATAGTCGCGCTGCTGGTCGTTATCCAGTCTATTGAAGTCGCGGTACTCATAATGCCTTTCTCTCAACCACTCGCGATACTCACGATCTTCTCCACGGTTCCAACGATGGTAGTCGTTATGATACGAATCGTAATAGCGTCCCCGTGCGGCACAACCGATTGTCAGAAGCGGTGCAAGCATCGCCGCGCTCAGCACTAGGGGTCCCAGACATCCCCTTATTCGGAACATTTTGCAGTCCTCCTTGGGATTTATTACTGCTCTTCATGTTCTTGTGCTGGCCTTGCAGGGATGGGCGCAACGTCCCCTGAGTATTTCGGGGCTCTTCAGGTCAGCTATTCATAGAACACGGATAGCACGCCCAAGTTGCGTTTTGCTCCGTTGGATTTTCAGAACAACTCAGCGGGGAATGGAGCGATGCTACGCCTGAGCCGCCTTCCGGGTCTGCTCTGCGACGAAGCTTTCGCCATATATCAGATTTCTGACCGCTCGTTTGTCTGAGGGCTCGCTTTTTTCATCGGGGGACGCTTACTCATACCGTAGCGTCTGGATCGGATCCACTCTCGTTGCCCGTTTTGCGGGGACATAGCATGCCATCAGCGCCACTCCAAAAAGGATCGCTGTCACGCTTGCGAAAGTCGCCAAATCGGTCGGCGCGATTCCGAATAGAAAGCTCGCCATCAGTCGCGTAAACAAGAGCGCCAACACAAGTCCGCACACGACTCCAATCGCGATCATGCCTACGCCTTGTTTCATCACCAACCCGAGCACATCGCCGGTCTGCGCGCCCAGTACCATGCGCAAGCCAAATTCCTTGGTTCGCCGCGCTACCGAGTAAGAGACTACCCCGTAGATCCCAACCGTGGCGATGGCCAGTGCGACAACCGAGAAGAGCGAAAGAAGCAGCGTCAGGAATCTGGGCCGGGCCTGCGCGCGCGAAAGCACGTCGTCCATCGAGCGCACGTCTGCCAGTGGTAACGACGGATCAATTCCGCTCAGCTGTCCCCGCACGGCTCCCACGAGGGATTGCGGATCTCCGTTAGCAGCTCGCAGGACCACATACATGCTGGAGACGCCCGCCGCAGACACCTGCCGGTATGGGAAATAGAGCTCCGTTCCAGCCGGCCGGTCGAGTCCCGCGTTTTTTACGTCATCCACGACTCCTATTACCGTGAACCAATCTTTGCCCGGACGCACACGCCTCCCGATGGGGTTTTGGTGCGGCCAAAACGTCAACGCCATCGTCTTATTGATGATCGCCACCAGCGGCGCGTCCTGTCCGTCGCGCTCGTCGAACAGGCGCCCGTCCATCAACCGGATTCCCATCGTTGCGAAATAGTCCTTGCTCACCACCTGATAAAAATCCACGTTCTCGATGGGCCCGCCTTCTTTCTTGACGAACCCTTCGATGTCCGTGTCATTCATGTTTGGGGGCCTCATCGGCGGCAATCCGGAAACCAGCGCGGCTGACTTTACGCCCGGCAGGTTGCTTAGCCCTCCGTCCAACCGCGTCCAAAATTCCGTGATTTGTGCCGTGTCCTTGTAGCTGCCTCTCGGCAGGGACACCAGCATTGTGATCACATTGTCCGGTTGCATCCCCGTGTGTACCTCTTGCAATTTCCAGAATGCCCGCAGCATCAGTCCGCAACCGATTAGCAGTACCAGGGCCATCGCCAGTTCGCCCGCAACCAGTGCACGCCGGAAAAACTGTGCCCCCGCTGCCCCCGTCGTGCTCCCCGCGGTGTCTTTCAGCGATTCCGAGATTCCGCTTACCATCAGCGGAGCAAGCGGCGCCAACCCGAAGAGCACTCCTGTGACCGCGCTTACCGCCAGCGTGAAGACAAGCACGCGCCAGTCCATCGCGATCTCATCGGCCCGTGGGATTCCGCCCGCATTTGTCAACTGAACCAGACGCACTCCTCCGTACGACAGGAACACTCCCAGCACACCGCCGCACATCGCCAGCAGTATTCCTTCGGTCACGAATTGCCGCGCCAGCCGCCCCAGGCTCGCTCCCAACGACCCCCGTATCGCAATCTCTCTTCGCCGCGCTTCCGCTCGCGCAAGCAGCAGGTTTGCCACGTTCACGCTGGCAATCAAAAGCACGAACACCACCGCTCCCAGCAGCATCAGCAGCGCAGGCCGCACGCTCGAAACCACTTCCGCCTGCAGGGGATAGCTGACGAGCGTGTGGTTCTTCGGGTCAAAACTATGCGTATGCGGGGACCGGTGTTCCCCATAGGACTGCACTAAAGCTTGCAGTTCACCCTGTGCTTCCGCCGCGGACACGCCCGGTTTGAGCCTGCCGAGGAGGTAATAATTATGTGATCCCCGGTTTCCCTGCTTCGCAGGATCCAATTGCAACGGTGTCCAAATTTGCGCCGGATCTTGCTCTCCCGGGGGGAACTGAAAGCCTTTCGGCATGACCCCGATGATCGTGCATTTCAAACCATTCAAATGCGTTTCTCGCCCCACCACACTGGCGTCTCCCCCAAAAACGCTCTGCCATGTCCCGTAAGAGATGTCCGCGACAAGGTTCGCTCCAGGCACGTCATCCGAGGGTTCGATCAAGCGTCCGGCAATCGGAGCCACCCCCAGCGTCTCCAACAAGCCCCCGCTCAGATAGGCCGCCGTGACTCGAACGGGTTGCGCTTCGCCCGCAAGATTCGCGCCGCCCGTTATCCAGGCATCCAGCGATTTCCAGGACTTCGTGTCGCGCCGCAGATCGAAGAATTCCGGGGCCGATGTCCAGAATCTATGCAGCCCGCCGTTCGGAAAGGTCGGAAACTCCGTATAAACCCGAATCAGTTTCTCGGGATGCGCGTAAGGCAGCGGCTGCAGCAGTACCGCGTTTACCACCGTAAAAATGCCTGTCGTCGCGCCGATTCCCAGCATCAGGCAGAGCACCGCCGCCGTCGTGAATCCCAGGTTCTTGCGCATCATTCGCAGCGCGAACTGGATGTCTTGTCGCAGTGTTCCCATCAAAAGCCTCCGCTGGAGCTAGGTACGTTCGAATGCCGTTTTTGTTCCCTCTCTTTGTCACTTTGACGCATCGAATTCGCGTTCGTACCACGCCACCGTGCGCCGGCTTTCAGTCGAACGGTACATCTCGCCTCTAACACTCCCTAATCCCCTCCCAGGTGCCAAAATGCGCTGTGCCTCTTGGCCTCATCCGGTCCGGAACAGGAAATGCCAAGTCACATCCACCAGCGCGTGTACGAGCCCGGACGCAAAGATCGACCCCGTCTTCCGCCATGTCCAGCCATAAAACAGCCCCGCGATCGACGCCAGGATTACGTACCGCCAATTTGGAAACCCCAAATTCGTTATGTGCGAAAATCCAAACAGCATCGACGCCGTCCACCATCCCGCCAGTTCGCTCTTGCAGGACTTCGCCAGCATATTCTGCAGCAACCCGCGAAAAAGAAATTCCTCCGGCCACGCCGTAAAAAAGAAAATCGCCAGTGAAGTGAATAATAGCGAAGACCACGCGTGCCATTGCGGCGCGAACGCAATAAAGTGCATGCCCGTTCCCAGCGGAATCGCGATGCACGCAAACACCGCAAAGCTGCCCCCTACAAAAAATCCCCAGTGCCGCCCCCATCCAACCGAATACCCGATCCCGTCCACCCGCCGCACCATCACAAACGCCGCCAGCGCGACGTTCACCGCCAGCAGTACGGTAAATACGTGCGCCAGCCGTGCCTCCGGATACGGCCATACAAAATGCGACGGCCCAAATTTCACCGCCGCCCAAATGCCCGCCAGCAACAAAAAATCCTGCCACGTTCCCGCCGGCCTGCGCTCCGACGAGGCCGCTAGACCAAGCGGCACGAACACGAAAATTGCCACTGCTCCCACGCGCAGTATCCCGAATGTATTTGTTCCCAGCCCGTAAATGAGGTATGCAAGGAACGCGGCGGAGCCCAGCAGGATCCCGCCCACGAGACCGAAGCGCGCCGCAAGCCCTTCGGCCACGCCTCGCGCCGCAAATAGAAGCATCACCAGAAAGAAGAACGCGAACGTTGTCAGCGTTGCCGCAAAATTCCGGCCGCCATAGCTTTGCCAGGCCGCGTAAAGCGCGCCCGTCAGGCACAGCCCGGCCCACAGGCCGAGCATGGGTAGCACTCCGAGTTGGCGCGTCGCTGGCATTTTTGCGGCTTCAAATCCACAATGGAACGTCCGGATTGTAGCGCAGAGGCATGGCTTCCCAAATTCTGTACAAACCGCTCCCGCCCACTTCGCTCTCGTCGAATTTCATCCTCTGCCTTCTCCGACTAGCAATATGAAACGCCTCGCTTACATCGACTGGATGCGTGGCCTTGCCTGCGTCCTCATGTTTCAAACTCACTGCTACGACTCCTGGCTGAGTCCCGCAGCGCGCAAGTCCTCCCTCTACGTCTGGTCCCAACTCGGCGGCACTCTTCCCGCGCCGCTTTTCCTGTTTCTCTCCGGCGTTTCCGTGGCACTTGTCACTCAGCGTCTCCGCGAAAAAGCCGCCGCGCCCGCCAAAATCGCCAAGACTACCGTCCTCCGCGGTGCGGAGATCTTCGCCCTTGGCCTTCTCTTCCGTGTCCAGGAATTCGTCCTGGGCTACCGCTGGTCTGCCTGGACCGACCTGCTGCGCGTCGACATTCTCAATATCCTCGGCCTTTCCATCATGTTGATGGGCTTGCTCTGCTGGCTCAGCTCCCCTCGCCGCCCGGCAAATGCCGTCTCGCTCCCGCGATTCATCTCCGCTTCCAGAAACCGCACCATCCTCGCCGCCCTTTCTGCCGCGGCGCTCGTTGCCATGTCTACTCCATTCCTCTGGACGTCGCGCCTCATCAGCCGCCTCCCTTGGCCCCTGGAGTCTTACCTGAATGGCGTGCACATTTTTGGCACCCCGCAGCCCTGGCTCTTTCCACTTTTCCCCTGGTCCGCGTTTGCGTTTGTCGGGCTCGCCGTAGGCTTCTTTCTCTTGACGGAAACAGCGCAGCGTATCGAATCTCTCGGCTTCGCGTTCCTTGCCGTGGCTGGACTCCTCGCTTGTCGCCTCTCCTTGCTGCTCGATGGCTCGCGCTTCCAGCTTTATCCCGTCTACGATTACTGGCACACCAGCCCCAATTTCTTTCTGATGCGCTGCGGCATTCTTCTCATCCTTTTGTCTGTGATCTACGCCTGGTGCCGCTGGGGCCTCGCCCAGTTATCATTCAGCCCGCTGATCCAGCTCGGCAAAACCTCGTTGCTTGTCTACTGGGTCCACATCGAGTTTGTCTACGGCCGCTTTTCATTCCTGCCCAAGCGTCAATCCACCATTCTGCAGGCCACCGCCGGTCTGCTCATCATCTTTCTCGCCATGGTCGCTCTGTCCCTGCTGCGCACGCGTTGGAAGAATCGCCGCGCCAGGGCACAAAAGCTCGCCGCCACGCCGTCCCCTGCTTAAGAAAACTTGTTCGTGGATCGTAAACCGGCCGTCTGCTTGGCCCTATCGTTTCGTTGCGGGGGTCTGTCCGTGCTCTTGCTGCTGCTGCGCTTGAGGAATTCGGATAATAATCTCGCCCGGCCTTGCCAGTCCCAGGTCGTCCCTTGCGATTTTTTCGATCAGGCGGGGATCGCTTTTCAGCGCCTTCGTCTCCTCGTCCAGCGCCGCGTTTTCCTTGCTTAACTGCTCTAGATTCGCCTGTACCTTCTTGATTTCGTTCTGCGTCCGCCGCATCTCCAGGTAGCCGTGCGTCCCAAAAATGTCGTGCACGAACATCACCAGCAGCAGCAAGCCCAGCAGCCCGCCGCCGTATTGTCGCAGGAGCGGCCGGAGGGTTTCTTCCGCCGTCGTTTTCTCCGCTTTCTTCTTCAGCTTTCCAATACCCACTTCATCGCCTCGTTCACCAGCTTCGCGGAAGCCTCCGCGCTGTCTGCCTCCACGTACAAACGCAGCAGCGGTTCCGTCCCGGACAGTCGCAGTAGCATCCACGATCCATCCTCGAAACAGAATTTTGCACCGTCCGTCCGGTCCGTCGATACAACTTTCCGCCCCAGTAGTGTCGAAGCGTCCACCTTCACCTTCTTCAACGCATTTGCCTTTTGTTCGTTGCTGAGTTGCAAATTCTCCCGCACCGGCCAGAATTCGCTGCCCACTCTCTTGAAAAGCTTTCGGATCTGCTCTCCCAGCGAAGCGCCTCGCGCCGCGATCATCTCCGCCACCAGCAGGCACGCCAGGATCCCGTCCTTCTCCGGCACGTGCCCGCGAATCGTCAGCCCCGCGCTCTCTTCTCCGCCCAACGCGATCTTGTCTTCCTGGATCAGTTGCCCGATGTACTTGAATCCCACCGGCGTCTGATACGTCTTCTGCCTATGCGCCCTCGCCGCTGCATCGATCAACTGCGAGGTCGCCACGCTCCTCGCCGCCGCCATGTTCCAGCCGCGGGTCTCCACGAGATAGTCGTATACCAGTGCCAGAATATGATTCGGCTGAATCCACGTTCCGTCCTGGTCGACGATTCCGAAGCGGTCCGCGTCTCCGTCGGTCGCCAGTCCCGCCGCCGCTCCCGAATCCACCACTGCTTTGCGCAATGGCGCTAGATTTTCTTCGCTCACGTCCGGCCCCGTCCCGTCAAACAAGCAGTCCCTGTTTGTCCGTCTCGCTTCCACCGTCACGCCATGGTCCGCCAGTGCCTTGTCCAGGTATCCCGCTCCGCAACCGTGCAGCGCATCCGTCACGAATTTAATTTTTGCCTTTCTCAGCGTTTCAAACCGCACCAGCTCTCCGAGCCGCTTCAAATAATTCTCGCGAAGATTCACTGTTTCTGTCTTCACTCCGCCCGCAGGCACCGTTGGCAAACTCGGGTACGCACCATCCTTCGCGATGATCTTTGCCACTCGCGACTCGATATCCCGCGTCACTTCCGGCAGCGCCGGCCCCGCATCCGCCCCCGAAAATTTCAGTCCGTGATACGGCGCGGGATTGTGGCTGGCGGTGAAATTGATTGCCCCATCGAGTTTCAGTCTTTGAATCTCGTAAGCCACCGCCGGCGTGGGCGTAAACGTTTCGCAAAGCAGCGTTCGAATTCCGTGCTGCTGCAATACTGCCACCGCGAGCTGCGAGAACTCCTCCGAGCAAAATCGCGGGTCGTAGCCGACGAGAATCGTCGGATTTTTCGCCGTGCTGTTTACATGCCCCGCGATCGCCGCCACCGCCAGCCGCACGTTCGCGTACGTAAAATCGTCGGCAATCAGCCCGCGCCAGCCGGACGTGCCGAACTTGATCGGAGAAGCATTCATCATTGGGGAAGCGCTCATGACGTCGTATTCTAATCCTTGTTCTTCAAAGACGGAAGGATTCCAACGAAGCTCACGGAGAGATTCACATGAAGTCCGCCAACAACTATCGTCTCGTTCTCGTTACCTGTGCGAATCCCCTCCAGGCCAAGCTCATCGCTCGCTCCGTGGTCGAAAAGCGCCTCGCCGCCTGCGTCAACATCCTCCGCAGCCCTGTCGAATCGCACTATCGCTGGAAAGGGAAGGTAGAGAAAGCCCGCGAGATTCTACTCTTCATCAAAACCACCGCAAGGAAAATAACCGCCCTCGAAGCCGAGGTGAAGCGCCTCCATAGTTACGCCGTCCCCGAATTCCTCGTCCTCCCTATCCGCTCCGGTTCCGAGTCCTACCTTGCCTGGCTCAGCGATTCCGTCACGTAGCGGCGCTGCTTGCCCCGCCCACTTCCGAGGGATGATTCACGAATCGAGAGGTGCTCGCGGATCTAAACGTACAACAACGCCTGATCCAAATCCGCCATAATATCTTCCACGTCCTCAATCCCCACCGAAATCCTTACCAACCCTTCCGTAATCCCAATCCGCTCTTGCACTTCCTTCGGCATCGAAGCGTGCGTCATCTGCGACGGCAGCGAAACCAAAGTTTCCACTCCGCCCAGGCTCTCCGCCAGCGAGCACAACTTCAACTGATTCAAAAACCGTCGCGCCGCCTCCAGCGAACCCAGATCGATCGCCAGCATCGCTCCCGGCCCTTTTTGCTGCCTTCTCGCAATGTCGTGCTGCGGATGCGTGGGCAGCCCCGGGTAATGGGTTTTGCGCACCTTCGGGTGCGCGTCCAGGTGCCGCGCCACGGTTATGCCGTTGGCGTTGTGTTGTAACATGCGGATTGCCAGCGTCTTAATTCCCCGCGAAATCAGGAAACAGTCCATCGGCGCTAATCCTGCCCCCGCCGACCGCTGAATGAAATAGATCTTCTCCGCGTCCTCGGGCCGGGTCAGCACCACCGCGCCGCCTTGCGAATCGCTATGCCCATTCAGGTATTTCGTCATCGAGTGCACCACGATTTGCGCACCCAGTTCGATTGGCCGTTGCAAATAGGGGCTCAGAAATGTGTTATCCACCGCCAGTGTAATATTTCTTTCGCTGGCCAGCTTCGCAATGGCTCCAATGTCCGTCACCCGCATCGTTGGATTCGTGGGTGTCTCGATGTAGATGAGCTTGGTATTCGGCCTCATCGCCGAAAGCACGCACGCCGGAATCGACGTGTCCACAAAGCTGAATTCCAGTCCAAAATGCACTAGAAGCTGCGTCGACAGCCGGTACACGCCGCCGTACACTGCTTCCGACAGCACAACGTGGTCTCCGGGCCGCAACAAACGGAACACCGCGTCAATCGCCGCCATCCCCGACGTAAATACGTACGCACTATGCCCGCCTTCCAGCTTCGCTACTGTGCGTTCCAGCGCCTTGCGGTTCGGATGGTTGGATCGCGAGTAATCGTAACCTTTGTTTTTGCCTACTTCCTCGTAGACATAGGTCGACGTCTGATAGATCGGCGCAACGACCGCACCCGTGGCGGGATCAGGCTCCTGCCCGACGTGTATCGCGTTCGTGGCAAATCCCATGGTGGTCTCCTCTTTCCTTGTCAGCTCGCTCTTCGTTCGCCCGGCCGTACTGCTGCGTGGCTTTCCGCTTGCGCTTCTCCTGCTTTCGGGATGCCACGGGACATGGGGGTTATCGCGGCTCTCGCGCTTTTCAGCATCTGGCAGGCCGGATTCTTCAGAAGTTACAGGACCAATACCAGTGAGTCAATTCCGCCCCCGCGCATTGTAGCGTGGAATGCATTGGTGCATATTCTAACTGCTTCTCGTTGCAAGCAGCGCCACATACAGCATTTGCATCTTAGCTTAGACGGGAGTAATTTGGCGGCAGAACACATTTATCTTTGCAAGCGGGGGTCCAATTGAACATGAATCTTTCTCGGTCGAATTGGGGAGGGCTTCTCCTCGTCGTCTTCTTGGTCGCTTCTGTCTCTTTCGCTGCCCAGGATCCTCCCCCAACTCCCCCTAAGGCTGCCGCGCAAGCCGATGTGCCCACCCGCTTGACCATCGAAGTAACCGCCGGCGACAAATCCGTCCCCGTGGAAAATGCCAGTGTCTACGTGAAGTATATCGAACAGCGTACTCTCAGGCGGGATAAGAAAGTCGAGTTGAACGTCAAAACCAATCGCGAAGGCATCGCCCACGTTCCGGACGCTCCTCTCGGTCGCGCTCTCATTCAGATTATTGCGGATGGTTGGAAGACTTATGGGCGGTGGTACAACATCACCGATCCGCACCAGGTCATCAAAATTCGCCTCGAGAAGCCTCCCAAGTGGTACTAAATTGATTTGAATCTTCGCGGAAGGTGGCGAGCAGCTACTCGCCGCGGAATTTTGCTGGCTTGGCTTGCCCAGGAACTTCTTTTTTTTTATTCCCGCTTCGCTTTCCTTCCTATCTCGTTTGCAATGAGACGCGCGAAGAAAAAGCTTGCACTGAAATTGTGCAAACAGGAGCAGCACGTTGAAGGAAGTGAAGTTAGACGGTGGCGCAACTCGGTTTTCCACACACTTATCAACATTTGTGTTGAAATCTTAATCGTCCAGAAATTTTTTCTTACGACTTCGGCACAATTCGTGCCTCCCCTGCGTTCCCAGTTTTGACCTCGCCTTCCTCCGATGCTAGAGTGACCCATCGGCTTTCTTCATGAATGAAACATTTGACGAGGCTTTTTCACTTTTGCAGATGCTGTGGGGCAATATCGTCGCGCGGCCCCTTCGCAGCTCCCTCACTGTGATCGCCATCTCCATTCAAGTCATTTTTGTTCTTCTCATCGTCGGTCTTACTTCGGGAGTCATTTCCGAATGGGGAAAACGCGTCGAGGGTGTCGGTGCCGATCTTCTCGTGCAGCCACCTAACGCATCCATTTTCTTCGCTTTTTCCAGCGCCGTCATGCAGGAATCGCTTGGCGGCAAAATCGCGGAACTTCCCGGCGTCGATGCCGTAGCCCCCACGCTTATCCTCACGGAACCAAAGAGCTTCGTAATCGTCTACGGCATCGATTTCAAGAGCTTCAACGCCCTTAGCCGCGGTTTCTTGTTCCGCTCCGGTCGGCCTTTCAAATTCCCGGATGAAGCCATCGCCGACGACATTATCGCCCAGACCAAACACTTGAATGTCGGCGACCACATCACTCTTTTGAATCATACGTTTACCGTCTGCGGAATCGTGGCCCACGGCAAGGGCGCTCGCTACTTTATCCCTCTCAAGACCGCTCAGGACATTGCTGGCGCAGAAAAGCGCGTCTCCATGTTTTACGTCCGCAGCAAAGGCGATACTGAGGGCACCCGCGCGCAAATCCTCAAGCTCACTCCGCTCGACCGCGTGCGCTCCATGGCCGAGTACGTCACCCTCATGAGTTCTTCCAATCTTCCTCAATTGAGACCATTTACGCGTACCATGGTCGGCCTCGGCATCGTTATCAGTTTCCTGGTCGTCCTGCTCAATATGCACACCATGGTGATGGAGCGCACCCGCGAGATAGGTATTCTCAAGGCGCTGGGTCTTTCAAAGCTGGGCATCCTTCGCATGTTGCTTGGAGAGACTCTCATTCTTACGCTCGTAGGTTGTTTTATGGGGATTCTTATTACTTATGCCGTGCAAGCTATTGTGAAAGAGACGAACCCCAGTCTCCCGATTTTGATTACCACCTATTGGGTTTTTACCTCCGCTCTGCTCGCCATCCTCGGCGCCTCCATCGGTGCTCTCTATCCAACGCTGCGAGCCGCAAGTTACGATCCAGTTGTTGCGCTCGCCTATGAATAAGTTTTCCGGCGGTTTAACCACACATTCCGAGCGGCAATACAGTTCGTGCGAATCCCGCATGGACGTTTTGGTTACCGTAAATCCTTCTTCACATTGTCTCTCTTCCGTCAAAGTGCTAATTTTGGTGCCGTCTCCAGTCCTTCTGTTCTGGAGAATTCCGCCATCGGGGCGGCATACAACAACATAAGGAGCTGCACGATGAAGCGACTTCAAATCATCCTGGTAGCCGCTTGTCTTATTCTGGTAATTGGAGCGACTGCCCGCGCCCAGATGGGCATGAACTTCTTCAGGAAACCCGCCTTAACCGATTTTTTCAACCCGGTCGTCGGTTCTGGCGCGGCCTACGAAACACTCGATTCCGATCGCAGCTCCGCTAAGTCGCCGATGGAAATTGTCATCGTTGGCAAGGAGATGGTCGGTCTCAAAGAAGCGTATTGGCTGGAATTTTCCCTAAACGCCAAAGAGATGAATGGCACGATGTACAGCAAAATCCTCATCTCCAAGGGGGATTTCAAAAGGCACCGCACCATTTTTCAGTTTCCCGGCGCCCCGGCCATGGAAATGCCAGCCAGCACGGCTTCCCGTGAGGACGAGAAGATAGGCGGCGATTTGGCTAAGTGGAGCCAGGTCGGCACGGAAACAATCACCGTCCCCGCCGGAACTTTTCTATGCCAGCATTGGAAAAAGAAGGACGGCAAGGAAGATGCTTGGGTCAGCGACAAAGTCACCCCCTTCGGCTTGGTCAAGGAGACCGGCTCTGGATCCTCCGACGTGCTCGTAAAGGTTATCACCGGCGCGAAGGACCACATCACCGGCCCAGTAACTCCTTTCGATCCCAGGGTATTTCAGCAGATCATGATGAATCAGGCCGGGAGAGGTAGACAGTAGCTCTCGTTGTTGCCGCAACCCTGGACAGAAGAAGATCAGTAGTATGAAAAAATGGGCGAAGGCCGCCATCGGCCTTCGCCTATTTTTGTTTAAGCTGGCTCCAAACTCTTTCAGGCGCCGGGAGCGAAGGCGGCGAGTTCGCGAGAGACGTCATCGATCGTGGCCAGCGGGCAGGCTACATGTACATGCTCGCCCGGTTCGTCCACATCGATCAGCAAGCTGCCATTATGCGTGCGCACATGGACATATTGATCCCCGTCGCGCACTTCAACGAGATCAGCCTCGGGATACTTTTGCAATTCTTTTGCCACCGCATGCATTAGCGGCGTGTACTGCCAAGAGCGCTCTCCTGCCAATTCCAGTTGGCGGCGCGGCACAAGGTGCATAGCCATCGGCACCACCGCCGCCGGAAGCCAAACGTGGACGTGCGAGCCATTGCCTCGGCTTTGGTCCACATCGACCCGTAGAAGGCCCTCGTGAAACGTGTAAGCTCCCGCCATGAGAACAGTAGCCCCAAAACCAAGTGCGATTTTCCCGAGCAGGACCATCTTCCATCTCCTTTTCCGTCTCCCGCCCTCCGCGTGAGACTGTTCGTGAGCCCAAATACCTGGAGACCTGGAGCGAACCGTCCTTGACGGTTACTCTGCTACGTTTTTCGAATCCATCCAAACGCGAATCGTGCTGTCGTCGCCTTTTACGGAGACGAGTTCCGCATCGCCTTGACTTGCAAGAGCATGCAATCCAGCCGCAATGTCCAGTTCGTCTTTGCCCCCCGAGAGCAGCGCTTCGACCACCTTCATGGGAACCCTGACTTCCACCTGCGATGCTTTGGGCTTGTCTTTATCGTGGACGTGAACCAAAAACTGGCCGTCCTTCTTCGCGACTCGAATATCGGCATCATTGCTTTGCACGGTCACGAATTCGCCGTCTTTGGAGTTCCGTACTGCATTGAAAAGGGCGCGGATATCCACGCCGTCGCAATCCATGCAACCGATACGAACTTTGCCGCCGTGCAGTCGATCGTGGTCGATGGCCGGGAGGACCGTTTCCGCCAACGCCAGAGGGACGTTGACGCGGACGTTTTCGCCCTTCGAGTTATTGCTGACGACTCGGACGTGCAGCCAGCGCTCGCCCTGTGCGGATGTGCTTGTTTGGGTTGAAATTGTTTGTGCTTGGATGCCCAGAGGGGCGAAGAGGAAAGCGGCGGCCAGAAAAGCAATGAAAGGGAGGACGCACCTGGAATGGTTGGTCATAGCTGGATGCCTCCTTGGGGCATTTGGTCATAGATACGAAGAGGCCGAAGAAAAAGTTCCTGAAGTTTCCGCTTTGGCGTCCCGGGCGGGCAGGGGGAAAGACTTCGTTAGACTTGGAAGCGGCTCGCCCGGCCTCATTTTGGCGTCCATTTGAGGAAGACGGCACCCAGGGGCGGGAGGGTGAGGCAGAGCGAGTGCGCGCGGCCCTGCGCGGGGTGGTCCGAGGTATTTTGCCCTCCCATATTGCCCACATTCGAGCCGCCGTAAATCGAGGCGTCCGTATTGAGAATCTCTTCATAGAACCCCGGTTGCGGGGCGCCGACGCGGTAGCCTTCGCGGACGACCGGCGTGGCATTGAGGATGACGAGGAGGAGATCCTCAGGCCTTTTGCCGTGGCGGGCGAAGGCGAAAACGCTGTTATCGGCGTCATTGGCGTCCAGCCACTCGAAGCCCTGCCAGTCGAAATCGACTTGATGGAGTGCAGGCTCGGCGGCGAGCAGCCAGTTCAGATCGCGCACGAGATTTTGGATGCCGCGATGCGAATCGTGCTGAAGCAGGTGCCAATCGAGGCTCTGCGCCTCGCTCCACTCGCCGCGCTGCGCCAATTCCTGGCCCATGAAGAGGAGTTTCTTGCCTGGGTGGGCGCACTGATAGGCAAAGAGGAGGCGGAGGTTGGCGAACTGCTGCCACAAATCGCCAGGCATCTTGTGAAGCAAGGAGTTCTTGCCGTGGACGACCTCGTCGTGGGAGAAGGGCAGCATGAAATTCTCAGTGAAGGCGTAGAGCATCGAGAAAGTCATCTTGTTGTGTTCGTATTTGCGGTGGATCGGGATCTTTGGAGAAATAGCTCAGCGTGTCGTTCATCCAGCCCATGTTCCATTTTAGGCTGAAGCCGAGTCCGCCGAGATAAGTGGGGCGCGAAACGCTGGGCCAGGAAGTGGACTCTTCGGCGATGGTTAGAATGCCCGGGAAGCGGCTGTGAGCGACTTCATTCATGCGCTTGATGAAAGCGATGGCATGGAGATTTTCGCGGCCGCCGTACTCATTGGGAATCCACTCGCCTTCCTTGCGGGAGTAGTCGAGATAGAGCATGGAAGCGACGGCATCCACGCGAAGGCCATCGATGTGATACTTGTCGAGCCAGAATAAGGCGTTGGAAACGAGATAGTTCTGGACTTCGTTGCGGCCGTAGTTGTAAACGAGCGTGCCCCAATCCGGATGGGTGCCCTGACGCGGGTCGGCGTGCTCGTAAAGATGCGTGCCATCGAACTGCGCAAGTCCGATGCGTGTCGCGGGGAAAATGCGCGGGAGTCCAGTCCAGAAAAACGCCGAGGCCAGCCTGGTGGCAGCGATCGACAAATTCCATGAATTCAGCAGGGGAGCCGTAGCGGCTGGTGGCGGCAAAATAGCCAATGGTTTGGTAGCCCCAGGAGCCATCGAAGGGATGCTCCATGATCGGGAAGCAGTTCGATATGCGTGTAGCCGAGATCTTTGACGTAGGGAATGAGCTGATTGGCGAGCTCGCGATAGGTGAGCCAGCGGTTTTTTTCCTCGGGGACACGGCGCCAGGAGCCGAGGTGCACTTCGTAGACGGAAATGGGGGATTCGAGCCAGTTCTTTTCGCGTGCGCGCTGATTCATCCAGTCCGCGTCGGTCCACTGATAGGCGTCCAGATTGGCAACGACGGAGCCGGTGTTGGGCCGCAGTTCCGCGCAGAAAGCGTAGGGATCGGCTTTCAGCGGAAGCATCGCGCCGTTGGGGCCGATGATTTCGTACTTGTAGACGGCACCTTCGGCGAGTTCAGGCACGAAAAATTCCCAGATCCCGGAGGAGCCGCGGGCACGCATGGGATGGACGCGGCCGTCCCAGCGGTTGAAGTCGCCAACGATGCTAACGCGCTGGGCACTTGGCGCCCAAACGGCAAAATGCACGCCGCGGACCCCTTCGAAAGTTTTGGGATGCGCGCCTAGTTTCTTGTAGGTGTCGTAGTGGCGGCCTTCCCCCATGAGGTGAAGATCGAATTCGCTGAGGAGACAAGGAAAAGCATAGGCGTCAAAAGTTTCAACGGTTTCCCGAGAGCTCGTACGAAAACGGATGCGATAGGAGGCAGGTGCCGGCTGGTTCTGTTGGGAATCGGGCAGCCGCGCCTCAAAAAAACCCTCCGGGCGCACCTTGCGCGCGGGGATAGGCTCTGAACCATCTTGTAGAACCAGCCAGGCATCCGCGGCGTGGGGACGGAAAAAGGAAACGGTCAAGCCATAGCCAGTGAGCGCGGAAACAGCATGAGGGCCGAGGACGGCAAATGGATCGGGATTTCGGCCAGCGACCAAAGCGTCGATTTGCGCTTCTCTGTGAGAGTCGCGAGCACGAACTAGGCGGGCCGAGCTTGCGTTTGGCTGTTCAGGCATAAGGCATTGCTCCGCGATGGAATACGACGGATAACAAGGACTGAATATAGTTTACCGTTATCGGCGCGAGGAAGAGCAGGAATCTGAATTTTGCATAGCCGGGCAGGCCCCGCAGTGCCGATTGCCGTTCAAGACGAAAATCCACTCGATGAGGGCCGGAATTTCCCAACGTCAGATTTCTACTCAAGAATTTGCACCCCACCCCCGGGTTTTTTTCGTAAGTGCGGATTCCAAAGGGTTTTAAGTGCTGTGATTTTGGAAGTGCGGATTCTAAATGAGCTATGGGCGGGATTTTTGGAAGTGCGGATTCTACTGGGGTTAGCGGGGAATTGCCTGGGGCAACCGGCGGGGAGGGGAAAGAGATCGCGCAGAGCAGCCGAGGGCGCTGAGCCAGGGCGGAGAGAAACGACGGCGGAGGTTCGCGGGAAGACCGACTGTCCATAGATGTCGTAGTTCACTTAGTGCTTATTCGAATGACGAGGCGCGAATTCGAATTTGATTGTTTTTGGCACAAACCCGGGAACCGGGGCAGGCGAGTTAAATCCGTTTAGCGCGCGAAGGAGATTGGCGTAAGATGCGGGACGTTGAGGTTGGAGGCGGGTGGAACATGCGAAAGTTCGGGCGAGTGCGCGGAACTGGATTTTGCGTTTTGGCGGGAGGCTTATTGCTGATGAGTGTGAATGCCTGCGGGCAAGACCGGAGCCAGACGCGGTCAATGGTGATTTCGCGGAATGGGATTGTGGCGTCGGAGTCGCCGCTGGCTTCGCAAGCGGGCGCGCGGATCTTGGAGAGCGGCGGAAATGCGGTGGACGCGGCGATTGCCACGAACGCGATGATGGGCGTGGTCGAGCCGATGATGAACGGGATCGGCGGGGACTTGTTCGCGATTGTGTACGACGCGAAAGCGAACAAGCTTTATGGGTTGAATGCGAGCGGATGGGCGCCCGCGGGATTGACGATCGAGCATCTGCACGAGTTGGGATTGCGGGAGATGCCGCATTCGGGAGTGAATTCGATTACCGTGCCGGGCGCAGTGGATGGTTGTGGTCACCTGTCACGACGGGTTCACCCTGCAGGATCTGGTCAGCTACAACCACAAGCACAACGAGGCGAACGGCGCGGAGAACCGGGACAGCACCGACGACGACCGCTCGTGGAACTGCGGGACGGAAGGCCCGGCCGACGACCGCGCCATCAACGAGCTGCGGGCCAGGCAGAAACGGAACTTCCTGGTCACGTTGTTCTTGTCGCAGGGTGTCCCGATGCTGCTGGCGGGCGATGAGATGGGCCGTACCCAGGGCGGCAACAACAACGCCTACTGCCAGGACGACGAGCTGTCCTGGCTGGACTGGAGCCTGGCGGCCGCCGAGCAGGACCTGCTGCGGTTCACCGAGACGCTGGCCACCTTGCGCCGGGACCACCCGGTGTTTCCGGCGCAGGTTCTTCCGGGGCCGCGTGCCGTCCCAGGACGGCGCCAGCGACATCATCTGGCTGACACCTAGCGGCGAGGAGATGACCCAGAAAGGTTGGGCCGCTGACAACGCTAAATCCCTAACGGTATTCCTCAACGGGGAAGCTATCAGCGAGCCGGAACCGGGTGGCGGGTAGAACATTGACGCCATGTTCCTGCTGCTATTCAACGCGCAGAGCAATCCGCTCACATTTACCCTGCCTAAGGCCAGGCTCGCAGTCGGCTGGGAGGCGGTGATCGACACGGCGCTAGGCGGCACCCTTGATAGAGGGACGACCATGATGCCGGAGAGCGAGGTCGAGGTCTCGGGCCGGGCCGTCATGGTGCTGAAGTCGACAGAGTGACCATGCGCCAGATTTCCCGCCTCCGGCGCGGCCAATGGGGGACCTGGCCGACTGTACGCGTACCCGCCTGGGTGTTGACTACACATCAAGCCGGTGGCCTGGCGACGGAGTCGCTCACCCTCGACGGGAAAGATGCTTCGCATCCTATGGCCTGTGCTCCACGATGGCTCACGCGATCGAAACGGGTCGCGTGTCTGTCAGCGCCTGATCGTGTGGGCGAATACGAGGTGAAGTTCAGCAGCCGAATCCATAGCAGCAGGCCAGGCCACATATGCCGACGGTCTGTAAACCGCTCCCTTCACCTGCCAGCAACCGCCGGGCCGTCGGCCATCCGCTTTCGGAGTTGGCACTGGGGCTGCGCGGAATGGCTGATATGCGCCTCGTACGCGGCGCTTGCACCGACCGTTCTCGAGCACCGATTCGGCGATCCGGAATTGATGCCCGGCTGCCCGCGCCTTTGTCTTGTGGCATAGCGTGACGGGCAGCGAGCCTGGTAGAGCACCAGCGATGTCCTGCGCTGCCGCGAGGCGGCGCGACCAAAACCGGGGTGGCTGGTAGCAGCCGGAGAGGGCGACGGGATGATAGAGGCGGCGAGGTCGCTTGCGCACATCGACAGGAGTGACCTGCTGCGCCTGGCTGCGTTTGCGGCAGAAGCCGAGGCCGGTCTGTTCGCGCGTCATCCTTACAGTGCTGGCCGTTACGGCGGCCGACTGCTGTGCCGGGCCCTCTGCCAAGGAGCGGCCCTGCACTACCTGGACGGCGAACGCGGCGTCAAGGACTTCGACGTCTGGTCGTTCTATGCGGCCTGCGCCGACGGCCCGTTTCCCTACCGGTGGCATGGCACGGCCGATTTCGGCCTGTCCAAGTTCGGCCGCTATCCCGGAGACCCGCCGTCCTACACAGGACGGCGCATCGACTTCTTCGGACGGTCGCTGGCCACGCCGCCCGGCACCGACCCTGCAACGGCCTTGCGACACTACCTGTCAACGGCACGTACCGCGTCAGCGAAGGCACTGGCCTCGAAGGCTGTCATCCTGAACCCCAGAACACTCGTCGGGAGTCGTTGCGGGCCGGGGACATCCGCCAGAATTTGACGCAAGGCGTTGTCAGTGAATGACCTCGGTGCTGGGTCCGGGAACCGCCGTTAGGCGCGACCGAACCGGTGTGCACAGGCGGCGCGGATCAACGCCAGATCTGGTCGATCTGCGCTGCCGTGACCCAAGACCGGCCTCTCCTGACAAGATCAGGGTCTCCGGCCGCGGGACGCCTTCAGCGGGCTGCTTAACTCGTCAAATGCCAGCGCTCTGGAAGTGGGGGATATGTCCTTTTATCCCGCGAGTATGTGACGGGCGGGCGCCTGCGCGGTCTGGGAGCGGAGGGCCGTATGGATCATGCTGCGGGCAGCCCGCCAGGCCGCGTCTCCCTGACACCCGTCAGCGTCCGGTTGGGCATTCGAGCGGTGTCATAGTCGGGATCATGCCACTATGCATGTCCACTTCCACGCGTCTGGGCGGATCGCCGGGGCAGCGTACCTGGAACAGGTGCGTGACATAACGCCCGCCGACATGCGTGACCGCGCGCGGGAACTGGAGGACTTCTGCGGCGGGGACGAGCCGTAGATGTGATGGCAGGCCGGGCCGTGGGCAGGTAATCGGCGCTGACCTCGTGGTTCGCCCTGCACCCGCCAGAAGGCATCGACGTGGCGTGCTTCATCGTCACCGGTCGGCTGGCCGAGCAAGCTGACAGCCCGGCGTTCACCGAGGCGCTGCTGGAGCAGCTGGCGTGCCTGGCTGGCCAACAGCTTCCCTCGCTCGTGCCGGGGCGGGGGACCCACACGGCCTCGAGCCGGGGCGTGCGCCCGACAATCCAGGACCTGCAGATCACACCGCCTTCTTCAGTGGGTCCGACGGTAGATATTCACGTCGACCGAGCGCGCGTCCGCAACCAAGTGGAGACGTTACCTCTGAAAGGATGTCGAGGGGTCCCAGAAAACTCGCCGGAGACTCCACGAGCGATCGAAGGTGGGGTGATTCGTATGGCGGACTGCATAGTCTCACCCTTGCGTCGTCACTCAACGGCGCGCCGTCAACTCGAACACCAGCCCCCGTCATCGGGAAGCTCGACCTTCTTCCATTCGACGCTCTAACCTGGGAGGATTTCGAACGCATCCAGTGGCGTGTGATGCGGGACGTTGAGGGGCTGCGCCACGCGCAAATGTATGGTGATCGTGGACAGGCGCAGTTGGGTCTTGACATCGTTGCCTCTCCCCAGACAGCACCGGCGTCGCACTCCAGAGCAAGCGATACAGGCGATTTGGCGCCGCTGATCTGAAAGCGGCCGTCAAGAAGTTCCGCACCACCAAGCGCCCCTTTGACGTCGACCGGCTGATCATCGGAGTCGCTCGTCCGGTTCGAAGCACTGGTGCAGTCGAAGCTCTAGCTGCGTTGCGCGAGGAGCTCCATCCGATCGGCTTGGAATTGTGGGATGCGCAGGAGCTGTCTTATCGGTTGAGGGGCCGACCTGAGATCGTCATCGAATTCTTCGGGATGCCGACCGCCGAGGCCTTTTGCCTCCCTTTCAAAGTCGATGTCACTGTTGTCCCACCCGCGGATGCCGTCGCCGTTCGTGAGGCCATTGCGCGAGCCCCCGAGATCGTCACCGGTGCTCAGGACCTCTTCGATGAGGCTGCGAGGACGGGCGATGCCTCTCACGCGCTCGCTCTCATCGAAGCCGGGCAAGCCAACTACGAGATGCCGGTTTCGGGCGCACGCTGCGAAGCACGATGAGGACCGCATCCGGCAACTTGCGAACCTTGATCGCACTGAAGAAGCGGCGCGGTACCTTCTGGACGAAATTTGGACAGCGCTCGATCAAGGGCTATCCACAACGGCGCGACTCGCACAAACTCGCATGGAGGAAGTGCGAAGCTTGCGAAGGGGCATGCTCAAGTTGAGCTGTGCCGACGGGTTGCCCACGCTGCGAGCAACCTCTACCTGAATCCGCTCGCATATCTTCCCGACATTGATAGCTTGCGGATCGGCGGCCAGATTGATCAGGCCCGGCTTGTCCTGCTCGCCGGAGAGACGGCGCTCGCCAACGACGACCATGGCTGTCGAGCGCGGAATCAGCCCTCACTGAACTCGCCAACGTCCCGTCGATCGACCGCGTGCTAAGGACCCGTCTCCGACTTCTCAGCGCCGAGGCCACCGGCGACTGGTCTGAGCTGCTTTCCGACGCCCGGAAGCTGAACCTCGGCTATGACCTGCTGGGGCTGGTGACAGCGCGTTATGCGCGCGACTGTGCGATACATCAGAAATTCGAGGAAGCAGACCTCTCCTGGGACGAGGCATCCGGATGCGCATCCCTAGCACGGCAATGGGGTGACGCATCAACATGGATCTTCAGCCGCCGAGCATTCAGATCGCACTGGAACCCGTTTACAAGCGACGACCTCTTGCCCTTGCAGACAGCGATCCGCGGAATGGAAAATCGACCCCGCTGGTGCCTGCTGATACCGGTGCCTACG
>CAWGPN010000021.1:0-46990 GCA_963824515.1 uncultured Acidobacteriota bacterium
ACACTATGCCCTCTGCTGACTCCTGCCACCGGATCAGGAGCGATCTCTCGCCCCTCAGTCTTGAATCCAAGACCGATGGCAGGTCTCCCGAGGTAAGTTCGACCGCCTTCGACGCACAACCGCTGGATTTACATTCAGTGCCCTTGATGGATAGGGGCTTCGCTGCCAATTGCCAGCTCGCCCGAACACTGCCTGCCTCACATCCAGTTCTTGTTCATCGGCTCGCGTCTTTGCTCCACGCTTCTTTCAGACCTCACCTCACGGTTCGGCCCTTGCGCTTCGCTATCACTTCACCTCCATCTGGTTGTGAAGAGGACTTACACCTCCCAGCTGTTGAACATGCTCGGCACACAACAAAAAGCGGCTGTCAGCGTTTGCTGTCAGCCGCTCCATGTCGAACACTTGAAATTCAGTTCAATTACCGGTGACCGCCTCCATGACCACCGCCATGGGAGCCTCCACCACCGTGGAATCCTCCACCACCGCGGGAGCCTCCGCCGCCGTGGAATCCGCCGCCACCGCGGGACCCGCCTCCACCATGGAAGCCTCCTCCGCCATGGAAGCCTCCTCCGCCGTGAAAGCCGCCGCCACCGCGAGCGAATCCACCGCTATTCCCTCCACGGAACCCACTGCCGCCGCGGGCGAATCCACCGCTACGCCCTCCGCGAGAGCCACCACCGACGTATCCCCGCGTGATTGCTCCGCTTCGTCCATATCCTCCGCGTCCGCCATAGTTGGGTCCGCGTCCGACGTATCCGCGCGTGATTGCTCCGCTTCGTCCGTATCCTCCCCGTCCGCCATAGTTGGGTCCGCGTCCGGCGTACCCGCGCCCGTTATAACCGTTTCTCCCGTTGTTCCCGCCGCGCCCATAATAGCCGCCACGATCGTCGCGCCCGCCGCGTCCGTAATAGCCGTCTCGTCCACGCCAGCCGCGCCCATAGTCATCGCGGTCTCGCCCGTAGTATCCCCTGCCCCAATAGCCTCCGCGGAAGCCTTGAAACCATGGCCCAGCGCCAATGAACACCCCGTCATAAAACCAATCCGGCCCGTAGTAGCCATAAGGCGCACAGGCGTAGGGATAATAAGAGTAGTAGCCGTATACACAGACAGGCGGCGCATAGTCATCCGCATAGTAGCCAGGCCCGCCGATCCCAACTCCAACGCTCACCTGTGCCTGGGAAGGTGCTGCCGCCATGAAGCCAAATAGTGCCAACGCTGCAAGATACTTTAAATATCTCATGCTCATGCCCTCCCTGGATCCAAAATCCACGGCGACTACGCCCTGGATCTAAGTGACTTCGAGTGCTTCACTCCATCTGACGCACCTATGTACTCTAACTCCAAACCAGCCAAAAAGTTGCGCTCTGAATTCTCGCCATCCCCGGCCCAAACGACGGCTCCGGCAGGCCGGGTGTCCGAAATAACCCGCTGCCGAATCCGGGGAGCTTCCGCCAATCAAGCGAAGAAACCTTCCCCCTTTCACAAATCTTACTAAAGCGGAGCGTGGGCGGGTGGCTGGCCCTTAACTCCCCGAAACGATTTTGACTTTGTCTTTTCTGGTGGGGGTGCCCCTCGTCTTATCACCCCACGGTGAATTACGAAAGTGGCATCTTCTCCTCGCTGCACTTCGTCAAGCAGAAATATCAGAGGAATTGAAAGCGCCACCCGCACTTTCATCCATGAAATGAATCGTCCGTAGTTCGCTGTCTCACTGCCAGGTACTTCCAGGAGCTTCGTCGGCGACTTTACTGGAGGCCGCCCCTTTCGGGTTCTTGTTCCGCAAGCAGATTCGGCGTTACGCTGATGAGCCCAACTAACAGTGGACATTGAGTCAGTCGAGACGTGACGGCTTTTCGCGAATGAGGGCGGCTGGTTCGGCGAGATACGGATGCCAATATGATTCCCGCTACGGCCGCGAGCCAACAATCTGCTCCGCCACCGAAAGGTTTGAGCTCTCAAGAGGCCGCGGACCGCTTGGATCATTACGGTGTGAACGATCCAGCATCCGTCAAGCGCGGTGCGGCGGTCACGGATTTACTGCTACTGTTCCTCAACCCGCTCGTCATCATTCTGCTGGTTGCGAGCCTGCTCTCCTTCATTTTGGGCGATAAGCCCGATGCTCTAATTATCCTCGTCATCGTCTTGCTCAGCATTTCGATCAATTTTCTTCAAACCTACCGATCCCATCGCGCTATCGAAAAATTGCGGGAACATGTCACGCCGACGGCCACCGTCTTGCGTGATCAGGAATGGCGTGAGATCAACCGGCGAGAAATCGTCCCAGGCGACATTGTGCGTCTCATCGCGGGAGACATGGTTCCCGCCGATGCGAGATTGTTGGAATCACGCGATCTTTATGTCCAACAAGGTGCGCTCACGGGTGAGTCATTGCCCGCGGAAAAAGACGCCCGGGTCCACGGCGATGCAGCCGCGGGCGATCCCGAATCGCCTGGCCTTGTCTTTCTCGGAACATCGGTCGTGAGTGGGACAGCGATAGCCGAGGTTCTCGCCACTGGAGCGCATACCGCGTTCGGCGCCATTGCGGAACGCCTGGCCGCCCGGCCGGAAGAAACCGAGTTCGAACGGAGCATGAAACGTTTTGGCCTGCTCATCATGCGTGCGGTTTTCTTCCTCGTCCTTTTTATTCTGGCCGTGCGCATCGGGCTGCACAAAGATGCATTTGAGTCCTTCGTTTTTGCCGTTGCGCTGGCAGTCGGCCTGACTCCGGAATTTCTTCCCATGATCACTTCGGTGACGCTCGCGCGCGGAGCCAGACGCATGGCCCGGGATCAGGTCATCGTCAAGCATCTCGCTTCCATTCAGAATTTCGGTACGATTGATGTGCTCTGCAGCGATAAGACTGGCACTTTGACGACCGGTTTGATGGTCTTGGAATCCTCTGTGGATTACCTGGGCCACGATTCCGATCGCCCCCTAGCTCTGGCCTACTTAAACAGCAAATTCCAGACAGGCATCCGCAGTCCTCTCGATGTCGCCATTTTGAAGAACGAAAGGCCTGAGCCTGGCAGCTACGTGAAGCTCGATGAGATTCCTTTTGATTTCAATCGGAGACGGCTCTCCATCGTTGTCGATGGCAGGAATGGAAATGAGAACGGCCCGATTCTCATTACGAAGGGTGCCCCTGAAGGAATTCTGGAAGTTTGCGATTCCTACGAAGCCGAAAATCATGTGATTCCGCTCGGCGCAAACACTCGTACCACGTGTCGGGAGACTTTTGACTCTTTGAGTAACCGCGGATTTCGCGTCCTTGCCGTCGCGTATCGCCACCTTCAAGGCCACGATGGATTGACTGCTGCGGATGAACATTCATTAGTTCTTGCGGGCTATTTGGCCTTTGCGGATCCACCGAATCCAGATGCGGCAACTTCTCTCGACGCGATGAGGCGCGACGGCATCGAAGTCAAGATCCTAACAGGCGACAACGAACTTGTGGCCCGGCATATTTGCGAACAAGTTGGGCTCACAAATCCGACGATTGTCGTCGGAGAAGAACTCGAAAAAACCAACGACACTGCACTGCAACAGATGGCGGAAGATACTACAGTTTTCGCCCGTGTATCCCCGATGCAAAAGCACCGCATCATTCATGCTCTCAAGCAGCGCGGCCACGTAGTCGGCTACATGGGCGACGGCATCAACGACGCCCCATCCCTGCACGCAGCCGACGTGGGCATCTCGGTTGCCTCAGCGGTGGACGTCGCGCGGGAAGCCGCTGATATTATCCTGTTGAAGCCCGGCCTTCAGATTCTCCACAACGGAATCATCGAAGGCCGCCGCGCATCGGCGAATGTCCTGAAGTACCTCTTGATGGGCACGAGCTCGAACTTCGGGAATATGTTCAGCATGGCGGGCGCCTCTGTTTTTCTCCCTTTTCTTCCCATGCTGCCAACGCAAATTCTTCTGAATAACTTCCTCTACGACGCCGCGCAAATCACGATCCCCTCTGACAATGTAGATGACGCCTACATCCGCATCCCTCGCCGCTGGGATATGACTTTGATTCGCAACTTCATGATTTTCATCGGGCCCATCAGTTCGATTTACGATTTCCTGACCTTCTATGTCCTGCTCCACTACTTTCACGCGGGCCAACGTGAATTTCACACTGGCTGGTTCGTGGAATCGCTGGCAACGCAAACGCTCGTCCTGTTCGTGATTCGTACCATGGGCAATCCCCTGAAGAGCCGCCCCAGCGTTCCTCTCACTATCACAACCCTCCTGATGGTAGCCGTCGGTTGCCTCCTTCCATTTTCTCCGCTCAAAGATCTGCTTGGATTCACGAGTCTTCCCTGGCCCTTCTTTGCGTTCTTGGCGATTTCTACCCTAACGTACCTGTTTTTGGTGGAACTCGCCAAGCGCCGTCTCTTTTCAGGAGTCGAGACTTAGCCGGGTGCGACCCTCAATTCCAATGGGTGTGTCGGAACCGGCGAGCCGATCTTGATTACGAATTACACCTATGACGCAAATTTGCATTTTTTCACACGTTCCAGACGGGACCTTCCCCGAATTATCGAACCCCACCCCGTCTCACCAAACTCCCAAATCCCCCCCCAACTGCTTCCATCCATTCCACTTCCCGCGTCTCAATTCGAATGATGCGCATCAAGTACTATACCTTGACAATAATTCGATTCCATGCTATCGTTCGCCGTGTTCTCGTCGCCACACGCCTCACTACCCGCGCCCAACCCAACCGGTTCCCACCCCAAAATCCCGCGTCCCATAACATCTCCCGCAACTCCATTAGAATCAACACTTCCAAGACCCCCTGCAAGTGTTCATTCTAAACCGCTTATAGCCACAAGATTTCCTTTAGAATCAACACTTACAGAAAAACCGGGGAGGGGGTATCAATTATGGTTAATCAGCCATGCGACCAAGCGCGTCTGTCTCGAGGACCATCGCGGCAACCGAAGCTTCCCCATCCGTCGCGAACTGCGCCCGCTGCGCGTTACTTCGTTGACCGCTTGGGCCTTTCCCCCTTATAATCAACGTTTGTCTTTACAGCTTGGAGGGCAGATGTACGCCGTTATTCAGACCGGGGGTAAGCAGTATCGCGTCGCACCGGGCGACACCATTCGTATTGAGCGCGTCACCGGCGAAGTCGGTGAAAAAGTGACCTTTGGCAAAGTTCTCGCTGTCCATACGGACGAGAAGAAAATTGTCCTCGGCGAAGATGCTTCCAAAGCCAGCGTGAGCGGCAAGATCGTCTCGCAGGGCCGCGCCAAGAAAATCACCGTGCTCAAATTCAAGAAGGGCAATCAATACAAGATTTCTCGCGGCCACCGTCAGAACTTCACGGCTGTCGAGGTCGGCGACATTAAGCTGTAGTCTCTTTTAAGCCAAAGGTTTTTCATCCTTACGCTTTTCGAGAAAAAAGTCTTCAAGTAAAAGGAAATTCGTCATGGCACATAAGAAAGGCGGCGGCTCCTCTACAAACGGCCGCGATTCTCACGGACAAAGGCTCGGCGTAAAGCGCTTCGGCGGCCAGCTCGTCAACGCGGGCACTATTCTCGTGCGCCAGCGCGGCACGCGGCACCAGGCCGGCGAAAACGTCGGCCAAGGTAAGGACGACACGCTCTTCGCTCTCGTCACCGGCATCGTGAAGTTCACGGACCGCGGACGCCACGGCCGCTTCATCAGTGTCCAACCGGCCGCGCAAGCTCCATCCGCTCCGGCAGTCAATTAGTTCAGCCGCCGGCGTTTCTTCGGCGGCCTTCCGTCATGCATCCGCGCTTCTGCTATCCTTCATAGGGGTGGCCGCAAAGTGGCCGCTGCTTTGGGAGTGTCATTTTAGTGTTTGTTGATGAAGCTAAAATCTTCGTGAAAGCGGGTAATGGCGGCAACGGCTGCATCGCGTTCCGCCGCGAAAAATACGTTCCGCGCGGCGGCCCATCCGGCGGCGATGGCGGGCACGGCGGCAGCATCTATCTCGAAGCGAATCCCAACGACAACACTCTCCTTCGTTATCGCTACAATCGCGAATTCAAAGCCGATCGCGGCCGCCATGGCGAAGGCTCGAACTGCACCGGCCATTCCGGCTCGGATATGATTCTCAAGGTTCCCGTCGGCACGCTTGCTTACGACGCGCAAACCGGCGAGACCATCGCTGATTTGTCGCAGCCCGGCCAGCGCGTGCTGATCGCGCAAGGCGGGCGCGGCGGGCGCGGCAACCAGCACTTCGCCAAACCCTGGCACCAGGCCCCGCGCGAGCACGAAGACGGCTTTCCCGGCGAAGAGCGCCATCTTCGCCTCGAACTCAAGCTCCTCGCCGATGTCGGTCTCGTAGGTTTCCCCAACGCCGGCAAATCCACGCTCATATCCGTTATTTCCGCGGCTCGCCCCAAAATTGCGAACTATCCTTTCACCACGCTCGAGCCCAATCTAGGCGTCGTGAATGCGGACGGCGGCACCGGCGGCCACGGCACCGAGCTTGGCCGCACCTTCGTCGTCGCCGATTTGCCAGGACTCATTGAAGGCGCGCACCTCGGCGCCGGCCTCGGCATCCGTTTTCTCCGCCACGTCGAACGCACACGCCTCATCGTGCACTTATCGACACCAGCGATTCCAACGCGGATGATCCAGTCCACTCATTTCAAGTCATCAACGGCGAGTTGGAAGCCTTCAGCCCTGCGCTCGTCGAAAAACCGATGATTGTCGTGGCCACGAAACTGGATGCGACCACCGACCGCACACGCCTCGACGAACTTCAAGGCTTCTGCAAGCAGCGCAATCTCGAATTCCACTCCGTCTCCGCAGTCGCCGGTGACGGCGTGAAGGAGCTGGTTCGCTCGATCGCCGATGCGCTGGACAAAATTCCTCGCCCGGCGCATGAAATTTCTCTGGATTTGCCGTCCATGTCCCAGGAACATCTCTCGGGGGAAATTGCCGGGAACGAGCACGAACAAAATTCGCACCCTGCGCCGATCAAGAATTCGTGAGAAAATCGATCACACATTCTTCTGGGGAGGCGCATTGACCACTGCGCAGGCGCACCGCACCGCCGCGAAGCATCACCCTCGCCGCATCGCACTGTTCGGCGGCTCTTTTGACCCGATTCATAGCGGCCACCTCGCCGTGGCCCGCGCCGCCGACCGCCGCTTCAATTTCGACGAAATCCATTTCATTCCCGCGAGCCGGCCGCCGCACAAGTTGAAACAGCACCTGGCTCCCTTCCCGCACCGCTTCGCCATGGTCTCTCTCGCCTGCGCCGAGCATCCGCATTTCGTTCCGTCACTCGCCGAAGCCGGCGATGACTTCAGCGGCACGCAACTTCACTACTCTGTGGATACGGTTCGCTACTTCCGCCACACCTATAACGGCCCAGGCGATCGTATTCTCTTTATCGTCGGCGCCGACGCTTTTCTCGATATTCCCCTTTGGAAGGAATACGAAACGCTGCTCGGTCTCTGCGATTTCATCGTTGCGAACCGTCCGGGGATTCGCGCGGAAGCTTTGCGCCTCGTGATCCCTCCGGACTTGCTCGCGAGACGCGATCTCAAGAAAGATACGGAAACGCCGCCGTCCCAGGTGGTCGCGCATTTGCGCGGCACCACCATCTATCTGCTGGACTCGGTCGCTGTCGATGTTTCCGCCACCGACATCCGCCGCCGCGCCAACCGCGGCCAGTCCATACACGGGCTTGTTTCCGTCCGCGTCGAGGAATACATTCTCAAACAAGGCCTATACCGGTGAAATTGGACTCTTTGCCACAAGGCGTTCGCCTGGCGGTTGCCGCGGCGCAAAACAAGAAAGCTTCTGGAATTACCGTTCTCGATCTCAGCGGCGTCGGAGCCTTCACGGATTATTTCGTGATCTGCACGGGCTTCAGCACGCCGCAGGTGCAAGCGATTTGCAGCGAAATCGAAGACCAGTTGGAGCAGCACCTTCAGCGCTCCCCGAAGCACCGCGAAGGATATCGCTCCGCCGAATGGGCTTTGATTGATTTTGGCGGCTTCATCGTGCACGTCTTCAGCGAGCAAGCCCGCCGTTACTACGATCTCGAGCGCCTTTGGCGCTCTTCGCCAAAACTTGAAATTCCCGATGAACCCGGCGTGGCCGCGCGAAACCATTCGCTCGGCGAGCCACAAACCGCCGGCGAAGCCTACTTTAAATGAGCACGGAGCGATTGCCGTGGATCGCGGAAGATCCCGCATCGTTGCGGCTTCTCGAACTCGCGCAGAAAGTCGCCAGCGCGGCGACGACGCTTCTGATCAGCGGAGAAAGCGGCACCGGCAAGGACCATCTCGCCCGTCTCGTTCATGAACTTGGCCCTCGCCGCGACGCGCCTTATTTGAAAATCGATTGCGCCAGCCTGCCGCCGCAACTGGTCGAAAGTGAATTATTCGGCCATGAACTCGGCGCATTTACGGGCGCCGTAGAACGCAAATTGGGACGGCTCGAACTCGGTGGCACCGGCACCATCGTTCTGGATGAAGTGGCGGCGCTGACGCCCGGAGCGCAGGGCAAGCTACTTCGGATACTGCAGGAGCGAACTTTCGAGCGGCTCGGCGGCACGGAAACGCTGCGCATTCAGGCACGCATCGTCGCGCTAACGAATGTTGACCTCACTGCTGCCGTCGCCAGCGGCCACTTTCGCGAGGATCTCTATTTCCGCTTGAACGTCCTGACGCTGACCGTGCCGCCATTGCGTGAGCGCCGCGCGGACATCTTGCCCCTCGCCGACCACCTTCTGGCGACGCTGCGCTCGATCCACAGCCATCCCGGCTCGCACCTCAGCGAGACTTCGCGCCGCATGCTGGCAACCTATGCCTGGCCGGGCAACGTCCGCGAGTTGCGTAATGCGCTGGAACGTGCCGTCGTCTTCTCCAGCAGCGACACTCTCAATCCCGATGATTTTCCGGACAATATTCGCGCGGCGGCTGCCGGAGCGGCCGGCTCAATCGCCGGTCTGCGTTCTCTCGAAGAGGTCGAGCGCGAAGTTATCGCCGCCACCCTCGAAGCAACGCACTACCGCATCAGCCGGGCCGCCGAAGCGCTCGGCATCAGCCGCAAAACCCTGCTTGAGAAACGCAAGAAATACGGTTTGAAGTGAAAATTCGCCTGCTGATGCTCGGAAAGACGCGCCGCGCCGAATTGCGCGCGGTGATCGACGATTATGTCAAACGCATCAGCCGCAGTTCCCCCATTGAAGTCTTGGAAGTGCGCGACGGCGAGGCTGCGACCAAGAAACTTGACGCGGACCGCGCCGCCACGGCGGTCCTCTTGGATGCAGCCGGAAAAAGTTTCGCCTCCGAAGCTTTTGCAAAATGGCTCGGCGAACTCCGCGACCGCGGAACTCGTGAACTTATTTTCGTTTGCGGCGACGCCGACGGTTTCCCGGCCGCTCTTCGAGAACGCGTTCCGCATAAAATTTCACTCAGCCCTATGACGTTCTCGCACGAGCTTGCGCGCGCCATGCTCACCGAGCAACTCTACCGCGCCTTCGCCATCCTCTCCGGCAGCCCCTACCCGAAATAGCCGAGGTAGTGTAAAACTTTAGGACCATGCCCATCCGCGTTATCCCCGACGAAAACCAGCCGTCCGCGGCCATCGAGATTCCCCTTGAAAAACCGCTACCTGATTACGATTTGCTCCATCTCGAGCAGCCCACGCCTCGCGACGTCGATCTCATTCTCGTTTCGCAGGGCTTTCGCGATCTAGTAGATGACGCGCGCGGCGTCTTGATGGACATCCTTTGCCACCCTCCCTACCAGGCGAACTCGCCCGAACATGCGAATCTCGATTTCACTCATTCGGCGCCGCTCCCGCTGGAGATCACTCAGCTCACGGGCGCCATCTGCCCGGGTGACGACGAGGTTTACCGTCCCGGCCTGTGGATCATCGTCCGCGACCCCCACGCCAAGCCAAAAACGACGCTTCCCGCCGCAACTCAAGAGCGCATCGCCGCTGCCGCCTCGGAGTTTGCGAAGCGCCTCGGTCTCTCCTGAGCCGGCGTCCGCCGCTTTTTTCGCTTGACCATCCGGAGTGTGTGGCATAGCGTTGCGCCCAATCGGCGGCCCGCAATTTGCCATGATCCCCGGAACCCTAGTTAAGCGGACCCCGTCAAACTCGAAATTTTGGCATAGAGGAGTCTCAATGGAACGTCCCACAGGCGTTACGATCCTTGCCGTACTCTATTTTCTTGGTGCCGTATGTGTTGTTCTTCTTGGAATTCTCTCCATTGTCGGCGGATCGCTGCTTTCAGGGCTGGCTCACGCCGGCGGACCAGCTTCGGCGCTCTTCGCGATGGGAGGAGTCGTCATTGGCGCGATTCTGTTGGTTCTCGGAGTGCTGGATCTGGCCATTGGTATTGGGTTCATCAAGCTGCAGAATTGGGCTCGCGTCGTTGCTATCATCCTGACTGGAATCGCAGTGCTCTTCGGACTTCTCGGGTTAGTGACCTTACTCGCGCATTTCATGATGATTACGCTGGTGTTCCGGCTGATTATTCTGGCGATCGAGATCTGGATCCTGGTCTATTTGTTCAAGCCGCATGTGAAGCAGGCGTTTGGCGCGACCGGATTCTGAACCTGACGAGACAAACTGCAAACGGGGCAGCTGCGCGGCGTAGCGTCGCCTCCTTGGTCGTCTTGACCTTTCTTTTCGCACCCTCCAAACTCTAGGCCTTTCCCTGTGGCGCTCTCTATTGAGGGAAAGGGGCTTATGCCGGAAGAAAAGGGATTGCTCATCGTTTACACTGGGCCAGGCAAGGGCAAGACGACTTGCGCGCTCGGCACGGCATTTCGCGCCGTGGGACAGGGCCTGCGAGTGCTGATGGTGCAGTTCATCAAAGGCTCATGGCACTACGGAGAACTCGACGCGGCGAAGATGCTGGGCGATGATAAATTCGAGATTCGCCCGATGGGGCGCGGGTTCGTGAAAATTGGCGGCGCCGAAACCGATCCGGAGGACATCAAACTGGCGCGGGAATGCTGGGAAGCCGGGCGGGACGCGATTTATGGAGGGAAATACGACCTCGTCATCCTGGACGAAATCAACTACACGATCAGCTACAAAATGCTGGACGCCGGCGAAGTCGTGGAGGCGCTAAGAAACCGCCCGGAGCGCGTCCACGTGATTTGCACGGGCCGCAACGCGCATCCCCTGCTCGTGGAGCTGGCCGACCTCGTCACGGAGATGCGCGAGGTGAAACACCCGTACACCAAGGGTATACTGGCTCAGCGGGGAATCGACTATTAGCTGCGCCGCGGGGAGGTGGCCCCGTGGCTTCTTTTACTTTCGACTTTAAACTTTCGACTGTCGGCTATCTTCCATGACCTGGTTCAAGCGGGATAAAAAATCGATCGAACAGACCACGCCTCCGGAAGAGCGCCGCGTGCGCACGGAGGGGCTGTGGGTCAAGTGCGAGTCCTGCCGCACGATCGTTTTTCGGAAGGACCTGGAAGCCAACCTTTACGTCTGCCCTAAGTGCCAGTTCCATTTCAAGATGAGTGCGAAACACCGGCTGGAAATGCTGCTCGATTCGCGCTGGACGGAACATGATGCGGGTATGACGTCGACCGACCCGCTCAAATTTGTGGACACCAAGCCCTATGCCACGCGGCTCAAGGAAGCCCGCAAAAAACTGGGCATGAACGACGCCGTGCTCACCGCGGAGGGCCGCCTCAATGGCCGGGGGATCATCTGTTGCGCTATGGAATTTGGATTTATCGGCGGTTCGATGGGCGCGGTGGTGGGAGAAAAGGTCACGCGCGCCATCGAGATGGCTATCGAAACCCGTCAGCCGCTCGTGGTCGTATCCTGCTCCGGCGGCGCGCGCATGATGGAAGGAACAATTAGCCTGATGCAGCTCGCGAAAGTCTCCGCGGCGCTGGCGCGGCTCGACGACGCGAAGGTGCCTTACATCTCTCTACTCACCGACCCCACCACCGGCGGAGTCACCGCCAGTTTTGCCATGCTGGGAGACATCAATATTGCCGAGCCGGGCGCGCTCATCGGGTTTGCTGGCCCTCGCGTCATCGAGCAGACCATCCGCGAAAAACTTCCCGAGGGCTTCCAGCGCTCGGAATTTCTTTTGGAGCATGGCTTCCTCGACGCCATCGTCCACCGGAAAGACCTGAAAGCTTTCATCGCCAACTCCTTCGATCTTCTTCTGAACTGAAATGAATTACGACGCCGCGGTGCGCTATTTGCTTACGCTGGGCCGGGAGTTGGCCGCGCCGACGCAGGCAGCGGCGGCGAAATTCGATCTCGAAAATATCAGCATTCTTGCCGAGCGGCTTGGGCGGCCTGAAAGGGCTTACCCGTCGGCGCATATCGCTGGAACCAACGGCAAAGGCTCGACAGCAGCTTTTCTGGAATCGATCCTACGGCGCGCGGGTTTTCGGACTGGCCTCAATACTTCGCCGCATCTCGAGAAAATCAACGAGCGCATACAGGTGAACGGCGAAGAGATTGGCGACCACGCCTTCGGCGAGACGTTCACTCGCATTCAGGCTCTGAACGAGGAGTTGCTGGCCGCGGGCAAGCTACGCGCTCATCCAACCTACTTCGAGTGCGTCACCGCGATGGCGTTCGAGCATTTCGCGCGCGCACACGTCGATTTCGCGATTTTCGAAGTGGGTCTTGGCGGCCGCCTGGATGCCACGAACATTCTGGCTCCGGTCATCTCCCTCATCACACGGGTGGATTTCGATCACGAAAATTTTCTCGGACATTCTCTCGCGGAAATCGCGGCGGAAAAGGCGGGCATCCTGAAGCCGCGCGTCCCCGTTATTCTGGCGGAGCAACGCCGCGAGGCTCTCGAAGTCATCCGCGCGCGGGCAACGAAGCTTGACTGCCCGCTCCTCGAGACCGCAGCCGCATTTCGCATCGAAAAGGAATGGGTCGAAAATGGCTGCAGCCGCGCTCTGGTCACGGAAAAGGCCACGGGCTGGTCCATGGAACTTGCTCCGGGGCTTCCGGGACAATTCCAGTTACAAAATAGCCTCAATGCCGTTGCCGCGGCGCGATATTTGCAAAATCGCGGCTACCGTATTTCTAATGACGCGATCATGGAGGGAATCGCCGGCGCCGTCTGGCCTGGCCGTCTCGAAAAGGTCCAGACGCAGCCGGATGTGTATCTCGATGGCGCGCACAACCCGTCGGCTGCGCGAGAACTTGCGGCCTTTTGGGAGCGGAATCTCGCGAGCCGCAAACTCTGGCTGGTGTTCGGAGCACTGCGAGACAAAGCCGTCGACGAAATTGCCGGCGTTCTTTTTCCGCATGCCGCGGAAGTGATTTTCACGCAACCGCGCACCACGCGCGCCATTTCCGTGGCCCAGCTAGCAGAAATTACATCTCACCATGCCGCGCATTTCACGATCGTTCCCGAACCGGAAGCCGCTCTGGAATACGCACTCGAGCGCGCCGCTCCTCACGACATCGTGTTTGTCGCGGGGTCGCTTTATTTGGTAGGGCAACTGCGGCACTATTGGAAGAACCGCGCTCCAGTCGCCACGCGCTGAAAAACGCCGTAGAATGTTTTGCCCGGATTCCGATAGAGTGCTGGAGCACCGTGGATTAACCGGGTAATTTTTCCCCGACGTAGACATACTGGACGGCGATGCCGAAGAAAAGTTCGAAGACACAAAATCGCGCGAAGAAAGAAAATCGTGGCGGCGAGCAGGCGTCCAAACATCCGCTGGTAGGCGTGATCATGGGATCGTCTTCCGATTGGGAGACGCTGGAGCACGCCGTCAAGGCGCTTCAGGAGCTAGGAGTGCCGCACGAAACGCGGGTCGTCTCGGCGCACCGAACCCCTGATCTCCTCTTTAAGTACGCAGCGGGCGCGGAGAAGCGCGGCATCGAGGTGATTATCGCTGGCGCAGGCGGCGCCGCTCATCTGCCGGGCATGACGGCTTCGAAGACCGTGCTGCCTGTCCTCGGGGTGCCGGTGGAATCGAAGGCGCTCAAGGGACTGGACTCGTTGCTCTCGATTGCGCAAATGCCGGGCGGCATCCCCGTTGGGACGCTGGCCATAGGCAAAGCCGGCGCGATCAACGCCGCGCTCCTCGCGGCTGCCATCCTGGGGTGCAAATACCCGGGCATCCGCGAAGCACTTCGCAAATTCCGAATGGAGCAAACGGCGCGCGTGCTCGCTACGCCTGATCCCTCGACCGGTGCTGCGCCTCATAAAAGGGGGAAGACCGGGTGAGCATCGGCATCCTCGGCGGCGGACAGCTCGGCTACATGCTGGCCCTCGCAGGCTACCCGCTCGGGCTGCGATTCCGTTTTCTCGACCCGTCGCCCGAAGCTCCGGTGGGCCGGATCGCGCCGCGAATGACCGGAGACTTTTCGGATCGCGCCGTGCTGGAGAAATTCGCGCACGGGCTCGAGGTGGCCACGTACGAATTCGAAAACGTGCCGGTGAATGCGGTTCATTTTCTCGCCAAGAAAGTTGCCGTTTATCCGCCACCCGGCGCCTTGGAGGCGGCGCAGGATCGCCTTCGTGAAAAGCAGCTGTTCGAGAAGTTGAGAATTGCCACGACGGAGTTTGCTCCCGTTGCGGCGGCATCGGATCTGGATCTTGCACTGAAAAAAATAGGCCTCCCGGCAGTGGTCAAAACCCGCCGCATGGGGTACGACGGCAAAGGCCAATGGACCCTGCGGACGCCGGAAGACGTCAGGCTGGCCAAGGAGGGACTGCCCAGGGTGCCCTTCATCGCGGAGCGATTTGTCCCCTTCACGAGGGAACTTTCCGTGATTGCGGTGCGCGGCAAGGGAGGAGAAACTGCTTTTTATCCGCTGATTGAAAATCATCATCGCAGCGGCATCTTGCGCCTCTCCCTGGCACCCGCGCCGAGCGTTAGCCCTCACATTCGACAGGCAGCCGAAGAAGCCGCGCGCAAAGTTCTGGAATCCCTGAATTACGTGGGGGTTCTGGCCATCGAGTTTTTCGAACGCGATGGCGAATTGCTCGCGAATGAGATGGCGCCGCGCGTCCACAATTCCGGACATTGGACCATCGAAGGCGCAGTGACGAGCCAATTCGAAAACCATTTACGGGCCATCAGCGGCTACTCCCTGGGCTCCACGACAGCAATCGGCGCTTCGGCAATGATCAATCTCATCGGGGAGGTCCCCGAATCGGCGAAAGTACTCGCGATTCCTTCCGCTCATCTGCATCTTTACGGAAAAGAAGCCCGCCCTGGCCGCAAACTCGGCCACGTGACGCTGCGGGCGCCATCTTTCGACCAACTCACAAGCCGTTTCTCGAGCCTCCCAGCTTTTTTTCAGCGTCCGGAATTTTGTCTCACCGAGCGGGTCGGAAGCGATGTTCCTCCGCAGGAGTAACGAATCCTCTAGGGCCTAATGGGGAGTGGCCGGGTTGCCGCGCTACGCTTGCGAATGCTACGATTTGGGATTCCATGAACCCCGAAACTCCCAACCGGCCCCGTGTGGGAATCCCCTGGCGAACGTCTGAAGAAGAGGCGACGAACAATCTCCCCAAGATCGCCAATTACGAGGAGGCGGTGCGCAGAGCGGGGGGTGAGCCAGTACTAGTCTCCCTCACGAACGTAGCGGAACAGCAGCGCCTGATCCCGACGCTGGATGCCTTCGTTTTGCCTGGCAGCCCCGCGGATGTCGAGCCGGCGGAATACGGCGAGGTAGACCACGGCAAATCCGCGCCGGCCGACCTGCTTCGCGAGCAGGCTGACCGGGCTATTCTCGCCCACGCTTTTGCCGAGAAAAAGCCCGTGCTGGCCATCTGTTACGGCTGCCAGCTTCTGAATGTCTATCTCGGTGGGACTCTGATCCAGGATGTTCGCTCGGAGTTAGGCACCACCACGCCGCACCGGAAGAAGGATCTTTCGCCCGAACCGAAGGATGATCCGATCCACGGAGCGAACTTCGAGCCGGAGAGCCGGCTGGCGGAGCTGGCATCGGGCGGGCGAGCGAAAATCAACAGCTCGCACCATCAGGCTATCGCCAAGCCGGGAAAGAATCTGCGCGTCACGGCGCACGCGACGGACGGCGTTATCGAGGGCGTGGAGTGGACGGGAGACGCAAACTGGGTCGTCGGCGTTCAATGGCATCCAGAACGTATGTTTGGCGATGCTTTTTCCGAGCGGCTGTTCCAAGGCTTCGTGGCGGCGGCCCGCGGCGCGGTGGTTCATAAGATTTAGCGTTCGGCTTTCCGATTTTCGATTCGCAAATGGATGGGGGAATGGATGATTTCACTCGCAGGCAAGGCGGCACTCATTACCGGCGGTTCGCGCGGAATCGGCGCGGCGGCCGTCAAACTTTTCGCGCAGGCGGGCGCGGACGTGATTTTCAGCTACAACAAAGCCAAAGAAGCCGCGCTGCAGGTCGAACAGGAAGCCAAAAAACACGGGACGCGGGTGGAAGCGTTCAAGGCGGATGTAAGCCGGCACGCGGACAACAAGAAGCTGGTCGACCAGTGCATCGCACGGCTCGGGCGCCTGGATATTGTGGTGGCCAACGCGGGAATCTGGAACGCGGAGGACCTTCCCATCGAGAAGATGACCGAGAAGCAATGGGATGAAATGATGCGGGTGAACCTGAAGAGCGTCTACTCGATCATCCACTTCAGCGTGCCACAGATGATCAAGCAGAAATCCGGCAGGATCATTCCGATCACGTCGACGGCGGGGCAGCGCGGCGAATCCTTCCACACGCATTACGGCGCCAGCAAGGGAGGCGTGATCAGCCTGGTGAAGGGGCTTTCGACGGAGCTGGCGCGGCACAACATTCTTGTGAATTCGGTGGCTCCGGGGTGGGTCGCCACGGACATGTCGAACCCCTACATTCAGACGAAAGCAGGGGCTAAGGCGATTGCGACGGCCATTCCCTTGGGCCGAGCCGGCACAGCGGAGGAGATTGCCGGCCCGATTCTCTTCCTGGCTTCGGACCTGGCCAACTTCCTCACCGGAGAGATCATCAATGTTAACGGAGGATCCGTCTTGTGCGGTTGAAACTTGCCCGGCTCGCGGTGGCTGCGTTGCTTGTCTGCGCGACGCTTGCGTTGCGCGCGTCCGCGCAGAATCCAGACAGCATGATGCCGGAGCAGAGCGCGGCCAAAGCCAAGGAGATTCTCAGCGAGCTTATGAACGCTCGCGGCGGCGCGGGTTACCGGGAAGCCGCCGAGGTCGAATGCCAGGGCACACGCGCGCAATTTGGCCACAATGGAGCCGTCACCGGGTACGTGCGCTTCCTGGATGCCCGCCACTATCCGGATAAAGAGCGCCTGGAATATTCGGCAAAAAATCACAATCTGAAGAGCATCATCAATACCGTCATCGGCGTCGACGGCCTGGACTGGTCGCACGGCGGCGTCATTATCGCGCTCTACAACGGCGATCGCGGCTGGACGCTCGACCGCGGCGGCGTCAGCGAACTGCCGGCAACCGCGGTCGCGGACTTTGACGAAGAAGTCAAAAAAAACATCGACAACGTGCTGCGCATACGCCTCAAGGAGCCGGGCTGGTCCTATCGGTACGGGGGCATCGATACCGTCGATTTGAGGGAAGTAGACTGGGTGGAGTTGACCGACAGCGAGGAACGGACGTTTCGCTTGGCCGTGGACCGGCACACACACCTGCTCGTGCGAAGCGTGGTCACCACCAACAATGAGGAGACCCACGAAAAGGATGACGATACCACCATTTACACGAACTACCTGTTGAACGGTAGTGTATGGACGCCGATGCAAATCACCCGCGATCACAACGGCCGACGCACCGCCCAGTTTTTTTATAACTCTTGCAAGTACAATCCCGGGTTCCCCAGCGACTACTTTGACAAATCCTCGCTTCAAAAGCGGGGCGGCGAAGCAAGCCTCAAGAAGACCAAAAAAGATCACTAGCCTTTGGCCGACTCTGGTTTCGGGACATGGGCTCGCCCCCTGCCCGGCATTGGCGATCTTTTATGGGACTTAAGCGTCTTATTTACAACTAGATAGGGAAGCTGACAAACAAGTAGATGAGCGCGTTGATCCGAAATCGCCGCCGGAAAGCGAACAGGTCTCTCTTGCAGCCATTTCCGAGCCTTCCTACCATTCCAGAGGTACCGGCGTTAACTAGTCCTATGGTTGTGCCGATTTGGGTACCGCTCGACTATGGAGGTTTGCTGATAAGATGTAATAATCTTGATAAGTTAGGTGGGCTCCGAGGAGGTTCCCGGAGTCATTCAGATGGGTGTCGGCCCAAAATGAAACGGAGCGCCAACTTCGCGTCCCCGGCCCAAAGCCCACAAAATGGCTTTAGCTTGGTGGAGCTTGTTCTGTCTTTGGCGGTGCTGCTTGTCATATCGACGCTCGCTATTCCCGTAGTCGTGCGTTCTTTGCAGAGTTATCAGCTGAATTCCGCTGCCTCGCAGCTGGCGGGAATGCTCAAGTACGCGAAGTTCGATGCCATTCGCCAGAACACGAAAGTCAGCTGCATCATCAAGAGCTTGCCCGGCGGCAAGTGGCTGGTATGGGTTGACTCAAATGGTAATGGAATAGCTGACAACAAAGAGCCGCAAATGATTATCGGTGGAACCTTCACGCTTCTCGCCTCAGCGCCGAGTCCAACGCCCATCACCAACAGTTTGGGGCCGGGTTATGTTAGCTCCTCCTACACCTGGACGGTTCTTTCCGGTTCCAACGCCAGCATCACGTACGACCAGCGCGGCGTCATTGACTCCTATCTCGTCTCCGTTCTTTACCTGGGGAGCGCAAGTGGCCCAAATATTGGATATCGCGCAGTGCTTACGCTGCCTTCTGGAGCCGTGCAAGTTTGGACGAGTTCGGCTGCGGGAGATTGGCAGCGAGTGAGCTGATTTGGTTCGTAAAATATGGCGAAGATGATTCCGCATGAGTCCAGAACGGCCACCTTGAAGAGGAAGCGCCAGCGGGGCTTTACGCTGGTGGAAGTCCTCATGGCCATTGTAATTCTGCTCGTCGGGATCGTGGCCGTCGCGCAACTGGTGCCCGCTTCGATCAGTTCGAATTCGACGAATCGCAACGATTCTTCCGCGCTGATCTTCGCACAGCGGGAGATGGACCAGTTTCTGAGCCAGCCGCTTAACATGTCGATCAGTCCGCCGGCCTTTATTAATGCGGAAGGGTTCACCTGCGACCTGGGAGATCCGACGCAGAACAACGTCGCCGTGGGGAGTCTCACCGCCGTGTATTACAACCAACTGGTCATGGATTTTAGCGGTTCGCCGGTGGCGGGCTACAGCTTCACGTATCAGGATCCGAATGATCCCGCAGGAGTGGTCTACGACGTCCGATGGTCGGTGATTACGACCACGAACAACGGCATAGTCACTTCTAAACGGTTCATTCTGGGAGTCAGGAAAAAAGGCGGAAACGGCATTTACAGGCCGGTGACGCTGGATACGATACTCTCCAAATGAAACACGCTCATCGCCTCCGGGGCCAGCGCGGTTTCTCGCTCATCGAAATGATGATCGCCACCGTGATCTTCATTTTGCTTTGCGGCGCCGCGTTCGCGCTCCTCTCCGTTGCGCAGCAGAGGTACCAGACGGAATCGCAGGTGTTGAACTCATTTCAGGAGGCGCGCTTCGGCCTGGACGAAATGGTCCGGGATGTGGATGGCGCGGGCTATCCTCCGAAAAATTCGTTCTCCTTTTCGATCAGCCCTCCGCCGGCTGCGTATCTTTATGCAAGCACTCCAGTCGCCTGGAACCCGGGCTACCCTAATTTGCCCTGCCTGATCGGCACGGGGGGCGGCAACTGCACCACGCCGAGCGATTTTGACTTGATCGTTGAGAGGGACGTCGATCCCTGGAAGCACGATGGCGTTGAGTGGACGCGCTATCAGTTGGCCGGCACGGTTCTATCTCGGGCCCAAACTTATAAAACAGGCAACGATCCGGACGGAACTACTTCGCCTGCGTTTGTGCCCTACGTTCAAAATGTCGTGAACAATGCCACGGCGGCACAGATCGCGCAGTTCCAGACAGTGTATCCACTGATGTTTCCGGGCGGAAAACCGGTGCCGATTTTCACCTACTATTGCCCTAATCCTTTGCCGCCCCCCGCAACGATAGCTTGCTCTTCGGCGGGATCCTACAATTCCCCCGAGAACATCACGGACGTGGAAATCACGCTGATCGTGATGTCGCCCACGGTCGATGCCCAGACCGGCCAGCCGAGGCTCATCGAACTGCAGGGGCGGGGCCACAGCCTGAATCCGATCCAGTCGGCACCGTAGAAAGAATGAAGCCAGACTGCAAAACGCGCCGCCGGTCCCAGCAAGGAATCGCATTGTTGATCGCGATCTTCGTGCTGCTGCTGATCAGCGTCGTGGCCATCGCCTTGCTCGTCTCCTCGGGCACGGAGACGGCTCTCGGCGCGAATTACCGCTCGTCCTCGACCGTTTATTACGCTGCCATGGCGGGTCTCGAGGAAGCTCGCGGGCGCCTGCTTCCGAAGAATCCAAATTACCTCGGACTTTCCGTCCCCGCCCTTGCGTCCGGAGCGACCTTGCCTCTAGGCCAAGCCGTGTACATCATAAACCGCTTGCCGAGCGAAACGATTGTCCCGTGGGACTCGAGCGACGCATATTACGACAGCGAATATCAGAGTGAATTTGGTGTCGCGGCGTCGAGCAATTCGTCAGTGCCTTCGGTCTGGGACAATAGCCCGGGCGGTATCCCTGGGCCCGTTTACAAGTGGGTCCGCATCAATGCGGTCACAGAACAAGCGCTCTACACCGACGTGAATCAAGACAGCACGTTTGATAACACGAAGCCACTCTACTATGATTTTGCGAACGTCGATTACAACGGCAACCCTTGGCCTAGCCTGATTTTGCCGGCCAGCCTTCCTCCCCCGTCACCTACACCTACTTCCGTGCAAGCGCTCGAAATCACCGCTCTCGCCGCATTGCCCAATGGCAGCAGAAAAACCTTACAGTACGTGGTTGCTCCGACCGAGCTGAATATGAATTTCCCCGCCTCCGTGATCCTGGACGGCACCACGCCAAAGTTCACCGCGCCAACTTCACCCTCTTTTTATGTGAAAGGCACCGACCAGGGCAGTGTGGGGGCTTGCACTCCAACCGCGCCCCCCATCAGAGCAATTGGGTATACCGATTCCGCCGCATCGCTTTCGGACTTCGAACAGCCGAGCACTCCACAGGGAATCCAAGTCGCTTCTCCGGACTTGCGAGGCAACTATACGGGTGCTTCTCCACCTTCGACGGTCCCCAACATTGCTCAAGTGACGCTGTCACCGAATCTAGCAACGGTGGGCGCGCTGAACAATCTCGTGCAGACCATTGAAGCGAATGCGGACGTCGTGATTAACCACAACGCAACTCAAGCCGACATGCCTGCGGCGATGTCCCCGACGAATCCGATGACCATCGTCGTCAACGGAGATCTAACGTTTACTGCTTGGCACGGCACGGGGTATGGGCTTCTCCTTGTTACCGGCGATATGACCAATATGGCCAATCCGGCTTTTACTTACGATCCAGACGCATTTTGGAACGGGATAATCTTGGTGATTGGGAAGGGCTGGATATATTCCTACCAGGCAAGTTATACGACCACACAGATACAGGGGGCCCTGCTCGTGGCGAAGACCGTGGACGCCTCCGGCAATCCTCTGTTGTCCTCGTCTCCTCCCGCATCCTCTTACTTTAACTTCACCTCCACAACGGCAGCCAATGGCATTTACTACAGCAGTTGCTGGATCAAGGCCGCAGAGGCACCATTGAAATACGACGTGTTGTCCTTCCACGAGATTTCGCAGTAGAAATGGAAAGCTGAATGAGTTCTCACAACTCGCCAGGAATAATTAGCAAGCCACTTCTGGCTCTTGGTGTGGGGCTTCTACTTCAATTTTCATCGAACGCCGCTTGTGCAGCGCGACAACAAGAAACCCGGTCCTCACAGTCTCAACAACAATCCGCCCAGCAAGAGGCCGCCCAGCCTCCAGAGACTGCGCCCGCACAAACGAGTGCCACGCCTGCCCAGCAGCCTGCTCCCAAGCATAAAAAGGTTTGGACTAACGACGACGTCGTTTCCTTGCGTTCTCCCGCCGACAACTATGTGATCGAGAAGGAGGCGCGAGAAGCGGCCGTGGCCAAAGCCGCCGTCAGGGAGGAGGCCATTGCGAAACTGGTCAAAAAAGAGGATTTGGCAATAGAACTGCCATCCACAATGGAGAAGACTCAGGAGTTGATCGATACTAAGCAAAGCCAGATCAGCGACCTGCAAGATGGGATGGATCTATTGAACAAAGACCTTCCCGGAGCCGCTCCAGACCGGAAACCCGGGATGGAAAAGCAGATCGAGATATTAAAGGCCGATATAGAAAAGGCAAACCTCGAAATCAAGCTTTTGAAGGACCACCTCAAGGATCTCGCTAACAACAAACCCAGTGAGCCGTCCCCAGCGCCTCCAACTCCACCCTCTCCGCAAAATCCTTTGTAGCTCCCTTACCTACGGCAAATGAAGTGCGGCTGCGTGCCTACAGCCAGCTGCCGCTGTATAATGTTTGGATGCGTAACAATCAGGGAAGCGCGCTGATGCACGGCACGACCGTACTGCTCGTGCGCAAGGAAAATAAGGCCGTGCTGATCGCCGACGGCCAAGTGACCATGGGCGATCACGTGATGAAGCACACCGCGCGCAAGACGCGCCGCCTGTACAACGACAAAGTCATCGCCGGTTTTGCCGGCTCGACAGCCGACGCCATTTCGCTTTTCGAGCGCTTCGAGGGCAAGCTTCAGGAGCATTCTGGCAACTTGCAGAAGGCCTCCGTCGAACTCGCCAAGGAGTGGCGCAAGGACCGCGCGCTGCGGCATCTCGAGGCGCTGTTGATTGTCGCGGATTCCAAATCCACGTTTCTTCTTTCCGGCAACGGCGACGTCTTCGAGCCGGACGACGGCCTCTGTGCCATCGGCTCCGGCGGCAGCTACGCTCTTGCCGCGGCTCGCGCGATGCTCAAGCATTCGAAGCTCGCCGCGAAAGATCTGGCCATGGAAGCCATGCGCATTGCCAGCGAGATTTGCATTTATACCAACGCAAACTTTACAGTGGAAGAACTCTAGGGCCTACGCGATAACACGCCCGGCCATTTTCTCGCATCAAAGTGATGGCACGCAGAAGGAATCGGACAATTCATGGCCACCAAGACCGATAAAGAGATTGTTTACCCCCCAGGCGGCAACGGCGCCCTGCCCGTCGAAGTAGAGCATCTGCTTCCCGCGCTCGATGACATGACTCCGCGCGAGATTGTCGCGGAGTTGGACAAATACATCGTCGGGCAAAACGCCGCCAAACGCGCTGTCGCCGTCGCTTTGCGCAACCGCATCCGCCGCCAAAAACTTCCGCCGGAAATTGCCGAAGACGTCCTGCCCAAAAATATTTTGATGATTGGCCCCACCGGCGTCGGCAAAACCGAAATCGCGCGCCGCCTTGCTCGCCTTGCCGGCTGCCCCTTCGTCAAGGTCGAAGCCTCGAAATACACGGAAGTGGGTTACGTGGGCCGCGACGTGGAATCGATGGTCCGCGATCTCGTGGAAACCTCGATCGACATGGTGCGCGAAGAAAAACTCGATGAAGTGGCCGACCGCGCCGAGCAAGCCGCGGAAGAACGCGTTCTGGACCTGCTGCTTCCTCCGCCTCCGCCGCCCGCTCCCGGCACCACGGAAGCCGAAGCCGCCGCCCAGCGCGAGCAGACGCAACGCACGCGCGAAAAGCTGCGCGTCCAGCTTCGGGAAGCCAAACTCGATCAGCGCATGGTGGATATCGAAGTTCGCGAGCGCTCCATGCCTTCGTTTGAAATCATCTCCAATCAAGGCGTCGAGGACATGGACATCAACGTGAAGGACATGTTCTCCAACATCTCCGGCCTCTTCGGCCAGCAGAAGAAAAAGCGCAAGATGTCCGTGGCCGACGCCTTCGAATATCTGATCCAGGAAGAGGAAAGCAGGCTGCTCGATATGGACCAGGTCACGCGCATCGCCGTCGAGCGTGCCGAGCAAATGGGCATCATCTTCATCGACGAAATCGATAAAGTCGCGGGGCGCGAATCCGGGCACGGACCGGACGTCTCCCGCGAAGGTGTGCAGCGGGACATCCTGCCGATCATCGAAGGCACTACCGTCAATACCCGCTACGGCATGATTCGCACGGATCACGTCCTGTTTATCGCCGCGGGCGCCTTCCACATTTCGAAACCGTCGGACCTGATCCCCGAGCTTCAGGGACGCCTGCCCATCCGCGTCGAGCTGCAATCGCTCAAAGAGGAGGATTTCATTCGCATTCTCACCGAGCCTAAGAATGCGCTCATCAAGCAGTACATTGCCCTGCTCGAGACCGAAGGCGTGAAACTTAATTTCACCGAGGACGCGGTTGCCTCCATCGCTCGCTTCGCCACCAGCGTGAACGAATCCACCGAAAACATCGGAGCGCGGCGGCTGCACACAATTCTGGAAAAGGTTCTCGACGAGCTTTCGTTTGAAGCGCCCGACCTGAAGAAAAAGAATGTCAAGGTCGATGCCGCTTATGTGCACAAGCAACTGGCGGAGATCGTCAAGAATCAGGACTTGAGCCGCTATATTCTGTAAACTCCGAAATCGCAAATGGAAATTCGACACTTGCGGAAGCCTGCATCGCGCTACACGGAACGCGGCTGCCTGGCGGCTTTCGCGTTTCTGTTTTCGGCGCTGGCATTGCTCAGTGCGGGCGGTTGCGGCGCTCCCGGCGACCCTGTTCCGCCTTCCCCGCCCGTTCCCGTGGCGGTCACTGATTTGACGGCACATCAAGCTGGCGACGGCGTTGAGCTCAGCTTCACCTTGCCCTCCAAGACCGTTTCCGGCGATCAACTTGCCGCGGCGCCCGCCGTCGAATTCCTGCGCGGCACGGCGAAACCCGACGGCTCGCCGGACAAAAAATCGTTTCGCGTCGTTTACACGATTCCCGGTTCGCTTGTGGGGAATTACCTTTCCAAGAGCGAGCTGAAATTCATCGACCCCATCGCGCCCTCCGAGATTCGCGAGCATTCCGGCAGTCTGCTCGTCTACGTCGTCCGTACGCGCGCTTCGAAAAAACGCGCTTCGGCGAATTCCAACGCCGTTTCCGTCCGCATGTTTGCCGTGCCGGAAGCCATCGCTCATGTGGAAACTCGCGTCACCGAGTCCGCGATTGATTTGAGTTGGGCCGCACCCACGCGCACATCCGACGGCGATCCGCTTGGTGCGCTCTCTGGATATCTCATTTTCCGCGGGGAGATCGATCCCTCCTCCGCGGAGGCGGCGTCAACTGATCTTTCGAAAGCCAAATGGATATCGCCGCTTGCTCTTCTTGCTCGCTCGAACGAAAAATCTTACCAAGACACGCTTTTTGACTTTGGCAAAACCTACCTTTATGTTGTTCGAAGCGTCGTCCTTGTGAATGGCAACGCGCTCGAGTCTTCGGATTCCGCCCCGGCAATCGTTGCTGCGCGCGACACTTTTCCTCCTGCCGCACCGCAGAACCTGGTCGCCGCTGTTCTTCCCGGCGCAACTCCCGGTTCCGTAGTCGCGGATCTCTCTTGGTCCATCAATCTGGAAACCGACCTGGCCGGCTACCGCGTTTATCGAAGTGAACAGCACGACACCAGAGGTGTGCTTGTCAACCCGGAGCTATTGCTTGTGCCGGCGTATCGTGATACCTCTGTGGAGCCCGGCCACCACTACTGGTATTCCGTGACTGCCGTCGATCACGCTGGCAATGAAAGCGAACCCAGCACGGCCGCCGCCGTGGATGTCGCGAAACCTCCTTCGTAGTCCCGGGTCTTATTTAGCACTTCTTGGGAGCGCATCGCTTGACGTCCCTTCGCGCACACGTGCCCGTATACGGATCGTTCCATGTTTTCCGGAACGCTTCGGTCCGCATCGGCATTTATGTCGGAATCCTTCTCTCCGCCACTTTCAGCGGATGGGTGATTGTTGCCAATCGCGTTCCCTTCTTCGATCGCTTTGCCCTGGCGCGCAATCTGGTTGCCGTGGCTCTTCTGGGTCTCCTCGCCCTGATTCCCGTTCTCCGCTTTTGGCGCTTGCCGGGCAACTTGCTCGCTTCTAGTCTGGTCGGCTGGCTGATTTTCAGTGTGATGTATCGCTTGCTTTCCATGAACTTCCCGGGCCTTCAAGAGCGTTACAGCGCCGTGCAAATCTTCGTGCTTGGCGCCGTACTGTATCTGATTGTGGTTACTGTCTTCTGGATTGGAACGATCATCCGGCGCGCTCGCACCTCGCACCTATCTCATCCGAATCACCACTCGAGCTGACCCATTATGAAATTCTGCCGCTTCCAAGTGCTTGCTTCTTCCGCCGCTCAGCCGGCCTCGTCCCTCTACGGACTGCTCGAGGGCAATCTTATTCATGAAATCTCCGGCCCTCCGTGGGCCTCGTGGTCTCAGACCTCGCGTGCCTGGCCGGTCGCGGAGGTCCGGCTGCTGGCTCCTGTCGATCCAGGAAAAATCGTTGGCGTCGGTCGCAATTACGCCGCGCACGCCGCCGAACTCGGCAATGAACTCCCCAAAGAGCCTCTCATTTTTCTCAAGCCACCATCGTCAATCATTGGACCGGGAGATCCCATCGTTCTTACGCCACAATCGCAGCGTGTGGAACACGAGGGTGAGCTTGCTCTGGTCGTCGGCCGCCGCTGTTCGCACCTTAAGGACTCCGACGACGCGCTCGCCTATCTGCTCGGCTATAGCTGCCTCAACGACGTCTCCGCCCGCGACCTGCAGAAGAGCGACGTGCAATTCACGCGCGCCAAGGGTTTCGACACGTTTTGCCCCGTAGGCCCGCATATCGAGACAGATCTCGATCCCTCCGACCTCCTGGTGGAGACTCGGGTCAACGGCGTCCTGCGGCAATCCGCAAGCACTTCCCTGTTGATCTATTCGGTTGCGTTTCTGGTACGGTGGATCTCCCAAGTGATGACTCTCAATCCCGGCGATGTGATTGCCACCGGAACTCCGGCTGGCGTGGGCCCGCTCGTCGCGGGCGACTCCGTCGAGGTCAGCGTCGCCGGTGTTGGCGTGTTGCGCAATCCAGTGCACGCTCCACACACGTAGTTACACCTCCCCGCCTCGGTTTCGGTAAAATACAAGACTGTGGGGAGATTTCCAGTGGCAGGTTATTTTCACTTGTACCTCGAATTTGCCGCTTCGCGCGCCTGCGGAACCCCACAATTCATCGGCATCGCCGGAGCTCGCTAGTTGAAAGCGCTGTTCGCAGACTGGAAATTAGTTCTCGCCATGGGCACTGCCGCCATTGTGGCAATTGCCATGATTGCCTACGCTTTCTTTCGCCCCGAGGAAGAGCCCGAGAACATTGAGCGCAGGCGGCGTCTCCATTTGAATCAGATCGGGCGGATCGCGGAAGGACAGGTCGTTGAGCTGGCCGAACATCCTCCTGAACCACGCGGAGGCCAAAAGAAAATCTTCGGCTCCCGCGCTCGCCCTCTTGTCGATGTGAGCCCAAGGCACCTCGTCACCTATAGCTACGCGATTTCCGGCGTCACCTACCACACTGCCCAGGACATCACCGGACTCGAAGGGCAGATTCGCTTCGAACGCCTCGTCGCGGGCCAGCCCGCCAGCGTGAAGTACGATCCCTCAAATCCGAGCGATTCGATCCTCGTCGCCGATGATTGGTCCGGTTTGCGCTGAGCTTCGGACTGGCTGCCGCGTCTGCGGGACTGCGTTCTGATTTACGGCAGGTTGCGCTATCCTTCTCCTTGCGGCTTTGCAGTGCCGCGCCTGCTTCATGAAAATGATCCTCGCCTCCGTCTTTACCATCGTGCTTATCGTGGCGATGACCCTCGGCGCGATGCTCCTTCTCGTGCAAGCCACTCTTTACGTCACTTCGATCCCTTCCATTCTCCAGCGCGCAGCAGCCATCTTTGCGGAATTGTTGCTTGGCGTCGTCTTGCTTCTGGGCACCATATGGCTGGCCACCCATCTTGCCGTGCGCATCTTCGCCAAAAATGACACCTCTGCTCCGGGAGGAAAGTTTGCCTGAGAAAAACGCCGCCGCAAGCGCACAAGATAAGCATCACGACCGCATGGAAGAGCTCCGCCGCCAGTCCGCGGAAGCCGAAGCGGGGGGCGGCGCGGAACGCCGCGAACGCGAACACAAAGCCGGCAAGCTCGCCGCGCGCGAACGCATCCATCTGCTGCTGGACGAAGGCACCTTTGAAGAACTCGACAAATTTGTCCGTCATGGTTGCGTCGATTTTGGCATGCAGGAGCAGCGCCCCGCCGGCGACGGCTTCGTCACCGGCTTTGGACAAATCGATGGCCGTCTCGTCTACGTTTTTGCCCAGGACTTCACCGTTTTCGGCGGCTCGCTCTCCGAAGCCAACGCGCGCAAAATCTGCAAGATCATGGACCTTGCCATGCGCGCCGGCGCTCCCGTGATCGGCCTCAACGATTCCGGCGGCGCGCGTATTCAGGAGGGCGTCGCTTCTCTTGCCGGTTACGCCGATATTTTTCTGCGCAATACTCTCGCCAGCGGCGTGATCCCGCAGATCAGCGCCATTATGGGCCCTTGCGCGGGCGGCGCCGTCTATTCTCCCGCGATCACCGATTTTATTTTCATGACCCGCGAGACTTCCTACATGTTCGTCACCGGCCCCGACGTCATTAAGACCGTCACCCACGAGGAAGTCTCCAAGCAGGAGCTCGGCGGCGCCATGACCCACAACGAAAAAAGCGGCGTGGCCCACTTCGTCTCCACTGACGATGCAGATTGCCTCGCCATGATTCGCGAGCTTTTGAGTTTTCTCCCTTCGAACAATGTGGACGATCCGCCCCGCCGCCAGTCCTCCGATTTGCCCGACCGGCGCGACGAATCGTTGAACTCCCTGGTCCCCGCGGATCCTCAGAAGCCCTACGACATCAAGGACGCGATCCACGCCATCGTGGATGACGCCTACCTTTTTCGAAGTCCACGAACACTTCGCGAAAAATATCGTGGTGGGTTTTGCGCGCCTCGACGGACGCCCCGTCGGGATTGTCGCCAATCAGCCCGCGTTCCTCGCCGGTGTTCTCGATATCAGCGCCTCTCTGAAAGGCGCACGCTTCGTCCGCTTTTGCGACGCTTTCAATATCCCGCTGATCACTTTCGAGGATGTCCCCGGTTTTCTGCCCGGCACGCAGCAGGAATTCGGCGGCATCATCAAACATGGCGCGAAATTGCTTTTCGCCTTCGCCGAAGCCACCGTGCCAAAAATCACGATCATCACGCGTAAGGCCTACGGCGGCGCGTATTGCGTCATGGCCAGCAAACACATCCGCACCGACGCCAACTTTGCCTGGCCCTCCGCGGAAATCGCCGTAATGGGCCCGGAGGGCGCCGTGAACATCGTTTACAAACGCGAACTGGAGAAAGCTCCCGAGGCCGAGCGCGAAAAGCTCCGCCGGGAAAAAATCGGCGAATTTCGCGACCGCTTCGCCAACCCGTTCGTCGCCGCCGAAAAAGGTTACATCGACGCCGTCATCGAGCCTTCTGAATCCCGTCCTCGCATCATCGCCGCCCTCCGCGCCCTCGAAAACAAGCGCGACACCAACCCCCGCAAAAAACACGGCAATATTCCTCTGTAGCCGTCAGCCTTCGCCTTCTCTCGCGTTGCGAACCACCACTGGGCGGATTTTGTCGATTTTCTGATACGCATCCATTTGACCCTCTAGAGTTGGCCGCCCCTTCTAGCGAACCTTCTCTCCGGCCCTGCCGGAGCCACCCACACCTTCTTGCATCTCGAACAATTAGACACGCCCGCCGTGCCCACGGCTCATCGCCCATCTCCCTCGTGCTAAAATCCCGCAGCATCGCAAAAGGCTCATGTTCCGAAAAATCCTGATTGCCAATCGCGGTGAAATTGCCGTGCGCATCCTGCGTGCCTGCCGCGAGCTGGGCACACGTTCCGTGGCGGTCTTCAGTGAAGCCGACCGCAAATCCCTCCATGTTCGGCTCGCCGACGAGGCTTACCCCATCGGCCCGGCGTCTTCTCGCGAAAGTTATCTTTGCTTGGACAAAATAATGGACGTGGCGCGCCGCTCCGGCTGCGACGCCATTCATCCCGGCTACGGTTTTCTCGCGGAAAACTCCGCGTTCCCGCGCGCCTGTGCCGAGGCGGGCCTTATTTTCATCGGTCCCAGTGCCGAAGCTATGGAAGCCCTCGGCTCGAAGACCGCCGGCCGCCAGCTCGCGCGCCGCTCCGGCGTGCCCACCGTCCCTGGCGCCAACGATCCCATCGAAAATCCCGAGGACGCCCAGGCCCTCGCTCAAAACATGGGCTATCCCATTTTGTTGAAAGCCGTCGCCGGGGGCGGCGGCAAAGGCATGCGCGTCGTGGCCCACGATGCCGATTTTGCCCCTGCCTGGCGCGACGCTTCCTCAGAAGCGCTGAACGCTTTCGGGGATTCGCGTCTCTATCTCGAAAAATATCTGGAAAGACCACGCCACATCGAGATTCAAATCCTTGCCGACACCCATGGCCGCGTCGTCTCTCTAGGCGAGCGCGAATGTTCCGTACAGCGCCGCCACCAAAAAGTGATTGAAGAAGCTCCTTCGCTCGTGGTCACTCCTGATCTGCGCAAGAAAATGGGTGACGCCGCTGTCCGGCTCGCGCGTGCCGGCGGGTACGTCAACGCCGGTACCGTCGAATTCCTCGTCGACGCCCATCTCAATTTTTATTTTCTGGAAGTCAACACGCGTCTTCAGGTCGAGCATCCCGTCACCGAGCAGGTCACCGGCCTCGATCTCGTCAAGCTGCAAATCGCCATTGCTGCCGGCCATCGGCTTCCCTTCGCGTGGGAAACCATCACACCTCGCGGCCACGCCATGGAAGTCCGCCTCTACGCGGAAGATCCAGACAACAATTTTTTTCCGTCGCCAGGAAAAATTCTCTCGCGCCATGCGCCCAGCGGTCCCGGCATTCGCATGGATGAAGGCGTCTACGAAGGCTGGATCGTCCCGATGGACTACGATCCGCTCCTCAGCAAGCTCATCGCCTGGGGCAACAGCCGCGAAGAAACCATCGCTCGCCTCCGCCGCGCTCTCGAGGAGTACACCGTCACCGGCATCAAGACCAATGCCGCCCTTTTTCGCCGCATCCTCGCCGAACCGGATTTTCTTCGTGGCGAAATCCACACCAAGTGGCTCGATGAATTGCTTCAGCGTTCTTCCTCGGCGGCGCCAGCTTCTCACGAGCTTGCACACGCGGACCGCGCCGCTGACGCCGCCGCCATTGCCGCGGCTCTCTGGCAAGCCGAGCACTCGGATAAACTTTCTTGTCCGCCTTCCGCAAACCAGGATTTTTCGGAGCCCTCCCGTTGGAAGCGGGAAGGCCGCCACCAACAATTGGACCGCCTGCCATGAGGCTGAAATTCGAGGTGCAGCTCACTGGCGTTGACGGCAAAAAGCTCCGTACCGTGGAACTCGAACGTGATGCTGACCGCTGGAAAATCACCCTGGACGGCCGGCCCGCCGAGGCCGACGCCGTCGAAATCGCTCCCCATACACTCTCTCTTCTTCTTGAAGGCCAATCCTATGAGGTTCGCATCACCCAGTCGCCGGACGGTCTGCTCACTCTCCAAACCGGCTTGCAGGAATTCACTGCCGAGGTAGCCGATCCCCGCGCGTGGCGCGGCCGCAGGCATGGTGCCGTTGAAGCCGAAGGCCGCCAGCAAATCGTCGCGCCAATGCCTGGCAAAGTCGTGCGTTTGCTCGTGAAGGCCGGGGACAAAGTCGAAGCCGGCCAGGGTCTCCTGGTCGTGGAAGCCATGAAAATGCAAAACGAGATTCGCTCGCCCAAAACCGGCACTGTCGAGCGGCTCCTCGTAAAAGAGGGCCAGCCCGTCAACGCCGGCGAGGCGCTTGCCTGGGTCGGGTAGCGGAGGAGTTCAAAAGCAGAAAAACGGCTCAGTGTCCCGAGGACTTGGCGGGGAATTCCGTCTTCGCAGCGTCCGGCAGCTTGCCGGCGGCTTCGATAATTTGCTGCGCGAGATAATTCGTCACGCGCGATTCATCACGCGCGATCGTCAGGTAAGCAGCGCGCAAGAGTTGTTCCTTGTGATTGCGCAGCGAGTCGCGGATCGTCTGCTGCACTTGCGGATCGGAAAGGCTGCGTTGCCCGGGCGACTCCCGCGAAATCAGCTTTAAGATCACTATGCGCGGTCCATCCTTCGATTGAATCGCCAGCGGCGGGCTCACTTGCCCCGCCTGCATTCCCATCACGGTCTTCTTCAAAATTGGATCGGATTGGTTCAGCGCCGATTCCGGCACGTAGCCCAGGTCTCCGCCCATTGCGGCGGAGTTCATGTCCTCGGAATAATCCATCGCCAGTTGCGCGAAGTCTGCGCCGCTGTTCAGCTTGTCCTCGAGCATCTTTATCTTGCGCTGCGCTTCCGCCTCGGTGGTCGCATCGTCATTCTTGAGGTTGCGGATTTGTATTTCCTTCCGCGGCGTCACCACGATCTCGGAAATCCGGTAGCGTGGCTCCGCGATGTTGAATTGCGCTTTGTTCGCGTTGTACGCGTCGGCGATGTCCTGGTCGGTGATCGTTATTTTCGCCACCACTTCGTGGTTCAAAAGCTTCGTGATCGAGAGCTGTCTCCGCAGGTCGCTCTTCAAGTCGTCCACGGTCACGCCGCGTTCTTTCAGTTGTCTTTGGAATTCATCCTCAGTGTACGGGCTTTTCAGTTCGGTGAATTTGTCTTCCACCTCGCCGTCGCTGGCTTCCAGGTTCAGCTTTTTGGCCCGCTCCAGCAAAATCTCGTTGTTGATTAGCTCGTCCAGCACGTTAAGCTTTAGCGACAGAGCTTCTTCCTGCGAAGGCGCTTGCCCTTCCGGATTCACCCGCGTCCGGTAATACTTCTCCACTTCCTCGCGCTTGATCTCCTGCCCGTTCACCACCGCCCACACGTCCGGGGACGGCTGCGACTTCTGCCGGCAGCCGATGCCCATCGTCAGCGCCATGGCCGCGGCAGGCAGCAGTAACGCCGCGCTCGCCACGCCCTTCCTCAGGACGTGCGCATGCCTCGCCAGACTTTTTTTGGCTAGCAGTGGATTCAAGGTGGGGTACTCAGGCCGCTTTCTTTACGCGGCCCGCGCGGATGCAGGCGGTACAAACTCGCACATGCTTCCTCGCGCCCGCTACAACTGCCCGGACGCGCTTCAAATTCGGATTCCACCGTCTCCGTCGTGTATTGTTCGCGTGACTGATCACGTTGCCAAAGTGCGGCCCTTTGCCGCAGAATTCACACTTCAATGCCATTGTTCTTCCTACTCAGGCCGTCTTGTACAGCCGAAAAATTTGTTCTGCTTAAGTCGTAATACCGAGCTTCTCATTCTAACAGACGCCTCACCCCCGTCAAAGCCCGCCTTTTTGCGCGGTGCTGCCCTGATTTGGGCCCCGGTCCGGTCGCTTGACAAATGCTTACTCCTCGCGTATAAGTACAAGTGTGTAATTTCACGTCCAGTGTTTGCGGCGCCAGCGTCTCGCTGGCGTTCTTGTTTTCACGACTCTTTTTTGGGCCTAATCGTTCTAATCACAACACTTACGAAACAGACCGCGTTTTGCACCATTTAAGTGCAAACAAGCTCCTTGGAATCAACACTTGCAAAAGTGTATCAAAATAAAGGACTTCAACTCCCTTTACAATGAACACTTATGCAAAACCGGGGGGAGGGGAGCAGTTTTTGTTGGTAACCAAAACTCCACGGAACGGCGCTAGCGACCTGCAAACTTCCCCATCAGGATACGCAGGAATCCACGGGCCTCTTCGAGCCCCATTGCCAGGAGTGCCCCAAAATAGAGGATCCCGAACGGTCCCAGGACCGCAACGGCCACAAGAATGGGGTACCGGTGCCCGAGGAAAGGGCCTAGATCAGTGATCGCTGCCGACATGGGAAAATGGCGGCCCAGGAAATTATGAATGCCCCATCCGACAGCCGCTGCCAAGAGCGCGGCTCCCCAGAGCTTGACGAGAAAACGGATCGCAAGCCCCGTGTGCCCAATGCGGCGGTTCAAGCTCCGCCGCAGCAGTGTGAACTCGACCCACGAGGAGATTCCCGCGGAAATCGTCAGCCCGGCCGCTCCCCAGCGTGCCTCGATTCCCAGTAGATGCGGCAGCGGGAATGCGCAGAGCAGCCCGAGGATGGTCGTCAAAATCACGCGAACGATGGCGAACCACAAAGGCGTCCGCGTATCGCGCAGTGCGTAGTAAGTCGAGGAATACAACCGCCCGAGCGTCGAGGCCAGGAGCCCCACCGTGGCCCCCGCAAGAATTCCCCAAACGTAGATGACGTCAGCCTGCTTGAATTGTCCCGTGCGGTAAATGGCCGCGACGATCACGTCGCCAAGAATCAGAAAAGCGGCAATCGACGGAACCACGAACATGGTGATGTGCCGCAGGCCGGAGTTGAGCCGCCGCTGCAGGACGACAGCGACTTCTTCTTCGTTCCCTAGCGTGCCGGACATGTGCGGCAGCTCCGACGCCGATACGGACATGCCGAAGAGGCTCACCGGGAGCAAGAAGAGAATCTGTGCATAGGAGAGCGCAGCCACGGCGCCCATGGGAAGCCAGCTTGCCAGCAGCGTATCGACATAAGCGCTGATTTGCACGACGCCGCGCCCCACAAAAACGGGAATGAAGTTGTGCACCACCGTCTTCACATTTTCCGCTTTGTAATTCAGCGAAAGGTGAAGGCCCTGTAGAAGACGCAGCACCACGGGCAATTGCACCAGAACTTGCAGCGCGCTGCCGGCCACTGAACCCCACGCCAGGACTTGTGCCAGCGGAAATTGTGCGTAACGCCCTCCCCAAGTCAGCATCGTGGCGATCATCGCCGCGTTCCACACTACAGGCGCGGCATAGGAGAGGAAAAAGCGCCGGTGGCTGTTAAGAACTCCCAGGCACCAGGCCGAAAAAACCATCAATCCCGCGCTGGGAAACAGAATGCGCACCAGGCGAATCGTCAATTCCCTTTTTGCGCCTGTAAATCCTCCCGCGATCGCATCGATGAGGTAAGGCGTGGTGAGCACGCCGACCAGCACGATCAGCGAAGTGGTCAGCGCGAGAAGGGCCGCCACCGCGCCGGCAGTGCGCCGCGCTTCTTCGTCGTCTTTGTCCGCCAGAAGCTTCGCGTAAACGGGAATGAACGAAGCAGAGAGCACTCCCTCACCGAACATATTCTGCAGAAAATTGGGAATGCGAAATGCGGCTTTGAATGCATCCGCGGCGTCCGAATTGCCGAAATAGTGCGCGAACACGCGCTCGCGGACCAGTCCGGCCACGCGGCTGAGAAAAATCCCGCCAGCGACCAGAAGAGCGTGATGCCTCGACCCACTCCCGGATTCTTCTGCTTTAGCGGGGTTCGTCACGAGGGATTAAGAGCTGATTTCAGCATACGATGGAATCCATTCATTACAAGAGCCGACCGCGGAGAAGTCAACCTCGAATCTCTCCCGTGTGCGCTCTCCGTCGATTCCCGCGCCTCACAAGAATTCCTTCACGGTAATTATTCGGCTGAGAGCGGTTGCGGATTTGCCTGTGCCGAAGATGGCCCGCGCCTAAACTGTGCCGAAAGCATGGCAGCCCATCGAGGCGGCCCGTGCCGAGCCCTAAAAACGCCAAACCACACTTGCCAGGCGGGTACCCTTGATCGCAACTCCCTTTTCAGAGTCGGGTTCAGGTGCGGGGGTAATGAGGTGGGGACGCCCCGCAGGGTGGGTTTCTGGCAGCTTGGCAGAGTGAGCCCGAAGGGAGTCTGGGCAAGCAGCCCGAGCACAACCTCCCTTCGCTCTTCGGCATCTCATATTGACGATACGTCATTCTGTTTCAATGGTTTACAGAATTGCTACCTGTCCTTTAGTGCAGGCTCGGATTTGCCTAAAGCACTATTAGCCCGGTCCCTACAGGGTCCGTTCAATACCCTCCAGCCCGTTAAAATTGTACTTTGCGCCTTCGGCAGCAGGGGGACCGATCGCCTTGTTCGAGTTGACTCCAAACGTCTTTCGTATCGCCTCGGCCATACTTCCGCCCCGGCGGCTGGCGGCGTTCGCGCGCTTGGCCCGATCCCTTGGTATCCTGCTTCTCTGCCTCGCGCCGACCCCTGCCTTTGGAGATGTTGGCGTCCTGCTCAACGAGTCCCTGGATACAAGTTTCGCCAGAATCTCGGGCACCGGGCATAGCGCCGTCTATTTCTCAAACATCTGCGCCGACTCGCCCATCAAACTCCGCCTCTGCCGTCCCGGGGAGCTTGGATCGGTAATGAGCAATTACACCACTCTCGGAGAAGACCAGCCGTACGAGTGGAACGTTGTTCCGCTCTCCATCTATCTGTACGGTGTCGAAGATCCGCAGAATCGACCGCTCTTCGGCTCTCGAAAAATCAAGCACGTCCTCGAAGAGAGATACCGCGATAAGTTTCTGTCCGCTTTGTGCACAAGCAAGTCTTGCAGAACCAGCAATGGCGCGGAATGGCGCGAAATGGTCGGAGCCACGCTCGAACGCAGCATGTACACCTTCGTCGTCGCCACCAGCGTTGAACAGGACCGCGCTCTCGTCGCCGAGTTCAATTCCCTGCCCAATATAAATCACTTCAACGGCATCACTCACAATTGCGCCGAATTCGTGCGGCGGGTCCTCAATACCTATTTCCCGCACTCCGCCAGAGCCGATTACCTCAACGATTTCGGCTTGATAACGCCCAAAGCTATCGCCCGCTCCTTTTCGCGCTATGCCGAGCATCATCCTGAGGTGCAGTTCCACGTACTTCATTTCGCCCAGTTGCCCAGCACCATCAAACGCAGCAGCGAATGCCGCAACGCCGACGAGCAGTTGTTCCATTCCAAAAAACTTCTTGTCCCCATGCTCATTTTTGCCAATCACGAATTGCCCTTTATGGTTGCCTCCTACCTCCTCACGGCACGCTTCAACCCCCAGCACGAATTGGAGAAGCATCCTTCTGCCGAGACCGCAGACCTCGAGCAGGAGATCCGGGAGGCCAAATCCCAGAATGACGTCTACCGAGTGAATCAATTGAAGGCAGTCTTCAAGAAAAAACGCGCCCACGTCGTGGGAACCAAGAAGGAGTGGAAAGAATACCGGGAAGAGTTTGCTGCCATAGCCGATAACGCGATCAACCGCGAAGTAATCCCCAACGACAAATTTCTGGGCCGGCTCTTCAATTATCTCGATCGTAACGGCGCGCCCTCCGTTGACGCCGATGGAGCCGTCTGGCTGGAACTTTCGGAAGGCGGCAAACCGGCGAGGATCGGCATCAGTGCCGGCAATCTTTTCGCGCCCGGCACCGATTCCCAGTGGGCCTACGCCCTGGTACTGGCACGCGCCGGACATTACCTCAAGAGCCCCAAGCATAGCCGCGAGGCCATGCCGGAATTCAAAAACGATTGGGCTCTATTACAAGCAGCTCGACGAAACAGCTTGGCTACTATCGAAGCAAAGAGCACGAGCGGTTCGCCCTCCCCGACCTCCAGCGACGCTTCGCGCTCGCAGATCCCAGCGCCCGCAGATTGCATCGTGGGCCAGTCCTGTGAGTACTAAGGCATTCTGCCTACTCTTTTTTGTTTCTTCGTACCATTTCCTCATTTCCTCTTTTGCGCAACTTTAGTCTTGTCTCTTTCATCTGTACTGATGTAGTTTCCCGTCGCGGTGCAGCGCATGCGTCCCTCGTTCCGAGTCTCGCTCTTGATTTTTGCTTTGGTTTTCGTCTCCGCGGAGGCTAGCTCTGATCCGCCCGCTACTGCCGCAGGCGTTTCGTCCCCCGCGCCTGTCATCGTGATCGGTTTCGTAGGCGGATTCGTGCGCCACGATGATCGCGTACACATGGAAGTACAGCTCGTCGACCGCCTGAAAGAAGAATTCTCTTCCGGAATCTTCGGAAAGACTTTCGAAAATCACCATGGCAAAGCCGCGCTGAAGGAAGTGCTTCGTCTCTTGGACGTCAATCGCGACGGCGATTTGTCTCCCGAGGAGAAGCAGAACGCCCGCATCATTATCTTCGGCCACAGTTGGGGCGCCTCGCAGACGGTCGAGCTCGCGCGCCAGCTTGGAAAGGACGGCATCCCAGTCCTCCTCACGATCCAGGTCGATAGTGTGTCCAAACTCGGCGAGAACGATTCGGTAATTCCGGCGAACGTCGCCCAAGCGGTGAATTTCTACCAGCTTGACGGCTTCCTCCACGGCCTGCCCAAAATTCACGCCGCTAATCCCACCCGCACTCGCATCCTCGGCAATTTCCGCTTCGATTACAAATCGAAGCCACTCACTTGCGGGCAATACCCCTGGTGGGATCGTGCGTTCATGAAGCCGCACATCCAGATCGAGTGCGATCCCGCCGTCTGGACGCAGGTCGAATCGTTGATTCGTTCCAATCTGTCGCTCGAAGCCCGGCTCACTTCGCCGGCAGAAGCCAATTCCCCCGCTTCGCCTCTTCATTGATTCGCTTTGCTCTTTGATAACTGCCCTTGCGCTCATCCGTCCATATTGGGTGTACCATCCACTCAAAGGACGCTTCTGAGGAGGGCCCATGAAACGCCGCGAATTTCTCTTTCGCACCGCTTGCACTGCCGCAGCAGCCTGGCTTCATGCGGCGTTCCCAGGACGCACCCCTGCTTTCACCCTCAAGCCGCTTCCGCGCAAATTCAGCGCTTCGGACACTGTCACGCTCGGCAGAACTGGCATCCAAACCAGCCGGCTGGCCATGGGCACCGGAACGGTCGGCTCGGGCCATCATTCTCACCAGACCGCCCTCGGCATTAAGGGTCTCTCCGATCTGCTCCTCAACGGCTACGAACATGGATTGCGCTTTTTCGATTCTGCCGATAGCTATGGAAGCCATCCGCACGTTGCTGAAGCCCTCAAGCACGTTCCGCGAGATAAAGTCACGGTCCTTACCAAAACCTGGGCGCGCAACGCTGCCACGGCCCGCGCCGACATCGACCGCTTTCGCCGCGAACTCGGAGTGGAGTACATCGACATTTGCCTCATGCATTGCCTCACGGAGCCGGACTGGACGGATCGCTTCAAAGGGGTAATGGACGTGCTATCGGAAGCAAAGGAAAAGGGGATTATCCGCACGCACGGCTGCTCCTGCCACTCGATCGAAGCGCTTCGCGCGGCCGCAAAATCACCGTGGGTGGAAATCGACCTCGTCCGCATCAACCCCATCGGCTCGTATATGGACTCCGATCCGGCTACTGTCATCAGTGTTATCAGGGAAATGCGCGCCGCGGGCAAGGGGGTTGTAGGCATGAAGATTCTAGGACAGGGCAATCTCCGCGACCGTCAGGACGAAGCCCTCAACTTCGCGCTTGGCCTCGATCTCCTAGACGCTTTCACGATTGGCGCGGAAAACAAGGCCGAACAGGAAGATTTAATCCGCCGCATCGCAGCGGCGTAGGGAGCCCGCCCTTAGGGCCGCGCGAACGAGCGAGGGTTCCGAAGTGTGGAAGAAGGGATTCACGTTTCGGATGCGGTAGCGGAAGAACTCCCCGGCAATTTACATCTCCAGGCCGATCAAGCGCATCAATTCCAGAGCGTTGGTCTTCTGCACGACGCCCTCGCGCAGTTTGTAGTCGAATAGCATTCTTCCGTCCGCGACTTGGTCTTCGAAATGCATATTCCGCAAAACGTTGCCCACCGCCGGTACAATTTCCGTCAGGGCCAAATCATGGGTCGTCACGATTCCGATGGCGCGGCGCTTCAGGAGCGCTTGGATGAGCCCTTCCGCTCCGATTCGGCGGTCTTTCGAGTTTGTTCCCTCGAGCAGCTCATCGAACAAAAAGAGGAGCGGCGGAGTTTGCTTCGCGCGTTCAAACACCTTGCGGATGTGGAGAATTTCGGTATAGAAGCTCGAGCGTCCCTCCTGCAGAGAGTCCGTGCTGTGGATCCGCGTCCCGATTTGCAACGGCGTCAGGCGCAACCGGGCGCCGCGAATGGGCGCGCCTGCCATAGCCAGTACCGTATTGATTCCGACCACGCGCAGCAAAGTGCTCTTGCCGGACATGTTCGATCCGCTCACCAGCAACACCCGCGTTGCGTTGTCCAGCCGCACACTGTTGCGCACGCATTTCTCAGCGGCAATCAGGGGATGCCCGAGACCTTCGCCATCAAAAAATCCTTGCCCCTCGGAAGCGCTCACAAATTCCGGGAATGGATCCGCCGGATGTTCGTACGAATATCCGGCCAGCGAGAGCAGGGCTTCCATTTCTCCCGTCAACTCCACCCATCGGCGCAATTTCGCGCCGCAGCGGCGCCTCCATGCCTCTGCGGCCATGGCCACCTGCACGCTATAGAGAAAGGGCAATTCGGAAATGTGCGCGAGCAAGCTGTCGCTCGCGTCAATCCAATAAACAATGTGAGCAAAACTTCGGATGGCCCGTGAAGCCGGCTCCTTTTCCTGCTTCAATTCCGCGGCGAGCTCTTGCAGTCGTGGAGCGGAAAATGGCTCCCGCTCGAATCGTTGCAAAATCTCGGAAAAAAGAAGGAGACCTTCGGCGTTGCAGTCAACTGCCTCGATCAACGCGTGGGCTTTGCGCCAAAGCCAACGGAGGATGGCCGCCTCAACCAACAGCAGGCTCAGAAGGGGCCAAAGCAACGAAGTCTCCAGGTAATAGACGATTCCCACGGAGGCGGCGGTGGCCAGCAACGCCATCACCACGCGCCAAGCCCCTTGCGGCAAAATCGATTTCTGCTCCGCCCAATCGACCAGCGTTTCTGGATTCAGATGGGAACGTAAGTCCTCGCCTACGACAGCCAGGTCCTCGCGCAAATCCAGCTTCTCGCGCAGCTCCTCGACCAGCTTCTGGCGTTCGAGAACCGCGCCCACTTCCGACGTTTCGGTCAGCCAGCTCGCGAGCCGGCTTTCTCCCATAGGCAAACGAGCCGTGGAAAGCAATTCGAACAGGCAGCCTCGCCCAAAAAGATCCAGATCCTCCGCGTATACGTGATTCGTGTCCTTGAATCGTTCTCCCGTTTGGCCGCCTCCCGCCCAGCGGTCCTCGATGCGGGCCAAACCTTTGCGATAAAACTCCGCGGCCGTTTCGGCCCTCCCCTTGTCGCGCAAAACACGCGAATGCAGAACTCCCAATAGCACGTAAAGCGCGACGGGCGCGATCAGCCAGTAAAGCGAGAGCAAATGCCTGCCAAAGATAATCCACGACAAGACCAACGCCGTGGCAATTACAGCCAGCTTCCAATATCCGAGCTGCAGATGCAGGCCATCCTTCTCGGAAATCTTGAGCAAGTATTTTTCCAGCCGTTTCTCGTAGTCCGCCTTTGGCTCAGCCATTTTCCCTCTGTTTGTAACTTTCCGGAAGCCGCCTAGTAATTATTTCAAATCTTTATCCAGCACCACTCTTTGGAGTACGGCACGCGGCTCATGCGGTAGCCGGACTTGACGCCGGTAACGACTTGGTCGCTCCAGTTGAATCCAACTCCGTTCTTCGGGTCATACAGCCCCGGCTCTTCGGAAAAACACATGCCCTTCTTCAAAACCGTATAGTCACCAAGCGACATATAGGGCGGCTGGTGTCCCTCTGAGCCTTCGCCGTGGGCCGGGCGGTGGTAAATGTAGTCCTGCATACCCTGGGCCACCTGGTATTTGTGAATCGCGAAAGCGACGCTCGAGCACGTGGAACCTTCTTTCTGCAACTCTACTTGCATATCGCAGGTGTGCTGGCTCACCTCCCAAAGTTTTTGCATGTGCGCATCGAACTGGCCAGCATCATCGGCGAGGATGTACATACGATAGTTTTCACCCCCGTGGCCGCCGATGTAGGCGTCGCCGTCCACCTGCAGAGGCATGTTGCGCTGGATGCGGTTGAAGCGCGGCTGATTCGGATGCGGATAGGCGCAGAGCCGCCCGACGCGGCAATCGATCTCGACGCTCGACTGCACGCCATGGTGCGGCAAGCCATTCGCAAGATCCAGTTCCGAGTACAAAATGTTGTTGATCCAGAAGGTGCTGGCGATGCCCACTTCGTAATCGGTCACGTCGGTTCCGTAGGTGAGGATGTAATCCCGGGCGAAAGCATGAGCGCGGTCAAAGTAGGTATAGGCCCGGCGAATTAGAGCAAGTTCTTCGGGCCCTTTTATTTCGCGCATGTCCAAGAGGGTCTGGCTGACGTCCACCCATTGAACATTGGGGAGAACTTTTCTGGCGGTGGCCAACTCATCCGCATAGAACTTGCCATCGATCCCGATTTTATTTCCTTGGACGCCCTTGGCTTTGATGCCTTCGAGAAGCATCTGAAACAGATCCACCGTTTTGCCCTGGACGACCTTGCCTTGCTCCGGGAAACCCCCTTTGGCGTGCTTGGTATCGAAATACTCGAGACCGCCGCCAAACCACCAGCCTTTGACGAGGCCGCGGTCCAGCGCGGGATAAAAATACCAGGGATCGGCATCGTCTTTGTTCATGAAGACGCACTGGGGGCGCTCCGTGTGTGTGTGCCAGTAGCCGGTCAAATAGATGACGTTCAGCCGGTCGCGCACCAGTAACGCATGGATATCTTTTTTCGCCAGCGCCTCTTTGAAGCGAACGACTGTTTGCTTGTTCCATTCCAAAGGCAAGCGGTCATATTTCGCGGGCTCTGGAGGTCCTTCCTCGCCCGGCGCGGGTCCCAGCAACAACTTTTCACTGGCGCCGGTGCCGCGACTTTTCACAATTTCCGCAAGCGAGCCGCCGGCTGATTGCGTTTGCATTCCATCAATCTTGTCCATGCGCTTGAAAATGCCGCCGCCCAGCAGCGCAAGACCTCCACCCTTCAAAATATCCCGGCGATTGCGATTCATTTCTCCTCCATTTTCATTTGCGACTTACGGCCCCCGAGATTACCAGGGTTATTGGGGTCCAACGACCTCGTCCCACTCGAGGTTGCCGCGCACAAGCAGGGCGGGCAAATCCTGGGGAAGCAGGAAGCGCTCATGGATGAGCTTCATAGCCGCTTCCGCAAATTTCCCCATGTACTCTTCACGCGAAGAGTATCGCTCGGCCACTGAAAGGCGCGGGTCGCCTGTTTTCTCGCGTTCGGCGGCGGTCTTCGCAAAAGGGATGAAAGAGCCGTAAAAGCTGAGGCGCAAATCGGAAGCGCCGATGCCGGGATCGCGCAAATTCCAGCCGGTATAAGTGGCCAGCGGGACTTGCAATTCCGGCAAGCGGACGCCGCCCAGGTCGTTGCCGTCGGAATTGACTTGCGGAACGAGAATGGGGAAGGGCTTGCCGACTCGGGGAGGTTGAAAACTGACGATACCTTCGTTCCACCGCGGGCCAAAGTCCAGGTGATACGCGAGGCTTGCTTCATGAGGCTTGTTGACGCCGGGGATTTTCGGGAAATTCCATTTGTCGAGAGGTACAAGTGTGGCATCGGCGATTTTCGGGTAGGTGCTCGGCGGCGGCGGGGTATCGTCCTTTACCCACTCGTTCATGTCGGTGATGAGGGCGCGCCAATACCACTCGACGGGATTGGGATTATAAAGCTGCTGAGCGTTGAAATCGGGTGAGTCGGGATTGGACTTGCGAGGAGGAAAGCCGGCAGAAAAATGCTGCAACCCCGCGAGCATATAGACGCGGACATTCTCGCCGAGGGTGGCGTCACGCAAACCGTCCGGCGAGGTATGAATGAGAGAAGCGGAGCGGCCCCAATATTCATAGGAAGTATTGGTGAAAAATATTTTAGGCAAGGTGTGAGATTTGGCGGGAGCATCGAGCAGGCCGGCGGTTTTGCGGGTCTCGGGATCGGTTTCGGGAAGATCGGTGAAGGGAAACAGATCGGTGGGGAAGAAAATGCTGGAAAGGGGCTGCGCGTCTCGGGAGGGTTGAGCGAAACGGTGATTGAAGCTGCCGCGACCGGCGCCGGCGACATGAGCGATGACGCCATCCATAACCTGACGGCCTTGCTCATCGGCATTGAAATCCTTAAAGAGAAAATAACGGAGAAAACGGCCGCTTTGGGAAATGCCCACGGCGTAAGCGCGATGAACTGGAGCGACGGCTTGCGGATCATATTTTAGGTAAGAAAGAAAATCGCGGACGGAGGCGAGGCCGAGTCCCACAACGGCGGGATTTTTGGCTTCGTAAACGACTTCATAAATCTTACCCGGGAGAAATCCGCCGTCCAGATGGATGTAATGAGGATCGGCAACGAGATGGCCGTCCACCAAATGAGCGAAACTCCATTGGCTGCGTGGAAGAATCTTTCGGAGGCCATCCGGGGTGCCACGGACGGTCAGAATATTTCTGGAGCTGGCAGGATTATCGACGGGATAGCTTTTTCCGCCGGTTGGGCCGAGAAGGAAGTGCCCGAGAGGCATGTCGTCCAACTTTTGCGCTAGGGTGAAGTCCGAGCGGACCAGGCCGCGAAGCGGCTTACCTCCGGGGCCATGAGCGATGGGAGCAAAAAGGCGGAGGCGGTCGCCTTGCTCGGGGAGGTCAGCCTCCCAGCCGACCCAGGCAATTGTGTAGCCCTGGCGCATAAGAAAGCCGTCGCCGAACTGTTGCTTTGGATCGGAGGAATTTACGCCATTGACGATACGGAGAATGCCTTTGCCCCCGCGGTTGGAGACTTCGAAGAGTACGGCGCCGTTCCCTTTGTCCATGTCTTTGGGTTTCAGGAGATACAAGTCGGCGGAGAATTGGACTTCGCCTTTCGCGTTACGCGGCGCTTTGTCGAGATCGACGATCTGGCGGTTGTGCAGGTTCGCGGGATCCACGGCGAAATAGACGCGGGCGACGATCTTTTCATAGGCGCCGGCTAATCCGAATGCGTGGCCATTCTGAAGGGTGGAGCGGGAAATAATTTCGACGCGCGTGACGCGCGCATCTGCAGCGGAGGAGAAGAAGAGGAGCGTGACAATCGAAACAAGCGAAACGAAACGAGCGGACAGACGACCCATGAAGCGCCTCCAAAGAAAGCACAGCTTACAACATTGTTCGATAAAACCAACGCTTCCAGAGGAGATTTCCGGTGAGAAAGTGAGAACGAATTTCAGAACAGCCACGGCGAGCACTACAACGGCGACGAACGAGCAGAATTAAGTGAGGGCCAGGAAGAAGTTGTCCTGCCTCAGTTGGAACTGGAGAAGGCGTTCTTCCGTTAAGATAACGGAGAGGGCGCATGAGAAAAGAGCGAAAGCACTACACCGGAGAAGAGAAGGTTGCCATCCTGAGACGGCACTTGTTGGATAAAGTGCCGGTTTCTGATCTCTGTGAGGAGCATGGACTGCAGCCAACCGTGTTCTACCGCTGGCAGAAAGAGTTCTTCGAGAATGGCGCGGCCGCCTTCCAGGGCAAGGGCCGGCAGGACCACCAAGGTGAACAACAACGGATCGAGTTCCTGGAAAAGAAGATCCACACCAAAGACGAGGTGTTGGCCGAACTGATGGCCGAGCACATCGCCCTAAAAAAAAGTCTTGGGGAGCTCTGACCAAAGTGTGGGTGCCGCACGATGTGCGGGACCTGGTGGTGGATTTCGTCCGGTACTGGTCGGAAAAGACCGAGATCGGTGCCGGACGATTCATCCACTGGCTGGGCTTGCGAGCCAGCAAGTTCTACGACTGGCGAGAGCGCTATGGGCGCGTCAATGAGCACAACGGTTGGGTTCCCCGTGATTTCTGGCTACAACCGTGGGAGAAGCAAGCCATCATCGGCTTCCACCGGGAACATCCTCTGGAAGGCTATCGGCGATTGACGTTCATGATGCTGGACGCCGATGTTGTGGCCGTCAGCCCCTCCAGCGTTTGGCGGGTGCTCCAACAAGCCGGATTGCTCTCCCGATGGAAGGGTAAGCCTTCGCGCAAGGGGAGCGGTTTCGAGCAACCACCGCATGCGCACCAGCATTGGCACATCGATGTTTCCTACATCAACGTGAGCGGCACGTTCTATTACCTGTGCAGCGTTCTGGATGGCTATAGCCGTTCAATCGTTCATTGGGATTTGCGGGAATCGATGACGGAAACGGAGATCGAAGTCATTTTGCAACGAGCGCGGGAGAAATATCCGGAAGCGAAACCGCGGATCATCTCCGACAACGGACCACAGTTCATGGCCAGGGATTTCAAGGAATTCATTCGCATCACGGGGATGACCCACGTACGCACTTCGCCCGGTTATCCTCAATCGAACGGGAAACTTGAACGCTGGCACAAATCGCTAAAATCGGAGTGCATCAGGCCAGGTACACCGTTGACGAGAGAAGACGCGGTGCGTTTGATTCAAGCCTACGTGGATCACTACAACACCGTACGTTTGCACAGTGCCATCGGCTACGTGACGCCGCACGATATGCTCGGCGGGCTACAGGCGGAGATCCACGCGGCACGCGATCGCAAGCTTGAGGAAGCGCGACACCAACGGCAGCTCCGACGTGAGGCCAGATCGCTGCTTGCACATTCTTCGAACACGACTACAATGACCTCGCCAGGTGAAACAGAAGCGGGCTCTGCAGGGATGCAACCATGCTGAGGGATAACCTGGTAGGACTCATCGAGCCGATGCGAATCAGCGCGGGAGTTGATCCTCTCGCGCTGAGCATCCAGAAACAGGCATCGGACGATAGATCCTCATGCCTTGAAAATCCCCGCCCCGACGGGGCGGAATCTTCACTAACGGAGAACGTCACCTCTCCATTTCAGGCTGAGCCAGCACAAAGTAACCAGCAGGAAGGATGCTCCGGCGGGGGGCACCCAAAACAAAATACTGGAATGTATGAGCATGGGAATCGCCGTGGTGTCTACTCCGGAGGCGTCGCGGGGTATTCAGGCGACGGAAGGGAGACATCTGGCCGTCGCCCTCCGTGCCAACATCGCTTAGACAAGTCTAGTACCCTTATTTAATGAGCAGGGCGAGAAGGAAAAGGAAAGAGATGAACGGGAATTCTCTTGGTGTTGTTCTTTCTTCTGGGGGTTCGGCTGCCGCGGAACGGAGCGAAGGCTCGCCGTCTTTTGGCGAGCCGAAGC
>CAWGPN010000022.1:0-745572 GCA_963824515.1 uncultured Acidobacteriota bacterium
AGTGGCGACTTCATCCTGCTGGGCGTGGGTAAGCTGAGGAAACATCGGGAGAGAAAGAATCTCTCGTGCGACGCGCTCAGTGACCGGAAAATCCCCGGTCTTGTATCCGAGGTGCTCATAAGCCTTTTGCTGATGCAGAGGAATCGGGTAGTGGATCCCGTCGCGATTCCCATTTCGGCCAGATGTGACTGCAGTGCTTCGCGGTCTCTCCACCCGAACAACGTACAGGTGATACACACCCCGCGTCCACGCTGCTTCTCGTGGGACAGTGATTCCGTCCGTCGCGTCTCCAAATAGTTCGTGATAGCGATGCGCGAGCGAGCGGCGAGACTCATTCCATTGCCCCAGACGGCTGAGTTTTACGCTTAGGATCCCGCTTGAATCGAGTCCAGCCGGCCGTTGTAGCCTTCGATATCGTGATAGTACTTTTTCGCCTGGCCGTGATCGCGAAGCATGCTCATGCGCTTGGCCATCGCTTCGTCATTGGTAGTGATGGCGCCGCCTTCGCCACAAGCCCCGAGATTCTTGCCTGGATAGAAGCTAAAGGCGGCCGCGAGGCCGATCGATCCAGCTTTTCGCCAGCTTTTCCTTCTGTCGAGAAATATTCGGCGCCGTGAGCCTGACAGGCATCTTCGATCACATCAGGTCGTATCTTCGCGGCGAGCTCGATGATCGGGTCCATGTCCGCCATCTGACCATACAAATGAACCGGAACAATCGCCGAGACGGGCTTCCCTGGCCGTTTCGACTGAGTTTCCCGCGACTCGGCGTCAAAGTACACACTGATTCTCCAGGTACTCGCGCAGCTTTTCCGGATCCATCGTGTAGGTCTGCTCGTCGACATCGACGAATTCCGGCCGCAGCCCGGCCTGGCGAGATAGCTTCAGTGGTGGCAATGAACGTATGCGGCACGGTGACCGCACATCGCCTTCCTGGTTCACCCGGCGGCCGAGTAAGTGCGAACCGCAGTGCGTCGGTGCCGCTGTTCACTCCTACGCAGAATTTCGCGTCGCAGAACGCCGCAAACTCGGCGTTCAAACTCATCCACCATCGGGCCCGCCGATGAATCCAGCAGTCTCAAAGGCCTGCTTGAAATACCGCCAACAAGTTCTGCCTCGAGTTCCTGATGCGGCGCAACAAGATCGAGAAAAGGAAATTTCCGTTGTTTGTCATCGGTTTTGCTTTGTCTCCTGTGAAAGAATACCGCAGAATTTTGGCGGGATTGCCGGCCACGACAGCCTTCGCAGGCACATCTTTGGTCACGACACTCCCCGCGCCGACGATGGCATTTTCACCGATCGTCACCTGGCCAGGATTGTCGAACCCGAACCGATCGAAGCGCCCTGCTTCACTAGCGTCTTTTCAACGGTCCAGTCGGCTTCGGTCTGCAGTCCGCCGCCCTCGGTGGTCGCGCGCGGATAGCAATCGTTGATGAAGGTCACGCTGTGACCGATGAACACGTTATCTTCGATCGTCCACGCCTTCACAAATGAAGGTGTGGCTGGAAATCTTGCAGCGGCGTGCCGACGCGTGGCATTTTTCTGAATTTCGACAAAGGCTCCGATCTTGGTTTCGTCGCCGATCTCGCATCCATATAGGTTGATAAACTTCGAAAGCTTGACGTCCTTACCGAGCTTAACGTCTGGCGCAATACAGACAAATTCGTTCACAGCGTGATCAGTCTCCCCGCTTGCTCGAATCGACTGCTCGGCGGCCTCCAGCATTCGCACGACGCGCAGGCCGGCGACTGCCGTCATTGAAAGGCATTCTGTCTGTTTCAATGCAGTCAGCGAAGTAGCCAGTCTCCGCGCGCAGGGCTTCGATTTGTTCGACCTGCGGCGCCCACATGTCACCCGAGCGGTAGCTGACGAGCAGCTCGATAGGAGCCTTCGCCGGTTCGGTCATGCTCACGCCTTTGTCGTAAACCCTGATCTTCTCGTCCGCCTCGAGGTCATTCCAGACCAGCATCTTCTTCTCGCCGCCGATCAGCGTGGTGCGAACCTTCACCGGCGAGAGCCAGTTGACGTTGACGTGAGCGATGATCGTTGTTCGGAAAGTAGATCGGTGATGAAGGCCACGTCTTCGACGCCGTTCAGATGCTTTTCACCGGTGGCCACCACCGCTTCCGGCTTCTCTTGATCACGTGGTCCATGATCGACAGATCGTGCGGCGCCAGGTCCCAGATGACGTTGACATCATGCTGAAACAAACCAAGATTCACGCGCAATCGAATCGTAGTAGTAGAGGTCACCCAGGGCGCCGTCGTCGATCAATTGGCGGATTTGCGGACCGCGCCAGTGAACAGGAACGTATGATCCACCATGATCTTCAGGTTCTTTGCGGTCCGCCAGCTCGATCAGTTCTTCCGCCTGCGCCGCGCTAGAGGTAAACGGCTTCTCGACGAAAACGTGCTTGCCGTTTTCAAGCGCGGCTTTCGCAAGCTCGTAGTGCGTCCAAACGGGCGTAATCACGGCAACGCATCGATGTCGGCGAGATTTAACAATCTCCAGTGCGATTGGTGGTGAAGGGAATGTACGGGTGGGCCTTCTTGAGGCGTTCTTCGGCCTTCGGGTTCTTGTCGCAAACGAGAACAACTTCCGAGGAGTCCGGGCGCATGGAAATTTCGTACGATATTCGGGCCCCAGTAACCGTAGCCAATCACGCCAATTCGTATCATCGTTTTTCTTTCCTTGGGTGCGTCTTGCTGGAGGAACAACCCATCGGTCTTTCATACCGGCTTCGATGAGTGCCGAGCAACCAAATCTGGAGCCGATTTTGGGGGACAGCTTGTCAGCCCAGAGCGGAGTTTAAACGTCTAGAGAATTCTGTGAGTCGCTAGTGCGCGCCGCTGCCAGAGACAACTGCCGCCGGAGTCTGGAGCAAGATCTTGAGGTCCAGCCAGATCGACCACTGGCGGGCATATTTCAAGTCCAAACGAACCATGTCATCGAACCGGGTGCGGCTGCGCCCTTCGACTTGCCATAGGCCCGTGATGCCGGGTTTGATCTCAAATACACGGCGGCGATGCCAGATGTCGTAGGCATTGTATTCATAGTCGAGCGGAGGACGCGGGCCAACCAGAGACATCGCTCCTGTAAGTACGTTCCAAAACTGCGGGAGTCATCCAAGCTGGTCTTACGCAGAAAATTTCCGATCGAGGTTATTCGAGGATCTTTTTGAATCTTGAACACTGACTTCTCACCATTGCTGTCCGAAATCTGTCCCGAGATGAATCGACTAACGTACTCCTCGTGGATTCGGCTGTCGCAATTTGTCCTCATGGAACGGAACTTCAGCAATCGAAAACGTTTCCCGCATTGCCCGAGACGCTCCTGGCGGAACAAAATCGGACCCTTGGATGTGAGCCTGATTGCCACGGCAATTGCCGCGAGCAAGGGCGAAAGCAGAAGCAGCGCGAGAGCACTTCCAGCGATGTCCATGGCGCGTTTCATGCCCAACGCAAGTTTCCGCGAGATGTCTTTTCGCAGAAGATCGGGATACAGCGTGATATTTGAGGAGCGGTCGGAATCTTCATCATCTTTCCCGCGATCCTCTTCTGGAAAGAAATGGAACGAGACAAAGATCAAATCTGCCCGCCCTTTACCGAGGACTTCACAGAAGGCATTTTGAAACTTCTTAGAAATCGTCTTCCGTACATCTTCTGGACTCGCGCGTCCGATGTCCGTGCCGATGACTCCGATCAGACTGTTTTGTATGTACCACCCGACGATATCGGTCTCCCGCGTAATCTCGAGCAGGGCTTGGGTGATCTTTTCCGAAGTTTGGCCCCTCTGCGTTCCAGAAAGGGCATCCCGCACATCCACAAGCATAAGTACATAACGCTTGTGCGCGCGTTCGGCGCGGCGCCTCTCAAGATAGAGCATTGAGACAAATGGGCCTTCGTCGAGAACCAGGCGAGTTGAAATCTCGCATCCCGTAGGCCCCGAGACACTCAGCATGGTCTCCATGCGCTTCGGATCCTTGTCCACCGCTGTTCGAAAAAGTCCCATGATTTCTGCTTTGTTCCTCAGTTCGTTAAAAACTCTCTATCCCCACCCGATTTAGCGCGCAAGCGCCACTGGTGAATGCCCAATCAGCGCTCTCGCTCCGACGGGCTTGTTCGCCGCTTCTTGAACCGGCGTAACCCAAGCAAGGTCGATCTCCACGGCCACTGACCGCTGGAGGAGGCTTATTGATAAAACGACTCGATGACTCCCCTTGAAATGGATCAGAATTCCTTCGAGATTGTGGAGGCTGCCGTAGGTTACGCGAACCTTCTGGCCGACGTGGATGAAAGGCCACGGCTGATTGGGTAAGCCGGAAGTGAGTGCTTGCCGAATGGCTTCAAGTTCGCTTTCTTCCACCGGCGTAGGATTAGCCCCGATGCCGACAATCTGTTGCACGCAGGGAGTCGTCAGCAGTGGACGCCGGTTCTGAAAATCAAAGCGGCTGAAGAGGTAGCCCGGAAAAAGCGGCCGCTCAAGCTCCTTTGTTCTGTCGGACCACTTACGCACGCTCTTATAGCAAGGGAGGAAGCACTCATAGCCCTGCCCCTCGAGTTGCGAAGCGACGTAGGCCTCGCGGCGACACCGAACTTGAAGCGCAAACCAGAGCAAGTTCGACGATTTTGCTGCTCCATCGTTCCGATCAATCACTTAGTCGCCCTCCGAGGAAAACGGCTGTCAAGAAAAGTGGCCGGGTAAGCTACCGCCCAAAAAGTCCCATGTGCCACTGAACTTGAACTGTACTAGGGCAATTCCAATGCCAGAGCAGAGCGCTTCCCTTTCGCCGTCACACCTCAAAGGCCATATGTAACTATATGTAAATAAATGAGTTACAAAGCGGGAAGTTTTGCCCCAGGTATTCTGGCTCTCACACTCGGACGCTTTTAAGAAAACCAATACTTCTTAGCTGAAAAACCCTTCCAAGGGCATGGCAAGCGCCAAGCCGATATGCCCTAACTATAAGCAGGACTCAACTAAGAGTTTCCCTTCGCAACGGAGACTGAATTGTGAAACGTTTTTCCACTGCATGAACCTGAAGTTTCGCCAATCCGCACGACAAAGCCGCGCTGGTTGCCTACAACCCGCTGAAATGGCGAATGTTACCTTTCCGCCTGGTACCAGCAAAATGGGTGTCTGAATTGCGAAAAATGAAGGATCATATGGGCATCTTCATATCGGACCTTGGCCGCGGGACAGATCAGCATTCGGGCCCAGCGATGCCCAACGATTTCGTGACTAAGCTTCAGAAGAGTGCTCGCGAGCGCAAGAAGACGCTTGGTCAGACACCAAGGCCAACTCATCGGTCTCTGCGCGTGTGCATGATCAGCTACACGTTTTACGAAACGGACAGTCGAGTGATGCGCTACGCCGAGGCCCTCGCTCACCGAGGTGACCAGGTCGATGTATTTGCTCTTCGCAGGCCTGGAACCCCGAGCGTTGAAACGCTCAACGGGGTGCGCGTGCATCGCCTGCAAGGGAGGTCCTTTCAGGAAAAAGGACGATTCTCCTACGTATGGCGGATCCTGGCATTCCTCGCGCGCACTCTATTCAGCGTGACGATGAAAGACCTGAGACATCGCTATGACCTTATTCACGTTCATTCGGTGCCTGATTTTCTTGTTCTCTCTGCCCTTTTCCCTCGCTTGCGAGGGACCCCAGTCATCCTTGACATTCGTGATCTTCTCCCCGAATTTTATAGCAGCAAATTTCGAGTTGCTGAAAACTCCCTCGGTTTCCGGTTTATGTGTGTGATCGAGCGGCTCTCTGTGCGCTTCGCTGATCACGTGATTGTGGCTAACCATCTGTGGCAGGAAAGACTTCTGTCTCGCACCGCGAAACCCGAAGGCTGCAGCGTGATGCTAAATGTTCCCGACCGCTCCATCTTTGTGCGTCGCGCGAAGGGCCACGGGAGCGGAGACCGCTTCTTACTTCTCTATCATGGGACACTCAATTGGCACCAGGGCCTGGACTTGGCGATTCGTGCCTTTGCAAAAATCAAGGATCTTGCCCCTGAAGCGGATTTTCATATCTATGGCGATGGACCCTCTAAACCGGAGCTGATCGCCTTGATCGACCAACTTGGCCTCAAGGACCGTGTGCTACTGCATGGGAGGAAACCCCTCCGGGAAATCTCTGCGGTGGTCGAAACTGCACATCTTGGAATCGTACCCAAACGAAAGGATAAGTTTGGAGACGAAGCATTCAGCACAAAAACTCTCGAATTCATGGCCATGGGCGTACCGGTCATTATCTCCGACACGAAAGTAGACAGGTTTTATCTGAATGATTCGGTAGTGCGCTTCTTTCGAGGAGACGATGAGGATGATTTGGCGCGGTGCATGCTGGATCTGATCCGGGACCGAGAAAAACGGAACGCGCTAGTCGAAAGGGCTACCCGATTTGTGGCGAACCATGACTGGGAAGTTCAGAAGGGCCAGTATCTAATGCTTGTGGATACTCTTGCGCCCTCCTCGGCTTCCTGAGTCAGATTCAGAAGATTCGACCGGGCGCTCAGGCCGGCCCCGGCGGCTGCCAATCAAAAAACCTGAGCCGCCAACCTTGACCCTTTCCGGCCAACGCCCCGATATAGGTCGGGGCAGGTTGCAGCGAGTGCAAACTCCAGTCACGGCTGTCCGTTGCGTCAAGTCGCACTGGTGCGCCCGGGGTCAGAGACACCCTGAAACTCTTGAGCGGGATTTGCAGTCCTTCTCCCTTCGCCTTTATGTAGGCCTCCTTTCGTGTCCAGCAATGGAAAAATCCTTCAGCGTGCAAAGCCCCGGGCAGCGCCTGGAGCTCCTCCACCTCCCGTGGAGCAAAGTAGCGCTGGGCGACATCGTCCCCGCCAAAATCAGGGCGCACCAGCTCCACGTCCACTCCTAATTCCCGACCAAGAGAAAAAACGAGTAGGGCCAGGCCATGGGAATGCGAAACGTTAAACTGCAGAGGGTTTATGAGGAACTCATGGCCTAGGGACGGTTTCCCAAACCTCGCGTAGTCAAATCGGATTTCGCTCGCGAGGTGGCCGGTGTATCGACCGAGAAGGTCACGAAGCACTCCGCGGGCAACCACAAAATGATTTCGATCGTTCCGAAAGTAGAAACGAGCCGCACGCTCGACCTCGTCGGGCGCGAGAGTGTCGTGTAGTTTTTGAACAAGCTGGTCGTCGCAGTCGAGATAAGCGCGCCAGACGTGGGTCTCGCCTTCACAGAGCTTGATAGGGTGCGGAGCGGGATCCCAACGGTCGAGGCTTGACATTGTCTTTGATTTTAGGGCATTCAGCGGATTCGAGGGAATAGGCAAACGCATCGCCGGCGACGCCCTCAGAATGTGACCGCACCATGTCGCGGAGACAACCGGAATTTGCGACCCGGGCACTCTAGCCGAATCCTCAGGCGGTCACGGCACCTCTCCAGGCTTTGCTAAGATTGTGGAAAATCATTCCACTACGTCTGGAACGGCCCTCCAACTGCCCTACAATCCCCGCGCAAGTACAATGTTTACATGTACTTAGATTCTTGCAAATTGGACCACAGATTGCACAGGATTGTAAGAGATAACTCGCGTCGGCTATTGAGGGCCCATTTGCGCCGTCTCTGAATGCAGCTTAAACAATTGCTTGGGATCCCCAATAACTCCGTGTAGAGCGCCGACTGGTGCTGAAGGACAGAATCCGATGGCAGAGCAGACAGCAGAGCAACCAGTACCTTCACCGGCGATTCCGCAAGTCGAATCGCAGGACAACATCACAAAGGAACTCACCAGCATTTGGCAAGACCTCCTTGGCGTGCCGTCAATCGCTCCAGATCAGAACTACTTCGATTTGGGCGGAGATTCTCCCCTAGCCGTGCAACTGTTTGCCAGGATTGAAAAAGCATTTCACGTTAAGCTGCCCCTGGCGACACTTTTTGAAGCGCCGACCATTGAAGGCCTAGCCGAGCTTTTGCGTCAACAAGCACCCTCGTCAGGATGGTCACCGATTGTCTCAATACAGCCGAAGGGTTCGCGTCCTCCTTTCTTCTGCATGCACGGAGCTGGAGGAAATGTACTGATTTACCGGGAACTCTCGTCGCGCCTCGGCCCTGACCAACCGTTTTACGGTTTGCAGAGCCAGGGTATGGATGGCACCTGCGCGCCGCTCAGTCGAATAGAGGAGATGGCCGCGCTCTATGCCAAGGAGATTCGGAGAATTCAGCCTCACGGACCATATTTTCTGGGAGGTTACTGCCTTGGAGGAACGATCGCTTTCGAAGTAGGTCGGCAGCTCCATGCCCGCGGAGAGCGGATCGCACTATTGGCTCTTTTTGACACGATGAACTGGTCGAAGATCCCGCTGCCCTCGTTCTGGGCCAAGCTTTATCACAGCTTCGAGCGCGTTTTGTTCCATGCGGCCAACATCCTTCGCTTGGATTCCGCGGGCAAGGCAAGATTCTTGTCGGAGAAAGTCAAGATCCTCCGCGCACGGTTACCGGTCTGGAGAGGAATGATCTTCAGCAAGTTCCAAAAGAAATCACCCACTGAAGTTTCTGACGCGAGAATTCTAAGCCAGATCTGGCAAGGCAATGATCGGGCGGCGATGGATTATGTGCCGCAGACCTTCGCGGGTACAGTTACCGACTTTCGCCCGCTGAAGCAGTACCGGTGGTTTACAAGACCGGGAGTGAAGTGGGAGCAGTTGGCAAAGGAAGGGCAGAAAGTTGTCGTTCTTCCCGTATATCCTGCCGGTATGCTAGTAGAACCCTTCGTCAAACACCTGGCCGATGCGCTCGGCAAGTGTATTAGCGAAGCAATCGAAAGCAACTCGCAAGAATCCCAAATGATGCGTTCACGAGCTATGTAGGGTGGGGGCGCCGCGAACGGGAGACCAGTACTCTGGTCGGTTCAAATCGGAGGGCAAAAAACTCTCCAAATGGGACAAGAGAATTCCCCCGCGACAGCTTACCGACCTCTTAACTTGTTGACCATATTTAACTTAGTTCCATGCGCGCTGGCCCTGTGATTGCCTCTCCATTTGGGGTTCACGGCACGGCCGTAGAGAAAAAGAAGCCGACAAGGAAGGAATATGCTGGAAATCGCAATCATCGGAGCTGGTCCATACGGTTTGTCGATCGCTGCTCATCTACGACGTCAAGGCATTCCCTTCCGCATCTTTGGGAAGCTGATGGACAGTTGGAAATCTCACATGCCCAAGGGGATGATGCTCAAGTCGGACGGGTTTGCTTCGAATATCTACGATCCGGACGCGAGCTTTACCCTCGGGAAGTTCTGTGCCAGTCGCGGGATCGAATACGCGGACACCGGGATCCCCGTGCATCTTGACACGTTCACGGCCTACGGTCTGGCCTTTCAGGAACGCATGGTCCCAGAACTCGAAGACAAATTCCTAGCCGGACTTCAGCGCGTCAAAGAAGGATTTGAGCTCAAATTCGACGATGGCGAGATGCTCGTCGCAAAGAGAGTCATCCTTGCCGTTGGCATTACGCATTTTCAGTATGTGCCGGAGATGTTCTCGACTCTCGGGCCGGAGCTTGTGACGCACAGCTACAACCATCGTGATCTCGAGAAATTCCGGGGCCGCAAGGTAGTGGTTCTCGGTGGCGGCGCTTCGGCGACGGATCTGGCGGGGCTCCTGCGTGATGAGGACGCCGATGTTCAGCTCGTAGCTCGACAAAGTGAATTAAAGTTTCACGGCAAGCCGCAGCTGGGGAAGCCGCGCTCCCTTTGGCAGAGCCTGCGAAGTCCTAAATCGGGACTGGGCCCAGGCTGGCGCTCCCGTTTCTTTGCCAATCAGCCGTCTCTCTTTCGTCACCTGCCCGAGCGGCTCCGGCTTGAAATCGTAAGGACGCATCTCGGTCCCTCCGGGGGTTGGTTTGCAAAGGAGAAGGTCGTCGGCCGAGTGCCACTTCTGCTTGGGTATTCTATCGATAAGGCCGTAGCAAAGAATGGAAAGGTCGTTCTCCAGCTGCGCGGGCAGCACGGAGCCCAACGCGAAATCACAACGGATCACGTCATCGCGGCGACGGGTTACAAAATCGACAAGGAGCGTTTGCGATTCCTTAGTGCGGAGATCCGAGCGGAGCTCAAGACTGTCGGAGGATCGCCCGTACTCTCCTCCACATTCGAATCCTCGGTGCCGGGTCTATATTTTGCCGGCGTTGCGGCGGCTAACAGCTTCGGGCCAGTGATGCGCTTCGCCTTCGGAGCCGGTTTTGCTGCCGAGCGGCTGCAACAGGCTATGGCCCGCTCCGTTTCATGGGGCAAAGCGCTTAGCCCCACATCTCGGACAATCACTGCGAACAAAGAGGAAGCCGGTACCTTATGACGTTGCTCAAGGTAGAGAGCCGAAGACCCAACAAGAGTCGAGATGCCCGAACAGGGACCACAACAGGATTCGTCCTCGGAGAGAACTGCTTAAAAGTATGAAGAGAGAGACAATCGCGATTCACGCGGGATACAGCGGCGACCCTACGACAAAGGCTGTTGCCGTGCCGATTTATCAGACCATCGCTTTTGAATTCGATAGCGCCGAACACGGAGCGGCTCTGTTCAATTTGGAAGTCGAAGGAAACATCTACACACGAATCGGAAATCCCACCAACACGGTCCTTGAGAAACGCGTCGCCGCGCTCGAAAGCGGCGTGGATGCCCTGAGCGTAAGTTCTGGGATGGCTGCAATTCACTACGCCATTGCAAACATTACTGAACTCGGGACCAATGTCGTTTCTCTTCCCCAGCTCTACGGAGCCACATATACCTTTCTTTCGCACATCCTTCGAAAACAGGGAATCACCACCAAGTTTGCGGAAAGCGATCGCCCTGAAGATGTTGAGAAACTGATCGACAAGGATACCAGAGCGGTGTTTTGCGAGAGCATCGGCAATCCTGCCGGTAATGTAGCCGATATAGAGGGGTTGGCGCAGGTAGCACACAAACACGGGGTCCCGTTGATCGTGGACAACACCATTGCCACGCCGATTCTTCTGCGCCCCATCGAATATGGCGCCGATATCGTGGTGCACTCCATGACCAAGTTCATGGGCGGGCACGGCACGACGCTCGGAGGGATGATCGTGGACGGGGGCAATTTTCCCTGGGCGAAGTACCCCGACCGCTTCTACATGCTTTGTCGTCCCGAGGAGGCTTACCACGGCGTAGTGTATACAGAACATTATGGCGCAGCGGCATTTGTCGCTCGCTGCCGCACCGTTTGCCAGCGGAACACCGGAGCGACGCTGTCCCCATTCAACGGGTTTCTTTTGTTGCAGGGAATCGAAACTCTTGCTCTGCGTATAGAACGCCACGTAGAGAACGCCAGAAAAGTGGCCGAATTTCTTCGCTCTCACAAGGCCGTGGAGTGGGTCAACTACGTGGGATTCCCCGACAACCCACTTTACCCGATGGCCCAAAGGTACCTTGGGCCGCATCGCTGTTCCCTACTCACCTTCGGAGTGAAGGGCGGGTTCGAAGCGGGGAGGAAGTGTTTCAACGCTTTTCAATTGTTCAAGCGCATGGTCAATATGGGCGACGCCAAATCGCTGGCTTGTCATCCGGCTTCGACAACGCACCGACAACTTACTCCCGAAGAGCAAGAGAAAGTCGGTGTAACGCCCGAGATGATTCGTTTAAGTGTTGGAATCGAGCATATCGACGACATTCTGGGAGACCTCGAGCAAGCACTAGATAAGGCCACAAGGTAGAGACGGAAAGATCGTTAATAGATTTCTTTCGAGGCTTCACATGCTACAGATGATGGATGAAGGCCGAACTCCTGCTCACTGGTCTGAAAGGGCCAGGCTGCGTCTCGAGGGTGGAATTTCCCGAGATGTCGGAAGCGAAGACTGTATCCGGATCGCACTGATCAACAACATGCCCGACCCCGCCCTCGAGGATACCGAGGCCCAGTTTTTCGAACTCTTGGACACGGCCGCCGGGAGCCTCCCGGTATCCTTGACACTCTTCTCTTTGCCAGGCATCCCCAGAACTGACAGCGGGAAACAGCACCTTGCGAATTTCTACTGGGATTTCGACCACCTCTTTAGGAGCCGATTTGACGGAGTCATCATAACTGGAACGGAACCTCGCCAGCCGGAGTTGCAGGAAGAGCCATACTGGTCGTCCTTGGTCGATCTCTTTTGTTGGGCCGAAGAGAACACCGCTTCCGCAGTTTTGTCATGCTTGGCTGCGCACGCCGCAGTGCTGCAAGGAGATGGCATCAGGCGACGCAAGCTGCCCGATAAACAGTTCGGCGTTTTCGATGAGAGCAAGGTTACAGCTCATCCGCTCTTGAACCAGATTCAGGAGCCTTTGCGTTTCCCGCATTCCAGATGGAACGAAGTGCAAGAAGAGGCCCTATCCTCGTGCGGATACACGGTGCTGACCAATTCCACGAGTGCAGGCGTGAACATATTTGCCAAGGAGAGAAAGCAGAGTTTATTTTTACATTTCCAGGGCCATCCCGAGTACGGGGCGGGAACCCTTGCGAAGGAATTTCGGCGGGATATCAAGAGATTCTTGCGAGGAGAAAGACAAACTTATCCGACAATGCCGCACGGCTACTTCGACGCCGCGGCGACAAATACGTTAACGGAATTTCGAGAGCGGGCTTTGCAAAATCCTCAAGAACGACTGATGGCGGAATTTCCAGAATTGGCGATGAACGGCGGTAGAGAAAGCCCTTGGCGTTCGGCCGCGATCTACGTGTATCGCAATTGGCTACAATACATACAGGCAAAGAGTGCCAACCGAGTGGCTTCCTTCGCGGTCGCACCGCGTCGGGCCCGAGTTACCTGGTCAAGATGACTCGTCATTCGCGATGGTCAGGCACGATTTTTCTCTGTATGCTTACTCTGCAGGCTTGACAGTTTGCAATTGCAAACTATTGGTCTGTTCCTAAGCCTCGGCCATAATGAATCCCCATGATTGAAGAGCAAGTTCCCGAAATCCTCTCAGCTCTCCCCAAGCGTATCAGTGACGCCATTACCCCTTGGCACGAACGCTTCCCCGATCGCCCGGCACTTGTCGAATCTTCCGGAGCCTGGTCCTACAGGCAACTCTCTTCCGCCATCGGCGCCGCGCGGAAATGGCTCGTCGAATCCGGTGTGCGTCCCGGAGACCGAGTTATGCTCGTGTGCGAAAATTGTAGGGCTTTCGTTGGAATTCTGCTTGGACTGGCCAGTTTTGATGCTTGGCCCGTGCTCGTGAACGCGCGACTCTCGGCTCAGGAGATCGATCAGATTCGAGACCATTCAGGTGCTCGCCGAATCATATATACAGTCTCTGTTTCACCCCATGCCAGGGAACATGCCAAGCGCCACGGAGCCTCTAGCCATGAGGTGCCGGAGATTGGACTAATTGCGACGAGTCCTCTGAACGAGGATTCCAAAGTCGAACCTGTTGAAGCTGACGGCCGGGACTCTGTAGCCGCTCTGATCTACACTTCGGGCACAACGGGCAAACCGAAAGGCGTCATGTTGACCCACCAAGGACTCCTGTTCGTCGCCGCCGTATCAGCCAGAATTCGCTCTCTAACACCAGAAGATTCACTGCTCGGAGTCCTGCCAATGTCCCATGCCGTGGGGCTCTCAGTAGTCCTTCTCGGTGGTTTGCTTAGCGGGGCCTCGCTGCACTTAGCGCCTCGGTTTGATCCCGTGGCCGTCTTATCGAGCCTCGAGAATGGCCGGCTCACCGTGATGCTCGGGGCTCCGGCGATGTTTGGTTTATTTGTTGACTACACCAAGATGAAAGGCTTGCGCTCTCGGAGCTTCCCTGCCCTCCGCATCATTGCTTCGGCTGGCGCGCCTTTGACTGCCAGCATCAAGTCTGAGGTTGAAGGACTGTTCGGCCTGACTCTCCATAATGGATATGGAGTCACCGAGTGCTCTCCCACGATCGCGCAAACTAGAGTTGAATTGCCTCGAGCGGACCTTTCTATCGGGAAAGTGTTCCCCGGCGTCGAAGTCAAGTTGATCGGGCCCGATGGCAGCTCCGTTCCAGAGGGACAGGTGGGTGAACTCTGCACCCGGGGACCCAACATGATGAAAGGCTACTATCGGGCTCCGGAGGAGACGGCAGCGGCAATTGATCCGGAAGGTTGGTACAACACACATGACTTGGCGCGCTTCGAGGACGGCAATCTCTTCATCGTCGGCCGCAGCAAAGAGCTGATCGTTCGTTTCGGATTCAATGTCTATCCGGCGGAAGTTGAAGCGACCATTAGCACGCATTCTGCAGTGGCGCGCTGTGCGGTAGTGGGTCGGCCTGCTGAGGGCGAGGGTGGCGAGGAGGTGGTAGCCTTTGTCGAACTCCTGAAGGGCGCTAAAGTCACAGCTCCAGAACTAGCGGATTATGCGACAGAAAAGCTGGCTCCCTACAAGCGCCCCTCACAAATATTTTTTGTCGACGTCATGCCGATGACGCCAACCGGAAAAATCAGGAAGGAAGAACTCGCGGAAAGGGCCATCGCCCGGTGAGCTCTAGAGCCGCACTTCGATCAGCGCGGGGCCGTCACTTGCCAGAGCATCCCTGAGAGAATTCACAAAGCTATCCATCGAAGAGGCGCGCACGCCTGGCACCCCCATGCTCCTTGCTAGATAGACCCAATCGATATCGGGGCGCCCGATCTCGAAAAGATCGCGGACTCTCGGCCCGGGATCGCCCACCCCGAGATAGGAAAATTCACGTTTCAGCACGCCGTAAACCCGGTTGGCGAAGATAACTGTGGTCACCTTGAGTCCCTCGCGCGCCATAGTCCACAGCGCCTGGGCCGTATACATGCCACTGCCATCAGCCGATAAACACAAGACCCGCCGTTCCGGGCAGGCCACAGCTGCGCCAACAGCGAGAGGCAGTGCGATTCCGATCGAGCCGCCCGTATTTGCGAGCCATTCATGCGGTGGGCAGGACTTGGTCGCGGGCATCAAGTCGCGGCCCGAAGTCATCGATTCATCGACAACGATGGCATTTTCCGGCAGCAGTGCGGCCACGGCGGTGGCTAGGGCTGTCAAGGAAATCTCACCGGCTGGTATTGTAGGCCGATCAACTCTAGCGGGCGCGGCTGCGGCTCCCTGCGCCCTCGTCAGTGACAAGGCCACTTCGAGGGCCTCAAGGGTTCCCACACAATCCTCCTCCGGGTTCGCGCAGGTATGGACTTCGCATTCCGGCGGGGTCAGTACGCAGTTCTTGCCTGGAGCGGCAAAGTATGCAACAGGCGCTGATGCACCCACCAAAATAAGCTGGCGGAATACTTTCAACTGCTCAGCCGCTTGCTCGAGAATGTAGGCCATACGTTCTACCGTAGGCACCCCGGCACCGCGCTGCATCCGCGCAAAGGGATAAGGAGCGAGCAGCTGTGCACCCGTTGCTGCCGCAATGCGTCCGGCCGCGGCAAGGCCCCTGCCGTGCAGAGCACTCCCCGCTAGCAACAGAGCTGTCCGTGATTTCGATCGGAGCATAATGGCGGCACGCTCGATAATCTCGCTTGCCGGCACGGGCGGGCGTCGAAATTTGGGCGGCCCGAGGACGGTTCCGCCCTGGCTCCAGGCCACGTCCGCAGGAACGATCAATGTACTAATGCGCCCGGGAGCGGTGCGCGCGGCGGCTAGCGCTTCCGCCACATCATGACAAATTTCGGGCGCGGCAGAGGAAGTCCTTACCCACGACGAACAAGTGCGCGCCAGCCCTTCAATGTCGGAAGTAAGTGGGGTATTGTGGCGCAAATGATAGGTCGCATGCTGGCCCACAATATTGACCAACGGTACGTTCGCTCTGCGCGCGTTGTGCAAGTTGGCGATTCCATTGGCAAACCCCGGGCCAAGATGAAGCAAAGTGCATGCGGGTTTGCCGGCCATCCGGGCATACCCGTCCGCCGCTGCCGTGACGACACCCTCGAACAGACCTAGCACGCAGCGCATCTCCGCTACGCGGTCGAGCGCGGCAACAATGTGCATCTCTGAGGTTCCTGGATTGGTGAAGCAAACCTCCACGCCACCGTTAACTAGTGATTGAACTAGGCTTTCTGCTCCATTCATCTTCTTGTGACCTTTGGCACTTTGTCGCGCGAGTTCCCTAGACTAGACTCTCCGCGTGCATCGCTTGAAGCCAGGCTTATCATTGCCGGAAGCCTCACGAGTCTATTCCCGGCCAAGAGCCGCCCCAAGATAGCGCGAGAGCGCATCCGCAAGCTGTTCGAAGTGCGTATTCATGATTCCCAGATGATCCCCTGGCACGGTCGCAACCTCGAAATCAGCAGCCATGCCAGCCCAAGCATCACGAGGATTATCAGGAAATTCCGTACAGATCTCAGCCCTCACAAAACTGATCTTGCCTGGGTAAAAACGCGGTCGATAGCGTTTCAGCGCCAAGTACGCGCGGTCCCTCATGCGCAGAATCGCCGGGGTGAACCAGACATCGAGCGGCAATCCGGTCCGGGTATTGTGGCTGCTATTCCTAGAGGCGCGGGCCAGCCTCTCCGCCGGATTCACGATATACGAAAAAGCCTCACGCGGACGCAACCGAACGAGCACGGCGACTCGCTGTCTAAACAGCCGGAGCAAGAGACGAAGACGCGGCTTGGCGCGGAGATAACTCTTGTGTGGATAGCTCTCAAGCATGCCCAGAAAGGCCACTCTATCGCCTTGTTTGGACAATCGTTGGGCAATCTCCAGCGCGACCAAACCACCGAGAGAATATCCCACGAGCAGGTAGGGACCGTGGGGCTGCAACTCTTTCATAGCATCAAGAAAGAACTGAGCCATGTCCTCGATCCTATCGAAGGGCTCCTCGACGCCATCCAGACCCTTGGCTTGCATCCCGTAGATTGGATTTCGAGTGGTCATGTGTTTCACCACTTGGAAGAAATCCATGACGTTTCCGCCCATGCCGTGGGTGATGAAAACCGGAGGACCGTCCGTGCCTTCCTTCAAGAGCACCAGCGGCGCGAAACGCGGAAGCGAGGGCTGTTCGATTGCTGAAGCCAGCGTCCGAATGGTCGGCGCCTGGTAGATCATCACAGGCGGAATCTGGCGGCCACATAGTTTGGCGATCTCAGTGAAAAGCTTCAAAGCCAGCGTAGAATCGCCACCCAAGTCAAAGAAGTTGTCATCAACGCCGATGGGGGCGCATCTGAGCACACGCTCCCAAACGGGGGTAAGAAGCTCTGGTAGTGTTGACACGTTCGAACCTAATCTAAATGGGACAGGTTCGCGGGGGCACGTCAAGGTAACAGCCTCCGCGGGCAGCACTCAAGTTTACGTCGGCCTCGTCGCCCTCTGCAATCACCCTCATCGACTACCAGCCACCGCGTGTAGCCAGAGAGTTAAGCGTGCGCGAAGGCCCAATAAAGTTCGCGGGCCTTCTGGTAAATTGGGCCGAAGGGAAGTGATCGATCATCGATCCGGGTTACCGGCACTACTTTCGAATAATTTCCCGTTGAGAAGATTTCATCGGCGGTTTGAAACTCCTGATAGGCGAGGGTTTTTTCTATCACCTTGACACCTGCTTCGCGGAGCAGGCCGATCACTCGCTGGCGCGTGATACCAGCGAGAAACGTACCGTTCGGGACAGGCGTGAAGACAACGCCGTCTTTGGCCAAGAAGATATTGGAGGTGGCGAGTTCCGCGACGTTTCCCAACATGTCGCAAACCACAGCATTGTCGAAACCGCGTGCATGGGCTTCAAACAGCGATCGTGCGTTGTTCGGATAGAGACACCCTGCCTTGGCATCGACCGGCATACTTTCAAGCGTTGGCCGCCGGTAGGGGGACAAGGTCACGGAAAAACCCTTGGGCTGCCGCATCGGTGCTTCGTAAATGGCCAAACACCAGCGCGTTGATTCCGGATCATGCGCCTGCACCCAGGGCCCTTCTTTCTCCGCCCAGTACATTGGCCTGATATACAGCGCTACGTCCTTGCTGAATTTAGCGATCCCTTCCCGAGCCAAGTTGATCCAAGTTTCGGTCGAGACGATCGGCTTTAGAAAAAGCTTGCGGGCAGAATCGTTGATGCGAGCGCAGTGAAGATCGAGATCTGGGGTAACTCCTTCGAAAGCTCGAGCACCGTCAAAGACGATAGAACAAAGCCACGCGGCGTGCGTGCGTGGACCCATGATCGGTACATTGCCCTCGTGCCAGGCGTCTTCAAAGAACGTCAGCGTTCTTGACCAACCCTGTCCTGCAGGCATGCCTGTTCTCCTTCGGCCGATTCTCCTCCCATGTGACGAGGAGCTCATGGCTAGTAATCTTCGAAACCTATGACGGTGAATCCCGTCCGGAGACGATTCCAGAAGCTTCCCTGCGATTCCGCGAACCGCCACAACTCATTCGATTGGATGTAAGTTACGCTAATAGCCTGCTGGGCGTCAACGGTGGCCCCGAAAAGAGTAACGAACTCGATTTCACCCACCTCGAATAGATCGTGGCCGAACTTCGGACCCCAGTTCCTTCTCTAGAGTACATCGGTAAAAATGCGGGAAGGACCCACTGGATCTTCTTGGCGGCCGGCTAGATAGCAACTGCCAATTAAGGGCTTCTTCTCAGGGAGGGAAGAGCCCAGATTGTACCCGAACTTCCAGATGCTACAGTGTTGTGGTCAATCGCGAATGCTTTACTAAGGCGCTTGGCTAAAGGTGGCCCCGTGTGAGATATCTACTCTCAGCACACATGCGCGCCGACGACCCGCCAGAGCCAATGCAAGGTGCAGAATCGAATTCAAAGCTCACTCGGCCGAACCTTCCCGTCCCTCCGGTGAAATATTGCATCATCACAGCGGTCAGAGATGAAGAGCGATTCATTGCCGGAGCCATCGATTCCGTGGTTGGGCAGACGATTCAGCCTGCAGAATGGATCATTGTTGATGACGGCTCAAGTGATGCCACAGCCGGGATCGTCGCCGAACGAATGCAAGGATATTCGTGGATACAGTTTATCCAACGCAAGAATCGCGGCTATCGTTCGACGGGCGGAGGGATCGAGGCATTTCTCGATGCTTACCCCCTTCTCCAGACGCAAGATTGGGAATACCTCGTAAATCTCGATGGAGACCTGACCTTCGCTCCGGATTACTTTGCCCGGTGCTTTGAACACTTCCAAGAAATGCCTCAGCTTGGCATTGGGGGAGGCACGCTATACTCTAGAAAAGAAGGGGGTCTGGAAGTCGAAAGAGCGCCTCTGTTTCATGTCCGCGGAGCCACCAAGATATATCGACGGGAATGCTGGGAAAAACTAGGAGGGCTCAGCCGGAGCCTAGGATGGGACACCATCGACGAAATCAAAGCCAACCGACTCGGCTGGAAAACCCAATCGTTCGAGGATTTGCATCTCATCCATCACCGAACGAGCGGAACGGCCTGGGGAGAATGGAGATTTGCAGTCTTGGACGGGGAAGCGGATTATCTCGTGGGATATCATCCGGCTTTCTTTTTTTTCAAGTGTCTCCGTCATCTCTTTCATCCGCCATATCTTCTACGGGGACTGGCGGTAGCTTATGGCTATCTGCGCTGCCTTGCGAGGCGCACTCCTCGGATTGCTGACCGGGAATTGAGAAACTACCTTCGCCGGCAGCAGCTGCGGTGCCTTTTGGGAATGTCCTCGATTTGGAGATGAAGAACATGGAATCTCACGCGCCGATCGAAACTCAAGCGCATGGCAGGCTGGCTCTTGGACATTCGTTCCATTTCGAGGCATCGGGTGTCTGAACGAGCTCGCGTCGGCAAGGGGCAGCCGAAGGTTCTCCTGATTAGTACGTCCCCATCCTTCTCGCCGGCCCGCTTGGCCATGGCTTTGGCAAAGTCCGGATGTATTCCGGAGGCCGTTTGTCCTCGTCGCCATCCGCTTCGCCGAACACAAGCCGTGCGGAATGTGCATGCTTACCATCCTCTGACACCTCTACGCTCAATCTTGAAAGCCATGGAACGAGCAGAGCCGGATCTCGTAATTCCTGGTGATGATCTCTCCGCCACGAATTTGCACGAACTTTATCAACGAGTTAGCGGAAAAGTGGATTCCAGCATCGCTCAGCTCATCGAAAGCTCGCTTGGGGCGCCAGCCAGCCTTCCTCTCCTGTACGCGAGGGCAGCCTTTCTCCATTTGGCGGGCGACGAAGGGATTCGCGTTCCAAAAACCACGATGATTTCCGGGCTAGAGGAGCTCAGGAAGTGGTCTGCAGCGGCCGGTTTTCCGGCGGTACTCAAAGCCGACGGCACCTCTGGTGGCGACGGAGTCAAGATCGTTCACAGCTTGGAAGAGGCTGAACTTGCTTTCCACTCTCTTTCGAGCCCGCCGCTTCTAGCGAAGGCACTGAAGCGAGCCTTTCTAGATCAAGACATGGCTTTGCTGTGGCCGTCGCTGCGAAGAAGACGATACGTCGTGAGCGCGCAAACTTTCGTCGTCGGACACGAAGCCACAAGCGCCGTGGCCTGCTGGAAGGGCCAGGTTTTGGCTAGTGTCCAGTTCGCCGTGCTTAATAAGCAGGATGCGGGGGGGCCGTCCACAGTTCTGCGCTCCATAGAAAACCTGGAGATGTCCGCCGCGGCGGAACGCGTCACGCGCCGATTGGCCCTTTCGGGTTTGCATGGTTTTGATTTCATCCTGGAGGACAAGACCGGAGACGCTTTTCTTATCGAAATAAACCCCAGAGCGACGCAAGTCGGGCACCTGGCACTTGGCCCGGGCCACGACTTGCCATCCGCGCTGCGCGCCGCCTGGGCCGGCGAGAGCATTCCCGAGACGCCGAAGGTCACTGACGAAGATACGATTGCGCTCTTCCCGCAGGAATGGCTGAGAAATCCGGCGAGCACTTTCCTCCGCTCGGGCTACCATGATGTACCCTGGGAGGAACCGGACCTCGTTCTTGCTGGCATCGAGAGACGGAAGAAGCTCAATGCCTGGTCGGCACCGCAGAAATGGATTCACTCGATACTAAAGGCAGGTAACCCGCACTCCTGAACTAGGCCGTAGGCCTTCATTGCGGCTGAAGGACGTTTTGGCATGGGAGAGAGAAAAGCCGGATTCAAAGATACCTCCTCAGGCGCTTCACAGATTGCTTGAGAGATCGGTTGCCGTTGCGTTCGCGGCTCGGCGGTAGATGCAAAAGAAAATTCCGCAACTCGATGCAGTTCGGGGACTGGCGATTCTAGTGGTGATATTTCACAACGCCAGCGAAAAATTCCCTTCGCTTCATCTGCATGGATTGTTTCGGGATGGCTGGATGGGAGTCGATCTCTTCTTTGCTTTGTCTGGGTTCCTAATTACCGGAATACTCGTAGATACCAGGCAATCCGAGGAATTTTTCAAAAATTTCTATATGCGGCGGTGTTTGAGAATCTGGCCGCTTTACTACTCCCTGCTTCTCTTCATGTTCGTTGTCGTTCCGTTTCTCAGCCGCGTCGAGGCTACCAAGATCGCGGCCACGACTTCCCCCTGGTGGGCCTTTCCTTTATTTCTTCAGAATTTTCTTCTGCCGATTTCGACAAACGCCGCCGGACCATTGGGCGTTACTTGGTCCCTGGCCATCGAAGAGCAATTCTACTTGGTCTGGCCCGTCATTGTGCGGGTTTGCTCACCAAAGTTACTCTTGCGCTTGGCAGTCGCCGAAATGTGCCTGTCGCCCGGCCTGCGCTACTACCTTGCGCTGCGTCACGTTCATCTCTATACCAACGTGTTCAGCCGGATGGATGGATTGATGGCTGGAGCGTTGCTCGCTCTCTTGGTTCGCTCGGATCAGTTTGCACCTTCCCGATATACTTGTCCGCGCGTGGGCGGCGCTACTCGTTGCTGCCCCCCTTGCTTTTTTGACTGAGGAACTCCACGCGAGGTGGATCGTCTTTTCACTCACGGCAATCGCTTCCACCGCCTTCATCTATGTCTCTCTCTATTCCGGTCGAAGATGGCTGCAGGCTGTGATGACGAACCGCTTTCTAACATATACTGGAACTATTAGTTACGGACTCTATCTATTGCACAAGATTTCGTTTGGTGTTGTAGATTCGTTTCGCCTGAGCGAGCGTCCCCTTGTTAGCCGTGGCAGTTATTCTTTTGGCCAATTATTTCTTAGCTAGTACTATCCTGGAATGTACTCGAGAAGCCTTTCTTAAAACTCAAGCACTTTTTTGAACCGAAGCCCGCAAATGCCAGTTGACGAATAAGCTCGCCTTCGTTCGCTCCCCGAAAAAGGGAGTAGGACTGACCCGCAGCCGTTGTCGGCCGGCCGATTCGAGCACTCTTATCAAATGTGAACAGCGCGGCCCTGATGAGGGCGCACGGATTTGCCCAGAAATCATGGCCGAGAGGCAGATCCTAGATCCTCTGAAGAAACCGGTGGTTGTTCTTCAACGGCTTGGCGTGTCTAATCTCGCAGTTTTTCTAGAAGGATGAGACTCTAGCACACTACCGTGAGCGCGGACCTTCAGGCATGCGAGTCAACTGCGCGAAACACCGCATCTGATCCCTGTTATGGGTAGGAATCGGAGGGATCAACCTGGCGTATCCTCGAGCCCGTTTTTGCCTTAAGAAGCTTGACATGCTCCCCCTGCAGCATTTGTTGAGCCCGTTTTTGCCTTAAAAATCCTGACGTGCTCCATAAGACTAACTCAGCAAAGAACGGAAGAGGATCAAGCGCGGAAAATGTGGACAGTGTGAACTTGCCTTTGAACACGGCTCCCAAAGCGGCGCCGATTTCACTCAAACAGTTCTGCGACTTGAGAATCACAACCAGATCGGTAATTTCCCTGAGCCATGCAGCTTGATGGATCCTCCCGGGCGCGGCTTCGAGGCCCGTTTTTATTCGCCACAACAAGTAAGCAAAATCGACGCCTGCAGCTTTCCCGATTGTGTGCCAGCCCCAAGGCCTGAGATTCACATCGAGAATCTTGTATTTGCCGTCTCTTGAATCCAACTTGAATTCAACCTCTCCCATCCCGTCATATCCGATACTTTCGAGAAAGCGCCTCCCAGCGGCCTCTACCACTGGCTGGTTGGCGGTGTGCACGAAAGTGCTGGCGTTGCCGAATTCGATTGGATACTGCCTCCGGCGCTTGGCGACAAGCGAGGCAAGGACGCGGCCTCCTGAACAGAGGGCACAAAAAGAATATTGGTATTCCCCGTTACCAGGGATGCACTCCTGAACAAGGATTTCCTCGGGGGGAATATAGGTACACATTTGCGCAAACCGTGTCTCTAGGCTTTCCGGACTGTCTGCTCTCAGTGCCTTGAGATTGGTCCGGGGAAAGAACCGATGATTGATCGCCGGTTTGAGAATCACGGGGAAAGACGGATTTTGTCGCTTGATATCCTCGACGTGCTGCCCGGAACAGGTCCACGGGGCGGCGATGCCAAGCTCTTCAGCCCTCCGATACGTAAGACGCTTGTCTAGGGCATAGCGAGTGATGTCGAAGGGCGGCGTGATCAACTTGTAGTGCTGGCTGAGAGAATCATGATGGATAGAAAGTTGTTCAACATATTCATCATTGGTGGGAAACACTACCCAGCCGTCCATTGCATGGCGCCTCGCCTCTCGCAATAGAATGTCTTGTGCCTCTTCGCTGGACTCAATGAAGCGTTTCGTGTATCTCGAATACTGCGCAATGGATTTTGACCGGTCCGAGTCGACAACCCAAACTGGTATCCCCTGTGCTCCAAGACTCCTAACCACGCCGAGTCCGACAAAATTCCCGCCAAGAACCACTGCACCTGGTTGACGCATCCGCACCTCGCGTGACTAGCTCAACACTTCGTCGGGTATCTCTGCCACGTTCATCGAAGTCCTTGGTAGGGCAGCCCTTGCTGCGATCCCCGCCGCCAAACGGGGGCCGGCATTATTCGTGCCTGTTACAAATCTCAGGGTCGGTCCGAGGGTCCTCTCCGCCACGACTCCCGTCATGTACAGGCCCTCTACACTGGTCTCAAGACTCTTCGCGAGGATGGGGTACCCGTCGGACGTCTGAATGAGTCCACTTAGTGCCTTGTCAATAATGTTGTAACGAGAAATGTTGATCTTGTATCCGGTCGCAAGCACGACCTCGTTTGCTCGCAGTGTCGTCCCATCGCTAAGCGAAAGCTTTACCCCGTCTGGAGCTATTTCCGCGTTGCGCACGCTGACACCAGTCTTCGTTTCGACTCCCCGAAGTCTGGCGGGCAGCCAGTAAGCCCCGATGGGTTTTGCGCAGTCCTTCAGCAGCTGAGCTTGCACTTCCGGTGCCTGCGCTATGAATTTTTCCGGGTGGGCCATGATTCTTACTGTCTTGATGTTTCCAAGATCCGTTGGAGGAAAGACCGCATAGGAAAGGGGCTTAAGGGGACCCGGCGTTAGCTGCCGGAAGAGATGCTTGCGCCATGCGAAAGGGCGAAAAGTTAGCTTCGGAGCGCGGGTCAGAATCAGCACGTTCGCGCCGTTCTCATGAAGGAGCGCCGAATATTCAAGCGCGCTCTGACCGCTACCGATGACAACAACGCGGCGGTCCCTAAACCGGGTGAGATCGGCGAGTTGCGAGGAATGCGGCGCCAGTTCGACCGGGATCTCAGCGAACTCGTGAGGGCGAGCCAGAAAATAGCCAATCCCGAGAGCCAAAACAACGAATCTAGCGCGCACCACCTCTCCGTCCTCCAGGGTGATGTGGAAACTCTGTTCGTCACGGCTGACGTTCCGGACCTGACGTGTATCGAGTCTCGGAATTACCTGCCTTTGAAACCAATCGCCATAAGCTATGAAATCCTCGATAGGCAACGGATCAGACAACTTGCGCCCGGTCGATCTCTTGAAATCCGCAATGGTTAGGTACCCCGCAGGGGCATCGATATTGGAAGCTTCCATCTTTGAGCGCAGCAACATGCTCGCTGGCATATGGTTTTTCCAAAAGTCCATGGACTGGCCAAAAACATGGGGTTCTAATCCAGCGGCCTTAAGGTGAGCGGCAGCGCTTAGCCCGTATGGCCCTGCCCCTATGATTACAACTTCGTCTCCCGATGAGCGCATACGTGCCTAGCCCCTTCCCCCTCTAGGGATATTCTTCAACCCTGATTCAGTCGAAATCCTACGCAAGAAGGTCTACCAGCAGCATCGTCGAGGCGGAACGGAGAAACAATGGAACATCGGTACTCTTGCGGGGTAATGCAGGCAGTCCGCTGATCTGGGACTTTAGTTTCTTCTTGTCTAGGACTTGTGCAAGCTTTTCTACGGAAGGGGCGCCCATTCTGATTTAATACTTCCCGTAATATGGGCCGTAATTTGCGTCAGGGCCCGCGCCATTTAATACTACCCCCAGTAGGTTCTTGTTTTTGAACTCGGCGGCCCCCTTCGCGGCGACTTCGTGATCTGTTGCCCCCGCCCGCACCACAAAGAGCGTGCCATCAGATAGATCCGCGAGTGAACTAGCATCATGAACAGGAACCGCAGGTGGAGAATCCAATATGACGAAATCAAACATCGGAGTGACAAAGTCCAGCAAAGTCTTCATCCTGTCCTTGAGGAGGAGCTCGCTTGGATCGTTCACTTCGTGGCCAGCCGGTATGATGCAGAGATTCTCAATCGGCCCGCTCTGAATGACTCCGTACTCATCCACTTCTCCGCGAAGATATTCCGAGAGGCCAGGTGTTGAAGGCGCTCCAAAAGCCAGATGCAAGCAAGGAAAGCGCAAATCGGCGTCGATCAGCAGCACTCGGCGCTCGGGTTGCCGGACGATGGAACGCGCCAGATTGGCAGCCACAAAGGTCTTTCCTTCGCCAGAAAGGCTGCTTGTCGTCAAGATTCGTTTCAGCGACCTCTGGCCAGCGATATCGTAGATTCGCGAACGAAGAATGCGGAAGCACTCTGCTCCTGCGTTCTTCGTTTCGTCGTTTTCGAAAACGTTAGTAAGCTGGTCAGAATCCCAGCGGGGATGAGCGCAACGCTTCAATAGATCTTCAAACAGAGGAGGCCGCCTACCATTGGTCGGTGTCTCGCTGCCGGGCAGATCTGGCGGCTCCTTCGTCCGTGGAACGGGGTGGTGAATCTCCTGCGTTATTTCAAATACTTCCTTGGAAGAATTCTCTGTGCTGTGGGCAGCTCTTTCTTCCGCGGCTTTCTTCAGAGCGTCATGTATCCGACTCATGTGTTTCCTTTAGCGGCGTCGTTGCGGCCACAACCATTCATTCCTCTATACCAACAGCGCTGAGGCCGACCGGCGACCGCTCGCGACCGTATTTCACCAACGCGATGGTATCGAACTCAGGTATAACCGTGAGAACAGGCAGCTTCAGGCAATATTCCACGTCAGCCTCTGTATTCATGGACTTATCGTTCAAAGCGATGAGGTAAATAATGCCCAGTCCGAGGACCAAACCCGCGCCGAGCCCCCCAGCGAGTAGCATCTTCGAATTGGGAAAGGAAGGCTTGTCCGGCAAACTTGGCGGATCGAGCACCCGGAACTGTTCCCCCTGCTGCTCGTGCTGAAGATCGGTGGCCATCGCTGAATTCTCGCGTTTTTTCAGCAGATCATTGTAGAACTCGAGCGCAGTTTGATAGTTGCGCGTTAGCTCCTTGTACTGCTGCTCGACGACTGGGCTGGCTTGGATTCTTCCTTGTAGTACATCAATCTGTTTCTGGATGTCGACTTGGTGCTTCGTCAGGTCCTTGATGCTCAGTTCGTCCTGCTGGAGTTTGGCGCGGAGTTGTTGGACTTGCGGACCCTCCGACCCGGAGGAAGCAACCGCTGTGGCGGGAGCTTTAGATGGAGCGGGCAGCGCTGCAATTTGTTTTTTCAACTGTTCAACAGTGCTCTTTAGCTTGATTACATCTGGATGCTCCGGTGTGTATCGGGACTCGAGAATTGCCAGTTGAGCTTCTTCTTTGCTCAGTTGCTGCTGCAAAGTCTCCGGGCCCTCCCCGGACTGCTGTTTCTCGGAAGCTTCCCTGTTCAATTCTTGTTGGCTGAGCATCGATTCTGTGAAGACTTTGTCCTGCTGGGCGCGACTCAATGCCTGGGTTGCCGCTTCAAGTTGCGAGTTCATTCCCGTAAGCAAGCTAAGATTGGCCTGTTCTTCGTCTGGGAGGGAACCTAGATAGTGCTTCTTGAACTCTGCCAACTTTGCATCCTGAGCATCCAGTTTGTCCTTAGCCTGCTCAAGCTGCTGACTTAGGAACGTAGTTGTACGGTCCGCCTGTTGCTCAAGGGAATGGGAGTTCTGTTCCATGAACAGCGCCGTAATCTCGGTGCAGATGCGCCGCGCCATCTCCGGACTTTTGTAGGTCACGCTCACAGAAAAGCCCGGCAGCGATTTTTCTGTTCCTGCTAGGGGAGTCATTGGAGTGACTTCAATAGACTTTCGCAGTAGTTGGACCTTGTCATCCATATTCAATTTTCGAGTCTCAGACTGGTATAGCCCATATTTCTGGATGACGGGTTCAAGGCGCGTGCGGCTCAGTATTTGCTCTTTCATGGACGCAAGGCGACGATTCAGGTCATCGCTAATGACGGGTTTCACGATGTCGGTGGGAACGATTGGCTCCTGCACGAGGACCAAAGTCTGAGAGGTGTACTTTTTTGGTAAAAATAGTACCAAAGCAAGCGAAGCCAAAATACAGCCTAAGACTGACGCCGGCAGGAGACGCCAATGCCTTCTGAGGACTCGTTTGGCTTCTCTTACCGTGATTTGGCCGTCTCGCACCATAACTTCCCTCACACCTTCTTGTTCACGATCTTGCCAACTCTGCAGAGCAGAATCGCACTCTTAGGGTTCAGCACGCACGCTTCCAGTATTAGCTGCAGCACCGGCAAGAGCAATGTAACACTAAGTCCTTTATTTATATAATCTTATAGACAGTTTTATGCGGTGACCCTAGACATCCAGGTCAGATCCGGATCTGTGAGGCGGGTGTCGGCCTTTACAAAGTGGAAGCATTCTATCCACATTATCCCTTTTTTTAGCCACTCTCTGGCTTCAGAGGCATGCGCAACTGAGTCTGGCTACCTTGAGACGAGCTGCCTAGGAAAGCTTCCACGGGCCCGTGAGTGACCTTTTTCTAACCGACTCCGCTCGCGATAGACAAGTTCCGGCAGGCAAGCCCGCATTGGAGCTCCAACCCAGAAGAGAGCCGGCCGGCTCCAAATGGGTAAGCAAGTGGCGTGCCTCGACGAGTGAGGTGACCGTTAGTATTTTTTCCTGAGGACGACTACGGAATGGTAGCGGAAGTCTGGTTGGAATAGCCGCTTTCATCGCCGCTGGTATCCACGGCGGTCGTCACGTAATAGTAGGTTGTGCCGTTAGCCACAGTCGAGTCCGTGTAAGCCATCGAGGGAACGAGTGAGGAATTAATCCTCGTGTACCCGGTCCCGCTTACCGTGCTGCGGTAGATATTGTACCCGGCCACCGTCGAGGTACTCGCGTTCCACATCAGCAGCACCGAATGCGTCTGCTGCGCTGTCGCCGTGAAGTTCATCCCTGTAACGTTTGCCGCGCTGACAGTAACACTTCGACTGACCGGGCTGAACGTGTACCCAGAATTGTTTGGGGTGACAGTGTACGAACCGTTCGCCAAGCCGCTGAAAGTATAGTTGCCCGCGCCGTTTGTGGTTGCGGTGGCGCCCGCCGCCCCGCTTAGTATTACTGCCGCGCCGGCCCCTCCAGCCGTGGGGCTGATCGTCCCAGATATGCTGTACGTCGGATTCGTTTGGGCTGTCGCAGTAAAGTTCAGTCCCGTGATGTTAGCTCCATTTACTGTTGCGGCCTGACTCGTTGGACTGAACGTATAGCCTGCCTTACTCGGCGTAACTGCATATCTTCCATTGGCCAACCCGCTAAATGTATAGTTTCCAGCGCTATTTGCCGTGGTCGTCGTGGTTGCTGCCCCACTCAACGTCAATGTTGCGCCACTGCCGCCTGCTGTTGGACTGACAGTCCCCGAAATGTTAAAAGTTGGGTTGGCCGCGGCCGTAAAATTCAATCCCGCGGTGATATTGTTGCCGCTGACGGTCACGCTCAAGCTGGTGGGAGCGAAGGTATAACCCGCTTTGCTGGGAGTGAGTGTATAGGTCCCATCGGCCAATCCAGCGAAACTGAACACCCCTGAGCTATTCGCAGTGGTTGTGGCACTTGAGGTTCCGCTTAAGGTAATCGTCGTGCCATTGCCGTAGGCGGCAGGAGCAATAGCACCTGAGATTGTGTATGTTTGCGAGGGCGGGGGAGTCTGCGGCTGACTACTTTGGCCGCTAACCACGCCGGCGCAACCCCAAAGGAGAATGACAGGCAGAAACGTCGTCGCCAAGATAAGGGTGGCGCGCGCTAAAGAAGCTAATTTCCAGGGATTTGCAGGCCCGCCTAGGGTTTGCCGCTTTCGTTCAGTGCTCATCGTCCAGGCCCCTCAGACCTATGCTGGACACAAGAGTACGTCTTTGACTTCTCCTTAGAAACTGATTGGAAGTCCAATTTAAGTACAGGTATAACCCTGTCCGTTGGGACCATCAAATTCTGTCGTCAAGCACCCAGACCGGGCCTGCACCTCTACGGGCTGACCAACCTTCGCACAGGAATCGGCGCGAGGATAGCACCCTCCTCTAGGCTCATTCCACTCTATAAGGTTGTAGTTTTCCACAGCCCTTTAAACCGCATATTCGCCACCCAGAATCAGCTAAAGAAACGTGTCTCTCGCCTTGACACATTAATTCGCAGCTTCCGCCGTTTGATTCATTCTCGCCTTCACGGGATCGGCGCCGACGACTTGATTCGAAACACACTTTCGTTGCCGCTAGAATCGACTGCCGTAGTCACATAGTAATAGGTCGTCGCCGCTCTGCACGGTAGAATCGGTAAAAGTAAGGCTGTAACCAGTGAAGAGTTGATTTCGTATATGGCCCCGCTGTAGCCGTGCCGCGGTAGACGTTGTATCCCGACACAGTTGAAGTACTTGCATTCCAATTGAGAGCACCACGGAATGCTGCACCGCGCGACGCCAGTTCCGGAGAGAGAGATCGACGCCGGTGAACCGCCTCGCGTTGCTCACAATCGAGATGCTGCCATTTACGCCTCCGGCCACAGTGGGATTGAACTGGACCGTGAGGATGAGGTTCTGCGCGGGAGACAGAGTCACGGGCGCTCCTCCGCCCGTCATCTGCAAGCCAGAACCCGTCAAAGTTATCTGCGAAATCGTGACGATTGAGTTGCCCGTATTCGTGATGGTCACATTTTGTGAAGCAGAGGTGGTGCCCGTCGTGACGTTGCCGAAACTCAAGCTTGTCGGACTGACACTCAAAGTAAGAGTCGCGGCTACTCCCGTGCCTGTGAGGCCGACTGAAGTCGGCGAAGTGGGGGCGTTGCTAACGATCGACAGGCTGCCGGAGGTAGTGCCGACTAAGCTCGGCACGAATGTCACCGTGATCGTGGTCTGTGCCCCTGCATTCACATTCAGCGGCAATGAGTATCCACTGACACTGAAAGCTGAACCGGATTCATTCACTTGAGTGATCGTCAATGTTGCTGTGCCGGTGTTCTTGATGATCAAGAGTTGAGTCGAGTTGCTACCGACCACATCGCTTCCAAAGTTGATGGGCGAGGGACTCACCTGGATTGCCGGCGCAGGAGCGGGGTTCACCGTTAAAGTCGCCGCCGCGCTGGTCACCGTTCCCGCCGTGTTTGTCACCACTACACGGAACGTTGACCCGCTATCCGTCGTCGCCGTCACTGGCGTTGTGTAGCTCGTCCCTGTCGCTCCCGCGATGTTTGCTCCGTTCTTCTGCCACTGGTAGCTCAGCGGCGCTGTCCCGCCCGCCACTACCATGAACGTCGCCGTCTGCTCCTGCCGTCACTGTCTGGTTCACTGGCTGTGTTGTGATCGTCGGCGACACCGCCGCGGCATTCACCGTCAGCGTTGCTGCCCCGCTCGTCACCGTCCCCGCCGTGTTCGTCACCACCACCCGAAACGTCGATCCGCTATCCGTCGTCGCCGTCACCGGTGTCGTGTAGCTCGTCCCCGTCGCTCCCGCGATGTTTGCTCCGTTCTTCTGCCACTGATAACTCAGTGGCGCTGTCCCTCCTGCCACCACCGTGAACGTCGCGGTCTGTCCTGCCGTCACTGTCTGATTCACTGGCTGGGTCGTGACCGTCGGCGCTACCGCCGCGGCATTCACCGTCAGCGTTGCTGCCCCGCTCGTCACCGTCCCTGCCGTGTTTGTTACCACCACCCGATACGTTGATCCACTATCCGTCGTCGCCGTCACTGGCGTCGTGTAGCTCGTCCCCGTCGCTCCCGCGATGTTTGCTCCGTTCTTCTGCCACTGGTAGCTCAGCGGCGCCGTCCCTCCCGCCACTACCGTGAATGTCGCCGTCTGTCCTGCCGTCACTGTCTGATTCACTGGCTGGGTCGTGACCGTCGGGGCTACCGCCGCGGCATTCACCGTCAGCGTTGCTGCCCCGCTCGTCACCGTCCCTGCCGTGTTTGTTACCACCACCCGATACGTTGATCCACTATCCGTCGTCGCCGTCACCGGTGTCGTGTAGCTCGTCCCCGTCGCTCCCGCGATGTTTGCTCCGTTCTTCTGCCACTGATAACTCAGTGGCGCTGTCCCTCCTGCCACCACCGTGAACGTCGCGGTCTGTCCTGCCGTCACTGTCTGATTCACTGGCTGGGTTGTGATCGTCGGCGCTACCGTTGCCGCATTCACCGTCAGCGTTGCTGCCCCGCTCGTCACCGTCCCCGCCGTGTTTGTCACCACCACCCGGTACGTCGATCCGCTATCCGTCGTCGCCGTCACCGGTGTTGTGTAGCTCGTCCCCGTCGCTCCCGCGATGTTTACCCCGTTCTTCTGCCACTGATAACTCAGCGGCGCTGTCCCTCCTGCCACTACCGTGAATGTCGCCGTCTGTCCTGCCGTCACTGTCTGATTCACTGGCTGGGTCGTGACCGTCGGGGCTACCGCCGCGGCATTCACCGTCAGCGTTGCTGCCCCGCTCGTCACCGTCCCTGCCGTGTTTGTTACCACCACCCGATACGTTGATCCACTATCCGTCGTCGCCGTCGCTGGTGTCGTGTAGCTCGTCCCTGTCGCTCCCGCGATGTTTGCTCCGTTCTTCTGCCACTGGTAGCTCAGCGGCGCTGTCCCTCCTGCCACCACCGTGAACGTCGCGGTCTGTCCTGCCGTCACCGTCTGATTCACCGGCTGCGTTGTGATCGTCGGCGCCACCGTTGCCGCAGTTACCGTCAGCGTTGCTGCCGCGCTCGTCACCGTTCCCGCCGTATTTGTTACCACCACCCGGTACGTCGAACCGCTATCCGTCGTCGCCGTCACCGGTGTCGTGTAGCTCGTCCCTGTCGCTCCCGCGATGTTCACTCCGTTCTTCTGCCACTGATAACTCAGTGGCGCTGTCCCTCCTGCCACCACCGTGAACGTCGCCGTCTGTCCTGCCGTCACCGTCTGATTCACTGGCTGGGTCGTGACCGTCGGCGCCACCGTTGCCGCAGTTACCGTCAGCGTTGCTGCCGCGCTCGTCACCGTTCCCGCCGTATTTGTCACCACCACCCGATACGTTGATCCACTATCCGTCGTCGCCGTCGCTGGTGTCGTGTAGCTCGTCCCTGTCGCTCCCGCGATGTTCGCTCCGTTCTTCTGCCACTGGTAGCTCAGCGGCGCTGTCCCTCCTGCCACCACCGTGAACGTCGCCGTCTGTCCTGCCGTCACCGTCTGATTCACCGGCTGCGTTGTGATCGTCGGCGCCACCGTTGCCGCAGTTACCGTCAGCGTTGCTGCCGCGCTCGTCACCGTTCCCGCCGTATTTGTTACCACCACCCGGTACGTCGAACCGCTATCCGTCGTCGCCGTCACCGGTGTCGTGTAGCTCGTCCCTGTCGCTCCCGCGATGTTCACTCCGTTCTTCTGCCACTGATAACTCAGTGGCGCTGTCCCTCCTGCCACCACCGTGAACGTCGCCGTCTGTCCCGCCGTCACCGTCTGGTTCACCGGCTGGGTCGTGACCGTCGGCGCCACCGTTGCCGCAGTTACCGTCAGCGTTGCTGCCGCGCTCGTCACCGTTCCCGCCGTATTTGTCACCACCACCCGGTACGTCGAACCGCTATCCGTCGTCGCCGTCACTGGCGTCGTGTAGCTGATGGCCGTGGCTCCCGCGATGTTTGCTCCGTTCTTCTGCCACTGGTAGCTCAGTGGCGCTGTCCCGCCCGCCACCACCGTGAACGTCGCCGTCTGTCCTGCCGTCACCGTCTGATTCACTGGCTGCGTTGTGATCGTCGGGGCCACTGTCGCGGCTGTATCTGTAAAATTCACCCCGGTAACGTTGGCTCCCTTGACCGTCATACTCTGACTGCTTGGCGTGAAGGTATAGCCTGCGTGACTCGGAACAAGCGTGTACGTTCCGTTCGCTAATCCCGTGATCATGTAATTCCCAGAGCTATCTGCCGTGGTCGTCGCGCTAGCTGCCCCGCTCAGTGTCAACGTCGATCCGCTTCCTCCGGTTGCAGGATTGATCGTGCCGGAAAGGCTGAAGCCAGCCGTCTTAAACGAGTTGCCACCGTGTCCGTGGTTACCCTTCGAGTCGGTCGAGTTTACTTGGTAGTAGTAGGTGGTCCCCGCCGCTAGACCGGATAGAGTCATTTGGTGGGTCGTCACCATGGCCGAATCAACTGACGTGGTATTTCCGTAGCTAGGGGAGATTCCATAATTGACCGAGGAGTCGGCAGGTACGTTTGTCGCCCAAATGACTTGAGAGCTAGCCGTTGTAATCGACGCGGTTTGCACGCTCGTGATGACCAGGGCCGATGTAGTGTCGCCATTGCTGTTGGCGCTGCTCACCAAACCTGCGCAGCCGCTCATGAACGCCACTGAGGAGCTCAGAATCACCGCACCCACTGCGCACACCAATCCCCTTAAGTTCGTTTTCATTGTTGCCGGTTCCTCTCGGCTTAAGTCGGCTTGTAGGCCGGGGACGGGGGTGGGGTCCGCTGAAGCTTAAATAGCTACTCTCTGGCCTTAACTACATGCGAAGGATACGGAGTCAAACGCTCGCTCGACTACTGGTTTGAAGAACAGTTTTGGGGCAAGTCCCAAAGTTTGATGCGCACTGTCCGCGCATTGCCCTAGGTCAGCATTTATTGGCCAAATGGACCAAGAGGCCAAGAAGAGGACGAGAACAACATAGAGATGGAATTGCAATCGTTGCGAGATATCGTAATCCGATGAGACGATGACCGGACGATAGGAGAGCGTTCAGAACCGATTCCACTAATTGGCATCATTAAGGAAATCAGCACAGGAGCTATTCAATAAGACAACCACGAAACTGATGACTCCTCCGAACGAGGACAGCCTTTTCGAGAGCTGGTTTTATGGCGGTCATAAAGCTGGAGTAGAGAGGTTCTCAAGTCTCAGTCTCGCTTCTTGGAAGACAGGAGGTGCAAAAAATAGGCTGAGACCGATTCAGCGGTCAAAGCCGGCCAACTCGAGGACTTCATCACCAACTTAACCTGCCCGTCGTAGAAAAGGCGGCTAGAACAACTCCGCAGCCGAAGAATAAGCAGAGGCAGGTAGTTTTTGAAATCGGCAGCTAGCCGGTAGAGGAATGTGAAGTGTGGGCGACGCTCGCGGGACGCATCGAGCTAAGCTAAGAACGTTTCGCGATTAAGCCCGCACCCTGTATCTTGTAAATTAATGTGCGATAGCTGATCTTCAAGGCCTCAGCCGTCTTTCTGCGATTCCATTGATTTGCCTTCAGTGCCTCGAGGATGTAAGTTCTCTCCCGCTCGCGAACTACTTCCTTGGAAAGCTGTTTAAGAGGGATGGTATCAGTCCGGCAGGAATCTCTTGGAGCACTTCTGTGCGGCTTGTCAACAAGCACCGGACCGATATTAGCTTCCGCGCCGACCAGCACATGACGGGCAATCCCGTTCGAAAGCTCACGAATATTTCCGGGCCAATCCAAGTTCTGTAGGTATTGCAACATCGCTTTGTTCAAAGGTTCTGCCGGTTTGGCGAATCTTTCTTGAAACAGTGTGAGAAAATATTCGGCCATCGAGGGTATATCTTCGCTGCGCTCGCGAAGCCGTGGTAACCTCATCTGTACAACATTGATGCGATAAAACAAATCGGCTCGAAATGTTCCCGCATCGATTTCTTCTCGTAAATCCTTGTTCGTCGCGCAGATCAATCGCGTATCGACCAACTTTCCCTCTGTCCCGCCTATTCTAGAAAAGGTCCCGTCTTGAAGAATCTGCAAGAGTTTACTCTGCAGGCCGGAGTCCAGGTCGGCGATTTCGTCGAGGAAAAGAGTCCCTTTCTGAGCTAGTTCAACTCTCCCAGGCTTTGAGGCATGTGCTCCGGTAAAAGCACCTTTCTCGTAGCCAAACAACTCGCTCTCTAAGAGCGATCCCGGGATCGCCGCGCAATTCACTTTGACAAACTGGCCTCCCGCGTTTCGTGAGTGCACATGAATCCACCGCGCGACCGCTTCCTTGCCGGTTCCCCCGTCGCCGCAAAGCAGCACGGGAGCATCGATGTTGCACACCTTCACCACCAGCGAGCGGACTTTACTCATCGCCGCTGACCTGCCGAACAACACTTCGTCGGGTGGCAGCAAATCGATCGGCTCTGTGCCCGTGCTGTTTCTTTGCTTTGGCGAAGGCATAAAGGGCTGTTTACTCAGTGAGAGAATGCACACGACAGGCCATTGATTGATTCGCCCCAGAGCTCCTCGGGAAGCGAATAAAATATACTAAAACTTTTATTTAGAGATACTTACGGGAAGCAGACCGGCCTTGGTTTTAGTACTGGCCTCAGCGGCGGGACCTTTCTTATTTCGTCCGATGAGAAAAAATATGCCCTACCGTTGATAACGATTTCCTCACATTGGCTATCTCTTGCGCACGAATGCTAGACCCATTTTGCTCTGTTGATATCCTCGCAACTTCTTTGAAATTTGGGCGGGCAACGCACTGCTGCGTGTTTTTCTATGGAAGCAGGAGGCAGTGCCAAGCCGGCATCCATCATCAAGTTTGGGAATCGTTGACATTCAAAAATGGGATGACTATACTTTCAAACACAATTAGTTAACCGATTTAGCTGAGGGTGCTAGGCCATTTCGAGAATTCTTTCAAGTTGGAGGAACAAGTTTATGAGCCTATCCAAGCTTTCCTTTCGGGCGGCGTTCTGGCTGGCCTGCGCAGTTTTCCTCGCTAGTTCGGCCCACGCTCAGTATCGAACTTCCATTCAGGGAGTGGTGACCGACCCCTCAGGCGCAGTGATTTCAGGCGCCACGCTTACGCTAACCAACCCCGCCACCAACCAAAAACTGGTAACGGTCAGTAATGATTCCGGTGTGTTCAACTTCAATGCACTAGCCGCCGCGCGCTTCCGCTTGGAAGTGGAAAAGCAGGGCTTCGCGAAGAAAGTCATCGATAATATCGAACTGATTCCGGAGCAAGCGAACGCTCTCAACATCCAACTCGCCGTCGGACAGGTCACACAAAGCATCACTGTGGATGCATCGGCGGAGCCCCTGCTGGACACGCAGACTGCCTCAATAACCGGCACCGTCTCCAGTAATCAAATTCAGCACATGCCGTCGTTCGGGCGCGATGTCCTCCAATTAGTGCAGCTTACGCCAGGCGTTTTCGGCGATGGCGCGCAAGGAAACGGGGGTGGTAGCGCAAATCTTCCCGGGACACAGGGCCCTGGTGGAACCGGCGGCAGCACAGGTATTTTTGCAACGGAAAACGGTCCGCAAGCTCTGGCCAATGGCGGGCAATACGAAAACAACGGCATTTCGATTGACGGGATCAGCACCGCCAGCGCCGTCTGGGGCGGGACTACGGTCATCACACCTTCCGAAGATTCCGTCGAAAGCGTAAAAGTTGTCTCCAACGGGTACGACGCCGAGAATGGCCGCTTCAGTGGCGCCCAAATTCAGATCACCTCCAAGAGCGGCACCAACCACTTCCACGGCAGCGCCTTCTTCACTGCTCATCGTCCGGGCTTGGATGCATATCAGCGATTCAACGGCTCAGGCAATAGCGTGTTGAGAGACAACAACAGATTTAATCAGTTCGGCGGCAGCGTGGGCGGCCCGATCTGGAAGAATAAGATCTTTTTCTTTTTCAACTATGAAACTGTTCGCAACCCGAACTCGAGTAGTACTGGCAACGGATGGTACGAAACCCCGGCATTCGCTGCCTTGGCGCCTTCTGGCAGCATCGCCGCCCAGTATCTAACCTTCCCCGGTTCAAGCGTCGTCAGCAACGGAATCAATCCTTCCACCTGCGCCGATGCCGGCCTGACGGAGGGCGTAAACTGCGCAACCATTGCAGGGCAAGGTCTGGATATCGGATCGCCTTTGACGACGGCGCTGGGTACACAGGATCTTGGGTGGGTTAACCCGAGTAACCCTGGTGTTGGCGGCGGCCTGGACGGAGTGGCCGACATAGCGAACTACAAGACCTCCAGCACGACAACCTCTACCAAAGAACAGTACAATGGCCGTCTCGATGCGGATATCACCAGCAGGGATCGCATCGGCTTTGCGATCTACTACGTCCCACAGTCGGCCAGTTTCCTGAATGGCGCGGCCCGCCAATACAATTACTTCCATCACTCGCAAATCAATGAAGCATTCTCTGCAATCTGGAACCACACCATCTCGTCGTCCTTTCTCAACGAGGTTCGCGTGAACGCCGCCGGATGGCGCTGGAATGAAATTAACTCCAACCCCCAGTCGCCGGTAGGACTTCCCTCGGACTATATCGGACAAATTGGTAGCATTAGCCCACAATCATTCGGGCCCAATGTTGGCAGCATCCTGAATCAGTGGACTTACGGCTTCAAGGATGTGGCCACCAAGATTCTCGGAAACCACACCATCAAGTTTGGCGGGGAAGTGACGCGCCTTTTCTACCTCAACAACTGTGCTGGATGCGGCGTGCCAAACTACCAATTCTTCAACATGTGGGACTTCCTCAATGATGCCCCGCATAACGAAGGCGGTGGCTTCGATCCTTCAACCGGCAAACCGACGACTCTTCGCCAGGACGACCGCTCGAACATCTACGGCTTCTTTGTCCAGGATGACTTCAAACTTCGCAGTAACCTGACGATCAACATTGGCTTGCGGTGGTCCTACTTCGGTCCACTTTCCTCCAAGCAGGGCAACTTGTTCGTCGCCATCCCAGGAGCGGGGTCGAATGTCATGACGGACCTGAGCATTCGAAAGGGCGGAAATGCCTGGAACGCACAGAAGGGTAATTTCGGACCACAGATCGGTTTTGCCTGGAGTCCGACTTCACTTCCTTTTCTTCACCGCGATTTCCAGAACCGGCTCGTGATTCGCGGTGGTTACGGCCTCAACTACAACCAGGAAGAAATCGCCATTTCGGCCAACATTGCGGCAAATCCCGGGTTAGTGGTGTTTCCGAGCTTGAACATGTCCACACCGAACTCGCCGAATCCTGGTATCATCTACGCCGTTTCTTCAGGTATACGCGACCTTACCGGCTATCCCGCGAACCCGAACACGGTTTCCAGCTTCGGCCCGAATGGACTACCCACAACCGGCTCGGTTAATGTCAGCATCTTCCCCGGAAACTTCCCCGGCAGCTTAAACGGCACCCTCCCGACGATGCTGTCCCATCACTACTCACTGGATGCCCAATACGATCTGGGTCACCAGTTCGTGGCCTCGGTGGGATATCAGGGAAGCTTGTCGCGTAACATCTACTTCCACGAGAACCCGAACGCCGTCCCTGCAGCCTTGGGATACGCTCTGAACCCGCAGATCGGTGGCGGGGACTACTGGGGAACTTCAGGCAGCGGCAACTACAACGCTCTGCTCGCAGGATTGAAGCATCAGTTCTCGCGACAATTTATGGCCGACGCTCAGTTCACCTGGTCCAAGAGCATGGACAGCAGTTCCGCGCCCTACTCGGAACAGATCTACCCATATAATATCAACCTGAACTACGGACGCTCTGACTACAACGTCGGGAAGGCGTTCAAGCTCTTTGGTATGTGGCAGCCGGTCTTCTTTCACGGCAGCAATAGCTGGATGGAAAAAATCGCCGGTGGTTGGTCGATCAGCGGCATCTTCACGCTTCACTCCGGATTCCCTTGGACTCCAGTCGTGAACGTCAACGGCGGAAGCCTATATTGCGGAACCTGCGGCTATTCGCAATTATTCCCTGCCGCCTATCTGGGCGGCGCAGGCACCAGCACAAGCAACGACCAATTCAAGACCGGTTCGAATTATCCCAGTGGCGGCGCTGCGTATTTTTCGACGCCAACTTACACGGCCTACAGCGGCACCAACTATGGAACTGCGCTTCCTCAAACCGGTATCCGTCGCAACTCGTTCACCGGCCCTGGCTATAGGGACGTAGATATGACACTCGCCAAGAGCTTTGGCCTGCCTAACATGCCGGTACTTGGCGAAAATGCGAAGTTTGAGTTCCGAATGGATGTCTACAACTTGTTCAACAATCTGAATTTCAACCCCACCAGCATCTCAAACAACATTGCCAACTCGAACTTCGGCGAGGCTACATCTGCCCTCGGCGCTCGCGTCGTCACGCTTGGGGCTCGGTTCAGCTTTTAACACAAGGGAGAGGGACCCTAACACCCCAGGTGCCCCTCTTCAAATGCAGCAAGGGCTGTCAACGAGTGAGAATGCTTCCTCCCGCTTATTGACAGCCCTTCTTTTGGTCTACGCGGCTTTGAATCCGGCCTTTTTCATTGCGGATCGCGCTTCGGGATTCTTCATGAAGGTATCCCATACAAAACCTGTGCGGTGATTTTCTGCCATCAGCATGGTGATGCCCAGGTCGATGCCTAGAACATCCTGGTCGTACCAGCCGGTGAGCGGATTGAAGGCATCGACGAAGCTATATTTTCCCCAGGCTTTATTCTTGTAGCGGCCCCGGATGTTGCGCAGCACGCGGATACAATCCTCGAAAAGAAAAGCCAGCGAGCCGCCCGTTGCGCACGGCACAATGCTGCCGTCGATCGGCCCCTGGGGAGGAGGCCCGCCCCACGCCGTGTATCCCTTCGCGTAGTCGGACGCGCTGATACCCCACAAATCTTCACTGTAATCCGGAAAACGGTCGCGCAAAGAAAGGCAGAAAAGTTTGTGCGCTTTCGTCGCCTTGATCGAGTTCTCGAAATAATTGGTGAAGGCATCGCGCATATTCCGGAAATCGAACCACGCCTGTGAATATTGGTGCGTGAAAAGAGGGTCGTTTCCGGAAATATATTCGATTCCCTGGTACGTAATAACTGGGCGCGTCCAGGCTTTCCAGGTGTCCGGCGACAACGGGTGAGTGGGCGAGCCGATGCCGAGCAGATAAATCATCATCAGCTCACAATAGTGTTCCCAGCGGGCACTCAAGAAACCGGACTCCGGCTTCCACCCCATCGAAAGAGTGGTGCCCCCATTCAGCATCCACGGCCAATCGACGCGTTCATAAATTTTTGTGGCGAGGTCTTTGATTTCCTGATCGGCGAAATATTGCCGCGCCGTCAGCACGCCGCAAAGCAGCAAGGATGTGTCGATCGACGACAGCTCGCACTTTTCCCATCGCTGTCCGGTCTCCATGTGAATGAAGTGATAGAAGAAGCCGTGTTCGTGCGGCAGCTTATTTGCGAGAAATCGCAGCGTGGTGCGGACCCTTGCAAGAATATCCGTCTTTCTTCCGAAGCCGCGCTGGTCGCCAATGCACAGGCTGGTCAGACCGAATCCGGTGGCGGCAATGCTGGACATCGTGTGCGTATCGTGGCCGTTTGCCAGCGCGCGGTCTTTCACCTGCCCGGTGAGTTGACTGGTTTCCTCCCAAAAAAAGTCAAACGTTGCGCGCTGGATTTCATCTAGAAGATTTTCGTCGGTTCCTTGATAAGGCGCGCCGCCCGGCTCAAGGAAGGTCTTCTGCGTTTTGGTTTGGGAGAACGCCAACGGAGCAAGCGAAGAGGAAAGCAGTCCTAGGCCGCAAAGCCGGATGATTTCTCGCCGATCGTAGTGGTGATGCTCAGACATCTCTCTCACCTATTTTGTAATTTCGAGAGCCGCCTCCGAACCGTGGGCAGAGTCCGGACTGATCCATATTTTCACTCGCGCCGGCTCGACGTCATACTTGTCGTGATCGTTCCATAGCGCGAACGCCTTCGGCCCCAAGTGGAACGTGACGCGGCGCGTTTCCCCCGCAGCCAGCTTGACGTGCTGGAAACCTTTAAGCCCGCGGACCGGCTGCGCCGTGCTCGTACCCTCCAATCGAACATAGAGCTGAACGGTTTCTTCGCCCGCGCGAGTTCCGGTGTTGGTGATGTCCGCGCTGGCGGTGAGTTCGGGATTCGAAGCGCGTTTCGCGTCGAGAAGGCCGCTGTTCAATACGCCGGCGCTCAACGTCGTCGAACTAAGCAGCGGCGCCCCGAAGCGGAAGGTCGTGTACGACAGTCCGTAACCGAATGGAAATTGCGGCGAGTTCTGCTCGTCGATGTAACGCGAAACGTACTTGGGGGAGCCTTCCCACGGCGGTTTCGTGAGATCGGCGTTGCCCGGAGGACGGCCCGTATTCAAGGCATCGTAGTAAAGCGGCTCTTGCCCGACTGCACGGGGCCAGGAGACTACGAGTTTCCCGGTTGGATTCGATTCACCGAAGAGCGTGCGCACGAGGGCGGGGCCGGCCTGCACTCCGGGGAACCATGCGGCAAGAACCGCCGGCACATGTTCGAACGCCCAGGGAAGGGTGAGCGGCCGTCCGCTGAACAAAATCAAAACAACGGGTTTTCCCGTGGCCACGACTGCTTCGAGAAGCTGCTCCTGGCGGCCGGGCAAACCGAGATGCGCACGCGAAGCGGCTTCACCGGTCATCTCCGGGGCATCTTCGCCGAGCGCGAGAATCACGACATCGGATTCTTTCGCGTCAGCGAGAGCTTCGGCTAACTGCTCGGCGGAACCTTGGGTGATTTCGCTTCCCTTCGCGTAATGCACGCGATCCGCACCTAATCGCTGGACAAGTGCGGCGCGCAGTGTGACGACATCTTCAGGGCGGCTGATGGCGGACCAGGAACCGAGCATGTTCGCCGCATCATCCGCGAGCGGGCCGATAAGCGCGACATGCTGCAAGTCGCTGGAAAGCGGAAGTACTGCCGATCCAGCACCCAAGGGAGAATTTTTAAGCAGGACGAACGAGCGTTCCGCGGCTTCGCGCGCCAGCGTTACGCTATCCGGCTGCAGCATCGCCGCTTTTTCTTTGCTCTCGTCCGCGTAGGGATGTTCGAAGAGACCCAGCGCGAACTTAAGGCGCAAAACGTCGCGCACGGCTTGATCCAGATCCGATTCGGGGACTTGGCCCGAACGCACAAGATTCGCTAAATTATCGTGGTAAAAGCTGCTGACCATGTCCATTTCCACGCCGGCCAGAAAAGCCTTTCGCGAAGCGGTTGCAGGGTCATTCGCGATGCCATGGGGGATCAGTTCGGCGATGGAAGTCCAATCACTATCGACGAGGCCCTTGAATCCCCATTCCTTGCGCAGGATCTCTTTGATGGTGAAAGGATTTGCCGAGGCCGGGATTCCATTCAAGGAATCGAACGCAGTCATGATCGAAGCCGCGCCCGCGGTAACTGCTGCGTGAAAAGGAGGCAGATAGAATTCTCTAAGAGTGTGCTCGGAAATCTCCGCGGTATTGTAGTCCCGGCCGCCTTCGGCTGCTCCGTAGCCCACAAAATGCTTGACGCAGGCGGCGACGCTATCCGGATCGGAAAGCCGTTCGCCCTGGTAGCCGCGAACATAAGCTTGTGCCATTGCTGAGCCCAAGTAGGGATCCTCCCCGGCGCCCTCGGCCATTCTTCCCCAGCGCGCGTCCCGCGCAATATCCACCATGGGAGAAAAGACCCAGCGAATTCCGGCTACGGATGCTTCTCGCGCGCCCACACGCGCCACCTGCTGAACTAACTCGGGATCCCACGTGGACGCCAAGCCCAGGGGTATCGGAAACTCAGTGCGAAATCCGTGAATCACGTCCTGGCCAAAAAGAATGGGGATGTGCAAGCGGGATTTCTCCACCGCGACACGCTGATACGCGTTCAGTTTTCGGGCGTCGGTCACGTTGATCAACGATCCAATCTCGCCCTTTTGGAGCATGTCGTTGTAATCGATTGGCCCGGAGGCCGGCCCGGCGGGCTGTCCGACCGAGTATTGAACCAATTGGCCTACTTTTTCTTCGAGAGTCATTTTACGAAGGAGCGCGTCGGCTTTTTGTTCGACGGAGGAATCGTCTGACGACGCTGGAGGAGTGGTGAAGCTGGAAGCGGCGGCCGGCCGCACAACTTGCGCGGAAGCAGGTTGGCAAGACACAAAAAAAGAAAGTGCGATTGCAAAGCGAATGAGCGAGGTGAGCACCTTTTCAATGACTCCGATCGAGCCGATGCGCTTGAAGCCAACCGTACATCTCAGCTCTAAAAGTACGAACACGTTACTCGATTCCGGGCCAATTGCGGAGAGAAATGGCCAACGATTCCCCTTTTTCAGCCCGGCCACTTTTCCTGCCAAATCCTTATTCTTAAGGAAATTAGAAGGAATTTCCGGGGTCGCCGCCCCAGCCTCATGTTTTCGCAGCCACCCTTCTCCACGAAAAGAGCATAGTAAACCGATTTACTAATATACTCAAGCGGGCGCAGGAAACATCTCCCGGCAGCCGGACGAAATCCGTCAGGGTTCTTGTTCTGCCCGCCCCCTTGTGGGAGACTACCTGCCCAAACTCAATATGCCGCGTGCAAAATCAACCAGATCCCGGGCCGCGAAGAAGCCGGCCGGTACAGGCGTCAGCCTCAAATTTCTTGCCGAACATTTGGGGCTTTCGCAGGCTGCGGTCTCTTTTGTGATCAATCGGTCTCCCGCGGCAAAATCAATTCCGCACCGAACCCAGGAGCGGATTCGTGCGGCCGCCCGGGAACTGAACTACAGGCCGAGTCACCTGGCGAGATCGCTTCGGCAACAGCGGAGTTTCACGATTGGCGTGGTCGTTCCGGAAATCAGCGAAGGATATGCGGCTTTGGTCATGTCCGGTATCGAGGACCACCTGCTGGAAGCAGGTTATTTCTATTTTGTGGTGAGCCACCATCACCGGGCCGACCTTATAGAGGAGTATCCCCTGCTGTTGCAGCAGCGAGCGGTGGAAGGATTGATCGCAGTGGATACTGCACTTTCAGAAAAGGTGGATGTGCCTGGAGTGGCCGTATCTGGCCATCGGGATATACCGGGGATGACAAATATCGTCCTGAACCACTCAAAAGCGGCGTGCCTCGCGCTGCAGCATCTCGCAGGCCTGGGACATCGGCGCTTGGCATTTATCAAAGGGCAGGAGTTCAGTTCGGACACGGAAGTTCGCTGGGAAGCAGTCCGCGAAGCTGCGAAGAAATTTGGCATAGAGGTCAAGGCGAAGCTGACGGGGCAACTCGAGGGTGATTCGTCTTCGCCGCTGCTGGGGTATCAGGTTGCGCAAAAGCTTCTGGCCAGCGGAGAAACTTTCAGTGCGCTCTTCGCCTTTAACGATATTTCCGCCATCGGCGCGATTCAGGCGTTGCGCGAAGCGGGCCTCAGGGTTCCAGAGGACGTCTCGGTAGTCGGCTTTGACGATATACAAAGTGCGGCGTTTCAGAATCCTGGTTTGACCACTGTTCGCCAGCCGTTGCGCGAGATGGGAACGATCGCCGCGAAAACTCTGCTACGGCGGATTACGGCGCCCGCGAAGGCGCCATATCCCAAGGAAATCGTCGTGGAGCCGGCATTGATTGTGCGTGGCAGCACGGCTCGTGCTCCGAACGCCGTTGAGCCGTCTTGAAGACCTTAATAAACTCTGGAGCCGCTCACGGCGTAAGTTTCACGGGATGATCGTAACCGGTCATTTCGAGATAACCGACGCCCCTGAGTGGAGCGTTTCCACGACGGCCGTCCAGAGTAATGGCTCCCTCCCAATAAGCGGGCACAAAATTCGCATCGCCGGCCAGCTCCTGGTTGGCCAGAGGCGTGCTTGCTTCGAGTTCGATGCCTAATTTCGGTATCGCGATTTTCCAGGCTGTGGGATAGACGGCATGCGTGGCCGGGCTGGCCCAACGTTCGGCGAGAGGCCGCAAAGTAAAGTCGTCCGCTCGCAAGTGGACTGATTTTCCCTGGGCATCGACGTAGGTGCCCGCAGAGAACGGATCGAGCGAACCATCTTTGCGGCGAATGTGAAAGAGCATCAGTTCGGTATTGTCCTCGAGCTGCAGGCTGAGCCAGTCCCAGCCGACTTGATCGGATTCCAACTGATGAGTGAAAAATTCGTGATCCATCCAGGCGAGGCCGGACACTTCAAAGCTTTCACCATTCACTTTCAGGGTTCCGCTGGCCGCCAGCCGCGTCAGCGAAATGTAATAGGACGCGTGGCCGGCTCCATCGGATTTTTGGCTGACGCCGTTTACGCCATGAATGACGGGCGGCTTTTCCGGATGGAGCATTAGATGCAATTCAAATCGCCGATCGATGGCTTGCAGCTTCTGGTCCGTTCCGCGCCACTGAATTTGCCAATTGCCATTCCAGATGCGCCCGCTTGATTGGCTCACGCCGGCGATGCCTGGACCGGCACGGTTGATTCTCTCCGTGTGATAGAAGTGCCGGCCATCCAAATCGCTGAGGGCAAGATGCGCGAGGTATAGATCCTTCAGATCCCAGGTTGAAGTTTGAGCGGGATCGCGGCTGAGTGCCTGGCGGAAAAATGTAAGTTCGAAGCCATAGCGACGGCCGCTGGCGGATTTCAAATTGCCCGTGTAGTACCACCACTCCGTCTGAAAATCAGGGTGATTAAAATAGTCCCTGGGGAATACGAACCGATAGCCTGGCACCGCTACACGATATTGTGCGGCAAGCGGATGAAAAATGAAGAGCGCGGCGAAGAGAACACCCAGCTTACTCCTCATGGAGGGCCTCGAGCGGATTGAGGCGCACGGCGACCTCCCCGGGATACAAACCTGCCAACACCGTGGCGAAATAGACCACGCTGAGCGCACCGAGCAAAATGGCAACCGGCCAATGGAATTGAATTGTCCAGCCGAAAGACTGCTTGTTGATGACATAGATGAGGACGAGCGAAAGCGCGAAGCCCAGAGCGAGTCCCACGAAATTCGCGAGCAAACCCAGCAGACCAGCTTCGACGAGAATCTGTTTGCGCACTTGCCCGGCAGCCGCGCCAAGAAAACGGAGTAAGCCCAGCTCGCGGCGGCGGTCGATAACAAGAGCAAGCAGCGCGCCGGCGATGCCCATCACCGCCACGATCACAGCAATAGCTTCGAGCGCGTAGGTGATTGCGAAGGTGCGGTCGAAGATGCGGATAGCTTCCGTCCGCAAATCGCGATTCGAAGCGAGCAGCACCCGATGACCGGCTGAGGCCTGGATAATCTCCTTGCGCACGGTCTCTGCCGATACGCCGGGAGAAACATAAACGGCCAAATTCGAAGGGGCGGGATCGGGTAGATAGCGCAGCATGGTTTGGCGATCCATCAGAATGGCGCCGCGCTCGCTGCCGTAATCGTAATAGACGTCCACGATGAGGAAGGACGGGCGCGAGGCTCCGAGAGAGAGCGTGATAGTGTCCCCGGCGCGCACATGGTGCTTGTATGTGAACGGCTCGCTGACGACTACGGCATTCCGGCCGCGAAGCTGCGAGAAGACTTGTTCCGTCGAGCGTCCCGAGAAGAAGTTCGAGCGCTGTTCCGAGCGCGGCTCGCTCAAATCCACGGACGCCAGCGTCGCCGGCATCCCGTCGTAGCTGATTTCGTAGGCGCGCAGCCGGTCGACCGCCGCGACGCCCGGGAGTTTCGCGGATCTTATCGGCGAGTTCCCCGGAAATTGTCGGATGGCGATCCGGAGCCGGCTCGCCGGCGGGCCGCATGTAGAAATCGGCGGGAAGACGGTCGTTCATCCAAAGCCGCACCGTCTCGCGGAAGCTGCCAACCATGATTCCGACGGAAACCATCATGGCAATGGCGGTGGAGAGCGCGGCGACAAGGACGGAGGTGCGGCGAAGCGAGGCGGAAAGACTCTGCGACGCCAGGAGAGCTTCCACGCCGAGAATTTTTCCAAGCCAGTGCGACAAACTGAAGAGAACCACATCGGAGAAAGCCGGAATCGCCAGCGCGGACGCGATGACGAACAAGACAGCTGCGATGTAGCCGAAAACGGGCTTTCCTTCTATCGCAGGAACGTAGGCGGCCACCGCTGCCGCACTAGCGAGGACAAGCGCAAGCCACAGATCGCGCGATTTGCGCACTCGCGCAATATACTCGCGCCGGCCGCGCGCCATGGCCTCGACGGGCGAGACGAGCGAGGCTTCGCGGGCAGGCGAGTATGCGGAAAGAATTGCCACGCCGACGCCAATAAAGAACACGAGCGCAACGGACCCCGCGGTCAGTTCGATCGGTCCGGGACGGCTGCTGACGTAAAGAGACTCGACGGTGGCGCCCATGAGTTTCACCGCTCCAGTGGCCATGACTCGGCCAACGGGGAGACCAAGCGCGCCTCCGGCCAATCCGAAAAAAGCTGCCTCGCCCAGGAAGGCCAGAAGTACCGCGCCACGGCCTGCGCCCAAAGCGCGCGCAATTCCAGTTTCCGGACGGCGGCGCACGACAGAAATAGATATCGTGTTGTAGATAAGAAATGCGCCGACAATCAACGCAATGTAACTGAGCAACTGCAGATTCCAGCGAAAGGCGGCGAGCATTCGCCGATTTTCGTTCGTTCCCGTTCCTTGCAGGCGAACTTCCACGCCGGCAGGCAAGGCCGCGCGCAGACGCTTCTGCCACTCTTCGAGACTTGGGGCTTCTGGAACTTTCAAGAGGATGCGGTCGACACGGCCGAACCGATGCAGCGCGCGTTGTGCTGCGGCGAGATCCATGAGGATGGCGGTTTCATCGCCTTGAGAGTCCGGATAGACGCCGCGAACAGTGTATTCGCGGATTTGATCGTTGATCAGCAAGCGAAGGTGGTCGCCGGTTTTTTTTCGTAGGCTTGCGCCGACCCATACGCTGTCAGGGTCTAGCAGGTCCTTGATGGCATCCTTTGACGATGCAAGAGCCGCGGTCGGGCTGGATTTGGAGGCCGCCCCGCTCTGTTCGGAGTTACCTTCCGCAACCAGATCAAGGCCGATGAGCGGAAGGGTTTGCTGGGTATCAACAAGGACGGCCGAGTCTTCGATGCGCGGCGAAATCCGAAGGGAATAGGGAAGCGCCGCGAGAGTTCCGACAACTGTTTCCGGCAGCCCGCCGGATGCGACGACCTCCAGATCATTGCCGCCAGCCAGTGTCTCCATGGAAGCGCGGAACGAGCCGGTTGCCGCCGTTCCAGCCAAATCAATGGCCAACACCACGGCGACGCCGAGAGTGACGGCAAGAATCGTCAGAATTGTGCGCACCGGCTCGTGGAGCAGAGGGCGAAGCATCAGGCGGTAAAAAAGAAGGAAACGTCGCATATCAGCGCTGGCCGCCGTTTTCGATTTTTCCATCGCGCAAACGGACGACAGCGTCGGCGAGCGCAGCCGCTTCCACGCTATGCGTGGCCATGAGAATTGCCGTATTGAGATCGCGCGTCAGCTGCTTGAGGAGTTCAAGAATTACGTTTCCCGTTGCTGTGTCAAGATTTCCCGTCGGCTCGTCAGCCAGAAGAATGGCGGGTGATTGAACCAGCGCGCGAGCGATGCCCACGCGCTGCATTTGACCGCCGGAGAGTTGGTGCGGATAGCGGTCGCCAAACCCATCGAGTTCCACCCAGGCGAGCTTCTCGCGGGCGGCCGCCCGCGCTTTGTGTTTTCCGGCAAGAAGCAAAGGCAGTTCGACGTTTTCAAAAACGGTGAGGGTGTGCAGGAGCTGGAACGACTGGAACACAAATCCAACTTTTTCCCGGCGCAGAAGGGTCAAACCGGAGTCCTTCAAGGTGGATGTATCAACGCCGTCGAGAAGCACGCTGCCGGAAGTCGGAAAATCCATCGCGCCGGCAAGATTCAGGAGAGTGGATTTTCCGCAGCCGCTGCGCCCAACGAGGGCGACAAATTCTCCGCGATCTACCTCCAACGAAACGTTATCCAGCGCACGGACTCGTTGGCCGTCGGTGAGATAGTCCTTGTTGACATTTTGGAGCGCGACGATCGCCATAACTTATGATGACGCTTTTGCGGGGCAATATGCCAGAGACCGCGGTTCCAGGCTAGGGTGCCGGGTATTCGCCGGCGAACCAGGCCACCATTGAGCCTTGCCGTGCCCTGTTATAGACTTCGCACTCGGAATTCCAGGTCAGGAATGAAGCCTTTGTGATGTCGGCAAAGGGCATTTCAATAAATAGGGACAGGGGCGCAAACGCACTCGCGAAAGCGGGATGGACTGAGCAGCAGAAACCGGACGCCACGAGCCGGCGGATGCCCAGGAGGAACGGATGCTGTTTGCAGCGGAGGTTGCGGTTGCACACAAGAATCTGGCCACCCTCGATCTCGTCATCATCGGAATCTACTTCGCCATCGTCTTCGGCATCGGACTGTATTTTTCGAAGAAAGAACGCACTTCCGAGGATTACTTCCTCGCCGGCCGGGACGTCGGCTGGTTCTTCATCGGTGCATCCTTATTTGTATCGAACATTTCGACCGAGCACTTCATTGGTTTGTCCGGGAGCGGCGCCTCCTCGGGATTGGCGGTTGGCCACTTCGAATGGTGGGCGTGCCTGATCTTGTTGGTCCTGGGCTGGGTGTTCGTGCCGTTCTATTTGCGGTCCAACGTCTTCACCATGCCGGAATTCCTGGAGCGCCGGTTCAATCGCAATTGCGCCGTTTATTTGGCGGGCATCTCGATCATCGCTTATATTTTTACAAAAATTTCCGTGCAGCTTTACGCGGCTAGCGTGGTGCTGGAACGCGTCGCCGGATGGTCGCTCTGGAAGACGGCCGTCGTTCTGGTGATCGCCGTCGGAATTTACACCGTGGCAGGGGGGTTGGCTGCGGTCATTTATACCGACACCGTCCAGACCTTGATTTTGATTACCGGTGCGGTTGTTCTTACGATTGTTGGCCTTCATCGCGTGGGCGGGTTTGAACATCTGCGAACCATGGTGCCCGCCAGTTACTTCCACATGATCAAGCCAATGTCCGATTCGCAATTTCCGTGGACCGGCATCTTTTTTGGGGCGCCCATCCTGGGCATCTGGTATTGGTGCACGGACCAAGTCATCGTACAGCGAGTGCTTTCTGCCCGCGACGAGGGGCACGCCAAGTTGGGAACTATTTTCGCGGGCTTTCTGAAAATTTTGCCGGTGTTCATACTCGTTCTGCCGGGCATCATCGCGTTCGCGCTTTTCCCCCAGCAAGTGGTGAAGCCCGATTATGCCTATCCCACGCTCATCCTGAATTTGCTGCCTACGGGCCTCGTTGGGCTGGTGATGGCCGCGTTGCTGGCGGCCGTCATGGGCGCGATGAGCTCCGTCTTCAACTCCGCGTCCACTCTGGTAACGCTGGATTTCTACAAAAAAATTCGTCCGCAATCTTCGGAACGCCAACTCGTTACCTTCGGTCGCATCGCCACCGGCGTGATGGTGTTGCTCGGATTGCTCTGGGTTCCGTTCATCCATTACATCAGCAGCCAGCTCTACATTTATTTGCAGAGCGTGCAGGCCTACATCAGTCCGCCTATCTCCGCCTGCTTTGTGCTGGGAATTCTCTGGCCGCGCCTGAACGGCTCGGGAGCGATCACGTCGCTACTGACCGGCTTCGTCTTGGGCGCGACGCGATTCGTCCTGGAACTCGCGGACCAAGCCGGCGGCGGCCATTTCCATTCGCACGCGATTCGCTGGCTCGTTGACATGAACTTCCTGCATTACGCGATTTTCATGTTCGTGGTCTGCTCGCTTGTGCTTGTGGTGGTCAGCCTGATGACCAAACCGCCCGACCGCAAGCAAATTGCCGGATTGACCTTTGCTACCGTTGACGAAAAGATCGAAACCATCCCGATGAACCTGAGCCAGCGCAAACCCGCGCAGGAGACACCCACCGAGCGTGTCATCAACATCGTCTTCAGTCTGCTGTTACTCGGGACGGTGATTGGCTTGTGGATTTACTTCCGTTAGCAGCTGCTTTGGACGGTAAATCGATGAGAACGTCTGTCATCCAGGCCTTGAAGCCGAATGTCACGCAAGAGGAAGCCATACGAGTCTTCCGTGCGGGCGGTTTTAGCACTGCCTATTGGAGGATTCGAAACGGTCCCCTGCAGCGCATCGCGGATGCTTACGTGCCGTTCTGGGTCTATCAAGTGCGCTACCAAGTGGTTGGCGCGATGAACTCCCGTATTTTCGCGCTTGATGCGGTTCGTGGCGCGCTCGATCTCTTCGAGTTTCCTCACGTTCCGAGGGACAATGAGATGCTTACCGTCGAGACAAAGAACCGGCTCCTGCCCGGCCTGAAGCCGGATGCCGCAGAAGAGCTTCTTAGGATGAAAGTTCTCCGCGTGCTCTTTCAGCAAGGTTTTTTCAAACTGCGCGCTCTGAAAGTCCAAATCGATCATGATCCTTTTGAAGTGCACCTGCCGTATTGGCTGGCCTTTTACGGAAGCAACGGCGCGGCCAAGTGCCGGGTCATGGATGCAGTGCGCCGGCGTATCGAGGGCGCTAAAGCTTCGTCCTTTTTTGAGGAGTGGCTCGCGGCATAGCTAGCCTCGCACTGCGAGCTGACCGGCGCGCGAATGGTGATTCCAGGAGGTAGTGCTTCCACCAGCCCGGCAGAAAGAGAGAGAGCATGTTACGTCTTGCACGATGCACCGGAATCAGCCTGCTATTTTGGACAATCCATATCAGCGGCGCGGCGGCCACGGGCTGGCAGCACATCGGGAACGTGCAACGCGTCGAGAGGTTGAAGGACGGCGTCGAACTGACCGCTGGTTCCGCAAAGTTGCGCATCTCCGCCTTTCGCGACGGCGTGATCCGGGTTCGCTTGGCACCGCACGGTTCCTTTCCGAAGGACTTTTCCTGGGCCGTGATCGAATCCCCCGAGCCTCCGGCGATCAAGATCGAAGACGGCAGGACCGAGCTGCGCATGACGGCGGGCCGGGTCGTCGTCATCGTAAAGAAGGCGCCTCTCCTCATCACCTTCACGGATCTCGCGGGCAACGTGTTCCTTGCCGATGAGCCGTCCTTGCCTATGGCCTGGAACGGGACGTACATCCACGTCTGGAAGCACATGCCTTCGGATGAGAATTACTTCGGGCTGGGCGACAAACCCGGTCCCATGAATCGGCGCAACCACGCGTATACGATGTGGAATACGGATTTCTTCGGCTGGCAGGAATCGGACGATCCTCTTTATAAGACCATTCCGTTTTTCATCGGGCTTCGCAAAGGCATGGCCTACGGAGTCTTCTTCGACAACACCTACCGCAGCAGCTTCGACTTCGGCAAAGAGTCGCGCGACTACTTTTCCTTTGGAGCGGAGGGCGGCGAGCTGAATTATTACTTCATCGCCGGTCCGGAGCCGAAGAAAATCGTCCAGGAGTACACCGCGTTGGTCGGCCGCACTCCGCTTCCGCCCCTGTGGTCGCTCGGTTACCAGCAGAGCCGCTATAGCTATTATCCGGAAGCGCGGGCGCGCGAAATCGTTCAGACGTTGCGCGAGAAAAAAATTCCCGCCGACGCCATCTACCTGGACATCGACTACCAGCAGGGCTATGCCCCTTTCACGATTAACCGTACATATTTCCCGACCTTTGAAAAAATGATCGCGGACTTTCGCGCCCAGGGTATGCGTACCGTTCTCATCACGGATCTTCACATCAAGAAAGATCCAGATCACGGTTATGTTCCTTACGATTCGGGGATCAAGCAGGATGTATTCGTCAAGAATCCTGATGGCTCCGTCTATGTCGGAAAGGTCTGGCCGGGCGATAGCGTCTTTCCGGACTTTACCCTGACCCGCGTGCGCGATTGGTGGGGCGGTCTCTACAAGAATTTCGTGGACATGGGCGTCGCCGGCTTCTGGAATGACATGAACGAGCCTGCCGTCTTTCTCACTCCCACAAAAACCATGCCGCTCGATGTTGTGCACCGTCTTGACGACGGCACGACTCTGGACCATCGCGCGATACACAATGTCTACGGCATGGAGAACGTTCGCGCTACCCACGACGGCTTGCTCAAACTACGGCCCGACGAGCGGCCCTTCGTCCTAACGCGCGCGGCCTACGCCGGAACCGAACGCTATGCCGCCACTTGGACCGGCGACAACAGTGCCACCTGGAATCACATCGGCATGAGCGTGCCTCAAATCATGAGTCTCGGTGTTTCCGGTTACGACCTCGTTGGCGCGGATGTCGGCGGCTTCGCGGGTTCACCGCCAGCCGATCTCCTGACGCGCTGGTATGAACTCGGAGTCTTTTATCCAATTTATCGCGATCACGCTGCCAAGGGCACCGAACCTCACGAACCCTGGGCCAGCGGTCCCGAGCAGGAAGCGATTCGCAAACGTTACATCGAACTGCGCTACAAACTTCTGCCCTACATATACACATCAATGGAGGAAACTTCGCGCACCGGCGTGCCCTTGATGGAGCCGCTCTTTCTTGAATATCCTGCCGCGGAGGATTATTACGGCGATGACCACGTATTCCTTTTCGGCCCTGATTTCTTTGTAGCTCCAGTCGTTACGGAAAAGCTGGACTCTGAGGACATTCATTTGCCGCCGGGCGATTGGTACGATTTCTGGACCGCGGATATTCACTTGAGCACGGACTCAATTTCATTGCACCCGACACTTGCCGAGACACCGCTTTACGTCCGCGCCGGCGCGATTGTGCCCATGCAGCCCGTGGTGCAAGACACCAACGAAAAGCCGGATGGTCCGCTAGAGCTGCGCGTTTACATGGGCGACGACTGCCATGGAACGCTCTATCAGGATGATGGCCTCACATTTGCCTATCAAAAGGGAGAATTCCTCCGTGTGAATTTCTCGTGCGAGGTAACTCCGCACGAGATGACCGTCACCAGCACTATAGAGAAAAATGGATACAAGCCCTGGTGGAACAGCACACAGATACAAATTTACGGCGCAGGCGCCGAACCAAAAGAAGTGCGCATCGGAGATCAATTGATTCACGAATGGCGGTACGACGCCCGCGCGCACAGCATCATGCTGACCGTGCCGGACTCCGTCAAAAACTGGAATGTTCGCTTGAGCTTCTAATCTTTCAATCGGCTAGAAAGATGGAGATGGATTGCGCCGGCAGGGCGAGGCGAACTTCGCCGCCGAATACTTCCGCTTTCGCTTCTCCGAGGAGCGGCGTGAGGCCGGCCACGCCTTGTGCCGGTGTCTCGTTGAGCGGAATTTTCAGCGCCAGCGGTTTCGTCGAATTGTTAAAGGCCACCAGCACGCTCTCCTCTTCCGTCTCGCGCAAAAAAACATAGCACGATTCATCCGAAAAAAGATGCCACAACCTTCCGTCCTGCAGCGCGGGATGTTCCCGCCGCAACCGCAAGAGAGTTTGTACATAGGTGAAAAGTTCCTGCTGCTCCGGTGTGCGGCCCTGTGCCGTGAAGGCATTCTTCGGATCGCCGGGCCAGCCGCCCGGAAAATCGCGCCGGTTGTCCGGATCTCCGCCGCCGGGCATGCCAATTTCGTCGCCGTAGTACAGTTGGGGAATCCCGCGCAATGTCAGCAGAAGTCCAAACGCCAGCTTCAGCTTTGCCGGCGAACTCCCTCCCGCGCTCGTGAAGCGCGGCACATCGTGATTCCCGAAAAATGTCACCAGCGTATCGGGATGCGGATACAGCCAATCGCTGCGCAGTATATCCGCGATGCGGCCCGCCGGAGCGTTTCGCAGGAGCACGTCTCTCAGTGCGAAGAACATCGGATAATCAAAGAGAGTGTTCACTCCGGAGTCGATGCCATCGAACCGCCTTTGGCCGCCAGCGAAATAAGAAGTCACGCTGGGGTCCGGATGAAAGACCTCGCCGACCGTCGTGAGGTACGGATACAGTTGGTGCAAGCCTGCGTGCCAACTCGACCAAAACTTGCGGGAGACATAAGGAAACGTATCCAGACGATAGCCGTCCAGCCCCGAGGTTTCCGCCCACCAAATACCGTTTTGCTGAAGGTATTCGGCAACCAGGGGATTTTCCGTATTCAAGTCGGGAAGCACGCCATACAGCCAGCCTTCTGTAAGATTTCGCGATAGCCGCCGCGGCGCATGCGGATCGACGAGCGCCTCGAACGGATCGTTGCCAATCGGTTGCCGTTTCAACCTGCCGTAGAACCCGCTGCTGACACCCGCAGAAATATCCAGGTGATTCTGCGGCGTGCCGTGGAACCAATCCGGCAGCGGCGGATCAGCCACCCACGGGTGCCTCGGCCCGACGTGGTTCGCCACAAAATCGAAAAACATCTTCATCCCCTGTTTGTGCGCTTCCGCAACCAGCTCTTGATAATCCTCAACGGTTCCGAGATGCGGATCCACCGCATATAAATCGACAGCGCCATAGCCGTGATAATCCTGCGCCGCTCCGTTTTTCAGGATAGGCGTGAGCCACAGGGTGGTAACGCCCAGATCCTTCAAATAAGGAAGGTGCTCGCGGATACCACGCAAGTCGCCGCCGTGATAAGCGCGCGGATTGCCACGATCGTGCGTGCCACGCGCATCCGCCGGCTCGTCATTTGTGGGATCGCCATTCGCAAAACGGTCCGGCAGGATGAGGTAGATCACATCTTGCCTCGAAAGCCCCTGAAATCTGCCTAGCTTCATCGCTCGAGTGGCCAGCGGAAATTCAAATGATGTTTTGCCCGCGGGAGTTGTGATGCGGCACACGGCAGTTCCCGATTGCGTGCCGGAGCCAATCTCCATCCAAACGAACAGGTAGTCACCGCCGGCGGCCGCCTGTGTGCGCTCCACCGAGATGCTCCGCAGGTTGCAAGAAACTCGAGTGGCTTCGAGGTTGCGGCCGGAAAGCAGCAGCAGCACTTCCGGCGTCAAGTGGATCCACCAGTTGGGAGGCTCGACCTTTGTCACCACGGGGGCGTCGACGTTCGGCTTCTGCGAATCTTCCGACTGAGCCGGTAAAGAGCCAGAGCAGATGAAAAGAAAGGCGGCGGCAAGAGCCGCAATTCGAAGAGGAAACTTGGGAATCGAGGTCCGGGGCAAAGCAGCGGGGGTCTTCACCGGAGAAGCATAGGAAAAAATAGCTCTTGGCGCCAGTCTAGTGCTCTTCTGCATTGAAAGCCAACTCAGCCCTCGAAGACGAGTGTGCCGAAGCATTCGGGAACATGAAAATTCGGAACAGGCGTACCCGTGGGCCGCCACGCCGAGTAAAAGCGCGGTTCGCCGGCTCCTTCTACGCGGAAGAAGTTTACGCGCCAGGCTGTCGCAGGTTCGAAGTGCGCGGTCAAACTTTTCATAGGCAGGGCCAGCTCTGCAATCCAAGTCTTATTCTTCTCGTCGATCGTAACGCGGCGCTGCAAGCCGCTCCGTAGATCGTGTTTTTCGCCTGGCGCAATATCCAAATCTATCCAGAATCCGTTCGGACTCACCTCGAACTCTTTGTAGCAGCCCGGATCGGACCCCGCCGGTTGAAGAAACACTTCGGCCACGTCACGCTCCCAGAGCTGGTCCCTGCGCCCGCTTGTCTCCGAGTCGGCGAATACAGTGGTGCTTCGATAGCGTGCGAGAAATCTTAGGTAAACAAATTCCTTCGTCCACAACAGCCGCACCTCGGTTTCCCGCTGCGGATCGCCGTTCTTGCCTTGCCAATCGCGATCAAAATGAACCGCCGGAGCGCCTTTCCACGCATCGGGCGCCGGAAATCCTTCTCCATCGGGCTGCCCCGTAAACCGCACCGCCACGGCCACAACGTTTCCCTGCTCCGGTATTGTCTGATTCCCGCTCACGCGCCGCTCCCCGAGTGGGATTGAAACTTCACCGCTCAGCATACCCGGAATGGGACGATGCCTGGGGCAAACCTTTTGCGCACGCAGGGCTTCCCTCCTCCGTGGCTGGAAGTTCCCGCGTGTTAGCATCGAGTTTGGTCCTTTCCAGCCACCGCTGAAGACGTTCCGGCGGAAATCTCTCGGGAGGCGCGGCATGATGGAACCGGCTGAAACTCAAGATTATATATCCCGGCCCGCAAGGCGTACGCCGGAGCAATTCGAATGCGTCAAGCTGCGCATCGACGGCAGCGTCGCGCGCATGACGCTCAGCCGCCCCGAACACAATCTCCTGAATGAGGCATTCCTGCGCGAACTGGCCGACGGCATTGCGTTTGCCGGCGACCGCCCCGACGTGAAGCTCATCGTTCTTGATTCTGCCTGCAAGGTTTTCTGCGGCGGCATTGACATCGGCGAGTACACCTCGCAGCGCGTCTTTCAAATGCTGGACGCCTTCCATGCGGCCTTCTCCGGCATGCTGGAAGTAGCCAAGCCCGTGATTTGTGTGGTCAACGGCCCTGCCATCGGGGGCGGCGCCGAGCTTGCTGCCTTTGGCGACTTGGTGATCGCCACTCCGAAAGCCCGTTTTGCTCAGCCGGAGATTTCCATCGGCGTTTTCCCGCCGCTCGCCTCCACCATTCTTCCCTTTCTCGTTGGCCCGAAGCGTGCGCTTGAAATTGTCTTGACCGGCGAAGCCATAAGCGCCGAACGCGCGCTGGATCTCGGTTTGATCAACCGTCTCGTTCCCGAAGCCAAGCTCGAGGAAACCGTGAATGATTTGACGGAACGCATCACGGCGCACTCCGGCCCTGTGCTGACCATGGCCAAAAAAGCGATTCTTGGCGGCATGGGACTCTCGTTGCGGGACGGCATGAAGAATTCCATGAACATTTTCCTCAACGAACTTTATAGACTCGAGGATTCTCAAGAGGGGCTCCGCGCGCTAGTCGAAAAGCGCAAGCCCAATTGGAAGAACCGCTGAGCGTCAGTGGCGGAGTCGCTCATGCGCTGCATTGACACTCCCCAACCCTCGGCTTACACTGAATTTTCAATTTGCAGGCAAGGGATGAGGGGAAGGCCGTGAAAATCGGCCGCGGTCCCGCCACTGTAAGCGGCTGAACGAGCCGCAAGCCAGACTACCCTCCCATGCCGCAGAGGCCGCCGCTTTTCGCGAGAAGAAGCGAGGTCACAAAGCCCCCCGGCATCTCGCGGGGCTTTTTTATTTTGCCGTCGGCTTGCAGCATTTTGAAACGGGGACTTGTGCCAGTGCGGAAAGATGCTCGGAGAAATATTACGGCCGCAAGCACGCTCGCTGCGCTTTTGTTCTGCTCCTGCTGGTGCCCTGCCCTGCCCGCGCAAATTTTGCCGGTGAGCCCTCCTGCCTCGCCCCCCGCTTATAGGAATTTCGTCGACGAGACGGGCCGCACGGTTCGCATTCCTCAACCCGTGCAGCGGATAATTTCTCTTTCTCCGAGTCTCACCGAGACGATTTACGCCCTCGGTTTGCAGGACCGCCTCGTGGGCGATACCGACTATTGCGATTTTCCGCCCGACGCGCGGAAAAAACCAAAAGTGGGCGACACGATCAATCCGAGCCTCGAAGAGATTGTTGCGCTCCGCCCAGACTTGGTTCTCGTCACCAAATTGAATCGGCTCGAAACCGTGAACGCTCTCGAAAATCTCGGCATTCCTTCCTACGCCACGGATCCGCATACCGTGCAGCAAATCGTCACCTCGACCGAGCGTCTCGCCGACGTGCTTGGCGTGCCGCAAGCTGGCGCCGCGCTCGGCGCCGATCTCGAACGACACCTTGCGGATTTGCGGCAACGTCTGAGTGGCTCGGCTCCGCGGCGCGTTCTCTTCATCGTTTGGCCAGATCCTCTAATCTCCGTCGGCAAGTCCACGTTCATCGCCGATGCCTTGCGGCTGGCGGGCGCCCGCTCCATCGTGGACTCCTCGCAAGACTGGCCCCAAATGAGTCTCGAGGAAGTTGTTCGTCTGCAACCGGACTTCCTCGTTTTCGCGGAGTCCCACGCCGAAGCCGGACGAAATGATTTCGACGTGCTCGCCGAGCGGCCCGGTTGGCGCGGCCTCGACGCCGTGCGCAACCGCCGCTTTGCGGTCATCAGCGAAGCTGTAAACAGGCCTGCGCCGCGCATCGTTTCCGCCATCGAGGCGCTCGCACGGCAATTGCACCCGGAGGCTTTTTCCCCGCGTACCGGCGATGAAAAAGAACAGAGAATTCCGCCTCCGGCAAAGCCGCCGCGCCTTTCCGTCGATGACCTGGATTTTTCCGATGGTGATCCTGCGTTCCTGGAGACATGCTCTTGCGCCCCTTGACTCTCAGCCGCTTGCTCGGACATTGCGCGGTTCTCGCCGCCATTCTGTTCGTTGTGGTCGTGATCGCGCTCAAAATGGGCGCTGTGCCCGTCTCCCTCTACGGCTTGGGCCGCGATCTCCTCCGCGTTCTCTTCCGTCACACCAGCCAGCTCTCCAGCGAGTATCAGCTCATTATTTTTGATATTCGCTTGCCTCGCATTCTTCTCGGTATTTTTGTCGGCGCGTCGCTTTCGGTTGCCGGAGCCAGTTTCCAGGCTTTGCTGCGCAATCCCCTTGCGGATCCGTATGTACTCGGTGTTTCCAGTGGCGCAGCCGTCGGCGCCATCATCGCGCTGATTGTCGAGCCCCATCTAGCGCTCGCGCCGTCCGTTGCCGCTCTCCTGACTCCCGTCGGCGCTTTTCTCGGCGCTGCCCTCACGGTTACCGCGGTCTACTTCCTCGGCCTTCGACAGGGACAAATCGATAGCAGCACCCTGCTCCTTGCCGGAATCATTTCGGCCTCCTTCCTATCCGCCATCATCATGTTTTTCATGTCTACGCTTACCGGCGGCAACTATCGCGGCATGGCTTTCTGGATGATGGGCGATCTTTCCACTCCGCCTCAGCATGTCGTAAGCCTGATTCTCCGTTTCGGTTTTTTCATCGCCGCTGGAGCCATTTACACCACTGCCGGTGACCTGAACTTGCTGCTCACCGGAGAAAAAGAAGCCATGCACCTCGGCGTGGACGTCCGCCGCGTGCGCCTGGTCGTCTACATCGCGGCATCCTTGCTGACCGGCCTCGCCGTTTCCGTCAGCGGCGCCATCGGCTACGTCGGCCTGCTCGTCCCTCACGTCATGCGCCTCATCTTCGGCTCCGATCATCGCATCCTGTTGCCGACGGCGGCATTCGGCGGCGCCATTGTGCTCGTCGTCGCCGATACTCTCGCGCGCACCGTCGTTTCTCCTGCGGAACTTCCCGTCGGCGCCATGACGGCCATCGCCGGCGCGCCGCTTTTTCTCTATTTAATGCGCAGGAGGCTCGCGTGAGCAGCTACGCACGCTCTCCCGTTTCCGCCGCCTCGCGCTTTTCGGGAGATTCCGGAGATACCAATTCCGACGTTCGCTTGAGCGTCGAACAGGTCAGCTACGCTTATTCCGCAAATCCGTCGCAAGCTCCTCTCTTCACCCTCGAGGCGACAAGTTTTCAGGCCCGTCCCGGCGAAATTGTCGCTATTCTGGGGCCAAACGCTTGCGGCAAATCCACGTTGTTGAAATTGATTGCCGGCGCTCTCGAACCTCTTTCCGGCCGCGTGCTCCTCAACGGCTTCGTTACCCACACGCTTCCGCACCGCACTCGCGGCCAGCGCATCGCCATGGTCCAGCAGGAAAGCCCACTGCTCTTCCCGTCGCGTGCTTGGGAATTCGTTCTCCAGGGACGGAGCCCTTACGGCCGCACGCTGCGATTCGAAACCGAAGACGACATCCTCATCGCGCGCAACGCTCTTGCTCAAGTTGGCGCGGAAGATCTTACCGAACGCTGGATGGATCAGATTTCCGGCGGCGAAAAACAGCGCGTCATTTTGGCGCGCGCCCTCGCGCAGCAGCCGCTGCTTCTTCTCCTCGACGAGCCGACCCTTCACCTCGATATCGGCGCGCAAGTCGATCTATTGGAAACGCTGCGCCGCCTTGCTGCCACGAATCGCTACACCGTTGTCGTCGTGACCCACGAACTGAATCTCGCCGGCCAGTACGCCGACCAGGTCGCCCTTTTTCAGAAAGGGAAATGTCTCCGCGTTGGAACGCCCGCGAGCGTCTTTCAGCGCGAATTGCTCGAACAGGTTTTTCAGACGCCGCTCACCGTGGAGCTCGGTTCTTCTGGCCGCCCGCGCGTGACTGTGCCGTCTGCAAAGTAAGTAGCTGTTCCCTTGTTCACCCAAACGCCGCGGCGCAGGCTGCGGTACTTGAATCACCCCTAGCGGGCCGCAAGGCCCCCCACAATCACCGCGGACTTCGTGCACGGGAAGACGGTGCGATCACCCTGGCCTACGCTGGGGTCGAACGTGAAGGAAGCCGTCGCCGCCGCGCGACTGTAAGGCGGAATAAGGTACTGCCGCGGCCACTGCGGCGCATCGCTCACTGCTCGCGATCCTCCCAAAAGGATCGCGCTCAGAAACAACGGGCAGCGCTGCGGGAAGGTCCGGCACCGGCCCCATCAGCTAACGATAAACGGGGACGGAACTGCCGCCAAGCCAGGAGACCGGCGAAGTCTGCAAGCCTCGGCGAACACGTTCAAGCGCCTGGCCAACCTTCAACTCCCGCGCGAGAGGGAGCGGAGGAATACATGAAAACTACACTTCTTCAAACTGCTTTTCTTCTTCTTGCAGTCTTCGCAGTCAGTTTTTCCGCACACGCGCAGAACCCATCCTCCGACGCTCATCTGTTTGGCACGCTTCTGGATTCCAGCGGCGCGGCTGTCGGCGAAGTACACGTCACCGCGCAATTGGAAGGCAACGCCACCGCCCAACTCTGGAAGGCAACTTCGTCCTCTGACGGCGCTTTTAGTCTGATGCTTCCACCCGGCCGTTATCATGTAACGTTCGAACGCTCCGCATTTGTTTCCCGGGATTTCCTTCTTGATTTGGCCGCCAATCAAGTGCGCAAGCTGGATCTCAGCCTTCGCCTCGAGCGCCTTTCCGCCAGCGTGATCGTCACCGCGCAAGCAGAACCTACGCTGGCGGACCAGACCACCGCTGCGGTTTCGGTCATAACAAGGAAAGAGATCGACGCGCGGCAATCCGTCACTCTCACGGAAGCTCTCCTCTTTGCACCGGGCGTCGCCATCGCCCGCACCGGCTCCGAGGGCGGCACCGCCTCCGTTTTTCTCAACGGCGGCAATTCCAATTTCACCAAAGTCCTGGTGGATGGCGCGCCCATCAATCCACCCGGCGGCCCCGTCGATTTTTCCAGCCTCACCCTCGACAACATCGACAAGGTGGAAATCGTCCGCGGAGCCGAAAGCGCCATCTACGGCACGGACGCCGTCGATGGCGTCATCCAGCTCTTCACCCATCGCGGTTCCACGCACACTCCAGAGTTCAGCGTCTACGGAGATGGCGGCAGTTTCGCCTCGGGCCGCGGCGGGGCGCAGCTCAGCGGCTTGCTCGGCAAATTCGATTATTCCGCCGCTGCGTCCTACCTGCGGACAGATGGCCAGGGACCGAACGACGATTTTCTAAATCGCACACTCTCCGGCAATTTCGGCTACAGCTTCAGGGACACCAACCAGCTCCGCCTGACTCTCCGAAACAACGATAGCGGCGCAGGCATTCCCGGCCAAACGGTCTTCGAGCCGCCGAGCCTCCATCAGCGTTACCATCAGCATATTTTCAGTTCCAGCGCCCGCTGGGACTTTTCCGGCGGAAAGCACTGGCGCCACGAAATCAGCGGCGGTGAATCTTACACTCGCCAATACACGGATAACCCTCTGCAAAGCTTTTACGCCACCGATCCCTTTGTGTATTGCCCGCAGACCAATCCCGCGGCTGTTCCCACCGCCGAATTCTGCGACTATACCGGCGAAAGCCTCTACCAGTACAACCGTGCGAACGTCATCGCTCAATCTACCTATCTGCTCTCGAATTTTGCCGTCACGGGCGGCTATGAATACGAGGTCGAGAACGTTTTTCTAACTTCTCTCGATGTCCCGCACGCTCGACGCAACAACCAGGCAGGCTATCTGGATTTCCGCTACCGGCCGCTTCGCCGCGTCTCTCTCAATTTCGGTGCCCGCGCCGAGGACAATGCCTATTTCGGCACTCGCGTCGTTCCCCGCGTCGGCGCCTCGCTTCTCGCGCGTGACGGCCGGGGATTGCTCGGCGAAACGCTCTTTCGCGTTTTCTATGGCCAGGGAATCAAGGAGCCGCGCTTCGACCAGATCTTTGGCGATAACTTCGGCGATTATGGCAACCCTTCGCTCAAGCCGGAAGCGAGCAAAACCTGGACCGCCGGCTTTGATCAAAAACTGCTCCACGATCGAATCCGTTTATCCGGCGAGTATTTTTCCAATCGCTTCTACAATATCGTCAGTTTCGAATTCTGCACGCCGGACCTGGCGAATCCCGCCGGAAATTCCTGCGGCGTTACGCTCCCCGGCAATCCAGTTAGCTTTGGCTACTACTTCAATACGGATCGCGCCCGCGCGCGCGGACTCAATCTCACCGGCGAAGCGCGCATCGCTCGCTGGTTGAACCTCGCCGGAAACTACACTTACGACGATAGCCTGGTCATTCAATCGCCAAATGCTTTTGACCCCAGTGAAATTCCCGGCAATCGCCTTCTTCGCCGCCCCGCCAACTCCGGTTCCCTCACCGTAAATGCCGTCTATCGCCGCTTCGCCGCGACGCTCGGCGGCTATTTCACTGGAGTCCGCACCGACAGCGATTTCCTCGGCCTGGGCCTGACCAGAAATCCCGGCTACGCCCGCTTTGACGTCGCCGCGCACTACGACCTCGGCCATGGCGTTTCGTTTTATGTGCGCGCGGCCAATCTCTTCGACAAGCAATACCAGGATGCTCTGGGCTATCCCGCTCTGGGCCGCGAAGTGCGTGCCGGCATGCGTTATACCTTCAAAGGCCGAAACTGATGCCCGCACTCGAACCCATTCTCTTCTGCTGGAGCGGCGGCAAAGACAGCGCCATGGCCCTGCACGCACTGCTTCAGCGCAAGGACGTTCGCATCGCCGCGCTTCTCACCACCGTCACCGAGGGTTACGAGCGCATCAGCATGCACGGCGTCCGGCGCGAACTTCTCGAGCGGCAGGCCCAATCGATCGGCTTGCCGCTTCACGAAGTGCGCATTCCGCCGCAGTGCGTCAATCCCGTTTACGAAGCACGCATGGAGGAAGCCCTCCGCGTGCACCTCGACAGTGGCGTTCGAACCGTCGCTTTTGGGGACATTTTCCTCGAAGACCTCCGCGCCTATCGCGAAAAAAATCTCGCCCGCATCGGCATGACCGCTATCTTTCCCATTTGGAAGCGCGACACGCGCGAGCTTGTCAGTTCCTTTCACGCTAATCGTTTTCGCGCCGTAGCGGTCTGCGTGGACCCCAAAGTCCTCGATCCCAGCTTTGCCGGCCGCGAGTTGGACGAATCTTTCTTCCGGGACCTTCCTCCGCACGCCGACCCCTGCGGCGAAAACGGTGAGTTCCACACTTTCATCTTTGATGGCCCCATCTTTCGCTCTCCCATTCCCGTGTGTACGGGAGAGATCGTCAACCGAGATGGCTTTGTTTTTTGCGATTTACTGTCTACACTGGAGGAGTAAATAAGATGAATTCGCAACTCTCTCAAAAAGAAACTCTGCTTTACCGTACCCTGCTCGCTCTCGGCATACTTGGCCTTGCCGCCGCTCTGCGCATCGCTCCGCATCCCTGGAACTTCGCCCCCGTCGGCGCCATGGCTCTGTTCTCCGGCGCCATGATTCGCAACCGCCGCCTCGCCTTTCTCTTTCCCCTACTCGCCCTTTTCACCGGCGATATTTTCATCGGCTTCCATAAACTCATGCCCGTCGTCTACGTCAGCTTCCTCGTCAGCGTGGCCATCGGTTTCTGGCTGCGTAAACGCCGGTCCGTCCCCCGCATCGGCGCCGCCACCCTCTTTGGTGCCATCCAGTTTTTCCTCATCACTAATTTTGGAGTCTGGGCTCTCGGCCTCTCTTATCCGCGCACCGGCGCAGGCCTGCTCGCCTGCTACGCCGCCGGCGTCCCCTTCTTCTGGAACACTCTCGCCGGCGACGCCGTCTACGCCACCCTTCTCTTCGGAGGCTTCGCACTGGCCGAGCGCCTCTTCCCGGTCTTCCGCGAGCCCGCGCGCGACGTGACGCGCTTCTAGTCATTCCGCCGCCACGACTCATCCCTTGTAGGGGCGGGGCTTTTCCCACCTTCCCGCGCTGCTTGCGATGCGCCCAAAACTCCCAAGCCACCTATGTTACAAAATCACCCTTTTTTTCGGCCTTGACAAAAAGTCATTTCCATAGTATCTTACCTAGTGGGTAATACTGCGATTCGTATCCGCCGCGCCAGCCTCGCTGCTGGCGTTTTTGCTTTGCGGGGAACTTACCCACTCTAAATTGTTTATTTGCAACACTTGCGAGAAACCTGCCGATTTGCACGTTTTTGGTGCAAATTCTGGCCAGTAAGCCATTTAGAATCAACACTTGCAAAATCACCCGCAACTGTTGATTCTAAATAAGTTAGAAAAAAGTTAAACCTTTTAGATGCAACACTTACGTAAAAAGGGGGAGGGGGAGGGGCAGTTAAGGTTAACTCGCGCACACCCTAGGCTCGCGTCGGTTTGTCCCATCCATCCGTCCGCAACCCGAGTGAACTTGCGATGCGCACCCTTCGCGCCGGGTCGAAACTCTCCCGGTCTCGGCAGTGCCCTTCTAATCGCGTGTCGCCCTGATGCTATAATTCTCGCTCCGTCATGCCGAAATCATCCTCAGAAGAAGCGGCCATCGCCCCAGAAGTCCTCGCGAAATACGAGACCGTCATCGGCTTGGAAGTCCACGTCCAGCTACTGACGAAATCCAAAATTTTCTGCGGCTGCTCGACGCGCTTCGGCGATCCGCCGAACACCAACGTCTGTCCGGTCTGTCTCGGTCTGCCGGGTACATTGCCGGTCCTGAATAAACGCGCCGTTGAGCTCGCCATGCGCGCCTCGCTCGCCTTGAACTGTACCGTCCACGATCATTCCCGTTTCGCCCGCAAGAATTATTTCTACCCCGATCTTCCCAAGGGCTACCAGATCTCGCAGTACGAACTGCCGCTCGCTACGAGCGGCTGGCTCGAAATCGAACACGACGGCGCTAGGAAGCGCATCGGCATCACGCGCCTGCATCTCGAAGAAGACGCCGCCAAGAATCTCCACGAAGGTTTTTCACAATCCGCCACCAAAGCCTACGTCGACTACAACCGCTGCGGCACGCCGCTCAGCGAAATCGTCTCCGAGCCCGACATGCGCGCTCCCGGGGAGGCTTACGCCTACCTCACCGCACTTCGCCAGATCATGCTCTACACCGGCGTCAGCGACTGCAACATGGAGGAAGGCTCGCTCCGCTGCGACGCGAACGTCAGCGTCCGCTTGCGCGGCTCGGCAGAATTCGGCACGAAGGTCGAAGTAAAGAACCTCAACTCCTTCCGTTTTCTCCAGAAAGCCCTCGAATACGAAGTCGAGCGCCACATCGGCATTCTTGAGTCCGGCGGCCGCATTTCGCAGGAAACGCGCCTCTGGAATCAGGCCGAATCCTGCACCGTGTCCATGCGCTCCAAAGAAAAAGCCCACGACTACCGCTATTTCCCTGAGCCTGATTTGCTTCCCGTTCACGTCAGCTCCGCCTGGCGCGAGGAAGTTCTACGTTCCCTCCCCGAGCTTCCCGAAGCAAAGCGTACGCGTTTCAACAGTGCGTATGGCTTAACGCCTTATGACGCCAGCATTCTTACCGGCACGCAAGCGCTCGCCAATTATTTCGAGGCGGTCACAAGTGCCGGCGCTCCCGCAAAAACTGCAGCAAACTGGATACAGACCGAACTTCTGCGCCGCCTGAATGATTCCGGCAGGGAAATCGAAGCCAGTCCCGTTTCTCCCGCAGCCCTCGCCGAGCTCCTGAAATTGATGGAATCCGGCCAGATTACCGGATCCATCGCCAAAAAAGTATTTGCCTCGATGTTTGAGAGTGGCCGAAGCGCCTCAGAAATCGTCGCCGCCGAAGGCCTCGCGCAAATCAATGACACAAGCGCTCTCGAGCAGGCCGCCCGCGAAATCATCGATAAGAATCCGGAGAACGTCGCCAAGTTCAAATCCGGCAACGAAGGCGTTTTTAAGTTTTTTGTCGGGCAGGTCATGCGCGCCACCCGCGGCCAAGCCAACCCCCAGGCCGTCAACGACATCTTGCGGAAACTGCTCTCATGAACGTACTCAGGCGCGCTCTCCGGTTTTGTAGTGGCCGGTCTTTAGACCGGCATCTCTCGGATTTGGTGAACACATGCTGAAACCTGGCGACAAAGCCCCTGCATTTCGCTTGAAAAACGACTCCGGCGTTGACGTCTCGCTTTCCGACCTTCGCGACAAGCGCGTCGTCCTCTTTTTCTTCCCGAAAGCCGATACACCCGGTTGAACCGTCGAAGCGTCCGAGTTTCGCGACGCAAAGAAGCAATTCGATAAGCTCGGTGTCGTCATCCTCGGCGCGAGCGGCGACTCCGTAAAAGCCCAGGCTGCCTTCAAGGCCAAATACAAACTCAACTTCGATCTATTGAGCGATCCTGACTTTGAAGCGATCGAAGCTTACAGCGTCCGCCGCATGAAAAAGTTCCTCGGCAAATCCTTTCTCGGAATCATCCGCAGCACTTTTTTAATCGGCCCGGACGGCAAAATCGAGAAATACTGGGACAAGGTCAGCGCCAAAGGCCACGCCGCTGAAGTTCTCGCGGAAGCCTCCAAAAAATAATGCAGGGTCATCCTTCTGAGGATGACTCTCTTCGATTTTTGCGTATCCCGAAATGGTCGGCTTTCAGAGGTGAAACGAGAACTCTTCTGATCCGTTATCTACCGGCTCGATCAGCAGATTGTCGATGAGCCGCGTTTTGCCGATGAACACCGCCAGCACCGCATAGCACGGCCGCGCCACGCGCACCACCGGCTCAAACGTCTCCGCGCTGACAATCTCCGCGTAATCCGCCAGCGCCAGTGGCTCCGTCTCGATCACTCGCCGCATCACGGTTTGCAGTTGTAGCGCGTCTCTAACGCCAGCCGTCAGCTCGTCTCGCGCGGCTTCCAGCGCTCGATGCAAAACCCTCGCGGCCTTCCGCTCTTCTGCGCTCAAATACGCATTCCGCGAAGAGAGCGCCAGTCCATCCGCCTCCCGCACGATTGGGCAAACCACGATTTCCGTGTCCAAATTCAAGTCGCGCGCCATCTCGCTGATGATGCGCACCTGCTGCGCATCCTTTCTCCCGAAGTAAGCGAAGTGTGGCTGCACGATCTCAAACAGTTTCAGCACCACGGTGGCCACGCCGCGAAAATGTCCCGGCCGCGACCGCCCTTCCAGCCGCTCACTGATGCCTTCGACATTCACGTAAGTTCGAAATCCGTCGGGGTACACATCCGCGGCTTCGGGCGCAAAAAGCGCATCAACTCCGACAGCCGCGAGTTCTGCCGCGTCTTTTTCGAGATCGCGCGGATATTTCTTGTAATCCTCTTTCGGCCCAAACTGCTTCGGATTCACGAACACAGAGGCGATCACGCGCGAGCATTCCTGCCGCGCCCGCTTTGCCAGCGCCGTGTGCCCTTCATGCAGCGCGCCCATCGTTGGCACCAACCCGATGACAAGCTCCTCCGCCCGCGCCGCTCGCGCGTATTCCTTCATCCAGGCTATGGTTCGGATTATTTCCACGGTAGCGCCGGCATCCTGCCGGCTAGGCGCTCGCCGCCGTTGCGCGTTCGCGGTAGTAGTGCATCAGATCCGTCAGGATCGGCTGGGCCCCAAGTTGCCGCAGCAGCGTCGTAACTTGTCCGCGATGATAGGTCCCATGGTTCACCACGTGCTGCATCGACTGCCACAGCGGATTCCGATACACGCCGAATTTTAGCGTTTTGTATTCCATGACGCGGTTCAAATCTTCCTGCGTTAATTTCGCCACGAACGCCAGCAGCCGAGCTTCCTGCTCCGCCCATTTCGTTCGCAGGCTTTCGACATCTGCACACTCTGCTGAGTCCGGCAGCGAGGCCGGAGACCGTCCCTGAAACCGCTCCAGCCATACCCATTCCGCTCCACAGATGTGCGCCAGCGTGTCGCGCACTGACCCGAAACTCGAGCCCATTGGTTTGGTGAACTGCTCGTTCGTCAAGCCTGCCGCAGCATCCAGCGATCGGTGATTCGCCCAAGCGTTGTAGTCGTACAGTACCCGCATCTCTTCCGGCGTCATCGTCGCCTCCGGCGGCAAAACTAAGTCGTCATTTCGATCACAGCGAGGAACTTGCTTTTCGCTTTTCTACCAATCGCCGTCAGTATTTACTGGCGCTTCCTTCTCCTCTTTCAACGTCTGCGTCGCATGATACGACTCTGCGTCCGAAGGAAATGTCCCTCCCCGGACATCCTCGCAGAATTCGCGCGCGGCCTTGGAAATAATCTCTCCAACGTTTGCATACTGCCGCGCAAACTTCGGCGTCTGCCCAAATGTCAGTCCCAGTAAATCGTGAATCACCAGGACTTGTCCATCGCAATCCGGCCCCGCTCCGATGCCGATGGTCGGAATCCGCAGTTCGCGGGTGATTTGCGCCGCCAACTCCCGTGGCACCGCTTCCAGCACCACTGCAAACGCTCCGGCCGCTTCCACGGCACGAGCATCGCGCAACAACTGCTCCGCCGCATCGGTTGTCTTGCCCTGCACACGGTATCCACCAAGCGCGTTCACCGATTGCGGCGTCAATCCGACGTGCCCCATCACCGGAATTTCCGCTTCCGTCAAACGCACAATCAATTCCAGCCGCCGCTCGCCGCCTTCCACCTTCACCGCTTCCGCACCAGCCTCTTTCACGAACCGCACGGCATTGCGCAGCGATTCCCCGGTGTCGGTGTGATAACTCCCGTACGGCATGTCCGCGACCACCAGGGCCCGCCGCGTACCTCGCCTCACCGCACGAGTGTGGTGCAGCATCTCTTCGATCGAAACCGGGAGCGTGCTCTCATAGCCCAGCACGACCATCCCCAGCGAATCGCCCACAAGCAACACATCCACACCTGCTTCGTCGAGGAGACGCGCGGTCGGATAGTCGTACGCCGTCAGGCAGGTAATTTTCTTCGAATTGTTTGGAGAACCTGCACCGGAAGATTTCCGCTGCAGCAGTTCGGGCACGGTAATTTTGCCATCGCCCGAATGGGAAAACACGCTCATGGTGGCCTCCGGTGCCGTTCCCTTATCTCGGGATACAGCCCTGTACCTCGCCTTGCGCAGAATACCAAATTCCTCCGCCCTTATCCAGACTGCCGGATGCAGCCGTTACTTATTCGATTTTTCGACTACCCACGCCGACCGCAATTTCGATAGCATTACGCGTCCGTTGCGGAGGCCACTCTTGAATACCATTGGCAGTCGAACCCTCGCCAGAACTGTCGCAAAGAAAGCCCTCTTATGCGCGCTTGCATTCTCCGCCGTGCCTCTGGCGTTCTCCAAATCTCGTCCCAGCGCTCCCCCCGACGAGGCTGCGGTGCGCCAGCGCGCAGACGCGCTGCTCAAGCAAATGACGCTCGATGAAAAAATCGACCAGCTTAGCCAGCTCTTCGATTTTGCCGGAGGGCAAGCCATTGACGATGCGGTCTCCAAAGGCCAGGTCGGCTCGCTGCTCTTCGTCACGGACCCCGCCGAAATCAACCGCCTCCAGCATCTTGCCGTAGACAACACCCGCCTGCACATTCCTCTCATCTTCGGCTTCGACGTCATTCATGGCTTCCGCACGATTTTCCCCGTGCCTATCGCCATGGCGGCTTCGTGGGATCCCGCCGCCGTCACTCGGGCGCAGACCGTCGCGGCAATGGAAGCCCGTTCCGTCGGTATTGATTGGGCCTTTGCTCCCATGCTGGACATTGCGCGCGACCCGCGCTGGGGCCGCATCGTCGAAGGCGCGGGCGAAGATCCGTATCTTGGCTCCGCCATGGCCGTGGCACAGGTCCATGGTTTCCAGGGCGACTACATTGGCGCGCCCGATCACCTCCTTGCTTGCATGAAACACTTTGCGGGGTATGGCGCGGCAATCGGAGGCCGTGATTATGACGAGGCTTACCTTTCCGATTCTCAGCTCTACAATGTCTACCTTGCTCCTTTTCACGCCGCCGTCAAAGCCGGCATCGGCTCGGCCATGAGCGCCTACCTGGATCTCAACGACGTCCCCGCCACCGGTAATCGCTGGCTTCTCCATGACGTCCTTCGCGACCAGTGGGGCTTCAAAGGTTTCGTCGTCAGCGATGCCAATTCTGTGAAAAGCCTTGAGAATCATGGTTTCGCCAAGGACGTTTACGATGCCGGGATCGACGCCTTCAAGGCTGGGGTCAACATGGAGATGGCCATCGGTTTTACCGCTTATTCGAAAAGCTTGCCCACTGCCGTGGCGCGCGGCCAAATCACGGAGCAGGAAATCGATGAGGCCGCCCGCCCCATCCTCGAGATGAAAATCCGGCTCGGCCTTTTCGATCATCCTTACGTCGACGTAGCCCGCGCGCATCAGATTCTCGCTGCTTCCGAACATCGCACCGTCGAGCGCCTCACTGCTGAACGCACAGCCGTTCTTTTGCGAAATAAAGGTAGCCTTCTTCCGCTCAGCAAGAGTGCTTACAAAAAGATCGCTGTCATCGGCCCGCTAGCCGATTCGCAGATTGATACCCTAGGCTCGTGGACGTTCCAGGAAGATCTCCCGGAAACGGTAACGGTCCTTGCCGGCCTGCGCAACAAGCTCGGCTCGCAGGCCGAAATCGGATACGCTCCCGGCGTCCAAATCCACCGCAAGTTTCCGTCCTTCTTCGACGCCATCTTTCATGTAAAAGCGCCGCCTGTCTGGACGCCGCAAGAGGCAAAAGACGAGATGTCAAAAGCCGTGGACCTTGCGCGTTCATCCGACATCGCAATTCTCGTTCTTGGAGAAGCGCAGAACATGAGCGGAGAAGCAGCCTCGCGCGAATCGCTCGATTTGCCTGGGCAGGAAGAAGCGCTTCTCGAAGCCGTCGCCGCAACGGGCAAACCGATCGTGCTCGTTCTCCTGAACGGCCGTCCTCTCAACATCAAATGGGCCTCCGAACACGTCCCCGCGATTCTCGAAGCCTGGTATCCCGGCACGCAAGGCGGCAACGCCGTGGCCAATCTCCTCTTCGGCGACGCCGTTCCCGGCGGCAAGCTTCCTTTCACTTGGCCGCGCGACGTCGGCCAGGTGCCGATGTATTACGCGCACAACACGACGCAAGCTCCGCAAGATGAGGGCAAGCGCTACTGGGATGAAGAGAGCACGCCGCTCTATCCCTTCGGCTACGGTCTCAGCTATTCCACTTTCAACTTTTCAAATTTGAAATTGAGCCGCACCGAGATCAAGCCAGGCGAGAGCATCGACGTCTCAGTGGACGTCGAAAACACGGGCAACTCGTCAGCCGATGAAGTCGCTCAGCTATACATTCATCAGCAGTACGGCAGCGACTCGCGCCCCGTCCGCGAGCTAAAAGGGTTCGAACGCATCACCCTTGCCGCCCACGAGAAGAAAACCGTGCACTTCTCTCTGGGGAAGGATGAGCTGACATACTGGAGTACGGCCAGGAAAACCTGGGTCGAGGAGCCGGCAGCCTTCGACGTTTGGGCAGGAGGAAACTCCGACGCAACACTTCATGCCGCGTTTTCGGTCATGAAGTAGGAATCGCGCTCAGACGTGCCCCCGCGGTTCCGCGCCCGCAGACGCGTTCGCAAATCCGCGTGCACGAATCCGGTTCGATCGAGGGTGATCTAGTTCGCGGGGACGTGTCGCACGGGCGCCGCTTCCGAACCTGGCCCCGGTTCTGGAACCGGCTTTGGCATTTCCGCATCCTTGAAACGCGGCACCATTTCGTCGGCCATGGCAAAGGCGTACACCGCCGAGGCGATCTCGATCGCACCTTCTCGCACATCTTGTTCATAAATCCGCTCGTAGGTGTCGAGATTCGTGTGATGCGTGAAGGAGCCGTAATCGAATGGATCCTGGGCCAATCCGATTCCCGGCAATCCCGCATTATTAAACGAAGTGCTGTCCGTGCCGCCCGTCCTTCGGCTGTCGGTTTTGAGGACGCCCATGAATCCCCAATCTTCAAAAGGCATCATCGCGTCACGAACCATCTCAGCGGCGCCCTCGGGCCCAAATACGCCCGCGCCGCGCGGCTTGCCTGTGCCGGAATCAATGTTGAAATAGGCGTCCAGTTTCGCGTACTCCGGCTTTTGGTCCTCAAAACTGCCAAAGTGCTGCTTCACATAGGCGAGCGAACCGAGCAGTCCTTCTTCCTCGCCGCTCCACAATGCGATGCGAATGGTCCGCCGCGGCTTGATGTGCAAGGCCGTCAGGATTCGCACCGCCTCGAGCATCATGGAAGCACCGATGCCGTTGTCCGTGGCGCCGGTGGCGTCATGCCACGAATCGTAGTGACCGCCGAGCATCACGATCTCGTCTTTCTTGTCCGTGCCGGGGATTTCTCCGATGGCGTTGTATGCCGTGGTGCCCTCGGGATACTCCTTGTTTTGAATATTGATGCGAAGCGACACGGGCGTTCCGTCGTCCATGATGCGCGAAATCCGGCCATAGTCTTCGTTGCGCATCACCAGAGTGGGAACGGCACGAGTCCAATCGTACGTCCCGTTTTGCTGCGCCACGATGACGCCATGGGCACGCCCGGCATCGTTCACCCGCACAAGAGCGCCGTTATCTACCAAGAATTGGTCGACCTGCCGCGAAACTTCCTGGCGCGTCAGTTGCCCTTCCGGCAACTTCGGCCTTTCCGGAAAGTGGAACGGCCGGGGATTCTTGGGGTCGAATCGCGACTTCCATTCGTCTTCAGGACGACGCATCGGCGCCGGATTCATGTCCTCGGCAACCTCCACATGCTTGCCAACAAACACTATCGCTCCGCGAACCTTCTCTTTCACCGAAATCAAGTACGCATCGAGCTCCGCCTGGGTTGGCTGCTTCGGCTCCGCCGGCTTCGTCACATGCATGGGAGGTGCAGCCCATTTCGGTTCCGGCGGTGGCGGCGGGCCTCCGAAAAAGTTGAAACCGCCCCTCGGCAACTCCAATCCCGGCGGATCAATCCGGACAACTTGCGCCGTGATTACTCCGTCAGTGCTCGGCGTCCACGCCAGCGGTTCGACCATCAACTGTCCGTGGAACGGGGTAACGGCCTCCGCCAAAATTTCCATATTTTCCCATCCGGGCACGGGCGTCGCCGCGCTTGGCGGCTGGAATGTCCACGGCTCCAAATGGGTATTCGACATGCCCCAGGACTTCATCGTCTCGATCGCCCAATCGTCCGCGGCTTTCAAATTCGGCGTGCCCGTCAGCCGAGGGCCATGGACGTCGGCAACTTCGTGGATAATCCACATGATTTTGGAATGATTCGTCTCTTCCGCGCGGATCTGCGCGTATAGCCCAGTAAGTCCCGGAGCCTGCGCCGGTAGGGGCATCGCCGCCAGCAAAAGCAAACACGCCACAAACGCCAACACTTTTCCCACAATCCCCCCTAATGAACTTGATGAACGCCGGCAACCCGGCGTTGGAGACTCCAGTCGCCCGTCAATATACGCTCCACCGTCCCCATGGGCAATGCGATCGTCAGGTAATGAGGTCTGGGAGGCCAGCGGCTTCGAGAGCATGGGGTCAGCTGCGCGCTAGCTACTTTTCGGGGCCTGGGCGCGGCCCTTCCACGAACCGCCTTTGCCCATCCAATAACGGATCGAAGACAGCCAGGTTGCGTAGGTATAAAACAACGCCGTCAGCGGTAAGAACAGAGCCCAAAGCGGAGAGAGCCGGTAGAAACGCAATGTCGGCAGGAATGATAGCGTCATCAAGACCCAGGCGGCTGCGCCGAGGATTCTGGCCGTGGAATCAGGAGCGAATAAAAGAATCACAGGGGCAAGGTAAATCAGCAACATCCCCGCAAGTGCACCCGCCAGTAAGAGGGTTGAGTAACGCAGCTGGGTGAAGGCGGTTCGCGCAATCAAGTCGCGGAGTTCGCTCCACGTTCCGTAGACGCGAAGGCTCTCGCTTTTTCGCGTGAGAGCCAGCCACACCCGCCCGCCGGATTGCTTTATGGCTTTCGCGAGCGCGCAGTCGTCGATGACTTCGCCGCGAATGGCCACAAGCCCGCCGATGCGGTCAAGCGCTTGCCGCTTCAGCAAAATGCAGCCGCCCGCGGCGCCCGCGATGCCGAGGTCTTCATCCGCAATCCATCGCGGCGGATAGAGCATCAGAAAAAAATAGAGGAAGGCGGGAATCAGGGCTCGTTCAGGAAGAGTCTGTGCGTGCAGCAGGACCATGAGGGAAGCGAGATCCAGCTTTTCCAACTCAGCGCGAGCCACGAGTCGGCGAAGGGTATCGGGAGCGTGAACGATGTCCGCGTCCGTGAACCAATAGTAGGTTGGAAGTTCATGCACCGCTTCGCGCGATGGACGATTGTGTGAAACTCCGGCGTTAGATATTCCTTCATTCAGCGCCCATAGTTTCCCCGTCCATCCAGCCGGGAGCGCCGAAGCGTTAACAATCCTCACTTGCTGCTCCGCGGAATTTTCGTTGGCAGCCTGCCGGGCGTGGCCGACTGTCGCATCCTCGCTGTGATCATCCACGATGACAATGGTAAAAGGCCCAGGATAATTTTGCCGCGCAATGCTGGCCACCACTTGTCCGATGGTTTCTGCTTCGTTCCTCGCCGGGATCACGGCGCTTACACTGGGCCATTCGCCCGGTGTTTCGAGTGCAGACTGATCCGCGTTGAGCTTGCTTACGCGCCAGAACCAGCCGCGACCGAAGAAGAGATGAAGCCAAATGCCGAGCGTGATGATGCCGATAGTTCCCGCCACCGGGACATGAGAGAGAGCCGCTATCACAGGGGAAAGGTAACAGATGAGCGCCGGAAGCGCGAGGTTATGCCAAGTCTTCGGCGCGAATAGGCAAGCGGCGGATGCGGATTTCCTTTTTGGCGTTGCGAGAGGCGTTGAAAATGGCGTTGCAGAGCGCGGGCGCAATTACGGGGACGGTCGGCTCGCCAATGCCGGTGGGCTTTTCGTCGCTATCCACCAAGTAGACTTCGATGGGCGGCGCTTCGTTCATACGGAGCATGTGATAGTCGTTGAAATTGGATTGTACGACGCGGCCGTGGTCAACGGTGATGGCGTCTTTGAGCGTGGCGGTGAGCGCGTAAATCACGGCGCTTTCGACTTGGGCACGCACACCATTGGGATTGACGACGCGGCCGCAATCCACGGTGCAGACAAGACGCTTGATCTTCAAGTCTCGCGGACGGAGGGAAACTTCGGCAACGGCCGCGGTGTAAGTGTCAAACGAGAAATAGGTGGCGATGCCGCGGCCTTCGCCCTCCGGCAGCCGCTTGCCCCAGCCGGCTTTTTCAGCGGCAAGTTGCAGGACGGCTTTCGTACGGGCCGTGTTCAGCGGCGGGTCGTCCGGACCCGCCTCGAACTGCGGGATCCTGCGCGAGTCACCGATTAATTTCAGGCGGAACTCGAGCGGGTCCTGGCCCGCGGCGGCAGCCAGTTCATCGACAAAACTTTCCACGACGAAACCGGTGCTGGAAGACTCGACGGAACGCCACCAGGCACGCGGCGCGCTGGAATGCGCCAAAGTGTATTCGAGACGGATATTGGGAGTTCTGTAGGGGATAGTGGCGGCGGTGCCGAACTCGCCCTTGCCATGAGTCTTCTTCCCCTTTTGGGCTCCACTTGGCGGCGATGGACGTGGACGTCTGAAAATGTTTCCAGGCGCCGAGACTTCCGTCTGCATCGACGGCGCCCTGGAGCTTGTGGTACGAGGAGGGACGATAGAAGTCGTGATGCATGTCGTCTTCGCGGGTCCAGAGAACCATTACTGGCTTGCCGGCTTTCTTGGCGACCTGAGCGGCTTCCATAACGAAATCGGCTTGATAGCGCCGGCCGAATCCGCCACCCATGAGCAGGGTATGCACCTCCACTTTTTCTGGAGGAAGCTTGGCGGCTTCTGCGATCACGGCTTGGGCCCACTGCGGAGCTTGCGTGGGCACCCAGGCTTCGGCGCGATCGGCTTGAATGTGCACGGTGCAGTTCATCGGCTCCATGCAGACGTGGGCAGCAAAAGGAAGCTCGTAGACGGCTTCGACTTTTTTCGGAGCAGAAGCGAGAGCGGAATCGGCGTCGCCGTCGTTGCGAAGAGGCTTGCCTGGCTTGGCGGCGTTCGAGACGCATTGATTGCGAAGTTCTTCGGTGGATTCGTTGGCCGCCGCGCCTTCGTCCCATTTCACTTCGAGTGCTTTGCGGCCCTGGATGGCGGCCCAGGAGCTATCGGCGAGAACAGCAACGCCGCCATTGGTGGAGGCGCCTCTGCCGCTAGTCTCGATCTGAAAGACGTCAAGGACGCCATGGACGGCTTTGGCTTTTGCGGGATCGAAGGAAGCGACTTTTCCGTAGAAAACAGGGCAGCGCGCGATGACCGCGTAAACGAGACCAGCGGGGCGCGCATCGATGCCAAATTTTGCGGTGCCGGTGGACTTTTCGGCGGCGTCGACGCGGTGTGTGTCGTGGCCCACGATGGTGAAGTTGCGGGGATTCTTGAGCGAAACTTCCTTGAAATCCGGAATGGGGAGCTGCGAGGCGTCGGCGACGAGCTCGCCGTACGTGTAAGAGCGTTCGGGATGGCCATGGACGACGTAGCCCTTTTCCGCTTTGCAAGTGTCGGCGCCAACTTCCCACTTTTTCGCTGCGGCAGCGATGAGCATTTCGCGCGCCGCGGCGCCAGCCTGGCGCAACGGGAGCCAGGAACCTGCGACGCTGCCGCTGCCACCCGTGCCGAGATCATAGATTTTGGGATTGGTGGGGGCCTGTTCGACGTGCACCTTGCTCCACTCGAGACAGAGTTCTTCCGCGAGAATCATGGGCAAGGCGGTCATGACGCCCTGTCCCATTTCGGACTTGGCGAGAATCAGTGCGACGCGATTGTCCGGCGTGATGCGTACCCATGCGTTGAAGGGATTGATGGGCGGGTTCTCCTGCGCTTGGGCGGGATCGGAAGAAGCGTGCGCAGGGAGATGAAAACCGATGAGCAGAACCGCACCGCCCGCGGCGCTCGTTTTCAGGAAGCTGCGGCGGTTCAGAATTTTAGGCTCGGCGGAGGGATGAATTGCCATGGCCTGACTCCTGCTACAGATTTTGGCGAGACTCGCAGATGTTGCTTTTAGGCCTTCGTACCTGCGGCGCGATGGATCGCCTTACGGATGCGCTGGTAGGTGCCGCAGCGGCAGATGTTGCCGCTCATGGCGTCGTCAATATCGGCATCGCTGGGATGCGGCTTCTTCTTGAGGAGCGCGACCGCGGACATAATCTGGCCGGACTGGCAATAGCCGCACTGGGGAACGTCTTCCTCAATCCAGGCTCTCTGGACGGGATGGCTGCCGTCCTCGGAAAGGCCTTCAATGGTGGTGACTTTTTTTCCGGAAACATTGGCGATGGGCAACATGCAGGAGCGCGAGGCCTCTCCGTTGATGTGCACGGTGCAGGCACCACACTGCATGATGCCGCAGCCAAACTTCGTCCCCGTCATGTTCAAAGTGTCTCGCAGAACCCACAGGAGCGGCATGTCCGGGCTGACGTCCACGGTTTGGGGCTTTCCGTTCAGAGTGAAGGTGATAGCCATGGGGTCCTCCTAATACAGACCGCTATCGTACAACAACCGGGGACTGATTGAAAATCTACGAAATATGGCGCAGAGAGCAAGCTCTGATCAGCCAGACCGGCAAGAATGCATCCGCGCGACCGAAGGGACTGGGAGTCACAAGGAATTCCTCCGGGCGATATTGCCAAGGAAGGCGCCGCTGGGCTTGATGGTGCGGCGTTGCGTGGCTCGATCGACGGCGACGATTCCGAACTTTGGAGTGAAGCCGGACATCCACTCGAAATTGTCCATCAAAGACCAAGCGACGTACCCGCGGACGTCCACGCCATCGTCGATGGCGCGCTTGAGGCCGGCCAAAGCGCGGAGGAGATACTCGATGCGCCGAGTGTCGTCCTCTGTGGCGATACCGTTCTCGGTAACGATGATCGGAACGCCAGCTTCCTTGCTGGCATAGCGAACGACGTGTTCCACACATTCGGGATAGAATTCCATCCCTGTCTGTGTCAGTTCGGCACCTTGCGGAGGGGGCAAGTCCTTCTCGGCAACGATGGAACGCGAATAGGTCTGGACGCCAAGATAGTCACATTGCTTTGCGGCTTCGAACCAGGGGCCATAGACGTCAGCGCGCTTTTCGGCGAGATGACTGTTCGCAGGAGCAGGCTGATCGTCGCTCATGGCGAGATTGAAGCCAACAGGCATGTCGCTCCGGACCGATTTCATGGCGAGCTTGCCTTTCTGATGAGCGGCTAAGAGCCCTTCGCGAATACGTTGGGGATCGCCGAGGAAAAAATCAGCGAAGTCAGGAGCGTGCAGTTGGGTGCGGATGTTGGAAAGGGCTTTTTGGAACATTTCGGAGATGCTACCGCCGCCGGGAACGGGGAAGTTGAACCAACCGAGAAGCTGGGGAACATCGGGTTCATTGAACGTGGAGGCATAACCGACAAGGTCACCCAAATGTTTCGTGGCACGTTCACAGAAGCGGGCGTAGAGATCCGGCGCCGCGGGATTCTGCCAGCCGCCCTTGAACGCGAACCATCGAGGGACGGAGAAATGAGAATAGGTAAGCAGAGTTGTTAAATTGTGTTCGTGGCAGGCGGCCAGCATGCGACGGTAATGCTCGAGCTCGGCGTTCGAGAAGAAGCCTTCTTCCGGCTCGATGCGCGCCCATTCCAGGGAAAAGCGGTAGGTGTTGAAACCGAGGTCAGCGAGCATGCTGACATCCTGCGGATAGAGATGATAGTGGTCGCAGGCGTCGCCGGAAGGCTCCTTGAAAAAGCTTCCGGACAGGTGCTCAAGCGTCCAGAAATCGCTGCTGGTGTTGTTGCCTTCGACTTGGTGGCCCGCGGTGGCACATCCCCAGAAGAATTTTTCGGGGAACACTTTGGACTTATCTGCCTGAGGAGAATTGACAGGTGCGGTAGGGGGTTTGGGCGCGCTCGCTTCGAGGAGCGAAATGCTACCCATCGCTGCGGCGAGAGCGGCTGCGGAGGCGCCCTGTAACAGGCCTCGGCGGGTGAGCTGCTGCGGGAATTGCTCATTGAGTTTCTGATCCAGCTTCTTCATAAGCGCCTCCTATTCCGAATGACTTTCAAGATCCTCGCGGACCGAAGTCCAGGAAAAACTCTCAGACCCAGCCGCCATCGATCACGTAACTCTGATTCGTAATTGCGGCGCTGTCATCGGAAGCGAGAAAGAGGACGAGCCGGGCCACTTCCTCCGGCAGGATCATTCTCTTCAGCGCCTGATTGCGCAGAATCTCTGCCTGGTACTCCTCCGTGAACCAGAGTTTTTTCTGGCGCTCGGTGAGGATTGCGCCGGGAAGCACGGAGTTTACGCGAATATTGTGTGGCCCCAGTTCATGAGCAAGCGTGCGCGTAAGCCCGACGATCGCGGCCTTCGCCGAAATGTACACCGGCAACCCAGTTGAGGGAATGATCCAGCTGATCGAACTCAAGTTGATGATGGACCCTTGGCAGATTTTCTTCATCGCCGGAATGACTGCCTGCATCGCAAAGAATTGGTGGCGCAGATTGACGGCCATACAGCGATCCCAATAGTCCGGAGTTACGTCTTCGGTGGAATGGCGTGCATCATTTCCCGCGTTGTTTACGAGCACGCGGACCGCGCCGTGGTTCGCTTCAATCCCGGAGATCGCCGCGCGCAGCGCATTAATGTCCGTCAAATCGCAAGACACAAAAGCGGGCGGGTGAGAGCATCTCGTGGAAAGATCCGCGACCAATCGTTCGGCGGCGGTTCGATCTATATCGAGGAACAAGACTCTGGAACCCTGCGAAGCGAAATGCTCCACGAGAGAAGCGCCGATGCCCGATGCTCCTCCGGTGATGAGGACCAACTGGTCGCGCAAACTTGGATAGACGGCGAACTGCGAATGAGTAGTCATGGCCGTTGACTCACGCTTGGAGCCAGTCTACGGGCCGAGAGCCGGGCAAGCATGGAAGCTCGTTCGCCGACCGTGCCCCGCGCAGAGGTAGGTATTTTGTTGCTCCGCGAACCAAGTTGAGGGAAGCGGATTCTTCTGCCAGAGCCATGGAGTGAGAGTTTACATCACGGCGATGCCCTACCAATTGAGATTTAGGGAGAGGGGGTAAATGACGCGTGGCGAAGAGCTAAGCGGGGAAACCAAAGAGAGGGGAAAAGCGGAGCGGGCGCTACGCCAGTTCGGCGGCCCGTACGGGGAGGCGACGGATGCGCTTACCCGACGCGGCGAAGATCGCATTGCAAACGGCCGGAGCTATAGGGGGCACTCCCACTTCGCCTGCTCCGCCGGGCCGCTCGGAGTTGCGAACGATATGAACATCGATAACGGGAGGAGCGTCTTTCATGCGGAGGACTTCGTAGTCGTTGAAGTTGCCCTGGACCACGCGGCCACTGGAAACGGTTATCTCGCTCATTAGCGTCTGGGCAAGGCCGAAGTTAATCGCGCTTTGCATCTGGGCGGCAAGGCCAAGCGGGTTGATACACACGCCGCAATCAACGGCACAGACGACGCGGTCGACGTGGAGAGTTTTTCGATTCCGGTCAAAGCTAACTTCCGCAACCTGGGCGACGTAACTGCCCCAACCGTACATGAAACCGAGACCGCGGCCTTTTCCCGGCGAGAGAGGCGAACTCCAGCCTGATTTCTCAGCGGCTAGTTCGACGACGCGACGGCGGCGGCCGACATCGATAGCGGAATTGCCGTGGCCGAGGTCAATCTTGCGAGCTGGTCCGAGCGCGGCGAGGAGAAATTCGACGGGATCGCGGCCGGCAGCGTGAGCGGCCTCGTCGAGGAAGCAGGAACGGACGAACTGATTCCCGGAGTCGTCAACAGAGCGCCAATAGCCAAGCGGCATGCCAGTCTCAGCAACGGCGAATTCAAGGCGAAGATTTGGGACACAGAAGGCGGGAAAATCAAGCGAATCGACTCCGGCAGCAGCCTGGGCCGAAATGCCCGTGCCGTTATAGAACGTTCCGATGGAAGGCGCAGAGGCGCGGTGTTTCCAGGAGATGAGGTTGCCTTTGGCGTCGAGCCCGGCGCGCAGGGAGTGCACGACCGGGGGACGATAGAAATCGTGGCGAATGTCGTCCTCGCGAGTCCAGATGATCTTGACGGGTTTGTTGGCTGCGCGGGAAACGAGAGCGGCTTCGACGGCGTAATCCTGGATGAGGCGGCGGCCAAATCCGCCGCCGAGAAAGGTGACGTGAACTTTGACGCGCTCCTTGGGAATGGAAAGGGCTTGCGCAACGGAAGCGGCAGCGGCGTCGGGAATTTGGGTGGGAGCCCACAGCTCGCACTCACCATCGCGGAAGTGCGCGGTACAATTGACGGGCTCCATCGTGGCGTGAGCGAGGAAAGGCACTTCGTAGATCGCTTCGATTTTCTTGCCGGCAGACTCGTGAACCTTGTCGAAATCGCCATCGTTTCGAATCACGGAGCCGGGATTGGCAACGAGTTCCGTCATTTTCTGACGAAGGCTGGCCGTACTTTCGCGAATGCCGGCGGGTTCATTCCATTCGACCTTGAGGCGCTTGCGCGCCTCGAGGGCGGCCCAAGTGGAATCCGCAACAACGGCGACGCCAGAGCAAGTGTAATTGCGGCTGCCGGGTCCAGAGGTCTCACCAAACTGGTGAGTCAGGTGAATCGCGGGAATTTCGAAGACGGCGCGGACGCCCGGTAAAGCTTTCACTTCGGGCGCATTGAAGCTGCGCGGCGTGCCGCCATAGGCAGGACAGCGCTCGATGGAGGCGATTAACATTCCGGGAATGTGCGTATCGATCCCAAACTTCGCCACGCCTGTGACTTTGGCATAGGCATCGGTTCGCGGGGTGGGTCTGCCAATAAGGTTGAAATCCTTGATATTTTTTAGTGGCGGAGCGGTGGGAGGCGGAAGTGCGGAGGCGGCAGAGAGTAGCTGCTCAAAAGCAATCTTGCGATGCGTGGGTACATGAGTGATGAGGCTGTTTTCAGCGCGACACTCTTCGTGTTGGACTTTCCACTCGCCGGCCGCAGCGGAAAGCAGTATTTCCCGAGCCGCGGCGCCCGCCGTTCGCAGGTTGTCGTAGGAACCGCGAACGCTGCCGCTTCCTCCGGTAAGCTGATCTCCATACTTCGGATCGAGATCGGCTTCGAGCACGTTCACCTTGTTCCAGTCGCAGCAGAGCTCTTCGGCAAGAATCATCGGGAGGCTGGTGCGCACACCCTGGCCCATTTCAGATCTGGAGCACCAAATCTTCACTTCTCCGGCCGGCGTAATTTCGAGCCAGGCGTTGGGAGTGAATTCCTTGGAAGCGGAAAAGCCATGTTTTCCAGGCGAAAGACCGCGAGGCAGATAGAACGCAAGAACCAGACTGCCGCTGACGGCGGCGGAAGATCCCAAGAATCTGCGACGCGTAAGAACGAAAGACACTGGTGGCTCCCTAGAAGTTCAGACGGACAGCCCAAAGTTTTGTGAGCAGCCTGCGCTAGGCGTGCAAGGCGGGCTCGGTCGTGCGGGGCGCCTCCGGCTCAACACCGCGCCAACCCACCGGACGCCCCCTGACTGCTTCCTTGACGGAACGGAACAGAACCACATACATGAGCTGGCGGTAATAAAAACGTTGGAGAAGGACAGGGACAAGGAGCGTCCAATCTTCTTTTTTCTCCAAGGCGAACGCGACCATACAGGTGAGCACATCTATCAACAAGAAGCCGAGGAAGAAAAGGACGGATTTCTCGACATCGGCGGCGGTCCAGAGCTGGGGGAGCCTGGTAATGCGGAATTGCGCCAGCCCCCAGAGAAGCAGGGAGCCGAAGAAGAGCAGGTCGATCACCGGGGAGATCAGCGGCAGCACAAGCTGAAAGACGAAGATATTCGGCAAGGCGATCCAGCCCAAGGTGCCGTACTTTGGCCGCACGAGGGTGTCGCCATGCTTCCAGAAGGATTGCAGGGTACCGAAGGTCCAGCGGAATCGCTGGCGAATCAGGGCGCTGGCCGTGTCAGGCGCTTCGGTCCAGGCGATAGCTTCTTCTTCGTAGGTGATGCGCCATCCGAGGCGACGAATACCGATGGTCAAATCCGCATCTTCCGCCACCGTGTCTGCGGTGAATCCACCGGCGGCTTCTATGGCCACTTTTCGCCAGGCACCGAGAGCACCCGGCACGACGGTTATGCAATTCAGAAGATCGAAAGCGCGCTTTTCCATGTTCTGGCTGGTGATGTATTCAAGGGCCTGCCAGCGCGTTAGCCAGAGGGAGCGATTGCCGACTTTGACGTTTCCGGCGACGGCACCGACGGTGGGGTCGGAAAAATGCCGCAGGAGTTTGCGGATTGCGTCCGGCTCGATTTCCGTGTCCGCATCAATGGTGACGACGATTTCCGTGGTAGCTTCCGCCAAAGCGCGGTGCAGGGTGGCGGCCTTACCGCGATTTACCTGGTGCAGGATGCGCACGCGCGGTTCACGTCCAAAAGTTTCGTCGAGCAGCGGGCCGGTGTTATCGGTCGAGCCGTCGTTGACGACGATGACGTGGAGAGACTCCACATCGGACGCAAGCACGGACGTGATGGTCTGGACCACGACGCTTTCTTCGTTGTGAGCGGGAATCAGAACGGTGACGGCGGGCTCCGGCACCGGCATCACGGTGTGGTCGGGACGGAGTTTCTCGATGAGGGCCAGAACGCCAATGACAATCGCGCGGGCGCTGACCAGCACGATGCCAACGATGAAGATGGTGGCCATGGCAAACCGGAACCATTGAAAAATGGCGAAAATGAATCCGTCCGCGCGGGCCGCAAAGCGCTCTTGCTGAGATAGTGGAAGCATCACTTCCGCACGCGTTTTTCCAATCAGATTGGCGATGGAGACAAATTGATAACCGCGGGCACGAAGCCGGTCGATGATGATCGGGAGCGCGGCGACGGTATGGGCGCGCTCGCCGCCGCCGTCGTGGAAAAGAATAATGTTTCCCTTGGTGACCTGTCCCAGAACGTTCTGGATGATTTCTTCCGTGGGGATCTGGTTCTTGCCGTCGGAAGTGCTCCAATCGTCGGGATCTACTCGCTGGCCGACAATCAAATAGCCCATGTCCTGCGCGTAGGGAAGCTGAGCAACTTCTTCGGCGTATTCCGGCTGATGGTCGATGCCGTAGGGCGGACGGAAAAGGATAGACTTCACCCCGATGGTGCTTTCGATTAAGCGCTGCGTCAGGTTCAACTGCCACTTGAGTTCAGTTTTTGAAATTTGATCGAACTGCGGATGAGTAAAGGTGTGATTGCCGATTTCGTTGCCTTCGGCGTACTCGCGCTTGAGAAGGTCGGGATACTGGTTGGCCTCCTCGCCGACGACAAAAAAGACGGCCGGGGCATGTTTTTCCTTGAGGATATCCAGAATTTTGGGAGTCCAGCGGGGATCGGGGCCATCATCGAAAGAAATAACGAGCTTCTTCGGAGATACGCCGCCGATCTGGTCGATATCATAGGAGAGTGGATACTCTTCGTAGTTTTCGTCGGTGAAAAGGTCGCTGGCGGGTTCATAGGTGAAGCTTCGACGGCCGGATTTAGGTGTATCGGCGAAATGCCAGATATCGCCGTTGCCCTCGAGGGTCAAGTCTGGCCCGGGGGGAATAACTTTGATTTTTTGACGGGCTGCGTCATCGGGGCGAGTAGCGTCCCAGATCGGCCAGATGGAGGAATCGGAAGAGCCCATGCGCCAAAGAGCGGTACCCTGCACACCCATGCGCTCGCATGCGCGAAGCTGGTTATAGGCCGTTACGGCATCGAGAATCCAGACCCGGTGGATGTGATTCTCCTCGTCGGAATAGGAGTACTGCGGATTGAGAGAAGCACTATCGAACTCGACGTCCGTTTCCGATTCGTAGGCGTGGAGGAGCGCTTCCTGAACGCTGTAGGCGGCGCCGGACCAGACGCCTTTTTTATCGGTTTCACCCCAATCGTAAGCATAGTTGGCGATGCCCACGACGATTTTCTGGGCGGGCACGACCTCCCGGACCTGCCGGAGATTTTCGAGGAACCAATCCTGCGCCGCGATTGGGCCGGGGGGTGAAGTCAACCAGTGCTGGTCGTAATCCATGAGAATGATGGCGTCGCAATGTTTGCCGAAAAATTTGTAATCGTAGTCGTTGTCGCGGGCGGGAAGAGCGATCATGAGCTTCAGACCGACGCCGTGGAGGGAGGCGGCAAGTTCGGCCGCGAACTGACGGAAGTGCGCCTGGCTCTCCTCGGGAACTTCCTCGAAGTCCACGACGATGCCGGCCTGGTGAGCTTTCACGGCAAATTCGGTGACATTTTGAATGAGCGTGTGACGGGCCGCTGGATTGGCGAGAAGAGCGGCCATCTCGGCGATGCGCCAAGAAGTGCCGTCATAGTTATCGAGCAAGCCCATCATGGGCAGTTCAGGGGCAGGATTGAGAGAGTGCAACCATTGGTGGAGTTCGTCCGCCTGCAAGATGGAGATGGCCTGTTCGGGTGTGGCTTTGACGGCGCGTGTCTGGTAATGGCGGTAGTCGACAATCGTGAGCGCGCCATCCGGCGTAACGCCGTGCAACTGTTCGGGGATTAACAGGTCAAGATCCTTGTAGTGCTGTTTGAGCGAGGCCAGGCTGTTGGCATCCCAGCTGACATAAAAGGCCGCGCGCAAAGGATCGTAGCTCAGGGGGATCTTGCCGATGTTGGCCACCCGGCGCTTGCGGCCTTCGCGCACCAGTGGCGGTTTTTTCTTTCTGGACTTCAAGGCGTGAAACGCCGGCTTGATGTTCGGAAGCAAACCACCGGGAAGCTCCACGCTGGCAATAATGCTGACGAAGAAATAAGCCAGCAAGAGCGTCAGGAGGGCGCCCGTGATTTCGATGACACGGCGAGTGCGGCGCCATCGGGCGCGCTCCGCATCGTAAAAGATAGGTCCGCGTTCTTTCATCAGTGCCTACTACTCAAAAATCAACCCGGCGGTGTGGCAGCGAGCTGGGCCGTGGGCGAGCCTAGACCTTCTGCGCGATTCCGTCTGTACTATTGTAAGATGCGTTCCGGTTATGAAGCGAATTTTCTCGCATCCTGTCACCGCACTGGCCGCGGGCCTTTGTCTGAGGCTCTTCTTCGTGCTCAATTTTCCCGCAAATTCAGGGGATACGCCGATTTACGAGCAGTTAGCCACAAACTGGCTTCAGCACCACATTTACGGCTTGAACGTGAATGGAGGGATTCTGCCGGTCGACCTCCGCATCCCGGGTTATCCCGCGTTTTTGGCCCTTATTTACGCGATTACGGGACGGACGGGTCCGGATGCGCGAATTTACGTCATGTTAGTGCAGGCATTGGTGGATTTGAGCACCTGCGTGGTTATAGCGGGGTTGGCCGCTTTGTTGGTACTACTTAGGCCAAATCCGGCAAGCTGGAAACGCGTATTTATCGTGACGCTGTGGCTGGCGGCCCTGTGCCCCTTCACGGCAAACTACGCAGCCGTTCCACTCACGGAAGTATTCGCGGACTTTTTCACTGCCGCAGGGTTCGTGGCACTGATCGGTCTGGTGTGGGCGGCTTATGGCGGCAGGGCCTTGCTGGTCAAGCCTTTGTGGGCCGCCAGGCATGCCGAGTCGATCTTTGCGTTTGCGGCCGGCTTGTTGGTCGGAATGGGAACGTTATTTCGACCCGAAACACCGCTTCTGCTCGCTGTCGGCTGGATTCTGCTCGCGTATATTTGGTGGAGAAGGCGGCGATTCCTTTTTTGGACGCAACTGGCGGCGCTATCCGCTATCGGTTGCGTCATCCCACTGGTGCCGTGGGCCGTGCGAAATGCAGTTACGCTCCATGAGGTGCAATTTCTCGCGCCTAAGGATTCCAATTTGCCCGGCGAAATCGTTCCTTACGGTTTCATGGCGTGGGAGAGAACATGGCTGTTTCGGATGAAGGATTGCTATCTCGTTTCCTGGAATCTGAACGGAGAAGTGATCAACCTGGACGACATCCCGGCGCGGGCCTTCGATACACCGGAGGAGAAAGAGCGAACGGGAGCGATCCTTGAACAATACAACGAAGACGCCATACTGACCCCCGAGGAAGATGCGGCGTTTGGCCGGTTGGCGCGCGAACGGACGGCGCGGCACCCATTGCGCACGTACCTGTGGCTGCCGATTGCACGAGCGTTCGTCATCTGGTTCACGCCACGAATTGAACTGCTGCCCTATTCCGGCGACGTCTTCCCCATAGCAAACGCCTGGGAAAATGACCGAGTGGATCAATCCGTCACCGTGGGATTCTTCCTGCTGAATCTCTTGTATGTGAGCCTGGCAGCATGGGGAGCCTGGCGGCTATGGCAAGCAAGTTCCGCGCTAAAGTTGACCGTCGCATTTCTGGTAGGTTACATGCTGCTCCGCACGGCATTCCTCACTACTCTTGAAACACCCGAACCTCGTTACGTCCTGGAGTGCTTCCCGGTGGTCCTCGCGCTGGCGGGGCAGGTCTTCACGCGGAGCGTCAAAACGATCCAGCAGAAGAAAATCTGACCGCTTTTTTCAGGCTACTTTTCTTCCAGGGGCTCGGGATGGATCGTGACGCGATAGATTTGCGGAAATTTCTCCTTCACGCGATCTTCCAGGGCGGCCGTCACATCGTGCACCTGGGTAATCGGCAGCGCGCCGCGCATCATGCAATGGCAGGAAGCGAGGATGTGGTGCTCCACCTGGCGCACGTGAACGTCGTGGCAATTCTCGAGTTCGTCGAACTCGGAAGGCAACCTGTTCAGAAACACCTCGATGGCCCGCGCTAGTTGTTTCATTTCGACCTCGCCGGAATCGGGGGTGGCAATGTGACGGCCGAGCGGCTCGATATGGATAGTGACGTCCGTCGAACCATCCCGCAACTTGCGAACTTCATCCTCGAGTTCCGTGGCCTGGCGGTGCGCCTCACGGAGGCTCAAATTTTCGTCGACTTCCAGATGGAGCTCGATGAAAAGTTGGCCATCGTGCTGAAGTGCCGTCACGTCATGAATGGCCAAGCCCATGCGCTGCGCCACGGCGCGAATGGCCTCAAAAAGATGTTCACCCTGCGGCGCGCGGGGTTCGGCGTGGACCATGACGTCCGCGGGAACAATCTCGCCGATGCGCTTTTCTATAGCGTCGCTCAAGGCATGCACCTGTTCGAGACTGGCAGTGCGCGCCACACTGACGGTGGCATCCACGAAATGCCGGTTGCCGGCGCGGCGGACGCGAACGCGATCGACGTCCAGGACGCCGTCCATACGGGCCACGGCTCGCGCGATTTCCTGTTGCAATCCTTTGGGAGCCACATCCAGCAGGGCGTCCATGGTGCGCCGGCCAAGTTGCGAGCCGACCCAAATGATGACGGCGGCAACGGCGAGACCCGCGAGAGCGTCGGCATAGGCAAGCCAAGGCAGATTCCAGGCTTCGCCGGCCCAGACAAGACCGATTCCGACGATGACCACAATGGTGCTCCACACATCGGTCGAAAAATGGAGCGCGTCGGCTTCCAATGCTTCGCTGGAATATTTTCGCGCAACGTTTTTGAGGGCGCGGGCGCGGGTTAGATCGATGGCCAGGGCGGCGAGCAATATCAGGATGGCGGTGATGCTCGGGCGAATCTGCACGCTGCGGAAGAAGAGGCGGTTGAAGGCTTCGTAAATGATATAGAGCGCGGTGAGGAGCAGAAGTCCGGTTTCCACGAATGCCGAAAAATTCTCGAACTTGCCGTGGCCGTAAGGATGGCGTTCGTCAGCCGGTTCATCCGAGACGCGCACGGAAAGAAAGGTGATGACCGCGGCGATCAGGTCCAGGCCGGAGTGCAGCGCCTCCGAGAGGACGCCCAAGCTGCCCGTGCGGAGGACGAGAAACGCTTTCAGCGAAACGAGCAACACGGCGGAGCCGACACTCAGCAGTGCCGCCGTCCTCTTCTCGCGCGCTTCCTCGTTTTGCCGGGCTGGCATGACCGTCCAATTAGACTACCTCAAGTCCCGTGAGTTTCCGCACATCGAGGGAAACTGCATTCCAGGAATGGAAAGGCGGCATTCCGGGGGAGTGCTTGCGGCACGGGTCTTGGCCGGGCGCGCGACGGACGAACGAAGCCCCAAGAGAATCGTGCGCGAAGGTGCCATGCAGCGGACGTGTACGTTCACATACGCGTATTGCGACGGGCACTTGCCGTTTCCGCTATGAAGGAGTACTTTTTCGCTGCGTGTCGGGAGTCCACCTCATGAACTTACTTTCCCGGAGTGCGTTCGTAATTCTCTCTGGAATTTCTCTCTTGGCGCCGTGCGGTTTCGCACAAGGGGCGGCTAATTCGCCAGCAGCAACGCTTTGGAATGCGCTTTCCGGGCCGGCGATGGATCCGGCAAAATCGGCACACGCTGAAAATGTCGACATTGTTCGCGATCGCGTGCACTTTACGCTGGTGGACGGCACGATTCAGTTCACTCAACCGGTGAACGGTGTCGTCTTTGGCGCGGTCTTCCACGGCAGGGGACGTTTGCAGGTGGACCCGCCAAATCCTCGGGAGGCTCAGCAGCTTCAACTGTTCACCAAGCAAGACAAGCTCGACGCCGAGTTCACCGAGGCTACTTTCAGTTTTACCGACGGTCTGCTCGAGGAGGTTGCGAAGCAGGTGAAATGGCAAGCCTCGGGCCCCGCGGCCGACGATCTCTATGCCAAACGCCTGAAGGAACGCGAAGACCTTGGCGAGTCGTCCATGCCACGCATGTTGCAAGGCATCTTGTCCGCGGATCGCGCGCGCTCGGCGTATTTCCTCGCGGACCTGAAAACATCGGAAAAGAGCTGGGTGGAAGTCCGCGATGATGCTCTGGATCCTGAAGATATCGCGATAGGCCGCTGGGCGAATGTGGGCCCTGTCAAGATTTTTGATATCTGGATGAGCTTTCCCGCGGGCGGCCGAACGAGCGAGGATGCCTGGAAGGATCCGTTGGCCAAGGAAGACTTCGCCATCCGCAGCTACAAAATCGACACCGAAGTGACCACCGGGGCGATGCTGAATGCTACCGCGGACCTGGCTCTGGAGCCCCGTCTTTCGGGCCAAAACGTGCTGCTATTCGATCTGGATGGCAATCTGCGCATCGATTCGATCAAGGATTCCAGCAACAACTCGCTGGCATTCTACCAGTCGCGGGAAGGAAAAGACCGCTACCAGTCCTACGGCGATTATGTGGCGGTGATTCTGGCCAAGCCTCTCGCCGCCGGAACTCCTTTGTCGCTCGAATTTCGCTATGGCGGAAAACGCGCGATCGTCAAGGCCGGCTCCGGAAACTACTTCTGCGAGAGCGCGGGCTGGTATCCGGAGAGACCGAACAACTTTTCAACACGGGCGGATTTCGACCTGACGTTTCATAGCCCAAAGAAAGATGTGCTGGTAGCCACGGGAGAGAACACAAGCGATACCGTCGACGGGAAGACGCGGGTTTCGACATGGAAAAGCGAGATGCCTCTGGCCGTGGCAGGCTTCGCTTACGGAGACTACAAGGTCACGAACGATAAGGCCGGAAACGTGGCCATCGATATTTATGCCAACCGCGAGCCCGACGATGTGATGGAGCAAGTGCAGCGATATTTCGAGGAAGGCGCCGGGCAACAGCAAGCCGCGGTCGGTTCGATGTCGCCATCGATCATGGCCAAAACCATGGGGACGGAAGTCGCGAACGCCGTACGCGTTTTCTCGGCCTGGTTCGGCCCCTTCCCTTACAAGCACCTCTCTGTGACTAGCCTTCCCATCAGCTATACCTACGGGCAAGGATGGCCGGGACTTCTCTATCTGTGGTCCGCATCTTTCCTGGATTCCACGCAGAGGAATGCGATTGGCATCAAGGATCAGACCGGGGTGACGGATTTCTTCCGTGGCCATGAGACTTCCCACCAGTGGTGGGGACATCGCGTGGGCTGGAAGAGCTACCATGACCAGTGGCTTTCCGAGGGATTTGCGGAATTTTCAGGCAATCTGTACGTGGGGTACCGCGAGAACGTGAAGGAGTATCTGAACCGCTGGCGCAAGGAAAAAGAGACGCTGCGTACCAAAGATATTTATGGACACGAGGTGGAAGCGCTCGGACCGATATGGATGGGACAGCGGATTCGCTCTTCGATAACCAATCCGAGCTCCTACCAGAATCTGATTTATTCGAAGGGCGGTTACATCCTGCAGATGCTCCGGATGCAGATGATGAATCCTCACGAAAAGGACCCGGACCTACAATTCCAGGAGATGATGCAGGACTACTGCAAGACTTTCGACAATAAGGCTGCTTCGACGGAAGATTTCAAGGGCATCGTCGAAAAGCACATGACTCGAGGAATGGACCTGGATGGCAACCACAAGATGGACTGGTTCTTCAACCAGTACGTCTACGGAGTGGGCGAACCGCACTACACGTTTCACTCGACGGTGGAAACCACCTCCGACGGCAAAACCCACATCAAGGGCGAAATTACGCGGACCGGCGTCCCAGAGAGCTGGAAGGATGTCGTTCCCCTCTATGCGCATATCGGCTCCAGGACGGTAAAAATGGGAACGCTTGCGGTGACCCACGCAAGCGAGCCGCTCGATTTCACAATCCCGGGCAAGATCGACCGCGTGTCCATCGATGATTACGAAGGGCTCTTGGCAGAAGTGAAGCAGTAGAAAAAGAACGGGGCGCGGCTCCCATTGCTCTCGCTTTCTAGCGCCAGGAATTTCAGGAATTGACGCGCGGGAGAAAGCGCAGAGCCAGCGAGTTCATGCAATAGCGCAGGCCGGTGGGCGCGGGCCCGTCGTCGAAGACGTGGCCGAGATGAGCGTCGCATAGGGTGCAAGTGACTTCGTCGCGGCGCATTCCAAAACTCAAATCTATTTTTGTGGAGATGTTTTCCTTTGCGATGGGCGCCCAAAAACTGGGCCAGCCCGTGCCGGAATCGAATTTCGTGTCGGAGCTGAAGAGAGCGTTGCCGCAGCAGACGCAGCGGTAAAGCCCTGGCCTGTGGTTGTCGTAGTAGGCGCCGCTGAAGGGACGTTCGGTGTCGGCGCGGCGCGTGACATCAAACGCATCGGAACCTAGCGACTTGCGCCAATCGGGGTCGCTCTCGCTGATTTTGGCGACAGTCTGGACACCCAGGCGAGTTCCGTCATCCGCGAATTTCACGATTTGCACGAGGGCGGCATCGTGTGGCGCGGGTTTGTCATCGGCGAGCGCGAATTGGCAGGCGCGCTGAACACCGAGGAGCAGTCCATAAGCGGCAACGGTCGCAGTACCAAATATGAAGCCGCGGCGGGTCAGGTCTTTCATGTTTCCAAGCCTTGCAGGCAAGTCAGCCTGAATAGAATCGCCGTCAGTCCGCGGTCATCGGCGGAGGAGGAAGCAACGGCAAACGCTTGGGCTCGCCACGGGCGCCGCGCACATCGAGGTCATCAAAGAGGAGCGAGGGTGCCACAACGGAAGCCGGCAGGCCGTTTTGCGCCGAGCCGAAAGCGCCAAGCGCGGTTCCTGCGAAGCCCGCATCCTGGCTCTGCATGTAGTTATAAACGAAATCGTCGTTGCCGATCCCGTCGAGGCTTCGCAGCGCCCGGGTGGTCAGACCGATAATGCGGCTTCCACGAACCATTTCTTCGCGTCCGTCTTCCGGATAGATTTTGTAGACGATGAGCGGCAGACGGTCACCCGTGCCGGCGCCGCCGCCGAAGCTGGCGAGCAGTTCGGAAAAGTCGTCCCGGTGAAGAAGACTGATGGAGGGGTTGTCCATCTCCCGGACCACCAAGCAATACGGCAATTTTTCCGAGCGGCACTCGTCGAGGAACTTCTTCTTCAGATCGGCGGGCGAAAGAGTGTCCGTGGAGGTGAAAAACAGGTTGCTCATCGTAGGTTTGGCGTCGTTCAAGAAGGCCGAGCGGCCATGGCCGTTGGACTGGTCCGAATCCGGCCCGGGTCGCCGGGACATGAGAAGCTGCTTGACGATGCCGTCATCAACGATCGTCACTTTTTGCGCGCGGACGCCTTCGTCGTCGATAGCATAACCGCCTAGCAACGGTGTGCCGTGAAACTCTTTCGCGGACGGATCGTCCACTAGCGAAACGGACGTGGGCAAAACGCGCGCTCCCATTCGACCGACCCAGTCGCTCCTTCCGCCCAGACCGGTGAGCAGTTGCTCCACGACCGGAGTAAAGGAGACCGGCGGACGAGCGCCGCTGATCGCCGGCGTCAGCACTTGAGCGAGAAGAGGAGCGGCCGCTCGTGCTTCAAAGAGCACGGGCCCGGTGTAATCCTGCGCCGGCTCCGCGGCACGCATGGCCATTAGTTCCGTTCCGGTTACGTTCAACGCTTTGCGAACCGTGTCCACGCTCGGAAGATCGGCAGGCTTCGGGGCATAGGTAGCGTACATGTGGTTGACCTGCATACCATCATCGGCAAGCGTGTTCATGCCAGCTTCAATAGCGGCGTAACAATGGTTCATGCGGATTTCCGTGCCCTCGCTGGTCAACAAATACTCCGTGGCATAAACCAGATAATAGGTCACGCGCGATTCATAGATTTGCGGAAACGCCCGGAGAGCGGCGGAGGTTTCGCGGGCTTCCTGTTCCCAATTGCGGTTGCTCCAGTCCGGCTCGACCAGTGGCTCAATGAGCTTCAAAGGAGTGGCCCTTGAAAAATCGTCGATGTTGGAAGGACGGGCGAGGCTGCTCAAATAAGCTTGTTTGCGAGAGTAGGTCTCGACCGCTTCCTTGAAAGCCTGGTCGGTGGCGATCCACAGGTCCTGGCGCAAGGAATTGTAGTCGCGATCGATTCCGACGGAGCCGGTGGGGCCGATAAAACCGCGGAAACCATCGTCGCTGATGAAATTGGAGCTGTCCTGCTTATAGCTGCCGATGCGCGCTTCCACGTCCATGTATCGATTGCGCGTGTGGGTCGAAGAGACCAAAGCGCCAAATTCGGCGACGACTTCGCGCACGTCGAGATCCAGCAGGCGGTACTCGACGTAATAGGGACGTTGCGGCTGCGGGGAGCCCGGGATTTGCAGCTCGAGACGCGTTTTCGAGCGCGCCATTTCGTCCTGCATCGCCTGCAACGTGTGGTCGTTGTCACTGGGAGCTTGCGCGCGTGCAACAAAACCGCAACTGAGTACAACAGTGAGAATCGTGAGTCCCGCAAATGCCTGTGAGCGCCTCACTGCTGGCCTCCTTTCGCCAGAGGATCATGCGCCGGCGGCGGCAAGATTGGCGGCCGGTCCGTGGAAGTCTGTTTCTTTTGCACTTCCAATTCCGAAGTCAGAATGGCCGGCGAGGAAGCCGAAACCGGGACGGAGCCGGATTCGGCGCCGCAATAGCCGTTGAAGACTTCCGTGGTGTCGCCCGTGGCCACGATCTTCGTGAGCGCGGCCAGCGGTGTTCCAACGATATCCACGCCACGGACCAATTCATCCGGGCGGCCGTTCGGAAACACCTTGTAAACGACCAGAGGTAACACCTGAAACGCTTGCGGCTGCCCGCGGCCCGTGAAGGTAAAGCCGCCGGCGATGTCGTCAATCAGCAAGCCGTACGGTTTTCCCTGTTCCTTGATGAGCTCGATCAATTTTGCGCGAAGGCGCGCGTTCGTCAGAGTCTTGCTGCTCTCGACGATCAAATTGCCCTGGCGGGAAACCGGCGTTGCACCAAGCTGGCGGCGTCCGTGCCCGTTGGAATGGGGGAAGCCCAGCAGCGGCGGACGCGACATCTCGAAATTCTTCAGGACTCCGTGGTCGACGAGCGTCACGTGCTGCGCCGGAACGCCTTCATCGTCGAACTGGTAGTAGCCCAGCAGATCCTGGTCGCCTAGCTTCTTCCTTGTGGTGTCGTCCACAATGCTCAGGAAACTGGGCAGGATCGGCTGGCCGACTTTTTTCGCGAAAGTCTGGCCTTCGGCCGCGTCTTTTTGGCGGTGGCCCTCGGCGCGGTGGCCAAAGACTTCATGGAAGAAAACAGCCGCGGCGCGGCCTGTAAGCAGCGCCGGCCCTACCGAGGGATCGATGATCGGAGCAGCTACGAGCCCTTCAAGCTCCTTGCGCATCGTCTCTTCTGCGGCGAAAACTGTCTTGTCGTCCGGCGCCTCCGAGGGATTCACCCAGTCGAAATTGTAGTAGCGGTCGATGTCCATTCCGTCCGGAGCCTTGCCTTGGATGAACAATTCCAGGCGGTAGCGGATTTGCCCGAATTGAAGTTCCGTACCTTCGCTGTTGACCTGGAGAACGTTCTGGGCCTGGGCCGTGAAGGTAACGATCGAATTGATGACCGCTGCGGACTCGCGAAACCTCGCGGTGTATGCGCGGACTTTCTCTTCCCACGGCTTGCGGTCCAGCGTGAAAGAAACGTGCGCGCCGATGTAGGTGTGCGGCTGCTCGTGGGAAAAATCCGGAGCGCGGTTTTCGGTGGAATCGACGTTCACTTCCTTGCTGGACTTGACCTTGATATAGGCTTGCGCCGCGGCACGATATTGCTTGTCGGTCTCAAGCCACAAAGCGCGCCGCAAGACGTCCGGAGCATCGTCGAGCGGGCCGGCAACGCCTGGGCCTGCGCTGGTCTGCTCGCGCTGGCCGACCTTGTGCGTGTCGTCCAGATTGTAGCTGCCCGTGCGGACGGAGACTTCCAGCCAACGGCTTCGCGCTTCGTTGCTGTTGAGAAGTGCACCATTCGAGCCGGAGACCGCTGCGTTCTGCGTATCCGTGACGGTGTAACCGATGTAGTAAGCGGGCGGGTCCTGGGCGGCAAACGCCTTCATGGAGCGATCCAGCTCGGCATGAAGAACGGCGAGAAGCGGAGATTTCTTCGCCGGGATATCCGGCGGGCCAGCCTGTGCCAGGCTCGGCACAGCCGGCGTCAGCAAGGCCACGAGGCCGAGAGCGCACAAGATGCAACTCAGGTGAAAACGGACGGAGATATTCAAGGATTTCCTCACTTGCACTGAGACGGCACTGCAAAACATTCAGTGTACGCTACCGCGGGCAACGTCACAAAATGCCAAAAGCCATGAAATTTCTTGCGACATTAGTTCGACGGCAACTGCCGCCTTCGAGTTGCATCCGCTCACGACCTAAAAGACGTGGATCCTCCGCGGCGGGAGCGCCTAGCCGCATCCCAGAGGATTGGTCTGCGGATTACACACGCCAGGCCGTGGCGCAGCAACAGGTGTGCTGCTGTGGTGCGTTGCGATGACGGTGAGAACCACCAGCGGAACAGCGGCCATGATGCCCAGGGTAATCCCTAGCGCATGACCGCCGAGGTGCGACGCGGTTTCGAGACCGCTGCCGGGCCCCGGTCCTACATCCGTATCCTTGCCCGCCGTAACCAGCATATCCAGCGGGGCCTGCGACGGCGGCGTGGGAGACGAATTATCGCCGTGGCGCACATTGCTGAACTGGCCGGCCTTCACTAGCACGCAAACTCCCGCGAGATTGCAGACGCGCACAACTCCCTCATACACCACCACATTCATCACGTCGTTTTCATAGGACATGTAAAAATCCGTGCCTACCACACCGGCAACACCAGCTGCGGTATGTACTTCAAACTTCCCGTCGGGTTTCGTAATTTTCTGCGCTTGCGTGCGGAGCTTGCCGTAGGCCAGTTCGAGCTCCGTCTGCTGCGCTCCGACGTCCTGTTTCACGACTTTGACGGAAGATTCCGACCCTACGTTCAGGACGGAGCCGTCATCCAGCGCCACTCGCGCACGGGCGTCCGCTTTCGTATTCAGGAGGTCTTGCCAATCGACCACCGTTTTCGCGGATGCGTTGATGGTTTTTGCCCCGCGGGCGATGGTTACTGCCGGGATCAAACGAGAAACTTCGCCAGCTCTTTGTCTGGTGGTCTGGGGCGCGGCAGACATGTCTATAGGAATAGCGATCGTCAGCGAAAGCAAAAGGGCCAAGCCAACTGCGGCGGGGGACTTCGTCGTCATCGGGGACTCTCCTACTAAAGATTACTGGAACCTGCGGTATCTACCGTTGTTACCGGAGAGCACTCAGACTGTCAATCGGAAACCCATGGCAGATTGCGCAGTCACTACATCCCTGGTTGAGGATGCGCGAGGACATGACCGACTAGTGCCTCCTTCCGCACGGATGCCCACGAGCTTCTTGCAGGCCCGCGGAGCCGGTAAGAAAATGGGATCATGCGAGCCATGGTTGGGATCCTCGTCGCCTGCGCCCTCCTATTGGGAGTGTACGAATACTATTTGAAGCAGATGCCCGTGACCGACAAGGGCACCGCGCCGACGCAGGCCATCAGCCTCACCGGGGTCCGCACGGATCTCTTGCAGATTGCCCAGGCGGAGCGCGGTTACATCGCATTGAATGGCCATTGCGCGACGCTAGATGAACTGATTTCCTCCAATTCCCTTTCCATGTCGCGTTCCGAACGGGACGGCTATTCGTATTCGATCGAATGCTCGGGAGGCGAATTCAGCGCCACGGCACGGCACGCGCCGGCCCCCGAGGGTTCGTCGATACGCTACCCCACCCTGGCCATCGACCAGAACATGCAGGTTCACGAGATCCAATAACCCGGATTACGGTGTGCGCTTTTGATCGGCTACGAGGACTCCCGCTTCGGCGTAATCCGTCGCCGGGACGTCGTGAAATGCCACGTGAATGTTCTCGCGTTTCGCCCGTCCTTCTTCGATCAGCACGGTCGTAACTCGTTCCGCGATCTTGCGCTTCATCTCCGGCGTCCGGCCCTCCACCCAGGTAATTTGCACGTGCGGCATTACTCTTCCTCCTTGGGATGAATCAGCGACAAGTATAAACTTGCGCACCAAATGGTCCTTTATGAGCAAGGCTCCGGCGCCCCGGCCGGTTCCCGACCGCAGCGAGGTCGGCAACCAACGCCGAGTCCCCCCTGTGTTAGTATTACAGGTCCATGCATTCCGCCATTCCGCACCTGATCGAGCTGCAGCGCGTCGACCACTTGATCGCGACCCTGCACGAGGAGCTGGATTCGCTTCCCAAACGCGTGCGTGAAGCCGACGCCAAACTGAGCGGGGCGCGCGCCGCCGTGGCCGCGGCCAAAGAGGGGCTCGTCAGCAGCCAGAAAGAGCGCAAGAAATTCGAGCTGGACGTGCAGCAATGGAAGGACCGCGCGAAAAAATATCGCGACCAGAGCGGCGCCGTCAAGACCAACGAAGCCTACAAAGCATTGCAGCATGAGATTGCAAATGCCGAGGCGGAAGTGGCAAAAGCAGAAGACGCTGAACTGGAAGTGATGATGTCAGGCGAAGAAGCCGAACGGCGCGTCAAGCACGCCGAGGCCAATCTGAAGGAAGACGAAACCGCGGTCAACAAAGAAAGAAAAGAGATCCTCTCACAACAAGGCGAGAAAAAGAAGCAGCTCGAATCCCTGGTGGCCGAACGCGAACGCGCGCTGGCTCCCATACCGGATGAGCTGCGCGAGCTCTATACGCGCATCGCCAAACGCCACCATGGCGCGGGCCTCGCCGAGGCCAGGGATGGACAATGCCGGGGCTGCGGAATGCGCGTGCTGCCGCACATTTTGCAGGAGCTTCGCCGCGATCCCAACGAAGAGATTTATCGCTGCGAGTCCTGCGGACTGATCCTGTACACACTTGAGCCGATTCCCTTGCCGGATCCTTCTTCCGGTTCGGATCGCGCCGCTTCTTCCGCCTTCAACCATTCCTGATGCCACCTCGCCCAAAATCTCCTCGAGTTTCCGCCGCACTGTTCGCGGACTCGCCTGCGGAGCAAAATGCCGTGACACCTGCTCATCAGGCCAATATAGATGGCGCCGCCCGCGGGAATCCGGGGCCGGCTTCCTATGGCGTCGTGATTCGTGATGGCAACGGAGAGCTGGTCGCCAAGCTGAAAAAATACATCGGGCGAATGACAAACAACGTCGCCGAATATTACGGGCTGATCGCGGCACTGGATTACGCGGAGTCGCACGGCATTCGCGCGCTCCGGGTCGAGAGCGATTCCGAACTGATGGTCAAGCAGATGCAAGGGCAATACAAGGTGAAAAGCGAGGATCTCCGGCCACTTTTCGAGCGAGCGAAGAAAATGTCCCTGGGCTTCGAATCGTTCCGCATCGATCACGTCTATCGCGAGCAGAACCGCGAGGCGGACGCCCTTGCCAACGAGGCGCTGGACGAAACCTCGGGCGTCTCTAGCGCCGCCGGAGGGCCCACGAAAGCCGCGGCGACGGACGCTAAGCCTGGGCCGCGCTGGATTCAGGCGCGATTCCGCAGCGGGATTCTCTACCCGCTGGAAGACATTGACCTCCCCGACGGCACCGAAGTGCAGATTGTGCTTCGCCCGTTGCGGCGGCCGACCCCACAAAAATAACAGTTTGATACGTTTGGAGTTATTTCAGCGCGTAGGAGCGATAGAGAGTATCGCGTTGCGCAGGAATAAATCCCGCATCGGAGATAATCCGGCGAAGCTCGTTTTCATTGGTGCGGTTTCTCACGCCGGCGGCGAACACGACGTTTTCTTCAATCAGAATGCTGCCGACGTCGTCCGCTCCGAACTGCAAGCCCACCTGGCAGACCTTTATGCCCGGCGTGAGCCAGCTCGATTGGATGTGGTCGATATTGTCTAGGTACAGGCGGCTCACCGCCAGTGTTTTGAGATAATCGACGGCCGTCGTTTCCTGGACCTTTTTTCCAAGCGCCGTATTTTCCGCCGCGAACATCCACGGGATGAACGCCGTGAATCCGCCGGTGTCTTCCTGAATGCGGCGCAGGCGTTCGAGATGATTCACGCGGTGGCGAAGCTCTTCTCCGCACCCGAACATCATCGTCGCCGTTGTGCGAAGACCAAGTGAATGCGCGATGCGGTGAACCCGTTCCCAATCGTCGCTGGTGCATTTCAAGCGCGCAATTTTGCCGCGGATTTCGTCGTCGAGAATTTCCGCGCCACCGCCGGGAATGGATTGCAACCCCGCGTCCATCAAGCGCCGGATGGTGTCCTCGACGCTCAATTCGCTCACCTCAGCGATGCAGAGAATTTCCGGGGCGGAAAAACAGTGCAGATGCACTTCGGGAAAGCGTGCTTGAGCGAGCGCAGCAAATTTTCGTAGTATCCGATTTGCAGGTCGGGATGCAGACCGCCTTGCAGCAAGACGCCAGTGCCGCCGAGTTCGAGCATCTCCTCGATCTTTTCGTAGATGGTCTCGAAGGAAAGGATGTACCCGTCTTTGGCGCCCAGCGGCCGGTAAAACGCGCAGAAGGAACAATACTCGGTGCAGAAATTCGTGTAGTTGATGTTGCGGTCGATCTGGTAGGTCGCGACGCGCGGATCGTTTTTCTTGAGGCGCATCTCGTGCGCGGCCATGCCGATGCCCACCAAGTCGTCCGTTTGCAACATGTCCAGCGCTTCTTGTTTGGTCAGTCCCACGTTGTTCCTTCGCCTTTCAAGCTTCACATTCTATGGAACGGTGCTTCTAAATCCTAATCAGGGCTGATGTAGGGGCACGATATATCCTGCCCGCTACGGCTTCGCCGCTACTCGGGTCGTTTGCTTTGCCGCCGACGCCCACTCAATCTTTTTGTTGCCTGGGATCAATCCCAATCTTGCAGCGTCATCAAAATACCGTTCCAGTCCGCGCCGGCTCGCCTCACTCAGGTAAAAATCGATGTTATGCCGCAGATACGATTCCAGCTCCGTGGGCGGTAATTCCAGTTCCCGTGCCGATTCCGTGCAGATATCGCCGATACTGATCAGACCAAAATCCCGAGAAGCCGTAAAGTCTTCCAGCACTTCCGCGGTGACAACCTCGCGCCTTCCAGCCCAGAAGGCCATCACCGCAGGCAGCCCAGTCATCCGGCGCCATTCTCCGACGACGTCATAAACATGAAGAATTTCTGTGCCGGTCATCCCCAGCGTGGCGGCCCGGCACACCGCGCGTCCTTCCGGACTGACCGTGCTCTTTTTCTCGATGGCGATGGAGATTCGGAGGGCCGGGTCGCCGATAAGCAGCGCCGCGTCCGCTTGGTCAAGCATCGTTCGCAAATCGGGCTCTGCCTCGGAAAACTTGGGAGCAATCTTCCAATGCTCGGCGGCCAGAATTCGTGTCAGGGCCTGCGTGCTGCGCGAACTGCGGTCCAGCGCGATGCTGCGCACCTCCCCGATCGGCTTCTTCGAGATGAGCAATAGGCTGCGCACGCGGCTCTGTGAAGCAATGGCGATGCCAGGTAGGACCACCAGGTCAGGAATACGCTGATACTCGATCGCCGGAATAATGGCGATATCCACCGCCCCGTTGCGGAGTTCCTCCGCGCATTGCGATGGCACGGTGAAGGAAAGGTCGTACTTTCCGGCGTATGGCCCATGCGTGAAGCCCCGAACCAGCGGCGCCGTATTCAGGTATTGCACAACCGATATGCGAAGTTTTTGCACGTTTTTGAGACGCCCGCGATTTCAACCAAGTATAGCAGACAGGATTTTCCTCCGCGCCAGACGTCTTTTGTTGTAAAACATTCCTTCCATTTGGAGGCTCCAAACATGCTGAAAGTTCCGGGTTATGTCCTTCTGCTCTGTTTGCTCTGTCTGCCCGCGGTTTGTATCGCTGCTCGCCCGGATGCGGCCAAGACACCGTCCATTGCCGAAAAAACTGCGGCCATGGAAAAGCTGCCCGGCTACTTCAATCTCTATTGGGACGCCAAACAGGGCAAGCTGTGGCTGGAAATCGACAAGTGGAACAAGGATTTCCTTTACCAGACCAGCCTTCCCGCGGGAATCGGATCGAACGACATCGGGCTCGACCGCGGCCAGCTTGGCGGGACGGCCATCGTCCGCTTCGAACGCAGCGGCCCGAAGGTCTTGCTCGTCGAAGAGAATCTCAGTTATCGCGCGATAACCAGCGATGCGGATGAACGACGCGCGGTCCGCGATTCCTTCGCGGAATCGGTCCTTTGGGGATTCACGAGCCGCCGAGGGGAAACGGCCACGCGCTCGTCGACGCCACCGATTTCTTTCTGCGCGACACGCATCGCATTCCCGAAACTCTCCGCCGCGAAAAACAGGGCTCGTACAAACTGGATGCCTCGCGCTGTGCCATCTATCTCCCAAGAACCAAAAACTTTCCTCTCAACACCGAAGTCGAAGCCACTCTCACCTTTTCCGGCGACGACCCCGGGCCCTGGGTGCGCGAGGTCACGCCTTCGCCCGAGTCCATCACCGTTCGGGAGCATAATTCCTTCGTGCAGCTTCCGCCGCCCGGCTACAAGATGCGGGCGTACGACCCGCGCAGCAGCTTTTTCGGAATTGAATACATGGACTATGCGACGCCGGTCAGCGAGCCCATTATGAAGCGCTTCATCGCTCGGCATCGCCTCGAGAAAAAAGATCCCAAAGCGGCGATGAGCGATCCGGTCAAGCCCATCATCTATTACCTCGATCGCGGAGCACCGGAGCCGATTCGCTCCGCGCTTCTCGAAGGAGCTCGTTGGTGGAACCAGGCGTTTGAAGCCGCGGGCTACAAGAACGCTTTTCGCGTCGAGCTGATGCCGGAAGGCGCCGACCCCATGGATCTGCGCTACAACGTGATCCAATGGGTGCATCGATCCACCCGCGGATGGTCGTATGGCGGAGGCGTCATTGATCCGCGCACCGGCGAGATCATCAAAGGACATGTCACGCTCGGCTCGCTGCGCGTGCGCCAGGATTTTCTGATCGCCGAAGGCCTGCTCGCTCCCTACGGAAAGGGCGCGCCGGAATCGCCGGAAATGATGGAGATGTCGCTCGCGCGGCTTCGCCAGCTTGCCGCGCACGAAGTCGGACACACGCTGGGCCTGATGCACAACTATTCGTCCAGCACCGTGGACCGATCCTCGGTGATGGATTACCCGCCGCCCGTTGTGAAGCTCGATGCCGACGGCAAACCTGACGTCTCCGGCGCTTATGCCAAAGGCATCGGCGCTTGGGACAAGGTATCCATCACTTGGGGTTACAGCGACTTTCCACCAGGCACCGATGAGCACGCCGCGCTCGATAAAATCCTCGATAATGCCTTCAGCCACGGCCTTCGCTATCTCACCGATCAGGATGCCCGCCCCGCCGGCTCTTCCAGCAGCGTTGCGCATCTCTGGGATAGCGGTTCGAATGCGGTGGACGAGCTGAATCGTCTCATGCAGGTTCGCGCGGCGGCGCTCCACCGCTTTGGCGAAAACAATATCCGCGAAGGCGCGCCGCTCGCCACGATTGAAGACGTTCTCACGCCTATCTATATGTTGCACCGCTACCAGGTGGAAGCCGCCAGCAAGCTGGTAGGAGGAATGGATTACACGTTTGCCTTGCGCGGCGATGGAGAGGTTCCAACGGAAATTGTCGCGCCTGCCGAGCAGCGGCGCGCGCTCGCCGCTGTGCTTGCCACGCTCAAACCAGATGTGCTCGCGCTGCCCGAATCTTTGTTGAAGATGATCCCGCCGCGTCCGCCGGAATATCCTCGCGGCCGTGAGCTTTTCAAGATCCATACCAGCCCTGCGTTCGACGCGCTGGCGCCCGCGGAATCGGCCGCCCAGCACACGCTGCTGTTTCTCTTCAACCCCCAACGCGCCGCCAGGCTCGTCGAGTTTCACGCCCGCAATCCGGAAAATCCCGGCCTTGAGGAAGTGCTCGACACGATTCTCAACGCCACCTGGAAGGCGCCGCACCCCAAAGGCTATGACGGGGAAATCGCCAACACCGTCGACAATGTCGCGCTATACGACCTGATGGCGCTCTCCGCCAACGATCACGCCAGCGACGAAGTCCGCGCCATCGCTTCGCTGAAGCTTCACGAATTGAAGGATTGGCTTACCGCATCGGCGGAGAGCAATTCACTGATTCCTGACAAAGCGCATTCCTTCTTCGCTGCTCAACAAATCGCGCTTTTCGAAAAAAATCCCAAGCAAATCAATCTCACACCACCTGTCGAACCGCCCGACGGTCCGCCCATCGGCAGCACGGGCATGCTGGACTGCGACTGGGATTTCTAGTCCGCCGAAAAGGCGGAGTTCCGAAGCCTCGCGCGTCAGTTGCGAGAAGACATCTTCGCGTCGTTCTTCACTTCGACGAAGGCGATTCCGTTCACGCCGCTGCAGGCGAGCCACAAATTGCCCTCTGGTGTGTGGACCATATTCCTCACCACGCCTCCCCCGGATGGGATGATCCACGTCTGGAATTTTTGCGTCTGCGGATCAAATCGCACAACCGTATTCGGCCTGGTATTCGATTCGCTGTACCACAGGATGTCACCCACTGCAGTGATTCCATAAGGCCTCGAGCGTGGCCCGCCGGGAGAAGCCCATTCGCTGACCTGGCCCGTCTTTGGATCGAGCCGGCCAAGATACCCGCGCGAATAATCCGTGTACCAGATCACGTCATCGGGCGTGATGGCCACGCGCCGTGGACCTGAGTCCACATGTGGCAACACGTACTCATGGATGCTCAATGTATCGGGGTCCAGGCTCGCCACTTTGTTGCTTCCAAACTCCACAAAGAAGGGGATGCCTTTCGAATTCACCACCATCCCGTAGGGATTCGACTTCGGCGTCGATGAACTGACGACCTTCACTTCACCCGTTTTTGGATTCAATCTCCCGACCATGTTCCCGCCTTGCACCGTAAAATAGATGTTTCCGTTGGGCGCAAAAACCAGCGTGTGGGGATCGTGGGCTTTCGGATCCGGCATCGGATATTCCGTAACTTCTCCAGTCCTCGGGTCCAGCTTGCCAATGTACGCCTTGAAGTTTGCTGTAAACCAGATATTCCCATCCTTATCCGGCACCAATCCATGCGGGCCTGAATCTGGCGTCTTCAACCGGTATTCCTTGAACTTTTCCGTCTTGGGGTCGAATCGTCCAAGCACGTTGGCCATCTGTCCGGTGTACCAAACCGAGCCATCCGGTGCATAAGCCGGATCATGCGGCCGCGAGCCGGGCGTCGGCACCTGCCATTCCTTAATAGAAACCTCGACGCTTCCGGGAACCACGACCGCTTCTGGCGCGGGCTTCTCCGGAAAATTCTTCGTCAAATACTCGATGACCGTCGCCATCTGCTCTTTCGGCACTGGCGCGCCCTGGTTAACCATCATGTTCACGACAGAGTTCCACCCCTGACGGGTGTGCCCCGCGTTGCTCACTGTGGCGAGCGCGTGGCACGAACCACAGGCTTTCTGGACAGTTTCCTTTCCACTCCCTTCCGGCAAAGGCGTCGATGTCTGCGCCCAGCCACTGGGAATGCAACCAAACAGAGCGGCCGCCACCAGGATTAGGCGCGCTGCGCTGAGACCGAGGATCTTCATTTCATCGCCCGGATGAACTGCCGCAAAGCCGCCGCGCCGCTCGAAAGTGCTTGTCACACACATGGAGAACCTCCAACAAACGGATTCCACGCAGGTAACTTACGCTCCTCGGGGTAAGAGCGCAATCCACAGTCAGGTCCACTATTCATAAAAATTTCTGCACTTTGAGCAGACCGATGAGGGAATCGTTCGTCTATAAAGCTAGGGAGGGTTTGTCCATGAAACTGCGCTTTAGGGTTCTTCTGCTCTGGGTAACCGTGACCGTCGGGTTCTGCGCTCTGTCAGCGACAGTCGGCGCACAGGATGCGCTGACGCCTCCAACTCCGCCCGCGCCTCCATCGTTAGTATCGCCGGTTCCCCCTTCTCCTCCGGCCGATTCCTTCGATGCAGCCACGCCCGCATCGCCCGCATCTCCTGCGGCACCCGCCGCTCCGTCCATGCCTGCTGTTCCTGCTATCCCGGCGAGCCCCGCCGAACCACCCAGCCCGCCCGCTTGGAGCGACCATCACTCGTCACGCATTTCGGACGGACATCGCCATCCCATCACCGATTGCTCCGATCTACACATTAACTTCGACAACAGGGACGCCGTCGTGAAATCCGAAGAGCGCACGGTCACGAAAGCTGAAGCACCGACGCTTCGCGTACATCCCCACAAAAATGGCGGCGTTCAAGTGCAGGGCTGGGACAAAGACGTATATTCCGTAACAGCCTGCAAGGCCGCCGCCGACTACGACGGGAGCGCCGAGCGGATTCTTTCGCAGATCAAGCTCGCGATTCAGAATGGCGAAGTCTCAACGACGGGACCGGACAACGAGGGCGACTGGACCGTCTATCTCCTTATTCGCGCGCCAAAGGCGGCCGTAATCGACGTAGAGACTGCTAATGGACCCCTTTCTCTCTACAACATGGACGGCAAACTGACGGCTCATGCCGTCAATGGTCCGATCACCCTGCGCGATTTTTCCGGCGAGGCGGATGTCCGAGCCACCAACGGCCCGATTAGCATCATCGGCAGCAGCGGCAACGTGCGCGTTCAAACGGAGAATGGCCCCATTTCCATCAATCTGAAAGGCACGACTTGGAATGGCAGCGGCCTCACCGCCGATGCACAGAATGGTCCTCTGACTCTTTCCGTTCCGGCCGATTACAAGTCCAGCTTTGTCGTCCAATCGCGGAACTTCTCTCCCATGAGCTGTAGGGCAAGCATCTGCGAGAACGCGCGAAAGACCTGGGATGACAACGATCGCCGCATCGAGTTTGGCGCTTCTCCGGCGATGATCCGGCTTTCCACCGTGAACGGACCGGTCTCCGTGCAATCCCCGCGCGAGGAAATGTAACGCCGGAATTGTGCGAGGCCATCCGAGAACTTAACTCGGCGCTTCTGTCCGTAAGGCTCCCACAGTATTGGAATGTTCGGCTAGGATGGACGCGCGCCAGCTCTTGCAGATAAGATTCACCGCATGATGCCCGAAGCGCGCGTGGCCCAACCGGTCACCGAATCGGAAGCCATCCGGCTGGCGCGTGAAATATTCCGCCTCGATGTCTCCGCCAAGTCCCTTCCCGGCGAATACGACGATAATTTCCATCTCGCCGCGTTGGATGGCCGTGAATTTGTTCTAAAAGTCATGCATCCCGCGAGGGAGCAGTCCTTCGTCGATATGCAATGCAGGGCGCTGCAACATTTGGCCAAGCGCGCGCCGCAGCTATCACTTTCTCGTGTCTATCCAACGTCCGAAGGGAGCGCGTTCACGCTTGCTACTCTATCCGATGGAACGAAGCGCCTCGTCTGGCTGCTCACCTTCGTGTCCGGAACGATCCTCGCCAAGCTCCATCCGCACAGTCCGGAACTGCTGCGCAGTCTCGGCCAATTTCTAGGCGGATTGGATACTGCGCTGGCCGATTTTTCTCACCCTGCCGCCGACCGGGAATTGAAATGGGATTTCTCGCGCGCCGGGTGGATTCGCGACTATCTTCAGCACATCGCCGATCCGGCGCGGCGCGCGCTCGTCGAACGGTTTCTTGGCTTGTACGAGTCGGAAGTGATTCCGGCACTGACTTCGTTGCGTCGCAGCGTCGTTTATGGCGACGCCAACGATTACAACGTCTTGGTAAGCCCACCGTGGCCACAGCCGCGAAAAGTCGTCAGCGTTATCGATTTCGGAGACATGCACTACGGTCTTACCGTCTCCGAACTCGCGATTGCGGCCGCCTACGCAGTGTTGGGCGAAGAAGAGCCGCTCTCCGCCGCCTGCCTCGTCGTCGCTGGTTATCACGACGCCTTTCCACTCACCGAAGCCGAACTTAGCGTTCTCTATCCGCTCATCGGGATGCGCCTCGCAGTCAGTGTGACGAATTCCGCGCATCGCAAATCCCTGGTCCCCGATGATCCTTACGTGACGGTCAGCGAGGCTCCCGCGTGGGAGGCGCTCGAAAAACTGGCTAAGATTCATCCAAGATTCGCGCACTACGCCTTTCGCGATGCTTGCGGTCTGCACGCGGCGCCGCAAGGCGAAAAAGCAAAGCGGTGGCTGGCGTCCAAGACGGATAGTGTGGCGTCCATTCTCGATGTCGATTTGCGCACCGCTAAGAATGTTGTCTTTGATTTGAGCGTCGGCAGCAAATTTCTCGGCGCTGATCCGCGCGCCTCGGAAACAGCCAATCTCACCGAAGCGATCTTTGGCGCTCTGAAGAGCGCCAACGCGTCCGTCGGAATCGGCCGCTACGACGAACCGCGATTGCTCTACACCTCGCCTCTTTTCAGAGCAACCGAAAATCCCACCGATGAGCGGCGCACCATTCATCTCGGTATCGACCTATTTGTCGCACCCGGCACGCCGATTCGCGCACCTCTCGACGGCGTCGTGCACACTGTGGCGATCAACGGCGCTCCGCTCGATTACGGCCCGCTCGTGATTCTTCGCCACGAAACGGGCGATAGCCTGGAATTCTTCACGCTCTACGGACACCTCGCGCGAGACTCCTTCGATGCGCTCCAAGTGGGCCAGCGCATCCCTCAGGGAAAGCAATTCGCCCGCATTGGCAGCGCACAGGAAAACGGCGGCTGGCCGCCTCATCTTCATTTCCAAATCATTTTGGATTTGCTGGACTTGGGCTCGGACTTTCCCGGCGTTGCTTACGCTTCCCAGCGCGGCGTGTGGACTTCTCTTTCGCCCGATCCCAACTTGCTACTCGGCATTCCTTCCGAACGCTTCCCACAAGCAGTGCCGAACCCTGAAGAAACTCTTTCCGCTCGCCGCAAATTGCTCGGCAAAAATCTCAGCATTTCGTATCAGCTTCCTTTAAAAATTGTCCGCGGCTGGATGCAATACCTTTACGACGACACCGGCCGTGCCTTCCTCGACGTGTACAACAACGTCCCGCTCGTCGGCCACAGCCATCCGCGTGTGGTCCGCGCCGTGCAAGAGCAAATCGCTTTGCTCAACACTAACACTCGCTACCTCCACGACAATGTGATCCGTTATGCCGAGCGCCTCACGCGTCTTCTTCCAGAGCCTCTGCGCGTCTGCTATTTCGTCAACTCCGGCAGCGAAGCGAATGAACTCGCTCTTCGCCTGTCGCGCGCTCACACCGGACGCGAGGACGTGATGGTCCTCGAACACGCCTATCACGGCCACACAAACACGCTCATCGACATCAGCCCTTACAAGTTTGACGGACCCGGAGGCCGAGGCCGCAAACCCTGGGTCCATGTCGCGCCCATTCCCGACGATTATCGCGGCCCTTATCGCCGCAGCGATGCAGGCGCGGGAGCAAAATACGCGCATCACGTCGCACAACTTCTAGAGAGAATGCGCGCGGAAGACCGCGGCATCGCGGCATATATCGCCGAAACGCTGCCGAGCGTCGCCGGCCAAATTGTTTTTCCGCCAGGATATCTCGAACAAACCTACAAACACGTTCGCGCCGCCGGCGGGGTATGCATCGCCGACGAAGTGCAGGTCGGCTTCGGTCGCCTCGGCACTCATTTCTGGGGATTCCAAACACAAAACGTGATCCCGGATATTGTGGTCCTTGGAAAACCAATCGGAAACGCCTTTCCCCTCGCAGCAGTCGTCACGACACCGGAAATCGCTGCAAGTTTCAACAATGGCATGGAATTCTTCAGCACTTTCGGTGGCAATCCGGTGGCGTGTGCCGCGGGACTCGCCGTTCTGGATGTGCTCGAAGAGGAGCATCTGCAGGAAAATGCGCTTCGAGTCGGGCGCCATCTCATGGCGCGGGTCAAAACTCTGCAAGAAAAATATTCGCTGATTGGCGATGTGCGCGGCTCGGGACTCTTCCTGGGACTGGACCTCGTGCTGGATCGCGCCTCGCGCGAACCCGCACCCAGCCAGGCTTTTTACCTCGTCAACCGCTTGCGCGAACGTGGCATCCTTGCTGGCACGGACGGCCCGCATCACAACGTCATCAAGCTGCGTCCGCCACTGATCTTCTCGAAATCTGATGCGGACCTCCTGGCCGCTACGCTCGATGAAATCCTCCGCGAAGACCCTGCACAGCCCACGTAGAGGCGAACGAGGCCGCCCCTGCCGCGCGACGGCCTTCGCCGTAATTCAGTAAGTAGAACTTGACTTTACCGTTATCTAGCGCCTACGCTCATTCCGCGATGGAGCTAGACGCATCCCTCTCCTGGCTCGCCCTGGCTCTCACGCCCGGCCTTGCCTCTCGTCTGTCCGCTCGCCTCCTGAAGCGCTTCGGGTCGCCGGACGCGGTTTTCCGCGCTCCGCTCCCCGAACTCGAAGCATGCAGCCTGCCTACTCTTGTCGCACAAGCCGTCGCCAAGAAAGAGGCTTTCAAACGTGCCGAGAAGGAACTGACCGCCACGCGCAATATCGACCGCTGCTGCCTGATTAACTGGACAGAACCGCTCTACCCCCAGAGCCTGCTCCAAATCTACGATCCGCCAGTCTTGCTCTACGTCCGCGGCGATCGCAGAAGTCCTCAATCTTCCATGCCTCAGCATCGTTGGCACGCGGAAACCGACGCTCTATGGCACTCAGATGGCCGAGCAACTCGGACGCGATCTAGCCGCGCGCGGCCTGGTCATCGTAAGCGGCATGGCGCGAGGCATTGATGCCATTGGCCACCAGGGCGCCATGACTGCCAATGGTCGTGCCATCGGCGTTCTCGGCACCGGCATCGACGTCTGCTACCCCAAGGAAAACAAGAAGCTCTACGAAAAAGTCCTGGAGCGCGGCGCCATCATCAGTGAATTTCCGCTGCGCACCCATCCCGCCCCGGAAAATTTCCCGATTCGCAATCGTATCGTCGCCGGCATGCCTCTCGGCGTCATCGTCATCGAAGGCGCGCAATATAGCGGCTCGCTCATCACCGCGCGCTTGGCGATGGAATTTGGCCGCGAAGTCTTTGGCGTCCCTGGAAATGTAACGCAGCCTGTCAGCTTTGCGCCCAATCAGCTCATAAAACAGGGCGCAAAGCTGGTCACCAACGCCGAGGATGTGATCGAGGAACTGCCCACGCCCGTGCGCGCTGCCTTGGTAAAAGCAGAAAAGCCCGAAGCCGAACAGAGAAATCTGCTCCTGGAAGCCTCCTTAAATCCCTCCGAACGGAAAGTCTATGAGTTGCTCAGCGCGGAGACGCTCACCCACATTGATGATATCGTCGAGAGATCCGGCTTGAACTCTTCCGAGGTTCTCGCTACGCTTTTTGATCTGGAAATGAAAGGCATCGTGCGGCAGTCGCCGGGGGAGCAATTCAGTAAGGTGTTGTTTTAGTGGCAGATAAGGCAAGAATCGCCTGCCTCCGCTCCCGCATCTAAACTGTGAAAGTATCCCAGAGGCTGATGCCGGCATCTACCTGTAAGTTAGCGAGAAGGACACACGCCGCGCTCTCAGCCCTTCCAGCCGAACAGTACGGGGTTACAAAGACAAGATGGCTCGTTCGCTTGTGATCGTTGAGTCGCCTGCAAAGGCGAAGACAATTAATAAGTACCTCGGGCGGAATTTCCTCGTCAAGGCCTCCATTGGCCACGTGATGGACCTGCCCAAGAAGACCATCGGCATTCGTCTGCCCGGCGAAGAGGAAGGCAACGGAAAAAAGAAGAAAAGGTCGAAGCTGAAAAAAGGAAGCAAGAAAAGCGCAAAAGCAAAAGAGAAACCAGCCGGAAAGATTATAAAGCTGGATGACGAGAATATTTTTGAGCCGACGCTGCAAATTATCAGCGGCAAAGGCAAAGTGATTAACGATCTGCGGAAAGCGGCCAGTACTGCGGATGCCGTCTACCTGGCTGGCGACCCGGATCGCGAAGGGGAAGCCATTTCGGCCCATCTAGCCATGGTCCTGTCCAAGCCTGCCAAGTATGAAGAGCAGGAGCCTACTGTTTCGCGTTTCAAGAAGAAGTTTGCAAAGCCGGAAGCGCCGGTCATCGAGCCGTCCAAAGAGGTTCCCAAAAAAGATTTGATTGCGATCGATCCCAAGAAGATCTTTCGCGTCACCTTCAATGAAATTACGCCGAAAGCCATTCGCGCTGCTTTCGAGCACCCGCGCAAGGTAGACTCCAACCTCGTGGACGCCCAACAAGCACGCCGCGTCTTGGACCGCATCGTCGGGTACAAAGTTTCCCCGATCTTGTGGGACAAGGTGCGCAGGGGGCTCTCCGCCGGCCGCGTGCAGACAGTCGCCCTGCGATTGATCGTTGAACGCGAACAGGAAATACGCGCGTTCGTACCCCAGGAATATTGGAGTATCCACGCAACACTGGATGCGGGACAACCGCCGCTCTTTGAAGCAAAACTGTTCAAATACAAAGGCGAGGAGCTGGAAGTCGCCAACCAGGAAGCGGCCGATAAGATTGTCGCCGCGGTCAGCAAGGCAAAATGGCAGGTTGCCAGCGTCACGCAAAGAGAAAAGAAGAGAAATCCGCCGCCACCTTTCACGACGTCGAAGCTGCAGCAGGCCTCCTACAACCGGCTCCGCTACTCGGCAAAAAACACCATGCGCGTGGCCCAAGGCCTCTATGAAGGCGTGGAACTGGGCGACGAAGGTTCCGTCGCGCTGATCACCTACATGCGCACGGACTCTGTAAACGTATCGCAGGATGCCCTCGCGCAAGTCCGCGAACTGATTCCGGCCAAATTTGGCTCGGCCTATTTGCCCGAGAAGCCCAACTACTACAAATCCAAGAAGGATGCCCAGGAGGCGCACGAAGCGGTCCGCCCGACGGACGTCTCACGGACCCCGGAAGAAGTTCGGAAGTATTTGAAAGAAGATCAATTCAAGCTGTACCAGTTGATCTGGCAGAGATTCGTGGCCTCGCAAATGATGCCCGCCGTCTTCGATCAAACCACGATCGACATTTCGGCGGGGGATTACACCTTCCGCGCGACGGGCATGGTGCAAAAATTCGCCGGCTATTTGAGCGTTTATCAGACGGCGGCTGTCGATATCGCCGACGATGAAAAGAGCGAGGAAGACGAGGGCAATGCGCTGCCCCGCGTTGAAGAAGGCCAGACGCTGAAGCTGGATAAAATTCGTCCCGATCAACACTTTACGCAACCGCCGCCTCGCTACAACGATGCGACCCTCGTAAAGGAGCTGGAGGAAAAGGGCATTGGCCGTCCTTCGACCTATGCCTCCATCATCTCCGTGATCGTCGAGCGCGAATACGTAACAAAGGACCAGGGGCGCTTTTCTCCGACCATGCTTGGCGAGCGCGTAAGCGTGCTGCTGGTTAAGAGCTTTGAAGACATTTTCGATGTCACTTTCACGGCTCGTCTCGAGGAAGAGCTCGACGAAATCGAGGAAGGCAAGCTCCCCTGGCGCGATGCCGTAAAGGAATTCTGGGAGAAATTTGTCATCGACCTCGATAAGGCCGGCGACGAAATGCTTTCCTACAAGGCGGGAATTCCCACCGGCAAGAAGTGCGAAAAGTGCGGCGAGGGCGAATTGCTCGAGCGCATCAGCCGCTTGGGATTCTTCTTGGGATGTTCACGCTATCCGGATTGTGATTTCATTCAGGATCTATCGCCTGCGCTGCCGGATGCCGCGCCCGGCGAGACAAAAGTCGAATATTGCCACAACTGCGGCAGGGAGATGACCATCAAGGCTGGCAGATTCGGCCCGTTCCTCGCCTGCTCGGGATATCCGGATTGCCAGACCACGCGCCGTCTCGTCGAGGGCACACGCAAGTCCATGCAGCCCGACGAGCCGCTCGACGAAAAATGCACTCTCTGCGGCAACGGCCTCGTCAAAAAACACGGACGCTTCGGCGAATTCATCGGGTGCTCTGGTTATCCCAAGTGCAAATACACGCGTCCAATCACGCTGGGCATCAAATGTCCCAAGTGCAACGATGGTGAGTTCGTCCGCCGTGGCAGCGCCGGAAAAGGCGGCCGCGGACGTCCACGCATTTTCTATGGCTGCTCGCGCTATCCCGATTGCGATTTCACGACGCCCTACATGCCCATCGCCGAGCCGTGCCCCAAATGCGGCGCGCCGTTCATCGTCGAGAAGAAAACGAAAATCGGCACGGTCCACGCCTGCCTGAAGGAAGGTTGCGACTGGGAAAAGCTCGCTCCCGAAGCTCCTGCGCAAGCACCGGCTGAGGAAGAGGCCGCGCCCGTTGGCGCCAAAACGTAATGATTTCCTGATCGAGCCGGATTGTCCCGGAGCGTCCGCGGCACAAAATGAAAACGGCCATCGCCAAATATCTTGAGTATCTAAGCGCTGTTAAGAACTCCTCTCCTCACACCATCGCGAACTATGGCAAGGACCTCGCCCAGTTCGTAACCTATCTCTCCCCACCCGGTCTCGAGCCGCCGGCTCTGAACAGCATCACCCACACCACCATCCGCGAATTCGTCGGCCACTTGCATGACCACGGCCTCCAGAAAAGTTCCATCGCCCGCAAACTCGCCGCTCTCCGCTCCTTCTTCAAATACTGCGTTCGCGAAGGCCGCTTACTTGAAAATCCCGCTCGCCTCGTGCCCACTCCCAAATTGCCCAAACGCATTCCCTCTGTCCTCACCGCCGAGGAGATGAACGGCTTTCTGAATCAGCTCGCGGAGATGGGCCCCGCCTCCGGCAACGACGAGAAACCTCCCAGGCAAATTTCTACGCCCAAGGCGAAATCCTCTCGCGCAGGATCTGCCAGACTGGAAGAGGAGGGTCTGCTCCTCCGCCGCGACCGCGCCCTTATCGAATTGCTCTACGCCGCTGGCCTTCGTGTCAGCGAACTCACCGGCCTCAATCTCGCCGATATTGAACAAAAAGAGCGCATGCTTCGTGTCCGCGGCAAAGGCGATAAGGAACGCATCGTCCCTTATGGCTCGAAAGCCCAGACCGCCCTCGATAAGTACTGGCCGCTTCGGGATCACTTACTCTTGCAACCGTCCGCTGCTCGCCGCCGCCGCGACGCTCCTCACACCGAGGCCGTCTTCCTCAATTACGCCGGCCGCCGTCTCACGCAGCGCTCCGTCGGCCGCATCGTCAAGAAATACGTCCGCCTCGTCAACGTCAATTGGGACTTGCACCCGCACTCTCTGCGGCATGCCTTCGCAACCCATCTCCTTGCCGATGGCGCCGACCTTCGCGCCATCCAGGAACTCCTCGGCCACCAATCCCTCTCCACCACTCAAAAATATACTCACGCATCGATTCGCCAGCTCATGGACATCTACGACAAATCCCACCCCCACGCCTGACCTCCGCACCGTTCGATTGCTTTTCGTCTTGAAATAAGAAGGGCGCCCTAAGCTTGGGCGCCCCTCTTCCGTCTTTCAGTAGTGCAGTGAGTAAGGTCGCCGTCAGAAGAGGAGCTTGATGGAGACCTGGAGCTGACGAGCTCCATAGATGCTGTTGCCCGTGGCGCTGGGCCGCAGGAAGTCCGTTCTGGCAACCAGGCAGTCGTTAGCGTGAACAACGTTGTAGCAGCTGCTGGCTGCCGATGCCGAGCGAGCAGTGAAGTTGGCTGCGTTGGTCAGCACGCTTGTAAAGTTGGTGTGGTTGAAGAGATTGAAGGCCTCGCCGACGAGTTGGAGCTTAATAGTTTCGTGGATTGGAATGTCGCGAGAGATGCGGAAGTCCACGGTGCGAAGCGTCGTCGGTCCAGAGAAGGTGTTGCGGCCAACATACGGCACGCGGCCTCCGGTGAAACCACCAAAGCTGCTTACCTCTCCGCCGGTTACGCCACCATCCGGCACGCCAAAGGGCCCGCCGCTCACGAATCCAGTAACGGGGTTGGCGGAGGCGATGGTTACGATGCCGCCAAATGCGAAGCCATTGAGCAGCAGGCGCGCCGGTTTATTCTGGATGTTCTTAAACGGAGGCACCCAATAGACGCTACTTACGAAGCGCTGGCGCTGGTCAAGATCGGAGAGTGCGTTTTCCTGCTTCTGATTGAAAGGATCGAGCGGTGTATCGGTGCCATTGAAGGTGCCGTTGGTGCCGATGACCTGACCATTGTCGATGGACTTGCTCAGGGTGTAGTTCGCGAGCAACTCGACGCCATTGCTGAAGGGCTTGCGAACGGAGATGACCAAGCCGTGATACCAGGAGTTGACGTCGCTGAATCCGGTTAGGACGGTACCGGACAGATTGTCCAGTCGCGCGGTGTAGAAGGGTACGGTGACTTGCTGCAGCGTGGCACCGGTGGAATCGGTGACGTCGTAGGTCTTCGTGCCGGTTGCCGGGGCAAGATTCGTGTCGATGAAGCGCGGCAGATGCAAGCCGCGGCTGAAGAGGTACGTGGCAGAGAGGCTCAGGTTGCCGGGCAACTGGTGTTCAATGCCGAGTTCGCCTTCGTGAACAAGCGGATTCACAAAATCCGGTGCAAGCCCGCGGTTGACCGAGGAACCCGCCGTCGGATTCGTGTCAACGATCTGGGGAACGAGCGCGCCCGCGAATGCAGCCTGGAGAGGCGGACCAGGCGCAGCGTAGATGACGTTTGGAAAAATCGGGGCGCACGCATCCGTGGAGCGGCAACTGGCGGTTTGCTGAAAGATGCCATTTTCGACGCGGACAGTGTAGAAGGTGCTGTTCGTGGTCTTGGCGAAGAACATGCCGTATCCCGCGCGAATGACGGTGTCCTTAATGGGCGACCAGGAGATGCCAATGCGCGGCGCAAAGTTGTTTTTATCGATGTTGATGGTCGAAGTGTACTGGGTAAGCAGCGGGGTTGAAGTGTTTGGCCGCGGAGGTTGGGGGATGAGCTGCAAATCATAGCGGACGCCAAGATTCAGCGTGAGATTCGGGCGGAATTTCCAAGAGTCTTCTACGAACCAGCCGACGTCGGTGTTCCAAAAGTCGTCTTTGCCAACCCCGGTAATGGGGTCTGTGGCTTGGGTGAAGCTATTGTAATGCTTGCCGATCGATGTATCACCCGGCGTAGCTGCCACTCCATAGCTATCAGCAATCCAATTCCTGAGTGCCGTCGCGGAGCTGCCAGTGTAGCTGTAAACGCCGCCGCCCTGGAAGAGATTGACGAGGAGCTCGTGAACAGGGCTGATGTCAACGCCCGCTTTAAGGGTGTGATGCCCGCGGAGATAGGAGACCGTATCGGTGAACTGCCAGCGATGCTCGTCGGGGAAAGAGGGCCTAGGTAGGAAATTGGGCATGCCATACGTGGTGATGCCGGAAACGCTGACGGAAGGGCCGGAGAAATTAGGACTTTCGAATTCGAGGTCTCGAGCCCACTGGAAACGAAAATCATTGACTAGGGAAGAGGAAATCGTGGAATTCCAGTCGGCGACCAGAAAACGGCTATGGACAAGGTCGTTTCCATTGGTGGTGATGGAGTCGTTAAAACGAGATGGGGAGGTAATTACGCCGTTGGGCGAGCGCCAGTTTTGAAAGTTGAAATTCACGCTGAGGTGATTCTTTTGGTTCAGCTGATAGTCCAGCTTGGCGAAATAGACGTCCTGGTTACCATTGCGGGGGAAATTGCCGAGCAGCGAATGGAGAAAATCGAAGGCTGCGCTGCATTGTGCGGGGGTGGCACCGCTGGGGCAATTCGCGGCAATGAGATTGGCGCCGCCGCTGGTGGTATAGGTAATCGGAAAGACCTTGCGGGAGCCGTCGTAGGTTAGGAAATAGAAGAGCTTGTCCTTAATGATGGGGCCGCCGACGCTACCGCCAAATTGTTGCTGCTGGTGGACGGGCTGCGTGAAGGGCTGGTTATTCACGATGCTGCTGGCTTTGTTGATGGGGTCGAGCGCGTTGAGAGAGGGATAGCGCAGGTAGTAGAACAAGTCGCCGTGGATGGAATTGGTGCCGGATTTAGTAACGGCGTTGACGACCCCGCCGGCAGCCTGGCCGAATTCAGCACTGTAGTTGCTGGCGCTGACCTGGAATTCCTTGATGGTGTCCATGCTGTACACATAGGCGATGCGCGTGCGGCCGCGCGCTTCCGAAAAGAAAGCTTGGTTGTTGTTCGCGCCGTCGACGGAGTTTTCGTTGTAAAGTCCGGAAATACCGCGGTAACTGACGAGGCCAAAGCCGCCGTCATTTGAAACCCCTGGTGTGAGTAAAACGAAGCTGTCCCAACGACGGCCATTGATGGGGAGATTCTGGATGAGCGTCTGGCTGACGACTTGAGAGGTCTCGGTTTTGTCCGGGTCAATGAGTGGGGCCTCGCCCGTCACGGTGACGGTGGATTTGGTGGCCGCAACCGGGAGAGTCAGATCAATGGTTAGACTGCGGCCAACCTGAAGATTCAAATTCTCGCGGACCACAGTGGAAAAGCCGCTCTTGGAAACGCGGACGGTATAGCGGCCCGGCTGTAAGAAGGCGGCGACATACGTGCCGACGTCGTTTGTAGTGAGGTTGCGTTCCGCTGCCGTATCGGTGTTGGTGATGACGACGGCGGCGTCGGCGATGACGGCACCCTGCGGGTCAGTGATCGTGCCGGTAATGGTCCCGGAACCGGCTGACTGGGCGCGCGCTCCCTGTACGAGCAGGAAAATTGCGGCCAGCGCCATCACACAACCAGAAATATAAATTCCGACAGTCCTCTTCATTGAGAAATCTCCTTGATCTTTCAATCCTTCAGCAACAAGTGCACCAACAGACAGAAGTTTTGCCGCCGCAGAGGGGTCTTTCCGCTCGCGTTTCGGGGCCGTCTTCCTCAGTCCTATCTCATTGCCTTAACAGCTCCAGGGAATCATCAGATGGACCATGTTTCTAGCACATGAAAGATTAGTTAGCAATCTGTTGCACTTTGGATATCTGAGGAAAACTTGGATGCTCCGTATCCGCTTTTTGGCGGGAACGAAACCCCTTGGTCTCTTTTTGCTAGATCTAGATAATGAAGCCGATTTCGGCCTGGGCGCAGGAATCACGGGCTCGACAGATCACTCTGATCGCCAGGATGATTCTCGGCTACCTCTTCGATTTTTGATTTTCAAGAGGAAACGGCCTGCCCTCAATACCTTTCATCCAGAAATTCCCTTGCAACCGCATTGCTCTCTTTATAAGCCGTTTCTTCGCTGTGGGGACTATGCTTGCCGTTCGCGATAAACCTCATCCGTGCTTGCGGCAGCGACTTCTGAACCAGCTCCATTTCCCCCGGCTCGGTTCGCGGATCGAGGCTTCCGTGCAGGAATAATGTCGGTACCTTCAGTTCTCCAAGCTTGCCGTCGTACAAATCCTCATCCGGCCTCTGGACGCTGTCGGCGATCCGGAACCATACGCCGCAGTTGCGTCGCAGCACCAGTGGCCAGGCGGCCGCACCGTGATCTTCCGCGAGCAGCTCTTTCGTTTCCTCCCCGAGGTCTTCGGGCCGAGCCGCAAATCGCTCGAAGAAAGCCCGCGACCCCGGTTTTCGGCGAAGATAGTGGAACGCTTCCAGGATCAAACTCTCGCAGCGCTCCGGCGCTGAGATCCCCGCCATCGCCGCGATAACCGCTCCATCGCTGTGTCCCCATAGAATTGCCTTGCGGATTCCAAGCGCATCCAGAAACAACTGCGTTTCCGCCGCGGCCCTTCGGTGAAAATCGAGCGGCATCTCTCCCGCGACTCGTGTCGAGCGTCCGTATCCTGTCCGGTCGGGAATCAAAATGCGGAATTCGTTCTGGAAAGCTTCGATTTGCCTATTGAACGCATAAATTCGATAGCCCCAGCCGCCGTGCAGAAAAACCAGCGGCCGTCCATGCCCAAACTCGCGATAGTGAATCGTGACCGGACTCACACCAGGTGCATGCGGGGACTGAAGCAGTTCGATAGTTGGCACCTAGCTCTCCCTCGCGGGGGAATGCCAATTCTCCAGACCCGATTCTGTAGGCTCCGTGGCGAAATTCACAATCCGTACCTTACGACACACATCTCCCGTACTCAAGGCGCAGGGAGAGAACAATCTCGCCGCTAACGTCGTTCGTTGTTTGTTATTTCTCGTTCAGTTGAGGAGGACTCCGCACGGCAAGTGCTTTCCTGTCCCTGCAATCGGCATAGGGGGAGCGGTCGCCCACTCGCCCCTGCCACACGACCGGACATGCGGGTCCGCATCCGGCGGTTCGGCGGGTCGAACTAACCATGAGCCGTGAGGTCGGGAAGTCCGAGCGAGGCGAAGTAAGCGTTGGACAGAGCGATTTTCAGCGCTGGCGTGTTCGCAAGGTGCCACGGTCCATCGGAGCTACCCGCCGTCTTCGCGGCGTCCTGCGCAGCGATGCCGCGCTGGCGGAGCTCTCGATATCTCGTAGTTCCTCGTTTCCACTGTTTCCAGACCATCGACCGAAGTCGGCGTCGGAGCCATTTCTCCAGCTTGGCGAGCACTTCCGGTGTTTCGCATCGTCCGAAGTAACCGATCCATCCGCGGAGATATTCCGCTACGTCATGGACCATTCGGACGAGGCTTATGCCCCGCGTCCGGCTTGTGAGTTCCCGAACTCGCTCCTTGAACCGCGCCACCGCTTTCGGCGCCAAGCGCCTCTTCGGTGGCTTGTGATTCGTGAAGCTGAATCCCAGGAATTTCCGTTCCCATGGTCGAGCCACCGCACTCTTCTCGCTGTTCACTCGAAGCTTGAGCTTCGTCGTGAGGAGTCGCGTCACGCTGCTCATCACTCGTTCACCGGCTCGCCGACTGCGGACGTAAATGTTGCAGTCATCCGCATATCTGGTGAACCGATGGCCGCGTCGCTCCAGCTCCTGATCCAGTTCGTTGAGTACGATGTTCGATAGCACGGGCGAGAGTACTCCTCGAACGCAAAAGATAACTTCAGTTTTGACCGAGTGTTGAGGTATCGGTAGATGCGCGATATTCTTGGCTTGAATCGTGTCATATATGGTTGTACAGTTGTGACATATGGATCGCGCCAGCGCGAACGTAAAAGCCGAACGCCTCAACCATGCTCGCGAACTGCTGCAGCGGTTCGATCATCTGCCAGATGCGGTAGCGCAGTTGGTAGAGGACCGCAATGTCTCCCCCCGTCAAGCCTATCGATATCTGCAGCAGGCCCGCCGTTTGAAGCAACCAGTTCCTATCGGCGACACCAAGGTCGCTTTCACCGTGAAGCTATCCCAAGAGTTGGTGCGGCGAGTGCGCTCGTTCGCGAACACCACCGGTCTGTCGCTAAGCGAAATTGTCAGCCGGGCGTTGCTGGCGGTCCTGAAGCAGAGAAGAGGGCGTGGCTAAGCGCGCCTCATCGGACCGCCGCGCTGTTCAGCTGGAATATCGATTCGATCGTTTGCTCATCAGGAAACTGGAACAAGCCTACCAACTGTTGGTGCCAGAGATACGTCGGCCGGTTGGATCAGTGACGCTGAATTCCGCTCAGGAGGTGACGAATGAACAAGCCGGCAGCCATTTATGCACGGGTTTCCTCGGACCGACAGAAGGAAAGCCACACGATTGGCAGCCAGACGTCGGCACTGGTGGAATACGCCCAGACTCACGGATACGCCGTTCCGTCGGAGTGGGTGTTTCAAGACGAAGGGTATAGTGGCGCCAGTTTGGTGCGACCGGGGTTGGAGGCGCTTCGTGATTTAGCAGCGCAAGGGCAGATTGTCGCGGCGTTGATCCACTCACCCGACCGGCTCAGCCGTAAGTACGCCTATCAGGTCTTGTTGAGCGAAGAGCTTTCGCGATGTGGCGTTGACGTTATCTATTTGAAGTCGCCTTCGGGAGACAGCCCTGAGGACCAGCTGGTGGTTCAGTTTCAGGGAATGATCGCGGAATACGAGCGTGCCCAGATCGCGGAACGACACCGGCGAGGGAAACGACATAGAGCCCAACAAGGAATGGTGAATGTGTTATCGGGAGCTCCTTACGGCTATCGCTATGTAAGGAAGACGGACACTTCCGCCGCGTACTACGAAGTAGTAGAAAGCGAAGCAGACGTGGTCCGAATGGTGTTTGCGATTTACACGCAACAACGGTTTAGCATCAATGCGATTGCCCGTTTGTTGAATGAGCGAGGCATTTCGACGAGAACGGGAAAAACTCGCTGGGAACGATCGACAGTGTGGGGATTGCTGCGCAACCCGGCCTACGAAGGTAAAGCGTGCTACGGCAAAACCGAACAGTCAGAACGACAGCGCATTACGCGGCCACTGCGCCAGCGGAACGGTTCCTCTCACCGAAGCAACTGTCATCGTGATCGGCCTCGTGCGGACTGGATCGAAGTGGCCGTGCCTGCTCTGGTGAGTGAAGAGACATTTGCTCTGGCACAAGAACAGTTAACCAAGAATAAGCATCATTCTCCTCGCCGAACGATCGAACCGACACTGCTGCAAGGGATGCTGGTATGCCAGCAGTGCGGCTATGCCTTCTATCGAACTTCCACACGAACGTCCAAACGAAAGCTGTACTACTATCGATGCCTCGGTTCCGATGCGTATCGTCATTTCAAGGGTGCGTTGTGCACCAACCGTCCCGTTCGATCAGACTACTTGGATCAGTTCGTATGGGACCAGATCATCGGCTTGTTAGACAATGGGACGCTGATTCAAGCTGAAATTGACCGCCGAAAAGAGGTCGCACGGAACACCGATCCGCGAAGACAACGCAGCGAAACCCTACGCCGCGAACAGGCGCGATTAGGAAACAACATCGCACGACTCATCACAGCCTATCAGGAGAGTCTGGTCAGCTTGGCGCAACTGCGTCAAAGAATGCCGGAGCTAAACAAGAAATCCCAGGCCGTGGAATCGGAACTACAATCGCTCGAGACGGCAGCCGTGGACCAGGCTCGTTACCTGCAACTTGCCGAAAGCTTGGACGGATTTCGAATTAAGGTTCGTGAGCGGGCTAAGACATTAGAGGTATGTGAGCGCCAGCAGATTTTGCGGCTGCTGGTGAAGGAGGTTCTCGTTGCCCCAGACAGCCTAACCATCCGTCACTCGATCCCGATTCCGCAAATCGGCCCCGATTCCAATGGGCCGCACCCGACGGGCTCTCACTCTTCCGGAGCCTCCCAGAGGCATGGTTATCTTTTGCGTTCGAGGAGTAACCACTCCACCTTGCGGAGTCCCGCGCTCACTTGGAAAGAGTCGCCCTTTACCGTAGCTTCCCGCTTTGAGCATTGCCTGAATTAGGCGTAGTACTCGGCTGTCCGCTACTTGCTGGGCAACCAGCGTTAGAAGTTTCTCGTGATCCACAGACCCGAAAAAGTCTTTCAGGTCGGCGTCTACGATCCACTCGCTCCCGCTTTGTATCTCCTTCCACACCTTGCGCAGGGCGTCCTTCGTCGATCGCCCTCGCCGATATCCGAAGTTCGCTTCGTCGAATACTGGTTCGAAGATCGGTTCCAACCGGTTGAGCAACGCCTGCTGGCAGACCCGGTCATAAATCGTGGGAATGCCAAGCATCCGATACTCTCCCGGCTTGCCCGCCTTCGGGATTTGCACCTGCCGCACCGGTTGAGGCTGATAGCTGTCCCCTTGCAGTTCGCTTTGCAATCGATTCAACTGCTGATCGAGTTGCTCTGCGAATCCGTTAAGGGTCTGTCCGTCTACACCTCCACTACCCCGGTTGGCATGTACACTCTCCCAGGCCATCTCCAAGTTCTTCCGCTTGTACACCTTGTCGATCAATGAATGGACCTTCTTTGTCCCCGTCGGGTTGATCCAGTCCACCAGTCTCCTCGGACGAGAATGTACGGGTATTTCACTCATGGAACTGTTCCACCTTCCCGCCCTTACTCATCTGGTTTTCTTTCTCTCTCCAACCGTCTTCGCCGGCTGCCTTCCCCAATCCATTTCGATTGCCGATGGCTCGGTCACGTGGCTTTCGCCGCGCTTCAGGTACTACACAGCCGTCCGTCTACTGACAGAGCTTCACTCACCCCTTCGCTTTCGCTTATAGGTCCGTTTACTCCGAGTGTCTCCGGAGACTCTGTCAGTCCTCCTGAGGTCACGTGTTGTTCTTCCCTACCGTGCCGTCCGCAAACACCTTGGTACGGTGGGTGAATGAGAGCGCCTTCGTCTCCATAGTGCAGACTCGACCTTGCCCCACCTTTGGCCGACCGGTTCATCTTCGGGGTAGCCCCCATCGATTACGGCCCGGTAGTTCTCCTCATGCCTTTCGGATTCCATCTCACGATGGACACCCTGCCCTCCGAAGAACTAACTTCATTCTTCGGCCAGCGAGGCATTACCCCCGCTTTTGGATATGGCCCTCCTCATCCGAGTGTCAGAAGGACTTCAACCTTCCTGAACAACGCGCTGCTCAGCACACGTCGGGTCGGAGGAGGCGCGCTTGCGCGCTGGCCTCCGTCCGCCGCTCAAACTGCACGTACGGTTTTCCCGTATGCAGCTTTCACGAAGACTGCTTCCGAGCAGATGCAATCGAAGGAATTAGCCCAACCAGGTTGACAAGCCCATACTCGCCGTACAGCTTGGCCGTCCGGCAGCTGTTTCCAGCCGCCATTCCGCCAACGTTTGAACCGATGCGACCAGATGCGTCGTCGGACCCAACCGTCGAGCTGGTGGAAGAGCTTTCGGACGTGGGCGCGCTTGTAGTACTCGCCCCAACCCCGCAAAACCGGATTCAACTCGGCAATCAGCTCCGCGGGTGCGCAAGGGCACGCGACGCTTGGTCCGCTGCCGCACCTGATCCTTGAAACGACGGATCGACTTCTCCCGGGGATACGCATACAGCGCCCCCGAGCGCGCCTGGCTACGGATCTTGCTCGCCGGAAGCCGCAGGGCTTTCCCGCGCTTGATCTTGTAACCCAGAAACTCAAAGCCATGCTGGACGTGCACGATCCGCGTCTTCTGCGGATGGAGCTACCACGCCCAACTGTTTCAGGATTCGGAGAGCCGCGGCCACCGCCGCTCGCGCCTCCGCCGCGGACTTGCAGGTGATCACCCAGTCGTCCGCGTACCGCGTAAGCTGATATCCCTTGCGTCGCATCTCCCGATCAAACGGCGTCAGGAGAATGTTACTGAGCAAGGGTGAGACGACCCCGCCTTGCGGAGTCCCGCGCTCGCTCGGAAAGAGCCGCCCTTGGCCGTAGCTTCCCGCCTTGAGCATCGCCTTGATCAGGCGCAGCACCCGGCCGTCCGCCACTCGTTGGGCCACCAGCGTAAGAAGTTTTTCGTGATCCACCGACCCGAAAAAGTCCTTCAAGTCGGCGTCCACAATCCACTCCCGTCCGCTCTCGATCTCCTTCCACACTTTGCGCAAGGCATCCTTCGTCGATCGCCCTCGCCGATATCCGAAGTTGGCATCATCGAATACCGGCTCGAAGATCGGTTCCAACCGATTGAGCAACGCTTGCTGGCATACCCGATCATAAATCGTCGGGATTCCCAGCGTCCGAAACTCTCCCGGCTTCCCCGCCTTCGGAATCTGCACCTGCCGCACCGGTTGAGGCTGATAGGCTTCCTCTTTCAGCTCCGTCTGCAACCGATTCAGTTCTGAACCGAGTTGCTGGCCAAAGCCTCCAGGCTCTGCCCATCCACACCTCCACTACCCCGGTTGGCTTCGACGCGATCCCAGGCCATCTCCAGGTTCTTCCGCTTGTACACCTTGTCGATTAATGAATGGACCTTCTTGGCACCCGTCGGGTTGATCCAGTCCGCCAGTCTCCTCGGTCGAGGATGTACGGGTTTTTCACTCATGGAACTGATCCTCCTCCCCGCCCTTGCTCATCTGGCTTCCTCTCTCTCTCCCACCGTCTTCGCCGGCTGCCTTCCCCGACCCACTTCCGTCGCCGATCTCTCGGTCACGCGGCTTTCGCCGCGCTTCAGGTACTACTCAGCCGTCCGTCTACTGACCGAGCGTCGCTCGCCATTTCGCTTCCGCTTATAGGTCTGCTTACTCCGGTGCCACCCGGAGACCCTGCCAGTCCTCCTGAGGTCACGCGCTGTTCTTCCGTACCGTGCCGTCCGCAAACACCTTGGTGCGGTGGGTGAATGAGAACGCCTTCGCCTCCATAGTGCAGGCTCGACCTTGCCCCACCTTTGGCCGACCGGTTCATCGTCGGGGTGGCCCCCATCGATTACGGCCCGGTACTTCTCCTCATGCCCTTCGGATTCCACCTCGCGATGGACACCCTGCCCTCCGGAGTCCTACCAACTGCTTCTCCGGCCAGCGAGGCATTACCCCCGCTTTCGGATATGGCGCCCCTCATCCGAGCGCCAGAGGGACTTCAACCCTCCTGAACAACGCGCTGCTCAGCACACACTACGCCCTCTGCTGACTTCTGCCGCAGGATCAGGATGATTTGCTCCACCCTCAGTCACGAATCCGTGACCTACGGCAGATCTCCCGAGGTAAGTTCGACCGCCTTCGACGCACAACCGCCGGATTTACATTCAGTGCCCTTGTCAGCGCCGGTGCAAAAATCCCCATAGTTCCGGTTGAATTTTCCCCACCCCTTGACGTGGTAAACCGGAGCCCACTCCATACGGAGGAGGTTCCGAAACTTGTTAAGGGGGAGAGACGTGCAAGAACTAAACGAACTGCAACGGCAAGGGATGAGCATCCAAGCGATCAGCGAGCTGACCGGCTGGGATCGCAAGACGATACGCAAGTATATGCGGGCGGCAGGGGTGGTGCCGGAGTACGGCCCACGCCCGGCGCAGCCGAGCAAGCTGGACGCGTTTAAGCCGTATTTGGAGGAGCGGCTGCGCGCGGGCGTGTGGAACGCGCGGGTGCTGCTGCGGGAACTGCGCGAGCGGAACTACGCGGGCGGCTACACGATTCTGACCGACTGGTTGCGGCCGCAACGCAGCGGGGCCCGCGTGGTGGCGGTGCGGCGCTTCGAGACGCCTGCGGGCAAGCAGGCACAAGTGGACTGGGGGCATCTGGGCACACTGGAGATAGCCGGGCAGGAGCAGAAGCTGCACGGCTTCACCTTCACGCTGGGTTACAGCCGGAGAATGGTGGCGGAAGCGGTGCTGGATCAAAAGCTAGGCACGCTGCTGCGCCTGCACGAAGCCGCGTTCCGGGAGATTGGCGGCGTGCCGGAAGAGATTCTCTACGACCGCATGAAGACGGTGTGGCTGGGGACGGACGAGCGCGGCGAGATCGTCTGGCATCCGGTGTTTCAGGACTTCGCGCGCTACTGGGGCTTCACGCCGCGGCTGTGCCGGCCGTATCGAGCACAGACGAAAGGGAAAGTGGAAGCGGGCGTGAAGTACGTGCGGCGGAATTTTCTGTGTGGCTTGCAAGGACGCGAGCCCGGCAGCCTGAGCGATCTGAATGCGCAGCTGCGTGAGTGGACTTGGGGCGTAGCGAACCAGCGCGTGCACGGAACGACACACGAGCAGGTGGCGGTGCGCTGGGATGTCGAGCAGTTCAGCTTGCAGCCGCTGGTGGGACAGCCGCCGTATCCCTACGTGGATGGCGAGTTGCGCAAAGTGGCGCGGGACGCGTATGTGGACTGGCAGGGCAGCCGGTATTCGGTGCCCTGGCAGTATGCGGGCCAGGAAGTGTGGGTGCAGGAAATTGCGGAGGAAGTGGATATCCGCACGGGCCGCGAGCGGATCGCGATGCACGGCAAAGCGCAGCGCAAACACAGCGTGCTGACGTTTCCGCCGCATCATCAGGGGATTCCGCTGGGCGCGCGAAGAGCAGAAGGCAAGATCCTGATTCACCTGCGGCAGAGCGCGCCGGTGGTGGAGAAGCGCTCGTTGGCAGCGTATGAGCGCGTGGCCAACGGAGGTGGGCGATGAACACCCCCATCGAGCGATTGCAGACGGCACTGGAGACGCTGGGATTGAAAGCGGTGGAAGCCCGGCTGGAGAACTTGCTGGAGCAGGCGTCGAAGAAAGAGCCGAGCTACGCGGACTTTCTCGACGAACTACTGAACTGTGAAGTGGAAGCACGAAGGACGCGCTATCTGCGGGCACGGCTGCAGTTGGCGCACTTCCCCTTTGTGAAGACCTTCGAGCAGTTCGATTTCAGCTTTCAGCCTTCGCTCGATGAACGGCAGATTCGGGAGTTGCGTTCGCTGCGGTTTATCCACGAAGCCAGCAACGTAATTTTGCTGGGTCCACCGGGTGTGGGAAAAACGCATTTGAGCGTGGCACTGGCGGAAGAGGCGATCCGCTCGGGACTGGGCGCATACTTCATCACCGCGCACGATCTGGCGGCGGACCTGGGGCGAGCGTATCGCGAAGGCCGGCTGGACCGCCGGATGCGCGTGTACCTGGCGCCAAAGGTGTTGGTGATCGACGAAGTGGGCTACTTGCCGCTGGACGATCTGGGAGCTACGATTTTCTTCCAGTTGGTGAGCGCGCGGTACGAACGCGGGAGCATCATCCTGACCTCGAACAAGAGCTACGGGGACTGGGGCTCGATCTTCGGCGATTCGATCATCGCGACGGCGATCCTGGACCGGTTGCTGCATCACTCGACGACCATCAACATTCGGGGCGAGAGCTACCGGCTGAAGGACCGCCGCAAGGCCGGGCTGGTACCACCGCGAGGACAGGAAGGGGAGGAGGCGGAGGCCGCGGCTCGTTCCTTGGCCTCGGACTCCGTTGCGCCCAAAACGCGCCAAAAGACGGCGCTGGGCTCCACTCCGTCCGAGGCCAAGGAGGCCCATTCATGAGCTTCAGGGGTGGGGAATTTTCGACCGGTACAACGGGGAATTTTCAACCGGAATTGACACCCTTGATGGATAGGGGCTTCGCTGCCAATTGCCAGCTCGCCCGAACACTGCCTGCCTCACATCCAGTTCTTGTTCATCGGCTCGCGTCTTTGCTCCACGCTTCTTTCAGACCTCACCTCACGGTTCGGCCCTTGCGCTTCGCTATCACTTCACCTCCATCTGGTTGTGAAGAGGACTTACACCTCCCAGCTGTTGAACATGCTCGGCACACAAAGAAAAACGGGGAAGGCCTGGTGGCCTTCCCCGTTTTTTGCGGCGGGACTTCGCCGGAAGAAGTTAGAAGCTCACGCGGAGACCGAACTGCATCTGCGCGGGGATTATTGCCCTGGAGTTCACAACGCCGAATGAGCCGGGTCGAGTGGGATCAACCCCAAGACCGGTCTGTGCGTCTCCAACGGCCGGATCAAAGAAAACCGGGTGGTTGAAAACGTTGGTGACGACGTACTGGAACTGGAGGTTGACGCGCTCAAGAAATGAATGTCCTTGACGATTCTCATATCCACGTTCCAATAAGGGCAGGCCGCGGAATACGCCAACGCCGCCGGTGTTATTGTCGAGACCCAAAATTGCGGGACGGAGGCTGGCCAATACGGCGGTGGGGTTCGCAAAGATATTGAACGCCCCGGCGCCCGCGTTGTTATGGAGAGAAGCAGAGCCTCCGGACGCCGCCTTGGTGAGGATGCAGTTTTCGGTCGTGAAGAAGCTGCGGCCATCACCCGCGCCAAAGGATTGGGCATCCGTAAAAGTGCCGCAGCCGAGCGGCTGGCCGCTGCCAATGGCGAGAACCGGCGCTATGGACCAACCACCGGCGATGCGTCCAATAAGGCCCTGCTGACCCTTGTACCAAGGATCCTCGATATTGGCGAAGGTGTTGAAGACAAATTTGCGATCGAAGTTCTGCAACCCATAGCCGTTGTTGAGGTTGAAGGCATCGTTTGTCGTGTACTCGCTGGTGGCCTGGACGAGAGCTCCCGTTCCCAAAGCCTTGCTGTAAGTGAAGTTTTCCTGGAGAGTGATGCCGTGCCAATTGGTCATTTTGAACGAAATGAATCCGCCGTTGTAGTTGCCATGGCCGATGCTGGCATTCACACCGTTGCCGCTGGTGAGCTGCCCGCTGCAACCATTGCGGTGCCAGTGGGGAATTAGGCGTGTTCATCATGCTGCGGGCGAAATTGAATCCACCGTTGTCGAGATCGCTCCACAGGATTCCAGACAGACTGGCTGGTCAGGTTGCTGCCCGTTAGCCCTCATTGTAGACGACGGCAGCCGTGCAACTTGAAAAGCCATTGCAATATCCCGTGCCGGCGAGCGACGTCTCAAAAAATGCCTGGGGTGCAAAGCCATTGGCATAGGCCAGTTGAGCCGCCGTTAGTTGAGCTTGCGTCTCACCAGTCTGCAGTTGAGGAATCGAAGCGCCGCAAGCAGCAAACGAAGTGGCGCAACCCAGACCTGTCTCAACAGCAGCATAGGCTTTTGCAAAGGTCTGCCCGCCGAGCGTCATCATGTAAGGTACGGAGTTAATGTTGACGGGCTGATATTCATGGGTGATTCTCCGGCCAATGTATCCCACTTCCAGCAGGAATTTGTTGCCCAACTGCCGCTGGATTGTAAAGTCAAAAGAATCCACGACGTTAGGACGGAAATTGGGGTCGAGTGTTTCACCGGCAGCGGCCGAGACGGAATTGTATCCCGGGAAAGTCGGCTGGGGAAGTGTCGGGGAAGCCGCCGGAATCGGTGCGTTGTTGCCGTCGATCCCAATGCGGAATGCGTTTGCGGCGCTTAGGCCAGCGGCCGGGGTACCGCACTGGGGGCCGGTAGTTCCGGGAATGACGCCAGGCATAACGTTGCTAGTGCACGAGACGGCCTGGATGAGCCCCGTACCAAGCAAGGGCACGAGGACAAGATCCACACCGTTCAGCCGGCCGTAGATACGGCTGTAGCCGCCACGGATGACCGACTTGTTGCCGCCGAACAACTTACCCATCCAGCCATCGGTGAAATTGGGGTTCCATGCCACCGCTATGCGAGGACTGAACGAGCCATAGTAAGGTTTATAAGGATACTTTTCGCCCGGGCCGGTGTTGCCGACCAAGGCGAAGCCGACTTGCGGATTGTATACCTGGCCAGCCAAAGCAGCCGTTTCCCGCTGCTTGAGATAGGTCCCCAAATCCAACGGCGCACCGCTGGCATCGACGAGTCCGACCTGCCTGCCAAATTTTTCCGTAGGCGGCATTTCGAGGGTCCAGCCCAAGCCATAAGTAAAGGTGAAGGACGGCTTTATATGCCAGGAATCGCTGAAATAGACGTTGTAGTAGGGAATGGTACTCTGGTCTTCGGCATGGGTAAGCGGGGGATTAAGACTAAGGTCGTTCCCCTGCCGAGTGTAGGCGATTTGGGAGTCGGTGACGATGCCAAGAACGGCGGCAGAGTCGCGAGCCCACGTTGCGCTGCTCACACCCGTGGGAGTGGATGCAGCAAAGCTCACAGTGCCACCACCGCTTGAATCGCCGAGCAGATAGGTGGGGGTGTAATTGATACCGCCGCCGTTGTCCGAGCGCTGATGCCAGTCGTAGTTACGCTGGTAGGCGCCGCCAAAAGTAAAGACGTGATTGCCCTTGAGCATGGTCCAGTCGTCACGAAGGAACTTGTCCTGCCCATCCCAGAAGCGCGTGCGGACGCTCTGGGTGTTCACGTTGTAAGGAGTCAGAGCCGTAGTGGAAGCCTCCCCAAAAGGCTCAAGAGCGCCACCCAACTGGCTGAACTGCGGCGGACCGCCAGTGGCGTTCCACGCCCAATAGTTGCGAAGGTAGCTGAAATGCAAATCGTTGGTGGTATTCGGAGTGACGTTGATGGTCAGACCAGCGACGAAGTACCAGGGCTGCTGCGGACGGTTGGACCGGGAAGCCGGCTGTCCCAACGTGTCGCCAGGAAAGAAACCACCGATATCCACCTGACTGGTCGTCGTGCGGTGCAGGGTGTAATAGCGGTAGCTGGCTGTTGAAGTGGAATTTCGAGCCGAAGTCGTGGTCGATGCGGGCCACTCCGAAATTGGAGCTGTAGGGAACCGAGATATTGGACTTGAATCCGACTTCGTTGATGCCATCGCAGACGTGAACGCCCAATAGGCAGGGTTCCGCAAGACGGGTCATTTCCGAGCGGCTCATACGTGTTCCACATATGCTGGACCACGGGAGTCGATCGCCGATGCCCGCGAGGATCGCAGGGGGCAGTTGCGCCCGGCGCCGCAGTTCATGCCCGTCGCATGTTGAAAGTGGTGGGTACAGGTGCAGGGCCACCGGTGGCCTGACAAGCAGCGTTGCAGGCATCGAAGTGCAGAATCCCGTCGCGCATATCAGCGCTGAGGGACGGCCGCTTCATAGGTTGACGAATTGCCGTTCCAGCGGAAGCCCTCGTAATTGGCAAAGAAGAAGGTCTTCCCGCCGAGGATGTTCTTCGGAATGATCGGACCGCCGCCGGCAGCGCCGAAGCGGTTGTAGTGATAGCTGGGCAAAGGAGTTCCGGTGAAGTTGTTGTCAAAAGTGTTCGCATTCAGATTGTTATCGAAATAATACTCGTAAGCAGTGCCGTGCCAAGAGTTGGTGCCGCGCTTGGTAACAACCTGGACCTGGGCGCCAGCGGAACTATTGAAGTCCGCTGTTTGGTTGGCAGTATTGACCTTAAATTCCTCGACGCTGTCGAGAGGGGTCGGCATGACACCCGTTGGGGCGCCGCCAACCGGAGTTTGAGACGATTCCACCCGTTGGGTCGCCGCCGAAGCTCGGCGTGTAAACCTGCATGCTGCCGTCCATGTCGTTTGTATTCTGGCCGCCGTCGAGCATGAAGGTGCTCTGATCGACCACAGCGCCACCACGCTGCCGTCCGGCGAGACGCCAGGCTGCAATGTCACGAAGGTGGAGGAGTCTCTGCCAATGGAAGGCAAGTTCTGAAGGAGGCTCCCGCTAATATCGTTGCCGACCGTCGCGTTCAGAGTCTGGAGCTCGGCGCCGGTGGTGACGGTGACTTCAACGGTTTCAGCAACCGATCCAAGCTCCATCACGATATTCAGGGTCAGCGACGAGCCAACAGTGACCTGCTGGTTGACGAGCTTGGACACGCGAAAACCGGTCTTGCTGACAGAGACGTTGTACGTGCTGGGGACCACGTTCGCGAAGAAGTATCGGCCCGTATCATTCGTCTGGGCTGTTCGCGAAAGATTCGTGGAAGTGTCCGTCAACGTGACCGTGGCACCGACAACGGCCCCGCCGGACGGGTCCGTAACCGTCCCGGCGACGGTGCCGGTGCTAGCAGCCTGAGCAAACAGAGACGACGGAGTCACTGCAAATAAACAAAACAGCGCAGCAAGGAGCAGAGCCACTCGCTTACTTGACATTCAACTACCTCCTGGATGGGCATTTTGAGCCCTTAACATATCGAACCGGTGAAACATAAATAAGTGCAAACTGTTCAAAACCATCGAGCTGAAATTTTAAAAAAGGCACCCACCAACAAAATCGTATGGCGAAGACAAATGCAAGCCAACTACCATTGCCCACGAAAAAAATAAACTGAACGGGCTCTATAGATTATCTAAAGCTGATATCGCCTGCACCCAACCGGATATACATTGCGCCATATTGGCTACAGGCTTTCATAGGAGACCAGCAAACTCTCCCCACAAACAATAGTCCAGCAGCTATAGGCACTGCCAAGCCAGAAAGATAACGAAAACAATTTCTGAGCGAATGCAGTTGGAAGCAGCGTCCCCACCACTCGGCTATGGGGGCTTATATATTGCCGATAGCGAGCTTTGTCAATGAGAATCTAACCGCGGGAACAACACAAATTTTAAATTCACGGAATGCAAACCACGGAGAAGGAGCGCCGCCCGGACAAACGAGTTCTAGTACTGCGAGCGCCATCGGCGTGCAATTCCCAAGGAGGAGACCTGTGATAGATTCGGAGCGATGTCCGTTTTGAGCCGAACATTTCTACCACAGGGTCTGGGGTTGATTCTGTTGTTGAGCGTGGCCCCGCGGATTCGGGGGCAATCCAACCGCGAATACGTGGGCGCGGAAGCATGCGCGAAGTGCCATGCGGGTATCAATGTTAAGTGGTCGGAATCACGGCACAGCAAAATGATGCAGCCCGCGACGCCCCGCAGCGTGAAAGGAGATTTCGCGCAGGGGAAAGTGGTCTTGGAAGGATCGACGTATCTTCTTGAATTCCGCGACGGCACTTATTACATCACCGAGTCCGGCCTGGCCGGCAAGCCGTGGGAACACCGGATCGATTACACACTCGGCGAGAAGCGATTTCAGCACTACCTCACGACACTGCCTGATGGAAGCATCGTGGTGCTGCCGCCTACCTGGGACATCGTGCGGAAGAAATGGGACTTCGATCTGGATATCGGCAATCCGGAAGAGGGTTCGGGAGATCCGATGGAAGTGTGGAACAAGACTTGTTATTCGTGCCACGTGAGCGGAGGGGAGAAGAATTTCGACCTGGAGAAACTCAGTTATCACACGACCTGGAAAGATTTCGGGACGAATTGCGAAAGCTGTCATGGCCCGGGGAGCGAGCATATCGCGAAAGCGTCGATGGTGAAGGGCGCGAGGGCGGCAGATACGCAGGCCAAAGTGAAGGGGACAATCGTTAACCTGGCGCGGCTGGATCCGGCGAGCAGCACGATGATTTGTGCGCAATGCCACTCGCTTCGCGACGTTTACGCGGATCACTTCGAAGCAGGTGCGAATTATAATGATTACTTTACCCCTGAGATGGAATACCGTTTGCCGGCTTCCGAGAATTCCGCGTATTGGGCCGACGGGCGGCCCCGGCAGTTAGCGAATGAGGCGTTGGGATTGTGGCAGAGCCAGTGCTATCTGAAGGGGGGCGCTACGTGCGTCACGTGTCACACCCGACCCCACGAGATTGACGTTGACCGGAATCCGCAGCTTCGTCCAAGCAATAACGCCCTCTGTACCCGCTGCCACACGAAAATTGCGACCAATATCTCAGCGCACACGCATCACGCCGCCAAGAGCGCAGGCAGTTTTTGTATTGAATGCCACATGCCCGCCACTGTGATCAGCCTGAAGACGCGGATGCGCGATCACTCCATAAGCATTCCGGCGCCGGAAAATACGATCCGGCATAACATTCCGAATGCCTGCAATCTCTGCCACCAGAATAAGGATGCGGCGTGGACTCTGCGGCAGATGAATACATGGTATGGCGATAAAGGGCGCCAGAACCTGGTACGCCGCGCCGATGCTTTCACGCAGGCGCGGCAAGGGGATGCAAAAGCAATACCCGCATTGCTGCAGATACTGTCGGACCCGTCAGGTGGCCCGCTGATTCGAGCCAATGCGGCGGGATACCTCGGAAGCTTTTCAAGCGATCCTTCGGCCTACGACGCATTGCTCCGTTCCTTTGCCGACCCCGAGCCGCTGGTCCGTGCGACGGCGGCAACAGCGATCAGTCCGGCTGCGGCGCAGCGAGAAGCATTGGCGAACGACTTAGTAAAGCTGCTGAGCGATCCGATCCGGACGGTTCGAATGAGCGCCGCGATCGCCATGGTGGCAATGGGCGTGCGACCGTTTCCGGGCGAGGCCGGCGAACGCTACGAGCGCGCGAAAGCACTCTACCGTGCGCGCGCCGCACTGGATTCCGACGACGCTCAGCAACAGTTGGCGGCGGGTAAATTTTCATTCTTGTCGGGCGACATGGCCGGCGCGGTGGCGGCGTTCCGTGCCACACTGAAGCTCGATCCCACGATTCCCGCGCAGTACTATCTGGCCCGTTCGCTGGCGGAAGAGAGCGACTATTCCTCCGCGCGAAAGATCCTGAATGCCATACCGCGCGACGACCGCCAATACGATGCCGCCCAGCGACTGCTCGCCGAGATCGCCGTGAAAGATCGAGGCAAGGAGGAGACCGGTCCAGGGAGCGACGCGCAGCATGAACCAGCCGGCGCGCAGGAGAAATTCCTCAGCGGACAGGTCCTGTACCAGGGCGAGCACTACGGCGCGGCGCTAAAGGATTTAGAGGAGGCGCTGCAGCTTGCGCCACAAGCGGAGTGGTCCACAAAGGCGGAGGGCTATCGGGCGATTTGCCTGGAAAAGCTGGGGCGCACGGCCGAGGCGGAGGCGGCCATGCGATTGCTTTCCGGCCAGCCGGAAGCGCGCGAGAATGTGGACTTGCAGCTTTCGTATGTGGAACTGCTGTACGAAACGGGTCGCGCGCAGGAAGCATTGAGGCGGGTGGACACCCTGATCGCGACGGTATCGAAGGCCCCGATGGCTTACGTCTGGCGCGCCAAGGTGTTGCTGCGTCTCCAGCGACCTGGAGAGGCAGCGAGCGCAGCAGAGGAAGCCATCCGTCTGGTTCCGCAGTTTCCGGAAGCCCACAACTTATTGCTTAGGATTTATCAAATGCAGGGCCGGACCAAGGAGGCGGCGCAGGAAGCAGAATGGCTACGAGAGTACGAACGGCGCAAGGAATCACACTGATCTTGCTGCTCGCCGCAGCGGCCAGCAGCGCGCGAGCGCAAATTCGGTTCGAGGATGTGGCCGGAAAATCCGGACTGAAATTCGAGCTGCGCAACGGGGCAAAGGGGGAATTTCACCAGCCGGAGCTGATGCTCGGAGGAGTGGCAGCGCTTGACTACAACAATGACGGCTGCATGGACATTTTTTTCACCAACGGCGCGGAGATGCCCTCGCTCAAGAAAACCGGACCGCAGTATTTCAACCGGCTTTTCCGCAACAACTGCGATGGAACATTTACCGACGTCACAGAAAAAGCCGGCGTAGCGGGCGAAGGCTATTCGATGGGAGTGGCCGTCGGGGATTACGACAACGATGGCTATCCGGACATTTTTGTGGCCGGAGTCAACCGAAACATTTTGTATCACAACCGCGGCGACGGCACATTTGAAGATGTAACCAGCAAAGCGCACCTGAGCGGAATCGACCCCAAGGACGGGAAGCTGTGGTCCGTGGCCGCGGCGTGGGTGGACGTGGACAACGACGGCTGGCTGGACCTGGTGGTCAGCAATTACGTGCAGTGGGACCCGAAAGTGGAGCCTGCGTGCGGCACTCCGAAGCACCCGCTCTACTGCCATCCCGACGCTTACCATGACACGCATGACCAGCTCTTCCGCAACAATCATGACGGGACGTTTACGGACATTACAGCGTCTTCCGGACTTGGCGAGCAGTTCGGGAAAGGAATGGGAGTGGCCATTGCTGACTATGACGGCGATGGACTGATGGACATTTTCGTGGCCAACGACAGCATGCCTAATTTTCTCTTCCACAATCTGGGACATGGGAAATTCGAAGAAGTTGGAATGCTTGCTGGCGTGGCTCTGGATGACAATGGACGGCCGGTTGCAAGTATGGGAGCGGATTTCCGCGATTTCGATAATGATGGCCGTCCGGACCTGCTCCTCACGGCCATGATCAATGATACGTATCCACTGTTTCGAAATACGGGCAAGTCTCCCGTCTTCGAGGATGACACGGCGCACTCGGGACTTGCGGTCGAAACGCGCGCGCTGACAGGTTGGGGACTCGGCTTGTACGATTTCGATAACGACGGCTTCAAGGACGCTTTCACCGCCAATGCCCACTTTCCTGGGCTCGAGGAATCGCTTGGCACGGCGGTGGATTTGCCGAATTCCGTGTTTCGCAACACCGGCCACGGGGAATTCGAGGATGTTTCGAAGAACGCGGGCGCCGATTTTCGGCTCGCGGGCCAATATCGGGGAGTGGCTTTCGCCGATTTCAACAACGACGGGCGGGTCGATGCTGTGGTATCCAATGGGAATGGCCTGGCAAGACTCTTTCTAAATGTTACGGCCAATCCAGGACATTGGCTGGCGCTAAAGTTGACCGGAACGCATAGCAACCGCGACGGGATTGGCGCCGAAGTCGAGGTGACCTTGGCCAGCGGCCGCAAACTCTACAACCATTGCACCACAAGTGTGGGTTACGCCTCTTCAAGCGAACCGTTGGTGCGCTTCGGCCTTGGCAAGGAAGCGGCCGCCGCAAGCATCAAAATCAGGTGGCCGAGCGGGCGCGTGCAAGAACTTAAGGACGTGAAGGCAGATCAGGTTGTGAAAGTTCGCGAGCCATGATGGGACGCGACTTTGGCGCGCAAAAGTTGCGTCAAGATTAGAAAGCTCAAAAGAGATTCTGCAAGCGCGCGAGTTTACGCACGAGATAGCTGTTACCTGCCGATTCGGTTCGAGCCAGAAAGGAACGCCGGTCAGTTCGCCTGATACACGGTGCGGCCGCCGACGACGGTGCGCAGAACCCGGACCTTCATGTACTGGGATGGGGATATTTTGGTCAGGTCGTCAGAAAGAATGACGAAGTCGGCGTATTCGCCGGCTTTGAGCTCGCCCTTCTTCCCTTCATCAAACTGCGCGTAGGCGGAGCCGGACGTGTAAGCGCGGATGCAATCCTGCAGGGAGATTTTTTCTTGCGGCTCCCAGCCGCCCGCGGGGCCGCCCTCCGGCAATTCCCGCGTTACGCAAGCATATAGGCCACGCATCGGATTGATAGGTTCGACGTCGTAATCGGTGCCAAAGGCAAGATGCACGCCAGCTCTTCCGCAAGGATGCCCAGGCGTAGGCGCCCTTGGAACGCTCGGGGCCAAGGCGCTGTTCGGCCCAGCGCATGTCGGTGGTCTCGTGCGAAGGCTGCATCGAGGCGATCACATTCAGATGGGCGAAACGCGCGAAATCGTCCGGCGCAACGACTTGCGCGTGTTCGACGCGGTCGCGGCGGTCGCGCGGGCCATTGGCTTCGAGGACGGCTGCGAAAATGTCGAGCGCCTCGCGATTGGCGCGGTCGCCGATGGCGTGAAAATTAATCTGGAAGCCGGCTTTATCGCGCTCGATGGCCATGGCTCGAAACTTATCGGGATCGATGGTGAGAATTCCGCTCGTGGAAGGATCATCGGAATACGGCGCTAGCATGGCCGCCGTGCGCGAGCCAAGCGCGCCATCGAGAAATCCTTTAAGTGATCCCGTGTTCAGCCACGGATCGGTTGTGCCGCCCTGCGCGCGCTTGTCTTCAACAGGTTCAGCGGCATCAACAAACGGCAGCCATTCCGTGATGCGCAGCGTCAGCTTCCCTTCCTTTTTCAATTGGACGTAAACAAGAAAGTCCGCCCAATCGGAAAAATCCTGCGCGGAAGTCACGCCATGCCTGGCGGCATCTGCAAGCGCCAGTTCGATGCCGCGGCGGCGCTGGTCAGCGTCAGAGCGGGAATGCGGTCGGAAACCAGGCGCATCGCCGCATCTTCTTCAAGCATCCCGTCGGCGTCGCCGTTGGCGTCGCGTTCGATATCTCCGCCGGGTGGATTGGGAGTGTCCTTGGTGATTTCGGCGTGGCGTAGCGCAAGAGAATTCGCGACGGCGACGTGGCCGGAAATATGCGTGAGGAAAACAGGATTTTGCGGCGCGACGGCGTCAAGTTCCTGTTTGTTGGGAAATTTTTTGTCCGGCCAAAGCGTGTGATCCCAGCCGCTGCCGGTGATCCACTCCCCCGGTTGGTGATGGGCCACAGCATCGGCGAGGCGTTTTTGCAACTCCGCGATGCTCGTGACGCCATTCAAGCTGTACGGAGAGCATGTCCGCTCCGGCGTGGCCCAGATGCACGTGTGCGTCGTTGAAACCCGGCATAACGAACTCGCCGTGGAGATGAATCGTTTCGGCGCCCGGATCCGTCCCGCCGCATTCCAGCAAGACGTAATCGATCCGGCCGACGCAGCGAATCTTGCCATCGCGAATGGCCATGGCTTCAGCCCATGGATTTGCGGGGTCATTGGTGTAAATGCGGCCATGGAGATACAGCGTGGTGTGCGGCTGGCCCTTGGATGCTTGCGACGGTTGCCCTTTTGCGCGAAGAACCATCGCTCCGGCATAAAAACTGAAGAGGACAATTCCTCCCAGATAAAGCAAGCTGGTTGCGCGAATCTTCATTGCGGCTTCTCCGGAGCCACTCCGGCGACTCCTAAAAGTGTGAGCAGGGCGCGTTTCAAACCCAATTCGCGGCCCGCCGGGTCGTACCATTCGTGGAGCGAATGCGCGCCTCCGCCGCTGCCTCCAGCGCCAATCGAAATCGCGTCGATACCCATGGAAAGTGGAATATTGGCATCCGTGGAAGAACGCTCAATCCTGGACTCGTTACTCACGATAACATCCGCGGCGCGTAGCGCGGCGAGAAGTGGCGACTCCGCCGCCAATTCGCCACCGGGGCGGCTGCCAATCACTTCAACCTTCCAATCGAGCTTTCCGCGGGAACGATCGGGGGAGGATTGCATCTCATCGCGAACGCCGGCAGCCATGCACTCGCGAAAAGCAGATTCGAGCCGGCCGAGTTCGTCCTCGCTCCCGGAGCGGATATCGACCTTCAAGTGAGCCTCGTGAGGGATGGAGTTCACGGAAGTGCCGCCTTCAATTTGGCCAATGTTGAAAGTGGTGCGCGGCGATGTGGGAACTTTGGTATTGATGAAGCGGACCGAGCCGCGAACCAGCGCGTTGATGGGATTGGGGATGCCGAAGTCCGACCAGCTGTGGCCGCCGGGACCGTTGATGACGACCTCGATCCGGCGAGAAGCGAGCGCGATCGTAGTAACGTAATCGGTGCCTGCGCCATCCAGAACGATCATGGCTTTGAGCTTGTCGCGGTAGGCGTCCACGAGGGCACGAATGCCGCGGAGATTCCCTTCGCCTTCTTCACCGACGTCCGCAACAAAGAGAATGGTGCGCTGCGGCTTGATGTGGGATTCAAGAATGGCGCGAGCAATGGCCACGAGTGCCGCAAGGCCCGTGCCGTTGTCGGAAATGCCGGGAGCGAGCATGCGGCTGCCGTCGCGGCGGACTTTGACGTCCGTTCCCTCCGGAAAAACGGTGTCCAAATGAGCGGAGAGCACGACGACTTCATTTTCGTTCATGCCAGGCAGTTCGCCGATCACGTTGCCGGTGTTATCGAGACGAACGTCCAGCCCGGCGGCGGACAAAAGCTCTTGGAACGCGGCAGCCCGCGAAGCTTCCTGAAAAGGCGGAGCCGGAATTTCCGTGAGGCGAATCTGCTGGCCGTTGATCCAATCCAGATTGGGAACGAACCACGCCATCGCCGCGCGGACTTGTGGATTTTCTCCAAGCTGGGCCGATGGCGCTGAGCGCGTGGTTTGTCGGGCGAGAGAGGAGCGAACCGGCATAGCGAAAAGGATAACCCAAACGAGGACGTGTTTCACTGCCCTGCTCCGCACAGTTGCTCTGTTCAATGGCGCGCCGCCTCGGCGCAGAGCGCTGCGATTTCGGCGTCGGTCAAGACGCGAGCGGATAGTTTCGCGGCGTCGAAGATGCGATTGACGAGAGAATCGTCGGCAGGAATGTGATGGCGCTCCAGCCAGAAAAGGACGTTCGACTTACCGCTCATGGGGCCGATTTCGATGACCTGGTCGAGTCCAAAAAGATGCGCAGGCACGCCACTATAGACGGAATCGGCGAGTGACTGGTTGCCTTTGTGAAATGCCTTGATGATGGCGGCGGCGTGAACGCCGGTAGCCGTGCGAAACGCATCGTGGCCGATGACGGGATAATTTGGCGGGATCGTGGTGTGCGTGTACTTGGCGACCTTCTCGCAGTATTCCTTGAGACGTGAGAGGTCTTGTTGAAGGATGCCCATCAGGCGAAGGTTTACCAGCATCAGCTCCATGGGCGTGTTGCCGACGCGCTCGCCGAGTGAATTGGCGGCGGCGTGAACTTGATTCGCACCGGCGGCGATCGCCGCCAGGGAATTTGCGATGGCGAGACCGCGGTCGTTGTGGCCGTGCCAATCAACACGGATTTTTTCGCCGCTGGGCTTCACGACTTCTTCGATGACGAATTTCACGAGATTATACGCGCCATTCGGAATAGCGTGACCGACCGTGTCGCACAAGCACGATGGCGCGCGCGCCACTGCGAATCGCCGTGGAATAAAGGCGCTTGACGGTGCCGGGATCGGTGCGAATGGTGTCTTCCGTGACGTACATGGAGGGAAGACCATGATCGACGGCGAACTTCACCGCTTTTTCCGTGGTGCGTTCGAGATGATCGACCGTCCAATCTTCGACGAGGCGCCGGATGGGGCTCGAGCCGAGGAACGTGGCGGCTTCGATGGCCATGCCGACGCGCTGCGAGATTTCGGCGATGGGCCGAATGTCGGCCTCGATGGTTCGCGCGGCGCAGTTGGGCTTGATCTTCATGCGCTTGGAGACGATTTCGCGCGCGAGAGCTTCCGTGTGTTCGACGGCGCGGGGGCCGGCGCCCGGCAAACCGATGTTCAGCGAATCGATGCCGAGCGATTCCATCAGGTGAAGGATTTCTATTTTTTCTTCGATACTGGGATCGTGGACGGACGGATTTTGCAAACCGTCGCGGAGTGTTTCGTCATTTAGAAGGACGTGGGTGCCCGGCGGGATCAGCGGAGCCGCGGCCTCGTTCCAGTCGTAGATCCATTCGTTCTGCTGCATTTTGCCCGCCTTCTTTCGGTTCTTCGGTCGCAAACTCCTCGCGAGTCCGCGGATGGTTCGCAACTAGAGACCGTGGTCGCGGAACATCGTCTTTAGAGCGCCGCGAGCGTTGCGCAATTTTGCGGCGAGGCGTCCGCCAAATTCAAATCCAAGAAACGCGTCGGCGGAGCGCTCTAGATCGGCGCCGTAACGATACCACCAAGGCTTTTCGCGGCCCGGCAAGCGGTCCACGTCGATGTATTTGGTTTGCACCATTTCGAGCAGGCCCGCTTTACCGTGCGTCCGCCCCCAGCCGCTGGCACCGCAGCCGCCGTGCGGCGCTTCCGCGATGGCGAAATAGCTGACGGCATCGTTGACCATAACCGCGCCAGCGCGAAGTTTGGCGGCGACGGCTCGGCCAGTTTTTGCATCGCTCGTCCATACGCTTGCAGCGAGAGCGAAAGGCGAATCGTTGGCGCGAGCAACGGCTTCTTCAGCATCTTTCGTGGATTGAACGGCAAGGATGGGCCCAAACGTTTCCTCTTGAAAAAGCTTCATCGAGGAATTTACACCGGCGAGGACGGTCGGCTCGAAGAAATTGTCGCCGAGATCAGGTCGCGACTTGCCGCCGCAGAGGACTCTTGCTCCTCGCGCCACCGCATCGTTGAGCAGATCGTTCATACGCAGCACATGTTGTGGGCGAATCAGCGGCCCGACGTCGCTCGAAGGATCGCCGCCGGGACCGAGACGTAGCTTCTTCGTTTTTTCGACGCAAAGCGCCAGGAATTTTTCCTCGACGGACATTTCCACGAAAAGTCGCTCGACGGAGAGGCACACCTGGCCGCAATTCGTGTAGCTGCCCCAGACAGCGGCGCTCGCCGCGACATCGAGATTCGCGTCCGCGAGAACGATCATCGCATCCTTGCCGCCTAATTCAAGAACACTGGGAATCAATTTCTTGGCGCAGGCTTCGGCGACGCGGCGGCCGGTGGCCACGCTGCCGGTAAACATGACTTTGTCCGGCGCGGCATCAATCAAGGCCTGCCCGACTTCCCCTCCGCCTTGAATCAATGTGACGAGATTTTTTGGAAAGCCGGCGTCGGCGAAAAGCTTCTCGATCAGCGCGCCACATTGCGGCGTGAAATCGCTGGTCTTGCAGACCACCGCATTGCCCGCAGCAATGGCGGGAATGATCTGGCTCAGGGGAATGGCAAGGGGATAGTTCCAGGAGCTGATGATGGCGATGATGCCCACGGGTTCGTAAACAAGGCGGCCGGACTTGGCTTTGGCGGCGGTGCTGTGATGCGGGACGCGCTCCGGCCTCAGAAGGCGTGCGCCGTGCTTCGAAAAATATTCGGCCGTATCCAGCGCGACAAAAAGATCCGCGAAGAGTGCTTCCGCGCGCGGCTTGCCGGATTCAGCGACGACGGCATCGGCCAGCACGCCGCGCGAAGCCATCAGGCAGTCCCGCAACACTCTCAATTGCGAACAACGCCGTTCGATGGGCTTTCCACACCACGCCGACTGCGCGGCGCGTGCCCGCATTAATATTTCAGGCAGCGCCGATGGCGGCGTCTTTGCAAACTGCGCGAGGATTTTCCCCGTGGCAGGATCAATGGATGGAATCGTATCGACAGGAATGGCCGTGGCCGCCATAGACCGATTCTAGCTCATTCAAGGCTAACTGGCTTGTCGCGCTCATGACGACCTGGAGCCAAGGACACCTGTCTAAGGCTGTCCGATGCGCCAAGCTTCGTCGTGCATCACTTGGACCATGCACAGCCCTTGCGGGGGCACGGTGGGACCGGACTTGGCGCGGTCGCGCAACTGGTAGAGGCGGAGGATGTCGTCGGGGACGAGTTTGCCTCTGCCTACATCCAGCAGTGTGCCGACCATTTTGCGAACCATGTAGCGCAGGAAAGAACGGCCGCGCACGGTGTAGACGAGTTCTTCGCCATCGTCGCTGCGCAGCAACTCGCTCGCATAGATTTCGCGAACCGTTGAGCGCTCCTTGTCGTCGTCCTCGGAACCCGTGGAGGCAGCGAAGGAAGCAAAATCGTGTGGGCCGACGAAACGCGATGCAGCGATACGCATGGCGTCTTCATCGAGCGGAAAAGGATAGTGCAGGACGTAACGCCACTCGGCCGGCGGAACGACCTTCCCGCGATACAAACGATAGCGATAAGTTTTTCCGAGAGCCGACCAGCGAGCGTGAAAAGTCGGTCCGACCTCTTCGGAACCGACAATGCGAATTGTGGGCGGCAACAAGGCGTTCAAGGCGCGCTGAAACTCGCCCGCGGATAGAGCCGATTGCGTGTGAAAGCTGGCCACCTGGCCGAGAGCGTGAACACCCGCGTCCGTGCGTCCCGCGCCGTGTAATTGCACGTTCTCCTGCGTGAGCCGCCGCAGCACGCCGGAAATTTCACCTTGAATTGTCGGCTTATCGGACGATTGAATCTGCCAGCCGTGAAAGTCGGTGCCGTCGTAGGCGATGGTGAGCTTCAAATGGCGCATGAAGAGATAAGCGTACCGTTCTCAGCAGTCCATCTTCATGAGCGGCGTCGAACTCTGCAAGTATTTGGACGCATTACGGAGCGGAACGCGCGAAACGGCTGCCGGGCTTGACGGCCGCGCCGCCTTCTCGGCATAGCGGACAATCCTCGGGTTCGTAACTGGCGATGGGCAAGTCCAGTAGTGCCTGGGCTTCAACGCCGAATTCAATCTTGCCGCCGCTGCGATCAATCAAAGCCCCTGCCGCGATCACTCGCCCCCCGGCCTCTTCTACAACCTGCATGGTCTCGAGGGTCGAGCCGCCCGTGGTCCAAACGTCCTCGATGACAAGGATGTGCTCGTCGGATTGAAGCGAAAAGCCGCGGCGCAGGGTGAGCGTGCCGCTGGCGTCTCGCTCGACAAAAATTGCCGGGACTCCCCTGCCTGCGGAGCCTGGAGGTTCGGGAAGCGCGCGCGCGACTTCCTGTCCAATCACGACCCCGCCGAGGGCCGGGGAAACGACGGCTCCAATGGTGGCGTCTGAAAACAATTCGGCGAGGGCCTGGCCGAGTTTTTCCGCGAATCGGGGATACTGGAGGACAAGCGCGCACTGGACGTACGTCCCGCTGTGCAGACCACTGGAAAGCTCAAAATGACCGTGGCGGATGGCGCCGGTGGATTCGAAGATGCTCAGTAGTTCTTCTCGAGAAATCATCGTTTTCGGCCAACTGGCAACTGCCCATAAACTTCGAATAGTCAGCAGCCTAGCCGTGGCGCGCTGCGTTGTCAAGGAAGCGGGAGATTGCTAAACTGCAGGCCAAGTTCTTGGACTCTTCCGGGCATTTTGGGCTCTTTTGCTGGTCAAACTGTGATAGATGCCCCGAAATGAACTCATCTTGCGGCCGCGCTCCCGAAGTATACCCATCGCACGGCAAGAAACCGTCCAACAAAGTGTAACAACACCTGCTCAGGAGACGTTCCACACTGACAGTTGCAGATAAATGCGTCCCAATGGGACAGAATCTCGAGGGGAAAATTGCCATGACGACTCGCAATGTGACCGCAAAATCTTTCCATCAACCGGCTAAAACGAAGCGGTCCATTTTATTCTCGGAGGAAAGGCAGCCTGGTCTATGGGGGGCCCGAGCTCTGCTTGCTTTCCTTTTGGCGGCAATGCTTGCAGTTGGTCCGCTCTCGCCGGCTTTCGCGCAAAGCGCGGCGCAAAATCCGCCGCCGAACCCTACCCCAGCTCCATCCCTGGAGCCGCAAGGTTCGTCCATCGCCCCGGTGAGTTCTCTTGGACTCTCGAAACATGATTTCAGCTACGGCCCCAGGGCCTTCCCCGACCTCCTGAAGCCCTACCAACCGATCCAGATGGAAGAGCCCGAAGTGACGAATTCGCCGCGCATCGATCAACTGATCCACGACGGCAAGCTGGAGTTAAGCTTGCAAGACACCGTGGAACTGGCCCTCGAAAACAATACGGATATCACGGTCGAACGCTATGCGCCGTGGATCGCGGAAGCTTCCATCTTGAGAACCAAGGCTGGCGCAGCCGGCTTTTCGACGGCCGGCGGCTTGCTCGGCGCCTCGACGGCGAGCCTTCCCTTTTTTAACTTCGATCCCCATTTCACCAGCACCGCGATCGTCGATGATCGGACCACTCCGATCAACAATCCCTTCATCTCCGGCACCGGAGCCGCCAGCCTGAATCATCTGTCCACCCACAGCACTCAATTCAATAACCAGTTCACGCAGGGCTTCGAGACCGGGACAAACCTGAACGTCAGTTGGAACAACACGCGCAGCAGCTCGACTTCCGCGGCCAACTTTTTCAATCCCGCCGTGCAGTCCTCGCTGTCCATCGGCTTTTCGCAAGAGTTGCTCAACGGCTTCGGCCGGGCTGTGAATCGCCGGAATATCCTGATTGCAAGGAACAACCACAAGGTGGCCGAATGGGCTTTCGCGCAGCAAGCCATCAACACGATTACGAATACCATCGCCGCGTATTGGGAACTGGTGTACGCGCGCGCGAACGTCAAAGTCGAGGAACAGGCCGTGACCGTCGCCGGAAAGCTCTACAGCGACAACCAGAAACAGCTTGGCGCCGGCACGATGTCTCCTCTCGACGTTACGCAAGCCGAATCCGAGCTGGCCACCGACCGCCAGAATCTGATAGTCGCGAGAACCATCCAGCTGCAGGACGAACAAATTCTCCTGAATGCCATCACCAAGGATCCATTGGCAACAAACCTGGCGAACCTGGAGATTATTCCGACCGATCTGCCGACGCAGCCGGCGGCGATTGAAACGGCGACATTCGGGGAAGCCATCCAGGAAGCCTTTGCCAAGCGGCCTGAACTGCAGCAGCAAATCTACAATTTGAAGAACGCCGATATCGATGTGCGAGCCACGCGCAAGGCGCTTCGTCCCGAACTCGTGCTCAGCGCGCAGTACAGTTCCATAGGATTGGCCGGTAATTCCCCGATAGACGGCGCCTCAACCTATGTCAGCAGCGGCGCGCCCATCGTGGATGCCAACGGCAATCCGATCCTCGTGAATGGAATGCCAATCTTTGAACCTCTGGCGATCACTGCGGTAACGGGAACGAGCCAGCAAGGCTTCCCCACCGCGCAAAGCCAGATCTTTCACAATCGCTTTCCGGAGTATTCGGCGCAATTGACTTTGAACCTCCCTTTGCGCAACCGCGCGGCGCAGGCCGATAGCGCTCGCGCCATCCTGACCGAGCGGGAGGAGCAGGCCGTCATCCGGCAACTGAAAAATGCGGCGATTCTGGACGTCCGCAATACGTACATCGCGTTGACCCAGGGCCGCGCCCAAGTGCAGGCCGCCAGCAAAGCGCGCGAACTCGAGCAACAAACCTTCGATGCCGCGCAAAAGAAATACCGGCTGGGAGCTTCCACCGTTTACAACGTGATTCTCACGCAGCGCGACCTCATCGCCGCGCAAGGCACGGAGCTGCGCGCGCTCGCCAATCTCCAGGAAGCCAAAGCCAGCTACGAACGCGCGTTGGGGCGCACCTTGGAGGTGAATCATGTCACCATCGCGGACGCCCAATCGGGCGTCGTGGAACGCGCTACCTTGATCCCTGGGACGCTGCATGGAAGGGTCGTAGGCACCGAAGACGTCCTTGGGGACGGCGGCCAGCGGTGATGAGAGGGCCAGCCCGCAATCGAGGCGCCTTGGACGCGGGCTGGCCTCCACTTCCCCTTCCCTCATCCTTGATGTGCCTGGCCATCGCCGGATAGGTAATCTTCTCTGATCCGAATTCTCAACCGCAGAGGCCCCACGGTTGCGCGGCTCCCTTTCCTTGTCTTGCCTCTCCGGGTCCATTATCCTCGTTGCTGCGAACGCGGACGTGTTTCTGGCTAACAGCACATGGTTTATCGCGCCGCGTGCTCCCAAATCCAGCCTGCAATTGAAACAAAATCCATGGTTGGAGCGTTTTACAGAGTTAGGTCAAAATAAGAACGTCCCGCTGGGACAGAATCTCGAGGAGTAATGATGATTACGAAGACGCTGAGGGGGACCTTGAAGCGGTCCATTCTAGGAGTGAACGTCAGGAGGATGGCTTCGCAGGGGGTACGAAGTGCGTTTGCCGCCTTTCTAGCGAGCCTGCTCGCCTGCGGGCCGCTTTCGCCGGTTTTCGCGCAGAACGCGGCTCAAAAACTGCCTTCCGATCCCGCGCCGTCCGCCGTGCAGAACGAGCCAGGGATTGCTCCCGTCGCTTCGCTGGGAGTCGCAAAGTATGATTTCTCGCGGCCCCAGAGTCCCTTCCCCAATATCTTCAAACCCTACGAATCGATTCAGATCGATCCGCCCATGCTCACGAACTCGCCGCGCATCGACCAGCTCATCCATGACGGCAAGCTCGAAATCAGTCTCCAGGATGCCATCGAGCTGGCTCTCGAAAACAATCTGGATATTGCCGTCCGGCGTTACTATCCCTGGATCTCCGATGCCGGTCGCTTGAACGCCGAAGCCGGAGGCAGTGGTTTCGGCACGCCTGGCGTAGATATCTCGGCCTCCTCTGCGGTCATCAACCCTTACGCTTTCTACGCTCAGAACTTCGATCCCCTCATTCAGAGCACCACTCAGATTTCCGAGGTCCGCACCCCGATAAATAACCCGTTCATTTCGGGCGCCGGAGCAGGGACGAGCCTTGCCTCGATCGTTACACACAACGCTCAATACAATAATCAGTTTTCGGAGACTTTTCACACGGGAACAAACCTAACGGTGAACTGGAACAACACGCGAAGCAGTTCCAACATCGCCAATTTCTTTAATCCTGCCGTGAGTTCAAACCTTTCGATTTCTGTTTCACAGCCGCTCCTGAACGGATTCGGCAAGACCTTGTGGACTCGCAACATCCGTATCGCGAAAAACAATCGCAAAATTGCGGACTGGGACTTCGCGCAACAAGCCATCACCACGATCACCAGCACCATTACCGCCTATTGGGAACTGGTCTACGCCCAGGAAAATGTAAAAGTCCAGCAACAGGCAGTCACAGTTTCTCAGAAGCTCTTCGAAGACGATAAAAAACAGCTCCAGATTGGCAGCCTGGCGCCTCTCGATGTGACTCGCTCCGAATCCGAAGTCGCGACGAACACTCAGAACCTAATCCTTGCGCAGACCACCCAGCTTCAGGACGAACAAAACCTCAAAAACTACATCTCCAGGGACCCGCTCGCGCCCAACATGATCAATGTTCAAATCATCCCCACCGACAAGCCGACTCAGCCTCCCGCGGTGGAGACCTCCTTCGAAGATGCTGTAAAGGAAGCCTTTGCCAAGCGGCCGGAGCTTCAGGAACAGATCTACAACCTGAAAAATGCGGACATCGACGTTCGAGCGACCAAGAACTCTCTTTTGCCTTCGCTCACTGCAAACGTCTTCTACGAATCTCAGGGCTTGGCAGGAAACTCGTCCATCTTGGGACAAGGGACGACGATAGCCAATCCAAATGCGCCCATCGTGGATGCAAACGGAAATCCCATCATGGTCAATGGGGTACCGATTTTCGAACCGACGTCCACAGCCCCCGCCGTACTGGGCGTCAATCAGCAGGGTTTTACCACGTCCCAGAGCCAGATCTTTCATAACCGCTTCCCCATATATGCCGGCCAGCTCACCTTGACCCTTCCACTTCGTAACCGCTCGGCTCAAGCGACACACGCCCTCTCCCTCCTCCGGCAGCGGCAAATGGAAACGCAGGCACAAGTACTGAGAAACGCCGCCCTTCTTGATGTTCGCAACAGTTACATCGCGTTGACGCAAGACCGCGCGCAAGTCGCCGCCGCGATCAAGGCGCGCGAATTGCAACAGCAAACCTTCGACGCCGAACAGAAAAAATATCAGTTGGGAGCGTCCACCACGTACCTGGTGATTCAAACGCAACGCGACTTGATCGCCGCACAGGGCACGGAGCTTCGCGCCCTGGCGAATCTCGAGGAAGCCAAAGCCAAATATGAGCAGGCTGTGGGACGCACGCTCGAGGTCAATCACGTCACCATCGCCAATGCCGAATCCGGCGAAGTCGAACACCCGACGCTGATCCCCGGCACCCTCCACGGAAAAGTGGTCGGCACCGAGGAGCTCTTCAAGACCCTCCCGGATGGAGGGCAGAAGTAATTTCCCGCGCGAGGCTGCAAACGCCCAGCTACCTTTGCAGCCTCGCGTTTTCTTTGCTTTTGTTCGCTCTCCCCGCGTGTCCTCTTGCTCCGCTTTTCGCTTTCGCATAGCATGGAATTCTGCGTTCTTTCGAACTGGCTTTTCGAAGGTGTGCGGATGGGGAGCCTAGACCATGAGCGAGAAGGCTAAAGGTACAGTCTCAACGGTGACCTCCGCTGACGCTCCGGGAGCCTCGCGTGAGCCATCCTCCAAAGAACGCGCCTGGGAAGAAAACACGCTGCGCCGCACGCTCGAAAAAAGTCCTGAACGGCAAACGGAATTCACAACCATTTCCGGATACCCGATTCGGCGTCTCTACACGCCTGCCGATCTCTCCGGATGGGATCCGAATCGGGACTTGGGCTTCCCCGGCGAGCCGCCCTACACACGCGGCATCCATTCCACGATGTATCGCGGGCGGCCCTGGACAATGCGGCAATTTGCCGGCTTCGGCACGGCGGAAGATACCAACCAGCGCTTTCGCTATCTTCTGGCGCAAGGCCAGACCGGCCTCTCAACCGCGTTCGATCTGCCCACTTTGATGGGCTACGACTCCGACCATCCGCTCTCCGAGGGCGAAGTCGGCAAATGCGGCGTGGCCATCAGTTCGCTCGCCGACATGGAAGTTCTTTTCGACAAGATTCCGCTCGCAGACGTCACCACCTCCATGACCATCAATTCCCCGGCAGCTGTCATTTGGGCGATGTACCTGGCCGTCGCGGAAAAGCAGGGCGCGGACTGGAAGAAGATTTCGGGAACTCTTCAGAATGACATCCTGAAGGAGTACATCGCGCAAAAGGAGTACATCTATCCGCCGGAGCCCTCGATGCGCCTGGTGATTGACACGTTTGAATTCGGCGTGAAGAATACGCCGAAGTTCAACACGATTTCGATCAGCGGCTACCACATTCGCGAAGCCGGCTCGACCGCAATCCAGGAATTGGCGTTCACCCTGCGCGACGGAATGGAATATGTCGAATGGGGAATGCGCCGCGGGCTGGATGTGGACCAATTCGTTCCCCAGCTTTCTTTCTTTTTCAATGCCCACAACGACTTCTTCGAGGAAATCGCCAAATACCGCGCGGCCCGCCGCATTTGGCACAAAGCCATGGTCGAGCGCTATGGAGCAAAGAGCGCGCGCACCTGGGCGATGCGCTTTCACTCGCAGACAGCGGGTTGCTCGCTTACGGCGCAGCAGCCTTACAACAACGTGGTGCGGACCGCCATCCAGGCGCTGGCGGCCGTACTCGGAGGGACCCAGTCTCTGCACACGAATTCTCTCGACGAGGCCTGGGCGCTGCCCACCGAGTTCGCGGCCACCATCGCGCTGCGCACGCAGCAAATTATCGCCCACGAAACCGGCGTCACGAACACCGTCGATCCGCTCGGCGGTTCCTATTTTGTCGAAACGCTGACGAATGAAGTCGAGCGCGGTGCTTGGGACTACATTCAGAAAATCGACGCGATGGGCGGAATGGTCCCGGCCATCGAACGTGGTTACCCACAACGTGAAATTGCGGAAGCCTCTTACCGGTACCAGGTGGCCGTGGACAAGAAAGAAAAGATTATCGTCGGTGTGAATGATTACGTGGCGCAGGAAAAGCCGCTGGACGTATTACAAATCGATGAAAGCGTCGGGCGACGCCAGGCAGAACGCCTCTCGAAGCTCCGCGCGGACCGCTCGAAGGCCGAAGTCGATCGCCGTCTGAGCGCACTGCGCAAAGCTGCTGCGGGGAAAGATAACCTCATGCCCTTCCTCTTCGACGCCGTGAAAGCCTACGCCACCGTCGGCGAAATCTGCGACGCTCTGCGCGAAGTCTTCGGCACCTACGAAGAAGTCGCCATCACGTGATTTATCCGCGTGACTTAGGCTACACTCTCCCTCGAACATGCCAGAGAAAAAAATCAGGGTACTGATTGCCAAGCCGGGGTTGGATGGGCACGACCGCGGCGCCAAAGTGATTGCGCGCGCCTTGCGCGACGCCGGCATGGAAGTAATCTACACCGGCCTGCGTCAGACTCCCGAGATGATCGCCACGGCCGCCGTGCAGGAGGACGTCGACGTCATCGGCCTCTCCATCCTCTCCGGCGCGCATAACACGATTTGCCCGCAACTCATGAAGCTGCTTCGTGAAAAAGGCATGAACGACGTGACTGTGCTCGTTGGTGGAATCATTCCGGAAGCCGACATTCCTGCCATGAAGGCATCCGGCATCGCCGAAATCTTTCTACCCGGAACCTCCACGCAGGACATCGTCGAGTTCATCCACAAACGTCTCGCCCGCTAAGTCCAGCTGCTGGTCCCGGGCCTTACGAGAACGTTTTTTCGAATTTGACCCGCGTGTAAAGAACCTGGAAGCCTTGTTGCACGATGTTGCGCTGCGAAACGCTGCCCGGCTGCGCGATGCTCACGGCCAAGTCGCTCCCGGCTTGCGACGCACGCGCCAGCCGTCGTTGCAAAAGCGCGGTCTGCACGCCCCGCCTGCGTGCCACGGGCAGCGTGCTCGCGCCGAACAATCCCGCGACGCCGTCGTGCAGCGCAAGCGTCGCGCCGCCCGCAATCTTCCCATCTACGCGCGCCAGATAGCACTCCGTCTTCGGCCCGAGGGCAAACAGTTTCATAATTTCGAGCAATTCCTGAGACACCGGAAACTTTTCCGCAAACCCCTGCGAAACCGTCAGCGTCCACACATCGATCTGATCCTTGCTGACTTTCTCGATCGTGATTCCGGCAGGGGGCTCGGGGCACATTTCGTCCGGACTCACTTGCCGGGCCATGACATTCGAAAATTCAGCGACGTGATATCCCCGTTGCGCAAAGTGGTCGATAAAAGAAGGGTCCGCCAGCGGACAGGTTTCGACGCGCACAGGTTCCCCGCGGCTGCGGTAAAACTCTTCGAGGCGGTCGAACTCTTCCGCGGCGACCGGCCCGTCAAGGCCCATTCCCACGGCCTGCGTGATTGGTGAATCCTTGCCGCTGTAGACCGCAAAACCTCCCGCAACGCGCCGGACCGCGGCTCCGCTTCCCGGCCGGAACCGCTCGAGCGCTTCCGCGCATTCGACGGCGGCTTGCGCTTCCGCAAGCTCCACCCGCCTGGCCAGTTCCAAATTAAGGAGCAACTCTCTCATGATTCGATTTTAGCTCTTGCTTTTGTCCCTGTTCTTATACTTATTCTTTACTTGACGCATTATAATTTTAATCCGTTTTCTTTCGGCATGGCGAATTTCAGGATATGCTTTTCGGAGGAGGAACTCCTGCTCGCGTTGGAGTTTGCGCCAGCTTTCGAGTCGCCCGGCCTCCAGTATGCCCGACGCAAGAGCGGTTTGCACGGCGCAGCCAGGCTCGTTTCGATGGCGGCAATCACTAAATCTGCATTGCGAAGCAAGTTTATCCACTTCCGCGAAGGTTTGTGGCAATCCGTCGGCAGCATTCCACAACTGAAGCTCGCGCAATCCCGGAGTATCGATGATCATCGCCCCTCCGGGCAGCAAGAACAGTTCGCGCGATGTTGTCGTGTGCCGCCCGCGGCTGTCGCTTGCCCGCACCGGATACGTTGCCTGCAGCTCCGTTTCGAGCAGCCGATTCACGAGCGTGGACTTCCCTGCTCCCGAAGACCCGAGCAGAACCATGGTTTGTCTTTTGGCGAAGCTGGCCTGCAGCGCTTCCATTCCTGCGCCGGTTTTTGCGCTGACCGGAAAGACCCGCGCGCCCATGGCCATCCTTTCAATCTCTGCGGCAAGCTCCCCCGATCCCGCGCAGGAATCCGTTTTGTTAAGCACAATCGCCGGGCGCGCTCCGGACTCCCAGCACTGTGCCACATATCGTTCGATGCGCCGCGCATTGAAATCGCCGTCCAACGCCATCACGATAAGAGCAACATCGATGTTTGCGGCTAGTACTTGTTCCTCGATCTGTTTGCCGGCAACCTTGCGTGCAAATCGGCTTCGTCGCGGCAATACTTTCTGAATCAGAGCGTTTTGTTTCTCGGGTCGCGCTTCCACAGAAACCCAGTCCCCCACAGTCGGCCAATCGCCGCCGTCCTCCGATTCCCTGCGAAATTTTCCGGAAGGTTCCGCCCAACACTCTTCAAAACCCCCAGCGACCCGCCACAATCCGCGCTGCTGCGATATTACTCGTGCGGGAACACAGCCTGAATTCCCGCTTTCACTCCATTGCGCTTCAAAATACGCGTCCCAGCCGAGATTTTCGATCAACATTTGAATATTCTCCCGCTGCCCGCAAGCAGCAATGCGCGTGCGATGCCGGAATGCTCAGCAGCGCAGCACGGCTTTGCGTTCGCTCGGATGGTGATATCGGGAGCAGCTCCGCGGCGCCTCTGAGCAAACGCAGTGATTCAGATTTAAGAGAAAAAGTGAGCGGGAAAATCTTCAGCTAAGTGGTCCGCTTAAATCGCGCGGCTAGATCGCAGCTTCGCCGGAGACACACCCGCTCGTCGCAACCTCGACATGGGTTTTCACAGGCGCCTCCAGCGACAGACTCGGTGCCTTTGCGGCACCTGAACTGAATCCTACCCAGGCCCTCTGCTCTCGTCAACTCCTCGTTCGTCCCCTGCCGTTTCCCGCACTCGCGGAACTCCGCGGCCCTTCAAGACGTATTACATTTCATGCAAAATCCAAAAACTGCATTTCGCACTCCAGATTGGCTGATCCTGATCGGCGCCGGTTGCTTTATCGTTGTCCTCGCGGTCTCCGCTGTCTGGGAGCCCGACATTCGATGGCTCCACTTCTTCCAGGCATGGATGTACATCGCCACGATCGCGCTCTCGCTTCGCCATAACCGTTGGGGCTATTTCATTGGCATCTCCGCAGCCGGCCTGTGGAACTACGCCAACCTCTTCGTCACCACGTTTTTCGCAAACGGCCTCGCTGAGCTTTCACGATGGATTTATACCGGCCGGCTCGCGCGTCCCGACCTCTTGATTGCTGTCCCCGCTTGGTCCTCGAATCTCCTGGTAATCGTCGGTTGTGTGTGGGCTTACTTCCGGCTCACTCCAAGGAAATCCATGGACCTCGCCCGTCTCTTGCTCGCCTTCTCGCTGACAACCGCCTTTTTTGCGGCGGACATGGCGTTGTTTCAGCCGCGATACCTCGGTCTGTTTCCGCGAATGCTGCATCCTCACCTGCCGTTGCAATAGCGCGGCTACGTGCGCTTCTCATTTCGCACTCCGCGACGCGGGGCCGTATACTGTTGGCCTTGGCGTGCGACGGAGCTTCCGCCCGCGTCCTGAATCCCAGCGCGAGGTCCGCGAGTGGCTGCATCTGTCCTGAAAACCAGTCTGAACACGAAGTCGCCCGGCTTCGAAAAAAATCATCGCTTGTTCGTTGACCTGCTTACGAAAATCAAAAACGAAGAAGAAGAAATCCGCCAGGGTGGCGGCGCAAAGGCCATTGCTTCCCAGCACAAAAAAGGCCGGTTAACCGCCCGCGAACGCATCGCCAAACTGATCGATCCCGGCACGCAGCTTTTCGAGCTCGGCATCTATGCCGCTTACGAAATGTACGAGGAATGGGGCGGCGCTCCCTCGGCGGGAACCATCACCGGGCTCGCCAAAGTTTGCGGCCGCACGTTCATGCTCATCGCCAATGACGCCACCGTGAAGGCCGGCGCTTTTTTCCCGATGACCGCCAAAAAAGTAATTCGCGCGCAGAATATCGCCATCGAGAATCGCATCCCCACCATTTATCTGGTCGATTCCGCCGGCGTTTTCTTGCCGCTGCAGGAAGATGTTTTTCCCGATACCGACGATTTCGGCCGCGTCTTCCGCAACAACGCGGTGATGAGCGCCATGGGCATTCCGCAGCTCGCCGCCATCATGGGCATGTGCGTGGCTGGCGGCGCCTATCTGCCGGTGATGTGCGACCACATTTTGATGACCGAAGGCTCGCGGATTATTTCTAGCGGGTCCTGCGCTGGTGCAAGCGGCCATCGGTCAGGAAACCTCCGCCGAAGATTTGGGCGGCGCGAAAATGCACTCGCAGATCAGCGGCACCGTGGATTTTCGCGAGCCGGACGATGATGCGTGCATCGCGACGGATTCGTGCGCTGGTCGATAAGATGGGCGCGGCCAATCCCTCTCCCTTCAGCCACGTCGCCGCGCGCGAGCCGCTCTATCCGGGCGAGGAAATCTACGGAATCTTCTCGAGCGATCCCGCCAAGCAATACGACATGCACGAAATCATTGCGCGCATCGTGGACGCCAGCGAATTTGAAGAATATCGCCCCGAATACGGCGAGACGGTTCTTTGCGGTTACGCGCGCATCGGCGGCTGGGCCGTCGGCATCGTCGCCAACCAGAAAAAGCACGTGCAAACCACAGCGCGCGGCTCGGACCAGAAGCGCATCGAGTTCGGCGGCGTGATTTACACCGAGTCCGCCGAAAAAGCCGCGCGCTTCATTCTCGATTGCAACCAGAACCGCATTCCGCTGGTTTTCCTCCACGACGTGAACGGCTTCATGGTCGGCAAAGACGCCGAGTGGAGCGGCATCATCCGCGCCGGCGCAAAAATGGTGAACGCCGTCGCCAACAGCGTCGTGCCCAAAATCACCGTGATTTGCGGCGGCAGCTTCGGCGCCGGCAACTACGCCATGTGCGGCAAAGCCTACGATCCGCGCTTCATGTTTGCGTGGCCCACGGCAAAGTTCGCGGTGATGAGCGGCGACGCGGCCGCCAACACACTCGTCGAAATCAAATTGAAGCAGCTCGAGCGCGAAGGCAAAAAGGTCGACGAGAAAGCCCGAAAAGAAATGCTACGAAAGCGTCAAAGCCACCTACGAACACCAAACCGACCCGCGCTACGCCGCCGCCCGCCTCTGGGTCGACGCCATCATCGATCCCGCCCATACCCGCGACGCCCTAATCAGCGCCCTCGAAGCCGCCGCCCTCAATCCCGATATCCCCGAATTCAAAACGGGTGTTTTGCAAACTTGAACCGACTTCGCGGTCTGTGGATCCTGTTACTGGGAATTCTTCTTCTATTTGGTTCCCTCGTGGAATTTGATCGAAGGGCCAAAGAGGAAAACGCGACTCTGCAGCGAGCAGGATGGAATTTGTTCGCCGAACCCACCTATCTCGAGGAGGGCGCCGCCCTGGCCGGCCTCGTCTCAGCGATTGGAGGCATTGCCCTACTTATCATCGATTCGGTCGGACCACGGCGGAGGCAGATACTTTGAACCCCGAAATCCGCGAGTTCATGATCGGCGTTTTGCAAACATGATCGTTCGTTTCTGTGCGGGCTTTTTGATTGCCATTGGAATTCTCTCTCTGATCCTTCATCTTCGGGCTGGGGGGTTTGTGGTGGTCATAGGCGCGGTCCTACTCGTTATCGACGACAACCAAAGAAAGCGAAAACCGAAAAATGGCTGACGCCGTAAAGCTAATCGAATGCCCACGCGATGCGTGGCAGGGATTGCCAGAACTCATTCCCACAGAATACAAAGCCGAGTACTTGAAACAGCTCGTACTCGCCGGATTCAAGCACATTGATGCGGTGAGCTTTGTTTCGCCTAAACATGTGAAGCAGATGGCAGACAGCGAAGATGTCATGTCGAAACTGAACGCTTCCCTTCCCGCCGATGTTGAGCGGCCTGAAATTATCGGCATTGTCGTGAATGAAAGAGGGTTAGAACGCGCGCTGACGACTCCTGGCGTCACGACCGTTGGCTATCCATATTCCATCTCGGCCTATTTCCGGCGCGCGAATGCCAATATGACGAAGAACGAATCGCGCCTGCTTGTCGAAAAGCTCCGCAAAGACACTCTCGTAGTGAAAAAAGATCTTGTCGTTTACATTTCGATGGCCTTCGGCAATCCGTACGACGAACCTTGGGGACCGGAAATTGTCTCCGACGCTCTCGATTGGCTCAAAGGCATTCGCGTGCGCACCGTCTCGCTTGCAGATACCGTCGGCACCGCTTCGCCGGAACTCGTCGGCGATCTCTATCGTCAAGTGAAAGACGAAGTCGCTGGCATCGAACTGGGCGTTCACCTGCATAGCCGCCCTGAAGAAGCCGAAGCAAAAATTCTCGCCGCTTACGAAGCAGGCTGCCGCCGATTCGACAGCGCGCTGACCGGGCTCGGTGGCTGCCCATTCGCGGGCGACAATCTCGTAGGCAACATCGCCACGGAAGACGTACTCGCCGCCCTCAAAAAAGCGGGCGCAGACACCGGCATCGATTCCTCGAAACTCACCACCGTGCTCAATATGACCAACGAGATTCGCGCCAAGTATGCACACGCTCCGCTGTTGAACTAGAATCGCATCAGGGCTTGCGCACCATCGCCAAGAGCGTCATGCTGCAAGCGCACGCTCCCGATTTCGCGTACGCATTATCTCGAAGGATGCCCGCGCACGAGAGTGGGCTCGAAATATTTCTCCGTCAGTCGCGGAAGCTAGGAGTCTCGCGTCATGTTTGAAACACTGACTCTGGAATTTAGCGGCGAGCTGGCGATGTTGACGTTGAACCGCCCCGAGAAGCGCAACGCCATTTCCGAACGCATGCTCGGCGAGATTCAGTCCTCGCTGGACGCGATCGAATCCAGCCACGCGCGCGTGGCTATAATCACCGGAGCGGGAAAATGCTTTTGCGCGGGCATGGATTTGGAGATGCTCGCGGACATCGCGCGTCAATCTGCGGCCGAGAACATGGAAGATTCGCGCCGTCTCGCGAAAATGTTCCGAAGAATCTGGAGCTTCTCGAAGCCGCTGATCGCCGCCGTAAATGGAGCGGCGCTCGCGGGCGGCTGCGGCATTGCAACTTTGTGCGACTTCACGATCGCCGTGCCCGAAGCTAAATTCGGCTACACCGAGGTGCGCATCGGATTTCTTCCCGCCATCGTTTCCGTTTTTCTGACCCGGCAAATCGGCGACAAGCACGCTCGAGACCTGCTGCTTACCGGCCGCCTCATCGATGCAGCCGAAGCAAAAGCGCTGGGCCTCATCACGGAGATCGTTCCGCACGAACGCCTGATGGAACGCGCGCGCGAATTGGCGGATGTTTTGATTTCCGCGAGCCCCGTGAGCCTGTCGCGCGCGAAGCGTTTGCTGACCTCCGCGGCAGCGGCGAGCGTGGACGCCGATCTCGAACGCGCAATTCTGGAGAATGCGCGAATCCGCTGCACCGCCGACTTCAAAGAGGGGCTCGCGTCGTTTCTGGAAAAGCGCAAACCGGTATGGAGCACAGACGCGGAATAATCCGGGGCAGCGGGCGCCCCGATTTGCAGGATTCACAGGACATGAGAATGATCGAATATCACGACGCAACCGTACGGGTGCGCTACGCCGAAACCGACCAGATGGGCGTGGTCTATCACGCGAACTATCTGGTGTGGTTCGAGGTAGGCCGCGTGGAGTTGATTCGCGCCCTGGGCATCGAGTACAAGCGCATGGAAATGGAAGACGATTGTCATATCGTCGTTGCGGACGTGCATTGCCGGTATCACCACTCCGCGAAATATGATGAGGTGCTGCGGATTCGCACGCGCATTGCCGAATCGCGGAACCGCACCATCAAATTCTCGTACGAGGTGTTTCGCGATGCGGACGGCAAATTGCTTGCGATCGGCGAAACAACGCACGTGATTTGCGGGAGCAACGGCCGGCCTAAGCTGCTGCCGAAAAAATATCACAGCGTATTCAGCGCGGTTGTGGCGCCACAGCCGGACCGGAGTGAAGCATGAGCGTCGCCTCGAAAATCACGTTGACTGGCAACGATCTCACGTTCGACCACTTGTACGGCGTGGCGCTACGCGGGGACAAGGTTGAGCTTTCGCCGGCGGCGACCCAGCAAATGAGCGGCTCTCGCGCCGTGGTTGACCGGCTCGTGGCTTCGGGAAGCGTGGCGTACGGAATCAACACCGGATTCGGAAAGCTGGCCTCGGTCCGTATCTCCCCGGAGCAAGTGCGCAACCTGCAAGTGAATCTCGTTCGCTCGCATTCCTGCGGCGTGGGCGCGCCGCTCGGCGAAACGGAAACCCGGGCGATGATGCTGCTACGGGCAAACGCTCTCGCCAAAGGTCTCAGCGGCGTTCGGCCCCTTGTGGTCGAGACGCTTTGCGCGATGCTGAACGCCAAAGTGCATCCGGTGATCCCCTCGCAAGGCTCGGTCGGCGCTTCCGGCGATCTGGCGCCGCTGGCGCATCTTGCGGCAGTTGTGATCGGCGAAGGCCGCGCTGCGTACGAAGGCGAAATTCTCGAGGGCGCCGAAGCCATGCGCCGCGCGGAAATCAAGCCTGTGGCCCTCGAAGCAAAGGAAGGGCTTTCGCTGCTCAACGGCACGCAAGGTATGCTGGCACTCTTGAGCCTGGCGCTGCGCGACGCGGAGATCCTCATCGACAGTGCCGATGTTGCTGCAGCCCTTTCGCTCGACGCGCTGCGCGGAAGCCCCGGCGCGTTCGATGCGCGCATCATGCACGCAAGGGCCTATCCGGGCGCAGCCACCACGGCGCGAAATCTTGCGCACCTGAACGAGGGCAGCGAGATCCGCGAGTCGCACCGCTCGGCGGAAAAGGATCCCCGCGTGCAGGATCCCTACAGCGTGCGGTGTACTCCGCAAGTGCACGGAGCCGTGCGCGATGCGTTGTCACAAGCGCGCGAAATCGCGGCCGTGGAGCTAAATAGCGCGACGGATAATCCACTCGTCTTTGTGAAAGCAGGCGGAAGCGGCGACATCATCAGCGGCGGAAATTTTCACGGCCAGCCTCTTGCCATGGCGGCGGACCAAGTCGCCGTGGCGCTGGCCACACTCGGCGGCATTTCCGAGCGGCGCATCGAACAGATGACCAATCCGCTGACGAGCATGCTGCCGGCCTTCCTAACGCCGGAGCCGGGGCTAAATTCCGGCTTCATGATTGCCCAAGTGACGGCAGCCGCGTTGACCAGCGAGAACAAAGCGCTCGCCACCCCGCACTCCGTGGATTCCATCTCGACTTCAGGCAATCAGGAAGATTACGTCTCGATGGGTATGAGCGGCGCGCGGCGACTCGTGCGAATGCTCGAGAATTTGCGAAATATCATTGCCATTGAGTTGCTCTGCGCCTGCCAGGGAATCGACCTGCTTGCGCCATTGAAAACCGGCACGCTGGCCACGAAGGCATACAACTTGGTACGCGAGAATTCGGCGACTGTCACCCAGGATCGGCCTTTGGCCCCTGATATCGCCGCGATTTCGACGCTTCTGGCGGCTGGCCGGCTCCCCGAAATTCTCCGCTGAACAATCCTGGCCAAATGCGAATCCCGCCACGTAGACGACTCCCGGCGTTCAAGCGGTTGCTTCAACTTCGGGCGAGTGGAGTGTGCGGGGCCAGGAGAGGAACTCGTCAAGCGAGGCTGCGACTTGTTCGTTGGCCACTGGATCGGTGTGAGCGAAAAAAACAGGAGCATCCGTCTGCCGGACACCGGTGGCGGGAACCCAATAGAAATTTCCTTCGCCATCGGTAGCGAAGCAGAACCCTTTTCCCCAGCCCTGCCCCGGCAGGTTGATCGCGAGTTTGTAGCTCTCCAGATCCAGCGGCAGAAAAGCTTCGATCCATTCGGCGGGATTCTTTGGTTCCGTGAAATTCCTGGGATCGGTGTCTGGCCGGCGGATTTCGAGTTGTTCTGTCAGGACGGTTTGGTGATCGTCGTAGAGCGTGAGCAGTCGCTCCGGGAGCAGTGCGCCGATTCCCTGCTCCACTTGCTCTGCGTGGGGATGCACGAGGCGGCTGCGAAAGGAATCGCGTGCCGCCTCGAGTTGCTCTGGAGTCAGGCGATTGCGAAATTGATGAAGCAGCCGGCGAGCGCCGAAAACGGCGACGAAAATGGCAAAGGCGACGACCAGGGGGCCGAAGGCTTCGACGAGAAGAGTCTGCATGAAGAGATGATACTAGAAGTGGAATTAAGCAGAGCTTTGCGCATGTCTAGCCAAGCGTCGGCTCACTCCTCCTTTGGGAACCTCGGGAAGGTAACATGAGCCTCTACGAATACACTGCGGTCTAGGAGGCTAATGCCGAGCGGAGGAAAGCCAAGACGCGGTAACCGGCGATGTAACTGAAGGGCGGTAACTCCAGAGAGTAGTGCCCACAGTGGAGCTCGAGGCTGCGGGGTTTGGCACCATGGCGGCGGAGCGAATCGAGCATCTGCCGGCTGAGCTCGGGCAGCATCGTGGGGTCGTATTTGCCGTAGACGAGGAAAGATTTGCGATCGGCGCCCATGCCCCGCTCGACGTACGGCATTGGACTGATGGGGGCCCAATAGTCGCGGAGCTCGTCGACTGTGACGTGCTCGCGCAGTCCTTCCCAAACATGGTTTGTGGTCATTCCCTGACTGACGACGTCGGCATAGTAGGTGGAGAAATGGAAAAAACCGCCGGCTTTTATCGCGGGGTCATGCATAAGGGTAATGTACCCGACGGAGGAGCCAAGACTGGTGCCGAGAATGCCCAGGCTGGTGTAGCCCTGCTGCTCAAGCCAGCGAAGGCAGCGGCGCGCGTCCAGGACAGCTTGACGGTTGGCCTGAATGGTCAGGCCGATATTGGAACCGCAGATTTGGTCGGCACGTTCGTGGCCTTTAGCCATGCGGCGATTATGGTAGGGCATGCTCATTTTCAGGGCGGCGATGCCAAAGCGGCTGACCCATTCGCAGAGGCCGTCCTGGCCGTGCCATTTGGCGTTCCAATTGGGGAGGACAAGGACGGCGCAGCCTTTGGGCGCTTTGAAGGGCAGGCGATGGTCGTGGCGTGCGGGCCAGAAGCGGGCATGGACCGTATTGTTTTCTGGCCAGGGAGATTCGAGGCCGCTGGTAAAGGTCAGGACGTTTTCGGAGTCCAGGCCATAATCGCTGGCCGGAGTGGTGGCGAACCATTCCCTGCTCTGCTCGATGGCCTGCATAGCATAGTTGCGGACAAATTCGCCGGGATGTGATTCGGCCGGATCCCCGCCGAGGTGTTCGAGGCCCCAATCGAAGGGTTGCACGCGGCGGTTGTCATCCGTCGTCCAGCGGCGGTGCTCGTAGCGGCGAATTTTGCGTTCGAACCAGTGCATGGGGAAAAGTCAACAGCTGCCAGTTTACAGGCGAGTGTCAGAGAATAAAAGGAAACCAGGAGGATAACGCATATACGCAGAGTCCGCGGAGGTCCGCCCAGACTGCGCAAGCGAATTCACGAAGCACCACTGGAGTCCACAGGCGGATGCACGCTTAGGCACGGGGTGTTAGGCATGGGGCACGCGGGAAGGCGGCGTTCATTGAGGGAGCGGAATAGGTGTGGGAGAGTAGTAAGTATGGCGGAAAAGCCGCCGAAAACACTGTGCTCATCGCCTTCTTTTTTCTTTTCGGGATTGTGATCGGGAGCTTCTTGAATGTGTGTATCACGCGCATTCCGGAAGAGTTGTCCATTGTTACGCCAGGGTCGCGCTGCCCGCGGTGCATGACGCCGATCAAGCCCTATGACAATGTGCCGGTGTTTGCCTGGCTCTGGCTACGGGGCAAATGCCGGACGTGCGGATTGCCCATTTCACCCATGTATCCGCTGGTGGAACTGGCCACCGGGCTGTTGTTCGTGGGTTGTTACCTGGAGTATGGGATCACCCAGGCCACGGTGAAATGGCTGTTTTTTACCTGTTTGATCGTCATTCTGGCTGTTACGGATCTCCGAGTGCGGCTCCTTCCCGATGTCATTACGTGGCCGGGGTTCGCTGTGGGATTGCTTTTCTCAGCGTTCGTGCCGCCGAACGACGGCACTGCTTTTCTGCTGAGTTTGCGGTTCTTCCACTGGCTCCCGCCGGAACGGTTTATGGGCGTAATCGAGGCAATCCTGGGTGCGGCGTTTGGCAGCTTGCTCCTCTTGGGAGCGGCCGTGCTGTATAAGGCCGTACGGGGACGCGAGGGCATGGGAATGGGCGACGTGAAGATGATGGTAATGGTGGGGGCGTTTCTGGGAATAAGAAATGCGTTCCTCACGATTTTATTGGGAACTTTACTGGGAAGCATTCTGGGAATTGCCGTAATCGTCGCAATGTATGTCGGCGGAGCAGGCCGGAAACTCGCGGAACGTGCGCACCGCCGCGGATTAGGCAGCGTGAATCAGATCCGCTGGTTGATTGCGAGCAAGTATCATCTTCCGCTGGGCACCTTTTTGGGGATCGCCGCCCTGATCGTGATGTTTGCGTTTTCTTCTTTCTCCGTTGATCTTGCTCCAGGATTGCGCTGAGAGTCATGGTAAGGCGAGGCCGGTTCAGGTTATGACGTTCGCAGCATTCCAAGCCGACACCACGCAGCACGTCTGGGAAATCGCTATTGGCATGGCGGCGGGGATCCTGGCGCTTGTCGGCATCATTTTTTTCCTGCTGCGGCGATTTTTTCAGAGCACGAAAGAATCTCAACAAGAGGACATTTCCTCGGCGGCCCCAAGAACGGAAAATCCTTCCGCATTCATGACAGCCTCCATGGAAGGCGTGATCCGCCAACTGCGCGACCAGGAAAAAGAACTTGAGCGGCTGCACAAAATTGAGCGCGAACGCGCCGAGCATACGGAACGATTGAGCGAGGAAGTGACGCGCAACATGCCGGCGGGCCTTGTAGTGGTGAACGCGACCGGCATCATTTCCAGCGCAAACCCGGCCGCCGAACAGGTCTTGGGAATTCGAGGATTGGGATTCCGGCGTTACAGCGAGGTTTTGGGGGAAAAATCCGATCTCACGCGATTGGTCGGCGAATGTCTGACGAAAGGCAGCATCTTCCGGCGCGAGCAGGTAGCTCACGAAGCGCCGGGAGGCGAGTCGCGGCTCTTGGGCGTGACGATTTCACCGATTCGACGAGGAACGGAAAAAATTAATGGAGCGATCTGTTTGCTTACGGATTTGACGGAACTCGCGGCGCTGCAGCAGCAGATTCAACTGAAAGAAAGTCTGGCAGCGGTGGGGGAGCTCTCCGCGGGAATTGCGCACGAATTCAAGAACGCGCTGGCCACCATTTCCGGCTACGCGCAGATGATTAGCGCCGAAGCGATCACGGGCGAAGTGGCGGACTCGGCGGAGCGAATTCTGGAGCAGACGCGGAATATCACGCACGTGGTCACGGAGTTTTTGAAGTACGCGCGGCCTTTGGAGATTATCAGCGAGCCTGTGTACCTGGAAGGCGTCGTGGAGCGGGTGGTGGCCGAAGTAGCCGAAGCCATCCCGCAGGTCCGCATCCGCTCTGAGGGGCTGCTCGGTAGCGTGGCTGGAGACGAAGGGCTTCTACGCCAGGCGCTGTTAAATCTTGCGAGGAATGCTGCGGAGGCGTGCGCCGGAGCGGTCAACGGAGGACGCGTGATCTTGCGCGGCGAGGTCGTCGCACACGACGAGAGCGGAATTCAAAAGATCACGGTATTCGACAATGGGCCCGGGATTCCTCCTGGCACGCTTCAGAAGCTTTTCCGGCCGTTCTTCACGACCAAGGTGAACGGAACGGGATTGGGTTTGGCGGTAGTACAGAAGATTATCGTGCAGCATGGAGGAAAGGTTGAAGCGCGGAATCGTCCAGAAGGCGGCGCCGCATTTATAGTTACGCTACCGGCATGCCGGAGCGTGCCGGAAGCGGTAGAATTGAAGAAGGACATTGTTTAGGTAGAAGGCTGGGGAATCCAGCTCACCCCGGGAGAGGGGCATTCCATGAGTGTAAAGAATTGGCTTGTGGCTTCGGCACTTTTGCCGGGGCTTTGTCTGGTGGCGCATCCAGCGCTTGCGCGGCAGCAACAACAGGAAAGCACGGCGCAGAAGCCGGCGGGCGACCCCATCGTCGAGGCCGCGCGAAAGGCGCGGGAACACCAGAAAGATACGCCAAAGCCGAAAAAGATTTACACCGACGACGACATAAAACCGCGCACCGATACGAGCGCCGCCGCAACGAATCAAAGCGGCGGAAGCTCACAAGCTGCACCCAAAAACGCGCAGGATGCGGCGGCAAAGGGCACCGTCGCCGGCGGCACGGCCGACGAGGAAGCCGCCTGGCGGAAGCGCTTCGCGGATCAGCGCGAAAAGATTGCCATTGCGGAAAAAGAGCTCGACATTCTGCGGCGGGAAGACGACAAGGCTCAGGTCCAATACTACAGCGACCCGCAAAAAGCCCTGATGGAACAGAACTCGCGCAAAGACATCAACGACAAGCAAGCCAAGATTGACCAGAAAGAGAAGCAGATCGCGGATCTCAAGCAACAACTGACCGACATGGAAGACCAACTGCGGAAGTCCGGTGGCGATCCGGGCTGGGCACGGCAATAAGAAGAAAAATTAGAGTTTGGTGATTGGAAGTTAGAGATTCTTTCCGGGTTTTCCGCCGCAACGGATGTGCCTGTTCGGCAAGTGCTTGTCTGCATTTGGTTGGCGCATCCGCTTGCTTCATTTCACTACACACCGGCTGTGCGTTCCCTCCGAGCTGCGCCTGATTCGTGGTAGAAACGAAAGAGATGGAACCGCTCCTCCTTGTCGAAGATAAGAACGAGCTGCGCGCGATGCTGCGCAAGGCTTTGGAGCGCGCGGGCTATGCCGTGGATGAAGCTTCTGATGGAACGACAGCGATTCAGAAGGTGCGCGCGCGTCGTTACCTGATGGTGATCACCGATCTGAAAGATGCCGGGCGCCTCCGGACTCGATGTTCTGCGCGAATCAAAACAGGCAGACGCCACAATCCCCGTGCTGCTGCTGACGGCGTTTGGGTCGGTCGAGGAGGCCGTCTCGGCGATGAAGGACGGGGCATTCGACTTCCTTCAAAAGCCGGTAGACCTGGACCACCTAAAGCTTCTGGTGCAGCGGGCCGCGCGGCAGCAGGAATTGCTCCGCGAAAATCTGTTGCTGCGCGAGGAGTACACGGCGCGGTATGGATTCCCGCGGATTGTCGGCGAGCAAGCGGCCATCCGGGAGATTAGCCAGCAGATCCAGAGAGTGGCGGCAACGGATTCGACCGTTTTGCTTTTAGGCGAAAGCGGAACCGGGAAAGAACTCTTTGCGCGAGCCGTGCATCACCTTTCGCAGCGGCGTGATCAGCCATTCGTGGCGCTCAATTGCGCCGCGATTCCCGAAGGCCTGGTGGAGAACGAGCTTTTTGGGCACGAGCGCGGCGCGTTCACCGGCGCGGGCGCGCGCAAAGTGGGCAAACTGGACTTGGCGCATCGCGGCACGCTCTTTCTCGACGAAATTGGCGAGCTGCCGCTGGCCATTCAGGCGAAACTCCTGCGCGTGCTGGAAGAAAAGCGTTTCGATCGCGTCGGCGGCACGCAGACCGTCGAAGTGGATGTGCGCATCGTGGTGGCTACAAATCGAAACCTGCAAAAACTGGCTGAGGAGAAACTCTTCCGCGAGGATCTCTATTTCCGGATTTCCGCCGTGCCCATGACGATCCCTCCGCTGCGCGACCGCGGCAACGATGTGCTGCTCCTAGCGGACTACTTCCTGGAAAAATTCAGCCGCGAATTCAAGAAGCCGGGGCTGGAACTTTCCGATGACGCAAAGCAGCGGCTTTTGCACTATCGCTGGCCCGGCAATGTGCGCGAATTGCAGAACACCATGGAACGCGCTGTGATTCTTACGGACGGGCTCAGCATCACCGCCGACGGCCTGCAGCTTCCCGCCGCAAAGCCGGATACAAGCCAGTTGCCGACGGGAATGTTGCCGGAACAGTTCAACTGGGAAGGAACCTTAGAGGAAGTGACGGGCCGGGCTGTCGGGCACGTCGAGCGCGTGTTGCTGGAGAGCACGCTGCGTGAGTGCCAATGGAACAAGACCCGGGCGTCGGAGAAATTGGGAGTGTCGCCGAAGACTCTGCTGGCGAAACTGCGAAGCGCGGGGCTGGAAGAGTAGCGTCGAGTGCCCCTTCGACTTCGCTCAGTGTAAACGAGTGACGCGAAGGTCACGCAAGCTCAATTCCTCCGCGATTATTTCGGCCGCGCGGTCTTCGACCTTCTTGCTGTCGACCGAGCTCAGCTTTCGAATTATTTCATTGATGTTCACGAACATCATTAAATCCCTTTCCAATAGCGTGACGTGGAATCCATATGAAATCAGGTCCATGTTGCTTTGGCGGCGGGGTTGGAGATTATAGTCGAGGTTCGCGCTGGGGAGCCGATGTTTTCTTAACACAGAGTTCGCAGAACTCACGAAGAGGGAAAAGATCAGCCGCGGCGTTGAGCGGTGTGGAGGGCAACGGTGCCGAAGGTCCAGAGGCGGAAATCTACCGAGGCGTAGCCGACTTCCTTCATGAGCGACGCAAGTTCGGCCGGAAGGAAAAATCGCGAAACGGATTTTGGCAGATAGGTGTAGGCCGCGTAATTTCCCGAGATCAGACCACCGATACGAGAAAGAACTTCGCAAAAGTACCAGCGATACAGCGCCCCGAGGAGACTAGCTGGAGGTTCCGTGAATTCCAGAATAGCGATCGTGCCGCCGGGCTTGAGGACGCGATGGATTTCGCGAAGGCCGGCTTCGTAATTGGCGAGATTGCGGAAGCCGAAGGCAGTGGTGACGAGATCGAAGGACCCGTCGGCGAAGGGGAGCCGCAGCGCGTCAGCCTCGAGAAACGGCAGAGTCCTTTGCATTCCATCCAAGGAGCTGCGGGCCTGCGCGGCGCTTTTTTCATTGGCGCGAACCAGCATCGGGTGCGCAAAATCCGCGCCGATGACGCGGGCCTTCCCTTCCCTCGCCAGGGCAAACGAAAGGTCACCGGTGCCGCAGCAGAGATCCAGCACATCGGCGTCTGGCCGCTCGAGAATGGGCCGAAGGATGCGTGCCGTGCGTTTGCGCCAGAGACGATCGGTTTCAAACGAAAGGAAATGATTGAGAAAGTCGTAGCGCGGCGCGATCTTTGCGAACATTTCGCGCACTTTGCGCGAAGCGTCCGCTTCGTTCTCGACGCCTTCGGGGCGCGTGCCCTTCACCGGAGCTTTGACCGGCACGGCTGCGTTAGCCACGGCGGTGGCCTCGGTCGTTGATGAAGTGGGGAGCGAAATGGAGGACGCGCTCGAGAGTCTCGAGGGGGACGTCGTCATGGGACTGAGCTTTGCCAATGCGCGGCGCGAGGACAAAGCGAAGTTTGCCATCACGTGCCTTTTTGTCTGAATGCATGAGGGCAATCAGCTTCTTCGGAGCGACACTGGGCCACGGCGGAAGCGGACTGAAACGGCGGACGAGCGAAACGATGCGCGAGACTTCATCGGCGCGCGTAACGCCCATTTCATGGCCAAGCAGGGCGGCCGCCATCATGCCCCAAGCGACGGCTTCTCCGTGCTGATAGACGCGGTAGTTGGTGACGGTTTCGAGCGCATGGCCAAAGGTGTGGCCAAAATTCAGGATTTCGCGAAGGCCGGACTCGCGCTCGTCGCGGCTTACGACCTGGGCCTTGATTTCCAGCGACCGCGGAATGATGTAAGCGAGAGCGGCTGGATCCCGGCGAAGGACGGCGTCGAAGTTTTTTTCGAGAAAGGAGAAGAGCTTGGAGTCAGCGATGATGCCGTACTTGATCACCTCGGCGAGGCCGCCGCGGTATTGGCGTTCGGGAAGCGTCTTCAACAGGGTGGAGTCCACGAGGACGAGCCGCGCGGGATAAAAAGTACCGACTAGATTTTTCCCCTCAGGGAGATTAACGCCGGTCTTGCCGCCGACGGCGCTATCGACCTGAGAGATCAAAGTGGTCGGGATCTGGACCAGCGAGACGCCGCGCAAGCACGCCGAGGCGGCGAAGCCCGCTACGTCGCCAACTACGCCGCCGCCAAGCGCGATAACCAGGGAATGGCGATCGATTCCCGCGCGAACGAGCGAGCGGCAGAGCTTTTCAACGGTGAAGAGATTCTTCGCGGACTCTGCGTCATCCATCAAATGCTTCGAGTGTGCGCCAGCGGGGCGAAGGCCCTTCAGAACGCTCTTCCCCACCGCGCGCCATACTCTTGGCGAGGAGACAAGATGTATCCGTGAAAATTTCCCCAATTTCTGGATTTCGCCGGCAGCTTGCCGGAGAATACCCGGCCCGCAAACGATGGCATAGGTGCCAGCCGAAGAATTCACGAGGATGCGCTTCTTTTTCATTTGCGATACGGTTCTTTGCGGCAAATTGAATGTAGCACACCCCCCGCTGGGAGCACGCGGCCGGGCGCGGCGGGACGCAGGTTCATTTTTCTTGAAGCTGTTTGACGCTTTCCAGAAAAACATGCCCGACGATGGCCAGCGTCCTGGGACTGATTTTGTCCAACGTATCCTCGGGTGTGTGCCAGTAGAAAATGTCGCCGCCGGGGCCGAACTCCGGATCGATCACATCCACGGAGGGAACATTTCGGGCCGTAAAGGATTTGTGGTCGTCTTCCATGGACGTGGCTTCATCCAGGAAGATCTTGCCGTATCCAAGCTTTTTGGCGACGCTCCAGACCAGATCGACGAGCCACTTCGTCGAGAAACTATCGCGCTTGAAATGCGGCGTCCGCGTGCCGACGATATCCGCCAGCAAGAACGCCTTAATTTTCGGTATATCGCCGCTCATGGCGAAGCGTGCAGCCATCTCGCGGCTTCCGTAGCAATTGTCCGGATCCTGCCATTCCTGCCGCACGGCCTCTTCGCCATCGAAAAACGCAATCCATACAGCGTAACGCCCGTGCATCGAACAAAGATGGCGCGCCAGTTCGAGCATGACGCCCGTCGAGGAGCCGCCATCGTCGGCGCCGACAAAGTTGGGCAGACGCTTCGTGTCGTAATGCGTGCCGAGCAGGATGATGCCGGGACGTTCGCCGGGAATCTTGACGAGGATATTCTTCATGGCCAGACGGCCGACGGGCGTATCCGATCCGAAGGAATCGACGTCGGTGGTGCATCCGTAACTTTTCAATTCGGCGAGGATGTAGTCCTGCGTTTTTGCGATAGCCGGCGAGCCGGAGGGACGCGGGCCGAAGGAGACGAGTTTGGCGACGTCGGCGAAGGCGCGGTTGCCGTCAAAGCCGCCGGTCTCCGCGGGCGGAGGGGCTTGTTCAGCGGCCGGGGGCGCAGCGGTGGTGACGGCGCTCATGAACGGAGCGTCTTTGGCGGCGGATTGGGGAAGGTCTACTTTGGCTCTGCAGCCGGCGAGGCCAAGAAGAAATGCGGATGCGCAAATCGCCGTGCACCAAATACTATTTGCCAAGAAATTCACCTAGTGAGCCTCCGCGGCCTGGGCCAGACGCCGCTTTTTCTTGCGGACGACCACGGCGGAGACAGCCACACCAACGAAATAGAGCCCCACCATCGGCGCCATGAAAACCAGCATCGTGGTGGCGTCAGGCGTGGGTGTGACAACAGCGGCCACGATGGCGATCACCAGGATGGCGTAGCGGAAATTTTTCAAGAGAAATTTCGGCGTCACGATGCCGAAGAGCGATAGAAAGAAAATCAGGATGGGCGTCTCAAACACCAATCCAAGTCCCAGCAGCACGAGCAGAATCAGATCGAAATACTCGTTGATGCTGAATAAAGGCGTGATCGGGCCGCCCAGGCTAAGCTTGATGAGGAATTCCAGCATATACGGGAGCATCACAAAGTAGCCAAACGCGATGCCCACCAGAAAAAGAAGCACGGTGGAGAAAAGAAATCCCGTAATGGCACCCCGCTCGTGTTTGTACAGCGCCGGAGCAACGAAGAGCCAGATTTGGTACAGCACAATGGGCGACGCCATCACAATCCCCAGGTAGATGGCCAGCGTAAGCAGCATGTTCAGGTAGCCCGTCGGATTCGTGTAAATCAGCTTGGGCTCGAGGTGCGCGGCGATTAGCGCCTTCTTGACCGGGTCCACGATCCAATTGACGAAATGGGGCGCCACGTACCAGCCGGCCATTGCTCCGATGCCGATGGCAATCAGCGAATTGATGATGCGCTTGCGCAGCTCGACGAGGTGCTCGAAAAAAGTCATCTGCGCGCCGGGTTCTTCCGGCGGCGGCACGATGGGGGAATCAGACTGGCTGCTGTTGGTCATGGGAAAGGGGTGCAGAACTCTCGGTAATTGGTTCAGCGGAGGCGCCATTGGCCGGCTCCGGCGGCGCGGCCTCGGACCGCGGCACCGACTCCGCGACGGGGGTAACCACGAGTGCTTCCGTAGCGCGTGTATCCGCGTCTAAGCCGGGTGTGGCAGTCTCGCCGCCCGCCGTTGCAGCAAGCGTGGCGGGCTGTTCCGCAGCGCCGGCGGAGGTGGCCGCCGCTTCGGCGGCTTTTCTACGCTGGACTTCTAGAGCCTGCCGGTCGAGGTCGCGCATCTCTTGTTCGAACGCGCTCTTGAAATCGGTCGAAGCTTTGCGGAATTCCGCCATCAGCTTGCCGAGGCCCCGGGCGAGTTCGGGCAACTTCTGCGGCCCGAAAACGACCAGAGCGACAACGAACACGACGATCATGTGAGTCATGCTAAGCATTGCGTTAGGTAGCCGTAAGATGGCCTGTTGGCATCATAGAAAGGGCGTCCTACGGTGTCAAACCACACTTTAGGGTGTGCTATAATTTTGATGGCAGCGAATAAGCGAGGTCAGGATGAAATCAGAGCGCCGTGGGCTGGTTCTGGTCGTAAGTGTCATTCTCTTATCGGCTGTTCTCGGGGCTATTTATGGCCCCAACGTGCGCGCCACGACCTCCTCCGCCGAGGATGAGAGCGCCTCTCTTCGGCGATTCACCAACGCGCTGGACGTCGTCCAGGCGAACTACGCCGAGCCCATTGACGTAGACAAAGCCGTCTATCAGGGCGCCATTCCTGGCATGTTGCGCGTGCTGGACCCCCACTCCAGTTTCTTTGACGCCCGCCAGTTTGCCCTTCTCCGCGAGGATCAGCGCGGCAGGTATTACGGCGTAGGCATGGTCGTGGCTCCTAAAGAGAACCACACCGTGGTCATGCAGCCCTACGTTGGCGCGCCCGCATTCAAAGCCGGCATCCGCCCTGGCGACGTCATCATGAAAGTGGACGACAAGTCCACCGACGGCCTTACCACGACGCAAGTCGCCGATTTGCTGAAGGGTCCCAAAGGCACGGTCGTCAGGATCACCATGAGCCGCGAGGGTTATCCTCAGCCTTTGGTCTTTACCGTGACGCGCGATGAGATTCCCCGCCACTCCGTGGACGTCGCTTTCATGCTTAAGCCCGGTGTCGGCTATATCCGCCTCTCGGGCTTCAACGAGACCACCGACCGCGAACTCTCCGCGGCGCTGAACAAGCTCCATGCTTCGACTCTGGACGGCTTGATCCTCGACATGCGCGGAAATCCGGGCGGGCTGCTCAATGAGGCGGTCGCTGTCGGAGACATGTTCCTGGATAAAAACCAGCTCATCGTCTCGCACCACGGGCGCTCTTCCCCCGAGCGGCGCTACTTTGCGTTGCGCGGCAATCAGGGCATGACCACACCGCTCGTCATTCTGGTCAACAACAACTCCGCCTCGGCGACCGAGATCGTTTCTGGCGCAGTGCAAGATCACGATCGCGGCCTGATTGTTGGCGAAACCACCTTCGGCAAGGGCCTGGTCCAGACCGTTCAGCCGCTCAGCGAAAATACCGGCCTGGCGCTTACCACCGCCCGCTACTACACGCCCAGCGGGCGGCTCATCCAGCGCGATTACAAATCCGTTTCGCTATATGAATATCACTACGAGCGAAAAGTCCCTGAGCATCCGACGCAAATCAAGCTCACCGACAGCGGCCGTCAAGTGACCGGTGGCGGCGGCATCACCCCCGATATCGTTGTCCCCGCACCCAAGTTCAATCCTTTCCAGCAGATGCTGTTCCGCGCGGACGTCTTTTACCCCTTCTCAGGTGGCGTGGGCGGGTTTACGCGGTATTACATGGGTACCCGGCCGACCATCACCAAGGAATTCACCGCCGATGACGAGGTCATGAAAACCTTCAGCGACTATCTGACCAAGCACAATGTCCGCTACACCGAGCCGGATATGACCGCGAACCTGGATTGGGTCAAGCGCAAGATCAAGGAAGAAGTGTTCTTCTCTACCTTCGGCGCGGCGGATGAACTGAAGGTCCAGCTCGAAGCGGATCCCCAAGTGGAAAAGGCCGTGGAAGCCATCCCGCAAGCACGCGCCCTGTACCAGAACGCCCGCAAAATCGTGGCGGAGCGCGCGGGCGAAAATAGCCACTTGAGCCGGCCGTAAACGCGGTTGCCGTTCGGGAATAAGAGCCGCGCCGGCCGCGGTTTAGCCTGAGTCGCCAATCACTGACAACAAATGTCCGGTCGCGTCGCACTTACACGCGTTTATCTTTCGATTTCAGACCAATTCTAAATCCGACGGATGCCCTCAGTTGGCAAGCTTCGGTCCCTCTGCTAAGATTTTATATCTGCTCGTGGGCGTGTAGCTCAGCTGGGAGAGCGCGTCGTTCGCAACGACGAGGTCGCAGGTTCGATCCCTGTCACGTCCACCAAATTCTCTAGTAAATGCATTTATTTTGAATGGCTCGGAAGTCCTCCCGCGGCTCGACGCGCTAGGCGGTAGCTTGCTCGGCAGCCAAAAATTCGATGGCCAGCGCAACCGCTTTTTCGGCCTGGGCGGGATCGTCGAGCCGCCCGCGCGCAAAATCGCGCGTGCCGCCTCCCTTGCCTCCCACCTTTGCCAGCACCCGCTTCAGGAGAGCGCTCATATCTTTGCCTGCGCCGGGATGCTGCGCGAAAAGCATGTGTCCGCAGCCCAGCCTGGCCAGCAACGCGACGGATTTTTCGGTTTTTGCGATTTCCGTGGCGAAGAAGCCCAGATATTCCGCTTCGATATCCGCGAAAACGCGCTGCACCACGCGAAGGCCATCCGGCCGCGCCGCGGTCTCGCGCACAGCCTGCGCCGCCTCGATTTCCCCGAGGCGCTGCAGGAGTGATCGCGTTCTCTTGAAGTTGGCATCGCGCTCGGCAAGAGCGCGCTCGGCGGAGGCCACTATTTCTTCCGGCGCGCAACTCAGCTTTTCCGCCGCCGCGCGAATCCGAAGATAATCCTGCCGCGCCGCGCGTTCGCTCCGCCCGCCGCAAACGAATTCCACGCGCCAATCCTGACGCATCTTCGTACACCGCCGCACAAGCAGCATTCCGATCTGCCCGGTGCTTTTGACGTGAGTGCCGCCGCAGGGCTGGAGATCCGCGTCCTCGATCTCGATCGCCCGCAATATTCCGCTCCGCTCCACTTCTTTGCGAACGCCGACCTCGGCCAAATCTTCCGCCGTGCCATACCGAACGGTCACCGGCCGGTCCTCAAAGATAATCTTGTTGGCCGCGCGCTCAGCACCTTCAAGAATTTCCCCGGCAGGTTCCGGTCCACGGAGGTCAATGGTGCTCACATCTGCGCCGAGATGAAAGGAGACCGTGGGTCGTCCAAATCGTTCCTGAAACATGGCCGAGAGCAGATGCTGGCCGGTATGCTGCTGCATGTGGTCGAAGCGGCGAGGCCAGTTGATGCAGCCCAGCACCTCCGGGCTTCCTGGCCGGCGGTCGACCACGTGAATGATTTCGTCGCCGGCATCGCGCACGTCCAAAACATTCGCGTCCCCGATTTTTCCTAGATCGTTCGGCTGGCCTCCCGAGGTCGGGTAGAAAGCGGTGCGATCCAGCAGCAATCCCAAAGCCTGCGCCGTAATTCCGGAGTTCAGGTCCGGCGGGAGGAGTTCGCAATGCACCACCCGCGCGGTGAATTCGCGCTCGAAGGAGTCGTCGTAATAGAGGCGGCGTGTGGCCATAAGGCTCAGCCCTCGAGCGCGTGTTGCCACGCTTCCGCATATTTATAACCCGTGCCGGTGTTGAACAGCACGACGGTCTCCTGCGGCGCAATCCAGCCGGAAGCGGCGAGCTTTCGAGCGGCGCTCACGGTTGCCGCGCCCTCCGGTGCCGCGAAAATTCCCTCGAGCGAGGCGAGTTCCTTCCCTGCTTGCATCATTTCCTCGTCGCTCACCGCCAGAGCCGTTCCGCGAGTCTGGCGCAGCATGCGCAGAATCAAAAAGTCGCCCAGCGGTCCAGGCACGCGCAATCCCGACGCCAGCGTCGCGGCATTCTGAAAAAATTCCGAGGAATCGCGCTTCGCTTCCCAGGCTCTCACGATAGGCGCGCAGCCTTCCGCTTGCACGGCAACCATACGCGGCCTCTCGGCGCCGATCCAGCCCATCTCCTGCATCTCGTCAAACGCTTTGCACATGCCGATGAGGCCGACTCCGCCGCCGGTCGGATAAATAATCACGTCAGGAAGTTTGCCGCCGAACTGTTCCCACAACTCGTAGCCCATGGTCTTCTTGCCTTCGATGCGATACGGCTCCTTGAGCGTCGAAACGTCGTACCACCCCTCGCGATCTTTGCGTTCGGCGACGTATTTCCCGCAGTCGGAGATCAGCCCATCCAATTTCACTACCTTGGCGCCAAAGGCCCGGCACTCCATCACATTCGCAGAAGGCGTGTCGGCGGGCATCACGATGACGGCTGGTAGTCCCGCGGCCGCGGCATAGGCCGCCAAAGCGCCGCCGGCATTGCCGGCTGTTGGAGTAGCTAAAGCCTTCGCACCTAATTGTTTGGCTCGAGTTACGGCTGCCGTCATTCCCCTCGCTTTGAAAGAGCCTGTCGGGTTCAAACCTTCGTCCTTAACCAACAGGTTGAGTAAGCCGAGCGAAGCTCCGAGTCTTTTAGCAGCCACAAGTACCGTCATACCTTCCCCAAGTGTCACCGGAGGATGGTCTGGCAGCACTTCCGCATAACGCCAAAGGGTTCGCGTTCGCCCTTTCAAATTTTCAAGGGTGAGCGTCTTCACCGCGCGCTTTAAGTCATACTTCGCGAAGAGCGGCTTCCCGCAAGTGCAAAGGTGTTGTTCGCGATTCGGATCAAATTTCTTACCGCAAGCCGAGCATTCCAATTCCGTGATATTCGTGGGCTTGGTCATAGGAACAAAATTCTAGCACAGACCTTTTCGTTCCTTTGTTGGGGTCGCATGTCGTCAGTTCGAAACGTGATCCATTCAACTGTATCGCTTGCAAATTCAATGAGCAGCTAATTTGGATTTCGCCACACTAGGAGGACCACGATAAAATTAAACAAGGTACCGTTTAGACGGCAATAGCCAACGATATCGATGCTGCACCGAATGTTTAGACGCGGCTTATGGCCATAAATTACCCGCCGCCGCTGGGATCGCGTGCAGCAGGTCGCTGCGTTGACCATCGAGTATGCGTCCGGCGGGCCCGCATCTAGCCCAAGGACTACAGAATTCGTTGACTGTGTATCCTGCGCGTTGGGGGGCCGTGTCGTCAGCGATCTGACCGCGGCTGATGGCGCATCTGGAAGAACTCTGCCGTCTGAAAGTGACGAAATCACAATGGTTAAAAAAGAGAGGAGATGAATATGTTCCTGGCGCTCGAAAACTGGAGAACTTGGCTTTGGGGTGCGGCTATTCTAGTCGGCGCGATCCTGCTTGCCCTGCTCGCTCATTACATTTTCTTTCTGGTGCTTAAGCGCTTGAGCCGGAAGACCACAAGCGTGATTGACGATTCCCTGCTCCGCCACAGCCAGCGACCGACCCGCTGGATATTCCCGTTGCTTGCCGCTTTGCTGGTTTTGCCGGTTTTGCCGCTACGGCCACAAATTGTTGGACCTTTGCAGCACGGTTTGGGCCTTGGCCTAATCGCTTCGGCGGCCTGGTTAGTCATACTAATCGCCGACGTATTTTCGGACGCCGTAGCAGCCAAATATCAGATTGATACGGCGGACAACTTGACCGCCCGGCGCATCCAGACCCAGACGCATGTTCTTCGTCGCATATTCATCGTGGTTGTTGTGGTCGTCACTTTGGGCATCATGCTTATGACCTTTCCTGCGATTCGCACGCTGGGAACCAGCTTGCTGGCTTCCGCCGGCTTAGTTGGCCTGGTGCTCGGCATGGCCATGCGCCCCACCCTTTCCAGTGTCATTGCCGGCATCCAGATTGCCATGACGCAGCCGATTCGAATCGATGATGTAGTCATCGTCGAAGGGGAGTGGGGATGGATTGAAGACATTTTCACTACTTACGTCGTGGTAAGAATCTGGGATCTACGCCGGCTGGTTGTACCCTTGTCCTATTTCATTGAAAAGCCATTTCAAAACTGGACGCACGTCACCGCGGACATTCTCGGAACGGTCTTCTTGTATGTGGACTACAGCATTTCCGTGGAAGAAGTCCGCCAGGAACTCCATCGTGTACTGGAAGCTTCCGGCATGTGGAATGGGAAAACTTGGGGCCTTCAGGTAACCAATGCCAGCGAACACACGTTGGAATTGCGTGCCTTGATGAGCGCGCCAAACGGCCCGGCCTCCTGGGACCTGCGCTGCCACGTGCGAGAGAAATTGATTCAATACTTGCAGGAGCATGCTCCTCAATGTTTGCCGAGGACGAGATCGGAAGTCCGATTGGAGAAAGCCTGACGGGCGCACACCCGCCAAGTCGGCGGCGCTCAACGATGTGCGACGGGGTCCGTTTTACCGTTAGCGCGTTGAACCTTCATGCCGTCTAAATTGAAAGCTGTGTTCACTAGACCGACATGAGAGAACGCTTGAGGGAAATTACCCAGCAGGCATTTTCCGACTGGATCGTACTCCTCGGATAGCAAGCCGACATCATTCCGAATGCCCAGCAGGCGTTCGAACATGCGCACGGCATCGTCCCGACGGTTCTGCTGAACATAATTGTCCGCCAGCCAGAAGGAACAAGCCAGAAACTTACCTTCTCCATGGGGCATGCCGTCCACGGACGTGTCCTCGGAATACCGGGCCACAAACCCCTTGTTCATAAGGCGCATCTCGATCGCCTTGACCGTGCCGGTGACGCGAGGATCCTCGGGAGGAAGAAAGCCGAACAAAGGCATCATCAGAAGGCTGGCATCGATATGTTTCGAGCCGTAATATTGCACAAAGCTATTCAGGTCGGCGTCGAAACCTTGCTGGCATACCTCGTCGTGGATAGATTTCCGAAGATTTTTCCATTTTGCGAGGTCCCCGGAAAACCACCCTTGCTCTGCGGATCGCACCGCGCGGTCGACGGCCACCCATGCCATCATCTTCGACTGCACGAAATGGCGACGGGGGCCACGCACTTCCCAGATGCCGTCGTCGGGCTGCGTCCATCCGTTCTCCAGAAATTCAAGCAGCGCCTGGGCTATATCTTCTTCGTCTTCCGGTGGCTCTAGTCCTGCCTGGCGGCACTGAAAGAGCGTATTGGAAATCTCGCCGAAAATATCCAGTTGAAATTGCTGGTCAGCAGCATTGCCGGTGCGAACCGGCGCGGATTTCGCGTAGCCCGGGAGCCACGGCAATTCCAGTTCCGTGAGCCTCCGTTCCCCGTGCAGGCCATACAAAATGTTGACCTCGGATGGCTTCCCGGCCACGGCCCGCAGCAGCCATTCCCGCCACGCCCGAGCTTCGTTATGATATCCCGCATTGAGCAAGGATTGCAGAGTAAGCGAGGCATCGCGAACCCAGCAAAAGCGATAGTCCCAGTTGCGCCGACCGCCCAACCACTCCGGTAGTGAAGTGGTAGGCGCCGCCACGATCCCGCCCGTCGGCAAGAATGTCAAAGCCTTCAACGTAATCAGCGAACGCAAAACCGCGTCTCGCCATTCGCCTTGGTAAGCGCAGCGGTCGGACCACTTCCGCCACCACTGCTCCGTCTCCTGAATCGATCGCTCCACATCCATCGCGGAGGGTTCATCCAGTTCCGAGGGATGCCAGGTGAGTTCAAACGGCACTCGCTCCCCTTCCGCCACCGTAAACGTTGCGACCGTTTTAAAATTTTCGCCCCGTAGTGGTACCACCGAGCGCAAGGCGAGGCGGTCCGGCCCCGCGATTGCCGAAATCCCTCCATCGGCACGCTTCACCCACGGAACCACCGAACCGTAGTCGAACCGAATCACCAGGTCCAGCTTCATCTGGACCTTTCCCCGATTGCCGGCGACCACTCGCAAGAGGTGCGGCCTTCGATCGCGTGGTGCCATGCAATCGATCAGGGTCACGGAACCGTTCGCGGTCTCGAATTCCGTCTCGAGAATCAGCGTTCCTTCGCGATAACGCCGGCGAATCGCACGAATTGGCTCTGCGGGTGAAATGGACCAATGCCCGTTTTCTGCGCTTCCCAGCAGCGCCGCGAAGCACGCCCCGGAATCAAAATGCGGGACGCAGAGCCAGTCGATCGAGCCATTTTTAGACACCAGTGCGGCCGTGTGGCAATCGCCGATCATGGCGTAGTCTTCGATGGGCAGGGACAGGAATGGCTCTCCTGATATGGGAATAAAAATTGCGCGAACAACTATTAAAACATGGAGCCTGCGGCGAAAACTACCCCCGATTGCCAGCCGAAACTTTTTCCGGCGCCTCGCGCATGCATTTTCATGCGCAATGAGATTGACTGCGGCGTTGCGCATGCCTCAATCCGCGATTTTGCTCGCCTAAGCCGGCGCCGCCCGGTCACTCTGCCCATGCCTGGGCTGCACGAGAGCCTCCTGGCTGTGAGAAACTCATGGCATCATTTGGTACGCACGATATGGCGGCACTGGCCTTCGTGCTTTGGAGGGAGCAATCGCAATGAAACTATCCCGCGTCTGGTCGATCTCGTTTCTCGCCGTGTCCTTACTGGTGTTGATAGCCATCGGAATTTTGGGTAGTTGGTACGCGCCCGCATTCGGCGAAGTCGGAATCCGCATCCATCACTACCTCGTTCAGCCCCTGTTCAAGATGGGTGGACTCTCCATCACTTTGATTTTTGGCCTCAAGGCCGCAATTTTTATGGTCCTCCTGACTCTCTTCTCTCATTCCACCAGGCTGGTGCTCCACAAAAGAGTCCTCGTCCATACACCCCTTACCATCGGTTCGCAATACGCCCTCGCAAAAGTGATCTCCTACCTGGTGTTCGCGCTCGGGCTCTTCGTCGGGCTGCAATCTCTCGGTCTGGATTTGAGCAGTCTCGTCGTCGTCGGCGGCGCTCTGGGCATCGGCGTCGGCTTGGGCCTGCAAGCCATCGTCAGCAATTTTGTCGCCGGCCTTATCCTGCTTCTCGAACAACCCATTAAGCTCGGTGACCGCATCCAGGTCGGCGATACCTATGGCGACGTGGTCCGCCTGCGCGGTCGCAGCACCTGGATCCAAACCAACGAAAACGTCGTCATCATCGTTCCCAACTCCGAATTCATCAACAACCGCGTTACCAATTGGACCGCCAACGACCGCCAGGTCCGCATCTCTCTGCCCCTCGGCGTCTCCTACGGCAGCGATCCCAAGATCGTGCGCGACCTTCTCATCGCCCTCGCGGAAGATCACACCGACGTTCTCTCCGATCCCATTCCTGAAGTGATTTTCACTGCGTTCGGCGACAGCTCGCTCAACTTCGAGCTCCGCGTCTGGACCGTTCAGCAAGTCCAAACGCCCGCTCGCCTCAAAAGCGACCTCTATTTCTCCATTTTCGAAGCCTTCCGCAAAGAAGGCATCGAAATTCCCTTCCCTCAGCGCGACCTCCACGTCCGCTCCATCTCCGAGTCTTTTTCCTCGGCGCTACTCTCCCACCCTGGCGCTCCCCCCGCCTAGCTCTCCCGCGGAAGGCGCCCCACGAACCGAATGGAGCAAGCTCGGTCTCGCCATCGCAGCCGCCCGCTATCATTTGCACCCGGCCGCCCGCGCAGACCTGCTGTTGACATTAGCGGGACGATAATAGAACATTATCACGGCCTGCTTGAAATATCAGGAAGCAAATAAGGAAGCGGCTTGTGCCACCGAAACGCAATTCATCGCACTTTGATGTTGAGAGCTTTCTCCAAGCTCGTCGCGCAAAAATGAAAGTCACCGAATACCGCAAGAAAAGCAATCTGTTCGTCCAGGGCGATCCCGCCAACGATGTTTTCTACCTCAAAAAAGGCCGCGTCAAGCTCACCGTCACTTCCGCCCAAGGCAAGGCTGCGATCATTGGCGTGCTCGACGGCGGCAGTTTCTTTGGCGAAGGCAGCATCGCCGGCCAGCCTCTCCGCATGATGACCGCCAGCACTCTCACAGACTGCTCTGTTCTCCGAATCGAAAAATCCGCCATGATGGCCGCCCTCAACGAGGACCGCGAATTCTCCAGTTTCTTTACCACTTACATGCTATCCCGCAACTTACGCTACGAAGCGGACCTGGTTGACTTGCTTTTCAATTCGAGCGAGAAACGCTTGGCTCGCATTCTTCTCTTGCTTGCACGTTATGGAACAGAGGGCCAGCCTCAGCGTGTCGTCCCCAAAATAAGTCACGAAATGCTGGCGCAAATGGTCGGCACCACGCGGCAGCATATCAGTGAATTCATGAGCAAATTCCGAAAACTCGGCTTCATCGATTACAACGGCGGATTGGAAGTCCACAGCTCCCTCGTCGACATCACCCTCCACGACTAGCCCCTCCGCAGTCGGCTCACACCATCCCCTCACAAATGTCCCATTCGGGACACTTTGAGAATTGTCCCTTTTGGTGCAGACATGTCTTAGTCGATAGTGTTTTTATCTGCTGTCTCTCAGGGGTAGATGTCTTGAATGTATATGTCCACGAATAATAGTTTATAGTTGAATATCACTTTATTTTTCGAAACAGGAGAACAAAATGCCCGCCCTTCACAACCAGCAACCTTGGCATCGCAAAACGCTTGCCCTCGCAGTGTTCGTGCTCGATATGGCAAACAAATTCAAGAAAAGAGCGCGCGTCGAGCTATTCGATCCCCCGCGCCAGTGTCCGCAATGCAAGAATGCTTCCCAGGTCTTTGTTCAGCCTATGAATCTCTGCGCTCCTTGCTGGTCTTACGGTGTCCTCTCGAAAATAGCCAGCACGGACAAGAAACTCGACGCTGCTGCATAAGAAAGCGCCCTCGCGAATCACCACTCGCACGGACGAGCAGACAAGGGCACTGCCCGGTCAGCGAGATCCTGCCGCACCCTCGCAGTGTGCCTCAAGTCCTAGCTCCCGCCGTACGCGTGGCAAGCCCTCGGCGTGGCGAGGACGCTGATGTGATCTACCGCTGCGAATTTTGCAACACTGGTCACTCATGCTATTCACCACCATCCCTTGCCCACCTTCCACAAAACTTTTCCACAGATTTCCTCACCCGTCCTTCTTGCGCCCACCACCGCACTCCTTCATATTCTCCCTTGCCAGCCCCCACGCCTACTCCGTATCTATTGAGGAGCCCATCATGCTGTTTGCTGTCGTTCGCCGGGGCAAGAACTCCGGAACTCGTCTCTTCCCCCATCGCTACGCGGAAGATGGCCGCTATCACGTCAGCCTCACCCGCCAGGGCCCTCACATTCCCCTTGCCGATGACCGCGACATCCCCGATTACCTCGCCAACGGCTATTCCCTCGGCATGAGCAATCGTGCCACCAGCTACAATCCCACCCTCATCAAGCCCGGCTCCATCCTCGGCTGGAAATAATCCACGCCCGTGCCAAGCCATCACTGGTCTTCCACCCACCACTCGTGCAGGCATGAAACTTCCGCCAAGCTCCTCGCGTAGTGACAGGAAAGAGGACTCCTGCCCACAATCCGCGCGCATCTTCCGTGCCGCTTCCGCTGCGGCGGGAGTCTCCGTCCGGCACAACGGCTTCGACAGGAATCCTCAAAGAAGCTCATGAAAGCCATTGTTTATCGCCGCTATGGTTCCCCCGATGTTCTTCAATATGAAGAAACGGAAAAGCCCACTCCGGGCGAAAACGAAGTCCTGCTAAGAATTCGCGCCGCTTCCGCCAATCCCTATGACTGCCACTTCATGCGCGGACTGCCGTATTTCCTTCGCATTGCTGCCGGCTTGCGCCAACCAAAACACTCCCGCTTCGGGCACGACGTAGCCGGCCAGGTCGAAGCGGTCGGCCGAAACGTAACGCGATTCAAGCCGGGTGACGAAGTATTCGGCTCCTGCCGCGGGGCCTTCGCCGAGTACGCCTGCAGTCCCGAATCAAAATTGGTCTTGAAGCCCGCTAACGTAACCTTCGAGGAAGCCGCTTCTGTGGCTATCGCAGCGCTCACAGCCTTGCAGGTTCTTCGCGACAAGGGCCACATCCAGCCGGGCCAGAAAGTCTTGGTGAACGGCGCGGCGGGCGGCGTAGGCACGTTCGCCGTGCAAATCGCCAAGTCCTTCGGCGCCGAGGTGACCGGCGTATGCAGCACGCGCAACCTGGACATGGTCCCCTCCATCGGCGCCGATCACGTCATCGATTACACTCAGCAGGATTTCACCAAAAGTGGCCAGCGCTACGATCTGCTTCTCGACGCCATTGGCAACCATTCGTTGCTGGCATGCAGGCGCGTCCTCAATCCCAAGGGGATCTACGCCGCAGTTGGAGGACCGAGCGGCCCGTGGATGCTCGCTTTTCTCGCTCGTTTGATCGCAGCGCCTGTGCTGTCGTGGTTCGTGAGCCAGGAGATGGGCATGGTTGGGGCGAAAATAACCAAAGAAGACCTCGCCACCGTCGGCGAACTCATGAAAACCGGAAAACTAACACCGGTTATCGACAGGCGTTACTCGCTGCGCGAAGCCCCCGAAGCCATGCGCTATCTCGAAACAGGCCACGCCCGCGGAAAAGTCGTCATCACCGTCCAATAGCCAATCTTTCGTAGGCGCCGGGCTTCAGCCCGGCATCCCATTCCCATGGCTAATCTGTTGTAGCGCGGGTGGAACGGGCAACTTTCGCTGAAATTCCCGAACGAGGTGGGCAGCCTGCGGCGGTTCTGGCAAAAAAGACTTTACGATTTCAATGTGTGGAGCGGGAAGAAAATAAAAGAGAAGTTAGAGTACATGCACGCGAATCCGGTCCAGCGGAAACTGGTGCGGCATCCACGATACTGGCCCCGGAGCAGTTGGTCGTTTTATGCGGGGAGAGAAACTGGATTGATGAAGATAGATCCTATCGGTTAGGAACCTGCGAAAAAGGGAAAAAGAAAGACCCACCCTTTCAAGAACCAAAACCGAAAGGGTGGGGCACCCCGACAAGAAAAAACAAATTCAAAATCGTTTCGCCGAGTTTAGAGTGTCCCAGCCGCCTGTCCGCAGACTTTCCTGCGCACCGGCACGGATTGACGATTTTTTCTCTACTGCTGGCATAGAGAAAGTGCTAGTTCCTGCGCCAGCGGGAATATCCCCAACCTCCACCGCCGAGCAAAAACAGAACAAGAAGAACGATCAATAGAGTTCCCATTTGGTGCCTCCCAAGCAGGGGAAGCTGGTGGACTTGTCCGATGGAGAGCCACCTAACTTCTTCCGCAACCACCATGTTACGAAAGCCGAAGACGGATAGCTGTACACATCCGCACACCTTCAAATTATAGGCAATCATTTCGCGTCTGCGGACGTCTTCTGCGGGACAACCTTCTGGGGGGTACTTGCTTGAGGCTGTACGCATACGCTTGCTGAATCGCACTCGGTTATCATATTTCGACGGCACAATCGCGTGTGGCTGATTGGATGACGTTGTCGGCTCCTCGTTCCGAGTAGACTTGGTTGCAGTACCGCCTCTCAACTTTTAGCCAATTCTCCCTTATCGTGCTCATCGCTTTTCCAGGTCACTTCGGCGGCTGGCCGCGCCTCTACCCTGGGGTGGCCTACAGTTTACGGTTTTGTTTCTTGCATTCCGTGGGTCATTCCTATCGCGACCTTTCGCTCAGACATGGTGAAGCCAGCAGAGGACCACTCTGCTGGCTTCAATCCGCGAAGGAATTGCGGACGAGGTGAAACATTCCATGATCCGGTCGTTGCTGGGGGCGAGCGGCGCGATGAACCTGCTCCCGATCGGGGCGTTCATACGCGGCAAGCCATTTCCTGACTTCCTCTTCCGGCAGTTGCCCGGTCCAGTTTTTACCCCAGCCACGTTGTGTGACAGGAGCCGAAACTGGAAAAAATCGGGAAAGGCTGGCCGACTTGCTCTTAGGGCCGCCCTACTTTTTGCAGGAATCGGCGATCATCTTTAGGCTTGTGACGCGCAAATCACCGCCTTCCTTTGCTTCTGCTTCTTTGCTTTCTTTCCCCTCTGTCTTCACTTCTTTGGCTTCCTCTGCCTTCGTTTCGTGGTGGCGCACGCCGGTAATCTTCACTGTGTGCCCGACGTGCTCGGCTAGCTTAACGGTTTCGCTGCGCAGTTCCCAGCTTTTGCCATTCTTATCCGTGATGGCAAATTCATCCGCTGACTCCCCCTTCTCCAGGCAGCCGGTCACCACAATCTTCTTGGCACTAGCTTTTGGGTGAGCTGCGGTCTCCCGCGCCTGTAACGAAACGGGGCACAGGCTGATGGACAAGGCTGCAACCAACCAAAATGAAACTTTCGCGATCTTCTGAAACATATGCTCTTCCTCCTCAGTTTTCTTCTGTGATCTGTTCTTGATTTTGATAAGGTTCCCAAGCTGCGACCGGCGCTTAGCGGTTAGATCGATGGCGTACACGCGGGAAACATCAGAGCGCAGCCCGTGTTTACACCAACCCACGAACTCTTCCCGGACGCATTCTAGAATCTGCGAAGAAGGGCGTCTGTTCATTTTGGAACACATTGCCCCGCGTGTCGCTTTTGCACGTGGCCATTTTGCTTTTGTCTTTCTCCGTCGTCTGCCCATCCTTGCGCGTTTGGCTAATGCAAGGGCGAATACCTCTTCACACTCGACTGCTTCGGCCCCTAAAAAGTCATTTGGAGTGCGGCAACCCAGCTGCCGCTTTTCCCCGTCGACTTCCACGACCCAACTGCCTCCCCCATCGTCATTTCGAGCGAAGCAGGCCGACGCCTTTTCTTCCAGCCTCGCTCCTGCGAATCGGTCGGCCTGCGCAGAGAGAAATCTCCCTTCATCCTTCTTTCCAAATTCTTTCCAATCTCTCACCTCGCCGCTTGCCTTTGCACCCCAGATTGCGTATCGTCGAAATCGCAGGCAATTCCATGAATCTCGAACGCCTCCATCGAATCACAGTCGAAGCCGATAAGTGCGGAGGCCGCCCTTGCATTCGCGGCCAGCGCATCCGTGTAACGGATTTGCTCGAACTGCTAGTCGCGGGCGCCTCCTTCGACGAGATCCTGCACGACTATCCTTTCCTTGAGCGTGAAGATATCCTCGCCGCCCTGGATTACGCCGCCCATCAGGCAGACCACGCCGTACTTCCGACGTCGTGAAATTTATCGTTGATAACCAGTTGCCGGTCGCCCTCGCCGAATACCTGCGCGACCGCGGACTCGATTGCCAGCACGTTCTTGAGGCGGGCTTGGGCGACGCCGCGGACAGCGCCATTTGCCGCCATGCCGAACTTCAAGATCGCATCATCATTAGCAAAGATGAAGACTTCTTTTACCTCGCCAAGCAGCGCCACGCCAAAATCAAACTCATCTGGGTCCGCCTCGGCAACTGTCGTACTTCAGCGCTCCTCGCAGCATTCGAGCGTTCTTGGCCAGGAATCGAGTCCTGCCTCAAGGCCGGCGACCGGATTATTGAAATTCGCTAGAATCGTTGCAGACGGACGGGGAGGCACAAGGCGGGGAAGGAGCTCCCACCTTTTCAATAACCAGACCCGCAAGGATGGGACACGCGACAGAGAAACGCAAAGTCGAAAGCTTCTCGGCGAATGAAGGATGTGCCAACTGCCAAAAGCTAAAATGAGCGAGAAGAGTGACCCACCGTTTGCGAGAAACAAAGACCGCAAACGGTAGGCCACCCAAGAGCTGAGGCACGGCCACCCGCCTTCACGGGTTGCTAATTCATGGAATTGGTCAGAAAAGAAAAATATCTTCACCCGGTATTTCACCGGGTGTATCATTCGCTGCCAAGGCCCTCCGTTTTCCCATTTCAAGAAGAAGGTCAAGGAGACCCACCATGACTCAAACCAGGTCCCTGAAAACCGCTGGAATCATCACGGCATTCGCTGCCGTTATTCTCGCTGGAATGATGTACAGCTCGAAACGCGTGAGAGCGCGTGACGATGAAAGAAATGACCAGAGTGAGGAATCCAGGATTCAACGGGGTTTCGAAATCGCCCCAGTTCCCTTGAACCTCCAGAGGAAAAACCGCGCCTTGGTCGGATTGGGCAGCTATATCGTTAACGCGGTTGGCGACTGCAACGGCTGTCACTCGGCAGGCCCGCCTTCGGAATTTACCAGTGACGGCAACCCCTATCAGCTTTCTCCTCCGTTTAGCGGAATAAAACAGATAAACGCCGCGACCTATTTGGGCGGAGGCCGGGATTTTGGCCCCTATGGGGCGCCTCCGCAAATTCCGCACCTTTACTCCCGCAATCTGACGCCGGACAAAACCGGGATTCCCTGCCGGCGGCCACTCATACGTGGAGTTCGTCGAGATCATGAGGCATGGCACCGATTACGATCACGTACATCCAAGTTGCACAGCTCCCGGCACTCCTGCCAATTGCCTCGCTCCACCCTTCAACGGCGAGGTGCTCCAGGTCATGCGCTGGCCCTTTTTCAAGGACATGACCGACCATGAGCTCCGCGCAATCTACGAGTACTTGAGTGCGGTCCCCTGCAATCCGGGCAAAGTCATTGCTGGTGCGCCTTATTTGCAGAACGTCTGCGAATAATGCAGGCGGGTAGCCGCCTCGTAACGCGACGCGCTGATTTTCGCCTTGATTCTCTCCGGGGTGGCCTTCGTATAAGATCGAAGGCCACCCGGAGTCTTTCCTGCATCGCTAAGTGAAACATTCCGTCGCCGGCGCCGCATCACAATTCATGCAACAATCTGCCGCCCTAAAGTGTGACGCCACCACACTTCTACTTAATGTGAGGCACATCACGCCGCTTTTCGAGCTACCGAGACCGCCTCGCCCCGTCCGTACACCCTCTCGCAATAAATCCCATCTCCCCTCTGCCGACGCCACCCCACCGCCATTTCGAAGGGAGCAGGCTTACGCTTTTTCTGCCCGATTCGCTCCTGCGAATCGCTCGGCCTGCGCAGAGAGAACCGCCTCACCATCGCGTGTCTTGTCGCGATGAAATCTCTCTTCATCTTTTCTTTACAGTCCGCCGCCGCCCTCGATGTCACTCGCACCACCTCCTCCGAACTCGTCAACGATATCCGACTTGCCGGCGACTCCGGACAAATCGGATTTTCAGTTTAAAAGTTATCCACCCAAATCAGCGGGCATCGAACAGCGACTGAAAGCCCGGGCGGTCTCTTAGTGAGGCGAAGTCGGGATCCCTATTCGCCCGCCGAAATATGCAAACCAACCGATCTGCCGCTCCGGTACAGCCCGACAGCAACCCTGTTCTTGGAGTCCCGCGCGGACCACACCGTCATCTGCGCGCCGGAAAGTTCGTCGGCCTCGATGCTTTGTTGTGTCACCCAACCGGATGGGATCAGCGCCCGCAGCAACCCTACGAGACCAAGAAACTCACTCTCCCCGGCCGCCTCCGAATCTCGTGGCCAGTAGCAAACGTACTGGGCTGCTGGCCTCTCGGGTGCCCCAGACGAAGTCGCTTGAGTATCCCTTACGGATACGGGAACGAAATTGGCGCCCGGGACGGGTTGATTTTTTGCCGAGGATCTTCCGCTCGCTGAAGGCTCCCCACGAATTAAGCAGCTTGCCGCCCCGGTGAGTTTGACCGTATCCCCGAATGAGTTGCTTCTCGAAGTCGTGGAACTCCCGCTCCTCGCTCCTAGTTCCCGGAACGAACTCGCGCGGTTTTCCAATACTTTCTTAATTCCCTGGCACAATTCGTCGCAGGCGGCATACGTCTTCGACGAGTCCTCAGCGGAGCTCTCCACGGCGGGTTCAGAGCGCAAGTTGTCTGCAGTTGCTGATGCGGGCTGCCGTGTCGATGCCGGTGTCGATCCCGGCAGCGAAGCTGAGCGCGGTCGTGCTGATTCAGACTTCGCCGATGCCGACAGCTCCGGGGATCTTTGCAGCGGCCCCGGATTCTTCGCCAGATTCACCGACGAGTTTAGCCAAAAAGAAATCTTCGTCATGCCGTCAGCCTGTCGAACAGTTTGCAGATGCAAGGGGCACTGCCCGAGGTAAGGCCCGGCTACGATGTAAGGATCTTCCACGGGATGCCCGCCGTAGCTGGTCGTCGCCATCTCAGCTACCTCGCAACCCGGCTCTCCCGCGTCAACATAATGATCCGCGCCGGCAGACTCGCTCTTGAATTGCCACAAATACTGGAGCTCATGCAGGTTCTTCATTGTCTTGGCGTACCACTCCTCAGCCTCCTGGGCTGGAACCTCCGCTGAGCACATATACACGGCCACATTGCTGCTCAACCAGAAATCTGAGTGGCAAGGCACATGGATTGCGCCTACCGAAAGGTCCGGGTTCGGCCGTGTGACCTTGCGATCTCTGGATTCGAGCGGTGTGCTGCCGCTAAACTCGAGAAAATCGGTTTCCGATGCATAAAGTATATATTGGAGGCTCACGCAGGCCCGGTCCTGCGGGTTCTTACACTGCGCGAACGTCGGGACAGCGAATAAACTCGCAAAAAAAAGAGAAAGAAGCCCGGCAATTTTTCCGTTCATGATGTGCCTGCCCTCGAGATGAGACATACTTGTGATATAAGCGGGGACAGAGCAGGGAGTGCCCCAGCGGCTGCAAGCGCGTACTTCACCGACTCCAGCTACCTCCGAACGATCCTGCAGTTGCTAAACAAACAGATGAGTTGGACGCCCAGAGGGTTGTCGATCCTTTTCAATAGGAATCGGACTCCCGCCCGCCAGCGTCCCCCATCCTCGTTCGCCTTATCCAACCCACTCCGCAACAACCCCGCGTGGCGAAAATTGTTGCGCGGTTCTCCTTGCCGGCTGGCACACCCTTTGGGCTCTGGTTTTACAAAGAGCGCGGTCTTTGACAGTTGGGGGACCGAGTTGGGAGAGTTTCGGGACAGGAGAGTGGGAGTTCGGGGACAGGAACGTGTGAAAAATTAAGATTTCAGGAAAGCGCCGGTTTCAGCTTCGAAAAAATCTCAATTAGAAACGATATGAGCGAGTTTCCCAGACCACCTGGACATTTTTCTACTCCCGCAAAAGGCGCTCTTCAATTTTTTCACATGTTCCTGACGGGACGCTCCCCCGGCGGGTGGGCGGGTGGCCGCCTCGTAACGCGACGCGCCGATTTTGACCTCGGTTCCTGACGAGTGGCCCTCGTCCTCATCGAAGGCCAGCCAGAGTCTTTACTGCATCAGTAAGTAAGTCTACTCTATCGCCGCAGTGCAGCATACAAACCAAGAAACAATTTCACACCCAAAGGACGTCCCATCCGCCACGTCTACTTCATGTCCGGCCCATCCGGCGTCGTCATTTCGAGCCTACCGAGACCTCCGCCCCATTGCGCGCCTTCTGCGCAATGAAATCCCTCTGCCCCACCCCACCGTCATTTCGAACGAAGCAAGCCGACGCTTTTTCTTTCCATTTCACTCCTGTGAAATGGTCGGCTTGCGGAGAGAGAAATCCCTCTGCTCTGCGATCCCGCTTCCCACCCCGCCGTCATTCCGAGCAAGGCGAGGAATCTGCTTTTGTTTTAGAATTCTGTCTTTGAATTCAGATGTAGGGGCACGATATAACGTGCCTTCTTTCTTTTTCTTCTACGATCCCGTCGGCGACGTCCCGCGCCCTCTCTGTCATCCCGACCGAAGCGGAGGGACCTCTCCTCACTCTTCGTCCTCGTGCCCAAATCGCCCTCCACGCCAAAGGCCTCAGCTCCGGCGAGCGGTCACTGGCAAAAAAATCTTTAATTTGGATCGCGGTCACGGTTAGAGGGGCGCACGTCCCGCCTGTCCCGCTTCTCGAATGAACAGGAAAACAAAAGACCCACCCTTGCAAAAACCAAACCCGCAAGGATGGGCCACCCAACGGAGAAAGACAAAGGCAAAATCTTTTCGGCGAGTAGGGCGAGTAAAAGGTGTCCCACTCGCCATTTGTTAATACAGCTATTTGTTACTGATTGATTTATTCGAACGGAGAGGGCGGATTCGGATGGGGTTGGGACAAGCGTAGGGAAAGAAGGAGTTGGGCGGGGAGTAGTTAGTTTGGTACGGCAGCGGAAACGTGTGGAAAAGGCAAAAGCTAGAAAGAGCAAGAAAAGTGGCTTACCGTTTTCGAGAAACAAAACCGGAAACGGTAGGCCATCCAAGAGTTAACGCACGGCCACCCGCCATCTTGCGTCGTATCTCGCCGCGTCCAGAAACTGATGTCACGGCCGCGGCTTTAATCCTTCCCTGAGCTTCGGAGACGCAGGGGCTCCTTTAGAAAGCTGCTTTGCGATCGCGAGCGCCTGGTCCGCCCACTCATCGCCTACGAAGACGGGTTTCGCTGCGGATTGATGGAATGAAAGCGCTCGCATGGTTGGATAAATCGCCGACCCAATCATCAGACAGTAATACACGCCGTTAACGTAGAAATAATAACGTTCGTCTTCTCCGCTTTCCGGTCCCATTCCGATCGGCATCAGGACGCTCAACATTTGCTTCGCATTCGATGAAAGGCAGACCGTAAGCACCATGTCGTCCGGAAAGCCGGCTTCACGATGGGTGAATTTACGGAGCGCCTCGGTCCGCTCAGACGACAGGTCAATATGCGACGACGTTCCATCCTCAAACTTCCAGGTGTGCACCGCCGCCTTGAAGAACACGCCCATGCCATACTCAAGGACCGCCGCACAGTCCACGCCCGGCACGGTAAGGGCGTCGTACAGAATGAAGTCCGGCTCGTGGAGAATCGGCTGCCCCGCCTTGAAGAGATCGAGCAGCGGAAATCCTGAAGTCGTCGCGATTCGCTTGTGCATCCACGCCTCGCCGCCATCGTTGAAGATTCCCTCGCAGTCCGAGCAGAACAGGTCGTCCCGAAGCTGCACCGGAGATTGTTTCAGGCCCTTGCTCGTTATCACTATTGGCTGCGGATTCTTGATCGCCGGCTCATTCAACTTCTTATAGACTGCCCGGCCGATAAAATGGCTGTCTTGAAGCTCCTTGTCGAGGGTACACAGTTTGCATTTGCCCGCAGTTGTCATAACGTCTCACTTAAGATCGAAGACTGCGGACTTCTGCCACTCGCGCGTTCTGGTCGTTTCATAGGCTCGTGACATTCTCTACGTTCTATCGTTTGCACTTTTTGATGGCTACATACTTTCGCTTTTTCCTCAAAGCTTTTTTGAGCTTCTTGGCTGTTTTCTTTGCCTGTTTCTGTCCGGCTTGCAGATGACGGAAATGATTCCTGGCTTCCGCAAGCAGACGATCGTACGAAGCAACTTCGATGTGGCTCTGGCGAAGGTCCGCCAGTCTTCGTTGTCCATCCTCATTCCTACCGTCTTCCGCTCTTCCAATGATGATGTAGCCTTCGCATCGTTCGGAAATTTCGGGGAACTGTCTTTGCTCGGCGAGCGCATTTGCGCGTAGCCATCCTTGGTAGTCCTGAATCTGTTGCACCGCATGGTGTGTTCCCGCTGAGACGCTTTGATCCTGATTGAGCGCCCTCAATGTAGGACTTTCCAATTCTACGAGGCGATAGCGAAAGCCAAGAGAGTTCCTATCGCAGTACAGGAAATCTGGAATGTGCTGGCCTCCACCGAGGCGCGGATGAGGGAAAATCCAGCAGTTGTGAGGATAGAGAGCAGTTGCGAGAACGTAGGGATGGTCCTTCAAGAATTCTTGAATAGGTCGTTCGTCCCGCGACGTGTAAATCAGCCGCTCTAATTCGTCCAACAGTCTTTCGCTGAACGGCTCAATCCAATTCACCCAATTGTCCGGCCATGGTTCTCTGATCCGCGGGTCATTAAGAAGATCTTTCGTGTTCTTGAGCTCTAGTGCCAATTGATGATCCTCCCTAAGGGTAGGTAAAGATCGAAAATTCCATTCACGTCGGACAGTGACCGCTGGCTCTTTTCATCCGGCCATCCCTTTAGGACAACGGCGGGTGGCCGCCTCTTAACGCGACGCGCCGATTTTGACTCTGGTTCTTGACAAGTGGCCTTCGTCCTTATCGAAGGCCACCTGAGTCTTTACTGCATCAGTAAGTAAGGCTATTCTATCGCCGCGGTGCAGCACACAAAACAAGAAACAATTTCACACCCAAAGGAAATCGCCCCCGCCGATCGCTGGCTTTATAGTCGCCAAGCGGCGACCCTCTTCGCCTCTGCGGCTTGCCTCGTCTTGGTCACCACTCCGGCCCTCCTGGGATGGATGGACAATTCAAGGATGTCCGCACCAACAAAGTTCGCTTGGGACGCCCTAGGAGCAGCGGGTGCGGTGGGACTGTTTTATATATGGTTTGGCATGTGGCGTTACTGGGTCAAGTTGGACACCAGCCGTCCTCGGACCAAACGCTTGTGGTTCATCATTCTTCTCGTCGGATTCTGGTGGGCAAGCGTGCTTTACTTTCTCGCTGTCTACCTCCCCCAAGGTGCCAGACGAAACTGGGGCAGGGTTGAATGAGCATGTTCGCCAGATCTCTTGTCGCAGCGTGGACACTATTCTTGTCACTTGTGCTTCTTCTGGTTCTCGCACCCAAGCTTGCAGGCCGAATCCCGCAGCTTCAGCTCGTCCGGCCATATCTGGTAATTCTGTTCCTCGTCACCCTCGCCTACGGAATTGCATGTCTTTATCGCCAAGGCACTAACCGCGCGCGAAAAGACCCTCCAGACAAAGCTGGCCGCTCCTCATAATGAATCTTGGGAATGTGAGGGACACAAACGAAACTTTCCCCGAGCTATTCATTACCAAACCGTCTCACCAAACTCCCAATTCCCCGCCAACCCACTCCATCCACTCCACTTCCCGCGTCTCAATTCGAATGATATACACTAGATAATAGTCCTTGACAGTAATGCAGACCCATGCTACCCTTCTCCATGCTTGCCCCGAGCTTCGAAGGGTTCTCCCCGCCACACCTTTCTCCACCCGCACCCGGCCTGACCGCTTCCCAGTACAAATTCCCGCGTCCTATAATATCTTTCGCATCCCATTTAGAATCAACACTTCCAATGCCACCTGCAAGTGTTCATTCTAAACCTCTTACAGCCACTCGCCTTCCTTTAGAATCAACACTTACAAGAAAATGGGCGGAGGGGTGTCAACTATGGTTAACCACATATCCGTTTCCCAAAAACGCCCCCAAAGCGCCTCCCAGCCCACGGTACAATAGCCCTATGAGCGTCCGCCTGATCGCCTTGGACATCGACGGCACCCTTCTGGACAGCCGCTGGCAGCTTCCCGAGGCCAATCGCGCCGCCATCGCCGCCGCCGCCCGGCGCGGCATCGAAGTCGCCCTGGTCACCGGCCGCCGCTACGATTTCGCTCTTCCCATCGCCCAGCAGATCGATGCTCCGATTACCATGATTGTCAGCAACGGCGCCCTCATTCGCACCCACGATGGCGAAACGCATTTGCGCCACATGCTCCCGCGCGAAACCGCCGCGCGTGTTCTCGACCTCATTCGCCCCTGGCGCGATTCCACCGGCGTCGTCTTTGACCGCCGCCGCGAAAATCAGATTGTGGTCGAATTCCTGAATTCCGATGACCCGATTCGCACCGCCTATTACACGCGGAATAGCCAGTTCCTCGGTTTGTGCAACCCTCTCGAAACCTGCCTCACCGAAGATCCCCTCCAGGTGATGCTGAGCGGCGGCGTTGCCAGAATGCGCGACGCCGAAGCCGCTCTTCGCAGCGCCGTGTTCACGCAGGAATTCGCTCTGGCCGTGACCGTCTACGAATCCAGGAATTTCTCCATGATCGACGTCATCAATCCCGTTTGCTCCAAAGGCGCCTCGCTCGCCGAATGGGCCGCGCTGCGCGGCGTCGCCCGCGAAGAAGTTCTCGCCATCGGCGACAATCACAACGACTTGGAAATGCTCGCCTTCGCGGGCATTCCCGTAGTGATGGGCAACGGCGTCGCGGAGTTAAAAGGTTTTGGCTGGCACGAAACCGCCAGCAATGATGAAGGCGGAGTAGCCGCAGCCATCGAGCATTTCGCCCTGCGAGAGGCGGCTCCTTGCGCCTGACGCGAATCCTTTCCGCTTGTGCAATACTTTTCGCGGCCGCGCCGGTATTGCGCGCCGAATACGTCAATCTGCGCAGCGGCCAGCGGCTTCATGTAACGGGTTATCAGCTGCTCGGTGAAAGCTACCGCCTGCAGGTGGCTGGCGGAGTGGTGGAAGTTCCCGCCACGGATGTCGTTTCGATCGACCCCGAAGACGACTTCGCTCCCCTTCCTCCGCCGGTCGTTGCAACGGCGCCCTTTCACGAAATCGTCAAAGCTGCGGCGGCGCGCTACAACGTGGACGCCGATCTGATTACCAGCGTGATTGCCGCCGAATCGAATTTCAATCCCAAAGCCGTCTCCAGGAGAAACGCGCGCGGCCTGATGCAGCTTCTGCCCGAAACTGCTGCGCATTTCGGCGCACGAAATATTTTCGATCCGCAGGAAAATATCGACGCCGGCACGCATTACCTCCGCGATCTGCTCCAGCGCTATAACAACGACTTGGCCCTCGCTCTCGCCGCTTACAATGCAGGTCCCCAGCGCGTCGAGCAATTTGGAAACGTGCCGCCGTACCCCGAAACCGTCTCCTACATCCGCCGCGTAAGGCGCGCCTACGCCAAATCCAAATCCAGAAAATCCGCAAACGCGGCGCCGAACTCCGCGACACACCCAACACTTGCAGCGCAATTGGCGGGAATACTGGAAAAATAATTTGTAAGGTTACTGAGGATTCGGATTGGAAAGCGGCGGCCCGGGATTTGGCTGCGGAGGCGGCTGCGGAGGCGGCGAGCCAAACGGATTTTGTCCAGAAGTTCCAGCGGGTGTTCCCACTTGCGGCGCCGGTGAACTCACAATGCCCATATCTTTCGAGGGATCCCAGATGAACTCGAACTGGCGGTAATTCGCAGCCTGGTCATACACGATCACAGAACGCTGATTGACCTTGCTCCCCACGCCGATGATGCTGCCTCCCATAATCGTCGGCGTCTCTCCCGCCGAACCCTGGGAATCCGTATTCGCGCCGTTTGCATCAGTGCCCTGTGCTCCGCTGCCCTGCGTCCCGGTGTCGGCACCCGTTGCCCCCGCGCCAGGCGCGCTTGAGCCCGTCGCAGCGCCAGCTCCGGCTGCGCCGCCCGCGGCCCCTGGCTGCGTGCCAGCGCCTGTCGTCGGGGCCCCCGGCCTCCCGGCTTGCCCACCCGCAACGGGCATCTGGACCAATCCCGGGTGCGGTTTGAGGCTCCCGATGAGCTGCCCCCCGGGGCCCACATAAATCAAGCGCCAGGAACCGTCCACCTTGTTCATGGGGTCCTTATAAGCTTGCCGCATGAATCGAATGTTTCCGACCGAAGGTTTGGTTAACTGCTCCAGGGAAGTGGGGAACCGCCCGAACTTGCGGTAATAAAGTTTGATGCCGCGAACATATTGATTGCCGCGCCAGATCATCTCCTGCTCTTTCTCGCGCCGGCCCGCGGTGAGAATGCGCAAGCCGATGGACATGGAAGCAATGAGGATGAGGGTGGTGAGAAACACGACGATAAGCAACGCGTAGCCGCGCTGTTTTTTTCCAGCATTCGCCGATGCGCGCAGGCTTCTCATAAAGAGGGGGAACCGGGCTGTTCTTCCAGCGGGGTGGTGCCGTGAAGGCCGCTGGAGATTTCCTGGAACTCAAGATTCGAATTACCTACCTTGAGGATGCGATAGCGGCCCAGTAGCGTATCGCCTTCGGTCACGATGTACACGTCCTCGCCGTCGGTAATGAAAGCGCGGCGCGCCGTTCCCTCCGGGACTATGCCATAGCCAAAATATTTCAGATTCGGCGGTAATGTCGCGACAGTTGGGGCCGGAGGCGGAGGCGGAGGCAGAATCTTCGTTTGCGAATTGAGTTTTTCCTTTTCACGGAGTTCCTGAGGAGTAGGCGGGGCGATGACGCTGAAAGGATTGCGGCCATTGCTTTTGTATTCGGTTTTTCGCGCGCGCTCGAGCTCGGCCCAATGAATTTGGGGATTCTCGACGGCCAAACCCTTGTAATTCTCAATGAAGTTTGCGGTCTGCATGGCGGGTGTTTGCTTTTTCCATTCGAAACTCCAAACCGCCGCGGCAACAGCCACCAGCACCAGAAGAATGACGACTTGGTATTTCGATTTCATGCCGCGTGCCGGAAATAGGTTCGAAGGTGCAGCCCTACTCGAATGGTCCCGGTGGCCGCACGATTCTGCGCATCGGAAGCGAGCGCCAAACCGTCGACGATGTAGAAACGGGGCGAGCGCTGCAAACCATTCAGGAATCGCACGACGCTGCCGTAGTCGCCGCTGACCGTAGCATCCATTTTCACCTCGGTCATGCCGCGATTGGGGACCTCCTTCGGCGTGTTGGCAAGAGACACGATTTGGAGACCGGCTTTCTTCGCTAATTCATCGAGCTCAGCGGTGACGAGAGAATAGCCCATATTCTCCGAAGGAAGAGACTGTTCGAACTTCTCACAGTCCTTGCGCGTGGCCGGCATATTGTCTCTGATATATTGCGCCGACTTAATCTCGCCTCGTAAGACCTTGAGCTTCAAATTCTGTGCGTCAAATTCGGCCTGCGGAGTGTGCGGAGACGAAGCCAGAAGCCAACTGTAGCCGGCAAGCCCCAGATCGAGGGCCAGAAACAGCCCGAGTACGATGAGAATGGCGCGCTTTTGTGCTGAAAAGTCCCGCTGCATCAGGTCCTCGAGTACTCCGCAGTGAGCTCCACGACGATGCGATCGCCCCCCGTCTTCTCCGTGGGAGAGTGCTCGGAGACGAGCTCGACGTGGGAAAAGGTTTTGGAGTTTTCTAGAGCTTTCAAGAGTTTGATTTTGGCTTCATCGCTGGTAGCGCCGACGGTAAGTTTTACCAGAACGTTTCCCTTCTGCTGGCTGGGCGCAATACTCACCAGGTGCACGCCGGCCGGAAGCACTCTCTCGAGGTCCATGAACATTAGAGTCCAGTTAAAGCTCCTGGCATCAATCAGGCTGTTGATGAAGGCGGCGCGATCGTGCAGCTTGGCGTTGGCTTCGAGGCTAAAAAAATGCTCGAGAGTGGTGCGCTGCTGTTCTAGTCCCTGGACTTGCTCCAGGATCTTTGACGATTTTTCGCGCATCTCGGCGTTGGCCCTGCGGGCCAAGTAGACGTGCCAGCCCAAGCCCAAAAACACGAAGGCGGCAACGAGCCCAAGAAGTCCGGAACCGGCCAAAAATCTCCGGTGGGCCACCAGCGGCTTGGTCGCTAGATTGAGCCGAATCCTCATTCTTCTCCTGCTGCCGAGAGTCGCGAACTCAGCACAAAACTATCCTAACTTCGATGCAACATCCAGCCGACCAGACCTTCCAGCTCGCGGTCGGCGAGCGGACGAGCGTCCGCGGGGATACGCCCGTCAGAAACAGCGGTGTGAAGAAGCGAGCGCACTTCACATTGAAATTCGTCCTCGAGCGGGCGAACGAATTCCGGCAAGCGCACGCCGAGACCCGCCAGCCGAACGGACTGAATGCCTTCCTGCCAGGTGTCCTGGTAATAGGCGGCCACCGGAAAAATGTCTTCCAGGAGCATGTGCGGGGTAAGATCGGAGCCTTGGGCCGGCAACTCGGTGCAACGGTAGCCGAAGAGCGCGCCTTCGCGGACGATCGCGGTCGTTAAAGCCGTCCCGGAAACGCGCGCAAGCAGAGTGGGACGAAGTTCGTCCACCAGGGCGACCGCAGCCAGCGAGGAGCTGAGCACAACGCCGGGATGTAACTTCGCCGCTTCCGCCAGTGATTCGTATTCGCGGATAATGCGCAAACGAGCCAGCGCAGTAACGACGTCCACACCTGCTTCCCTGGGCGCTTGCCGCATGTAGGAAATCAGCGTTTCGTCCACTTCAAAAGGCACGCTCTTTTTCAATTTCCAGCGGAGCATCGGTTCGGCTTCCTGCGGCGAGCGCGGAAAGTCTTCAAAATGCTGAACGAAGACGCGGATAACGGGGTCCGGAACAATCAGCGCGAGGCTTTCGTCTTTTGCGCGCAGGCGGGAACAGACCCCGGTGAATGCCGACCTGAGTGCGGAGCTATCCACGATGTTGGTTTCAACGGCGGAGGGCACGAGCGCGCCCGGGGGAAGAATTTCAACGGCGTACGCGTCCAACCCGCCCGTGTGGTTCCAACGGGCGCCGGCGACGCGATCCAGGCCAATTTCGACGGCCAGCGGCGGATGCGGTGTGGCGTCCAGCCAACGCGCAACGCGGCGCACGAGATTGCTCTTGTAAATTCCCTGGTGGAATGTAGCCACGCTACTCAACGAAGGTCACCTTGTTGATTTCCTTGACGGTAGTAATGCCGGCGCGAATCTTGGCGAGACCGCTTTCACGGAGGGTGATCATTCCTTCCTCGCGGGCGACGCGCTTGATCTCGGAAGTCGGCCGGCGGTCCACGATCATCTCCCGGATGCGATCCGTTAAATCCAGCAATTCGCAGATGGCCGTGCGTCCATGATAGCCCGTGCCGGAACATTCGAGGCAACCGGCGCCCTCGGCAAGAGCAACAGATGACCATGCGGCGGGATCAAGGCCGGCTTCCTTCAGCTCCAACGGCGAAAGATTCTTTTGCCGTTTGCATTTCGGGCAGATGACGCGGACAAGGCGCTGGGCCATGATGCAGTTGAGCGCGGAGACGAAATTGTAAGGTTCGACGCCCATGTTGATGAAGCGGCCGATGACGTCGGTGACGTTATTGGCATGGACGGTGGTGAAAACCAGATGGCCGGTGAGAGCTGACTGAATGGCAATCTGCGCGGTTTCCTGATCGCGGATTTCGCCGACCATGATCTTGTCGGGGTCGTGGCGCAGAATGGAGCGCAAGCCGCGCGCGAAAGTCAGGCCCTTCTTCTCATTCACGGGGATTTGGGTGATGCCCTTGAGTTGGTACTCGACGGGGTCTTCAATCGTGACGATTTTATCCTCGTCGGTCTTGATTTCGTTGATGGCGGCGTAGAGCGTGGTGGTCTTGCCGGAGCCCGTCGGGCCAGTGACCAGCACCATGCCGTATGGTTCCTGAATGTACTTACGGAAGCGGCTAACCTCGAGGTCGGAGAAACCCACTACGTCCAAATTCAGGCTTTGGAACTTTTCCGAGAGCGTTTCTTTATCGAGAACGCGCAAAACGGCGTCTTCGCCGTGGCTGGCGGGCATGATAGAGACGCGCAGGTCAATGAACCGGCCTTTATACTTCACGCGGAAGCGGCCGTCCTGAGGGACGCGGCGCTCGGCAATGTCCAAATCGCTGAGGACCTTGATGCGGGAGAGAACGGTGGAATGCCACTCCTTGGCGATGGGCTGCATCGCGTGCTGGAGGACGCCGTCAATGCGGTACTTGACGGCCACTTCGCTGTCGCGGGCCTCGATGTGGATGTCACTCGCGCGGCGTTCCAACGCGGTGAATATAATTGTTTCGACCAGTCTGACTACCGGGCTGACGGTGCTCTCGCGAGTGAGGCGATCGCCCGAAATGGTCTCATCGCTCTCTTCCTCTTCCTTGGAGACCTGAAGCGTGAACGCTTCCGTGGCCTGCTCGAGGACGCGCTGAGACTGCTCAGTGCGCTTGAGCAGGTCGCCAATTTGACTTGCAGTGGCCACTTTGATGGCCAGCTTCTTGCCAATCAACAGCGGCAGTTCATCGCTCAGAAGAACCTGGCTGGGGTCGGCGACGGCGATCGAGAGCGAGTTGTTGTGCACCTCGAGCGGCACGAAGTTATAGCGGAACATGAGGTCCGCAGGAATGGTCCGGAAAAGCTCGGGGTCGATGCGCTGTTCGGTCAGATCGATGAAGGCGCAGCGGTATCGGTGCGCGAGCTTTCGCGCGACCTCCCGCTCGTCAAGAGCGCCGTCGCCGGAGTCCCAATGGTGTTCAGGTGTGGCCACTATCTCCTCTTGCTTACTTGGGTGCCGCGCCCGTGAGTGAGAACGAAAAGATCGGCAGATAGAGCGAAATCAATATAAATGCTACCAGTAAACCCATGAATATGAGAATAACAGGCTCGATGATGGCGACGAGGGCCGAGAGCCTCACGCTAACTTCCTCTTCATAGAATTCTGCCACGCTAGTCAGCATGGGGGCCAGGGCCCCGCTGGATTCGCCAACCTCGATCATGTCCAGAGCAAGCTCAGGGAAGGTCCCCTTCACGGCCAGGGCGTCGTGCAGCGATTCACCTTCACGGACCATCTGGGTCGCCTGCGTCACGGTCGAACGGACCAGTTTGCTGCTGATGGCATCAGCGGCCGTCTGCAAGCCCGCTACGAGAGGGGTGCCACCAGTCAGGAGCGTAGCCAGCGTGCGAGAAAATTGAGCGACCTGGAATTTCAGAAGCGTGTCACCGAGCACGGGAATGCGGAACTTCATGCGGTCAAAAGCTTCCCCGCCTTGCTCCGTCCTGGACCAAAGGAAGACGCCAAAAGCACCCAGAAAAACGAGCGCGACAGCCCCTATCACCACAAAGCGGTAGTCTACGGTGATGGCGATGAGGATTTGCGTGGGCCTGGGCAATTCCACGTTGAGGTCGCGATACAACAGGGCAAACTTGGGAATGACGAAGGTTACCAGGTACGTCACGATAATGGCGGCGACACAGATCAAAAGGATTGGATAGACGAGCGTGGCCAGAATCTTCTTTTTGACCCCGGTGCTGACGCGCTGGTAGGCGATGTAATAGTCCAGCACACCGGAAAGATTTCCGCTCTTTTCGCCCGCCAGAATTGCCGTGGCGTAAACCTTGGAGAAAACGCCAGCCTCGCTGATTGCTTCGGAGAGCGACTTGCCTTCGCGTACGCTGTCACGAACCTTGGAGAGAATCGGGCGGAGCTTTTGGGAGGTGGCCCTGTCCGCGAGTAGATCCAGAGCGCGCAGAATGGGCAAGCCGGCCTTAATGAGAGTATTGAACTGCTGGTTGAGAATCAGAAAATCGGCGCCGCCAATTTGGCGATCGCTGCGGCGCTTGGAAAGCGCGCCCAGCAGACTGTTGCGCGTCTCCACCGAATAGACGAAGAGGCCCCTATCGGCCAACTTCTGGCGCGCCTCCGCCAAAGACCCGGCAGCCTCGACGTGCGAGAAGACGCGGCCGTTTGCATCCGCAACGCGGCAGACAAATTCCCCCATGTATGCGAGTTTACCTCATCTAGGTAATATGCGTGCGGGCGGGCGATGGTTGGCTGTTCCTTCGGAGAACGAGCTGACAGCTGAAGCTGGATTTGCGTCTCACGGCTTTGCTTCTCCGGGCAATTCTCCATTCACAATCGCAACCCCGGCAGGAACCTGGAACTGGAAGAAAGAAGCCGGGATGGGCGGATCGAAGCGCCAGTCCGCGAACTTGAACTCGACTTCCACTCCACCACTTTCGCGCAAGAGAACTCGGGCGAGATCGCCCGTGCCCGGGGCAACCTCCAAATAGACAGACTCGTCTTCGCCAGACGACTGCTGCCCGGATGCGCCAGCGGGCTGGCCAGAATGCGTTTGCTTCCCTTCCCCACGCAGCAGGCAATGCAATACCTTGTTTCCCGGAGTCGCGGGCTTTTCCAGCGTGGCCGGCTCAATTCGTGCGCAGACCCGGGACAATTTCATCTCGCCGGCGAGGAGCGCGAGAGGGGTTCGCCAGTCCGTGCTTTTCTTTGCCGGGGCGCGCGTCACAGTATGGTCAGCGGGAACGTAGAACCACGCGGTCTTACCATCCACCAGAAAGAGATTTTTTTCGGGTGCTTCATATTCCCAGCGCATCTTCCCGGGCCGGCGGAAGTAAACCACGCCCGCTTCCGAGCGAACCACGCGGCCGTTCTCGAAGTAGCGCTCCAGAAAAGTCGCCTGCGAAATGTGCGCTTGCCGATAGCGCGCTTCGAGTTTCGCAGCGATGATTTTTGCGCCGGGAGCGGTTGAGGGCAGGGCGGCCAACAGCAGGGAGACGTAGCCTAGAAGAGCGAGCATGATTGGTAGTCTAGCAAGCCCCTGACCAGCGGCAAACGAGAGCTTTCTCGCGTTACTTGAAACGTCCAAAACAAGAGAGCGCGGGGAACGCCCGCGCTCATGGAACAGTCCGCTAAAAATCTAACTTTCGTGAACCGAGAGGCCCGATTACTGGATGGGGGGGCTGGTAACGGTGCAGCCGGCGCCGCTGGCTTCGAAACGAATCACGCTGGTGGCATTGGTGCAGAACATACGCTGGCCAGAAACGCCCAGAGTAACCGGAGTCGCGGTCACCGTGTAGCCAACCGAAGGAACGTTGCCGTCTGGAGTATAAACGAAGGTATAGCCAGCTTTGGTTCCGGCCCCGAGAACCTCGTCGAGCAAGCAGGCAGAAGTAGAAGTGGCCGAGCAAGGCGATGGCCCGCTGAGGGCAGCCAAACTTGCTGCAAAGCCCACGTCTGGGTATGTACTCTGGTACGTCACGAGAGCGGTGTTGATGGTGCGAAGAGACTCCGCAGCGGACGACTCGTTGGCGACCAGACGCGACCGAAGATAGTTCGGGATCGCTATGGCGGCGATAACCAGAATAATCGCCACAACGATCAGCAACTCAATTAGCGAGAATCCGTTTTGCCTTCTCTTCATGAAAGTTCCCCGAATCCGTTTCCGTCCAATTTTCTGACTTGCGGACTATTCCCTCTGATAGAAAGGAGAGCATTCCTGGGGCCATACTCCGTTCGAACATAACCTCACAACTACATGATTATGAATCAGTTAGATCTAACCATGGAACCTCTGGATACCATTCGAGGCGCCGGATGACATAATTCGTCACTCCTGCAATGGGCCTTGACGAAAAACGGCAAAACTGAGCGGCTGCCCAAGCTCGCGTGCCTCTGTTAGAGGGCTCACAGGCGCAACACTTGCACGAAGCTCACGAGGAGGGTCGTCTCAGACTGCCCCCTAAGCACCACCCCAGGTTCTTCGGGCTTTGGAGCAAAAACCCGGATTGTCAATTCCGGTTGAAAATTCCCCGTTGTACCGGTCGAAAATTCCCCACCCCTGAAGCTCATGAATGGGCCTCCTTGGCCTCGGACGGAGTGGAGCCCAGCGCCGTCTTTTGGCGCGTTTTGGGCGCAACGGAGTCCGAGGCCAAGGAACGAGCCGCGGCCTCCGCCTCCTCCCCTTCCTGTCCTCGCGGTGGTACCAGCCCGGCCTTGCGGCGGTCCTTCAGCCGGTAGCTCTCGCCCCGAATGTTGATGGTCGTCGAGTGATGCAGCAACCGGTCCAGGATCGCCGTCGCGATGATCGAATCGCCGAAGATCGAGCCCCAGTCCCCGTAGCTCTTGTTCGAGGTCAGGATGATGCTCCCGCGTTCGTACCGCGCGCTCACCAACTGGAAGAAAATCGTAGCTCCCAGATCGTCCAGCGGCAGAGTAGCCCACTTCGTCGATCACCAACACCTTTGGCGCCAGGTACACGCGCATCCGGCGGTCCAGCCGGCCTTCGCGATACGCTCGCCCCAGGTCCGCCGCCAGATCGTGCGCGGTGATGAAGTATGCGCCCAGTCCCGAGCGGATCGCCTCTTCCGCCAGTGCCACGCTCAAATGCGTTTTTCCCACACCCGGTGGACCCAGCAAAATTACGTTGCTGGCTTCGTGGATAAACCGCAGCGAACGCAACTCCCGAATCTGCCGTTCATCGAGCGAAGGCTGAAAGCTGAAATCGAACTGCTCGAAGGTCTTCACAAAGGGGAAGTGCGCCAACTGCAGCCGTGCCCGCAGATAGCGCGTCCTTCGTGCTTCCACTTCACAGTTCAGTAGTTCGTCGAGAAAGTCCGCGTAGCTCGGCTCTTTCTTCGACGCCTGCTCCAGCAAGTTCTCCAGCCGGGCTTCCACCGCTTTCAATCCCAGCGTCTCCAGTGCCGTCTGCAATCGCTCGATGGGGGTGTTCATCGCCCACCTCCGTTGGCCACGCGCTCATACGCTGCCAACGAGCGCTTCTCCACCACCGGCGCGCTCTGCCGCAGGTGAATCAGGATCTTGCCTTCTGCTCTTCGCGCGCCCAGCGGAATCCCCTGATGATGCGGCGGAAACGTCAGCACGCTGTGTTTGCGCTGCGCTTTGCCGTGCATCGCGATCCGCTCGCGGCCCGTGCGGATATCCACTTCCTCCGCAATTTCCTGCACCCACACTTCCTGGCCCGCATACTGCCAGGGCACCGAATACCGGCTGCCCTGCCAGTCCACATACGCGTCCCGCGCCACTTTGCGCAACTCGCCATCCACGTAGGGATACGGCGGCTGTCCCACCAGCGGCTGCAAGCTGAACTGCTCGACATCCCAGCGCACCGCCACCTGCTCGTGTGTCGTTCCGTGCACGCGCTGGTTCGCTACGCCCCAAGTCCACTCACGCAGCTGCGCATTCAGATCGCTCAGGCTGCCGGGCTCGCGTCCTTGCAAGCCACACAGAAAATTCCGCCGCACGTACTTCACGCCCGCTTCCACTTTCCCTTTCGTCTGTGCTCGATACGGCCGGCACAGCCGCGGCGTGAAGCCCCAGTAGCGCGCGAAGTCCTGAAACACCGGATGCCAGACGATCTCGCCGCGCTCGTCCGTCCCCAGCCACACCGTCTTCATGCGGTCGTAGAGAATCTCTTCCGGCACGCCGCCAATCTCCCGGAACGCGGCTTCGTGCAGGCGCAGCAGCGTGCCTAGCTTTTGATCCAGCACCGCTTCCGCCACCATTCTCCGGCTGTAACCCAGCGTGAAGGTGAAGCCGTGCAGCTTCTGCTCCTGCCCGGCTATCTCCAGTGTGCCCAGATGCCCCCAGTCCACTTGTGCCTGCTTGCCCGCAGGCGTCTCGAAGCGCCGCACCGCCACCACGCGGGCCCCGCTGCGTTGCGGCCGCAACCAGTCGGTCAGAATCGTGTAGCCGCCCGCGTAGTTCCGCTCGCGCAGTTCCCGCAGCAGCACCCGCGCGTTCCACACGCCCGCGCGCAGCCGCTCCTCCAAATACGGCTTAAACGCGTCCAGCTTGCTCGGCTGCGCCGGGCGTGGGCCGTACTCCGGCACCACCCCTGCCGCCCGCATATACTTGCGTATCGTCTTGCGATCCCAGCCGGTCAGCTCGCTGATCGCTTGGATGCTCATCCCTTGCCGTTGCAGTTCGTTTAGTTCTTGCACGTCTCTCCCCCTTAACAAGTTTCGGAACCTCCTCCGTATGGAGTGGGCTCCGGTTTACCACGTCAAGGGGTGGGGAAAATTCAACCGGAACTATGGGGATTTTTGCACCGGCGCTGACACTGATATAAAGCAGGACAAAAACCGAGAACGGAGGCATAGCTGCTCAAAGGGAGCGCGACCGCACTCTAGTACAGGCCTGGGCGTGAAGCATCATGTTTAAGCTTCCAGTCCGGCTACGGCCAGCATCCCAAGAGGCAGTCCCACGGGGCACTTAAATGAGCCATCTGTGGATAGCTACGAACGAAAACGACAGCTGCAGCAGCCACAACAAATAGGCTGATGCGTATGCCGAAGACGCGAGCCGGTAAGTTGCGAATGGCCACTACGATAGCCACACCCAGCATCATGACGCAGGGATAATAGTAGTAATAATAGAGGCCCTTTTGCGGGGTTACGCTCCATTGCAGAAAGTTTGAGGCGAAAAGCAGCAAGATCAGCCCTTCCGGCAGGCTGATGGCTTTCCAGAAGCGCCGGAAGCATAGGGCCAGAGCCACCAAGCCACCCCATGTGATTACGGGATTACCGACCAAATAAGAAAGTGCACGCAGGGGATGCAGATTCAGCGGCCACGAATACCACGGCGAGATAATCGCCGGGTTGACGGGAGTCGTTAGGTTGAAGTGCCACATAAACTTGTTCATCGTGGCTAATTCGCGAAGGCTGAACGGCACGATGGATGATCCGGCAGAGAGGCCAAAATGCAAAACAATATGAGGCGATGGGAGCGACTAGCAAGCCGATCAAAAGAAACGGCACCCCAATTTGCCTGATATTGCGCGCGTAGCTTGAAAGCGACGGTGCAGAATTCACGGCCATGCGACAGGAGACCCATGGCAATGTAAAGACCACGAGAAAATAGACTGCGAGAGTATCCACCGCATTCCATTTGCAGGCCCCTGCCAGCCCGACCAAAACTCCCGACACGCAAAAAAGAAACCGCCGCATAGCGGCGCCAACGTCCAAGGTGAGGGCGGCTGCATAGGCCACCAAGCTCCACATCAGAAAAAACAACAGGAAAACATCCGGCGTGGCGATGCGCGACATCACGAACAGGAAATTGTTAAATAGGGTGAGCCTGCCGCGAGTAAGGCAAGACCCGTATCCTCCAGAAGAAGATAAGTCCAGAGGTAGACCGCTGACACGGTCAACGCGCCACAGACGCCGCTCGCGATTCGCCACCCAAATGGATTGTCCCCGGCAAACTCCATTCCCACCGCCATAATCAGCTTTCCCATAGGAGGTTTCGACAAGGGCGGGGCGTAGGGAGTCGGATTCGGTGATCCCCGTAATAAACGCCCTTGCTTCCGGAACAAAGTAAGGCTCGTCGAAGAACATCGTTGCAGGCCTTCGGATTCCAGACAATAAGAGCGCCAGAGCTGTTAATCCGAAGATGGTCGCAACAGCAACTGGATGGCGAAGGATGGGCCGCTTAGTATCCGTCTCCTTGGACGAAGCTTGGGCGGCATCCAGAACCAACGGCTGGTGCGTCTGGACCATGTGATCGCGAGAAATTCAGATCAGATTCGGGGATGACGGATGGGCACTTTCGATAATTCTCCGACATTCGAGAATTTTAGCAGTGGTCAACAAGCGGGCCAATACAGTGCGCAGATTTAGTGTTTAATGAGGCACGATTCATGGCGTAGGCTCGACATCACTTGCTCACTTTTTGGCAACCGACTTTCACTGGCGCTGGTGATGGGGGCGACGGTGAGACTGACTCAGCAGCGAGGGACGATGGATTGAACCACATCATAGGATTCTGCTGTCGATGGAATCGACTGGAGAGTTCCTAAATCGCACTTCGAACCCGTATTGGCAATCAAAACTGATATCCAATCGGGATAGGGGGAGCGGTTACCCACTCACCCCTCCCACACCACCGTACGTACGGGACCGTATACGGCGGTTCGGCGGGTTAAGCTAAGAATCTTGGGCGAGGCGAGGCAAGCCGAGCGCGTCAAAGAAGGCGTTGGGCAAGGCTTGGCAGATGGAAGGGTCATGGCTAAGCCGCCACGGTCCGAGGATTGCTGTGAGCGGTTTTCTTCGCCCACGCGCGTCTCACTCCGCGTTGTTCCAGCTCTCGCCCATCGCCTTCCCACGTGCTTCCACTGTGCCCACAGCACCGACCGGAGCCGGCGCCGTATCCACGCATCAAGGTGACGAGCACCCAGGGAGTTTGGCAGAACCGAAAGTAGCTCCGCCATCCCCGGAGGTAGGACGCCAAGTCGCGCACCATCTCCTCCAGGCTCACTCCCCGTCGTCCGGCCGTCAGTTCCCGGACTCGCTGCTTGAACCGGACCATGGCCTTCGGCGCGATGCGCCGTTTCGGCTCCCGGTGCCGGGTGAAGCTGAAGCCCAGAAACTTCCGTTCCTGCGGTCGAGCCACCGCGCTTTTCTCCCTGTTCACCTTGAGCTTGAGCTTGTCGTGAGGAAGCGCGTTACGCTGCTCCATCACCCGCTGCCCCGCCTGCACGCTGCGCACGTAGATGTTGCAGTCGTCCGCATAGCGCACGAAGCGATGGCCGCGCCGCTCCAGCTCCCGGTCCAGTTCGTCCAGCACGAGGTTCGATAGCAGCGGGCGAGAAAGGTCCGCCTTGCGGCGTTCCTTCGTCCACCGGACTCACCAGCCCATTCTCCATCACTCCCGCCGTTAGGAAGCCCGGAGGAGTTTCAACACCCGCTTATCGGTCACGCGCTTCGCCACCTGGCCCATCAGTTTGTCGTGGTTGACCCGGTCGAAGAATTTCTCCAAGATCCAGGTCCACCACCCAGCGATGGCCTGCGGCGAGATACTGCTGCGCCTGCGCCACCGCCTGATGTGCCGAGCGTCGCGGCCGAAACCCATAGCTGTGCTCGGAAAAGGTCCGGTCCCAGCGCCTTTGCAGTACCTGCATCACCGCCTGCTGGATCAGTCGATCCACCACCGTCGGGATGCCCAGCTTGCTCACCCCGCCGTCCGGCTTCGGGATTTCCACCCGTTTTACCGGTTGCGGCTTGTAGGTTCCGCTCAGTAATTGTTCGCGAATTGCTGGCCATTGCTGCTTTCAGGTAATCCGGTAGAGCCTGGACTGTCATCCCGTCCACTCCCGGACTTCCCTTGTTGGCCTTGACTCGTTTCAATGCTTCCTTGAGGTTCTCCCGTTCGACATACTTCTTCCATCAACCGTTCGATTTCAGCCGGGCTTTCCGTCCCGCGCTTCGCCGCGAGCGATTCGGTCCCTTCCCCGTCGGGCCTGGGGGCTGCACCCCTCCGCTCCTCCGGGAAGGCCAACTGCATCTGGTTTTTCTGCCGCTTGTCGCTCATGAGTCGCGCTGCTTACTCGTCCTTCCCTTTATGTCTTTCGAGCTCCGTTCGGGCCTTCGCTGCCTTCGCAGCTTTTTTTGTTTTTTACTGGTTGAGCTACGCTTGCTGGCAGACTTGGTCATAAATCGTGGGAATGCTAAGCATCCGATACTCTCTCGGCTTGCCCGCCTTCGGGATTTGCACCTGCCGCACCGGTTGAGGCTGATAACATCCTCTTTCAGTTCGCTTTGCAACCGATCCAACTGCTGATTCGAGTTGCTGCTGCGAATCCATCAAGACTCTGTCCATCCACACCTCCACTACCCCGGTTGGCTTCGTACACATCTCCCAGGCCATCTCCAGGTTCTTCCGCTTGTACACCTTGTCGATCAATGAATGGACCTTCTTTGCTCCCGTCGGGTTGATCCAGTCCGCCAGTCTCCTCGGACGAGGATGTACGGGTATTTCACTCATGGAACTGATCCTCCTCCCCGCCCTTACTCATCTGGTTTTCTCTCTCTTCTCCAACCGTCTTCGCCGGCTGCCTTCCCCGGCCCACTTCCGTCGCCGATCGCTCGGTCACGCGGTTTTCGCCGCGCTTCAGGTACTACACAGCCGTCCGTCTACTGACAGAGCATCGCTCGCCACTTTCGCTTTCGCTTATAGGTCTGCTTACTCCGGTGCCACCCGGAGACTCTGCCAGTCCTCCTGAGGTCACGCGCTGTTCTTCCGTACCGTGCCGTCCGCAAACACCTTGGTGCGGTGGGTGAATGAGAACGCCTTCGCCTCCATAGTGCAGGCTCGACCTTGCCCCACCTTTGGCCGACCGGTTCATCGTTGGGGTAGCCCCCATCGATTACGGCCCGGTACTTCTCCTCATGCCCTTCGGATTCCACCTCGCGATGGACACCCTGCCCTCCGGAGTCCTACCGACTGCTCTCCGGCCAGCGAGGCATTACCCCCGCTTTCGGATATGGCGCCCCTCATCCGAGCGCCAGAGGGACTTCAACCCTCCTGAACAACGTGCTGCTCAGCACACACTATGCCCTCTGCTGACTCCTGCCACCGGATCAGGAGCGATCTCTCGCCCCTCAGTCTTGAATCCAAGACCGATGGCAGGTCTCCCGAGGTAAGTTCGACCGCCTTCGACGCACAACCGCTGGATTTACATTCAGTGCCCTTGATGGATAGGGGCTTCGCTGCCAATTGCCAGCTCGCCCGAACACTGCCTGCCTCACATCCAGTTCTTGTTCATCGGCTCGCGTCTTTGCTCCACGCTTCTTTCAGACCTCACCTCACGGTTCGGCCCTTGCGCTTCGCTATCACTTCACCTCCATCTGGTTGTGAAGAGGACTTACACCTCCCAGCTGTTGAACATGCTCGGCACACAAAAAGGAACAGAGCATGGGGTGAAACCCCATGCTCTGTTCCTCAAAAATTGCGACTGGTTGCCCAGTCAGTACGGAAGTTACTGCAATGCCGGGGAGGCATTGGTTGGCGCGGTGCCGTCTGTCGTGTAACGAATCACGCCAGACTGGTCAGAGAAAAAGCCGCGCTGACCAGAGCTGCCAATAACCGTCGGAACAGCCACAACCGAGTAGTTAACGGCCGGGGCGGCACCAACGACAGTATACGTAAAGGTATAACCGCTCTTGATGGAAGGGTCAGTACTCAAAGTTGGGTCGAGCAAGCAAGCCTGCGCAGGAGTTGCTGTGCAAGCGCCCGCCGGGCTGCCCATGGCCGCCAGAGTGGCTGGAAAACCCTGTGTCGGATACGTGGATGAGTACGTCACCGCCGAGGTGTTGATAGTACGAACCGTACCAACTGCCGAAGCCTCATTGGCCGCCATACGGGACCGGAGGAGGTTCGGAATTGCGATGGCCGCGATGATCAAGATGATCGCCACGACGATCAGCAATTCGATAAGAGAGAAACCCTTCTGTTTCTTCATGCTATCTCCTTGAGAGTCTAATTGTCTTAGGTGCCAGAGCACGCGCTACAATAGTGCAAGGGAAAGGCCAATCTTGAGCGCCACAGTGCCAAACGGCGAAATGCACATAAGACCTTTAGATTCTTTAGAATACAAAGGAAAAGAAGGTAGAAAAGACACCGGGATACCCCTGCCAAACCGTGTTTTCGAGGCAGATATGACGTTTTTCGTCGCTTCGAGCAGGCGCAAAAGGGCACTCCGCCTTTCCTGCTGTGGCAGTGTCCATGTCCCCTGTAGCCGTAGATCGACAGCACTGTGAAGCGCTGCATCCGCGTATCGGCGCAAATCCGGGGGTGGCAGCCGGTAACTCCCGCGAGATGTGCTGGAGCTCTCTTGTGGGCCGAGTCTTCAGGATTGCTGGCATGGATGGTTGCGGCAGGTAGACCGTCATCTTCTCGCGATTCTTCCCCGAAGAAAGGCTTGCTATTGCGTTCTCTGGCACGCGCAGACAATGGTTTTGCCAGGCCAACGGGTAGCGTTGAAGTCTCCGGCACGACCCATCGTAAGCGCACAAAGTTGATACAGGGGAATACAGGTAACTGAAGCAAAGACACTGTTTAGAAGAAGGAGGACGAACGCAGAAGCAGGAGTGAAGATGCCGAAAATCTTGAACACCGCCGCGCACAGGTACGGATAAACGGGCCCAATCCAAGCGGTCGGTCCGGTGATGGGACCGAAAGGCGAGCCGAAACCGTGGCCAGTCGCTATGGAGTGGGCGATGCTTCCGATCTCGAATCCGAAAGCAAAGTGGGGAGAACCCATGGAAACTGGGGGAATGGAAACCACCAATGGGATGATAAAGCTTCGCGTTATCAGGATCCTCGCGAGGCGCACGGCAAGCGCGACGAAAACCATAAGCAGGTAGGGATAGCGGCGAAGAGTGCTGGAAGTCGAGAACATTCAGAATCTCCCTTTGGAGGTCATATTGGATTAGACGTTGTGCTTTTTTGCGTAATGCCGGAAGGACCTGTAGGTAATCTTCAGGAGGTCTGCGGCGCGAGTGCGGACCCCTTCGCCTTTTTCGAGAGCGGCGATCAAATAGCGGCGCTCTGTATCTGCGATGACTTTCTCGAAGTCCAGGCCTTCTGGAGGAAAAGGCGTCTCGTTTGCAGACTTGGCTCCGGAAGCGTCCGTGGTAGAGTAGCCGGCGATGCGGTCTGGGAGCACGCGAAGAGAAATCTCGCCGCTGGTTTCGAGGGCGACGGCACGCTCCATGGTGTTTTCCAATTCGCGCACGTTTCCCGGCCAATCGTAGGACTCGAGCCGCCGTACCGCTTCCGGCGATAGCCCCTCGATGGGCTTTTCCATCGACTTTCGGAATCTTTCCAGAAAATGCCGAGCGAGCAGCGGAATGTCCTCGCGGCGTTCGCGGAGTGCGGGCAACTGAATAGGGATAACGCTCAAGCGGTAGTACAAGTCCTCGCGGAAGTCGGCCTTCCGCAATCTCCTTTTCAAATTCCTTGTTCGTGGCGGCGATGATGCGAACGTCCACGTCGATCTCTTCCGTGCTGCCGATGGGCCTGACTTTGCCTTCTTGAAGGACGCGGTAGAGTTTCACCTGCATGGTAAGGCTCATATTGCCGATCTCGTCCATAAAGAGAGTGCCGCCGTGGGCAGCCTGGAAGAGCCCCTGGCGGTTCTCGTTGGCGCCCGTAAAGGCGCCCTTCATGTAACCAAAGAGTTCGGATTCGAGCAGCGTCTCGGGGAAAGCGCCGCAGTTAATGGTGATGAAGGGGGCTTGCGCGCGAAGGCTGTTTTCGTGAATCGCACGCGCAACGAGTTCTTTTCCGGTGCCACTCTCGCCGGTGATGAGCACGCGGCTGGTTTGCGGCGCGATGGTCTGAATCAGATCGAAGATCGCGCGCATCTTGGGGCTGTGCCCGATGATGTTGTCCAGGCCGGTCAGACGACGCAATTCGCGACGAAGGTAGCCGGCTTCTTTCTTCAGCTTCAGGCTCTCAGCGACTTCTTTTACGGCGCGGCGAAACTGGTCCACCAGTTCGTGGTCCTTGATCACATAGCGATCCGCGCCGGAATTGATGGCCGCGATGGCCGTCTCCACGGTGGGCACGCCGGTGATGAGCAGAAAAAAGGAGTTGGGCGAAATTTCCTTGGTAAATTTCAGCAGATCGACGCCGGTAGTTCCCGGCATGCGCACATCCGAAATAATGATGTCGAAAATCTGAGATTCGAGTTTGCGCTTCGCGGCCTCGACGCTGTGGGCCACTTCGACGCGGTGGCCCTCCTTGCGAAAGGTAATCTCCAGCAGTTCGCAAATGGAGCGCTCATCGTCCACGACGAGGATGTGAGCCAACTCGTTGTGCGCTTCTTTCACCGCTACTTTGGTTCCCTGCATAAGACCTCACGCTGTTCGCGGCAACTCCACAATGAACTCGGCGCCACGATCTTTCTCGGAGATCACGCTGATGCTTCCGCTGTGAGCCTGCACGATCTGGTACACGATGGAAAGCCCCAGACCCGTGCCGCCCTCAAATCCGGACTGAAGAGGTTCGAAAATTTTGGCCCGCTGTTTGGCATCGAGACCGATCCCGGTGTCCCGGAAGGCAATACGAAGCCAGAAAGGCAGCCGTTCAATGCCGACGCTAAGCGTTCCACCGCCGGGCATGGCCCGCAGAGCGTTGTCGCAAAGATTCCAGAACACCTGCTTGATCTTGCTTGGGTCCACGCGCGCGAGCAATTCCGCCCCGTTAAATGTGCGGACGATCTGATACTTGTTCTCAACTTCAGGCTTCTTTTCAAGAAGGGTGAGTGTTTCATCCAGCAACCCGCGCACATCCGCTTCCTGGAATTCGTAGGTCTTTTCGCGCGAGTAGCTCAGAAAGTCCGTGATGATGTGATTCAGACGTTCCGATTCGCGGCTGACGATATTGACCAGATGCTTTTCGTCATCCTCGAGGGGGACGAGCCGGGCCAATTCCTTCACGGCGCCTGCCATGGCAGTCAGCGGCTGGCGAATTTCGTGAGCGATCGCGGCGGAAAGCCGGCCCAGCGCCGCCATGCGTTCCTTCGTCGCCACCTCTTGTTCAAGTCTCCGAAGCTCCGTCAGGTCCTGAAAATTGAAAACGTAGCCGCTGCGGGTGGAATTCCTGGTGCGAAGGGGAGAGACGGAAATGCCCAAATATCTCAGTTGGCCGTCCTGAGTGCGAAAGTCGATTTCTCGCCGGACCACAGGCCGGTCTTGGGGTCCCCGCAAGCCTGGAAGCCAGAAATTCGCGTCAACCTCTGGCAGCTTCCTGCCGCGCAGGTCAATGAAGCGGCACCCAGAATTTCTTCTCCGGTTCGATTGAGGAGCACAATCCGTCCTTCGAGATCGGTCGTAAGCAACCCGCCGCGCATCGAATGGATGATGTCTTCGTTGAAGTCCTGCAGTTCGAGCAGCTCTTCCCGCTTTTCCTCGAGTTCGATTCCTTTGCGGCGGAGCGATTGCGCGAGCAAGCTGGCCAGGTAAGCGACGGCCAGAAAACCGAAGAGGTTGCTGAGAAACCAGACGCGCAGGCCCTCCGGAGTGGGTTCAAGCGAGAAAGTGCGCGGGATCCTCCCCGCATACGCCAGCGCCGCCATCCCACCGAGGACGGCCAGGCATGCCGCCGCGGTAATAAACGCCACACGGCGCGAGAAAAGAATGCTGGAAACAATGATGACCAGCAGGTAGAGGGAAATGAAAGAGCTTTCCTGCAGGCCGGTGGTGTAGACGAGCGCGGAAATCATGACTACGTCGCCGGCGACCTGCAAACCTCCTTGCCAAGCGGCGCCCGGCATCCATCGGACCAGCGCAATATGCAGAACTGCCAGAGTGGCCCACACGAGCAGAATGGGCAGAAAAGCGTGGCTGGCGCCGGAAGTCGGAACATACTGCGGCCAGAGGAGGTCAACCACCAGTATCAAGAGAATCGTCAGCAGGCGGACACGGGTCAGCCAGCCCAGCCATTCCCTCGTTGTCGAACGTTGATCCATGAATCGCCCGCGTTCCCGACCCACAGTATTCCCCCGGGCATCTTCTAGTTTAGACAGAAATGGCGAAGGACTGGGAGTTCCTTCCCTGCCCTCCGCCAATTGAATAATGCTCGCAGGTTGCTCCTGTGACTAGTGCATGGCTGCTCAGCTTGCCGATCAAGGAGAACAGCGGCATGTACATGGAAATGACGATGCCGCCGACCACCACGCCCAGGAAAACGATCATCATCGGTTCCAACGCAGTCAACAGGTCCTTGACCGCCGCGTCGACTTCTTCTTCGTAGAAGTCGGCAATCTTCTGCAGCATGGCGTCCATCGCGCCGGTTTGTTCGCCGACGCCGATCATCTGCGTGACCATGCCGGGGAAAACATCGGTATCCTTCAAGGGATCGGTCAGCGATTTCGCCTGCTTCCAGAGCTTTCCGGACCTGCAGCAGAGCCTTTTCGATCACCGCATTGCCGGCGGTCTTGCGCCGTGATATCCAGGCCTTCCAGAATGGGCACGCCGCTGGAAATCAAGGTGCCCAGAGTGCGGGTGAACCGCGCCACGGCGATTTTCCGCATCAGGATGCCGAGCACCGGCAAGCTTCAGGATCGTCGCGTCAATGGCATATCGTCCCTGCGGAGTGCCGTACCAGACCTTTAGTCCAAACGAATGGCTGCCGACAATGGCGACCAAAATCAGGAAGCCAAAGATGCTGCCGATCAAAGTGGCTCAAGCCCGATGACGATCCTGGTGGGCAACGGCAGATCCACACCCAGTCCCGCGAACAACGTGGCGAAAATCGGCACGACCTTCCACAGCAACAGCACGATGACGCCGCCGGCCACGGTCAAGACGGCAATCGGATAGACCAAGCGCCGATTTCACGGCGCGCTTCAACTTCACGTTCTTTTCGATGTAGGAGGAGAGCCGCTGCAGAATGGTGTCCAGAATACCGCCGGTTTCGCCGGCCTCCACCAGGTTGACGTAGAGCGCGTCGAACACCTTGTCGTACTGCCGCATCGCGGCCGAAAGCGTGGCGCCGCCTTCCACCGATGCCCGCGTTCCCGTCAGCACCTTTTGAAAGATCTTGTTTTCCTGCTGGCTGGCGAGAATTTCCAGGCACTGCACCAGCGGCAAGCCGGCGTCGATCATCACCGAGAATTGGCGGGTGAAGATCGGCGAGTTCCTTGGCGTTGACGCCGCCGCCGAACGTGGGCAGGTTGAATTCCTTGCCCTTCTCGCGACATTTTGGTGACGCGTGATCTGCTGGCGCTTAAGCAGATTCAGCAGCTCCGCCTTGCTCGGCGCCATCTGCTCTCCGCTCACGGTGCCGCCGGCACGATTCGTTCCGCGATAAGTAAAGACCGGCATATTCTTTCCTCCTCAATCGGCTTCTGAATTCTTGGGTCAAGTTCCCGTTCGGTCCCTGAAATTCATTTAGCGCTTGCTCCCTACCGGCGATCTCGATCCGCCCGCACGGGCGTTGAAGACACTCCCCGGTTGATCATATCCTGCAATTCGTCCGGCATTCGACGAACGCGAAAGAGCCGATTTCCAGAGTGATCAACTTCGACGAAATAGGCGTTCGCCAGACCTTGATTGAACGTCTGCATGCCCGTTTGGCCGGTGCCCGTCTGCATCGCCGAATAGATCTGGTGAATCTTGTCTTCGCGAATCAGGTTGCGGATCGCCGGCTTGGGGATCAGAACCTCCATGACCATCGCGCGTCCGCGGCTGTCTGCGCGCGGCAGAAGGGCCTGGCAAAGGATCCCTTCCAGCACCATGGAAAGCTGCGCGCGAATCTGCGGCTGCTGGTGGGACGGAAAGACGTCCACGATGCGGTTGATGGTGGAAGATGGCGGAATTGGTGTGCAGCGTGGCAAAGGTCAAGTGGCCGGTTTCGGCGATGCGCAGAGCCGATTCGATGGTTTCCAGGTCGCGCATTTCGCCGATCAGCACCACGTCGGGGTCTTCGCGCAGGGCGGCGCGCAGCGAATTCGCGAACGAATGCGTATCCGAGTGCACTTCGCGCTGGTTCACCAGGCACTTCTTGTGATTGTGCAGGAATTCGATCGGGTCTTCGATGGTGATCATGTGCTCTTCGCGCTCGGCGTTGATCTTGTCGAGCATGGCGGCGAGAGTCGTGGATTTGCCGGAGCCCGTGGCCCGGTCACCAGCACCAATCCGCGAGGCTTGTCGCAAGCCCTCGAACGACGTTGCGGCAATCCCAGGGCGTCAAAGTTTTTGATCTCCCAGGGAATCGTGCGGAATACGGCGCCCACCGCCCCGCGCTGATTGAAAACGTTGCCGCGGAACCGCGCCAGATTCTTCAGACCGAAGGAGAAGTCCAGCTCCAGGTTTTCCTCGAAGCGGTGCTTCTGCGCATCCGTCAAAACGCTGTATGCCAGCGACTTCGTATCCGCAGCCGTCAGCGGCGGCATGTCCAGGGGCCGGAGTTGTCCGTGAACGCGCACGCGGGGCGCGCTGTTGGTGGTGATGTGCAGGTCGCTGCCGCCCATCTCGATCATCTTTTTCAGCAATTCACTCAACGTAATGCCGGCCATTGTTTCACCTTTTCCTATAACACCGTTTCGCGCAAAACCTCTTCCAAAGTAGTCTGTCCCAAGGCCACTTTGATCAACCCGCTGCGGCGCAGGGTGATCATACCCTGCTCGATCGCCTTCTTCTTCAATTCCAGGGCCGAGGCGCCGACCAGAATCAATTCCCGCAATTCGTCGTTGATCTCCATCACTTCGTACAAACCGATTCGGCCTTTGTAGCCGCCCTTATTGCAGATGCTGCATCCCTTGCCGTGATAGATCTTGGTCGTCTTGACTTCTTCCGGGGTGTACCCGGCATCGATCAGCGCCTGCTCCGGCAGTTCGAGTTCTTCTTTGCAATTCGAGCAAATGCGGCGCACCAGACGCTGCGCGCAAATCAGATTCACGGACGTGGCCACCAGGAAAGGCTCGATTCCCATGTTCATCAAGCGGCTGATGGTCGAGGGCGCGTCGTTGGTGTGCAGCGTGGAAAGCACCAAGTGGCCCGTGAGCGCCGCTTTCACGGCGATTTCGGCCGTTTCAAAGTCGCGAATCTCACCGACCAGAATGATGTTCGGGTCTTGGCGCAGGAAAGCGCGAAGGGCGGCGGCGAAGTTCAGGCCGATCTGTTCCTTCATCTGAACCTGGTTGATGCCCGACAATTGGAATTCGACCGGGTCCTCGGCGGTCATGATGTTGGTATCGACGGTATTCAGCCGCGCCACCGAGGAATACAGCGTGTTGGTCTTGCCCGATCCGGTCGGCCCAGTAACCAGCACCATGCCGTAGGGCCGCAAAATGTTGCGCTCGAATTTCTTCAGCGATTCCGGCTCGAAACCCAGCTTGGTCATGTCCAGGCGGAGATTTTCCTTGTCGAGCAAGCGGAGCACGATCTTTTCGCCGAAGAGCGTGGGGACCGTGGAGACGCGGAAATCGAGTTCCTTCTTCTTTGCCGTCGGCCCGGTACTTGATCATGATGCGGCCGTCTTGCGGCAGGCGCTTTTCCGCGATGTCCAGCTTGGCCATGATTTTCAGGCGGCTGGTGATGGCGTCCTTCAGCCTCAAAGGAGGCGTCATCACCGTCTGCAATTGGCCGTCAATACGGAACCTCACGCGCATTTCCATCTCGTAAGGCTCAATGTGAATATCGCTCGCGCCTCGTTTCACCGAGTCCGTCAAAATCAGGTTTACCAGCTTGATGATGGGCGCCTCTTCGGCGGCCTTCTCGAGCGTCGCGGTATCGAGTTCGGCTTCCTCGGCGGCGAGCTCCAGCTCCTGGTCTTCATCGACCAGGTCTTTCATCATCTTGCTCAGCTCTTCCGTGTTTCCATCCGAACCGCCATAGAACCGCGAAATCGCTTCCCCGATGGCCGATTCGGACGCCACCACCGGCTCCACATTGAAGCCGGTCATGAACTTGATGTCGTCCATGGCGAATACGTTCGTGGGATCGGTCATCGCAATGGTCAAAACGGAACCCACGCGCGAAAGCGGAATGACCTGGTAACGAAGCGCGGTGTCCTGGGGAATCAGTTTGATGACGTTGGGATCGATTTCGTAATACTTCAGATTGATCGAGGGAACGCCGTACTGGCGCGAGAGCACACCGGTGATGTCGTCATCGGTGATGAAGCCCATCTTCGTCAGGCAGCTCCCCAGTTTGCCACCATTCGAGCGCTGAAATTCGAGCGCCTTCTGGAGCTGGTCCTGAGTGATCAGGCTTTCTTTAATAAGTATCTCGCCCAAACGGACGGACATCCGCAGCACTCCCTGCCGGTTTGCACCCAAGGTCAACATAGCAAATGGAGAGGTGGAAGGTGTGCGGAAATTAGTGGGAAGTTCTGAAATGGCTAATACCTGTACGCTTGGGCAGGTTTTTCGAACGTGGGACAGGTGCTGTTCTTGACTTGCTTCAAAGCGGTGGCTATCGTGCAAAAGACAGGGTTTCGTGCCCGATTGTGCGGCAGCGAGTTCTTCGCTCCGAGGCGCTGCCAAAAAAATGACCGTAATTCCAGCGCCCTTTCGGCATCCATGCCCCGCTACTTTGCGCAACTATTACAGCGCTCCGCTTGTGGCTTTCGGCCGGACGCATTCCTTGCTCGGCAGGCCCAGTGGAGCCTATTGTGGAGGAAGTGCTTTCCTGAAATGACGGTGACCACGGTATGAGTCATCTCGATTCCAAACAGCGCTGGAGCCTGGTCATCGGCGGACTACTGCTTAGTTTGTTGCTCGCCGCCGTTTTTACCTTCGGATCCCTGGACGTCCCGTTTGAGCCGAAGAGTTGGCGAACGCTGATGCCTCTCTTCGCAGTGAATAGCTTCGTCACTGCGGCGCTTTTGATCTTTGGCATGATTCTGGGTCGAACCGTTGTCCGGCTGTGGGTCGAGAGCAGCCGCGACCAGCTTGGCGCCCGCTTCAAAACAAAGATGGTCGTCGGCGCGATGGCCATTTCCCTGCTCCCCATCATCTTCATGTTTATCGTCAGCTATTCGCTGATCAACCGCACGCTTCTGCGATGGTTCCCGCGCCCGCTCGAAGTTGCCTCGGAGAAGACGCAAGAGCTGATGAACGACATTGGCCGTTCGCAGTTGCCGCGACTTCACCGCCTGGCTCGGGAGGTTCAAGAGGACGCCTCGCAATCCCCGGAAGATCAATTGCAGCACGCTTTTGCCGGAGGCGCCGACGCGATATGGATTCTGGATAAGGAAGGCCGCGCCACGCGAGGCGGTGTCGTCTGCGAAAACCAGTCCGAAGACCGGCAGGGCACGATTTGCACGCAAGCCGGTGTGCTGGGCAAAATGGAAGAAGTTCTTCCCAGCGGCATCGAGCTGTGGACCGCTGCCGACAAGAGTTATTTTGCTGCTCAGGTTCCATTCGTCCAGGATGGCAAGACCGTCGGCTATACCGTCGCGGCATATCGCACCAGCCCCAACTTCCTTGCTCAACTCTCGGAAATCGAGTCTCAGACCCGCGAGTACGGTCGCGAGAAGCAGGACCTCAGAGCCCTCAAGCGTCAAATGCTGCTCATCCTTCTTCTCTTCACCGTGCTCCTGCTTTCCGCAGTGCTGTGGGTCGCTCTCTTTCTTGCCAAGCAAGTCACCGTCCCCATTCTCGCCCTGGCCGAAGGCACTCGCGAAATTTCCGGTGGAAACTTCGATTATCAGGTCCCCGAGCAGGCGCAAGACGAACTCGGCGTCCTGGTGCGTTCCTTTAACGCCATGACCACGCAGTTGCGCGACAACCGCTCGCAAATTGATCAGTTCACCCGCAACCTGCAGCAGGCCGTGCAGGAGCTCGAGCGCCGCCGCCAGCTCATGGAAACCGTCCTCGAGAACATTCCTACCGGGGTCATCTCGCTCGACGCCGGCGGAGCGCATTCTCCGCGCCAATACCGCCGTGGCGCGCATGTTCGGCGGCGATGCGCGTAATGCGCAGTCGTTGGACGATCTCCTCGGCCCGGACGCGGCCCGCATCCTGCAACTCTCATGCGCCGGTCGTTGCGCATGGGCGTGGTCTCCCGCGAAATCGAAACGGTCGTCTCCGGGCGCGTCCTGCACCTTGCCGTGACGGCCAGCTCGCTGGGGCCCCGCCGCGCCAATTCCGGTTACGTACTTGTTCTGGATGACCTCACGGAGATGCTCCGTGCGCAGAAGTCGGCCGCCTGGCAGGAAGTCGCGCGGCGCATCGCCCACGAAATCAAGAATCCCCTCACCCCCATTCAGCTTTCTTCACAACGACTCTCGCGTTTTCTCGATCGCCGCGAATTGCGCCGAATCCAAAGCCCCCCAGGATCCTGAGCTGACCAACCTCGTCCACGAGTGTTCGCGCTTGATCGAGCGCGAAGTATCTACGCTCGCGGCTCTCGTCAACGAATTCTCTCAATTCGTTCGCTTCCCGACCGCCAAACTGGCCCCCACCAACGCCAACACCATCGTGCACGAAGCGGTCGAGGTCTTTGCCGGCCGTCTGGATGGCATCTCGCTCAAAATCATTCTGGGCGAAAATCTCCCGGCGGTTCGCGCCGACGGTGGCCTGCTCCGCAGCGTCGTCGTCAACCTCATCGACAATGCGGCCGAAGCCCTCGAAAGCTCGTCCTTCCGCGAAATCCTCATCTCTACCTGCTCGCATCCCGACGCAGAAACCGTCGAAATCTGTGTTTCCGACACCGGCCACGGCATCTCCCCGCAAGACAAGGACAAACTTTTCCTCCCGCACTTTTCGACCAAGAACCGGGGAACCGGCCTCGGCCTGGCCATCGCCGCTCGCATCGTCGCCGAGCATGGCGGCAGTATCCATGTCGAGGACAACCAACCCGCGGGTTCGCGTTTCTTCGTCGAGCTTCCCGCCGCGGAACTCACTCCCGCAGGGATCCTGGAGCACAACGGGACGGAAACTTCTCGATGATTCCTAAGCCGCATCTGCTCGTCGTCGATGATGAAGCCGGGATTCGCGAATCGCTTTCTCTTATCCTCAAAGACGAAGGCCACCACGTCGAAGCGGTCGCCTCCGCCGAAGAAGCTCTGCAGCGCGCCGCGTCCGGCGATCTCGAAGTTGTTCTCCTCGATGTCTGGCTGCCGGGGATGGATGGACTCGAAGCTCTCAGCCGCCTGCAGGCGCTCCCCCGCCCTCCCGCCGTCATTATGATTTCCGGCCACGGCACAATCGAAACGGCAGTGCGCGCCACGAAACTCGGCGCTTTCGACTTCATCGAGAAGCCGCTCTCTCTCGAGAAGATCATCGTTCTCGTGCGTAACGCCGTCCAGCAGCGCCGCCTCCAGGAAGAAAATCAGATACTTCGCGGCGAGCTCGGCCACCGTTACCAGGTCATCGGCGAAAGCGTGCCCATGAAGGCCTTGCGCCAACAAATTGCCGTTACCGCGCCCACCAACGGCCGCGTGCTGATCTACGGAGAAAGCGGCACCGGCAAGGAACTCGTCGCGCATGCTCTCCACGCCGCCAGCCTTCGCAGCAAAGGTCCCTTCGTGGAAGTGAATTGCGCCGCCATCCCCGAGGAACTGATCGAATCCGAGCTTTTCGGCCACGTCAAGGGCAGCTTCACCGGCGCCACCGAGGACAAAGTCGGAAAATTTCAGAAGGCGGATGACGGCACGCTTTTTCTGGATGAAATCGGCGACATGAGCCTTCGAACGCAATCCAAAGTGTTGCGCGTCCTGGAAGAGCAGCGCTTTGAACCCGTCGGCTCCAATCAGACGCTGACCGTGGATGCGCGGGTCATCGCCGCCACAAATAAGAATCTCGAAAACGAGATCACCCGTGGCGCGTTCCGCCAGGACCTCTTCTACCGTCTAAATGTAATTCCTTTCTTCGTGCCGCCTCTTCGCGAACGGAAAGAAGACATCCCCACGCTCGCGCGCTATTTTCTGGATGAATTCAGCGCCGCTTACGGCAAGAAGACGCGCGAATTGAGCGCCGCCGCCATGGACATCCTCGTGCGCTATCCCTGGCCTGGAAATGTTCGCGAACTGCGCAACCTCGTCGAGCGCCTGGTCATCGTCTGCCCGCAGACGCGCATCGAGCCCCACCATCTTCCACCCGAGCTTTTCCGCGGGGTTTCCGAGAGCCCGCAGCAGCCTTACTCGACCCTGCACGAAGCACGCAGCGCCTACGAACGCGAGTTTATTCTGCGAAAATTGCAGGAGCACCGCTGGAATATGACCCAAACGGCCAGCGCCCTGGGCCTTGAACGGAGCCATCTCTACCGCAAAATGAAATCGCTGGGCATTGCCGCGCCGGATTGAAGCCGATCGCTGCTGCGCGGCGGCAGCAGGAAATCTCCGGCCGTATCGCGCCCGATGAAGAGCATGCTTACCAGTTCTGTAAATCCGCAAAAATTCTTAATCAACACTTAGAAAACCGCCGGCCATTGGTATAGAATCCCGCCACTCGAGGCAAACGACGGGCACTCCGGCCGAACCTTCAACCGTTCATCCGCCGCTTAAAGCTCCCCGCAGCGAAATCGCGCGGGCTCGCTCCCATCTAGAGAGCGCTTCGACTTGCAAACTCAGGCAAGAAAGTTTGAAGGAGAACCGTGGTGCTAAAACTCTCGCTAGTCTTGGCCGTGCTCGCAGCCGTTTTGTCTCCCGCTCTGTATGCTCAGAGTGCGGCAACTGGTGCGCCTGCTGCGAAATCAACTCTGACAAAACCGGTAACCCAAGCTCGCTCGCCTTGGTATGAACGGCCGGCATCTGCTTCCTGGTTTCCCCACAACTGGGTGCGCGGCTACACGGATTTTGAAGTGGCGCCTCCCCACAATGAGCCGGACTTGGGGCGCTGCGCATTCCCCCAACCGGCCGGTTCGGGCGGAACGGCCTCGACGTGCACGGCCTACGCCCGCTATATGTTCAGTGGCTACATCGAATTCCAGCCTCTGAATCGCACGTTTGCCAAGCACATTTTTTTCTTCTTTGAACCGAGATTTTCCTTTGGGAAAAATATCCCCCAGCTTAGCTATCTAGCCTCGATGGAGCCCATCGCATTCGAGCGTTCCGTCGGAATTGCCATCGAGCTTCCGAAAAATTTCAATTTGCGCGTGACACAGCATCAGGTCGACTATCTGGGGCGATATTCGAACCCACTGGGTCCCGCCGACCTTGGGACAAACGGTCCCTACGGCCTATATACCACTATTGGTGTGCGTTGGTCTTTTGGAGGTTATGGCCACCGCAGCGCGCCCTATTGATACGCTAGATCGCCTTTGGCATTCTTCCGCTGGCACATTCGGAAGAACGAATATTATCCCTCGCCTTCGTCCTCCTGGCCCAGGGCTTCCAGCTGCGCGTGCCAATCCAACTCACGCACGCGTTGTGGATTTTCGCGCCAGTCCGGAACAACTTTCACGAACAATCCAAGGTAAATCTTCGTGCCGAACAATTCCTCGAGTTCCTTCCGCGCTTGCGTCCCGATTTTCTTGAGCATTTCGCCCTTATGCCCGATGAGAATCTTCTTCTGCGAATCCCTCTCGACATTCATCGTCGCTTCAATGCGCAACAATTTGGGCAATTCTTCAAACTTATCGACCTTTACCGCCAGCGCGTACGGCATCTCGTGGTACATCATCTGAACGGCTTTTTCCCGCACGATTTCCGCGGCCAGAAAGCGTTCCGGCTGGTCCGTCACCTGATCTTCAGGAAAGTACGGTTCGCCCTCGGGAAGCAGCCGCAAAATCTCGCCGAGCAACTCTTGGCAGCCATTTCCTTTTAGAGCGGAAATTGGAACGATTGCGGCGAATTCGAACGCCTTGTGAAACGCCTCGATCAGCGGCAACAACTTCTGTTTTGGCAGGCCGTCTACTTTGTTCAAAGCCAGAATGGTCTTTCCGCGAAAGCGTTTCGCCCGCTCCAGCAGCAATTCGTCCGCGTGGGGCAGCGCCCGGCTCGCATCCACCATAAGCAACAAAACGTCGATGCCTTCCAGCGCCGCGGCCACCTCGTGCATCATTTGCCGCCCTAGCGCCGAGTCCGCCGCGTGCAGTCCCGGCGTATCAATGAAAACGATTTGCCCCTCAGGCCGCGTCACGATCCCCTGGATTCGGTTCCGCGTCGTCTGCGGCTTGGAGGTGACAATCGCCACTTTCTGCCCGACCAACCGGTTCAAGAGGGTCGATTTCCCCGCGTTCGGCCGGCCCACAATAGCCACAAATCCCGACCGAAATAGTTCTTCTTTTTTGATTTTCTCCACTCTTCTCCGTGTCCTCTGTGCTTTCAGCGATCCCGGTGTAAAGTCTTGCTCTTCATCTCACGATCGGCAGCTCCAGCCTGCTCGGATGTTCCAGGTCCTGCACCTGTGTGATGCGCGCCGTTCTCGCGTCCTTCACCGTTTCCTTCGCAGCGCTTCCACGAAAGGAGCGCTCGCGACTTAAGGACGACTCTTCGCCGGAACCACCGCCGCTCGCCTCCGAATTCTTAGCCGCAGCACTTTTCTCTGGTTCGCTTCCATCACTTCGAACCGATACCCTTCCAAATCAACCTTATCTCCCGGTGTCGGCACCTTGCCCGATACGTGGCTCAGCAATCCCGCGATCGTCGTCACGGCCTCATCCGCCTTTTTGCCGAACCTCACGCCCAACAACTCTTCGACGTTGTGTATGGCCATGCTTCCCCGCATGATCAGGCTGCCGTCCGCTTCCCGCAGCACGTCAGGCGCCGGCGGCTTTCCCCCGTTCCAGCTTTCCCCGACAATTTCCTCCACCAGATCTTCCACCGTGGCAATTCCCGCCACCGATCCGTGCTCGTCGATAATCACCGCCAGAGGCAGCCCCTTTTGCCGCATTTCGCGCAGCAATTCCGATCCCGCTTTTGTTTCCGGCATGAACAGCACCGGGCGCACCAGTTCGCGCACCTTTCGCTTCGGCAAATCCTGATCCGCGATGTGCAGCAGGTCCTGTGCGTAGACCACTCCGAGAATATCGTCCAGCGACTTCTCGTACACCGGCATCTTCGAGAATTTCTTTTCGACGAACTTCGCGTGCAACTCTTCGAGCGTGGCGTCCGCCGCAATCGCCACGATATCGGGACGCGGCGTCATCACTTCGCGCACCCGCTTGTCGCTGAATTCCACGACTTGCTCGATCAAGTCCGCCTGGTCCGCCGCGATGATCCCTTCTTCCTCGGCCGCCTCCACCAGCGCTTCGATCCGCTCTTCCGTCCGCTGTTCTTGCGTCATTTCCATCTCTTGCTCCGAGATGCGCGCCAGGGATTCCGCGCCTTCGAGAAATACGCGCACCGGCCACACCAACCACATCCCTGCCCGGATCAGCGGCAATAGCGGGCGCAGCCAACGTCCCGTCGTCCGATACAGCAGCATGTCCGGGATGAAGTGCATCGCCATGACGACTTCGAGCGTCAGGAACACTACGAATTCCAGCAGCGATTCCCACGTCCCCGAAACGAAGTACACCACTCCCCGCGTCGTCTCCAGCACCAGAAACGCCAGCCAGAAATGGCCCAGAATGCGGAACGTCCGCCCGCCGCTCCGTCGTTTGATGCGCAGCTTGGGCTCGATTTCCGCTTCGAAAATTTCCAGATGCTCGTGCACGCGTCCCGTATTAATGCGCCCGAGTTCGCGATAGATCAACGTGAGGTAGGAAAAAATGGGCAGTCCAAAAGCGAGGAGGACGACGCCCGCGGTGTAAACCCATGTGTACGTGTTCATGCCAGCCCGAATCTTCGCCGCATCTTTCGCTCGATGCGGTTCATCTCGCCCTGGTCGGTTTCGTGGTCGTAACCCATCAAATGCAGCACACCGTGCAAAATCAGGACACGTAGCTCGTCGTTCAGGCTTCGCCTGCTCTTCTTCGCGTAGCGCCGCGCCGTTTCTGGAGCAATGGCAATATCCCCCAAATATGTTTCCGCGGGCTTTGTCTTTTTCTGGCCCTTCTTTGCGGTCTCTGTGTAAGTTTCTTTTCTTCCGCCCGCCAGAACCCGCTGCTTGTTTGCCGCCGGAAACGACAGTACATCCGTCGGCCCCGCCTTTCCCCGGAACCGCTCATTCATTCCCGCGATTTCGTCATCGCTCACGAAGCAAACCGTAACTCCGAATCCTTGCACCCCAAGCTCTTTTTGCGCGCGAACTAAAAAGGTTTCGAGCGGCTTCCGCGCAAATCGCACGTTTCGCTGCCGGTTCACGATCATGCTTGCTGATTTTCTTTGCTCGGGGCTTTCCCGCTTTCCTCGGCCGCAATTCCCGCCTTGCCGTTCCCCATCCCGGCCGCTGCATTCACGCCCCGCTGGGGATGCACCACGTCATAGTCCTCATACGCGCGGATAATCTGCTGCACCAGATTGTGCCGCACCACATCTTTTTCTCCGAACTGCACCACGCCGATTCCTTCAATCTTTCCGCACACTTCCAGCGCCTCGATCAAGCCGGACTTTTTCCCCTGCGGCAAATCAATCTGCGTCGTGTCCCCGGTAATTACCGCTTTCGAATTGAATCCCAGCCGCGTCAAAAACATCTTCATCTGCTCGCTGGTGGTGTTCTGCGCTTCGTCCAGAATCACGAACGAATCGTTCAGCGTGCGCCCGCGCATGAACGCCAGCGGCGCAACTTCGATGATTCCCTTCTCCAAAAACTTGTCGAGCCGGTCCGCGTCCAGCATGTCGTACAGCGCGTCATACAGCGGCCGCATGTAAGGATCGATCTTCTGCTGCAGCGTGCCCGGCAAAAAACCCAGCCGCTCACCCGCTTCCACCGCCGGCCGCGCCAGAATGATGCGATTCACCTGCTTCGTCAGCAGCGCGCTCACCGCCATGGCCACCGCGATGTACGTCTTCCCCGTTCCGCCCGGCCCGATTCCGAACATCATGTCGTGCTTCTCGATCTCTTCCATGTACCGCCGCTGGCTCGCGTTTTTCGGCGTGACCTGTTTCTTCCCGAACGAGCGCGTGCGCGCCGGCTCGAACATCCCGCGCGGCGATTCGTGCGGCTCTTCCGTCGCCACGCGCATCAGCGATTTGACTTCCGTGCTCGAAAGCGAGCGCCCGTGCCTCGTCAAGTGGTTGTATTCCTCGACGATCTTCACCGCTTGATCGACGCTTTCCTGCTCGCCTTCGATCGTCAACCGCGTGTCGTGCAGATGCGTCCGCACGTGCAGCGAGTCCTCCAGCAAACGCACATTTTCATCCAGCGTGCCGAAGAACGGTTCAATTTTTCCGGAGATGTGAACGGTACGTCTCATCCAAGTGGAAGGTCTGCCTGCCAAGGAAGCCGCGTGGCCGATGGGATTCCTCCTCGCTATCGGTGACCGCAAACGGTCAACTCAGGAAGAAACTTCTTACACCCTAACGCACCCCCGCTCGACGGTCAAGTTACGCCTTTGTGACAGTCGCACGCGCCTCCCCGCCCTAGCATCCTCCAACCACAATGTTCGCCGCGCGGTCTCGGATTACAACGGATGTGTCCCGCTGGAATCTGACCTTCGGCCACTCGAAGAACTTCCTCTGGGTGAAGGATTCAAACGGCATTTTCCTTTCCGTCGCGATAAGCATCTGTCATGCGAAAGTCCATGCGAATGCGGTAGTTACTCTTGGAGCGAGGACCTTGCGCCAGTGGCTGCGAGTCGTGATATAAAAGTGCCGCTCTATACCTACGGAGGCCAACGATATGCGCGTGGTCCGATTCTTGGTGGCGTCTGCCGCCGCTATTCTGCTTGTTTGTGCCGCGAGCCCGGCCTGGGCGCAATCCGCCCCGCCAGCCGGCGATGCCTGTTCCCTGCTTACGCAAGCCCAAGTCAGCGCGGTCCTTGGCGTCCCAGTTGGACACGGCGAGCGCGTGGTTCCAAGCAGCCCGCTACTGTGCGGATGGGAGCAACCGGGCAGCTCGGTGGCAAACTCAAAGAGGGTTATGGTCGCTATCATCAGACTCGATCAGTTCACGCAGGAGAAGACGCCTTTGCCGGGCATTAAAGAAACATCCGCGAGCGGCATTGGTGATGACGCCCACTATATGACTACCCCCGGTTTTGGCACCGGCCTGAGCGTCAAGAAAGGTAGCCGCGCGTTCAAAGTCAGGGTCTACGGCTTCTCTCTTCAGCAAATCGAGGCGATGGAAAAGAGGCTGGCGCAGGATATTCTCGCCAAACTATAGCGCGCCGCAATCCCGCTGCAACTCCGGCGAATGCTCCAGCGCGAATCGATTCCGAAAACTCCCTATTCGTGCGGAATTACCTCGCGCTCCAATCCCAGTTCCCCGCTGTCCCATGATGTCGCTCATCTGATGGGATGAGAAGTCGGGTCAGCCCGCACTGACCTGCCCAACCGCCGCACTGCGTTTCTTCCCCCGGCCACTCCACCCTGAGCGCCGATCTGCCTAATATCGAAAAGTCACCTGTACTCTGGTACGAACGCGCTATGGACCAGTACTTTCGGTAACGCGAAGATACCCCTCGACGCTGACATATAAGCTAAGCATCGCTGCAAATTCTCATCACTGAGGGGTGAGCAGAAATCATGAATCGCAAACTCTTGATTGCCGGTACCTTCGCGAGCCTCGCATTCACTCTGCCCTCTTGGGCCGCGGAGCACTCCGGTTCCGGCATTGCCCCGGTTTCCCATTCACTTCGCGGCACGGTCGTCTGCCACGGCGTCCAAAGTGTTCCTGTAACCACAGACGCCGAGCAGGCCCTCCCGATGCACCTCGTCGCCCAACTGCGCTGCGGCGACGAAGTTGCTGTCCTCTCCGACTCGGAGGGCTACACGGCGCAAATCCAGACGCCTGACGGCAAAAACGGCTATGTCGCGCGCATCTACCTTTCGGAACACTCGGCGGAGCCCGCAGATGATATTCGTCCTGTCGAAGCGGTGGTGGAGAACGGAATCGCCAGATGGCGAGCCGGCGCGCCGGGCAGCGACCAGTTTTTCACGACCAACTCTCTTGTCGAGTCGCTCACTGCGAACGGAATCACCGTCCAAGTTTCCCTAAACGATACCGGCTGGAAGCTCCGAGCCGACGTTGCCATCGTCAACGGCGGTGCCGAGCCGGTTCACTTCAACCCCGCTGCCTTCACGCTGGATGAGTTGAAGCCTCGGCTTCGTTCGCTGGCCTATCAGAATCCGCGGGACCTCGCCGAAGCATTGACTCACCAGGTTTATTGGACGATGACCAGCGCCACGGCTCCCCCTTCGGCCACTTACAGGAACGCCGTTTATCAGGCTTCCGGGTACGTCACCCCCATTCCGAACTACTTTGTGCACAAGGGCCAGCAGGACCAGGGGAACGCGCTCCTGGAGACGATGCTTGCGCCCAAGGAACAGAGTTCCGGAGTCGTCTGGTTTCAGCGCAATAAAAACGCTCGCGAACTTAACTTTCGTGTCTTCGTCGGCGGCCAAATCTTCGAATTCCCATTCTCCTTCCCTCAACACAACTAAAAAAAGCAGAAAGCGGCGCGCTGAACCCGTGCGCGCCGCTCACGATTCATGAATTAGGCCTCGGCCTTAGCGGTTCCGAAACAGCTCCGTGACGCGCTGGTGGAGGCTTTCGATGGTTCGGGAGAAATCTTCCAGTCCCGCCGTTTCTCGTGTCACGTCGTGGTTCGTCAGGTCCGTCAGGATTGCTTTGCTCATCTGGGTGGCGCGGCGAATACGCTCTGAAGTAATCAAAGGGATGACCGTCCGCGTATCGTGCTTTTGCATTTCGCGTTCCTGCCACTCTTGGACGGCCCAAGCCGTCTTGCGCACATAGTCCACCGAGTCGCGGAACTCTTCCAGTATGCGAGGATCGACGCCGCCGGACTTGATCGCCTGTTCGATTTTCACCAGCTCGGAGCTGGTCTTCCGGAGTTGGAAGTTCAGACCCCAAAAAGTCTCGCTCGGGGTCAGTAGTTCGACGGCCACCCGGCGCGAAATACCATCCTTAGAACGGCGAGTCCCAATAACACGCGCCGCCGTTTTATCTCGCGAAACAAGATTGGTCAGCTCCATCTGGCAACCGACGCCGGGGAAAGTCCTCATGTCCAACAAACCGCCCACAGCGCTGACCTCCATGGCCTGGGCGGTTTCCTGCAACCCTTCGCCACCCGGTCCATGCCACTTCGCCTCTACAAATACGACGACGGGAAAACGGGTGCCCCTCCGCTGTTCCACGCTAACCTGTGCATGGTCCGCAGTCGGCTCATCCATAAGAAAGCCCCCCTCAAACGGCCGAGCGCACAAATACCACATTGCTTGACTCCATGCATAGCCATAATCTGGAAATCTAGCGCTCTGTTCGCAACCCGTAATTTCACCAGGATAGTAGTTGCACCGGGTCGGCTTGCAGGCAATCACTCCAAGCAAAACGGAGGAATCCATATCCACCATCAATCCGCGGGCGAAGATAGTCCTGCCTGTTAGGTTTGGCTGGCGCACGCTGCTGGAGGCGACCACACAAGGAGATTGGACCACCCTTTCCGCTCGTTTGACAAAGCTTCGTGCCTCGTTTAACGTTAGAAGTTTGAGCGATACCCAAAAGGAGCAATAGATGGCCCAGGGACAGGCTACCAAGATCAAGAAGAAGAAAAAGTCGGTTTTGAAGCGGGCGGCGCAATCTCGTCAACGCGCCGAAGTGAACCGCGCCAACCGCACCCGGGTCCGCACGTTGATGCGCCGCCTTCGCACCGCCATAACCGCCGGTGACGCCACTTCTGCAGGCACTCTCCTGAATCCGACGATGTCCGCGATCGACCAGGCCATCACCAAGGGCGTGCTGCACGAAAACACCGGCAACCGTTACAAGTCGCGCCTCACCGTCGCGTTCAATGGCGTCAAAGCCAAAGCCGCGAAGTAAATTTTCCGCGATCGGCAATATCTGGTTAGTCCATGTGGGGCCGGCTTCATCCCGCCCTTTCTGCTCTGAGCCATTTTTGCCCTTGGCTCTTCGCTTAGCCGTGAGCGGCACCGGCGTTCGATCCCGTGAGTTCGGTGACCAGAAATTCCAGCACGGCGCGAGCATCTTCGCCGCCGCTCTTGAGACGGTCATCTGCTTTCTGCAGAGCGCGCAGGCCTGAAAGCAATTGTGCTTTGGGAATTTTGCGAGACGCCTGCAGCGCCAGCTCCGCCTGCTCCGGGCGCATCCCCAGCGTGCGCGCCGCTTGCCAGCCATTTGTTACGCCCTTCACTTCGCTGGCCTCGATCAGCTTCCGGTACATCCACGTTATCGCCCCAAGCATCGGCAAAGGCTCCTCGCCATCGCGCAGCAATCGGTCGAGAAATTCCAGTGCCTTCGCGGGCTTTCTCGCCGCAAGCAGGTCTGCGAGTTCCCAGACCGTCGTCGTCTTTTCGGAGATCACCAGCGCGTTCACGTCATTGCGGCCAATGAATTTCCTTTCGCCGGCGAACGTCGCCAGCTTGTCTATCTCCGTTTTCAAGCGGAGTAAATCCGCTGAAACAAACTCCGCGAGATCCTCCGCCGCGCCCTTCTCAAACTCCACGCCCTCTTCCTTGGCGATAACCTTCGCCAGCGCTACAGCCGCGGATTGTCGTTCTCCCACGTTCTCGCCGAGCCCGCATTGAACCACCAGCGTCTTCTCGGCCAGGAGTTTCCCCAGTTTCATGCGCTGGTCCAGACCCGTCGCTTCCACCACCAGCATCGTGAAGGGCGCGGGATCTTCCAGGTAAGCGCCTAGCTGCGCCACGGCTTCCTCCCGGTTTTTTTCACCGAGCTTCTCGATGGCTTCCGCGTTTTCAAGAAAAACGACTTGCAACGGCGAAAGCATCGCCATGGTTTGCGCTTGATCGAGCGCCGCCTGCGTCTCGCCGCGGCCTGCCGAGTAACGCGAAACTGCCCAGGTCCGCGCTGCTTCCGGCACGAACTTCGCTATCAATTGCGCGCGGCAGGCATCCCGCAGATACGGCTCTTCGCCCAGCAACAGCACCGCCGGGACGGTCTTCCCGCGTTCCAACCGAGCGAGCAATTCTTCCGGTGAAACCTGCGCCATCCGCCGTTCCCCTAGTAATTCTCCGTGACAGCCGCAACCAAACGCTGCGCAAAATCCCGGGCCAGTCGGTCCAGCGCGGGATCTTCCTCTTCGAAGAAATTTTTCAAACTATTCGGGTCCGCGGGATCGTTGGCGTTGGTCGAAATCTCATACTGATTGCGGAAGATGAAATTGTCGGCGTGGTAGAGCACTTTTTGCGTCGCCGTCTCCGTAAACGTCACTTCGCATTTCACGGTCACCAGCATGGTCGTCGCCCTGCCCGTCTTGGTATCGAAAAGCAGCGGCATCGCTTCCACACTCAACACTTTGCCTCGCAGCACGGCATCGCCCTCCGCCGGATTTGAGACGACTCGATACGAGGTCTTCGCCAGAAATTCGTGAACCGTGGCCGCCGTCAGCTTCTGTTCCAGCCGATAGCTATTGGTTTTGTTCTCGATCGCGGGTACGGCAATCACGTGGATGCTTTTCGGCAATGTCGAGACGTGTACCGCGATGTGATAACCGCACCCGGAAATCACGGCTGCCATCGCCATTGCCAAACCAAAAGCTTTTCGGCCGGTCATGGCAGCATCTCCGCCAGTTTTACCGCGTTCGCCGCTGGAAGCCGGATGTTATCCGCCGAGCCCCAGAACCACCAGGCTCCCGGCCGAGCTGGATCTTCCTCCGGTTTCGCGAGATGCGCCACTTTTTCACCGGCCACACTCACGTTGCTGGGTCCCGCATCACCATGTGGTGGAAGCTCAAATCCCGCATTCTCGCAAGCGTTCACCACCTTTTCGATATCCGTTCCAGGCACAAGTTCAGCGCAAGCGGCAAACGCAGCTGCATAAAACACCGGAGCGTGAATCACTTGCAATGCCGGCAGGATCGCTTTATTGCCCACGCACGCTTTAATCTCTGCGCGCAAGCGCTCGCGCACGTCGCTCATCTTGTGTTTGCTGCCGGGGCCGAAGCGATCCAGAAGATTAAATGCCACCTGAGTATCAAACACCGGTTGACCCATCCCTTGGAACGACAGCAGTTGCCCCGTTTGGCTTTCCAATTCTTCGATTCCCGCCCGCCCAGCTTCGGAAACAGGTTGAAAGCAAATGACTACCAGGCGCGAATCGCCGATTGGGAACAAACCGAGCGCCAGGGATGCGGCAGCCGTCGCGGCTGCGGAAGGAATTGCAAAAACGGCAGCCTCCTTGGGAGGCTTTCTGCCGCGCAATGCATCCAGCTGCGGAAACCAGCTCACCGCGGCGTCCTCTCCAGCCACGGCTCCGGAAAGGTCGATGACCGTGGCCTTACCGGCCCGTGCCGCTCCCAGATTGGCGCGCGTAAACTCCGGCGATCCCGTGAAAAAAACTTTCGCTGCCCGGTCAAACGTGCCTTCTTCGACGGGCCGGATCACCGCAGGCTCGCCGCCAGCCTCGGTCAGGAGTCCCGCCGCAATTTCCTCATCCACCAGGCGAAACTCCGCACCGGCAAACCGGCTCTCTTCCAGCAAAGAACGCAGCTCCGCACCCAGAAGCGAGGAGGCGCCTGCGATTACGATTCGGTTGGAGCCCCGCTCAAGAGAAGGCATGTGTCACACGGTCCGCGAGATCATTCGATGACGGAAGAATCGGATCACATGAAGCGTGACGCCGACAAAGGCGTATACACAGGCTATGGTCAGCAGCGCATATTCGGAAAACCGCCAGATAACGCCGACGAGCAGGCAAAGAAGTACGATGGCGAGCGACGGCTGTTTCCTGGTCCAGGGAATATCCTTGAAGCTGTAAAACCGGATGGTGCTGGTCATCAGGCCGCCGAGGCCGGCCGCGAGGAAGAACCACAGAAGAGCCCACCAGCCATTTTGAAGCTGGCCGACGGACATCGGGCCTCCGAGGCGAAGTCCGTGAACGATTGCGGCAATCACGCCGGCCGCGGCGGGAGTCGGCATGCCTACAAAGTATTTCGAGCTTCCTGGCGCCATTCCCTGAACGTTGAAGCGCGCCAGCCGCCAGGCGCAACAGATCAGGAATGCCAAGCAGCAGACCCAGGCGAACTGCCCGAGCTGGTGGAGTGTCTCGCCGGTGATACTCGTAATGCCGCGAAACCCCCAGGCATAGGCAAGTACGGCTGGGGCGATGCCGAAACTAACCACGTCCGCCAGGGAATCGAACTGAACGCCAAACTCCGTGGTGGTTCCGGTCATCCGCGCGAGGCGTCCATCGAGTGAGTCAAACAGTATGGCCAAGCCGATCGCTTTGGCGGCGCGATTCAGATCCTCGGGGCTGCCGACCATGGCGGCCACCACGGCATAATAACCGCACAAGAGATTCGCCGAAGTCATCATGGCGGGCAGAAGAAAAATTCCGCGCCGCCGCTTACGGTTCCGAATGCGCTTGCCGTCAAACTGAATTTCGTGCTGTTCGATTTCGTCCATAGGCTAAGCGCTCTTCTCCATGGCTGGCATTCCCGTTTCCACTTCAGAATTCCGTTTCCCGCTGGAATCCAGCTTGTTCGACCGGGGAATCCATCTTGCGAGGACGGTGGCGCCGCCTTTGACGTGATCTCCCAACTTCACCAAAATTTCGGCGTCCCGCGGCACCCAGACGTCGGCGCGCGAGCCAAACCGTACCAGGCCGATTCTTTCTCCTCGTGCCACGCGATCGCCGCTTTTTTTCCAACTGACGACGCGGCGCGCGATCAAACCGGCGATCTGTTTGAAAACCATCTCCCCGGCATCCGTCGAAAGCGTGAAAACATTCTGTTCGTTTTGCAGCGAGGCCTGTTCCCGCATGGCCGCGAGGAACTTCCCGGGTTTGTATTCGAGATTGCTGATAATACCTTCCGCGGGCGCACGGTTCACATGGACGTTCCAGATCGCCAGAAAAATGCTGATGCGCTTGCCGGGACGCCCGGCGTTTTCCTCCTCCGTCACCACCACGACGCGCCCATCCGCCGGAGAAACCACCGCGCCCAGTTCGTCCGGTATCACACGCTCCGGATCACGGAAGAAGGAGAAGACAAAGAGCGCGAGGCACACAAGGACGACCGCGCTCACCGCCCATTCCGCCAAATAGGCCGCGCCCCCCAGCAGCAGAAGCGGCAACCCAAAATAGTAGCCCTCTTTGACCATGCCTCAGCAAATATACTCCATCCGCCTCACACGCTGCATTAAGACGGCGAGCAAGCATGGCCATTCTACGACAGAATTTTCGGGCTTGCGGGCTTAATGCGTGTATTGTGCCCGCGCGCGGTGGATACGCTCGGCAATCCGCTCCATCTCATCCTTGCAGTGGAGCTTCATCTTTTTAAGCTTAATTTCTTCGAGGAGGTCTTCCGAACTGAGGTAGGGAGATGCGGAGATTCGATGCAATTCTGCTTCGTATTTCGAGTGCTGCTCGGCCAGACGCTGATACTCGGCGTCTGAATCGAGGAGTATGTCCCGAGGTGCCCGCTGAGCGGTTGCCATGCGTCCTCCTCACGACTGCGCGGATTGGATTGTGAATACTACATGAACGAACCATAGCACTCTGGCGGACGGCGTCAAGAGGCAACTGTAAAACTTTAGTTCTAGCCCGTGAGTTCTTTTTTCATGGTCACTGCCGCTTCGTCCGGCTCCTGGTAATATCCCTTTCGCCGTCCTGTTTTGGCAAAGCCATGTCTCTCGTAAAACGCGATTGCTCCTGTATTTGATTCTCGCACTTCGAGATACACGCTCCTTACGCTTTGCAGCCCGAATTCCTCCAGAGCCGCCGACATCAAAGCGGAAGCTTCTCCTTTGCGCCTGTGCCCTTGCTTAACCGCCAGGTTAAATACCTCGGCTTGGTCCGCGATGCGCCTCCCGGCGAAGAATGCCGTGACCATTCCCTCTGTCTCGATTACCAGCGCCAGCGCACCACTTTCTTCGGCCATTTTGAGGTAGCTCTCCTTTGACCAATTCGCTGACTCGGGGGAGTCCTTGGAAATAGCTATCACCGCGTCCGCGTCCGCGGCGCGAAACGATCGCACGTCCGGTGAGCCGCGGCCGCCCGAGTTACTACCCGCCACGAGTTGGCCCGCCTTTCCAGAATACTTCCGCATCCGACCGGCGCACGTATTCGGCGTCCAAACCGAGCGCGTCCGTCGTGCGACCGGCGAGCGCCCTTTGCAGGCCAACCTTCCCGACCAGCGGCGCAAGCATAGCCGGACTCCTCTGGACATTTTCTCCTCTATGCGCGCGGTCAAGCCAGGCGTCCAAGGCCGTGATCATTTCCGGGTCCATCGAAATCCAGGAAACCGCCGTTCCCTCCGTGCGATCGCCCACCCATTTCACAAACCCATCTGGCGCGGCAACCATCTCGTGTTCCACCAAATGCAGCCCCGTCTGTTCACGGCGATAGAGCCCTGCAAAGGCCTGATTCCGGTGCGCGTCCACAAGAGCCGCCACGTACTTTTCGACCCCGGCCGCCGCGGAAGCCATCGACTCCAGCCTGGAGACTCCCACCACGGGCTTGCCATACGCTTCGCCCCAAGCTTTAACAGTGGTCAAACCAATGCGCACCCCAGTAAAAGAACCGGGACCGGAAGCCACGGCAAACACTTCGACGTCCCGCATACCGAGTCCACAGGAACCTAGCAGCGCCTTTGCCTTGGGCAGCACCCAAGACGAATAGTCCCCCGGCCCTTCGTACGGAAGTGCCGACAAGAGCTCTTCACCCCGCAAGAGCGCCAAACTACCTCGCGAATCGCACGTGTCCAAAGCGAGTAGCAGCACGCCGGCATTCTACCGCACAGGGATGCAAGTTTCCGAAGATGCCAGTCCTGGACGTCCACCGCCCGGAAAGCCAACAAATGTTTCAGGGAACCAGATCAGACGATTTTATTCTCCGAGGCGAGCAGCGGGGGAAGGAATTATGGGATAGGGTCCACATGGAGCAATTTGACTGCCAAATCGACAGCTAATTTTCCCTAACTTCATGATTCCAAGGGATATATCTTGACTCTTCCAACACATCCGTTTAGAATTAGGAACATCTCAGGGGGCAAAAGAATCCATGGACTACAAAATCGGTGACAAGGTCGTCTATCCGAACCACGGCGTCGGCCTTGTAGAACAGATTAGTTACGGTGTCTTAAACGGCAGAACCGAACGTTACTTCATGATTCGCATTGTTTCCAGCGGCTTGCGAGTGATGGTTCCGCAGTCAAACGCAGAGACCGTTGGCCTTCGTTCCGTCATCCGTTCGACGGAATCCAGCAAAGTCCTGGGCTTCCTCGAAAAGGGCAAACTTAATTCGCATCACGACTGGAAGCACCGCTTCAAAGAGAATTCCGAGCGCATGCGCACCGGTTCCCTCCTCGAAGTGGCCGTCGTCCTCAAGAGCCTCGTTTCCCTAAGCCGCAGCAAACCGCTCTCCTTCCGCGAAAAGAAAATGCTGGAACGGGCGAAGTACCTTCTGGTCAGCGAAATGGCCACCTCCCGCAACACCACCGCCGAAAGCGCCGAGGCCATCGTCGTCAAGTCCCTTGCCAAAGCCAAACTCACGTTCCCGGTAATGACCGAAAAATTCGAATAGCCTTTCGCGCCGCTCTCAAGGGCGCGTTTTTAATTTCTGGCGGGCAACTTCACGTTGCCCGCCTTTTCTTTAGTTTCCTGGATTTCATATCCTCCGCGTTTGAATTGCTAGCTCTATCCGATCTCCATACTGCTTAGTTGAATGCTTGCCTCCCGCAACTTACTCGCGACGGCGGCCGCAATCTGCGTTGCTCCAGGAGTATCTCCATGAATACAAATGGTTTGCGCTGCGACCGCCACTTCCCTGCCGTCGCTGGCTGTGACAAGCGCCCGCTGCACGATTCCCAAGGCTTGGCGTGCGGCATCGGCGGGATCGCGGATGAGGGCATCCTCAAACTTACGCGAACGCAGCGTTCCGTCCGGTTCATAGCGCCGGTCCGCGAACGCTTCTGCCGCTACACGAAATCCCGCTTCCCGAAATACCTCCAGCATAGGTGAACCGGCAAGACCAACGAGCACGACGTCGCGACTCCATCGCGCCACGCCGTCCGCAATTGCTTTAGCCAGATCGCGATTCTTTACCGCCTGGTTGTAAAGGGCTCCGTGGGGCTTCACATGGACCACCGTCGCGCCGCACCGCTCCGCGATATCAGCCAGGGCGCGTACTTGTTCAAAAACAGAATCGGCAACCTCCTGTGACGAGAGCTTCAGCTCGAGCCTTCCGAAATTACCGCGGTCCGCGTAGCCCGGATGCGCCCCGATGGCCACTCCCGCGCGCATCGCCTGCTCAATCGTCGTGCGCATGGTCGCCGCGTCGCCCGCGTGCCCGCCGCAGGCCACATTTGCCGACGTGATCGACCGCATTAGGGCTTCCTGCGTGCCATCCGCTATGGCCGCGGGAATCTCGCCCATGTCGCAATTCAGATCTATCATTTTGGAAGGGCTCTTCATCCCTGAATCAACTCCTTCGACGCCAGCAATTTCTCCTGCTCCACCAGAAGCGCGCGCGCCGTTTCCATTTCCACTCCCTCGAATCGAATCTCATCCCGCGGCCGCAACTGCCCCAGGCTGCCCAAATCCGCCGAAACCACATTCGCTATTTTCGGATACCCGCCGGTGGTTTGCTGCTCGACGAACAAAATAATCGGCAACCCGGAGGCCGTAATTTGCACCGCCCCCAACGAAACGCCCTCGGAGATCATTTCCGCGCCGGCGTTGCCAGATGAGGCGGCGACCGGGGTTCCCTGCAGCCGAAGCCCCATGCGGTTCGATTCCTCCGCCACGCGATACGCTCCCGCATAAAAAGACTTTTGCACATCCTCAGAGAACCAATCACTTTGCGGCCCGGAGGTCACACGCAAGATCTTTCGCGGCGCCAGCTTCTCAAGAGCCCGCAGCAACACCTTCTTTTTCCGGAATGTCCGGAAGCTCTCGCTCGCCCTTCCTATCTTCAACACATCGCCCTTGCGCAATGCCCTGCCCTCGAATCCGCCAAGCCCGCTCAAAAGATGGGTCGAAGCGCTTCCCAGAAATATTTTCACATCGATCCCGCCGCGGACGCACAGATAGCAACGGGCGCCGCCGCGCGTGGCGCCCATTCGCAACGTTTGGCCCGCGCGCACCGCGAGCGAACTCCACAGCTCGACAGGCACATCGTCGAGGGTGGCCCCAAAATCCGCGCCGGTGAGCGCCACCGTGGCGCCCTCCGGAAACGCAAATGTTCCGCCGAGCAGCGTCATTTCCAATCCGGCCGCGCCTTCCGCGTTTTCCACCAGTCGATTGCCGACTCGAAGCGAAACAGGATCGGCGGCGCCCGAAGGCGAGACTCCCATGGGCCCAAATCCTTCGCGTCCCAAGTCCTGGAACGTGGTCAGCAGCCCCGGAGCGAGCACCTCCATCACGCTCATGCGTTCTCCAGCTTCGCAAACTGAGCCCGCGAGACCGGCGCAAAACGCACACGGTCTCCAATCGAGAGCAAACTCATCTCTGCTCTCTCCGGCCGGAACATCGCCAGCGGCGTCCGCCCCAGCAGTCTCCAGCCGCCCGGAGTAGAAATCGGATAGACGCCCGTCTGGCTCCCCGCAATGCCCACGCTTCCCGCAGGGACGCTGCGTCGCGGCGTTGCCAGACGCGGGGTGACCAGCTCTTTCGGCAACTCCCCTAAATACGCAAATCCCGGCACAAACCCTAAAAAATAAACGATGTATGTGGCCGAAGCATGCAGCTCGATCACTCGCCCCGGCGCAATTCCACGCAGCTCGGCTACTTCCTTTAAGTCCGGGCCAAATTCCCCTCCATAGCACACGGGAATCTCGACCAGACGCGGCTCCGGCAGCTCCAGTTTCTCCATTCTCTTGATGTAACCGCGCAATATTTCTTCGAGTTCGCTGTGGCGCAGCTTCAATGCATCGAACTTGAACAAAACGGAACAGTACGCCGGATGCAGATTTTGTACTCCCGCGATTGGCTCAAGTTCGAGCAGCCTCAATAATCTGCGCACGTGCTCGTGAGCTTCCAGTGTGACTTGATTTTGTAGGTGCGAGGCTTTAGTCCCTCTCTTCTTGCCGTAGGAATCGAAATATACCAACAGCGATCGATCGCTAGCGGCCTGATATCGCGCACCCACACCAACCGAAGTGCCCATGGCGGCGAAAGTATAGCGCAAGGGGGGACAGACTTTCCTACCTCTCGCGATTGCATGCGTCAGGGCTGAACCGCTCGTGGGCCGCCGCATCGTATGCAGCGCGTGCCCTTCCCGCGAAGAACGGCTGGGGAAGCCCGGCTGACTACCTACGGCGCTGGCTTGGGGTTGTCGATCGGGGGCTGAGCTTCGCCCCGGAAAGGGAGCTTGAACTTACGGGAGATTTCCGGCCAGAATTCGCGAAGTGCGTCGAAGCCCATGTCTTGCAGAACGCTGTATCCCACGCGCTCAGCCGCCGGCGCAAACCAGCGCTCGTTATCCGGGCGAAAGGTATTGTTCAAAGCTATGCTGCTCGAGGTCCCCAGCCATTCGGAGAAATTGAACATCACGTTGCCATTGTCGCGATGCGCCAAGGCGACGTGCCCCAGCGCATGCAGCAACCGCTTTCCGCCGCTTCCCTGAGCCATGCGGTAATAGCACGGATCCTCCCTAAATACCGCGGTATACGCGAACTCCTTGAAGAACCTGGACGAAGTAGCACCCGCCAGCTCGGCACCAAACCGCCGGCCATACCCCTCTGCTCCCTGCCCATAGCTCGGGTCCGAGTCCTCCGCCTGATCGAGACCAGCGTTGAACCCCGCGGCGAGAAAGTTCACCGGATCAATGGAATCCTGAAGGAACAGAACGAATTTGTCTTCCAGGTTTAGAGTGCACAACTTAAGGCCAAGGCGGTAGTTCGGCGGATGCACCGCTTTCCGTTCCAACGGCCTAGCGAACGTGCCCACGACATTCGCGAGAAGCCCATTGTGATCGGACAGGCGTACTATCGGCGGCGGCTGAATACACGGCGGTGGTGCCACCTGCGCGGCGGACTGCTGCAGGGGCGCGGAGGACGGCTGCTGGGGGGAAGCCGGCGCGTGCGGATCAGACACCGGATGCTGCTGAATACCGGTTGGAAATTCCCGGGTAGGTACAGGAGGCTCCTGAGCCAAAACTGCGCCTCGAGTCAGCCCGGCCAACGCCCCCAGGAATCACAATCCCGCCAAGGCGCGAAAGCGAGTTCTTTGCCCCACGGTCTGGCCCCAAGGATATCACTCTTACCCACGCTGCGAGCTATCACCTCGCTCACACTCCGCGCGCAGCGCCGTCCCAGATCCGGCCGTCGCGATCACAGCGGCGGTAGATGTACTGCCCGGATATACAATTCTCCCCAGGAGGCATATCGTGCCGCTTCACGTTTTTGTTCGCTTTGAACCTCAGCCCGGAAAAGAACTTCTACTTCTCGACGAGTTGGATCTCATTCTAAAGCCGACCCGCGCCGAGCCGGGCTGCATTTGCATTCATCTCTATAAAGCAACGCGCGATCCCCGCGCCCTTATCATTCACTCGGAGTGGACCGATGACTCCGCCTTCGACGCCCACGCAACGCTCCCGCACATGGCCCGCTTTCTCGGCCTCGTGGACGGCCTCATCACACGTCCTCTCCATGTCGAACGCACCACTCAAATTGCGTAGAGCCGCAAGCGTCATGCGACTCGATGATCGCGCTGTTTCTCTTGCAGGACTGCGGAACTGTCGTGCCAGCTCTGCCCACTTCGTCAAAGTGAATTTTACGAAAGGGAAAGACTGGGATCAGCATTGAGGCTACTGTCCGCAAACACACCCGCATGAAATTTTTCATAGGCCGCCGCCGCAATCATCGCCGCGTTGTCCGTCGAGAGCGCCCGGCTGGGGAAGAACACGTCGATGCTTCTGGCCTTCGCGCGTTCTTCGAACGTTGCGCGCAGTTGGCTGTTGGCCGCCACTCCTCCCGAAACCAGCACGCTTCCCACCGCAAGCTCTTCCGCGGCCATCATGGTGCGCTCCACCAAATCGCGCACCACCGCGTTTTGAAATTCGCGCACCAGCGCGAGCGTTCGCGGCGAACACAGCGGCAGCAATTGCTCGAACTTCTGCTCCCCGCGCTGCAGGGCCTCTTCGCGAGCGCGAATCTCCTCCGCATACTCCGCATGCTCGCGCACGTGATAGAGCACCGCAGTCTTTAACCCGCTGAAACTGAAATCCAGCGCGTTTCCCCGCGTTTTTGTGGGACCGAATTTCACCGGTGCCGCTGCTCCACCGGCGGCCGCCGCCAGTCGATCCAGAATCGGCCCTCCCGGATACCCCAACCCCAGGAGTTTCGCCACCTTGTCGTACGCTTCTCCCGCGGCATCGTCGCGCGTCTGGCCGATTTTTCGATAATGCAGAAGGCCGTGCAAATTCTGAGCCTCAACGTTCCGCTCCGTCGTGCCCGCGCCGTTCGAATCCCCCGCCGTCACTTCATACAAAACCGTATGCCCGCCGGAAACAATCAGGCACACCGCCGGCAAATTCACAACGCGTCCCGCCTTGTGCGCTTCCAGAAAAACGGCGTGCACGTGACCCGCCAGGTGATTCACCGGCACCAGCGGCTTCCCCAGCGATTCCGCCAATGTCTTCCCATACGTAATTCCCACCAGCAGCGCCCCCACAAGCCCCGGCCCCTGCGTCACGCCAATCGCATCCACCTCGTCTAGCTTCATCCCTGCCTGCGCCAGCGCCTCCCGCACGACCGGCACGATCCGCCGCAAGTGTTCGCGCGAAGCCAATTCCGGCACCACGCCGCCGTATTTTCGGTGAATATCGATCTGCGAAGCCACCACGCTGGAGAGAATCTCGCGTCCGTCGGCCACCACCGCGGCCGCCGTCTCGTCGCACGAAGATTCAATTCCCAGAATGCGGGTCATCTTTTGAGTCTCACTCGTCAAAGCTAAAGCTTCAAGTTTTTCAAATATTCGCGGAACGGTTCGCCCAGCTCCTTATTTTGTAGCGCCAGTTCCACGGTGGCCTTCAAAAAACCCAGTTTGTCGCCGGCATCATACGACACTCCTTCGTAGATGTAGGCCCACAGCCCGACTTCCTGTGCCAGGATGCGCAGCGCGTCTGTCAATTGGATTTCGTTTCCCGCGCCGGGCTTGGTGCGCTTCAGACAGTCAAAAATCTGGGGAGGCAAAACGTAGCGCCCCGTGATGGCCAGGTTCGAGGGCGCATCTTCCGGTTTTGGTTTTTCCACCAGGTCGCGGATCCTCAGCAACCGCGCTCCAAATGGCGGCAGCGGTGCGGCCTCGCCCGCGACGATTCCGTAAAGATGCGTTTTTTCCCTGGGCACTTCTTCCACGGCAATCGCTCCGACGCCCGTCGCCTTATAGACCTCAATCAATTGTTTGGTCGCGGGATTCTCGCCGGGAATCAGCACGTCGCCCAGCAAAACCGCGAACGGCTCGTCGCCAACCAGATCCTCCGCCACCAGCACGGCGTGCCCCAGCCCCAGCGGCTCCTTCTGCCGCGTGTAACTCACTTTCACCATGTCGCTGATTCGCCGCACCATGTCGGCTTGATCCTTCCTGCCTTTTTCCTCCAGGAAGCGCTCCAGCATCGGCGCATGGTCGAAGTGATCCTCGATGGAATTCTTCCCTTTGCCGGTAACGATGATGATGTGTTCGATTCCCGAAGCCACGCACTCTTCCACCACGTATTGAATCTGCGGCTTGTCCACCACCGTCAGCATTTCTTTTGGCTGGGCTTTCGTCGCCGGCAAAAAGCGCGTCCCGAGTCCCGCCGCGGGCAGAACGGCCTTGCGTACTTTGCGTGTGGGTGCGCCAGCTTGTGGAACGGAGTTGGTCATAAGGTTCCTCGCAGAACTTATTTCTTCTTCGCGGACTTCTTTTCTTTCGAAGAACTCTCCTTGGAACTCGTCTCTTTTCCTGCCGATTCCTTCCCGCCGGCCTCTTTGCCTCCGCCATCCGCTGAGGCAGCATCCTTGCCAGATTCTTTTCCTGCGGCTTCCTTCCCTTCGCTCGCGGGTTTGCCTTCCTTGCTGCCTCCGTCCGGCGATTTTCCCGCGTAGTCCGTCACATACCAGCCTGACCCCTTGAATTTTATCGACGGCGCCGTGATAACCGATTCCACTTTTCCGCCGCAATGGGGACACTTCTTCAGGTGCGGCCCAGCGACTTTCTCTATCTTGTCCGTGTGGCGCCCACACTTCAGGCACTTGTATTCGTACAGTGGCACTGCCGCCCCCTCCGCATCCTCTCCAAACAAAAAAGTATAGCATGCAGCGCGCACCGCCCAAGCGCCGCTCCCCCTACTGCGCAGGGCGCCGGCCCCGCTCCTTTTTCGTTCTCCGGGACAATCACCTCCTCAGTGCGTGCTAGACTCAGAGCATGAGCGGCACCGCATCGAACAAAACGGAAACCGCACTGGGCTGCTTGTACCTCGTCGGCACCCCTATTGGCAATCTCGAGGACATGACCTTCCGCGCCCTTCGCATCCTCAAGGAAGTCGACCAGATTGCCTGCGAGGACACGCGCCACACCCAAAAACTGCTCACTCACTACGAGATTCGCAAGCCGCTCATCAGCTACCACGAGCACAATGAATTGACCCGCGCGCCGGAACTTCTTATCTCTCTCGAGCAAGGCGCGAAAATCGCTCTCGTCAGCGACGCTGGCATGCCGCTCGTCTCCGATCCCGGACATCGCCTTGTCACTCTTTGTCTGCGGCACCATGTTCCTATCGTTCCGGTGCCTGGACCATCCGCGCTCCTCGCCGCCCTCGCCGCCAGCGGCTTACCCAACGAAGAATTTCTGTTCGTGGGTTTTCTGCCTAACCGCACTGGCGAACGCCGCCGCGCCCTCGAGCGCCTTCGCATCGAGGACCGCACCATCATTCTTTACGAAGCTCCGCATCGCATCGCCGAATGCGTCGCCGACGCCCGCGAAGTTCTCGGCAACCGCACTGCCTGCATCGCCCGCGAAGTCACCAAGCTCCACGAAGAATTCCGCCGCGGCAAACTTTCCGAACTTTTCGCTTCGCTCGAAGAGCGCCCCGCCAAAGGCGAAATCACGCTGCTCATCGGTCCCGAGGATCCCGCCGATGCGCGCACCCCCGCCAACTCCATGCAAAGTCTGGCCGAACGCGTCGAGGAACTCATCCACCAGGCCAAACTCGACCGTAAGGAAGCTCTAAAACTCGCTGCAAAGGAACACGGCCTGTCCCGCCGCGAAGCCTACGATAAAATCCTCGGCGCTCGTGAAGCCGGGCAGAACAAAGAAAATTAGGACGAATTGCCCGCCACTCTTACGGTAAAGGTGTCCTTGGATGACCCTCTTCGCACCCGCGAGGTGAAAGTGCAATTCCCTCCCTTTCATGGACGACAAATCACCCCGCATTCGCTACATCACCTGTCGGATTACCAGGAAGGTTAGACCGAACGTTGCGGGGCGGCCGAGTTGCGTGTACGGTATCGAAGATTGGAGAAACATCAATGTCAGGGAAATCGGAGGAATCCGTAGAGATGGCCAAGGAAAGAGAAAAAGAACAATGGACGCGGAGGGGATTCTTGGGAGTGAGTTCGGCCGCACTCGCGGCGGCCAGCGTGCTTGGCCCGGATCGGGCAGTGGCCGGTGAACGGGATTCCGCGCAAATTTCCAAGGATGATAGGAGCTCGAGCGACCCAGGGCCAACGAACGCCGCGCTGGACACCGCAAATCCATCCTCGAATAATCCCGTGCCAACGGACGCGGGCGGTGTGCAAACTTTCAAGTACCCATTTTCCTTCGCGCACAAGCGCTTTCAGGAAGGCGGCTGGTCGCGTGAAGTAACAATCCGCGAACTGGCAGTTGCAAAGACGCTGGCGGGCGTTGACATGCGGTTGACCGCCGGAGGCGTGCGCGAACTGCACTGGCACACCGCGGCGGAATGGTCCTACATGCTCTATGGTAGCGCGCGCATCACCTGCATTGACTCGGATGGCAAAAGCTTCGTCGCCGACGTCAAGGAAGGCGATTTGTGGTATTTCCCTCCTGGAATTCCGCACTCGATTCAAGGTCTGGCGCCGGATGGAGCGGAATTCTTGCTCGTATTCGACGACGGAAACTTCTCGGAATATGAAACCGTGTTGCTTACCGACTGGATGGCGCACACTCCGCCGGATGTTCTATCGAAGAATTTCGGTGTCGCCCAGTCAGCTCTCGCAAATATGCCTAAGAGAGAAAAATTCATTTTTCAAGCGGAATTGCCGGCGCCGCTCGCGGAAGATCAGCGCCGCGCAGCCGGTACTCTCGGTGTCTCGCCAATCGATTTCGCGTTCAGCACCATGCAGCCCGCTCTTTCCACGCACATGAAGAACGGTGATGTACGCATCATTGATTCGAGTAACTTCAAAGTCGCAACAACAATTGCCGCGGCGGTCGTCACCGTAAAACCTGGCGGCATGCGCGAATTGCATTGGCATCCCAACGCGGACGAATGGCAGTTCTACATCAGCGGCAAGGCACGCATGACCGTTTTTGCTACCGGTGGCCGCGCCCGCACGATGGACTTTGAGATGGGCGATGTCGGCTACATCCAAAAAACGCTCCCACATTACATCGAGAATACCGGCACGACGGACCTGAAATTTCTGGAAATGTTCAAGAGCAGCTTCTACCAGGATTTGGCGCTCTCCGAATGGCTCACCCACACGCCGCCCGAACTGGTTGCCGCGCATCTCAATTTGGATCGGGCCACGCTAGACGCCCTGCCGAAAGACAAAATGGTCATTGTGCCGTAGACTCGCTGCCGACAGGTCGAGCTTCCGGCCCTTTCACATCGCCTCCAATTTAGCGGAACGCGACACCGCTCACTCATAGCGAAGCGCGATTAACGGGTCTACGCGGGCCGCGCGGCGCGCTGGTATCCAGCAGGCTACCAGCCCAGTCATCAGAAGCAGAAGCGGCACGGCGACGAGCGTGACTGGATCGTACGGAGAGACGCCCCAAAGCTGCGTCGCGATGACCCGCCCGATGCCGAGGCTAACCGCAAGTCCAATCGTCACTCCGAGGATTACGAGCCGCAATCCCATATTGATCACCAACTTCAATACGTCGCTGCCCTCCGCGCCTAGTGCCATGCGAATGCCAATCTCATGAGTTCTCCGCGCCGCTGTATACGCCAGCACGCTGTAAACGCCGATCGTCACCAGCACCAATCCAATACTTGCAAAAATCCCCAGCAGGAAAAATCCAAATCGCGGGCCAGCATAGGAAAACTGGCTGATGTATCCCTCCAGCGTGCCCGTGAAGGTCAAGGCAACGCCGCGATCCGTCGCCCAAATTTCCTGCCGCACAGCGTTGAGCATCGCTAGCGGCTCGTTCGCCGTGCGCACCAGAACGCCCCGCTCGAAGGATCCGGTCACCGTGTACGGCACCCAAATTTCCGGATCGGCTGGATCTTGCAAGCCGTGGTTCTTTACGTCAGCAACTACTCCGATAATTTCGAACCAGGCGTCGTGTACGGGATCAGGCGCGCTTTCAAGCTGCAAGACATGAACGCGCACGCCGATGGGATTTTCCTTTCCGAGGTATTTCCGCACGAAAGTCTCGTTAACGACCGCCAGCTTTCTTGCTCCGTTGACTTCCGCTTCCGTGAACGTCCGGCCTGTCAGCAACTGAATCTTCAAAACTGGGAAGTACCCTTCGCTGCAAAGCTGAAACAGCGCCGTCCATTTTTCGCTGTGCGTTTTGCCGGGAATCTCGATATCAGATCGAATCCCTCCATAGGGTGGCAAGGTGCTCGTTTCCGTGGCGTTCACTATTCCCGGCAGGGCTCTCAATCGCAGCAAAAGCGGGCGATAAAAGCCGACGATCTGATCGGCCGTTTTGTAGCGGTCCTTCGGAAGCGGAAGTCTGGCCACCAAAATGTGATCCGGCTGGAGTCCCAGGTGCACCTCGCGAAGCGCCACGAAGCTGCGCATCAACAAGCCCGCGCCAACCAGCAGAGTCAGCGCCAGTGCCACTTCGAGCACTACGACCGCGTCGCGAAAACGGCCCCGCCCAAAGCCGCCGCTGATTCCTTTCCCGGTATCGCGCAGGGGCTCGATAAGATCGCGCCGCACGGTTTGCAAAGCAGGGACCAGGCCGAAAATCAGTGCCGTTGCCACGGAGATAGCCAAAGTAAAGAGCAGTACCGCGCCATTCAAATGGATGGACGCTTCCGCGGGAATAATGTTCTGAGGGATGAGCGCAACCAGCGATTTCAGTCCGCCCCATGCGAACAACGCGCCCAGTCCACCGCCGCCGACGGCGAGAAAGAGACTTTCGACCAGCAGTTGCCGCACCATCCTCCATCGGCCGGCGCCCAGTGCGGCGCGAATGGCGAACTCCTTCTCACGCGCGGTGGCGCGCGCCAGGAGCAAGTTGGCGACATTGCCGCAACCGATGAGCAGCAACAGTCCCACCGCACCGAGAACGATGTAGAGCGTCGTACGAAATTGCCCGACGACCAAATCCGCCAGGGAATGAATCTCCACCGTGAAATGCTTCGGGTAATCTTTTGGATAAACTTTGGACAATCGCTGTGCGATTAGGACGAGGTCAGCCTGCGCCTGGCGTTCCGTAATTCCTGGCTTCAGGTGCCCGAGCAAAAACCAGTAACGTTTGAATCCGCCCGGTGAAGTCGTGTCGGCGATGCTCGGTTTTTCTGGAATCCAGAGATCGGAGTCACCCCAGCCAAATCGCGGCGGCATGATTCCAATCAGCGTGCGGGCTGTGCCGTTCAAGACGAACGTCTTGTTCAGAATGGAATGGTCAGCGTTAAAACGGTTCACCCAGGTCTTGTACCGCAATACAAATACGGGAGGAGCCCCGGGCTCGTAGTCCGCCGGCTGCATCACTCGGCCCAGGAGTGCAGGCATGCCCAGAAACTCAAACGTGCCCGGCGTGACGTATCCGCCGTCGAATCGCTCTGTCCCTTCGCCCTGGGTATACAGCACGTCTCCGCCATCATTCCCGATGACCCGGTCAAATACATGGTTCTGCTGGATGTAATCCAGAAACTCGGGACCGCTGTACCCGCCACGTCCGCCAGGCTCACTTCGGGACGTGTCGTGGATTTGGACATTTACGAAGTGCTGCGCGTCCGGGTATGGAAACGGCTCCATCAGGACGTTGTCAATGACGCTGAAGATGGCCGTCGAAGCGCCGATGCCCAGCGCCAACGTGACCATCGCGACCATGGCGAAGCCCGGGCTCTTCCTAAGATTCCGCCACGCGTATCGAAAATCTTGCCAAAGGGAACCCATGACTGAACCTCCTCTGCCGGGCGAGGTCTCACAACTTAAAGACGACGCACGGCGAAATAAGTTCCCTTCGGCGATGATTTTACCGAGAAATCCTTCGCCTCAGCTGCCTTGGACGGTGCCGATGATTCTCCCTTTGCCGCATTCATCGCGCTTTAGATCCCGTGAATAAAAATGAACCTAAAGCACCGCTCAATCCATGGTTTGGCTGAGCAGCCTGTTTCAGCTACGATGGGCGCGCAAGTTCTTGGGGCACGGCCAGGCAAGAGCGAGTCTTCGAGGTCGGATCTCGGCTGTATCGTGGCCGGAGGAACAAGGAGGTTCACGTGAAAAAACTGAGGCTCTTTTCACTCCTAGCGGTTGTGATGGGGTTTGCATTTGCGTCGGCTGCACGGGCTGCCGGACAGCCCTGTGAACAACTGGCACAGCTTGCGTTGCCAAATACAAAGATCACTTCGGCGCAGACGGTCGCGGCTGGCGCTTTTGAGCCTCCTGCCGCTCTTGCGGCTTGGCTGAGAGGCGATCCGAATCTGTTCAAGCGCCTGCCGGCATTTTGCAGGGTTACCGCAGTGGCGAAACCAACCTCCGATTCGGACATCAAGATCGAAGTCTGGATGCCCGCCAGCGGATGGAACGGCAAATTCCGCGGCCAGGGCAACGGCGGTTTCGCCGGGGAGATTGATTACGGCGCGCTGGGGCTTGCGGTCTTGCAAAGCTACGCGTCCGCGGCCACCGACACAGGCCACGCGGCGGGTGGCACGGACGCCAAATGGGCGCTTGGTCATCCGGAGAAAATTGTCGATTTCGGTTACCGCGCGATTCACGAAATGACGGCCGTCGGCAAGGCGGCGGTGAACGCATTCTACGGAAACGAGATCAAGCACTCCTATTTTTCGAGTTGTTCGAATGGCGGTCGCCAGGCCTTAATGGAAGCGCAGCGCTACCCGAAAGACTACGACGGCATCATCGCGGGGGCTCCCGCCAATTACTGGACGCACCTGGTATCCAGCGCCTTGTGGGACTCGCAAGCTACTACGCTTGATCCCGCCAGTTACATTCCGTCAAACAAGATCCCTGCAATCGCGCGCGCAGTGAATGAGGCGTGCGACGCAATCGACGGCGTGACTGACGGGGTTCTAAATGATCCGCGCCAATGCCGCTTCAAACCCGCGAGTATGTTGTGCAAAGCGAACGATTCGGATTCCTGTCTGACGCAACCGCAAGTAACCGCGCTGAAGAAGCTTTACGACGGGGCGCACGATTCGAAGGGTAGGAAAATTTTCCCGGGCTTTATGCCGGGAGGCGAAGAAGGCGGAGGAGGGTGGCCCCTCTGGATCACCGGACCGGCGCCAGAAAAAGCCCTGCTGTTCGCGTTTGACTACGGATATTTTGCGGACATGGTGTACGGCAAGGCGGATTGGGATTACAAGAAAGCGAATCTCGACGATGCCGTCGCCGCGTCAGACAAAAAGTTCGCCGGCGTGCTGAATGCCACCGATGCGAACCTGAAGCCGTTCGAAGCGCGCGGCGGAAAACTGATTATGTATCACGGCTGGAGCGATGCCGCGATTTCCCCGCTGAATTCAATCACCTATTTCAAAAACGTGGAAGCCAAAATGGGCGCCAAGGAGACTGAATCCTTCCTCCGGCTCTACATGGTGCCGGGGATGCAGCATTGCGGCGGCGGGCCCGGACCCGATGTCTTCGGTGCGAACGGCCTAAGTCCGGTGAACGATCCGCAGCACAACATGTATATGGCGCTGGAACAGTGGGTGGAAAAAGGCGACGTTCCCTCCACGATTATCACCTCGAAAGTGGCCGGCGAAGGATCCGCGGCAGAAGTGAAAATGACGAGGCCGCTGTGCGTTTATCCCGCGGTTGCGAAATACAAAGGAAGCGGGGACACGAATGACGCCGCAAACTTTGTATGCAAAAAATAAAAATAGAGAAGTAATTAAATAACGAAGCAAAGAGAAGAACGGCCAGTTTCGGGGACTGATTTTCGGCGCGCTGCTCGCATTTCGCCGTTACGGCATTACTTCTTTACGCCGTCGCTTCGTTTATGCGGCGGATTCGGAGCGGAACACGCGCTGGAAGCGCGGGCCGGTAAATTGTACGCCGACGAGGTGCTCGCCTTGCGTCGCGGCGTCCACAACGTGGACGACGCGGCCCTGCGTCGAGAAATCCGCTTCCGTGCGGCGCGACACATAGTGGGAAAATGGAATCCTGATTTCGAGGTCGGAGCCGATAGCGACGTCGAAGCGCGTCAGAAATGCGGCGCCACTGCGGCACAAATTTTCGCTGGAGGTTTCTTCCTCGAAAGCGACACCGCGGCTGTCCCGTCCACGGACCTTTAGCGGAAGGCGAACGGCGATTCTACGCTCCGAGCGTTGCCTCGAGGCGGTTTGCGTCAAGTGGACCATGGGCCGGGTCCTCTTTTCTGGCGTCCGCAACGCTGCCAAAATACTGGGCGGCCACGCTGCGATTGCGTACCTGGGCTGCCGACGAGCGGCCAAGCCCTGCGTTGGTTCGGCTCTCGAAGAAGGCTTCTACCTTCTCGACAACCTCACTGGGCGTTCGCGCCGCATGAACAATACGTCGAAGTTCGCCGCCGTTCCCCACGCCATGAGTAAACCAGCAAGCGAACTGCTTCATTTTGCCTACACCATCGGGCAGGTTGGCAGCACAAATTTGCCTATAGTAGCCAGAGAGTAAACGGTGACGGTCCTCCTCGGTGGGCGTGTCGTAGCGGCCGGTGGCGCCGTATTGCCGCATCTGGGAGAAAATCCAGGGATTGGTGGCGGCGGCGCGGCCGATCATCACGGCGTCGCAGCCCGTTTCGCGAATCATGCGCTCGGCGTCCTCGGGCGTGTTGATATCGCCATTGCCGATGACCGGCATTTTCACGGATTGCTTCACGGCGGCGATGAGGCCCCAATTCGCGGCGCCGGCGTAGCCTTGCGTGCGGGTGCGCGGATGCACGGCGATGCCTTCGACGCCAATGTTTTCGGCCATTTTCGCGACTTCGACGGCGACGATCGAGTTTTCATCCCAGCCGGCGCGGATTTTGATCGTGAGCGGGATTTTTACCGCGGCGCGGACCGATTTGAAGATTTCGCCGAGAAGCGGAAGTTCGCGCAGCAGGCCGGAGCCACCGCACTTGACAACTTTCTTGGCCGGACAGCCAAGATTGATGTCTACGGCGTCGTAGCCGAGGTCTTCGACCATGCGCGCTGCGTCGGCCATAACTTTGGGATTGGCGCCGAAGAGCTGCGCGGTGATGGGATGCTCGTCTTCCTGAAAAAAAAGATAGCGAAGTGTTTTGGCGGCGCTGCGCGTGATGCCTTCGGAGCTGGTGAACTCCGTCATGAGCAGGCCGCAGCCGCCGAGGCCGCGAATCACTCGGCGGAAAAGCGTGTCCGTCACGCCAGCCATGGGCGCGAGGACCGCCGCGGGTGTGATCTTGAGGTCGCGAATCTGGAAGCTGGCAGGAAGCATGGTCTGTTTTAGTCTAGGCCGGGCCCAGACGGTCTGGCAAGGCGAGATGTGGACTTCGGAAGGAAGTGGTGATTGGTGAGATGGGTACACCCCTTAAGTATGGGTGACTGTTCGGTCTGAGCGGGGCGGCAGGTGAGTGTTATCGCCCCGACCGGATGGACTTACGCCCACTGGTCCACGGCCCGGCTGATGAGCTCCGGCCGGTTTTCCACCTGAGTCGCTTCCGGTAAGCCGCGCTCTTCGGCCACCCGCTCCAATATGCGCAACACGCGTAGCGAAGAAGCAGAAAGAATTTTGTACACGCGCTCCTCCGAAGCGTGCCGGGAGAGCTCTTTCCCTCCTGACAAAGACCTATCATGGAGGTCAGTCGCTTACGGGAATCTGTTCCAAACCAGGAAAAGCTGTTGTTCAGCAGGCGGACACATGTGCGGTGATGCGCGTTCTATCAGAAGAAAACAGAAGGTCGAGTCCCACAATTGGCGTTCAAATTGCTCGTGGGTATGTGGGCTTGGTCAGCTTCTGAAGGATAAATTCGATGTTGATCGCAGAAATGGCATTGGGCGAATGTCAGCAATTCCTGGCCAGAACTGGGTTCGGTCGGCTGGGATGCGCTCACAACAATGAACCGTACGTAGTGCCCATCTATTTCGTGTACGAAAATGACCGTCTGTACGGATTTTCGACCTTTGGACGAAAAATTGAATGGATGCGAGAAAACCCCAGAGTCTGCGTGGAGGTCGACGAGATTGCGACCCACTCCAGCTGGGTAAGTGTGATTCTTTACGGCCGTTATCAAGAATTGCCCGATACACCCGAATATAGCTCTGAACGCCATCACGCTTACGAGTTGTTTGAAAAGCGTACCCACTGGTGGGAGATCGCCCATTCCGTCCGGGGACACAAACCTGCACCTTCCATTTACTATCGCATCGACATCGTCAACATGACGGGGCAGTGGGCAGCACCCAATCCAATCAAACCCGATCGTCCCTGATCCTCTTTTCGACTACTCTCGCCGATCAATCGCACGTTCCGCGCATGCGCTACGATCACTTCGTAACATTTTACAAGCACCGCTAACCTTGGATCTCAGGAAACCGATTTCAAGGCAGGCGCGGCAGGATGAGCGTCTGCCGCTGCACGCAAGGTTATGACTGTGTCCCGCAGTTTACCTGTGAATGTCGCATAGAGGGTTTCCGTGTCTGCTTGTGAATCGTCCGGACCCGGGAGAACAGCTGGTTCAATGGGAGCCCCAAAGCGGATCGTCACTCGCGTTTTGCTCCAGGGAAGCAACGACCGCCATGAAAACGCTCGATTCCGTGGCCAGATTGGAAACACGCCTTTGAAGGCGACCGGTACAACTGGCACTTGCAAATGGCACGAGAGAATGGCTGCGCCTTTTTTGAATTTCTTTACCTCGCCGTCGATGGAACGCTCCCCTTCCGGAAAGAGAACGAGAACTTTGCCGTGCTGTAATCCGAAAGCGCCCGCCTGAAGTGCGCGGACTAGGTTGGTATCAGGATCGACGGGGGCAAGGTGGATCAAACTGGCTGCTTTTCTGCGCAGGGGAGTGGCAAAGTATTCGCTTGCGCCAACGTAGAACAATCCTTGAAAAGTCCGAAAGGACAGCACGCTTGCGAGCAGGAAGGGATCAATGTACGTTTCGTGATTGGGGCACAGAAGATAGGCACCGCTGGTAGGGAGGTTTTCGATGCCAACAACGTGCAGACCGACCAGAAGGCGTGCTAGAAGATTCGTACATTTTAGAAAAGCAAAACCTAGAAGAGTGAACACGCGGTGCGGTTTGAGTAGCCCAGTCAAGAGTGGATCGCTTTCCGGCAGCTCCGTGAGAAGTTTGCTCCAGGGATTCGCGGGCTTTGCGAGAGTGGAAATATTTGGTTGCGCGCGAAACGCATCCACGAGTTGGCGGACGGTGTACAAAGATTGCGCGACTTCCGTGGAAATTCTTGCGCCGAACAACTGCTCGAGATTAGTGAGGACCTCAACGCGCTCAATCGAATCGAGGCCCAGATCGAGCTCGATATTGGCTTCGGCGCGGACGGCGCTCTTGTCGTGCGCCGCTTCGCGGATTATCTCAAGCGCTCGGGCGACGAAAGGATCAGAAGACCACGCCAACTCTTCCTCGGTAAGGACTTTCTGCGCGCCCTGTTCCTTTTCGAGTTCAGCTCCACGTGCTCGTAGTTTCCGCTCGATTTCGAAGCGCTTGAGTTTCCTGGTAGCCGTACGGGGCAAGGGATCCATTTGAATCTCGTAGCTTAATATCCGTTTATGGGCCGGAAGGTGCACGGAGAGATTCTCGATGTCGAAGCGAAGAACTTCCTTCATGTTGAGCACTTTGCGCGCCTGCATGACTTCGAGATCGGGCACGATGATGGCGTGTAAACGTTCCGCGGACGGCTCTCCTTGCAACGTCTGCCCGAGGACGCACAGCTCTTTGATGAGCGGTGATTGCGCGTAGTGGGTCTCGATTTCCTCGGGGTAAATATTTTTCCCGGAACTGAGAACGATGATTTCCTTTTTTCGTCCGGTAATCGAGAGCCTACCGGCGGCATCGAACTTGCCGAGGTCGCCGGTCAGCAGCCAGCCGTCTTTCATGACGTCCGACGTGGCATCCGGCCGATGGAAATATTCCTTCATGACGATCGGGCCACGAATTGCAATTTCGCCCCTGGTTGCATCGTCCGATGCAGCCCCTTCCGCAGGGACAATTTTCACTTCGATCCCGGGTAGAGGAATACCTACGAAGCCCTGGCCACCTTCACCTGGGAGCGTGAGAGTTGCGGCACCGGAAGTTTCTGTGAGCCCATAGGCTTCGATCAGGTTGAAACCAAGGCGATAAAAATCGCGGCCGACGGAGGGATCGAAACGAGCGCCGCCCGTGACGAGGTAACGCATCTCTGATCCCAGGAGATCGTGGACCTCGGAAAAGAAGGTGCGTCCGAGATTTAGCCCCGTCCATCGGCGCAACGCCGCGTTCACTCCCAGGAGTAAGCGAAAAACGGCGGAACGCAAGCGTCCGGCCTCTTTTACTTTTTGCAGGACGCGCTGCTGGATAAGATAGAAAAACTGAGGAACGCAACAAAAGAGTGTGGGACGATGCTCGCGCAGCGCCTTCAACAGCTCTGGCGCGCTAACCTCTTCGAGGAAAATGACGCGTGCCCCAACCAGGAAAGGCAGGAGCAGATTGCCCATTTGCGCGAGCGAGTGGTAGAGAGGCATGACGCCGAGGATCGAATCACTCTCGTCGAGCTTCAACGCTGCAAAGACGCATTCGGCTTCGGCAAGAAGATTCCCGTGCGTGAGGACGACCCCCTTCGGATCGCTGGTGGTTCCGGAGGTGTACAGAATGACGGCAGGATCATCTCTCGAAGCCCCCACAGCAGGAAGATGCGTCTCGAGTGAATCTTCGCATTCTGTGAAACATCCGATGCCAGCGTGGTGGCCTCTCAGGAGCGCCAGTTTCACGGTTGAATTGGACAACTTGCAAGCCTCTTCGATGGCGGCAATATAGTGTTCCGTCGTGAAGAGTATCTTTGGGCCGCAATCTCGAAGGAGTGTTGCAATCTGCCGCGGGGAATAGTGGGTATCAAGCGGGACAGCTACTGCCCCGAGGCGCAGAATGCCCAGATAGACTGCGCACCAGGCGATCTCATTGTCAGCAAGGATGGCGCATTTATCGCCGGCCAGAATATTTTGGATAACCAGGAATTTCGAAGCTACTTCGGATTGTCTTTTTAGCTGGGCATACGTAACAGATTCGAGGGAGTCCCGGTGCTGCAGCTCGATGGCCGTATGATTTGCAAAACGATCCGCGGTGGCGGCGAACCGGTCGTAGAAGTTGTTCCATCGCTCCGTCATAAGAGGCACTGCTAAAAAATCTGTCGTCTCGCGGGGCAAGATTGGTTCTCAGCGTGTGAATGCTCTTTCCTTGTTCCTGCGAATCGAAAGGAATCCGCGCCACATGACCCGTCAGACTCATGCGTTTCTTGGGCCACGACCAACAATTTCCTCAAGACTATAGCAAATTCCGTCGAGCGTAATACTGGAGGAATAGACTGTCGGAGCTAAAGCTCCGACCCCCTGAAGAACGATTAGTCCGTTGCGCCGCTTGGAGATTTGAGGAATTCGTCGAGCCGGAGGAATTTGCGGCCGAGGGCGGCGCTGTAGGTGGACCACTCGGCTTCGCCGGAGTCGGCGGCCAGGGCGGCGCGGACGGCGGCCATTTTGGAGTCCATGTCGTCGAGATAGTGGAAGACCAGGGCTTCGCGGATCATGGGTAGTTTGGGCGAGCCGAATTCGTATTGGCCGTGATGGCTGATTAGAAGATGCTGGACGACGGTCTTGAGATTGGCGGGAAATCCAACAATGGCGTCCATGGCTCTGGTGACGGTTTCGAGTTCCATGACGATGTGGCCGAGGAGCTGGCCTTCCGTGGTGTAGCCAATGGCGCAGTCGTAGCAAAGTTCCTCGAGTTTGCCGACGTCGTGGAGGATGGCGACGGTGAGGAGAAGGTCGGCGTTCAGCTCGGGATAATGTTGCGCGATTTGCTTTGCGAGGCCGCAGAGGCCCACGACGTGTTCAAGCAGGCCGCCGAGATAGGCGTGATGCATGACTTTGGCGGCAGGGGCGCGCTTGTAGCGTGCGGCGATCTGCGGATCGCTGATGATCGTTAGCACGAGTCTCTTGAGCCACTGATCCGTGATGGCATCCGCGTACTCGAGCAGCCGCGCCCAGAGCTTCCCGACGTCTTCCTTTGTGTGCGGAAGAAAATCGGCTAGATCGACTTCTTCGGGCTTGGCGCGGCGCAGATTCTGTAGCGAGAGCTGTGGCTTGTTGCGATAGATTTCGACGCGGGCCTGGACTTTGACAAAGTCATCGCGGGAGATGTCTTTCGCGCAGGCTTCGAATTGATCCCACATGCGCGCTTCGATGGTGCCGCTACGGTCGCCGAGTTCGAGGCGGAGATAGGGCTTGCCTTCGCGGGTATTTCGAATTTCCTTTTCGCGAACGAGAAAGAAACTCGTGATGCTTTGCTCAGAGCTGAGTTCGCTGACGAACGGCGTCTTCATCAATTGCCCGTGTCCCCGGATCGCTTGCCGAAGAGCAGGAATTTTTTGTGGCCCTTCTTGGACTTGGTGACTTCGGGAGTGGCGCTGACTTCCTGAATCTCGGAGTTGCTGCCGCCGGCGGCATCCTGGTAGCCGGGCTTGACGACGACGTAGCTTTGCTCGCGCAGAGTCTTCAGGTAATCGCGAAGGGCCGGCTGCATGCGTCCCGAGTACAGCTTGTCCATAATTTCGTTTTCGACTTTATCGACCGGTTGCAGCCCTTCGTCGTAATGCTCCATGACTTGCATGATGAGGAAACCCTGCTTGGTTTCCAGGACATCGGTGAGCTGATTTTTTTTCATTTTGAAGACGATGTCTTCGAGCTGCTTGGAAAGTTCGCCGCGCTTGTAAGCGCCGAGGTAGCCGCCCTGCTGGGCGGTGGTGCCATCGGAATAGCGTTTGGCGATTTCGCCGAAATCTTCGCCGTCCTGGACTCTCTTTAGGGCCGTCTCGGCTTTCTTTTTCAATTCCGCGACTTCCGCGGGATCCTTGCCGGCGGTATTGACTTCGATGGACCTGAGGACGACCTGCTCGGGACGAATAAATTCCGACTTATGGGCGTCGTAATATTTTTGGACATCGTCTTTCCCGATGGAGATGTGCGAGCCGACTTCCTGGCCGATGACCTTTTTGGTGATGATGCCTTTGCGGATGTTGTCCTTGAAATCTTCCCAGTTGAGGCCCGAGGAAGTGACCGCCTGCTCAAGAGCCTCCATGCTGGTGAGCTTGTTTTGAATGCGGATCTGGTCGAGCTGCTTGATGACTTCGGGCTCGACGTTAAGCCCCATGTCCTTCCCCCGCTGGACGAGGAGGGACTGGTCGATCAAGTTGCGGAGGGCATTCTTCTGGCTGTCCTCCGTCATTTCTTTCAACTGCTCGGGCGTACAACGGTTCTGGCAGTCGGCCTTGGCGTCCTCCGCGGCAGTGACCTTGGAGTGCTCGAATTCGGAGCGCGTGATGATCTCGTTGTTGACGCGAGCGACGATCTCTTCGACGACTTTGCCTTCGGTGTCCCTGGTACCCGGTTTTCTGTACGGCGCTATCTTTTGCTTCACCGGCGCAGCTTCTGCTGGGGCCTCGTCGGGCTTTTCAAGAGTCGGTTTGGCCGGGGGTTTTTGCGATTGCGGCACCGGATTGGTGGGCTGCTGTGCCGCGAGCGGCAGGGCGACGAAGAGCGCCGCGAAAAGTGCAAAATTGCGCATGTAGTTCCTCACTTATAGAGTTTAGCTCTGCCCTTGAAGGCCGAGCAATACGTTTCTGAGCGCTCCGGGACCGATTCGCCTCGCGTCGTTTCGAGCCAGAGAACGCCGCTGGGATCGAGTTTGATGCCCTTGCGCGAGCGCACGACCTTGACCAACGTGGCGGGGTCCAGAGTTGTTTCCGCATGGAAGCGGATGGCGACGCGGCTGCCTTGGCGCTCGACCGCGGAAATGCGCAAGCGCTCACACATGGATTTGAGGACGGCGTACTCCAAAAGGTTTTCCACCGTGGAGGGCGGAGCGCCGAAGCGATCGGCCAGTTCGCGGCGAACGTCCTGCTTTTCGTCTTCGCTCGCGACCGAGGAGATGCGCTTGTAGGTGCGCAAACGGAGATTTTCACTGGGGATATAGTTTTCCGGGATGCGCACGTCGAGGCCGAGGCTGAGCGTAGTGCGGAGTTCGGGTACGGATTCCTCGCCCTTTAGCTTGGAGACGGCGCGCTCGAGCATCTGGCAATACATGTCGAACCCGATGGCTTCGATATGGCCGTGCTGCTGACGGCCAAGCATGTTGCCGGCGCCACGCAGTTCGAGATCGAGAGCGGCGATGCGGAAGCCGGCGCCGAGTTCGCTGAACTCTTTCATGGCGCTGAGCCGCTTGCGGGCGATATCGGAGAGAGATGTATCCGGAGGGACGAGGAGATAGGCGTAGGCACGTTGGTGGGAGCGGCCGACGCGGCCACGGAGTTGATAGAGTTCGGCTAGGCCGAGACGGTCGGCGCGATTGATGAGGATGGTGTTGGCGCGGGGGATGTCGAGCCCGTTTTCGACGATGGTGGTAGCAACCATGACGTCGGCTTCATCGCGGATGAACTTGAGCATGACGCTTTCAAGTTCCTTTTCGCCCATTTGGCCGTGGCCGACCACGACGCGGGCTTTGGGAACGAGTTTTTGGACGAGCGTGGCGAGCGAATAGATGGATTCGACGCGGTTGTGGATGAAATAGACCTGGCCGTCGCGGGCCAACTCGTTTTCGATGGCGCGGCGGACGAGATCTTCCTGGAAGGAAGCGACGACAGTTTGAATGGCGAGGCGATCTCGCGGCGGCGTTTCGATGACCGACATATCGCGCAACCCGACAAGCGACATGTGCAGCGTGCGAGGAATGGGAGTGGCGGAGAGCGCCAGCGCGTCCACATTTTGGCGCATCTCCTTGAGGCGCTCTTTGTGGGCCACGCCGAAGCGCTGCTCTTCGTCTACGATGAGGAGGCCGAGATCCTGGAACTTGACGTCTTTCGAGAGGAGGCGGTGCGTGCCGATGACCACGTCCACTTTGCCGGCTTCGAGATCGGCGAGAATTTTCTTTTGCTCCGCGGGGCTCCGAAAGCGGCTGAGCATTTCGATGCGCACGGGAAATGCGGCAAAACGCTGCTTGAAAGTCTCGAAATGCTGAAAGGCGAGAACTGTGGTGGGCGCGAGCACGGCGATCTGTTTGCTGTCCGAGACGGCTTTGAAGGCCGCGCGCATGGCGACTTCGGTTTTGCCATAGCCCACGTCGCCGCAGAGGAGGCGGTCCATCGGCGTGGGGCGCTCCATGTCGCGCTTGATATCGGCGATGGCGGTGTTCTGGTCGGCAGTTTCTTCGAATTCGAAAGCGTCTTCAAATTCATGCTGGAAGTTGGCGTCCGCAGAAAAAGCAAAGCCTTGGGCTGTTTTTCGGGCGGCGTACAAAGTCAGGAGCTGGTCCGCCATGTCTTCGAGGGATTTGCGGACGCGGGTCTTGCGCGTGTTCCAGCCGGTGCCGCCGAGCTTGTCGAGCGTGGGATGGGAACCTTCGACGACTCGGTAGCTTTGGACGAGGTCCATGCGCTCGAGGGGAACGTAAAGGCGCGCGTCGTCGGCGTAGCGAAGAAGCATGAACTCGCCGCGATGGCCGTCCGATTCGATTTGGCGGAGACCTTCGAACTGGCCGATGCCGTGATCGACGTGAACGACGAAGTCGCCGGGCTTTAATTCGGCGAAATCGGTGAAGAAACCGGAAGTGCGGATCTTGCGGCCGGGCCGCTCGACGGTCGGAGTGACGTCGAAAAGATCTGAGTGGCCAAAAATGGTGAGCTTGGCTTCGGGGAAGGTGACGCCTTCGGCGAAGGGAGCGCGGATCAAGAGCAGGCCGGCGGTTTCGAGTGCGCCTTCAGCCGTGAATCCGGCGGCGGCATTTTCCGTTTCGCCGAGGACGTAGGGAACTTCGTATTCGCGGGAGATGTCCGCGAGGCGCTCCAGTTCGCCGGTGCTGGCAGCCGTGAGGAAGACTTTCCCGCCCGAAGAGAGCTGCGATTTCACGTCACCCATGCAGGCCACGACGTCGCCATGGAAACGCGCGCTGGGCCTGGAGGAAAGCTCGAATTGGGGCACGGAGCCGATGCTTACGGCGAGCTGTTCGAGATGCACTTGAGAGGTTTTTTCGAGCGCGGCGGCGAACTCTTCTTCCTTCAGGAAAAAATGCGGCGCTGCCGGAGCGGTGGCGCTGCCATGCCGTTCGTAGATTTCGGTGGCGTGGACCAGATGTTTTTCGGCGGCATCGCGGAGATTTTGCGGCTCGTCCAAAAACACGACGGGTTTGAGCGAGCTTTCCGCCAGTTCAAAGAGCGAACTCTGGCCGCTTTGTTCCGCGGGGCCGAAGAAAGACGCGCCTTCCCAGGGCAGGGCCGCGGGGGGTGATGCGGAGCGCGATGCACCAGCGAGAGCGGCAACGTTCCATTCGGTGAGAGGCAAGAGCGTGGTGCGGTTCACGGGCGCGATGGAGCGTTGCGTGCGCGGGTCAAATTCGCGAACCGATTCGACTGTGTCCCCCAAAAGCTCGATCCTCACCGGACGCGGCGCCTCGGCGGAAAAGACGTCCACGATCCCGCCGCGCTGCGCGAATTGACCGGGCAGCTCGACCATCTCCGTGCGCGTATAACCTACACCGGCGAGATGCCCGATGAACTCCTCGAGTGGGACTTCCGCGTCCTTTGTGAGTGTTCGCGCAAGCGACAAATAAAGCGTCGCATCCTGAAAACGCCAGAGCGCTGCTTGCACCGGAGCGATGACCAGCGAGACTTGTCCATCCGCCAGTCGAAAAAGAGTGGCGGCGCGCCGTTCGAGAATATCCGGGTGCGGGCTCTGCGATTCCCACGGCAATGTGTCAAACGCCGGCAGTGTGGCTACGCCTCCCGTCGCGCCCGGAAAAACGCCCGAAAAAAAACGCACCGTTTCGGCGAGAGCTTCCGCGCGGCGATTGGAGTCCGTAATGAAGAAGGCGGGGCGGCGCAGCTCATGCGTGAGATACGCGGCCAGGAGCGCCTTGGCAACGTCATGCAAACCGGAGAGAGAGATGTGCTGCGCGCCATCGCGCAATGCGCCGAGCGCCCCTTCCACCGCGGCGTGGCGGAGCACGGCATCCAATCGTTCGCGAACGGCGGGGAGAATCATGCGGAAACGTCAGGCTTCCACGCGAGAGGCGGGGAGCCCTTCGCGGATCTTCCGGAGAATCTCCGTGGTGGAATAACTAGGAACAATCGGGATGGAAACAACCCTGCCACCGGCAGCTTCCACTTCTTCGCGCCCGACAATCCGATCGCCGGGCCAGTCGCCGCCTTTAACGAGCACATCGGGAAGCAAACGAGCGATGACTTCGCGAGGCGTGAGTTCCTCGAAGATGACAACCGCGTCCACGCATTCGAGCGCCGCGAGAATTTCTGCACGCTCGCGTTCCGGCAAGACAGGGCGGCCTAGGCCCTTCAATTGGCGCACGCTGGCGTCACTATTGAGCCCGACAATTAGAACGTCGCCAAGAGTGCGCGCCTGCTCGAGGCTGCCGATATGTCCCGGATGCAGCAAATCGAAACAGCCGTTGGTGAAGACGACGCGTCGGCCGTTGCGTTTCTCCCGGCCAAACCGCAGAATCGCTTCTTCGAGAGTCAGAATCTCCGGGTGCAAAGGAACTCCATGAAGGCCCACGCCATAACCGCCGTGGCATTTGATGAAAGGCTAGTTTATCACGCACGGGAGGCGCAACGCCTCCACGCCGGGCGCGGCCGATGAAGACTCATAAAGCGATCCGCGCCGTTCTCGGCATGGGACTTTGCGGCGTGGGGTTACTGCTGGCACTGACGGTTCCCTATCGTCCTCATACCTTCCGTATTGCCGCAGGAGGCTGCCAGTTGGTAACCGACATCGTGGAGCCCACCACGGGCGCGCCGCCTGGCGGTCTGCCGCAAGGTTATGTCGTGCTTCTTCACGGACTTTCCGCCAACAAACGGATCATGTCCTACTTCACCGCGGGATTCGCTTCGCAAGGCCTGCGTGTATTCGTGCCGGACCTGCCGGGGCATGGGCGGACCGCCGGCCCGTTCTCTTATGATCGCTCCGAAAAATGCAGCGAGAATCTGGTTCGCGAGTTGGTTGCACGCGGCCTGCTCGACCCGGAAAAGACGATCCTCGCGGGTCATTCCCTCGGCGGAGCCGATGCGTTGCGCGTTGCTTCCCACATACCGGTGGCTGGCGTAATCGCGATTTCGCCAGCTCCCATGCGCCCAGTGGCGGGAATCTCGCCGGAAATGCTGCCTTTCTCCGAATTTGGCTCATTGCCGGCACATTCCCTGGTGATGAGCGGCGCTTGGGAGGCGCAACGAATCCGCAACGCGGCCCGCGATTTGGTCCCCATTCCAGGCGATGGAACGAGTCAATACGTTGTCATTCCACATTCGACGCACGTCAGCATTTTGTTCGACGGAACGGCAATGTCCGCGGCTCAAAAATGGGCCGCTCAGATTCTTCATTTGGAAACACACCCGGCATTGCCTACTCATCGGGGACTGCTGGGTTTTTTCGCGGGATTCCTCGGAATACTTCTGCTGGCCGGGCCATTTCTGCGGGAGCTTCTGCAAAGCAATCAAGAACCGCCCGCGCAGAGCAATTCCACACCAGTCCGCACCTCCGCCATCGCGGAGACCCGGCAGTTCGCCGAATTCGGCATCATCGCGCTGGGCGCCGTGGGGATTTTGTCGTACTGGAATCCGCTGCGCGCTCTGCGCCTTTTCGAAGGGGATTATTTCGCAAGTTTTCTGTTGATTCTGGGCGTTGTTCTGCTCGCCTTGCACTGGAACTCGTTGCGTGATTTCTTCGCAACCGGACCGGGTGGCGCCGGCTCCGCAAGGCCTCTCTACCTCACGCTGCTTATCGCCGCTTTCGCGGCTGTTCTGTTGCAGTTCCTGGCCTCGGCCTGGTTTGATTTGACCTTCAGTGAGGCCTGGCTGACGGCGGCGCGATGGGCGCGCTTCGGACCGCTCTTCCTGGCCGTGCTGCCTTATCACGCCGCCGAGGAAATTCTGCTCGGTCCGGTATCCCCTGGCCAAGGAAGGCAACGATTGTTTGCCGCTCTTTTGCTTCGGCTGATTGCCTGGGGCGCAATCGTTGCGGGCATCTTTCTACTGCACAGCGGGGAGATCCTGCTCGTACTTCTCGCGACATACTTTGGACTCTTTTGCGTGCTCCAAAGATGGGCCATGAACATTGTCCGGGAAGTAACGGCATCAGCGGCAGCGGCGGCTCTTTTCGGTGCTATACTGCTGACAGGGCTCTGTCTGGTGGTATTCCCGACCACTTGACAGGCACCGCCGCCTAAGAATTTGGTTGCCAAACCCGCCCGCGGCTTGTAGGTTCCTCATTAAGCGACGGAGTTCGAAACCAACAGCGAGACTGGACCATGGCTGAGATAGCGATCGTCGGCGGCGGACCTTCCGGCGCGATGTGCGGTGAACAGCTCGCGCGCGCGGGACACCAAGTCCGCATTTTTGATGAGCGGCTGGCTTGGGAAAAGCCCTGCGGCGGCGGCTTGACCCACAAAGCCGTCCAATGCTTCCCCTTCCTGCTCGACAATCCCTATCCTAAAAAGCTGGTGAGTTCCGTGGAACTGATCAGCAGCAACGATTGCCGCGCCAACCTGGAGATGACCCACCCCATCGTGATTTATTCGCGCCGCGTGCTCAATGGCATGCTGCTGGAGCGCGCCAAGGAAGCCGGCTGCAAGGTGCAGCAATCACATGTGCTCTCCGTGGATACGAGCACTCCGAAGCCGCGCTACTCCGTCGACGGCGAGTGGCGAACCGCCGATTTTCTGGTCCTCGCGGCTGGCGCCCGAAATCAAATGGTGCCCGAAACACGCGCGTTGCAGCGCGACGAACTGGAAATGACCCAAGGGTACTTCGTCCCGCAGACCGCCGACACCATCACCGTGAAATTCTTGCCGCACTTCGAAGGTTATATCTGGTCCTTCCCGCGCTGCGACCACCTTTCGGTGGGCATATGCGGAAGCATGGCTTCGCATACCAGCGCGGAGCTCAAAACGCATCTGAACGCCTTCTTCGAAAAGCATGAACTCTCCCTGGAAGGTGCAAAGTTTTATAGCCACGTGCTTCCTTCCCCAAGAGAGCGCACGCTCTCCGATCGCGCCGTCCTGGGAAAGAACTGGGCGCTGATCGGCGATGCCGCTGCCTGGGTCGATCCGCTCACCGGCGAAGGGCTTTTCTACGCTATGCGCTCCGGTGAATTGCTGGGCCGCTCGCTCGCGGAAGGCTGCCCGGAGAAGTACACCGCTTGGGTGAAGGCGGCGTTTTCCTCGGAACTGGAATTAGCGGCGCGCATTGTGCGCCGGTTCTACAGCGGGTCGTTTCTCGGGACGGCTGTCTCCACGCGCATGGTGCAGTTCATGAATCGCAGCGCGGTGTTTCGCCAACTGGTGGGCGATCTTTTCAGTGGCACGCAGGACTACAGCAGCCTCAAACGCCGCCTGTGGGGGCATTTGGGAATCACCGTGAGCGACTTCATCGCCAGCGTCTTGAACCTCGAGCGCCCCGCTCCGGCGCATGTTCCACGAGGCGGCGCTGCCAGCGACTGAGTGCGCGTTTGCTTCCCCGAGCAAGCCTTGGTTCCGCGATTTTCCCCGCGCGCCGACAAATGCGGAGCGTCCGCGGCGTGTAGTTTTCCATCTCGTCGCTGCATCCAATTGTCTGAGATAATCTCCTCAAATCATGGCTCGTGAAAAAGACTCCTCCAAGGAATCGAAGAGCGAGAAGCGAAAGAACGCCTGGAAGGCGCTGCCGGACGTCTGGGCGCTGATCAAGCCGCGCCGCGGGTTGCTCGCGCTGGGCTTCGTACTGATGGCCATCAACCGCCTCTGCGGCCTGGTGCTGCCTGCCTCGACAAAATATTTCGTGGATAACGTGGCTATCCACCATCAGGTGTCTCTCTTGACCCCGCTTGTGCTGGGAGTCCTGCTGGCCACGACCATCCAGGGGCTGACTTCGTTTACGCTCACTCAGCTCCTCTCCAAATCCGCGCAGAAAATGATCACCGAGTTGCGCCGCAAAGTGCAAGCGCACATCGGCCGCCTGCCGATCGCTTTTTACGACACGAATAAAACGGGTGCCCTCGTTTCGCGCATCATGAGCGACGTCGAGGGCGTGCGCAACCTCGTGGGCACGGGCCTCGTTGAATTCGCCGGCGGGCTGATGACCGCGCTGTTTGCGTTGGTCTACTTGATTCACACCAGCGTCCTGCTGACCGCCGTGGCCGCGTCCATTCTTCTAGTCTTTGCGTTTGGAATCAGCCGGGCCTTCTCGACGATTCGTCCGATTTTTCGCGCGCGCCCAAAAATCACGGCGGAAGTCACGGGCAGGCTCACCGAATCGCTCGGCGGCGTGCGCGTGGTAAAGGGCTATCACGCGGAAGACCGCGAAGAGGGAATTTTCGCAACCGGCGTGCAGCGGCTGCTGGACAATGTTTTGAAAACGATCACCGCCACCTCTTTGATGAGCCTTTCCGGCGCGACGCTCCTGGGCGTCGTCAGCGCTCTGATGCTCGAACTGGGGGGGCACCAGATACTGAATGGCAGCATGACGCTAGGCTCGTGGTTCGCGTTCAATCTTTTCCTCGGTTTCCTGATCGCTCCCGTCTTCCAAATCGTCGCGATTGGCACGCAAATCACCGAGGCCATCACCGGGCTGGAGCGAACCCGCGAAATCCTCAACGAAACGAAAGAAGACGAGGATCCGCGCCGCACCGCGGACATGCAGCGCATCGTTGGCCGCGTCACGATGGAAAACGTGAGCTTTTCTTACGAATCGGGCAAGGAAGTCCTCCACGACGTCAGTTTCGAATCGCAACCGGGGACGGTCACGGCCTTGGTGGGCCCGTCGGGCGCTGGCAAGTCCACCATCATCGGGCTAATTTCGGCGTTTTACGTTCCCTCGGCGGGCCGCGTTCTGGTTGATGGAATCGATCTGGCCACTGTGAAGCTCAACTCTTATCGCACGCAGCTCGGCGTCGTTTTGCAAGAGACGTTTCTTTTTGACGGGACGATTCGTGAAAACGTCGCCTTCGCGCGCCCGCAAGCCAGCGAAGAAGAAATCCTTGCGGCTTGCCATATCGCCCGCGTCGACGAATTCGCCGAGGGCTTCGAGAAAAAGTACGACACCGTGGTCGGCGAGCGCGGCGTCAAATTGTCCGGCGGGCAGAAGCAGCGCGTTTCGATCGCGCGCGCGATTTTGGCAGATCCGCGCATCCTGATTCTTGATGAGGCGACTTCAAGCCTCGACTCCGAATCCGAGGCGCTCATCCAGGAAGGCCTTCGTTACCTGATGCGCGGGCGAACCACCTTTGTGATCGCGCATCGGCTCTCCACAATTCGGCGCGCCGAGCAAATCCTGGTCGTCGAGGGCGGCCAAATTATTGAACGCGGGACCCATGCCTCGCTCTACGCCGAGGGCGGGCGCTACTACGACCTCTACACTAGACAGCACAACGTCGAGAGTAATCTTTTCCTTGCTCCCGGCGAAAGTTCAGGCGAACCGGAAGACGGCGATGGCACGCGCGTTCCGTCCTTTGGGCGCACCGGTGCAACCATTCCAGACGCCATCCGGTTGATTCGCGGACAGAACAACTGAACACGCGAGATCTTGCGCTGGAAATGCATCCCCAGGCCCACCCAAATGAAGATCATGGTTCAGTTTGGGGTTATGCAACCTCTCAGGAGTTAGCCCGCTTGTGCCAAATACCTCGAAATTGTGCGAAATGGTACTGCACGGCTTCCATCTTGCTGTCATGGTTGGGGCATGTTGCATGAGAAACAGAAGAGAGAACCCGGCCACTCGACGACTGCCCGCGTCAAGAAGGAAATGGCAAAGCCGCGCATGTCCAAGTCGGCCAGAATAGTGCAAGAGAACCTCAAAAAGGGTGCTCGCGTTGGGCATACCGTTACGGCTGGAGACTTCAAACTTCACAATTAACGAAGACAGCAAGCGACACGGCGTGAGCCACTCGCCTTGAACCTCGCCCACCGGACTACGAACATGCCAGAGGAAGATTGGGTCAAGAGACTTGAAGACGGCAGGAAGGTGAAATTCATCTACCAAGAACTGCCGGAAGACGGGGCATTTATCACTGCTCAGATTGAAGGCAATGAGGTCGTCTATTCGGTCGTATTGACCAGAGCAAGAAACCCGTTGAGTCGTGAGGATGTGGAAAGTCATTTCAAGGGCGAGTTATCGAAGAAGTAGCAACACTCAATTTGGAGTGTTACCCCCAGCGCGGCCGAGGCGAACTGCACTAAGACCAGCCTAGTACTAGCCAATCGCGAATCTTGCTTCGAGTCGAATTATTCTGCTACGATTGTGGGCAAGCGCTGGTTTGCATGAGAACAATCGCGAGTTCAAGCACCACTAAATCCAACAAAAAACGTAAGCAGAAGCCTGTGTTCTATGCCCAAGCTTTTCTCGACTTGGCCGGTGTGGCGAGGAAAGTCACAGGGTTTAAAAGAGCGGAGGTCATCTACGCTCAAGGTGATGCCGCGGAATGCGTACTGTACTTGCAGAGCGGCGGTGTGAAGCTCACCGTCGTCAATGAGGTCGGCAAAGAGGCGGTCGTGGCGATTCTGGGACCGGGCGACTTCTTTGGCGAGGGTTGTCTGGCTGGTCAGTCTTTCCGCATGGGAACAGCTACCGCGATTTCGCCTGGCACTATGCTCCTCATTGAGAAGAGTGAAATGTTCAAGATGCTCCACGAAGAGCATGACCTCTCAGACCGCTTCATCAAGTTCATGCTGGCACGGAACATTCGGATCGAGGAGGACTTGGTCGATCAACTCTTCAATTCAAGCGAAAAACGGCTGGCCCGAACTCTCTTGTTGCTTGCCCGTTACGGCAAGGAAGACCAGCCTCACGGAGTACTTCCCAAGATGTCGCAAGAAGCGCTGGCGGAGATGGTTGGCACAACGCGTTCACGGGTCAATTTCTTCATGAACAAGTTCAGAAAATTAGGCTTCATCAAGTACAACGGCGGGCTTCAGATCAACACTTCCCTCTTGAACGTCGTGCTTCACGAGTAAGCCAGCTTTCGCGCCTACCCGCCCGGAATGGCGCTCCTGTGCCGTATTGAACTGCGCAACGCAATAACTTGGTGAGAAAATCCTCGCATTGCAGGGCCGTGCTTCTTATCTCCGGGAATCTTCTGGGCGCGCTCTCCTAGCTAACGCCAGTGAGATTCACCAACATCAGATGCACTGCCTCCTCACCCCTGAGAAGCGTGGCGGACACCGAGTCCGTCGCGCTTCCCTCTTATGTGGCCGCACGCCAACCTCATATGTTTAGGTGCGCGGCTTCCCATCAGCGATCTGGGGAAGCCCCGGTAAACGCCGCAGCCGGACATGTGGCTTGCTGAGACGATTTTCAATCGGAGTTAGTTCTTGAAGCGATTTATTTCTTCGATGTCAGAGTGCGCGCAAGGCGAGTAATCCTAAGCCCCTTTATGGAGGGGCCGAGGAGGGCGCGACCTTAGACCGTGCGCGCGAAGCCAGGGCGCGTCATCAGCAGCACGGCTAAGAACCCTCCCGCAATAATGTCGAAGCCCAGGCAGAAACCGGGCCACCACACTGGGACACCCGGATTTTCAACGAACAGGTGATGAAAGAAATCGAAAACACCATGTCCGGCGAGAGCAGCGACAACGATCCAGAGATTCTTCTTGAACCCAACCACCGCCCCCACCAGAAACAATCCCGCCAAGAGGGACTCGGTCGTCACCGCCTGCAGGGAACTCCCCATAACGGCAAACCCAATGTAATAGGTTGCAATGAAGATCAGCATCGTCGGATAGAAAACACGCTCGTGGTCAAATCCAGTCAGCATTGCGAAGACACACGTTCCGGCTCCTAGGACAACCCCGATCAGATAATCCATAGATGCCCCTCCAGTCGAAGTGTCGGACGGTTGAAAGCATACATCCGGACACGGAGGCGAGGAGCAGAAATCAGCTACTGGGATGGACGTCAGCGCCTGAGAAGCGCCGTAATCCGCGGCAGGCATTCGTGTACGCAAACCATAAAATTTCGAAAACGCTTGTTCTGACATCTCCCCGATCTCGCGGTATATTCGGAGTACTCGACGCTCTTGTCGACATCGGCTTTCCAGCCGAGAAGGAGGTGATCCTGTGAGGTACGGTTTACGTTGATTCAGTAGATGAGGCGCTTGCGAACTTGCTGAGCGCCTCTCTCCTTTTGTCCCGCCTGTTCAAATTTCCTGCGATCTGAAGAATTTATTACGTGTGCTGTCGCTTGCCGGCGCTGGATCAACGCTGTGATTGGAAACTGATCTCCATGTCCCGTAAGGCGAGTTCTTGGCCGCTGGGGAAGAGCAGGGCAGGATACCGATCTCGCTAGGCTTTTCCGTCCAACCTTTTCAGGAGATACGGAGCCAAGTAGGGCTTCAGCTTGAGTTGCTGCTCTCCGGTTAAAAACTTGAACCCTCTTATGATGCGCAGGCAGTCTGGCGACCCACAATTACAGGGAAAACTATCATGCATTTCATACTCTGTGGCATTGTAGTTGATAGTAATTTCTTCGCCTGATCGAATGTCCCTTAGAGCCCTCACACACAGACAGCTGAAATCTAGGAATACATTCGGGTCGCAGCTATGGTTTAAGTAGCCAACGGACTCTTCCCTTCCGAATGCATGCTTTCCTTCACCGATCTGCAAAGACCTTCTGGTAGGCGACGACAAGATTTCTTCCCCGTTCAAGTCGATCAGAATCTCGTCCTTGGCAATCGCTACAACGGCGAAGAGTCCCTTTCTGCCATTTGTCGAGAGAACTTCCAGCTTGGCTGATCGGGTTTCCATATCTAAAGCGTAACCGACAGCCAATAGAGCGTCCAGTTGGTCCGGAGCAGGCACAACGAATTAGTTACTTGGACGATTAACGCAGTGATCGGAAACTGACCCAGTACCCAAATCAAGCTTCGCTCGAACTTGTTGGGAGCCTCTGCCCGATTACGCCGTGGGGCGGCGAACCACCAGTTTCTTTGTAGCGGCCGGCGGAATCAGCGTTGCCATCTTGCGAATCATGGCCAGCACCAGCCGCTTGTCTCCATCGGAAAGCGTGGTGCTGAAGCGCTTGATTTCCGCCAGGAAGCGAATTTCGTCCTGCGAAAGCTCCCCCAGCATCTTTTGCGTTTCGCGGTCACGCGGCGTCTCCGTGCCCGGGAAGAAGTCCGCGAGCGAGATATCCATCGCTTCCGCAATCTTGGCCAGAGTTTCGAGCGACGGCACAGTGTGGCCGTTTTCGACGCGCGAGAGGTAGCAGCGCAAGAGTCCGGTGCGGCGCTCGATATCTCCTTGCGACAACCCCCTCTGGCTGCGATAGGACTTGATGACTTCTCCGATGTTTACGCGTGGCTTTTCTTTGGGCACGATGGCTCTCCAGGTCGAGGGGGTATCTTAGTCACTAACAGTAGGAGAAGCAAGACGGAATTTGGGGGCGATGGTTCCAATCTGACAACGCCCCCGCGATGAACTGTGAAAATCCGCAGCGAGCCTCAGTCGGCCCCGCGCAAGCCCACTAACGCGGGCATTTTCCGCGGCATCAACTCTGCGTTGGGGTGACGACCGCCGGCTGCTGCAGACGGAATTCCAGCAAGGTTTCGCTGGGCACCCGTACTTGGTCTCCCTTCGTCAGGACCTGCACGCCTGCGCCCGCGGCGGAGCCCACCCCGGCTCCAATTGCCGCGCCTTCTCCGCCGCCGGCGATGGCGCCGATGATGGCGCCGAAAATAGCGCCGCCACCTACCTTCTTGGCGGTGTCCGATCCGCGACCCTTGCCCTTCAAAGTGTAGTCGCTGCTGACCAGCGGATAGTCGTGGCCGTCGATGACGATGCGGATCAGCTCAAGCTCCAGCGCGGAGCTTCCCGCAAGATGGCCTGCTGCCTGCGCGTTTGCCAGCCGGCCATAGACATCGGTCCCCTTTCGCGCGACAAGCCTGCCTCGGATGTAAAGGTCGGTTTCCAAACTCGCGCGGAATAGGTCGCCGACGTGGTTCCTGGAGGAATCCACGCCATCGATCATGCGGACCAGCAGCGGTTGTCCCGCCGGGATGGTGACCTCGCCGTACTTCGCCGCGGGGTCTTCGTCCGCGGGAGAAGGAGCCGGAGCTGGTGGTCTCTCGGCTTGCGGTGGAACGTCCTGAGATACCACGGGCCGGTTCGCAGCCTCTGGCGGCGGAGCTTCCTGCGAATCCGGGGCGTTTGCAGGAGCGGGAGGTCGAGCTTCGGATGGCGGAGGCGCCGGATCTGGGGCTGGAACCGGCACTGCAACGCTCGCTGCATCCGAATCGCCCGTAAACGTCAGCGCGATGGTCTCTGAAACATAAAAAGTTTGCACCTGGCCGTTGATCTCAAAGCGCAACAACGTCTGAGTGCCACCCAGGTAGCGGCCGTGGAGCACCCGTCCATCCTTGAGTTCCAGTGTATCCGCGCTCGCGGCACCAGCTAAGAATAGTCCAAGCACGACTGCGGCAACGATTCGTACAGGGCTCTTCATCGTTTCGCCTCTCTGCACCGGCACCAAACTTTTTCTCACCGTCTCATGCCGGTTGCCTGATTGCACTTATCCCCACATCTTACCCTATTCGTTTGGATGAGGCGGTGATGCGCGAGGTTGCGCAAATTCGGCGGGTTATTGGGTGGCCTGGTAAAGCACGCGGGTGATGTTGGCCATCAGCGCCGCGCTGACCTTGGTGTCTTCGATTCCACGAACGAGAATGACGAGCACAAAAGGCCTTGGCGCAAAAACGATGGCGGCATCGTGATGAATTTTGGTGATTTCGCCGGTTTTATGCGCCACTCGCGTACCGGCAAGCAGCCCGGCAGGGATGCCATCATTGAACTTTTGCCGCTCGAGGATTTCGATCATCTGGCGCGAAGAGTCCTGGTCGACCGCTTCGCCGTGAGCAATTGCATTGAGGAGCTGGAACAGCCCGCGCGCTGTCGTCGTATTATTCATTCCCTTTTCATAGGCTTTCTCGTCCTCGACGCCGCGCAACACGTTCATACCGTCCGCGTGGAGCGAGTGAACCGTGGCACGAATATTGTCCACTCCCAGCTTTTCGATCAGCAGATTCGCCGCAAAATTGCTGCTGACGGTGATCATCAGTTCGCAAAGCTGCCGCAGCGTCCGCGTCTCCCCCACGGCTTTGTATAAATCCGCGTCCGAATCATCGCCGGCGACCAGCGTGAAGACCGAACCATCCACCAGACTATGAAATTCATTCTTGATGGGAAGAGGATCGTCCAGCTTCAGCTTCCCTTCTTGCACCTGGTGAAAAAGTTCGATCATCACCGGAATTTTCATCGTGCTGGCTGCATGAAAGGTCTCATCGGGATGCAGAAACCATTTCGTTTTCCCATCCAGTGTGCCAAAAGCGATGCCGACGTCCGCCCCGCTTTTCTGGATGAGCTCTTGAACCTCGGTTGTCGCAGTGGAAAGCTTCGCGTCCTGCCCGCCAACGGGCGGAGCGGCGAGAGCGATAAGAAACGAAAGACAAAGTGCAAGGCGCAGTCGCAAGGTCGACTCGATGGTCCCGGAGCAAGAGGTCGTGCGTCCGGCCGTAACTGCAAGCACGTAAGTTACACGTTTTCCGTCGTAATAGAATCAACAAAGTTCACAAAAATGGTTCAATTGGGCACGTCTTGGTCTCCAGTTTAGGGGAAGCATGGAAGACGAGCTACATCGAGGAATTGCCTAGAAACATCCGCGGGTAGTTCGACCGAGTGCGAGAGTCGAAGCCAGTTGCAGTCATCTCCCAGGCAATCGTGGCCCCGAAGATCATTCGGCAACCAACGGAGCAGTTCGCGTAGATCCTCGTCCACGCTACGCTCCAGCAGTTGAATTACCATTATCTGGCCTGGCATTTCCGAAGCCTTTCGCTCCAGAAATGCTGCGGCCATCGCATCCTTGACTTTCCTGGCCGCGCCACACACGATGCAACAACGAATGTGCAACTGCAACGACAGGAGCTTTCGATGAGTACACGCCATCGCCTGTACCTATGCCTGATCTTGCTGTTCTGCGTGATCGTAGTCGGGACGGCCGGTTTTCACTTCATCGAAGGCTGGGGATGGTTCGACGGCTTCTACATGACGCTAACGACCATGACCACCATTGGCTACGAAGAGCTTCATCCGCTTTCGCACTCCGGCCGCATCTTTAACAGCCTCTTGATTGTCTTGGCGGTTTTCTCCGGCGGCTTCACAATTGCTACCTTCACCCAGTCTTTGTTACAGTTCGAGTTTGGAAAGGCCTTCGGCCGCCGGCGCATGGAACGCGAACTCGCGAAACTCACTGGCCACTACATTATCTGCGGAGCGGGCCGCGTCGGAAGAACGGTGGCGCGCGAACTGCGTGCCCGTGGACAGATGGTCGTCTTCATAGAGAAGAACCCCGACCGCGCCGAGTGGCCCACGAACGAAAACATTCCGGTCGTGCTTGGAAGCGCTTCCAGTGAAGAGACTTTGAAGCGCGCGCACATTGATACCGCTAAGGGGTTGGTCGCCGCCGTCGGTACGGATGCCGAGAATCTCTACATCGTGCTAACGGCACGGGGCTTCCGTTCGGACCTAAAGATCATCGCCCGCGCCAGTGAGGAAGAAGCCATCTCCAAACTGCTGCGCGCCGGTGCTTCGCAGGTTCTCTCGCCCTACTTTTTCGTGGGCAACCGCATCGCCCAGCTTCTCTTGCGTCCCAATGTCCTCGATTTCATAGACACGGCCTTTGGCACTGATCGCCTGGATGTCGAAATCGGCGAAGTGCGCATCGAGGCAAAATCTTCGCTACTTGGTAAAACGCTGGGGGACGCCGCGATTCGCCAGCAAGCCAATGTCATCATCCTCGGCGTCAAGCCAGCCGATGGCGTGCTGCTATTCAATCCTTCGCCCGAAAGGCCCATCCGCACTGGCGACACCTTGATCGTCATCGGAGGCGACACGCAACTCAAAAAGCTCGAAGCACTTGCTGTGGCTTGAGCGGCAAGCTTCGCCGGGCTCTCCTTCATCCCTTGGAAATTGGCGCCCCCTTCGCGCCTGCATCTTAAGGTCAGAATCCCACTGCGGATGATGACTTTCGGTATAACAGATTTCGAGCCACCGTGCTCCTGAGAGGTCGCACCACTGGACACATTGCTCATGGTACTTTCCTTGTCCAGTTTGCGGATTTGCCGGAGTGCAAAGGGCACGCCGCGGCCGCCACCAAGCATTAACTCACTTAAGCATGAATGTTTATGGGGGGTAGAATTTGGTCCCGGAGGAGGGGGTCGAACCCACACGGTACTAAGTACCACTGGATTTTGAGTCCAGCGCGTCTGCCAGTTCCGCCACTCCGGGCCAATGATTGAAAATAGCATGGCCTCGCCCGGCACTCAAGACGCGTGGCCCGAAGTTGTCGTCCGGTTTCAGGAAACCCGCTTCGCCTTTCGGCGATTACACCAGGGGTCGATTTCCTAAAACGCTTGCCTCTCCCGCGGCGAAGGAACCTTCACCGAAGCCATTCCTGCCGCTGTCGCCGCCTGAATGCCCATCGCGGTGTCTTCAAAAACAAGACAATCCTTCGGCGCGACCCCAAGTTTCGAGGCGGCCAGTAAAAAGGCTTCCGGATCGGGCTTGCTCTTCTTATATTCTCCGGCGCACACCAGCGTCTCGAATCTATCGAGCAGGTTGAGCGCCCCAAGTGAAGCGGTCACCGAGTCCCGCGCGCTCCCCGACACGACGGCAAACGGAATCCGCCCGTGCTGGGCAGCGATATGCTCCAAAACTTCCGGCACGGCCTTGAGCTGCGGAAGCAACTCGAAATAGAGATCTTCCTTTCGTTGCGCAACATGTTCAACGGGCATGTGCAGCCCGTATCTTTCATTCAGCGCCGCGATAATCTTCGGCGTGGGCATGCCGCCCCACGCGTAGAAAAGCTCCTCGTCAAATTCGCAGTGCCATTCGCCGAGGGCCTTGGTCCACGCCACATAGTGCAGCGGCATGGAATCCACAATGGTGCCATCGCAATCGAAGAGATACGCCCCAAACGAGCCCGGCGGCAGTTTTAGCTTCATGCGTTTTTTTGATTTCCTCTTCACCAGTTTAAGCCAGCACCAGACAATCCTGCTAATCGCGCGCCGTTCCCGGCTTCTGAAGGCGTGGCCGAAATGGCCGCTGCCTTGCCGCTTGACGCATCCGCTGCCATCCACCGCGCGCCCACTTGTCCGGCGCGCGCCGAGCCGATAAACTCCGCCCATCCATGCTGCCGCAATCCCCGACCCACTCCGATGCCTCTCTTCCAGCAAAGCCAGGCAGCCTCGGCGGCTTCTGGGCGCTCATCGCGGTGCAATTCCAGGGCGCGTTCAGCGATAACGCCCTTAAGTGGCTCGTCAGTTTTCTCGTCCTGGACTCTGCTCTCTCCAAAGAGCGCCGCGATCTGTGGTTCGTTCTCGTTGTTCCGCTTCTTTTCGCCATTCCGTTTCTGCTGTTTTCCATTCCCGGCGGATATTTCGCCGATAAGTACAGCAAGCGCAGCGTAACGCTCTGGACCAAGATTTTCGAACTCGGCGTCATGGGCCTCGCCACGTTTGCCCTGGCAAGCAATCGCCTGGACATCGCCGGCGCCGCGCTGTTTCTCGCCTGCACCCAAGGCGCAATCTTCGGCCCCACCAAATACGGCCTGCTCCCCGAACTGCTGCCGCTATCTAAATTGAGCTGGGGCAACGGCATCATCGAGCTTGGCACTCTTCTAGCCGCCATCAGCGCCGCCCTTGCTGGAGGCTTTCTCGCGCAGAACTTTCGTGGCCGCGAAATCTGGTCGGGCGTCATCTTTCTGGTTCTCACCGTCGTAGGTCTGCTCACCAGCCTTGGCATCAGCAAAGTGCCCGCCGCCGATCCAGGTCGCCGTTTCGATTGGAATGTCCCCGCCGAATTTTTTCATGAGATTCGCCACATGAAAAGCGACGACACGCTCTGGACCGCCGTCATCGCCAACACCTTCTTCTGGTTTCTCGGTTCCCTGCTCTTGCTGAACATCGTCCTGTACGCCACCGACGTCCTCCGCGTGGATGACACCCACAGCAGCTACCTTCTCGCGGCCTTGAGTCTCGGGATCGGCATTGGCAGCTTCCTCGCTGGCCTTGCTTCCGGAAAAAAGATCGAGCCCGGCATGATCCTTCCCGGCTTAGGTGGAATCCTGCTTATGGCTGTGCTGCTCTCCCTGCCGGGAATCAGCTACTTGACGGTCCTCATCCAACTGGCCTTTCTCGGCATCGCGGGAGGATTCTTCGTCGTCCCGGTGAACGCCCTTATCCAGCAGCGGCCCCGGCCCGAGGAAAAAGGCCGCGCCATCGCCGTTGCAAACTTGCTTTCTTTCGTGGGCGTAGCGCTTCAGCCTTTGGCTCAATATGCGATGATTCGCCTCGGTCACCCCGATCCTTCGCACGTTTTCCTGATTGCGGCGGGTATGACACTGCTCATGGGCTTTCTCCTGGTGCGCATGTTGCCCGCCCTTTTTCCACAAGCCCTCAACTGGACTCGGCTCCGGCCAAGAGCTACTCTATAACCCCCCGTTCGTCAGGGGCACCTGGTCCCCCCCCGAGCAAACGAGCGGTTTCCGAGGTTTTCGATGGCTACGGCTCTGACCGCCTCGCGGTCACCCTTCTCATTGGCCGCTCTGCGGTCGCCTTTCGGTGTTGCTCCTCCCGCTGGCCCGCGTCCTGAGCATCGCGGCCTCTCCCACTGGATGAATCGGGTTCTTGAGGAGTTGCGAAGCCTGCGCACCTCCCCGAATCCGGATACGGTCCACGATCTTCGCGTTGCCATTCGCCGCTGCCGCTCCATGGCCGCAGCGATGGAAGAAATCGACCCCGATCCCGCCTGGCCCAAGATGCGCAAGGCTGCCCGCAAACTATTTCGCGCTCTCGGCGCCCTCCGCGACAACCAGGTCATGCAGGAATGGATCAAAAAGCTCGGCCCAGTGAATGATCCCGTGCGCGCGGTGCTTCTCGCCTCTCTCGAACCAGATGAAAAGCGGCTTTCAGAATCCGCCTTGCGCGTGGCCGCAAAATTTGATGAAAGGGGCTGGACGCGCCTGGAACGGAGGCTGCGCCAACGTGTACGCCTCGTGCCACTAGGCGGCCTCGCTGCCGAGTGCCTGGCGCTCGAACGCTACGAGGAAGCAAAAGAGCTGCACAATCGCGCGCTGCGCACGGAAAAACCGAAGCCCTGGCATGCTCTCCGTATCGGCCTGAAGAGATTCCGCTACACAGTGGAGGGTTTGCTGCCAGATCACTATGCCGCCTGGGGCCAGAATTTGAAGCGCCTGCAAGACCTTCTGGGCGACGTTCATGACCTGGACGTGCTCTCGCAAATGCTTAAGGACGCGAAAACGTCCGAGGACTTGGAGGCTTCCGAAGCTCCCATAGCCTGGCAAGAAAGAATCCTCCGCGAACGGCATGAGCGTATCGAAACCTATCGCCAACTGACTCTCGGCACGAACAGTCTGTGGCACGCGTGGCGCCACAATCTGCCGCATGGCCGGCGCTTGGAAGATGCTGCTACCGCTCGTCTGCATGCCACGGCCCGCTCTGCCGACGCCCATTCGCGGCGTACCGCCCAGGTATCGCGTATCGCCATCCGCGTTTTCGATCTTTTGCGCCGCGTACACGTCGCGCCGGTGTTTCAAGAGGCAAACATGCGCCGCATGATGGAAGCCGCGGCGAAGCTGCACGGGATCGCGTCCATCGCCGATCGCCGCCTGTCGCAAAAAGCGCTTCGCAAGTTTTTGCTGGGGCTCACGGTTCCTCCCAACTGGACCGCAGAGGAATGGGATTTGATGGCCTGGAGCGTTCGCTTTCACCGCGGCGCCGAGCCAAAACAGAAGAACGGCTTTGCAAAACTCTCCGAAGCTCAGCAAACCGCCGTTCGAACGCTGGCAGGAGTCCTTCGTTTGGCGCGGGCACTTAGAAAGTCCGGCCTTGCAGGCACGGTTGGTCTTCGCTCTGAAAAATCGGCAGATGCCGCTGTTCTGCGCGTGCCGGGGCTGGATGACACAGCAGAGACCGCTGCCCGCCTCGCCGCCGCCAAACATCTTCTCGAATCCGTCCTGCTAAAGCCCCTCATCCTCAAAGCCGTCCCAAATCCCGAAAAGGCCGCCGCGCCGATCGAACCGTCTCCCACACCGCCGCTGGTCGCCGCTGCCTCCGCCTAGCTCCATAGTGGAGCGCCAAGCCTCTCTTCAGAATCAACAGATTCGAAAAACTAGGGGGGCTATTTGGGCTAACTAGAGCGTATTGCACAACCTGGCTAAGTTATTGATTCTATTGAGGCGAAAACGGGTTGTGCAATAGCTTCTAGTCAGTTTCTCCTCCGACAGGCCCGGCAACAGCCTGTCGGCCCGCTGGAATTCTCACTTGAGGACTCGCGCGCCCTGGCTCGGGGCTAAAATGTCCGTCCGCAGCAGGTCGTCCTGCGTCTCGCGCCGCCGTATCAGCCTAGCCTTTGTTCCGTCAATCAAGACCTCGCTCGGCCGCGTCCGGGCGTTGTAGTTGGACGCCTGCGTCATCCCATAGGCTCCAGCCGTCCAGATGGCCAGCAAATCTCCTGCCTTTACTTCGCCTAGAGGCCAATCATGAAGCAGGCAATCTCCGGTTTCGCAAACCGGTCCGACAATGTCAACTCGCTGCGCGTGAGGCTTCCGGCCACCCGCCTCGCGGACAATTCGCGTGATGGGATGGATCGCCCCGTAGAGCGCCGGGCGCAGCAGATCATTCATCGCCGCATCGATAATCACGAACGTTTTCCCGCGGTTCTGTTTTGTATAAATCACGCGCGTCAGTAGAATCCCGGCACTCGCGATAATCGAGCGGCCCGGCTCGAGCAGCAGGTGAAGTCCCAGCGGCCGAACGCACTCCGCCACCATCCGCGCATACTCCTCGCGCGAGGGTGTTTTTTCCCTGGTATAGCGCACGCCCAGCCCGCCGCCCAGGTCCAGATACTCCAGCGGAATTCCCGCGCGCCGCAATTCTTTCACGTAACCTGCAATGCGGCGAAAAGCCTTACGAAATGGATCCAAGGAAACGATCTGCGACCCGATGTGCGCGCTGATTCCTTTCCAGCGAAGATGTTTCGAGTCTTTGTGTGCGAGGTAAAGCCGCCGCGCCTCCGGCCAATCGAGGCCGAACTTGTGCGTGTGGCTTCCTGTTGCAATATGGGGATGTCCGCCCGCGGCCACATCCGGATTCACGCGGATCGCTACCGCGGGGATTTTGCCGCCGCGCATTGCGTGGCGCTCCGATTCCTCGATCAGAACCTCCAGCTCCGCTTCAGACTCGACGTTGAAAAGAAGGATGCCGCTCTTCGCCGGCTTGGGATGGCGCTCGCGCGCGGCGGCCGAATATTGCAACGCGTCCCGAATTTCATGGCGTGTCTTGCCCACGCCTGAAAACACAATCCGCTCGCCGCGCACTCCAAGGCGCCCTAAATGCTCGAGTTCACCTCCAGAAACGATGTCAAAGCCGCTCCCTGATTTTGCGAGGTAATTCAACAGCGAAAGATTCCCGTTGGACTTCACGGCAAAGCAGATCGTATGGGGAACCTTGCCCAATCCCCGGTCGAACTCCCGGCAAGCATTTGTGATCGCCGCCCGGCTATAGAAATAAGTTGGTGTTCCGAAAGAGGCTCCGGCCGCAACTAGGTCCACGCCCTCACAGTGCACATGCTCCACGCTTTTCGCGCGCTGGGACTTTCTCCAGGCAAACTGTGGCGTGAACTCCGCCGGGTCGACAAACGCTGTTCTTCTTCGTAACCTGCCGGCCCGTGCGCTCATCGCACTTTCATCACCACAAGCGTTCGGTCATCCGCCAGCGGTGCGCCCTGCGCGAACCAATCCACCTCTTGAAAAATCAGGTCCGCAAGTTCAGCGGCGCTCAGGGCGTGATGTTGTTCGACGAGCGCTCGCAGCTTTTCCGTCCCGAAAAATTGTCCCTCGCTGTTGCTGGTTTCTCCTATTCCGTCGGAATGGAATACCAGCACGTCGCCCGGCACGAGTGTTACGCCCCACTCGTCGTAGCTGACGTCTTCAAAAATCCCCAGCGGAAATCCCGTGAGCGCGATTTTGTCGCAACGTCCATCCTTATAGAGCAGCGGCTGCGACTGCCCCGCGTTCGCCACGCGCAGCTTGCTCCGGCCTTTCTGCCAGGTCGCGAAACACGCGGTCATAAAGCGCCCTTCGATCCGGCGCTCGCCGACGATTTGATTCATCTGCTTGAGCATTTCCGCGGGCTGCAGCTTTTGTGGAGCGAGGCTTCTCATAATGCCGATGGCTACGGCGCCATACAAGGCCGCCGCGGTTCCCTTCCCGCTGACATCCCCAAGCGCGATCCCGAGCTGTTGCGGGCCGTAGCGCAGAAAGTCGTACAGATCTCCGCCAACCTCTCTCGCGGAGAGATATCGTGCCGCCAGGTCCAATCCATAGTCTTCGCCCGGCACGGACCGCAACAGCGCGCCCTGAATGCGTTTCGCTGCTTGCAGATCGCGCTCCAGTCGTGCCTCGTCGCGGGCCACTTTCTGATACAGGCGTGCGTTCTCCAGCGCCACGGCAAGATTGGCGCCCAGAATCGAGAGCGTCTGAACGTGGTCCTCGGTAAAATAATTCAGTTCCGGACTCTCGAGGTCCAGCACTCCGATGACCTTCCCCTGGTGCATCATGGGAATCGCCAGCTCCGAGCGCGTTTCCGGATTCACCATCAAATACCGCGGATCAACCGTCACGTCCGGAACGAGCACCGCCTCTTTCAGCGCCGCTGCCGCACCCACAATTCCCTCACTCGCGGCCACCCGCATCTTCCCCTGAACGCGCTGCCCGTGCTTCACGTCGACGCGGTGGCGAAATACTTTCTGATCTTCGTCGTACAACATCAGGCTCAGTATCTGGTAATCGATCACCCGCTTGATTTGCTCGGCGGCGCGCCGCAACAATTCCTCAACGTCCAGAATCGAGCTCGTCTCACGGCCCACTTCATTCAGCAGCAGCAACGTCTCCGCTTGCGTCCGCACGCGCTGGAACAAGCGCGCATTTTCGATGGCCACCACCAGGCGGCTTGCAAGAAGCGTGAGGATGCTCTGCTGTTCCGGCGTGAAGTAATCCAGATGCCGGCTCTGAATATCGAGCACGCCCACGCACTTCCCGCGCAGCATCAGCGGCACGGCCAGCTCCGAACGCACATTCTCTATGGCGTCTATGTATCGTTCGTATTTCGAGGTGTCCCCCACGCGCACGGAATGTCCTGTGGACGCCGCCGTCCCGGTGATTCCCTGCCCGACGGGAATGTGCAGATTCTCCGCGAGCTCCAGGGGGTAGCCGATGGAAAATCGGTGCCTGAGATACGCGCCGTTCCCTTCGAGCATAAGCACACCGAAGATTTCGTAGTCGACGTGCCTTTTGATCAGTGCCGCACTGCGGGCCAGCACCTCGTCCAGATCGAGCGAGGCGTTGACCTCTTCGCCGATTTCCGCAAGGGTATTCAAAACTTCTGCGGAAACTTCCGCCGTCCCCGCGGCCGCCGGTTCTGTGGCTGCCGTCTGTGTGGCCGTCACGTCTGTGGGTTCGTTGGTGGGATTCATGAACTCATTCCATTATAGCAGGCAGGCGCAGGACGGCCGCAGGTCCGCCGCAGCGTATTCCAAGCGGGCTGAGGCCAGCCGGGAGGCGCCGGGAGAACCCGCGCCCGGAGGTCAATCGTTCGATTTTTGTGCTTTGTCCGGAGACTTCAGAGTGAGCACTCCGACTCCCTCCAGGTTGCGGTAGCGCTCGGCATAATCCAGCCCAAAGCCGACCACGAATTCATTCGGGATGCTGAATCCGACGTAGTCCGCCTGCACGGCCGCGATGCGCCGTTCCGGCTTATCCAAAAGTACCGCGACCCGCAAGCGCTTCGGCTTGCGTTGCTCGAGAACTCGCAAGAGGTATTGCAGCGTCATTCCGGTATCCAAAATATCTTCCACGACAATGACGGTCCGTCCTTCGATGCTGGCGTCCAGGTCTTTTGTCAGCATTACCTGTCCGGAAGATCGCGTATCTTTTCCATAGCTTGATACGGCGATGAAATCGAGCGACACCTCGCCTGGAATTCCCCTCGCAAGATCAGAGAGAAAAAAAACCGCCCCTTTAAGGACGCCGATCAAAAGAAGCGGCTCGTCCGGAAAGTCCCGGCGAATTTGTTTTGCAAGCTCTTGAATCCGCCGGTGAATGCGAGCTCGGGGAATGAGAATCCTGACCTTTTCTCCCGGAGCCGGCCACTTTTTTCGAATCTTTTTTCTTAGTTTTGCCATCGTCTTCCCCAAACTTGAACCGCGACTCTAGCGCACGTTCTCCTTCACGAGCAAGGCCCGTCGGCAATACGGACATGCTGACCGCTCACGTAGGTCCACGGCTATGCTCGCTCAACCCGCTGAACGTGCGCTTTGACCGTTTTTTGTCCGCCCAGATCTCAAAGATGCAAGGCGCATTAGGACGCCAATCCCGGCTCGGCTATACTCCCTCTCTCGGAGAACTGATTTGCTGGAAGCCGCAAAAAGCACCCTTTTGATCCTCAGCGCTTTATTCCCTATCGTCAACCCACTGGGCGGTAGCCCCATCTTCCTTACTCTGACGGGGGGATATTCGGCTTCCGCACGCCGCGCTCTCGCGCGCCGCGTGGCCATGAACAGTTTTTTCCTTCTGGTTTGTTCTTGCCTGATTGGGACGCACATCCTCAGTTTTTTCGGCATTTCCCTTCCCGTGGTTCAGGTCGGCGGAGGACTGATCGTGATTTCGACAGGCTGGACCATGTTGCATCGCCACGAGGACGAACGCGAAAAGCAAAATACGGGGGTCCGGAAAGATGTCCTGCCGCAGGACGAGTTCAGGAGCGCCTTCTATCCGCTGACTTTGCCTTTAACAGTCGGTCCCGGGTCAATCTCCGTTGCCATCACACTTGGCGCCGACTTGCCCCGCCACAACAGCGTGAACTTTCTCGGAATTCTCGTTGTGCTCATCGGATCGGCAATCATCGCCGCGAGCATCTATCTTTGCTATGGGTTTGCGGAGCGCTTGGCTCGCGCGCTGGGAGAGACGGCCATGACCGTGATCATGCGCCTTTCTTCGTTTTTGCTGGTCTGCATCGGCGTGCAAATTCTTTGGAATGGCGCCAAAGCTCTGATCGTCACGCTCCCCGCGTTTGGCCGGTAACGCCCGTTATAAAATCGGTTTAATAGTGCGATTTCGTTCTCCTGGCGTTAAAATTCGCGGCAACAGGAGGGATGAGAAATGATGCGACGTGCAACGCTGGTCTTTTCGATTCTTGTGCTCGGAGCAATGGCCTTGCCGTGCGCCAGCGGCGCGCGGGCGCAAGCCAAGCTCTCGGCGAAGTGGGAGGAGTTGACGGCCGCGGATTTCCGTCAGGCCATTCAACAATCGAAGGGAACTTGTTTGCTGCCGTTTGGCATTCTTGAAAAACACGGGCCGCATCTGCCGCTGGGAACAGATTTGCTGAACGTGCGCTACGCTTCGCTGCAAGCGGTGGCACAGGAGTACGCGGTGGTTTTTCCCGAATATTACTTCGGACAGATTTTCGAAGCAAAACACCAGCCCGGAACCATTGCCTACAGCGCGGATCTGCAATTGAAGCTGCTCCAGGAAACCACCGACGAGATGGCGCGCAACGGATGCAAGAAGATTCTTATCGTCAACGGCCACGGCGGAAACGAGCACCTGCTACCGTTTTTCGCACAAATCCAGATGGATACTCCGCATGACTACGTTGTGTACATCCAGGATGGCGAGCGAAGCAACCCCGGCGGGCCGGGAAAGAAATCGACCGGGATTGATTATCACGCCGGCGAAGACGAAACGTCGAACACTCTCGTCTCGCGGCCCGATCTCGTGCATCTGGACCGCGCCACCAGCGAATCCGGCTCCGACCAGAAACGCGTGAACTTGCCTGAAGATGTCTACACGGGAATTTGGTGGTATGCGAGATTTCCAAATCACTATTCCGGCGATGGTTCCGTTGCGACAAAGGCACTCGGCGAATGGAACATGCAGCACTGGATCGCCTCGATCGTTGAAGCCATTCGCGCGATTAAGGCCGATCAGGAAAGCCTGAAATTGCAGAACGAATTTTACGAACGAAGCAAACACCCGTTGGACACGCCCCAGTAGGACTCGCAAATTGGCCGCATAAGGGAGAGACGATAATTAGAGCTGATAGGCTTGCCGCCGAGCGCAGTGATAAAGCGAGGGATAAAGATCCTTTCCAGTAATGCGCGCGATATCTAGCGGACGCGGCGGAGGTGTTCCAGCCAGCGGGTGAGGATAGCGATGGAGGCGGGTTCGACGTCAATGAACTCGAGGCCCATGCCGATTTTGGGCTTGACGATGCGCACCGTCGCGAGGGCTTCGACGTTCTCGTTTTTGCGCGTTAAAGTGACACGGGTACGGGACTTCACGGCAAGCGGCTTGCTCGTACAGATAAAACAGCCGCCTAGGGAGAGGTCCGAGGTGACGCCCGCGGAGCGCACGCCGGATTCGAGGTCGAGAACTTCCGCGTCAGCCGCAAAAGGATATCGGATAGCGTAACGGCGGTCGCGGAGGCTTACTTTGTGCGACGCGCCATCGGCGGTTCTGTCGTTCATTGAGATCACGTTGCCCACTGTCATTTAGGCCGGGGAATAGAGCGTCAGGATGAACCAGGAAAGCGTTCCCCTCTGACTAATAAAGTGCCAGAGATGGCGAAAAGATAGTGGACTTGTGAAGGGCGGTTGAGCGAAAGAAGCAATAGGGGGAAGTCCCTGGAGCGCGCAGGCAGTAGGAACACAAGATATTAGTTGGTACGACAATGGGGAGTGAGGCGGGAAATCTGGCCGCGGAGGAGGATGGTAATCTGAGACGGCAGACTTCCCCCATGATAAACGAAACGATGAGAAGCGACGGACTGCGGCAGAGCGACCGCGTGAGTTTCCACATGCCCGTGGAGGCAGCGTGGACAACGGGCGAGGGAGCGGCGGTCAAGCAGGTCGCGGAAACGATGCTGGTGAGCCGAAATGGGGGAGTAATCCGGCTAGGGGAGAAGCTGACGGCAGGCCAGGAGCTTGCCCTACGACGGATTGAGGGCGATCAGGTGAAGACCGCGCGTGCGCGAGTGGTGGCGGAAATCGATCAGGAACCGGCCGGATTTCTCTATGCGATTCAACTTACGGAGCCACGAGCGGATTTCTGGGACATCGACTTTCCTTCGCCCCACAAGGCCGACGAAGCGCTGGCCAGGCTGCTGATGGAATGCGGATTCTGCCAGAGGCGCGAAGTGGTGTACTTGAACGAGCTGGAGCTGAAGTCCTTCGAAGCACGGAAATGCGTGGCGAGGCTTTGCAAGCATTGCGACACGCCTTCGATCTGGATCGAGGCGCAATCGGAAATTAGGACTCCGGAAGCGGGAGCCGCGCATCCGCAGACAATCGAAGAGCGGGTGATTCCGAGGCGGAACCGGACGCGCGTGAAAGCGCGTGTACTCGCCTGCATCCGGAGACGAGGATTTCAGGAAGAAGTGGCGGTGTGCGAGGACTTGTCGAAAGGCGGACTGAGTTTTCGCAGCCGGAATAAATACGAAGAGGGTTCGCGGGTGGAAGTGGCGGTGCCGTTCACGCCAGGGAGCGGGGCGATTTTTGTCCCGATACGGATTGTGTTTTCGCAGGCGATTCCCTCGGTGGGATTGTACCGGCACGGAGCCGCTTATATTCGGCCGCCGTTGGATTCTGCGGATTAAACCAGTTTCCCACCAAAGAAGAGCAGCTCAGAAAATCGTTCGAGAATCAGTCCATGACATGCGCAGTGTCGCGTTCCTGGCGGCGACGATGCAGGTAGTGCATCGAAATGTTGAGATAGGCCAGGCCGCACGGAGTCTCGATGGCGATGACCATGGCTTCGGTGTCGGCGCTGCCGGTGAGACCTTCTTCATTCATGTGAATTTCGGGCGGGAAGACTTTGAAACGGAACCCCTGGTCGTTGAGAAGCGTGACGGAATTGCCGATAACCATGTTCGCGAGTTCGCAGACGGTTTCGCGTACAACCTGATCGCTGCTGGGAACTTCCTCGCCGGCCAGATAGCTGGCGACCTTGATGGCAACTTCGGGCGAAAGATCAAGAATGACGCGGCCTTCGATCTCGCCTTTGATGGCGATGAGGGCGGCGACGCCTTTGCGCCGATAGGTGTCCTCGTCCATCGACAGGTCGAGGATTTTGGTCGGCGACTGAAGCGACTCGGCGAAGACGGCGTCGGCGGCATTGATGAACGGCTGGATGAGTTCCATTCTCATGCTCGGTTTTCTCCTGCGAAGGCGACGGGCGCGCCAGTAGTGTTGGGATCGTCACTGAGAACGTAACGTAGAATTTCGTAAAGGACTTCGGGCTTGACGGGTTTTTGCACGAAGTGCTTCGCGCCCTTTTGGAGAGCGGCGAGAATATTTTCCTGGTAGCCCACCGAGGAGACCATGACGATGCGCGCTTCGCCATGCTGGTGGACGATGCGCTCGACGGCCTCGATGCCTTCCATCTGCGGCATGGTGATGTCCATGAGCACGATATCCGGCTTGGTGCGATTAAACTCCGCGATGGCCGTGAGTCCATCGCCGGCTTCTCCGGCGACTTCGCCGCCGAACATCTCAATCATCTTGATGATGTTCTTTCGGGCGAAAACGGAGTCGTCCACCACCAGATAGCGAACGGGTTGATTGTCTTTCCGTAACAGAGCGGCAAATTGTTGCATGGCCTTCTCCTTCTCCCGGCACGGTGTTAAGTGCGATGGGAAGAAACGGGTGTCCTTTCCGGTTTCTCGTTCTTATCGTTCTTATCGAGCTTGTCGAATTTTTCGGAGCTGGCGCGATCGCCACCATAGTTTTGAACCAGGTAGCCAGGCAGATTGTCCAACGCAATCACTTTATTTGCGTAGCCCTTGGAAATGGCGGCGCGAGGCATGCCGCTGACGACGCAAGTATCCTCGCTTTGCGCAAGGGTCATGCCGCCGGCATCCTTAATCGCACCGAGCCCTTCCGCGCCGTCTTCGCCCATGCCGGTCATCAGGAGCCCGATGGCGGTGGGACCAAATTGCTGGGCCACGGAATGAAACAAGACGTCGGCCGATGGACGGTGGCCATTGACGGGAGCGCCGTCGGAAAGAACGGCCATGTCACCGCGCGGCATGCGTCGAACCATGATGTGGCGGTTGCCGGGGCAGATGAGAACGCGGCCAGCAATGAGAAGATCTCCGGAGCGCGCCTCGTGGACATCGATGGCGCAGCATTCGTCGAGGCGCTTGGCGAACATTTCGGTGAAGCCTTCCGGCATGTGCTGGACGACAACGATGCTGGCAGGAAAATCGCCGGGAATCTGAGAAAGAACGTATTGAAGTGCGTTTGGCCCGCCGGTGGAGATGCCGATGGCGATGATGCGATTGGGGGGAAGGGCGGCGCGGGCTGTCTTTTTTTTGTGCCGCGGTGGATCATCCGAAACGACGGCAGCAGGCAATTTGCGGCCGGCAGCGCGCTTGGCAACTTTGATCTTTTCGATTAGCTGCTCGGCGATGGAATCGAGGTGCCCGGCAGCAGCGTCCCGCGGCTTGGGGACAAAATCAATAGCGCCGAGGGCGAGAGCCTTGAGGGTGGCGTAGGCGCCTTCCTTGGAATGCGTGCTAAAGAGAACGACGGGCATGGGGGCACGACGCATGATCAAACGGAGAGTTTCCATGCCATCCATGCGGGGCATTTCAAGATCGAGCGTGACCACGTCTGGGCGCAGTTCTTCGATTTTTTTCAGGGCGAAAGCGCCGTCCATGGCGGTGCCGACAACCTCGATGGCGGGGTCGCGGGCGAGGATGGACGGAATCAGCTTCCGCATGAGGGCGGAATCATCCACGACGAGAACTTTAATGCGCTCGCTCATGCGATCGCTCCCAGGGGCACGGCGCGAGAGAGGCGCGAAAGAACCGCGGGCACGTTCAGGATAAGGACAACCGTGCCATCACCAAGAATGGAAGCGCCGCTGACGAGGTCGCTCGAAACAATGTCGCTCGGGAGAGCCTTGATGACCAGTTCCTCTTCCCCGACCATGCTGTCGACGACGAGGCCGAAACGTTTTTCGGCAGAGCCGATGACGATCACAAAATGCTTCTTCTTCTTGGGCTCGCTATCGATCGCGCGGAGACGGCTTAGATGTTCGAGACGCACAAGCGTGAGAATTTGATCCCGCAGCTGGAGAACTTCACGCTGATCCACGCGATGGACGTCCTGTTCATGGATGCGCGAGATCTCGACGACAGATGAGAGTGGGACGGCAAAGAGGCGGCCGCCGACGCGGAAGAGAAGCGTCTGAATACTCGCGAGGGTTAACGGGGCGCGCAATTGAAACTTGGCACCGCGCGCTTTTTGAGTGGAAATCTGGACCGTGCCTTTCAGCTTGTCCAGAACGCTGCGCACCACGTCCATGCCAACCCCGCGTCCCGAAACTTCGGTGACCTCGGAAGCGGTGCTGAAACCCGATTCGAAGATGAGATTGAGAGATTCCTGTTCGGTAAGGCGAGCTGCTTCTTCGGGCTTGAGGATTCCCTGCCTCACGGCTTGCTGGCGGACATGCGCTGGATCGATGCCGCGCCCGTCGTCGCGAACTTCGATGACCACTTGAGTGCCTTGATGATAAGCGTTGAGGTAGACGGTGCCTCGCGCGGGCTTACCGGCGGCGATCCTTTCCTCAGCAGGCTCAATGCCGTGATCGACAGCATTGCGCACGAGATGCATGAGAGGCTCGCCGAGAGCGTCGAGAATGCTTTTGTCGAGGTCGGTGTTTTGCCCGGAGATATCCAATGCCACATCTTTGCCGCACTGCTTGGCGACATCGCGCACGACGCGAGGGAAGCGGCGGAAAAGCTGCTCGACGGGTACCATGCGAATTTTCAGGACGCATTTGTGGAGTTCGTCAAGGACCCGGGATTGAAAACCGAGTGCATCGGCTAGCTTGGCGCGAACGGGATCACGCGCATGGCGCTGGTCAAATTCGGTAAGGGCGCGGTGCAGCATGGATTTGCCGATGATCAATTCGCCGACGAGATTCATGACCGCGTCAATGCGATTGGCTTCGACGCGAAGGGTGCTTTCGACAACGGAAGCCGCCGCTGAACCAGCAACGCCGGCTTTGGCGGATTCACCGGGATCGGCGTGCTCTGGGGCATCCGCCACGAGTTGCGCCGCCTGAGCTTCCAAAAGATCGCCGAGAAGTTCATGCTCCGGCGTTGCCACGCTTGTGGCACGTTCGACGCGAACGTCGGAAACGACAGAAGGAATTCGGCAGCGCTTCTTGATTGCCTGCTGGGACTTACCACTGGCAACTGCGGCCTCGACAATTTCGACGTCGGCGACAGCGAGGTTGTCTTCCGGACGGAGAGCGATCAGCGTTCCACAACCGTGAAGAACGTTGCGGATAAGCTGAAAGGCGGCAGCGCGCATGACGCTGTTCGGATCAATGCGCAGGGCGACGTTGTAGACCGATTCGCCGCGGTGAACAGCCTCGGCGATCATGAGCTGCTCATATTCGGTCCAGGCGAAATTAGCGGGCACGGCTCCAGTGGATTTCGGAGTTTCGGCAGCGGGAATCGTTTCCACCAGCAGGCCGCGAATCAGGCCGTGAAGCGTTTCGAGTGATGGTAGCTTTTTTCCCCGTTGATACGAGGAAAGCATCGCTTCGAAAGAATCCGCGGCCGCGAGGACCACTTCGGCAAAGCGAGAACCATGCTTTTGCGCGACCTGGGGAGTGAGGATATCTTCGAGTTCATGAGCCAGCTCGCTTAACTTTTGAAATCCACAAGCCGCCGAATCGCCCTTGAGCGTATGCACAGCGCGGCGGACGCGGCGAATGACCTCTTCGTCCGCGGGATGCGCCTCGAGCTCGAGCCCCGCCTCGTTGAGAGATTGCAGGAGTTCGTTCGCGCTTTCAAAGAAGAGAGCGCGAAGCTCGGGGTTGCGATCTTCGGGAGCTTTGCTCAAGAAGATGCCTCCACGCGCTGATAGGCGGTGCCGTTGTTTTCGTGCACCATCCGGAATTTTTGCGTAAGGCCAAATAGACTCTCCGCGTGGCCCACGAACAAATAGCCTCCGGGATTTAAGCAGTGCCAGAACTTGTCGATGAGCCGCTTTTGTTCCGCTTCGTCGAAATAGATCATCACGTTGCGGCAAAGAATAATGTCGTTGCGGCGAGGCAAAAATTCCGTCTTGAGATTGTGAAAGTCGAACTGGACGAGTTGCTTGAGTTGCGGCTTGATAGCGTACTTCTCGCCGGACTTTTCAAAGTAGCGCAGGCGGCAGGTGTAATCGACCGGTTCCATCTGCTGCTCGGTGTAGACGCCTTCCTGGCCGACCCGGAGGCTGGCGTAGCTGATGTCCGAAGCGACAATCTCCAGCTTCCAGGGCGGCGGGATTAAAGGCTTGGGCGAAGGCATGTCGAAAGGGAGAGGATTCCGGAGATAGTAGTAGGCGAGGGCGTCGCAGATCAAAATGGCGACGGAGTAGGGTTCCTGGCCGCTGGAGCAACCCGCACTCCATACGCGAAGGCTCCAATCGCGCCGTTCCTGTTTCTTGCGCAACAGATCTTCCAAGACGTTCTTTTGCAAAAGATCGAGTTGCGGCTTATTGCGGAAAAAGCTCGTTTCGTTGACCGTGAGATTTTCGAGAAGCAGGGCCAATTCCGCCCGGCCTTCGCGGCTGGTGAGTAGCCGGTAGTAGCTGTAGAAAGAATCGAGCTGGCAAGCCTTGAGCCGCCGTTGCAAGCGATCTTTCAAAAAATGAGAGCGGCGTTCGTCGAAAAACATGCCGCACTCTTGATAGACCAGCGTTTGCAAAAGCTTGAGTTCAGGTTCGGTAAGCTGGATTTGAGCGGTTAGAGTTCCCATGAAATGAGCGGCAATCCGTCAGTTCGGCTGGCCCCGATGCGTGGAGGGGCAGCGCTAATCTGCGATAGCGACGGTTTCCGCGGCCTCCTCGAGTCGTTTGAGTTCCGGCCGATGCAAAAGTTTGGAAATATCGAGCAGGATGATAAGGCGGCCATTGAGTTTGCCGACTCCGGTGACATACCCGGATTCACCGTCGGCAAAGACGGAACCTGGGGCTTCAATTTCCGATGGCGGAATCTTCAAGACTTCGGATGCGGAGTTCACAATCAGGCCGAGCATCTTTTTCTCCAGCTCGACGACCAGAATGCGGTTTTTCTTGTCCGGCTTGATTTCGGTATGGCCGAAGCGCTTGCGCAGATCCATCACGGGAATGATTTTCCCCCGTAGATTGATCACGCCCTCGACGGTGTCCGGCGCGCTGGGGACAGCGGTAATTTCCGGAACGCGGACAATCTCGCGTACGGCGCCGATGAGCACGCCGTAGGTTTCATTTCCGATGCGGAACCCGACAATTTGTAATTCCTTTTCCATCAGGCTATCTCCGCTGCCTCAGGAGCGAACGAGCTCGGCATATTCCTGCTCGCGCTCTCGTGCGGAACTCTGGCGCCCGCGACGCGAAACGCCGGACTCTGCCTGGCGCCCGTGGCCTTGCGCGCCGCGGTCCAGGACAAAACGGTCCATGCTATCGAGCAAATTGCGGGAAAGTTTAAGCATCTGTTCGGCCGCGGCGGAAAGCTCCGTGGAACTGGAGGCCGACTGCTGAACGAGCTCGCGCATCTTGTCCATGGCGCGGACAACGGCTTGCGCTCCGGAGGCTTGCTCTTCGACCGCCGAACTGATTTCCTGGGTGATTTCGGTGAGTCGGGTGGTGGCTTTGGCGATTTGCGAGGAACCGACGGACTGTTCGTTGGTGGCCGCGCCAATTTCCTGAGAGAACTTGTACACTTCGGTGACGACGTTGGAAATTTTGTGAAGAGCGCTGCCGAGATCGTTGCCGAGGCTCAGTCCCTCTTCGACGATGCGCGTGCTGCGCTCCATGTTTTCGACCGCCTGGCGCGCTTCGCGCTGGATGCTCTCAATCAGGTCGGCAATTTCCTTGGTGGATTGCGTGGATTTTTCGGCCAGTTTGCGGACTTCGTCGGCGACGACGGCGAAACCCAAACCATGCTCACCGGCGCGGGCCGCTTCAATGGCCGCGTTCAGGGCGAGCAGGTTGGTTTGTTCTGCAAGGTCATCGATAACTTCAATGATTTTGCCGATGTCATCGGCGCGATGGCCCAGGATATTGATGATTTCCGCGGAGGATTGAATGGCTTTGTTGGTGCGGTTCAGGCCGTCGGTGGCTTTCTCCATGGTCTGAATGCCGGTTACGACTTCCTCGCGGGAACGATTGGCGATATCGAGAAGGACTTTTGCGGTGTCCGCCACTCGCTGAATCGAAGTGACCATCTGGTCGATGGAAGCGGATGTTTCCGCGACGCTGGAGGCCTGGACTTGCGTGTTCTTCACGACGTTTTGCACGTTGATGCTCATTTCGTGCATCGTGCTGGTGACTTCTTCAATCGCGGAGGACGCCTGCACGCTAACCTTCGCGGATTCGTCCGCGGCTCCAGCAACCTGATTGGAGCCCGCGGAGACCTGGCCGGCCGAATCGCGCGTCGTGCGGACCAGATCCTGAAGACCATGGGACATGCGCAGGAAGGCGTTGCCGAGCGTGTCGCGCTTCGATCGGGGCACGACTTCCACCGTCAGATCGCCTTCGGCGACGGACATGGAAACGCTGGCCATTTCTTTCAGGTAGGCCACCATGTTGTTGAATGTCGTGGCTAACGCGCCGATTTCATCATTACGGTGAATGTCGATGTTTTGGTCGAGGTCGCCGGAATCCCCAATCTCGCGGGCCACCGTGATGAGGTGAGTGAGCGGCTCGGAGATGGACTTGGCGGTTTTATAAGCCGCACCGAGGCCGAAGATTAAAGCGAGGAACGTGCCTAACACTGTCGCGACAAAGCTGAAGATGCTGGCATGGTCCGCGGAGGTAGATATCTCCTCCGAAGTTTTCTTAATCTCAGTGCTGGTTTGGTCCAGAATCGAGGATGACTTGGTAAGCCAGGAGGACGGATCTTTTTGGAGATAAAAAATTTGCAAGTCCGAGACGGTGGCATCGCCGGAATCCACCTGGTGGCGTTTGGCGATAAGCGGTTTGGCAAAATTGTCGGCCCAGTTCGATTCATTGTTTTCGACTTGGACCAGGGCCGATTTGACGTTATCGGCGGTCGTTTGCGCCTCGCCGCGCCTAATGAGATCGCTGACGTCGGAAAAGCCTTTCCTTACCTTTTCCTCGTCGCGAGGATCGCCGCTCAACAGGTAGTTGCTCATGTTGTCGCGGTTCAACATGATCTGGTCACTCACTGATTGGATGATGCCGACGTTTCCGAGGGCAGACTTGTAGTCCGCGCGAACGGACCGCTCCTTGATGCCCGCAGCGATGTTCACCAGGAACAACAAACCCAAAATGCCCAGAATCACACCAAACCCGACGTACAGTCTTTTCCCGATCGTCATTGCAAAATGCCTCCACTCCCCCGGCGACGCGGTTTGCTTTCCATCGCTTCTGCCGTTTTTCTGAACTCCCTAGTTTGGCGCGCTAAAATCAAATTCAACGATCTGCGTAGTCTCTTCCGGTCCGGCGACGAATCGCCATTCCTTGACGGCTTCCTGGCACGCCTGGACCAGAAGCGGATGGCCGCCAATGACTCGAGTGCTCTTGACGTGGCCGTCTGGCGTGATTACAACCTCAATTTTTACCTTGCCCGTCACGCCCATGCGTTTGGCAAGTTCAGGATAAGCGGGCGACACTTTGGATTTGACTTTGCGCTTGCCGGCACCCGTGGTCCCCGCTTGCCCAAAGCTGCAGGCCACTATCCCAAGGCCGATGGCGCTTACCGCGATTGCGCGGAGAATCCTTCTCCTTACAGATCTCATGGAAACTACCCTCCTAAGAACGGGAAAACCCCGCTTTAGGAAAGGCACGTCGGGGGCCATGCCCGGGAGCGATAGCCGTTGCACACTCCCGTTCCTCGAGTGCGCTGCAAGTGACATAGAATGAATAGCTAGCGTGTAGGCTCAGGCGAGAGAGCTGCACTTGATGAGGACCTGTGTGTCTCAGACATACAGATCTTGACGTGGCAGGGTCTCATGCTGAGACGCTAGCTTGCGGACCCCGATTCGAGAGTGGACGATTCAACAACGACCCCGAGAACGTGGGTTGACTCACAATGAGATTGCTCGCTAGGGTGGTTATGTTCCACCGAACTCAAATTGAGACGCGCGTCCTCCCCAAACCCGTGATGCGAGAAACAAAATCCAAGCGGCCTTCGCATTTAGCCACGCGCTTAAAAAAGGCAACTCCCGCTCCTCCACCCTCGATGCAAGCGGAAGAACTGATGGAATTGGCTGTTGATGCCGCCCAGTCAAGGCGACTTCCGGAATTCCTGGAGCGATTTGCGGGGCGTGCGGCTCGGATGCTGCATGCGGAGTGGGGCGGCGTTGCTGTATTTCGTGTACGCGAAACCGATCTGTACTCGGCGGGCGAGAGTCAGAAGCCTATGAGCGCGGCCTTGCGAAGTTGGATCATTGCATCGGCGCGCGAAAGCCAGGCTGCCGGCGGTGTCCGGCCATTGCTGTCGGGGGACACCGCGCCCGAGAGGAGCAGGGCGGGAGCGATGACGGCAGTTTTCGTACCCATTATCGCCAGCGACGGCGAACGGCTTGGAATGCTTTGCCTGCTGCGGCGGCGGAAGAGCCTGGATGGCGGAGAGAAGAAGTTGCTGAACGCACTCGCGAGCCACGCAGCGCTGTCGCTCGAAAATTTCAGGCGGTTCTCGCAGCTCGAAAAGTCCAAGCGGCAGTGGGTTGAGGACATAGACGCAATAAGCGATTACATCGTGGTACACGACCGCGCCTGGAAAATCCTGCGGACGAATCGCTCGCTGGCATCGCATCTCGGCGTGCCCCCAGTTGCGCTGGTGGGCGAGGCGATGAGTAGTTTGCGCCAAATCGCGGAGACTGGGAGCGAACTTCCCTGTCCCTTCTGCCGCGACACGCAAAGGGCCCGCGAGGAGTACGTAGCAGCATCGGCGGAGCGCATTTTTCTTGTGTCCACGTCGAGAGCGCCGGGCGCGGCGGAAGACGATACTCGAACCATCCACGTCTTGAAGGACATTACGGACCGCCGGGAAGCGGAAAGGAAATACCGTGAGCTGTTCGACAGCATTCAGGAAGGGCTCTTTTTTGCTACCCCTGACGGGCGATTCTTGGATGTGAACGACGCTATGGTGCGCATGCTGGGCTATGCATCGCGGGAGGAAATGTTGCAGGCGGACGTGAGCCCGCACCTATATCCGGCGCCCTCGGCACGCGAACGGTTCCTGCAAGCGCTGGCCAAGCGCGGCGTCCTGCGCAACTACGAAGAGACTTTGCGCCGCAAGGATGGCGCGCTGCTGCACACGCTGCAAAACATTACTGCGGTACGCGACGCCCAGGGGCGCATCGCGCAGATTCGCGGGTTAATGCTGGATGTAACGGAGCAAAAGTCGTTTCAATCGCAATTACAGCGGGAACGAGATTTCAACCAGAAAATCCTGAACACCACGCAGAGCATGATCCTTGTGCTGGATACCGCGGGGCTGATTAGTTATGCCAACCGGCGGTGCTACGATGCAGGTTACCGCGAGGATGAGTTAATTGGGCACCGCCTTGTCGAGTGGGTAGAGCCATCGCACCGGGGGGATTTCGAAGCGGCCCTGGATACCACGGCGAATGGCCAACAGGTGGAAAACCTGGAGCTGCAGGTGAGGCGCGGCGATGGGACCATGGGACACTTTTCGATCAGCCTGAGCCCTATGCGCGACGAGCAGAGCGCGGTAAACAGCGTGGTTGTGGTGATGACGGACATTACGGACGCGGTACTGCTGCAGGCCAAATTGGCGCATTCGGAAAGAATGGCAACGATCGGGCGGCTGGTTTCCGGCGTGGCCCACGAGGTGAACAATCCGCTGGCGGCGATTCTGGGGTTCACCGACCTTCTGCTCGAAAATCCTCAGGTGCCGGCCGCGGCGCGGGAAGACCTGCAGATTATTTTGCAGGAGACGCAGAGGACAAAAGACATTGTGCAGGATTTGCTGAGCTTCGCGCGGCAGCGGCCCGTGCAGCGCGAACCCGTGCAAGTGAATACCGTGCTGCGTCAGACGATCAAACTGCGCAGCTATGATTTTTCGAGCCATGGAGTCGAGGTGTGCGAGGAGTTCGACGAAGCGCTTGCGCCAGTGCTTGGCGACGCACAGCAGCTTCAGCAGGTCTTCCTGAATATCCTCAACAATGCTTACGACGCGATGCAAGAGACGGGGCGTCGCGGGCGGATCGCCATTCGCACGGAGCGGGGCGGCAATAGCGTGCAAGTGGTGGTGACCGATAACGGCACGGGCATCGCTGACCCACAGCACATTTTCGACCCGTTCTACACGACGAAACAACCGGGCAAAGGGACGGGGCTGGGACTGAGCATCTGCTATGGAATTGTGCGAGCGCATGGCGGAGAGATTCAGTGCTGGAATAACGCCGATAGCGGCGGGAGCACGTTTGTCGTCCGGATTCCGATCGCCGCGGAGATACCAGGCATGGCTGCAAAAGGAGCTGGGCGATGACCTCCGAAGCGGCCGCCCAGACGCCGCCGATTCTGCTGATAGAAGATGAGCCGTCCGTGATTGCTTTTTTGAAGGCTGCGCTGGAGCGAAAAGGATACTCCGTGGTGAACGCTTCGTCCGGCGCGGAAGGGCTGAAGTACCTCGCAAAAGGGGATTACGGAGGCGTGATCTCCGACATTCGGATGCCGGGTGCGGTGAATGGCGCGGAAGTGCACGACTGGATCCAGGAGCACCGGCCGGAGCTTGGCTCAAAAATCATTCTCATCAGTGGGGACACGGCCAACAGCGAGACGCAGGCGTTGTTGACACGGAGCGGGACGCCTTGCATCGAGAAGCCGTTCCGGGTACAGCGGTTAATGTCGATAGTGGAGAAAACATTCGGAAAACCATGAGCGACGACCTAAAAATACGGCTGATGGTAGTGGACGACGAACAGAGCATCCGCAAGCTGTGCATGACCATCGGCAGCACCCTGGGGTATTCGTGCACGGAAGCAGAAAGCGCCGAAGCGGCGCTGGCGAAACTGGATGCCGACGCTCCGGATCTCATTCTGACGGACCTGAAGCTTCCGACGCTTTCCGGAGTGGGCCTCCTGAAACAGGCAAAAATGGTCCTGCCACGCGCGGAAATCGCGATTATGACCGGGCACGGCTCGATCGAATCCGCCGTGGATGCCATGAAATTGGGCGCTTACGATTACATCGAGAAACCCTTCCGCGTGGAAAAAATGCGGCTGCTGCTGCAGCGCATGGCCGAGAAGGTCAGGCTGGTGACGGAAAACGAGTTTTTGCGGGAGCGTGTCAGCACGGAAGAAAATCTCGATGGAATCATCGGCACCTCGGCTAACATCCAGGACGTGCTTCGGATGGTCTCGCGCCTGAAGGACACGCGGACTCCCGTTTTGATTTCCGGAGAGAGTGGAACGGGCAAGGAACTGGTGGCCAGGGCCATTCACTTCCGGGGCGCGCTGGCGCACACTCCGTTTGTCGCGGTGGATTCTGGTTCGCTGGTACCTACGCTGATGGAAAGCGAACTCTTCGGATACGAAAAAGGGGCGTTTACGGGAGCCACGAAATCCAAGGCGGGCCTTTTCAAGGCTGCCGACGGTGGAACTATTTTCCTGGACGAAATCGGCGAACTCCCGCTCGAAATGCAGGCCAAGCTCTTGAGAGTTCTTCAGGAGAAGGAAGTTCGGCCAGTGGGAAGCAATGAGAACGTAAACGTGGATGTGCGCGTGATCGCAGCGACGAATCGCGACCTCGAAGCTGCCTATCGCGAGGGAACCTTTCGGAAGGATCTTTATTTCCGGTTAAATGTGGTGACCGTGCACCTGCCTCCGTTGCGCGACCGGCGCTCGGACATACCCATGCTCGTGCATCACTTTCTGGACCGGTACGCGCCGGATTCTCACCTGCAAGTAACGCCCGCGGCAATGAAAAGCTTGCTGAGCTATGAATGGCCGGGAAATATCCGCGAATTGGAAAACTGCATCGCCCGGGCGATTACGCTTGGGGACCGGCAAGTGATCGACGTGATTGACCTTCCACCCTCCATCCGCAGCGACCAAACGGAAGCTTCGGGCGCCGCAAACCCGGCTGTCGCCTCTCTCTCGACGACGGCTCTCGCAGAAATGGAAAAAATGACGATTCTGCGGGTGTTCGAGCAGGCCAACGGTGACAAAGCCCTCGCGGGCCGGATGCTGGGCATCAGCCGGGCGACTTTATATCGCAAATTGAAGCGTTACCATATTCCGCTCAGATCGGGGCCCGGCGAGCCGGAAGACGTCTCGGAGGAGACGGCACCGCTTGCCGAATGACGTCTCAACCGCCGGTACGAGATGCGAAAGCATCGAGTTTCTGAGACGAGACCGTTTCAGCGTGAGACGCCTGAGCCAGACGCGATCGATCGGAAAATTCTAAGTCTTTCCCTTTCTTGACTTTCTGGGCTTCGGCCGATTCCACTCTTTTGGCGCGCATCGTGCATCTCTAACGCGGGGACGTTCTGTCCAATTGTGGAAACTCGTGTGCCAGACCACAACGGACGCTCGATTCCCGTAAGCCGACTTGAGAGGCGCCGTGACACGATCCACTGAAGCAACCCTGACCGGAAACGGGCAGGGCTGCGCGGAACGCTTGGCTCGCTTCTTCCCTCGCGCTACTGCCGTTCGCGTCCCGGTGCAGATCACGGCATTGCGATCCGGGAGCGCACGCTTGCGGGAAGCGACGGTAGTCGAATATGGCGGCTCGGACCATGCGATTTTTCTTTCCAGTCTGCCCCTGGAGTTTGATGACCGGGTGCGTATAGAACGTGATCGGAACGGATGCACGGCGGAAGCAACAGTGATTGCCGTGCAATATCACGAAGGACATAAAGCGGTGGCCGTTCGATTCCTACGAGGCCCCTGCGCGTGGGTGACACAGCCGTGAACAAGACGACTTCAACACTCAACATCCCTAGCCCGTCGAAGCCCGCAAACTCCAAGCAGGCAAAGTGGGTCGAGGACCGCTCTGTTTTTCCAATCTATCTTGCGCTGGGGAAGCAGCTCGAAGTGCAAATTCCCTTTCCCGTGGAAAAGAGGAATCTGCCGGAAAAGCCTGATCTGGAGCTTTTCGACGAGGTGGAATCCTGGCTGGATGAAATGGACCAGCGGGTCGCGGTACACGAATTGCGCAAGCTGCTGCAAACGACCACGCTGAACGCCAATGAAAACAGTCTATGCGCGCTAATTCATCGGCACCTGAAGAAACCTTCGAAAAATAACGTCGACCGCGACAAAATCGACTTCCTGCTGGTGCAATATTTCGCGCTGTGCGCCCCCCCGAAGATCTACCACAAGTTGATCGAGCCTTCCGAAGTAGCGCAAGTCATGAAACCTGTCCTGGGCGACTTGCCGGTCACTACGCTGGAATGGTGCGAACCCCTCGAAAAGATGATCGAGACGCTGGGAAACTTCCGAAGCCTGCGGGAAATTCTGATAACAAATTTCATCGAGCAGGGACGCAAGGTGAAGGAGTCAGCCGGCGGGATGTTCTACGATCCCACGGCGCTGTTGGCCTTCGTCCGATTCAATTTTCTGCTGCGGCGGACGTTCATCGAACTGATGCACGCCGACCTGATCGCGATTCGCGCGGGCCTCGCACAACTTGAAGCGGCAGGGGCAAAGACGATCAACTGCCAGCACTTCGGCCTCTCCGCATCGGAGCCTCTCGCCAAGATTCGCGAAACCGCTGACGAGTGGAAACAGCCGTTTCAGAAGGACTATACGGAACGTTCGGTGAATCAAACGTTTGAGAAGCTGCTGGGACTGCGCGCCGACGTGGAACACGCCCTGGAAAAGATTGCCGCGAAGGCCCCTGAGAGCACCGCATCCCCCGCAAAACCCGATGCTCATCGCGAGTCAGCGTCATCAAGCGACTTGAGACGCGGCTCAGGAGCCACGATGGCTGCCGCGCAGGACCCACCGAAAGCCTCTGCCGCAGGCGCAAGCAACCCCGGGGCTTCCCCGACTCTCGATTTTGAAACGTGCCTGGAAAAAATCTGGGAGCAGTTGATTGCTACGCCGCCGACGCGCGGCCGTTCCATGACCACCGTCAAAATCGGAGCGGCGCGCATCCTGATGTCCTCCTGGGAAGTGAGCGCATTCGTGAGCGAGGATGGACCGTCGGCAGAAGATCTGCGCCGTGCGGTGGTGGCGCGGGCGATGGTGACAGCGGCTGTGGAATCCGCAAAGGAATCGGGAAACGCGACGTCCATGGACAAAGCGCTCTCGATAGCCCGGATCGAAGCTTCGCGGCTCCAGGAACGCGTGGACATCGCCAAGCAAGCGAAGGACACCGAAGCGGCGGTAAATCTGGGCATCAGCACGAAACGGTTACTCTCGGCGCTGGACGAAGCCGAAAAACTTTAGTGGTACGGATCTTTTTCAGGTCTTGCCGGGCCATGACCCTGGGAGCAGGTTCTTTGTGCGAAACGCGAGCGTACTAATCCTGACCGATGAGCCGGAATTTGCACGCCTGCTTACCGCTTGCTGGCAAGCCGAGCGGCAAGCACCGGGAATTACCGTTCTCAGCAGCGAACTCTGGAAAGACCATGAAGCCGTGCCCCACGATCTGGTGGTAGTTGGGCCGATACTCGAAGGCAAGCTGCCTCGCGTGTTGCAATCCCTGGAGCCGGCGGCGGCGGTAATTCTGTGCGTCCCGGCGGATTCCCGCGAATTTGGACAGTTGCGGTCGCGCTTTCCCAGGCTGGTTCACATTCCCTTGCGGGAAGACTGGGCGCAAACCTTGCTGCTCGTTGCGGGAGAATCCTTGCGCCGTGCGGAAGCGCTGCGCTATTCAAAACATGCCGAACATCGCGCCGCCAAGAACGAACACGATGCCACGCTCGGCCGTTACATGATGGACATGAAGCACAGCGTGAATAACGCGCTGACCTCCATGCTTGGCAACGCCGAACTCTTGCTCTTGGAGCCCGGCCAGCTCACTTCGAAGTCTCTAGCGCAAATTAAGACGATCCACAGCATGGCCCTGCGGATTAATGAGATCATGCAGAGATTCTCATCACTGGCGAGCGAGATGCGGGAAGCTGAGACTGCATCTCAAGCTGAGACGGAAGACGAAGCCGCATCGCCGGCGAGCCGCCGCTAAGCAGCTCTGACTACCTCGTATCCCACTCATAAATAAGCCCTTGTATAAGATAGACAAGGACCCATGCAGAATCTCCAAGCTGGCTGCTGACGTGCACCTCTTATCTGCGGAGAATTATGGGGAGATGTCGATGCTGCAGAAAAAAGTACTCATCGTCGATGACTCGCCCTCGCAAGTGAAGCTGATTCAGGGCTTTCTTGAACATGAAGGCTACCGGCTGGTGGGCGTAAACGACCCGGAACGAGTCGAAGAAGCGATCGCCATCGAGCGGCCCAGCGTGATTTTGCTGGACGTCGTAATGCCCAAGCGGAATGGCTTCCAGGTCTGCCGGGAATTGAAGAATAACTCGGAGTACCAGGCAATACCGGTGATTCTGGTTACGTCGAAGAACACCGAGAGCGACAAATTTTGGGGCCAGCAGCAAGGCGCGGATGGCTATGTGACCAAACCTTTTACGAGGGAAGAGCTATTGCGTGCCGTGCGGCGATTTGCGTAGAGGAGCTTTTGAGGATGGTTCGGCAATGAATGAAGATTTTCACCTGGTACCGCTTCCCGCGGATACGGACGACCTGCTCGAAGCGCTCGGGCCCATGGAAGAGCGGCCGCCGGAGTCGCAGTACTGCGTTTTCCGAAGCGGGCGCGAACGATTCTGCCTGCCAGTGCTGGACGTCGAGGAAGTTTTGGACTGGCCGCTGCTCACGAAGCTGCCGCTTGGACCTGCGTACCTGGCGGGTATTTTCAATCTGCGTGGAGCGATTGTGCCGCTGATCGATATCGCCATCACCGAGGGACGCCGGCCGGGATTGCTGCCTAAGCATGTCGTGGTGGCATCTCTCCAGGGCGAGGGCCATCACGACGATGTGCGCATCGGCATAGCCGCGGACGAAGTAATCGGGACCTACTCGGTGAACACCGAGGATCTGCTCGAGCAAGCTCCCGAAAATGTGCCGCATTGCACGGGAATGCTACGGCACGACGATCGGCTGGCGCTGATTATTGACCTGAGGAGAATGCTCGAGGTGTTTCCGGGTCCCAGCATTTGAACCTGCAAGAACGAGTTTCCGGAGCCCCGCCGCGTGCGGAGAGGGGCGCCGCAGTAGAGATTTGGAGGAAGGCATGAAATCGCGACTGAGTTCCACAATCTGGACGCTGGTCCTGATGAATGGCGTCATCCTTTTCGCCGTGCTGGGCCTGGCTTACAGCGCCGGGCGGCAATCCGGCGGAGCGTCCCTGTTCGACTTCGCAGCGTTGCCGAGCGGGGCGAGCGGCTCCGTGATACTGGCGCTCTTGCTGGCGCTCGGCATGGCCGTTTTTCTGGCATGGCGGCTGGGAAGCCGGCTGTTGACGCCGGTCCAAGAGCTCGCCCAATTTTCCGAGCGCATAGCCGCGGGCGATCCGCGTGCTCGCGTGGAAATCACCACCGGCGACGAGCTTAGCTACATTGCCGACAATTTGAATCGCGCTGTTGCCAAAGTTTCCAAGGCGACGAGCAACCAGGATGCGAACGATGCCTTGCAGCGCAGCATCACGGAACTGCTAACCGTCATTAACCAGGTGGCCCGCGGAGATTTGACGCTGCGCGGGAAAGTCACCAACGACGCGCTCGGCAATGTCGCGGACTCGGTCAACTACATGCTCGACAACTTCACCAAGGTTCTCGAACGCGTGCGCAAGGCGGCCATGGAAGTTACTGCCTGCTCGAACAATATCCTTGTGGCGGCGGATGAGATGCAGGCCGGCGCTACGCAACAGGATCAGGAAATCACCAATACGTCGAGCGCCGTGGAAGAACTCACGGTTTCGATGAAGCAGGTGTCCAACAACGCGGAAGCCAGCGCGGAAGCGGCTCGCCGCGCGCTGGACGCCGCCGAACAGGGCAATCGCGCCGTGCGCGATACGCTCGAAGGCATGCAGCGCATCCGCGCTTCGGTGCAGGCCACGGCGAAGAAGATCAAATCGCTGGGCGACCGCTCTCTGGAAATTTCGGAAATCATCAACGTCATCAACGACATCACGGAGCAAACCAACTTGCTCGCGTTGAACGCGGCTATCGAAGCCGCTCGAGCGGGCGAAGCGGGACGCGGTTTCGCGGTCGTCGCGGACGAGGTTCGCAAGCTCGCCGAGCACAGCCGCAGCGCCACGAAGGACATTGCGGCCCTCATCAAAGCGATTCAGGCGGAGACGAACGAAGCCGTGGTGGTCATGGAAGAAGGCACGAAGGAAGTGGAAGGCGGCGCGACGCTGGCGGATCAAGCTGGACGCGCTCTGGACGCCATTTCAAACGTGGTGCGCCAGTCGGCGGAACTCGTTCAGGAAATTTCGCTGGCCTCCAAACAGCAGGTGCGCGGCACCGAAGGTGTGGCGCACGCCATGCAGATTATCTCCAGCATCACGCGTCAGACGTCTCAGGGCACCCGCGGCACCGTCGCGACGGTGAGCCAGCTCGTGAAACTTTCCGATCAACTGAACGAAGCGCTGGCGCAATTCCGCGCGACGTCCAAAACCGGCAATGTTCCGGAAGAATCCGAGCGGCCCGTTCCAGCCGGCGCTCTGCGGTAAGCAGTGAATTTCTGCTCGGGCAAGAGGCCGGAGCAAAAGCGGGACTGGAATGAACGAACGGCAGGGACCGGCGCACGGCCTGAGTGAACATGAGTTGAGCGAGATCCGCATGCTGATTGAAGAGCGGACGGGCATATCGCTTCGACGAATCGCGGGCGCGGTTTTTCTCTACGCGCGTGAAGGAACACCTGCGCGCGAAGGGGCTCGAGCGTGGCACTGATTTGCTGCGGGCCATGCGGAAGTCAAATGTCGAATACGAAGCGTTGCTCGAAGGGCTGCTGACCCAGGAAACCAGCTTTTTCCGGTATCCGAGCGTTTACGAGGCGTTCGAGAAGCGCGTGCTGCCCGAATTGCACGTCAAAAAGTTCTGGAAGAATCCCCGCACCTTGCGCATCTGGAGCGCGGGATGTTCGACTGGCGAGGAACCCTATTCCATCGCGATCACCATCGCCGATTCGCTTTCCTTCACCGATTCCTGGAACGTGGAGATTCTCGCCACCGATCTTGGCCGGCACGCACTAAAACACGCGGAACGCGGTATGTACAAAGGGCGAAGTCTGGCCAGCGTGAATGCCCGCCAACTGGCCGAACATTTCACGGAAAACGCTTCAGGGCATCAAGTGAAGCCCAGACTGCGCAAGTTCGTCACTTTCGCGCAGATGAATTTGGCATCCGCGGTCTACGTCGGCCGGATGGACATGATCTTTTGCATGAACGTGCTGATCTATTTCTCTGAAGAACGCCGGCGCGCGCTCGTACAGCGCTTTTACGACACGCTGGAGCCGGGCGGCTATCTTTTCCTCGGACATTCGGAATCAATCTCCAAAATGCCCGTGAAGTTTCAGGCCATCGTGCTGAATGACTGCATTCTGTACCGCAAACCCACGGTGGAGGAACTGCAAAAGCCGGAACTGGTAACGGAGGGACGCGCGTGAGCATGCCGGACCGCGAAGCCATCGAGATGTTCCTCCAGGAAGCTTCCGAGCACCTGCAGTATTTGCGGGAGTATGTGAGCGTGTTGCAGGAAATTTCTCCGCGCAAGGAGGATCTCGAGCGGCTGTACATTTCCGCGCACACACTGAGTGGGACTTCGGCAAGCTATGGCTTTCCGCGCTTCTCGGAAATTGCCGCGAAACTGGCCCACGTCTTCCAGTACGCTCTGAACGCGCCGCTTGGAGACGATCTGCACGGTCCACTCACCGAATTCCTGTCGGACGGCATTTCCCTGCTGGAAACGGATCTCCTGGAAATCAGCGATACCGGCAAGGAAAGCATTGAGGACATCGCTGCATTCAAGGAACGCTACCGTTTCGCGTTTCCCACGGAACCGCCGCCGCTGAATCTATCCTCCCTCTCAGCCGCAGCCCTATGCCGACGCGGCCAAGGACTCTGCTCAGGAAACATTGCGTTTCCGCGGCTACAGGCTCTTACTTCGATGCCCTGCCCGTTGACGACGAAGTTCCCGACGAAATTTTGGAATTCTTTCAGCCCGAAGCCGAAGAACATCTTCAAGTTGTCAGCGATTGCCTGATCTCTCTGGAGGGCAATAACAATCCTGAAGAGATTAACAAGCTCTTTCGCGCGATTCACACGGTCAAGGGATCGGCAGCTCAGGTGGGATTGAAGCGCCTTGGAGCGATCGCTCACCGCGTGGAAGATTTGATCGGCCGCCTGCGTGACGGCGAACTCGAGCCTTCCCCTGCCGTTGTGGACATCTGCCTGGAATCCGTGGACGTGCTGAAGAAGACCCTGCACCGGCAGTGGGCCGATGAAGCGAGCATGCGATCGGGCGTGGATTCCCTGCTCGGCCGAATTGCGGAATTTGCGCCGGTCGAAGTGGAAGACTCGGTAACTTCGTGGTGCCCCCCGGCTCTGAAGAAGTTCGGCCCGAGGGTGCGGAAGAAACCGCGCCGGCTGCCACGAATGTCAAGAAAACCGCCAAAGCGCCAGTGGCGGCCGCTGCTAAGTCCGTGCGCATCGCACTGTCGCGGCTGGACCGCATGATGAACACGGTCGGCGAACTGGTGATCAACCGTACGCGCATGGTTGGCCGCGTGGCCGAACTGGAAAAATTGGTAGATACGCTGAGCTTCTCGAAGGAGCGGCTGCAAGGAAAAGTCGGAGAATTCCAGGAGAAGTACGAATTCAATCGCATCAGCTCCGCGCGCTCGGCGGGGCCTTGGAGTCCGTCCGCGGCCCGGGAAACACTCACGAGCGCGGCCTCGGGTGATACTTCGTTCTGGTCGGATTTCAGCGAACTCGAGATGGATCGCTACGACGATTTCAATATCCTTTCGCGATCCATGGCGGAAATATCTGCAGACGTGAACGAGGTTCTTTCGCAGTTGGAGGGATTTATCGGGCGCGTCGAAGGCGACATCGACGAGTTCACCAAACTCGCGCACCACCTTCAGGACGAAATCACGGCGGCCCGCATGGTGCCGATTGGAACCTTGTATTCGAGACTGTCTCGCGCCGTGCGTGACGCCGCAAAATCAGCCGGACAAGCAAGTCGATCTCGACCTTTCCGGCAGCGAAACGGAACTGGATAACAACATCATTCAGCAGATTTCCGATCCTCTGGTCCATCTTGTCCGAAACTCGGTCGCGCATGGGATCGAGCGTCCCGAGAACCGCGTCGCCGCGGGCAAACCGGAAATGGGCAAGGTTTCGTTGCGCGCGTATCACCGCGGGAATCATATTTATATCGAAGTGGAAGACGACGGGCGCGGCATCGATTACGAGCGCGTGAAGCAAAGCGCCATCGAGCGCGGGCTGGTCTCCCCGGAAACCGCCGATCGCCTCACCGAGCGCGACCTGCGCGAAATGCTCTTCCATCCGGGATTCACCACCGCTCCCGTGAAAACCGAACTTGCCGGGCGCGGCGTGGGCCTGGACGTGGTGCGCGCAAACCTGAACGCGCTCAATGGCGAAATCGAGATTCAGAGCGTCCGCGGACAAGGTACGAAATTCACGCTGAAAGTGCCTTTGACACTGATTATCTCCCCGGCGTTGTTCGTGCGCTGCGGCGCCACAAACTTTGCGCTACCGCTTGCCGTCGTGGAAGAAATTCGCCGCTTGCGCGCGGATGAAATCGAAGACGTGGGCGGAAAGCTTCTCACTAAAGTTCGCGACGTCGTGACCGAAGTCGTGCGCCTCGATACCTATCTGGGCTTGCCACCCCTCGAGCCCATCAACGGGTACTTCCGTATGGTGGTTGCTAATGCCGGAAACCGCCAGATTGGCCTGGTTGTCGAGGAAGTGCTCGGCAAAGACGAAATTGTAATTAAAAACCTGGGCGAATATTTGCGCCGGGTGAAGCTCTTCCCCGGAACGACAATCGCGCCAGACGGCAGCCTCATTTTGTTGATCGACCTGAATCGCATGGTCGCCAACGAGCCGACGGAACGCCGGCCGCTGCAAGCCAGCGCCAGCGCTGCTCGCATCTTTGCGCCTGGCTCTGCCGCCGTGGCGCGTGGCACGATTCCTGCCGAAGCCATCGACCGCGTCGAACAAGAGCGCTTAATCGTGGTCGCGGATGATTCCATCAGCGTTCGCAAATTCGTCGGCCGCATGCTCGAAAAGAACGGTTATCGCGTGAAGCTCGCCGCCGACGGCATGGAAGCAGCAGAGCTTGTGACGCAACACGGCTGCCACCTTGTGATTACAGACCTGGAGATGCCGCGGATGACGGGCTACGAACTGATGGTGCAATTGCGCCAGAGCCCCACGACGCGCCGCATTCCCGTGATGGTGGTCACGTCGCGCGCGGGCGCGAAGCACCGGGATCGCGCCATGAAGGAAGGCGCATCCGCATTCCTCACGAAGCCCGTCCAGGAAGATCAACTGATTGCCGCCGTGGAACAACTCATGGGAACGGAGGCGCGTCCAACCGTTCCGGTTGCGTAGCCGACCATGGCCATCAGCGCTAACAAGAAATTTCGCGTGCTCGTCGTCGACGACTCCACCTTTATGCGCAAAGTCCTCGAAACGATTTTCAACGCCGACGACCAATTGCAAGTCGTAGGCCACGCTAAGGACGGGCAAGAAGCCGTTGCCCTCTCCGAATCGCTTAAGCCCGACGTCATCACCATGGACATCAACATGCCGCGTGTCGATGGCTTACAGGCCACGGCGGAGATCATGACCAAGAACCCCCGGCCGATCGTGATCGTCAGCTCGGAGTCAAAAGATGGCGCTGCAAGCACATTGAAAGCTCTCGAACTGGGCGCCATCGAGTTTGTCGCGAAGCCATCGAGCGGCATCGATCTGGACATGCAAAGCGTGAAAGAGGATTTGCTGCGCAAAGTGCGGATGGCGGCGAAGGTTCGCGTCGTGCGAACGGCTTCGAGACTTGCTACAACCGTGCAAAAATCGAACGGCACTGGCGCATCCGAAGCGAAGCCGGCGCCTGTCCCGCCACACCCGGCCCCGCTGAGTTCAGGACCCGATCAGCGATTCCCTGTCGTCGTGTTGGCTGCATCGACCGGGGGACCCGCTACGGTCATGCGCTTGGCGCCAGGCTTTACGCGTGATTTCCCGGCGGCGGTAATTTTGGTGCAACACATGCCCGCCGCTTTCACCACGCAATATGCGGCGCAACTAGCCGATTTTACGGGTATTCGAGTCAAAGAAGCGGAGCCGAATGAGTCCCTTCAGCCGGGCACGCTCTACATTTGCCCTGGTGGCCAGCACCTGCGTGTGACTTCCTCGGGACGCATCCAACTCGATGGATCAACCGGCCGCATCAACGGCTATCTCCCGAATATCGACGCGACCATGGAATCCGTGGCGGCCTATGCTGGCACTATGAGCATCGGTGCGATTCTCACTGGTATGGGCAACGACGGTACCAGCGGCGCGAAGGCCATCAAGAAGGCCGGCGGCTTGGTGCTTGCCCAGGATGAGGCTACTTGCGTCATCTTTGGCATGCCGGCGGAAGCCATTAAGGCCAACGCAGTGGACCAAGTGCTTGGTATCGATGACATTTACCCGGCAATCGAAAAGCGCGTGATCGGGATTTGCCGTTCCACTCCCGTGGGAGTCCGCTGATGCGTCTGGCCACGCCGCCTGCCAAGCTCCACGCCTCGCGCACCGAACAGATCATCTTGTTTCGCGTGGCTGGTCAGCTTTTCGCCGTCTCTTCCGCTTCCGTGCAGGAAGTCCGCGGCGTGGACGGTCTTTCGGGCGCCGCGACGGAAATCAATCAGCCCACCATTCGAAAAGTGAAGCACGTATTGCGTCGCGGCGATAAGTCGCTTTACGTTGTCAACGCCGCTTTACACTTTGGGCTGCCGCCGTCTTCGGCTGGCCTTGTTTTCGTGTTGCGGAAAACGCGAACCGCCTTGCTCGTCGACGGCATGGATAAGATGGCCACCATGACCCGCTTGCAGGCCCTGCCTCTCGCTTATTGCCACGAAGAACGGCTGTGGTACCGCGGATTAACCGCACTGGATCAAAACGTGATTCCGGTGGTGAACCCCGAAGGGTTCTTGAATGCCGAAGAGTTTGCACTGTTGGACGCCTCCCTGCCTCCTCTTGAAATTCCCGAAGAGACGGCGGCCGACACCACGGAGCTGCCCTAATGGCATTGGCCGCCGACCTCGCTCCGCAATCATTCGTTCTCCTTCGTTTAGGCGAGCGCCGTTTTGCCGTGGCCGCCACGGAAATCTCGGAACTGGTCGCACCGAGCCGCATTTTCCGATTTCCTCATAACACGTCTAATATCGAGGGCGTCATCCTGCGCCGCGGCCGCATCATCCCGGTTTGCGACGTCGCTGAAACGCTTCTCGGCAAAGGGCTCACTTCGCGCCGCTTTTATCTCATTGCCGAGCGGCAATATAGAGAGAACTCAGAGTGGGTGGCCCTGCCGGTTTCCGGGGATTGCGAATTGATTGCCGCGGAAATGACCTCCGCGGGCGAATCCGATGCGCCGTATGTCGCCGGCTGGATTTCCCACAACGGCGAAGTCATCGAAGTCCTCAACCTGGATGCGCTCACTCCTGGTGAACTGCCCGCTTCCGCGGTCAAATCCGCCGCGGCTGTTCTGGAGGCCAGGCCGTGATGCCTCCCGGACGCGGGCCGAAAATTCTGCTGATCGACAGCAACGTGTACTTCGCGAAGCGGCTCAGCGACGCGCTAAAGCGCGAAGGTTTCGACGTTGTCACGAGCACCCAAGCCGCCTATGCGCTTACAGCCCTCGAGTACGACGCTCCCTCCGCGATTCTTTGCTCCACGAGCATGCGTGAGATGGGCGCTCTTGAAATTGCAAAAATCATTCACGCGGATCCGAAAAACGCCTCGCTCCAAATCATCGCTCTCGGCGACGGTAGCCAGCGCGCGCTCATGGAAGCCTTTCAAGCCGGCTGCGACGACTACATCGACCGGCAAAGCGCTCCGGCGGTCATCGCCTCGCACATCAAAGGCATCATCGTCAGCAAAGCCGAAGGCTTTCAGCCCACCCAAATGCTTACGCAGTCGGACACCAGCCTCAGTGGCAGCTTGACTCACCACGACCTCACCGGCGTCATGCAAATGCTTGGGCACGCCCATCAAACCGGCGCGCTGCATATCAACGCCGGCGAAACCGATGCGGTGCTCTTTTTTGACGCGGGCGAAATTGTGCACGCCGAATGCGGCAGCCTCTTCGGCGACGAAGCCGTCATCCACATCCTCAAGAGCTGCGTCCAGGGCGCCGAGGGCGTCTACAAATTTGCTTATGGGACCACTTCACCGCAGCGCACCGTGCTGCGGTCAGCGACCGATTTAATGCTCGATGCCATGCGCGAGTACGATGAAGGAGCTCGCGACATGGCGGATAAGGAAGCGCTATGAGCGAGGCAATCACTTTTCCGCCTTTGGACGAAACCGCGGTTAAGCGAATACCGACGGTCTATTTCATCGATGACAGCGCCACCATGCGCGAGGTCATCAAGATCGCGTTTCGCCGCGAGAGCATCAACGTAATCACCTGCGCCGACGCCGCCTCCGCGCTGGCCCAGTTCGAACAGAACAAACCCGACGTCGTGATAACCGACGTGATTATGCCGGATCAGGACGGCTACTCCGTTTGCAGCCAAATCAAGCAGCATCCCGAATACGGCGGCACTCCCGTCGTCTTGATGTCCGGCGTCGTAAATAAGAGCGTGGCCGACAAAGCCGTCGCGGTTAAGGCCGACGAACTCATTCGCAAGCCGTTTCAGCCTCAGGAACTCATCGGACGCGTCAAGAGTTTGCTCGAGCCGAAGCGCGCGCCAGACGCACCGGCCGTTGAACGGCCCGCAGCCGCCAGCGCGCTCAATCAGTTCTTCGCGCCACCGCCGCCTGCGCCGCCCCGGCCCGCTTCGCCGCCTGCAGCGGATCAAAGGCCTCCGGAGTCCATCTGGCCCCGCGCGCTTGCCGAGGCCTTCATCGCACCCCGTCCGGGTGACGCTCCGGTTGCCCAGCAAAATTTTCAGCAACCGGGTGTCCCGTCTGGCCGGCCGGCTCCGACAGCCTCGGATATTCAAAAACTGCGTACGGAAATCGCGCGTCTGGACTTGCTCGTCAAAAAACTCCAAACTGAAATGCAGATCGAGCGCCAATACACGCAGGCGCTCGAACTTCAGATTCAAACGCTCACGCGGGTCGATTGAGCGCCAGCCGTAGAGTTACCTTTGCGTTCGTGGTGCCCGCCCGCAAAGTTGACGCTGGCAAGCTTATTCGGTAGCTTCGCTCTTTGCTCTTCGATTGGTCCATCCTCCGGTTTGGGGGCTTTCATGAATGAGAAGGGCAGTTCTCCGATCTCCCGGCGGGAATTCGCTCGCCGTGCCGCCATCGTTTCCGCCGTGTCGTTGATTCCGCCGGGCACCTCGGCGACGTATTCGGCTGAAGAACAATCTTCGCCGCAGCAGCCTTCCGGCACTCCTTCGCTCTCTCCAGAAAGCCAGGCGGAAGCCGATGCCCGCTATCAGTCCATCCTTGCTGCATATAGCGGTCGATTCTCGGAAGCACAAAAGATCGACCTGCGGCGGCTCTGCTTTTTAGCTCAGGTTCCCCTCGACCACTTGCGCGCATATGACATCGAAAATGGCGACAGTCCGGCGCTATATCTGAAGCCTCTCATGGAAAGAGAAAGGCCGTCCGTTCCTGCAGTCATCTCCCGCAAGGCAGTCCATCCCGCGAAGAAGCGCTGAGGAATCACCACCATGGCCGCCGAAGAACTCTTCTACCTTCCGCTGAGCGAGCTTGCCAGACGCATTGAGGCGAAGAAGCTATCGCCCGTCGAATTGACACAACTTTATCTGGATCGCAGCACCAGGCTCGGCCCGCGTTTCAACGCGTACGCTCGTCTAATGCCCGAAAGCGCTCTCGATCAGGCCAGAGCGGCGGAGAAGGAGATTAAGCGCGGCCATTACCGCGGCCCCTTGCACGGCATACCTTACGCCGCGAAGGATCTGCTGTCCGTCAAGGACATCCCCACTACCTGGGGAGCGAAACCTTACGCCAATCAGATTTTCCACTACGACGCGACGGTCATCGAGCATTTGAATCGCGTGGGAGCGATTCTCATCGGCAAAGCAGCGATGATTGAATTGGCCGGGGGCATGGGCTATCGATTTGCATCTGCTTCTTTGCAGGGAGCCACAAAAAATCCCTGGGACACGAAATGCTGGACTTGCGGTTCTTCGTCCGGCTCCGCGGCAATCGTAGCCGCCGGGCTCGCCGCGTTTGCCATCGGAACCGAAACTTGGGGTTCCATCATCTGCCCCTCCGCGTTCTGCGGGGTCAGCGGTCTGCGTCCGACCTACGGACGCGTGAGCCGTTACGGCGCAATGGCGCTCGCTCCCTCGATGGACAAGATCGGGCCCCTCGCGCGCACCGCCGAAGATTGCGCCCGGATCTTCGCGGCGATCGCCGGTCACGACATCAAAGACCGGAGTACGCTGCCTATCGACAAAGCAGCCTTCACCTATTCTCCCTCCCTTGAGTTAAGAGCGCGGCCCTTAAGAGTTGGATGGCTTAAAAACGCTTGGAAAGAATTGGATTCCGGCGTCGCAAAGGCCCTCCTCGCCGCCGAAAAGGTCGTGCGAAGGCATTTTGCGAGCACGAAAGCGGCGCTCCTTCCGGAAGGGCCGTTTGAAGATGCCGCGAACATGATTCTCTCCGCGGAGTGTGCCGCTTCCTTCCGCGGACTGATTCGCTCCGGACGAGTGAACGAACTGGAAGACCCTCTTGGGCAAATCGCCGGCTACGTCAATGAGCAATGTTCGGCCGCGGATTATTTGCGCGCGCTAAGTGTTCGTGAAATCTTGCAGAGAAAGATGGATGCAGTTTTTGAATCTTTTGACGTCTTGGTCACTGCCGCGCAGCCCGTTCCGGCTCCCTCGCTCGAAACAAACCTTGAGACCGGCCTCACTTTTCCGGATCCACTCGGCGGAATTGGCAATCTCTGCGGACTGCCCGCCCTATCCGTTCCTTGCGGCTTTTCGCAGAAAGGACTTCCCATCGGGATACAATTCGTGGCGCGCGCCGGCGACGACCTTGCGGTCATTCGAGCGGCGCGGACATTCCAGCTTCATACGGACTGGCATCGTAGGCATCCAAGACATTCTTGATTCCGCGCTCACAAATCGAGCGCGAGCCCGCGCTAAACCCCGCGTGAAACGTTGAGAGCTTCCCGGACCAATCGCAGCATACTGCCCCGGCTGAAAGGCTTCGTGAGCAGACGCATATTGTTGTCCGCTTGCGTTGTTTCGGCAGCCGTCTGTTCGGTGTAGCCAGACATGTAAATGACGCCTAGCCCGGAATGATGAGGCTGTAATCGCCTCGCTAGTTCCCTCCCCGTCATGCCCGGCATGACCATGTCGGTCACCAGCAGGTCGATCGCGGATTTGTGTTCCGCCGCAAGACGCAACGCATCAGCGCCATTCTGCGCCTCGATAACCGTGTAGCCCCCCGACTCCAGAAATTCCCGGGCGACATCGCGCACGTCTTCTTCGTCCTCCGCTAACAATATCGTCTCGGTGCCGCGCGGGACTTCCGCCTGCGGCAGCACAACGGCCCCTTTGTCCTCGGGCTGATCCACCCGCGGAAGGTATATCTTGAACGACGTCCCTTTCCCCACTTCGCTGTACACCCAAATAAAGCCGCCGCTCTGCTTCACCACTCCATAAACCGTCGCGAGGCCCAGTCCCGTGCCTTTGCCCGCTTCCTTTGTCGTAAAGAACGGCTCGAAAATGTGCGCCTGCGTCTCTGCGTCCATCCCCGTGCCGCTGTCGGAGACCGCCAGCAGAACATATCTCCCCGGCTGGACGATCAGATGCGTGCTGTTGTAGGCATGGTCCAGGTCCGCATTCGAAGTTTCGATAACCAGCCTTCCGCCTTTCGGCATGGCGTCGCGCGCGTTCACCGCCAGGTTCATGATGATCTGTTCCATCTGGCTGGCATCCGCGCGTATCGCTCCCAGATCCGCCGCCGTGCGAATGCCCAGCTCCACGTCTTCCCCGATTAGCCGCGGCAGGAGCTTCCCCATATCCTCGACGACCCCGTTCAGGTTCATTACTCTCGGCTGCAACACCTGCATCCGGCTGAACGCCAGCAACTGTTTCGTCAGTGTCGCCGCGCGGTCCGCCGCCCGGTCGATTTGCGCGATCTTCCCCGACATTCGGTCCGCGGGAGGCAGTGCCTCCATAATCAACTCTGTGTGCCCCTTGATCACCATCAGGAGATTATTGAAATCGTGCGCCACGCCGCCCGCTAGCCTCCCGACCGCCTCCATTTTCTGCGACTGCCGGAGCTGCTGTTCCAGAATATGGCGATCGCTGATGTCCTGCGCCACCATCAGACGTACTCTCCTCCCGGCGCTTGCCAGCTGGTGCGAGATCACCTCGACTTCAAAAATTTTTCCGTCCTTCTTTCGATGTTTGCATACGCCCTGAAAGCTTTGTGGGCGTTCCTTTTCTTCGGTGCGGCCCTCGCCAGCGCGCTGTACCTCCGCGCGGATGTCCAGCAGGCTCATTTGGCTGAATTCTTCTGGCGCAAAGCCGTACTGCCGGACCGCGGCATCGTTGACCTGGATAAACCGCAAGGATTCGTCATCCATCACCCAGGTCGGCAGAGGATTGTGTGAAAAAAGCAGCCGGAACTCCGATTCACTCTTGCGCAACGCTTCCTCGGAGCGTCTCCGCTCGATCGCCAGCGCGATGTGCCCCCCGACGGAATCAAGAAATTCCAGGTCACGCATGTCGTACGCACTTTCGTTCTGGTAGTGTTGCACTACCAGAACGCCGATCGTCGCCGTCGGCGTCTTTAGCGGTACTCCCAGCCAGGAAGGCGACGGCGAGCCGACCAGTTCCACTTCTCCTTCCCGGACAAGCCGGTCGAACTCCGATTGCGAAATCAGCATTCCGCTCCCGCTCCGGAACACGAATGCGGTGCAACTCCGCCCGACTCTCTGCGGCGGAGGCGCCAGATCGCACTGGTCCACAAAAAACGGAAAATGGAAGGTATCCTCTTTCGGACTGTGCAGCGCGACGAAGCAATTCTCCGCGTGCACGACTTTTTTCAGCGCCTGATGGATGTGCTCCAGCAGTTGATCGAGATTGGAGGTCTGATTCAAGGCATGGACAACTTCTGAAATGACCTGACGCTCGGACTCCATCCGTTGTAGCGCAGTCACTTCCAGGAAGCTCGCGGCCAGGCCCTCGATGCGGGGATCGTTTAGACAATTCCTGATCGACGCCTCAAACCACCGCCAGTCTCCCGCCTTCGTACGCAGACGGCAGCGTTCCTTCCCTGATCCCGCCGCGGCGCCCGCGAGACCTCGAAAAAGCCCTTCCATTCCCCGTACGTCGTCCGGGTGCATGTACTCACTGAGAGACCTCCCGGCGAGTTCCTCCGGCAGCCAGCCGAGCGTACTAGCCGCTCCCGCGCTTGCGTGCAACAGAATTCCTTCCGGACTGAGAATCACCAGGAGTTCGCGGGCGCAATCAAGCAACGCGGAGAGCTGCTCCGCACTGGCCGTTACATTTTTGGCGAGAGAGGGCGAATGTGGCATAAGGTCGCAGCTAGCGAGAACATTTTCGTACCCAAGGGACTGCGGTGGATGCGAATTCCTCCGCCTTGCGATCGCGTTTACTTTGGTCTTCCTTGATTTTGCTTAGAGAAGCAATGCAATCATACCGGAATCACCACCTCAGCCCACGCCGTCGGACCCATGCTGTCGCGAAAGTATGACTGTCCGGAAGTACAGGTCACGCAGCTTTCAGACGGCGCCGCGCACTGCCCTCATTCTTCTCAGCGCGCAGCGAGCATGCTACTCTGCCATCTGCTTCTCGCTTATTTTGGTGTGGCGGATACTCGATTTTACGCCGCCAGCATCTGGAGGCCACGTGCCGGCACACGATATTTGGAAAGATATGTTTGTCCTGGGACTACCCTTATTGGAAAAGATTCTCCGTCCGATTTTCGTCTACGCGTTTCTCGTAGTGAGCCTCAGGCTCTCTGGAAAACGCGAATTGGTCCAGCTGAATCCATTCGACCTGGTTGTTCTGCTCACCCTTTCGAACACCGTGCAGAACGCCATCATCGGCGACGACAACAGCGTTTCCGGCGGCATAATCGGTGCCACCTCTCTGCTCGCCATTAACTATCTCGTAGTTCGCTTCCTCTATGGGCACCACAAGCTTGAGCACATCGTGGAAGGCCCATCGGATGTGCTGGTCGAGAATGGAAAAGTGAAAGCCGCGCGATTGAAAAAGGAATTGATCACCACTACTCAACTAGAAGCCGCCGCAAGGAAACAGGGGTTTGATTCATTGGCAGAGGTTGATAAATGCATCCTGGAACCCGGCGGCACTCTTTCTTTCGTTGGGAAGAAACCCGCCTCCGACGAGCTTCGTCATCAAGAAGTGCTCGGCCATCTCGAAAAGCTGATCGAGGAGGTCACGCGTTTGAGGGCATCCCAGCCGCCTGCGCGCGCCTAGCCGCCCCGCACATACACGCTCCTCTCTAGCGCACTAAAAAGGCTGTCAACGCAAAAACCACTCCGAGTGCTCCAATCAGCATTCCCGCGATCCAATACCCTCGCCGCTTTGTCAGCAGCGTCATCGAGCAAATCACCAGTCCGACCTCGATGAGTCCTTCTCCTCCGTCAAAGCGGTCTGCGCGACGACTGACCAGGTCTCGTTCTTTCTCCAAATCCTTGGCCTTCTCGCTAATGTCGTCTTTGTCGCCTTCGTACCGCCCCGCCTCTTTCTTGTATTTCTCATACAATGCTGCGGCCTTCTCCTTGTCCGCCGGGGCCAGCGCGCTCAGCATGTCTGCAAAGCTCTGCATTTCGTGCCAGCGAATATTCTTGGCTTGGTAATACGCCCATTGATCCGTTGCTTGCGCCTGCAACAATAGCTCTTCGGTATGCGCGCGGTGGCCAACTAGCGTGACCGCCGCGACAAGAACCGCGAGAGTCGAGATAGTAACGGAGACGGGTACCAAAAACGGATTGCCTTCGTGTTCTTGGTGCCCCTCCGGCAACTCGAATCCTTCACCCATGGTCTGATCTCTCCTCTACCAGTCAAGAAGTCCGTTCCGCCGCAATGCCCTCGAGGGCTTCTCGCGCCGCCGCGATCGTCCTCGTTATGTCTTCCGACGTGTGCGCTGCAGAAACAAACACCGCTTCAAACTGCGATGGCGCAAGGAAAATTCCGCGATCCAGCATCTCCCGGAAAAATCGCGCATACCGTTTTGTATCCGACCGTTTCGCCTCGCTATAATTCCGCACGGGATCCTCCGCGAAAAAAACAGTCGCCAGCGATCCCACAGCGTTTACTTGCCCGGCGATTCCGCTTTCGGTCAGCGCTTGCCGCAGCCCCGCTACCAGCCGCCCTGCCTCTTCGTTGACTCTCTTGTAGAGTTCCGGGTCCCTCAATTGGCGGAGTGTCGCAATCCCCGCGCGCATCGCCAACGGGTTTCCAGCGAGTGTTCCGGCTTGATACACGGGCCCCAGCGGCGCCACTTGATTCATGATTTCCGCTCTTCCGCCGTACGCTGCCACCGGTAAACCGCCGCCAATAATCTTCCCCAGGATTGTCAGATCGCCTTGCACACCCGCAAGTTGCTGCGCCGCTCCGAAGTGCATCCGAAATCCGGTAATCACTTCATCGATAATGAGAAGCGCGCCATTCCGCTTCGTAATGTCCCGCAAGCCCGCCAGAAATCCTGGTTTCGGTTCCACAACGCCCATGTTCGCCGCGATCGGCTCAACGATGACCGCTGCAATCTTATCCCGGTGCTGCGAGAACAATCTCTCCACCGCATCCAGATCGTTGTAAGGCGCATTCAGTGTCAATTCCGCGAGCGCCTGCGGAACACCGGGGCATTCTGCGATTCCCAGAGTGGCGAGTCCCGACCCCGCTTGCGATAGAAAACTGTCCGCGTGCCCGTGGTAACATCCCTCAAACTTCACGATGAAATCTCGTTTCGTCACGCCCCGAGCCAGCCGCACCGCGCTCATCGTGGCTTCTGTTCCGCTCGAAACGAACCGAATCTTTTCCAGTGACGGAATTGCTTGCGTAATGATGGTCGGCAAGCTCGACTTCCAGCTCCGTCGTCGCTCCGTAGCTCGTCCCGCGCTGCGCCTGTTCGGCAATCGCCTGCGTCACCGCCGGATTCGCGTGCCCCAGCAGCATCGCTCCCCACGAGCACACGTAATCCAGCAATTCGTTGCCGTCCGCATCATAGAGAAACTGGCCGTTGCCGCGCTCGATAATTAACGGCTCGCCGCCGACGGAGCGAAACGCCCGAACCGGGCTGTTCACGCCGCCGACGAGAATTTTCTCTCGCACGTTCGAAAATCTCCCGCGAACGCCGCCGCTCTCTTTTCATTTTTGTACGGGGAAACGCTCATGGAATCAAGCCGATGGGCTCATGCTTTCAGCCAGCGTGCGGCATCCTTCGCGTGATACGTCAAAATAATGTTGGCGCCTGCGCGTTGAATTCCCGTAAGTATTTCCATCACCACGCGCTTCTCATCCACCCAGCCCTTCTCCGCGGCCGCTTTGACCATCGCATACTCCCCGCTCACGTTATACGCGCCAACGGGCACCTCAAACGCATCCCGCACTCGCCGAATCACGTCCAGGTATGGCAACGCCGGCTTCACCATCACCATGTCGGCGCCCTCTTCGAGATCCATCGCAACCTCTTTCAGCGCTTCCCGTCCGTTCGCCGGATCCATCTGGTAGCTTCGGCGGTCCCCGAACTGCGGCGCCGAATCCGCCGCCTCGCGGAATGGCCCGTAGAAACCGGAACAATACTTGGCGGCGTACGCAAGAATGGCGATGTCCTGGAACTCGTGCTCATCGAGCGTTTGCCGTATCGCCGCCACTCTCCCGTCCATCATGTCCGAAGGCGCCACGATGTCCGCGCCGGCTCGTGCATGAGACAGTGCCTGCTCCGCCAATATGGGCAGCGTCGCGTCATTCGCAACCTCTCCATTCTCGATGACGCCGCAATGCCCGTGATCCGTGTATTCGCACAGGCAAACGTCGGTAATCACTAAAAGTTTCAGTTTCGCTTTTCGAATCGCCTCGATTGCCCGCTGCACCACCCCCTGCTCCGAGAGTCGAGCTGCTTCCACGAGCATCCTTGGACTCGGGCAATCCAAATAGAATCACTCCCGGAATCCCGAGCCCTTCCACTTCCCTGCACTCTTCCAATATCTTGTCAACGGATTGCTGATGCACCCCCGGCATCGAGCTCACTTCTTTGCGAACTTTTTGGCCGGGACATACGAACATCGGATAGATCAATTCCCGCGGTCGTGAGCCGCGTCTCGCGGACCAGCCCTCGCAGCGCTTCGCTCCGCCTCAAACGTCTCGGACGATGTGTGGGAAAGCTCATCCTCGGTTCACTCCGTTGCCGGTACGCTTCCGCGAGCGCGCCAGATGCCCTTCCAACGCTTCGATCGCCGCGGCCGGCGTCGTATCCGCCGCCCAGGCGATCCGCTGCACCCCCGCCGCGCTCAATGCCCCTGCCGTCGCCGGCCCAATCGCCACCATCACTGCTCTCCCCTGCATTGCTTCCAGGCGCTTCGGACCAATCATCTCCAGAAAGCTATGTACTGCACTTGGACTGAAGAACAAAATGCCATCCACTCCTTCATTTAGGCAATCGTTCACCCGATTCCGCGTGCCACGGTCCGGCGCAATCGTTCGGTACGCCACCACTTCCGTCACTGTCGCTCCGCTTCGCCGCAGTTGGGCCGGCAAATCGGCGTTGGCGCGGTCGCTCCGGGGCAGTAAAACATTCTTGCCCTTCAGTTCCTCTCTCAATTCTCCCGCGAGTCCGGCCCCGCTATGGATTTCCGCTACATACTCAACCGAAAATCCCGCATGTTCCGCTTCCGCCGCCGTCGCCGGTCCCACGGCTGCGGCATTCGGCTGTTTCGCCGTGGCGTCCACTTCGCCGCCGAGTTCCTTCCTGCGCCGCTCGACCGCTTGAACTGCGTTCGCGCTTGTAAAAATAATCCAATCGAACGCGTCCATCCGCTTCAAAGCCGCGTCCAGCTCCGCGTAGTTCTCCGGCGGCGCGAACGATATCAGTGGCAGCAGTTTGACTTTGGCTTCGCGTGCCGATAGCTCCTCCACCAGCTTGGCGCTTTGCTCCGCGGCGCGTGTCACCACCACCGTTTTTCCGGCCAGAGGCGATGGAGTGTTATCAGCCACGCTGCCGGCTCACTTCTTCCAGGATACTTTGCGCGCCCGCCTCTCTCAGCAACCCTGCCATGTGTCCGCCGAGTTCGGCGGCCTGCTCAGGCGCTCCTGTTGCTCTTTGTCTAAAATGTTGCACGCCGTCCGGGGAACATACGCACGCTTCCAACACCAGTTCGCCGCGCTCCACCCGTGCCCACGCCCCCAAAGGAACCTGGCATCCTCCTTGAAGCGCCCCGAGCAGTGCTCGTTCCGCGATAATCGCCGTGCGCGTTTCCGCGTCGTCCAATTTCTCGACCACTCCCGCCGCCTCCGTATCTTTCAACCGGCACTCCACCGCGATCGCTCCCTGTCCCACCGCCGGCAAAAAAACTTCCGGCGAAAGCGTCTCCGTAATCCGCGCTCCCAGTCCCAAACGGTCCAGTCCCGCTTTCGCCAGCATCACCGCGTCATACTCTCCGCTCTCCACTTTTCGCAGCCGCGTATCGACGTTGCCCCGCAAATCCCGAACGTCCAAATCCGGCCGGATGTGCCGCAATTGCCCTTGCCGCCGCAGGCTCCCCGTCCCCACACGCGCCCCGTAGCGCAAGTTCCCCAGCGTCGCTCCATTCGCCCCCACCAGGCAATCTCGCACGTCTTCGCGCCGGCATACTGCTGGGAACATCAATCGCGAAGGCGTGTCCGTTGGCACGTCCTTGACGCTGTGAACCGCCAGGTCGATCGTTTCCTCCAGCAGCGCTTCTTCCAGTTCCTTGATGAAGATTCCCTTTCCGCCGATCTGCGCCAGCGGAGACATCTGCAGCTTGTCCCCCGATGTCTTGATAATCACAATCTCCGCTTCCACTCCCGCCACCGCGAAAAGCTGCTTGCGCACGAACTCCGCCTGCCACTTCGCAAGCAGGCTGCCTCGCGTCCCGATGCGCAGGTGCCTCACCGCTTCCCCCGCGTCGGCAGGAAAAGATCCCGGAGCGCTTCCACATTCTGTATCTTCCGGCGCAGCTCCTTTTCACTGCGCAGCCGCTGCGCTGGCTCCAGCAACAATTTCTCCAGCAATTCGTCCATCATGGATTCTATGTGTTCCCGTTCCGCCGGATTCAGGTTGTTCATGGATTCCATGCGCGCGCGGAGGAAAGTCGCCTTCTCTTCCCGCAATCGCTCCCGCAGCGCGTCGACCAATCCGACCAGTTCCACGCTCGCTTGCCAGGATAGAAACTTCCCGACGTGCTCGTCCACGATCGTTTCTGCCTGCGGAATTTCGCTCTGCCGCGCACTTTTGTTCTGCTCCACGATCTCTTTCAAGTCGTCCATGTTGTAGAGATACGTGTTATAAAGCTCCGCCGCCGATGCTTCGATGTTTCTCGGCAGCCCCAAATCCATCAAAAAAAGTGCGCGGTTGCCGCGCGCGGACATGGCCGCCTGCAACACTTCCTGTCGCAACACAGGCTCTTCCGAAGCCACGGACGACACCACCATATCCGCGACCGTCAGCGCCGTTTCCCATTCGCCCCACTCCACGACTCTTGCCCCGAAGCGCACCGCCAGTTCTTCCGCATGTTCGCGCGAACGGTTCATGATGAACAACCGCTCCACACCGCGGTCTTTCAACTGGTTGATCACCTGCTCGCTGATCGTCCCCGCGCCCAGCACCAGCGCGCTCCGCTCCTTCATTTTCCCGAATATGCGCTCCGCCAGCTTTACTCCTGCCGACGCCACGGACATCGGCCGCGCTCCCAACTCCGTTTCCGACCTCACTCGTTTCCCGACTTCCAGCGCCCCTTGAAACAACCGGTTCAACACCGGTCCCGTCGCCCCATATTCGTGTGCGTAGCGGTACGCTTCGCGCACCTGGCCCAGATATCTCTGCTTCTCCAAGCAGCATCGAATCCAGTCCGGCCGAGACACGAAACAGATGCTGCACCGCCGCTCGGTCATAGTGATGATAGAGCGACAACCCCAGCACATCCGGCTGCACCGCATGAAACTCGCTCAAAAACGACGACAGCCCAGGCGCGCATTCATGCGAACTCTCCGGCGGAACTCCGTAAATCTCGCTTCGGTTGCATGTTGAGAGCACCAGCGTTTCCTGCAGGATCCCGCGAGTTCGCAATTCCTCCGCCGCCTTTCGCGATTGTTCCGCCGTAAACGACACCCGCTCCCGCACCTCCACCGGTGCCGTCCGATGATTTAATCCGACGAGAACTATCTCCATGCTCTGCCCGCGCCTCTACGCCTAGAAATACCGGTGACTCTGCGACAAATACAGGTTCACCACCGTGAAGCTCATCACCACCACAAAAAAATTGAAAATACACAGCTTCGAGGCCCTCGCTCCCCTCCACGACGCCGTCCTCGCCAGTTGAAAGTACGCTGCGTATAGCAGCAGGATCACCAGCGTGATCACATACTTGGGATCGTAGTACCAGAATTCTCCGTGCAGCCGGTCTACCCACACGAATCCCAGCACCGTTCCTATCGTGATCGACACCAGCCCCACCAGGACGCTCGATCGGCTCATCCGTTCCAGGAGTTCCAACGGCGGAAGCCGCCACACCACCGCCCCGACCTTGTGGCTTCGCAGATGCCGCTCCTCGCCCAGAAACATGATGCTGAAAACAAACGAAAGCGCGAACGCCGCGTAGGCCAGGATGCTCAGCGTCACGTGAAAAGCGAACGCAACTCCTTGCGCGCGCGTCGGCGCCAGCCGGTCCACCGGCGCCAGATGCGCCCACAGGAAAAACACAATAATAAACGGCAAAACGAATGCCCCAACGGATCTCTGCCGGTGAAATAGCTCCAAACCTAAATACGTTAGCGCCAGCAGCCACCCAAATAGCGACATCGAGCCATAAAGGTCGTGGTACGGAACGGTGTGCAATCCCGGCGAGCGTGCCAGCAGCGCAAAATAGTGCGTGATCAGCCCCAGCCCAAGCAGCATCGTCCCCAGCCGCCCGGTTCTTTTCTCCCCGGTGCTTAGAAAACGCAGATAACAGCCCAAACTTATGCCGTACGCGACAATCGTTAGGATGAAGAACAATCGTTCCATTAGCTCAGCAAACCTGCCTGCCCCGCGCACTCGCGTCTCGCAAGTTCATTCGCCTCCACGCTAAGTTCATTTCCGGCCACGTTATTCAGCGTAGAGTATAGCCCACCCTCACACCACCCGCTAACCGATGCCCACATTCTGCAATCATCTCCCGGATTTGCTATTCTCTTCCTCAGGCGTGAGATGACCACAAACCCCGATCCTCTCCATCGAAAAGATTTATTCCTCGGCGCGTGCCGGTGCGAAACTCTTCCTCGCCTCCCGGTCTGGATGATGCGTCAAGCCGGGCGTTATCTCCCTCAATACCGCGCCATTCGTGCTAACCACGCTTTCCTGGAAGTCTGCAAAACCCCCGATCTTGCCGTTGAGGTCTCCCTCCAGCCCTTTCGCCTCCTTGGCGTTGATGCCGTCATTGTTTTCTCGGACATTCTCATCCCTGCCGAAGCCATGGGCCTCACGCTGGAACTCGGCGATGCTGGCCCCAACCTGCCGGAGCCTGTCCGCTCCAAGCGTGACGTTGAAAAGCTGAAGCTTTTTGATCCCGAGACCGAAACGGGTTTTCTCCCGGAAGCCATCCGTCGTATCGTCCGCGAAGTTGGCCCCACCGTCCCTGTCCTGGGTTTCGCCGCCGCCCCCTGGACTCTGGCGTGCTATATGGTCGAGGGCCGCACCGGCGAAGGCTTCGCCAACACAAAATCTTTCCTTCTCCGCGAACCCGCCACCTTCCGCGATCTTCTCCATCGCATCGCGCAAGCCACCATTCCCTACTTGAAAGCTCAAATCGCCGCAGGCGCCGCCGCGGTTCAATTGTTCGACACTTGGTGCGGCGAGCTCTCCCTGCGCGATTACGAAGAGTTCGCTCTCCCTGCCACGCAGGAAATTATCTCCGCCCTGGCTGGCTCGGCCCCAGTCATCTATTACACCAAAGCCTCGCATCATCTTCTCCCTGCCGTAGCCCGCTCCGGCGCGAATGTTCTCAGCGTTGACTGGCGCGTTGACATGCACGCCCTCCGCCAGCAGCTCGGCCCGCGCATCGCCCTCCAAGGCAACATCGATCCTGCCGTCCTTCTCGGCCCGCCCGAGCAAATCCGCCGGGCGACTCAGGAAGCGATGGCTGCTTTAGGTGGCGCCGGCCACATTCTGAATCTTGGCCACGGCATCCTTCAGCAGACGCCCGTTGAAAATGCCCGGCTCTTCATCCAAACCGGCCAACAAACTTTGCTGCAAGAAGCCCATCCCGCAGGGAGAGGCGTGTAGGGGCGCGCTTCGGTGCGTCCCCTCTGAGCGAGTAATGACACCGTGACTCTGGCGAATCCCAACTTAGACCAAGCCCGCGAGGAGCTTCGCGTCAGCGAAGAGTTCCTGTCGCGTTACAATCGTCCCGGCCCCCGCTACACCAGCTACCCCACCGCTCCCGTTTGGAACGACTCCTTCGGCCCCTCCGACCTCGAAAAAGTCCACCTGGAAGCCGAGCTTGCCAAATCCCCCGTCTCGCTCTACATGCACATCCCCTTTTGCGAAAGCCTCTGCCTCTTCTGCGCCTGTAACGTCATCATCCAGAAAGACAAAAGCGTCTCCTCCCCTTATCTGGATATCCTCAAGCGCGAAGTCGAGCGCGTCAGCCAGGGCGTCTCAAAAGATCGCCCCGTCACGCAATTCCATTGGGGCGGCGGCACTCCCACCTATCTCACTCCTCCGCAAATTGAAGATCTCTTCGGGTTCACCCGCTCGCTCTTCACTTTCGCTCCTGACGCCGAAATCGGCATCGAAGTCGACCCCCGCGTGACGAGCCGCGAGCATCTCGAAACTCTTCGCAAGCTCGGTTTCAATCGCCTCAGTATGGGCATCCAGGACTTTCATCCGCTCGTCCAGAAAACCATCCACCGCATTCAGCCCTTCGAGCTCACTCAAAATCTCATTCAATCCGCCCGCGATCTTGGCTTCGATAGCGTTAACGTCGACCTCATCTACGGCCTGCCCTACCAAACCGCTGAAACCTTTGCCCACACCGTCGTTCAAATCCTCGAACTTACGCCCGACCGCATCGCTCTCTTCAGCTACGCCCACGTCCCCTGGCTCAAAAAACAGCAGGGCTCTTTCGCCGGCCATCTTCCCGAAGGCATGACCAAATTCGAAATCTTCCGCACCGGTCTCCTGAAATTTCTCGAAGCCGGCTATCTCTACATCGGCATGGACCACTTCGCCAAACCCGGCGACGAACTAGCCGTCTCCCAGCAAAATCGCACTCTCCACCGCAATTTCCAGGGTTACACCACCAAAGCCGGCGCCGACCTCTACGGCATGGGCATCACCGCCATCAGCGGTATCCAAAATGCCTACGCCCAGAATCACCGCGACATCCCCAGTTGGCAAAAAGCCGTCTCCGAACGAGGCATCGCCACCATGCGCGGCTATCATCTCTCCGAAGAGGATCGCCTCCGCCGCGCCGTAATCAGCCGTCTCCTCTGCCACACTGTCATCTATAAGAATGAAATCGAGCAGGAATTCAACATAGGCTTCGACCAATACTTCGCCGAGGAACTCCGCCGCTTGGAACCCTTCCGTGAGGACGGCTTGATCCTCCTCGACCGCAATGAAATCCGTACCACCTGGCTAGGCCGCATCTTCATCCGCAACGCCGCCATGATCTTCGACCCCTACCTCGAAGCCCAGCACCTCAACGCCAAACCCCTCTTTTCCAAGACCCTTTGACCCTTCCCTCTTGAGGCCCCGCTCGACTACCCAAGGGGAGCTCAGTCGAGGGAGTACCAGGCGGAGCAAGCTCGGCGGACTGTATTCCCCTGCGGTTTTCAGTGTGCGGATTTATAGGCTTCTACTGTGTTCGCAATCGCCACACTCTCCAATTATTCGTATCTTGCTCAACTTAAACTAAACTAAACAACTTCTTATAATTGATATCTGTTTTCCATAAATCACAGCTAAATATTCGAAATTCACCAAAGCACGAATTTGCCCTCTGGTTTTAGAATCTCCTCTTCTAAATTATTTCTAAAAACCACGACTCCTGAAGCAACAAAGACCCTCCGTTTGTCTATCTCATTCATACGTTAACGACTTTCTAATGTATTCAGCGTCTAATTCACCGGGACGCTAAACGCTATGGGCTCCTCCGCATCACTAAGGGTCAAGCCGAAGCATAGCTCTCCCTTTCCGCCGGCCCTGGCAGCGCCTGCAGTTGTCTCCCCTCCCGCGCCCAATCGATGGGCACTCGCACTGCGCACCATCTGCGCCGTCTCCGCTCTTCTGCTCCTCGTTGCCGCCTCGTACTTCAACAGCCTGCAAAACGGCTTCACGTGGGACGACCAGCAACAAATCGTAATGAATCCCGGACTGGGTCCGGAGACGCCGCTGCGCCGATTATTGTTTTCCGATGTCTGGGCCTTTTCGCCCATGCAAGGCGCGGCAGCGGGCAACGCGATCTATTACCGCCCCCTACAAATGGCCACGTACAGGGCCACGGTCGCCCTCGCAGGCCTCGACCCCGCCGCGTTTCATTTCCTCAGCATCCTTTGTATGGGTGTCTCAACGATTCTGTGCCTCTTCCTCTTCTGGATGCTCACTCGCCGGCTCTCTGTTGCGTTTGCCGCCGCCGCCCTCTTTGCAGTCCATCCGATTCACACCGAGGCTGTCGATTGGGCCGCGGCGATTGGGGACATCGGTTGCACCGTCTTTCTACTCGCAGCATTCATGCTCTTCTTGCTCGCTACTAAGCCCGTCTTCCAACAAAATCCACAACCGCGGCTCCGGCCTAACCTATCCATCTGGGCCCTCTCCGTTTTGTCCTTCGCTATCGCTATCTTATGGAAGGAAACCGCCGCTATCTTTCCGCTGCTCGTCGCGGCTTATACCCTTATCGTGCCTTCCAAATCGCCGGTGGCATCTCGCTTGAGAAACGTCGCCATCCTCTCCCTGCCCTTTTGGGTCGTACTCGCCGCCTATCTGTTTCTGAGGTTTCAAGTCATGGGCCACATCGCCGCAAGCTTGCGCACCTGGCAACTCACCGCTCTCCAGTTAGCGCTCACGGTATCCCACCTCATGCAGGACTACTGGTACAAACTGTTTGTCCCGGTTCCTTTGAATGCCTATTATGTTTTCTCGCCAGTTCAATCCGTGCTGTCTCTTGCCGCCGTTAGTGCAGCTCTGTTCCTTCTGCTTGCGGCGCTTGCCATACTCTATTTTGCTCGTCGCATTCCATTGCTGGCGTTCGCAGCCCTGTGGGTCTTTATCACGCTGCTTCCAGTGATGGACATCTACGCCGTCGGCCGTAACGTGCTTACGGAGCGTTACCTCTTCCTTCCGTCCGTCGGTTTCTGCTTGTTCTTAACCATGTTGGCATTCGAGGTTTCCCGCTGGCTCCCCCAGCGATCCCGAAAGCCGATTAGCGTAGCGGCTCTTGTTGGTATTCTCTTGCTGTTCAGCTACGAGACCAGAGCGCGCAACCGCGACTGGAAAGACGACGCGGTGCTCTTCACAAAAACCCTGGAGATGTCTCCAAACTCGCCTTTTGTCCTGAATATGGTCGCGAACATCCAGGCGGCGCACGACCCTCGATCCTTATCGGCGGAGGCCCATCACCTTCAAGCACTCGAACTAGCCTCGGCCGAGCGGCCACCCGACCGCCTCCAAATGGTGAGAGCCTGCGAGGGCCTCGCCTCGATTTACAGCGACAGGTCCGACTTCCCCCACGCAATTGAATACCTCGACCGCGTGCGCACCATTGATCCCTCGGATCCCGAAGTCGATGGCGAAGAAGGGCTCATTCTGACGAAAGCTGGTCGATGGGACGAGGCCGCGCACTTTTTGCAAAGAGCCGTCGCCAACTCCCACGAAAATGACAACGTGCTGAATGCCTTGGGTCTTTTCGCCCAGCAACACACCCATAATCTTGATCAAGCTGCGGCCTATTTCTCTCGCGCACTCGCCATCCACACCGCCCCGGACGACTTCAACGCCTCACTCCATAACAATCTCGGCGCCGTTTACGGCGATCAAGGTCGCTTTGCGGACGCCATCAAGGAATTCCAAATGGCCATCTCCATCACGCCGAACGACCCCGAGTACCTCACCAACCTCGCCTCCGCCCTTGCCGCCAGCGGCAGGTACAGCGACGCATCAACCGAGATTCGCGCAGCGCTCGCTATCTCCCCCGGCTATGAGCCGGCCCGCGACGTCCTCCGCCAACTCACCGCCGCCAAGTTGGCCCGTCAACGCTAGTTCTGACGCTCGCAAGTTGAGCTTCGGCCGATATCCTGGCGTGAGAAACACCTTCCAGAGCGCTGCCCCCTTTCTGTGGTCTTCGGTCTGAGGGCATTGACTTCACTTCCGACGGGAGCCGCATCCCTTCGCGGTTTTTGACTCTTCTCTTTTGACTTGAAATTCTTAATTTGATCCGCAATATCCTCATGGTACAATTGTGTTGGTCAAAATTGCGCCTCGCTTCTGCGAGGCGTTTCTGTTTCTAGGCCCGTTTTGTAGCGCCGGCATCCTGCCGGCGTTTTTGTTTTTAGTGGCACAGGCATTCCTACCTGTGCTCTTTTTTTCGCTTTTCGGGTTTCGTCTCTCGATCTCTGCAAATCCCAAATCTAACTCTCAGGAGAAAACCATGTCCTCTCTCAGTCCCATGGACCGAGTGTCCTTGTGTCGCTTCACTTTCGCCGATGGCCGCCGTTGCCGCACTCCACGCATCAGCAGTCACCCGCATTTCTGCTACTACCACGCCCAAAAAGAATCTCGCTCCCTCGCCGCGGAAAATCTCGGCAAAGATCTCGCCTTCTTCTTCTCCGCCGACTACCTCTCCGCCAACGACCTCAGCACCGCCCTCGCCCGCCTCATCCCCGCCGTGGTCCGCGGCAACATGAAGCCTCGCACCGCCCGCACCGTCGCTTACATGTTCCAAACTCTCCTCCAGGCCATCCATCTCTCCCAGCACGAATACATCAACGCCTTCGGCTCCGACGCCTGGCGCAACGCCGTCCGCAACTCCGTCGACGACAACCACGAATACCGCTTCCCACCCGACCCCGAACCCGCCCCCGAACAAGAATCACTCGAGCAATCCGCTCCGCCCCAGCCCGCGCCCCCTGCCACTGCGCCCCCTGCCACTGTCGGTCATCCTGAGCGTAGCGAAGGATCTCTCCCCGATCCTGCCCAGTCACAATCCCAATCACCAACTCCGCCCCCAACTCCAGCCCCCTCTCCACGCGCGCGTGCACCTCAACCCGTGACGCAACCGCCTCAACCTAACAACCCACTTCCCACCACCGCGCAACCCCGGCCCAGCACCCCAAGTCACGACCCCCATGCCGTCCACTTTGACCACAACTATCAGCTCCGCGAGCCCCTCAAACTCCTTTAAAATCAACACTTGCAGATCACCTCGCAACTGCTGAAAACAGAGAGCTTACACGAGGCTCACAGCCAAGCTAACTCTCGTAGATGCAACATTTGCAAAAATCAAGGGGGAACCTAGGCTAGATTCGCTGGATTAGATAAAGCGTCGAACGGGGACGGACTACTTTCCCGCGCGCCGCAGAATCTTGGGAGTCGCCAGCCAAAGCAATTGTCCACTGGGCGGAGAAACTCTCTTCAAATCGAGCAGCGCCACGCCCGCTTTTTTCAGGGACGTTATGTGGCGTTTCGAGCCCAGCGCCGTCGCGATGAGGTCGTCCAGCTGCGGCGCGTGCCCGAACACAAAAAGTGTTGAAGTATGTTTGTCCTTCGCGAGCTCGCGGAAAAACAGCGTCGGTTCCGCGCCCGGCAGCAGCAGATCCGTCTGGCGGATTTTTTGCTTGGGATAGTCCAGAGCCGCCGCGAAAATCTCCGCCGTCTGCATCGCGCGCACGTACGGGCTCGAGAGCAGCAAGTCCGGCGCGGCGCTGAGTGCCGCCACGGCGGTGGCAACACGCTTCGTTTTCTCGAGGCCTTCCTCCGTCAAGTACCTTTCCGGATCGGGAGGGCACTTGGGATTTTCCCGATCAACCGCGATGCCATGACGCACGACGTATATCTCCATCAGCGCTTTCTCCCTTCCAGAAATCGAACGACGTCCGAGCAGCACGGGCGCAAAGCTCAAACCCGCCTTTCCTACGAAGCAGTCTGCCGAAAGTACAGCCGCACGTGAAACTCCTTTTCGAAAAGTTCCGCGCTGCGGTTGGCGTCCAGCAAATCTTCCGCTGCGTCTCCCCGCGCGGCCACCTGCAATCCCACGGCCCCGCCTTGAAACGCGGCGCGAACTTTCATCACTCGCTGGCGATGCGAATGATCCAGCGCTTCGGCAATTCGCAAAATCGCTGCAAGCCGCCGCGCGATCCGCTTGTCACTGTTGTTCAGCGAGGAATACGCGGGGTGATGGCCGGCTGGCTCTGATTTTCGATTGTGATAGCGCGCCAGCGCCGCGACGATCGCCCGGTCGCGGGCTTCCAGTCCCGGAATATCGCCGTTCAGTACGAGGTATTCGCCATGCTTGTGATGTCCGCGATGGCTGATCATGTGGCCGGTGTCGTGCAAAAGCGCCCCGGATTCCAACAGCACGCGCGATTGCGCCGGAAGATGGTGCACGGGCTGAAGCTGGTCGAAGAGCAAAATGCTCAGCTCGCGCACGTGCTCCGCGTGGGTCTGGTCCTTCTGCAAGCGGCGGGCGTAGCTTCGCGTTCCGACCAGCAACTGCCGCGCGGCTGCGTCGTAGCGGTGCGGTTCCCTCCGGGAAAAGGCCTCACGGGCAATTTCCTGGATCAATCCTTCGCGCAGCCCCACGCCGGGAATGGAAAAATTCCGGATGTTCAAGTAACGCCCGAACGTGACGAACGTAATCGCCGCGATTCCGACCACGTCGGCGCGGTCCCGCCGCATGCCGTAGCTTTTCATCCGCTCGCGCACGTCACGTTTCAAAAGATCTGGCAGCCGCTCGCGCAACAAAGAAAGCTCCAAAGTCGGAAGACCATGGAGCCGCGGCCCCGGCGCGATATTGGCCAGGGTTTCCGCGTTCCCTCCCAGCGCCACGGCGATTTGCTCGCCAAGATTCGGTCGCGAGGGCAGCCGCGATTCCAAAAGCGCGCGCACGTACCGGCGCACTTGCTCCGCTTGCGTCGGTCGAATCACGCCGGGAATACTCAGCGTGGTCATCAGCCGAACTGTTCCCACTGGCAACTGCGCGCTCTGTTCGACGCTATGGTCGCGAAGAATGCTGATCTCCAGGCTGCCGCCGCCCAAATCCCCGATGCACCGCGGCGGCGACTCCGGCCCCAGCGCCGCCAGGACCGCCACTCGGCCTAGCCGGGACTCTTCCGGGGAACTGATCACCTCAAGCGCAATTCCCGTTTTCTGTTTGATCCGGCGCACGAACGCCTTGCGGTTGCGCGCCTCACGCGAGGCGCTGGTCGCCACCGCCCGGTAACGCGTGACTCCAAATTCCTCCATGATTTCGTGGAAATGGCGGAACGCCTTGACACCCTTTTTGAAAAGTTCGTCGCTGAAACGGTGCCGCAGGAAAACACTTTCGCCCAGCCGCAGCGAGTATCTCTCGTTCACCAGCGGTTCGATATCCAGCGCCGAATAAGCACGCGCCACGGTGAGGCGCAGGGCATTCGAGCCCGCGTCGATGGCGGCGATGTGAACCGGATCGGACATTTCAGAATTTACCGCCAGAGGTGCGCGAGTGCGGCGGAGGGCGTGTACTTCGTCGCACGAATTCCCAGTTGCTCGCCGATACGCTGGCGGAGCTGTCTGTTGACGGCGGAAACGCTCGCCTCGCCGTCCAGTTCGATGAACGAATGGCGTTTGGCCATAAGCTCGAATTCGCGCTTGATCATTGTTTGGTAGCGAATGAACGACCAATAGAGATCGTGCGAAAGTGACATATCCCGCCCTGCTTCCCAGTAGCTGATGGCCTGGGCCTTCTTGAATTCGCGCGCAAACGCGGTTTCCGGGCGAACGTTCAGCCAGAACGTCAGGTGCGGCCGCAGCGCCATGGCATACAAACCATTCAGATAATCGCGATTGATTCCGCGGACCACGCCGCGCGCCACCAGCGTGAAGATAAATCGGTCCGCCAGAACCACGGTACCGGAACGCAGCGCAGGCAAAATTCGGTGTTCCACCTGGTCGAAGAAATCCGTCGCGTACATCAGCGCCAGGGTCAGCCGCGTCACCGCGTTTTTCGCCAGCAGTTCATCGATGTCGCGCCCCACGAGATTCGACCGGCGCAATCCGCTCGTCTGAACCGCGAACCCTTCCGATTCCAGCCATTCTTGCAGGAGAGCGATTTGCGTCGAGCGGCCGGAGCCGTCCATCCCTTCGATCACGATCAGGTTCCCGGTGATCTCGCTCGGATCGAATCCAACCAGCGCCTCCCCGTAGAAAAACTGAGCTGCGTCATCATCGCTGCTCGAAGGCGCCTTTGCCGGTGGCGAAACTGGTTGTGGCGCTGGCGTGCCGAGTGCCTGTTGGGCTTCCGCGGGAGCGGCCGCAGGCGCGCTCGGCTTGGCTTTCTCTTTCTCTTTTTCCTGATCGGGCATGCTCACTCCGGAGCCGGAACGCGTGGCGCAAAACGTTTCAGATCGATTTTTGAGGCGACGATTTCCCGCATCTGCTTCTGCAGTTTGTTCACGGGTAGCGTTCCGTCCAGCACCACGAAATTATCCGAATCCACCATCTTGTCGTACTCTTCGAGAATGCGCGCCTGGAACAGCCGGAAACTTTCGGCACGATCGTACGACAGGGCCATATCCATTCCCGCTTCGTAGTATTTCAGTTTTGGGCGCCCGCTCAGGATGCGGTGTACTGCCACGTCCAGCGGGGCGCGAAAATAAAATGTAATGTCCGGCACGGGCGCAAAGCGGTAGAGATTCCGCAGCCAGCGCCCGGGACACCCGCGAGCCGCATCGCGGGCGAACGCCGTGTAAATGTAACGATCCGCCAGCACCAGGTAATCGCCCTGCAGCAGTGGCATGATTTGCCGTTCGCAGCGGTCGGCGAAGTCCGCCGCGTGCAACAGCGAAAATGTGGTCGGCGTCAGCAGCCGCCGCTGTTTCCCTCGCCGCGTTGCGGATCTCACAAGGGGCGAAGAGTTCCACTCGGTAAAGTGAAGCCGGTAGCCGCCGATTTCCAGCCACCTCTTCAGCAAATAAAGCTGCGTGCTCTTTCCCGAGCCGTCCGTCCCTTCCACGACGATGAGCGCGCCGGGATACGCCCGGCTCGGCACGGGCTTCCCAGGTTGCGGAAGTGTGGATTTGCCCGCTTCCGTACGCGGCAACTTTTGAACGATGTCCTGATTTTCCATTAGGCTCTTTGCCAGAAGCGATCTGGGCACTCAGCGTAAACCCGCTTTGTTACAAAATGATTACAACACACCCAACGCACGCGGCCAAGTGCCCCGAAAGCCACCTCAGAAAATCGAAACCTTGATATGCAGGAATTTCTTCGGGTTCTGCCGGAAATCCCCGACGAGCAGCCGCAGGTCTCCGGTAAGGCCGGTGATGTTGTCGTAGAGTTTGGGATCGGAAAAGAGCTTGCCGACGGTCGTCGTGTTGTCGTTCAGCTTGGCGGTGGCGGTCGCCACGTTATCGGTGGTTTCCCGCAGCTTGGTATAGAGGGTGTCGTCCGTGACCAGCTTGCCAAGCGTGCCCTTCCCGGCGCGGATATCGCCAATCATGGCGTTGCCATTGGTGATCGCTTGTTTGGCTTCATTGTAAAGCGAAGGATCGTAGAGCAGTTTGCCGATCGTCCCTTTCTGCGAGCGCACATCCGTCAGGATGACGTTCACATTGTTCAATCCCGTGTCCACCTTGTTGTACATCTCGTCCGAGGTCATCAGCTTGCCGACGGTGCCGTGGCCGGCACGCACATCGGCCATCATCGCGTCGCCTTTCGCCAATATGCCGTCGAGATGATTGTAAGCTTGGTCATCGGTGAGCAGTTTGCCCAGCGAGCCTTTTCCTTGCTTCACACCGTTGAGCAGCTCCTGTACGTTTTCCGAAAGGGCCTGCAGATTGCCGAGCAGATCGGCGCTTCTCTCGACCACCTCCTTCATAGCTTTCTCTTCCGCCCCGGGGACTTCTTGTCCGTCCTTCAGCGGCACGCCCGTGATTCCGCGCGTGATGTCGACATACCGGTTCCCGAGCAAACCTTCGGTTACGAGGCTAGCCGCCGAGTCCGTGAGGATATACTTCTGGTAGCGCTCGCCCACGCGCATCACCACTTCGATGTTGCGGTTCCGGTCGATTTTCATTCCCGGAGGCCGGGGGGCGATGCGGATCGCTTCCACGTTGCCCACCTCGACTCCATCCAGGCGCACCGCCGCCCCATTCGCCAGCCCCGACACTTCGGGCAGATAGGTCATCAAGCGGTACTTGGGCCCCAATGTTCCCGCCCCCGTCACGTAGAAAATGCCGGCGGCCAGAACCGAGAGACCCACCAGAACGAAGAGTCCCACGCGCAGTTCCGTCCAGGTTAATTGTTTGCGCTGCGCCATATTCCTTCCCTCCCTTTTATTCTCCCGAAGAACATCCAACACCTCAAACCAAAAACCGTTTCAGATAGACATCCTTCGTGTCCACCAGCTCTTCCTGCCCGCCTTCGAAATAGACCGCGCCTTCGCGCAGAACCAGAAAGCGCGTCGCAGCTCTCTCCGCGGCGGCGGCCCCAAATTCATCGGACGAGGTACGCACCACGCGCTCGGCCGTCGGGTCGAATCGAAAGTTCGCCAGCGCGAAGCCGTCCTGCAACCTCTGAGTCGCCAGCAGCGCCGTCACTCCGTAAACGTCGCGCAACCGCAAGATCAGCGTAATGATCGTCTGAGAAGTCACCGGGTCCAATCCCGCCGTCGGCGAATCATACAGCACGATAGGCGGCTGGTTGATCAATGCCCGCGCAATCGAAACCCGCCGCCGCATGCCGCCAGAAAGTTCGGATGGAAACAGGTCGAGGGTGTTCTCCAGTTCCACAAATCGCAGCACCTCGAGCACTCGCGTCTCAATCTCATCCTCTTTCACTCTATCTTCCAGCAAGCGGTAGGCCACGTTGTCGCCAACGGTCATCGAATCGAACAGCGCCCCCTCCTGGAATACAAAGCCGACGTGCCGCCGAAACGCAAGCAGGTCTCGCTCCTTCATGCTGGACAACTCATTCCCCAGCACGCGGATCACTCCCTCGGTGGGCCGCAACAGCCCCGCGGCCAGTTTCAGCGAGAGTGTTTTCCCCGTGCCCGTTTCTCCCAGCAGCACCAGCGTCTCTCGCTCTTGCACTTGAAACGACACACCTCGCAAGATGTCGCCTTCCTCGAACCCGATGTGTACGTTGTCAAAAGTGATGGCGGGGCGGGAGGCGGAACTCGATGTGAAGGCGTTATTCATCGGGAGTGTGCACGCCATTATAACGGCAATTTCACCATTGCGCCGAGCAGGGAGCGCAATTCGCACGCGAACAGCTTTGCGACTCAGGAGCTCTTAGAAAAGCTTGCCAGCCAGGAACAACGCCACCTTGGTGAGAAACGCATCCGCCACGATAATCATCACGGAGGAGAGCACCGCAGCCTGCGTCGTGGCCCGGCCCACACCCTGCGTACCACCCTTAACCGTCAGCCCTTTGTAGCAACCGATAGTGGCGAGAATGAACGCGAAAAAAATTGGCTTTGTGAATCCTTGCATCAAGTCTGCGAAATCCAAGGCATCGACCGCCCGCCGCCAGAATTCGATCACGCTCAGTTGCAGCGAAAAGATCGAAGCCACGCAGCCGCCGATCAGTCCCATAAAATCGGTCATCGCCGTTAGCAGCGGAAGCGTTAGCAGCGTGGCAATCACCCGCGGGGCCACCAGCTTGCGGATGGGATTCGTGCCCATCGCGCGCATGGCATCCACCTGTTCGGTCACCAGCATCGACCCCAACTCCGACGCGATTCCCGTAGCGCAACGTCCTGTCACCAACAAACCCGTCAGCGAGGGTCCCAATTCCCGCACTAGCGCAATAGCGACCACGTCCCCGGTCAGCGAGCTTTGCCCGAAGCGAGTGAACTGCGAGCCTGTCTGCAGGACCATCACCGCTCCGATGAAAAACCCCGATAGCAGGATGATCGGCAGCGACCCGGCTCCGATGTTGTCCATCTGCTGCAAAATGTCTTGAAGGTAGAACGGCGGTGTAAACAGAGTGTATAGCGTCCGACCACACAGCATGGCGTAGTCCTGAACGTCCGCCACCGCGCCTTTGACCGCGTTGACCAGCACTCCCGAGACGGTGATTTGCGCTTCCGCCTTGTCTTCGCGACCTGTGACCTGAAGTGGTGTGTCTGCCACGAGTACCTGTTTCGTCAGCCGTTTCGTTGAACTTTTGCGTTGCAAGATCCCGAGTCCGAAGCCTAACCGTGCTCCCGGAACACGTCAAGTAAACACTCAGCAAAGCTCGCGCCAGGTAGATAATCTTCTATCAGCAGCTCCAGCACTTCCAGGCGGAAGTATCCTTAAATCGAGGTAAGCACGATGATTACCCGCATCGACCACATTGAATTGGCCACACCAAAGAGCTGCGAAACCGCCGCTCGCGAATTCTAAGGTTCGCTTTTCGGCCGATGCGAAATCGAAAAGACCGCCTCACTTCGCGCACGTGGAAGCTGCTGGTTCCGTTAAGGCGATCAGCAATTACTGACGACGACTCTCTGCCGGACACCCGCCGCTTCTTCGCGCAGGCCCCCTAGGGCAACCGCCTGGAATTCGCTTAGATGACCCTCTGACTCGCTGGACGCGATGCGCCAACCACGGCTACACTGCTTGTTCCCACTGCTCCAAGTTTTCATGTGAGTGAGGCCGTTCGCGCAGATGCTGAAGTTCTACACCGCCGGTGAATCCCACGGACAAGCGCTTCTTGCGTTTGTTTCCGGCCTGCCGGCTTCTCTGCCCGTGGATTTGAACTTCATCAATCACGAACTTCACCGGCGCCAGCTCGGCTATGGCCGCGGTGGCCGCCAAAAGATAGAAAAAGACCGCGCCGACATTTTCGCCGGGGTTCGCCACGGCCAGACCATCGGCGCGCCCATCGCGTTGCGCATAGAAAATCGCGACTGGGCCAACTGGGAAAAAATTCTGCCCGTCGAAGCGGCGCCCGATTCCGCGTCCCACGAAAGAAAGCTGCTGGCGCCCCGGCCCGGCCACGCCGATCTCGCGGGCTCCCAAAAATTCAATTTTCACGACGCGCGCTACGTTCTCGAACGCGCCTCCGCCCGCGAAACCGCGGCTCGCGTCGCTGCCGGCGCCTTTGCGAAGCTCCTCCTTCGCGAATTCGGAACGCTCATCGCCAGCCACACTATTCAAGTAGGCCACGTGCGCCTCGAACGCGCGGCAACGTGGCAGGAAATACAGGACATCAGCGCCGATTTGGACTCGCCGCTGCGCTGCGTCGATTCCGCCACACAAGAAAGAATGAAAGCGGAGGTCGACGCCGCTCTCAAAGCCGGCAACACCGTCGGCGGAATTTTTGAAATCGTGGCGCACAACGTTCCCGTAGGCTTAGGGAGCCACGCCCAGTGGGATGAAAAGCTGGATGGCCGCCTCGCACAGGCGCTGATGAGCGTGCAAGCCGTCAAAGCCGTCGAGATCGGCGCGGGCGTAGCCGCTGCGGGCTCTTACGGCAGCGAAGTCCAGGACGAAATCTCCTACGAAGAATCGGCCCGCCGCTTCCGCCGGTCCTCAAATCGCGCCGGCGGCCTCGAAGGCGGAATCACGAACGGCGAAGACGTCGTCATTCGCGGGTACTTAAAACCCATTTCGACGCTGCGCCAGGCGCTGCATACAGCGGACATGGTGACCAAAGAGCCCGTTTCGGCTGCCTACGAGCGCTCCGACTGGTGCGTCGTTCCCGCGGGGGCGGTGGCTGGCGAAGCCATGGTTGCACTTGTATTGGCGGATGCTTTTCTGCAAAAATTTGGAGGAGACTCCCTTTCCGAGATGCGGCGGAATTTTGACAACTATGGCAAACAAATCGATCAATTCTGAAGCGCCCAAAGAGCAAGCCTCGCCGTCCACCGAGGCTCCGGCTGCGGCGCGCAAAATATATCCCATCGTCAAGTACGGCGATCCCATCCTCGAAAAGCCGACTCCGCTGGTGCAAAAATTTGACGCCGAACTTGAGGAGCTCGCCGAAGACATGTTCGCTTCCATGTACGCAGCCCAAGGCGTCGGCTTGGCCGCTCCGCAAATCGGCCGGAGCCTCCGCCTCACTGTCGTCGATGTCACCACTGGCAAGAATCCCGAAGCCAAAATAGTCCTCGCCAATCCCGAAATCATTCATGCCGAAGGCGAAGTCCGTGAAGAAGAAGGCTGCCTCTCCATTCCGGGCTTTCGCGGCTACGTCATGCGCCCACAATTCGTCACCGTCCGGGCGCAAAATGCCAAAGGCGAACCCTTCGAGATACGCGGCGAAAATCTCCTGGCTCGCGCCTTCTGCCACGAAATCGATCACCTGAATGGCATCCTCTTCCTGCAACACCTCAGCATGCTCAAGCGCGACCTCATCCGCCGAAAAATCAAAAAGCTCAAGAAGCAAGGCGAGTGGTGACCCCAGCCGCCGGCCGATTGCGCCTGCTTTTTTGCGGCACCCCCGAGTTCGCCGTCCCCTCGCTTGAGCTTCTCCTGAAACAGCCCGACTTCAACATCCTTGGCATCATTACGCAACCCGACCGGCCGCGCGGCCGAGGGCACCAGGTTTCCTTCTCGCCGATAAAGGAAACGGCGCTGGCTGCGGGCATTCCCGTTCATCAACCCGAAAAAATCCGCGCGCCCGAAGTGCAAGATCTTTTGCAAAAACTTGCACCCGACGCCATCGTCATTATCGCCTACGGCCAAATCATTCCCGCGCGCCTTCTTCCTATTCCCAAACACGGGTGGATCAATCTCCACGCTTCGCTGCTCCCGAAATATCGCGGCGCCGCTCCCATTAACTGGGCCATCGTAAAGGGCGAAACAAAAACCGGCCTCACCTCCATGCGCATCGACGCGGGCATGGATACCGGCGAGATGTTACTGCAAAAAGAAATAGGAATAGGCCCAACGGAAACTGCTCCGGAACTTGCCGCTCGCATGTCCGAGCTTGGCGCACCGCTCATGGCAGAAACTCTTCGTGGTTTATCCTCAGGATCGATCATGCCGCGCCCGCAAAATCACGAGCAGGCTTCGAACGCCCCGATGTTAAAGAGAGAGGATGGCCGTATCGAGTGGTCGCTGACGGCGCGGGAAATCTTCAACCGCATTCGCGGTTTCGCACCCTGGCCCGGCGCATATTCTTTTTTTCGCGGGCAGACCTGCCACATTGGGGGCGAACCGGCGTCTAATACTTCTGACGAACAAAGTCTGCCTGAAGCGGGGAGTGGCGAGCCCGGGACTATACGTCTTGGGCGAAATATAGTGTTGGTCGAATGCGGCGGCACAACCCATTTGCGCCTCACGGCCGTCAAACTCGAAGGCCGCAAACAGGTTTCCGCCCTGGAGTTTGTCAATGGCGCCCGGTTGCTCCCGGGTGAACGCTTCGGACAACCTTAGTTTGCGTGCCGCCCGGCGCTCAGGCATACTCAAAAATTGACCCGCTCATGAAAGCCTTATGTGCCCCAGGAGTTCACACCAGATGAAAAGTTCGCAAGCCTCCCGCCGGCGCGGAGATCTGTATTCTCGCGCGAAACAATTCGGCCGCTTCGCCGCCTGCTGGGCGCTCGCCGCGCAACTCGTTTCTCTGCCCGTGGCATCCGCCGCAGCCAACAATTCTTCGGCTGCACCCGCGGGCAAGCCATCCCCAACGATCCTCACGGACCCGGTCATGAAGGTCATGCAGGGGGAACTTACTCGCGCGTCCACCGACCTCGGTAAATCGGACGCCCCTCCTTATTTCATGAGCTACACCGTCTATGACCAGAATCTCGTGGTCCTGGTGGGCGCTTACGGCAGCCTTCTGACCGATGCCTCGCTTCAGCGCCGCCACGCTGATGTAACTATGCGTGTTGGCACGCCCGCTCTCGACAACACCCACGGCCAGAGCCGCTTTAGCGGAATGACCTCCGGCACGCTGCCTCTCGGCGACGATCAGGACGCCATTGCCCGCGTCCTTTGGGAACTGACTGACCGCGAATACAAGCGCGCCGCTCCCGCATTCTTGAACGTCAAGACCAGCACCGCCGTCCGCGCCGAAGAGGAAGACAAGTCTCCCGACTTCTCGAAGGAAGCGCCCGAAGTCCATCTGGACAATCCCGCAGCGGCAGCTCCCTTCGATCACACCGCATGGAGCGGTGAAATTCGCCGGCTATCCGCGGGTTTCCGGAAATATCCCAAAGTCTATTTCGCGTCCGTCGTGCTTCAAGTCAGCGACTCGAACTCCCGCATGATTTCCAGCGAAGGCACCGCCATTGAAACACCAAGCGCCAGCGCGCGCCTCATCATGGAAGCGCAAACTCGAGCCGACGACGGCATGGAATTGCTGCGCGTGGAAACTTTTCAGGCGCCCACCGCCGATGGCCTTCCCAGCGAAGCCGAACTCTCCGCCAAAATCGTCAAAATGGCCGACGATTTGAAAGCGCTACGAGCTGCGCCAGTCGCCGAGCCTTACGACGGACCCGCTCTCCTGAGCGGCAGGGCTGCCGCGGTATTCTTCCATGAAGTGCTCGGCCACCGGCTCGAAGGCCACCGCCAGCGCGATGAGGACGAAGGGCAAACTTTTACCAAAAAAGTCGGCGAGGAAGTTCTTCCGAAATTCCTCAGCGTGGCCGACGATCCCACCGTCCACGAACTGGCTGGCGTGAAACTTGCGGGTTCCTACGATATCGATAACGAAGGCGTTCCTGCGCAGCGCGTCGAGGTCATCCAAAACGGCGTGCTGAAAAATTTTCTGATGTCCCGCATGCCCATCAAGGGTTTCAGCCACTCCAATGGCCACGGCCGCGATCAACCCGGCTTGATGCCCACGGGCCGCCAAGGCAATCTGATCGTCACTTCCACGCAAACCGTTCCGGAATCGGAGCTGCGCCAGAAGCTCATCGACGAAATCAAAAAGCAGAACAAACCCTACGGCCTATATTTCGACGACATCCAGGGCGGCTTCACCCTCACCACGCGCGCTCTCCCGCAATCCTTTCAGGTTCTTCCCGTGATCGTCTATAAAGTCTATGCGGACGGGCGCCCGGATGAGCTGGTTCGCGGCGTCGACATCGTGGGCACTCCGCTCGCCGCGCTTACACGCATCCTCTTAACCGGCGACAAGGAGCACGTCTTCAACGGCGTCTGCGGGGCGGAAAGCGGCCAAGTTCCCGTCTCAGCCGTGGCCCCGGCCATGCTTTTTTCGGAAATGGAAGTTCAGAAGCGCCAGCATTCGCACGACCGGCCGCCCATCTTGCCACCGCCCGGTTTTGAAAACCTGGCTTCTGCATGGAATTCGCAAGCCACGCCGGCGGTGAAGCCATGAAAATTCACCGCGCATTCACATTTTCGCTTTTGGCGGTAGCGCTGCTCTATGGCGCCGCGCAACTCCGGGCGGCGAGCCACAGTGCCGCACCCAATCACGAGCCGGGCAAATCCGGCCCTTCAGCCGCCGCAGTTCCGCACCCGGCCGCGCATGGCGATGCCCTTCTCGATGCGCTTCTCACGGAGTTGGACCGCTCCAAGGCGCAACTTAAAATCGATCAGATTGCAGCTCCCTATTACATCGAATACCGCGTCAACGACGTCGACGATTTCAACGCCGAAGCCGCCTTTGGCGCCCTCCGCGAAAGCCAGCGGGTTCGACTGCGGATCCTCCGCGTCGTTGTTCGCGTCGGGGATTACAAGCAGGACAGCTACTACGGCGAGGGCCTGGGCGAAACCAATATTCTCCCGCTCGACGACGACCCCATCGCTCTTCGCCACCAGATTTGGCTCACCACCGACGAAGCCTACAAAGCCGCCGGCAAAGCCCTCGCGGAAAAACAAGCCGACCTGAAGCGCTTTACGCCCGATCCCAACCCGGTCGCCGATTTTTCCAAGGAGCCGGTCGTCAATGCCCTCGAGCCCCTAGTTTCTCTCAAGGTCGATGAAGCCGCCTGGGGCAAAACTCTCGAGGACGTCACCAATCTTTATCGCCAGTATCCGGACACGCAATTCGTCACCGCGTCCGCCCGCTTCAACGCAATCAACGAATACTTTGTGGATTCCGAGGGCACCGTCACGCGCACCGGCAAAACGACTTACAACCTTCAACTCAACGGCTCCGCGCAGGCCGAAGACGGCATGCGTGTCAGCCGCAACCCCTACTGGATGGTTGGCCGCGCCGAGGAACTTCCCTCGCGCGAAAAATTGCTTGCTCAAACGAAGCAAACTCTCGAAACCGTCGTTGCTCTCCGGAAAGCGCCCATCGTCGAGGAGGAATATCGCGGGCCCGTTCTCTTCGCGCCGGATGCCGCGACGGACGTCATCGGCTCTCTCGTCGGTTCCAATGTGGTCGGCCGCAAGCCGCGGCTTGGCGCGCCCAACCGCACCGTCGGGGCCTTCGCCACGAGCTACAAGATGCGCGTGCTGCCCGCTTTCCTCTCCATCGTCGACGATCCCACACTGAAAGACTTCGAAGGCCACAGCCTTGTCGGCAGCTACGACGTGGACAACGAGGGCGTGAAAGCTCAACCCGTAAACGTCATACAGAACGGTCTGCTCGATAACTATTTGCTGGGCCGCCAGCCTGTCCGCGATTTTCCCTTTTCCAACGGCCACGGCCGCGCTGCTCCGGGCTCCTTTCCATCTCCTAGTCTCGGCGTTCTGCTGCTGAAGAGCTCGGAAGCACAATCCCCCGACGCGCTCAGGAAAAAATTAATCGAAATGATCACCGCGCAAAGCATGCCTTACGCCTACCGCGTGGAAACCCTCGGCCCCGGCAATACTCCACGCCTTCTCTATCGAGTTTATGCCGACGGCCACGAACAGCTTGTCCGCGGCGCCGTATTCAATGAACTCGACGTCCGCGCACTCCGCAGCGACCTCATCGCCGTAGGCAACGACCCGCTCGTAAGCAATCGCACCGGCGGCGTGCCCACCACGGTGATTTCCCCCTCGCTTCTCTTCGACGAGCTCGAAGTCAAGCGCGCGGACACCACCAAAGCCAAGTTGCCGGACTATCCTCCTCCGCCACTCAAGGACTAAAAATTCTTCCCGCCGCCGGGCTGGCGGTCTTACACTTACATCGGGAACCTGAGAAAACCTTACTAAGATGAATCTCAGAGAACGACTCGAATGGGCCACCCGGATGGCGCTGCTCGTCTTCATCCTGGCCTCCGCCGCTTTTCTCAGCGCCATCACCGCCATGCGTATCGCCATTCATGGCCGCGAAGTGACCATGCCCAATCTCGTGGGCAAGAACGTCTCTGAAGCCAATGGCATGCTTCGCTCACACGGCCTCGTCCTTCGCGTCGCCGATCGCATTTACAGCGAGCTGCCCATCAACGTAGTCGTCCGGCAAAGTCCTCCGCCCGGAATGCTCATGAAAGTTTCGCAGCAGGCCAACGTCATCCTCAGCCTCGGTCAGCGCCAGTTGCAGATTCCTCTGCTCGAAGGAAACTCGCTGCGCGCCTCGCGCATTGAACTGCTCCGAGCCGGCCTGCAAGTCGGCGAAGTCTCCGGCATCACCATGCCCGATGAACCCGCCGACACCGTCATTATCCAAACCCCTCGCCCGGGCGCAGGCGCCGCCAGTCCTCGTGTCGACGTACTAGTCTCCGACGGCCCCCGCGAGCCTGCCTTTGTCATGCCCCATCTGGTGGGGCTGAAAGAGGCCGACGTCCAGCGCCGTCTGGAACTCACCGGCTTGCGCAGCAATCTCAATGAAGTGTCCGCTCCCCAATGGCCCCACGGCGTCGTCATCGACCAGACGCCTCTCCCCGGCCGCCGCATCACTCCATCCGACACCATCCAACTCACTGTCTCCAACTAACCCGCGCGCCGCCACACAAAGGGTCATACGGTGTAGCGCGGGGCGCACGTCCGCGGAGTCCTGCGTCTTTTCTCTTTCACTTAGCCATCCAGAACTGTGCGGATGAACGGGCGGCGGACTATCCGTGGCGCAGCGCCACTATGGGGTCGACGCGCATGGCGCGGCGCGCCGGAATGTAGCAAGCCGTCACGGCGTCGAGCGGCGTGCATCCTGATGGATACCAGAGCGGGAAATCTACGCAAAAACGCACTCGCATCAACGCGCGCCCGCGACACCGAGGAAATTTCCGTAACCGACAATCACCGTCGAGCCAACCAATAAAATCAACGCAAGGGTGAGAAAGCGCATCGCCGGAGCGCCTGCGCCCTTCCATTCCTTGAAGCCCAGGCCCCAAAGCGTGCTGAAAATAATGATGCTGGCCATGTGCAGAGTCCAACTGGAGAAACCATATTTGCCCATCTGCGTCTCGCCCATGGTGTAAAAGAAAAACTGGAAATACCAGGTGGTTCCCGCAAGGGCGCAGAGCAGATAGTTGGCGAGCATGGGCACGGATTTCTTGTCCAAACTCTTCGATGAGGGGATGTGCTCGACAAATTCCCGGCTCGGAGCGTCAATCGCGGTCTCGAGGATGGGTTCGTTCGCAATGACCCTGTATTTTTCGGCGTTCGACGTAAAATACTGGAATCCCGTTTTGTTCCTGACATTTAGAGCGACGCACCAGATGAAGTTTGTCGTAAACCCGCCGATCAGGACCACCACGAGTACTGGCAAGCCCTGCCAGAGCGTGGGCGTGCCATGTTTCAAGGTTAAAGCATTGATGGGAGTCCCGGCGGCAAGCCCATAAGCGAAGCACGCGCTCATCACGCCGGACAAGATTGCGACGCCGAGTCCCTTTTTCAAATCGAATTCCTTGATGGCGGCCTTCTTTTCCTCGGGAGACAGTTTGCGTTCCTTGTAAATCCCCGCGACTCCTGCGGCGGCGATTCCCAGCAAGCAAACGAATACTCCGAAAAGAATGACCCTCCCGGAGCGCGTACCAAGGACCTGGCTGACAAAAACGCCGCTGAATATAGGCGGCATTAACGTTCCAAAGGCGGCACACAGCCCCAGGACCACGGCCATCCCGAGAGAGAGGCCAAGGTAACGCATCGTCAGACCAAAGGTCAGCCCGCCAACGCCCCACAAAAGGCCGAAGAGGACCACCCAGAAGATGGTCGAGGCGGGCGTCTCTGAAATAACCTGGAATAAATCTCGCGTCAGCAGAAATGCCAGAATCCATGGCGCGATGATCCAGCTGAAAAATCCGCCGACGAGCCAATAGGTCTCCCAGGACCAGCGCTTCACGCCGCGATACGGCACGTAGAAACTTGCCGAAGCCAGTCCACCGAGCCAGTGAAAGAAAACGCCTAAAGCGGGGTTGGGAATCACGCGGACCTCAAGGATGAATCAGACATGAAAAATCTCCTCAAGTGGAGCCATCGCATGGTCCGGCAACAAGCCCTCCGGCTGCACAAAAAATTCCGACATCTCCGCTTGCCAGCGTTTGTTGACCTCGCGAGACGCCATGCCCGCACGCGCTCGCGCGAAATCTTCGGTTTCCAGATAGCCGATGAGCAAGCCGTCCGGCCGCAAGAACAGCGAGTAATTGTTCCATCCGGTCTCCTGAAGCGCCTTTTTCATCTCGGGCCAAACGGAGCGATGGCGTTCTTTATATTCTTGAAGCCGTTCACGCTTCACCTGAAGAACAAAACAAATCCGTTGCATGAAATCCCTTTCTGTCCGGCTTACAAAAAAACAGCTGATAAGAATAGCAATCCAAGGTTGTCAGCGTAGAAATGCTTCCATCAATCCGCCGTCCACCGGAATCACGTGGCCCGTGGTGCGAGCGCTTTGCTCGCCGGCCAGCCACACAATGGCCGCGGCACAAAGCTCGGGAGTAATCGGGCGCTTGGTCAGCGTCCGCTGCGCGTAAAAATCCGCGAGCTTCTCCCGCAAGGCTTCCGTGGATTCGGTTTCCGAAAACGCAATTTTATATTTTTGAAGAGACTGCATAACGCGGTCGCGGGGAAACATGGTGGATCCGGCAACGACCGTGGCCGGTGCGATGCCGTTCACTCGAACGATGGGGCCGAGTTTGATGGCCAATTCCCGGATCAGATGGTTCAGCGCGGTCTTGCTGGTGTCGTACGCTTCGCTTCCCTTTTTCGGCACAATGGCGTTTGCCGAACTGGTGAGCACCATTGCGCCAGGCAAACCTTGCTCCTCGAACACGCGTTCGGTTGCGCGCGCCAGCAAATAATTCCCCGTCACATTGACCAGGAAAGTTTTGGCCCACTGCGCGCCCGAAAGCTCGCCATCGGCGCCGGGCACCGGGTAAATGGCCGCCGTGTTCACGACAATATCGAGCCCGCCGAATTCGAGAATCGTTCGCTGCACCGCCTTCGCAAGGCTTTCCGTCGAGCTCAGGTCCACGCCGGTTGAAATCATGAACTCCGCACTTGCCAGGGAGCCGGCTTGTTCGGCGACTTGTTTTGCGCCGGCCTCGTCGAAATCCGCCACTACCAGATGGGCCCCTTTGCGCGCAAGCAGAAGCGCCACCTCGCGCCCTATGCCGCTCGCACCGCCAACAACCAAGCCGACTTTCCGGCTGAACTCCGCTTCCGCCGGCATGCGCTGCAATTTCGCTTCCTCGAGCGCCCAATACTCGATGCGGAAGGCTTCCGAGCGCGGCAAAGCCACGTAATTATGAAAGTGCGTAAACTGCTTCGACTGCTCCGGGCGCCGGGCTTGCGGAAGAGGGTGCGAGACTTCGCCGTCTTCGAGAGCATTGGCGCCGGCCATTACGTGAATGGCATTGATAAAAAACTCCGTCGTGATGCGCGCTTCCTTCTTGTTTTTACCGAAACCAAACAATCCAAGTCCGGGAACGATGACCACGGATGGATTAGCATCCCGCAGCTTCGGCGAATCGCTGGTTGCCCAGTCCTCATAATATTTCTTGTATGCCGCGCGATACGCGATGACCTGCGCCTGAATTCCCGCTTGCAACGTCGTTCACGTTCTGAGTCCCGGGATTCCAATTCAGAAACAGCGGGCACACTCTTGTGCGCAAAAAGTGGTCCGGGCAGCTTGTGCCGAGGGCGCTCAACTCGCGCGACCATGCGGAACCGGCGAAGATGAGAGCGTCCTCCTGATCGGCGTAGTGCGCGATAAGGCGGCGAATCGAGGACAGCGCACCGCGCAGCGCCGGCAAGATGTGGGCCGCAATTTTCTTGCGATCCGGAAGGGCTCCGTGTTTCAATCCGCCGAACAAAACACTTTTTTTATTCTGGTGCTTCAGAATAAAGTCGCCCATTTCGTCAATCGTGTGGATGCTGCTGAGGTAGCACTCGCGCTGCGTCTCGCCCCAGGTAAAGAGCCCGTGGCTGCCCAGCAGAATCCCATCGATTCCGGGATTTTCCCGGACCGCTTGTTCGATGAGCAGCGCCAACTCTAAACCGGGCCGTTGCCAGGGCACCCAAACGATTTTGCGGCCGTATTCCCTGTTGAACTGCTCCAGCTTGCGTTTACCGTTCGCGCTGGCGGCCAGCGCAATGGCCCAATCGGGATGCAAATGATCCACGTGGGGAAACGGCAGCAGCGCATGAAGCGGCGTATCGATCGAGGCTGCCACGCGATTTTGGCCGAATGCGGAGAGAGGATAATAGCCCACCATCTCGTCTTCGTGCGACTCGCCTCGATAGAGTCCCTTCAATTGTTGCAATCGATCCTGGTAAAGAAGCGCGAATCCCCCGTCCGTGATCGAACCCAGATCGCCGCCGCTGCCCTTCACGGCGAGAACGCGCGTGGGCTTGCCGCTGAATGGATCGGGAAGCTCGATCTTCGAACTCGTATTGCCGCCGCCAAAATTGGTGATTCGCAGGTCGGCTCCCAGCAAGTTCGAACGATAGCGCAGCAGAGCCAAGGCATTGCCCGCAAGCGCCTCCGCGGCATCAGAATTCCAGAGATCCTCAAGATGGATGGTCTTCCTGATGTCAGGCATACACAGCCTCACAGTAGTGTTCAAATCGTTCCGCGTGCCGGTCCCATTTTTCGGGCTCGAGCGGTTCGAAGAGCTCGGGCGGATAGGAACGATCGACGATGGCGCGCACTTCCTTCAAGGAGCCGGCCGCGCCCGTCGCCAGAATCTGTATGGCTACATTTCCAATCGCCGTGGCTTCGGCGGGGCCCGCGAGAACCTTCCTGCCAGTGGCGTCCGCTGTCAGTTGGTTGAGCAAGCGATTTTTAGACCCACCGCCGATGATGCGAACGCATTCCAATCGCTTGCCGGTAAGTTTTTCAAGCTTGCCAAGCACCATTCGGTATTTGAAAGCCAGACTCTCCAGGATCGCACGAACATAACCGCCAGTGGATTCTGGAGAGGGCTGTTGCGTCCGCTCGCAGAACTGGTCGATCGCGGCGGGCATGTTTCCCGGACGCAGGAACGATTCGTGATCCGGATCGACGAGACAGCGGAAAGTTTCCTCGCGCGCGGCGAGTTCCATCAATTCGCTGACTTCACTTCCCTTCCCTTGCGCCGTCCAGATTTGCCGGCAACACTGAAGCATCCAAAGCCCCATTACGTTTTTCAACAGCCGCGTCGTTCCGTTGACGCCGCCTTCATTCGTGAAATTCAGCCGCAAGGCTTCCGGGGAGAGAAGCGGCGCGTCAATTTCGGTCCCGACAAGCGACCACGTCCCGGAACTGAGAAACGCGGTGCCTTCTCGCGCGGAAATGGCCGCGACGGCGGACCCGGTATCGTGCGCCGCCGGTGCGATAACGGCTGTCTCAGACAACGCCGAATTTCCAGCGATATCGGGCCGCAGTTTCCCCAACATGGTGCCGGGCTCGACAATCTCGCTCCACAAATGGGCAGGCAATTCCAGCCGCCCGATCAAATCGTTCGCCCACGTTCGCGTGAGCGGGTTCACCAACTGCGTGGTCGTGGCATTCGTAAACTCGCAGACGGCATTTCCGGTCAGCCAATAATGGAAGAGGTCTGGAATCGTGAGCAGCTTCCGTGCCACCTTTAGCAGGTTCGGTGTTTCACGCGCCGCCGCAAAAAGCTGGTAAAGCGTGTTGATGGGCATGAACTGAATTCCGGTGGCCGCGTAAATCTCCTCCTTCGTGATTTTTCGGAAGACCTCCTGCATCATTCCCGCCGTTCGCACGTCGCGATAGTGATAGGGATTTTCGAGGAGCCCGCCTCTCTCGCCGAGGAGTGCGTAGTCGACTCCCCAGGCGTCCACACCGATCCCCGCCAGCGCCGTTTCCTCTATGCCGGATAGCGCTTTGCGAACCTCCCACCAGAGCCTCGCGACGTCCCAGTGCAAGCTGCCGCCGTACTCCACGGGTTCATTCTTGAATCGGTGGATCTCCTGCGTCGTCAAAATTCCCGAGTGTAAGTGCGCGAGGATCGCCCGGCCGCTTTCGGCCCCTAAATCAATAGCCAGATAAGGTTTCAAGGAGTTGCCGCTAGGCATACGAGGACACGCTCTGCGAGTTCCTGTCGGCGCGGTCCTTGGTGATGCGTTCCAGGTATCCGCTTTGGCGGAAAGCGTCGAGCGGTTTCTCGGGTAGGCCTTTCGATTTTCGCCACTCCCGGATGACGGGCCGCACGTCCGTGGCAAACGCGTCCTGCAGCAGGCTCTCGGCACGCACCAGGTTGGAGTTCTTTTGCTCGTGAAGCAACTCGGCGCAATCGACGAGCGCCGCCTTCGCATACAACTCCTGCGCCACCGTCACGGTCTGAATCATCGCCTCGATCTTCCCCTTCAAATTATGGCTTTGGTCGATCATATACGCGATGTCCGCCGGCTTGCCGGTCTCCCGCTCATAAAAAAGAATCTCATGGAAAATACGGAAAACCTGATACGGGTCAATCGATCCCAAGGTCAGATCGTCATCCGCATAGCGGCGATCGTTAAAATGGAATCCGCCCAGCATCTCCTCCGAAAGCAGCCAGGCCACGATCTGTTCAATATTTTGCGCGGCATAGTGGTGGCCCGTATCGACCAAAACCTTGGCCTGCGCCCCCGCATGGCGCGCCAGATGCAAAGCCATTCCCCAATCCGCGATGTCCGTATGATAGAACGCCGGCTCGAAGGGTTTGTATTCCACCAGCAGGCGCTGCGTCGGCGATAGCGCCGCGTGGGTAGCTCGCAGCGATTCCTCGAACCACTGCTTCCGCTGCCTGATATTTGCCGTTCCAGGGTAATTCGAACCGTCCGCGAACCACATCGAGATGTCGCGACTGCGAACCACCCGCGCGATTTCGATGCTGTCCTTGGTATGCTCGAACGCCCGGCGGCGCACCTCAGGATCAGGGTTGCCAAAGGAGCCGAACTTGTACTCCTGGTCCTGAAAAAGATTCGGATTGATGGAACCGGCTTGTACGCCATAGCGCTCGGAAAATTTCAGGATATCGCCTGCACTCTTGACCCCGTGCGGAAAATCCCATAACACATGAAGCGCGACCGTCGGGCACACTCCCGTCAATAGATGCACCTGCCCGGCATCGCTGAATTTTTCTTCCGTGGTAGTGGCTGCTCCGGCCTGGATGAACTTTCCGAAGCGCGTCCCCGTGTTGGCGAATCCCCAGGACGGCAGTTCTATGCGGAACTGGTTTAGCGCCCTTACGATGGCGTCGCGATGGGATGTTTCCATGGCCTGTCCTCTGCCGCCGAGAATACACAGGCTGCAGCCCGCAGGTCACGCGCTTTCTTTGCGTCGTCATTCCGCTTTTCGCGCGCCCGTCGAGGATCACTTTCTGCACGTTCCCGGCCTGAACGGCTCTGCCCGCAGGCGGATGATCGCCGAAATACCCACCCTGTGCGGCAAGCTTTTCTTACAGCAATCGGTGATGCCACAAGAGAACTCCCCGTGATACTGTGCCCCGGGCGGATTTTCTCGCAGGAGGGAGACCAATGCAGAGACGCGCCTTCATGAACGTGACGGCAGCAGCCGCGACCGCGCTAGCCTTCAATCCTTTGGCGCTTGCGGGCGAGCAACAAGAAAGAAACCCCGTACCTTATCCCGATCCCGCGATTGAAGTGCTTGACCCCCGCTTCGCCAAATATGATGTCAAGAGCGCCGCGGTCGAGCGCCTCTACACCGGCGCGCGCTGGGCCGAAGGACCGGTGTGGTTTGGCGATGGCCGCTATCTTCTCTTTAGCGACATCCCCAACAACCGCTTGCTGCGCTGGCTCGAAGACACCGGCGAAGTCAGCGTCTTCCGCGGCCCATCGAACTACTGCAACGGCAACACCCGCGACCGCCAGGGCCGCCTGATAACTTGCGAGCATGACACACGCCGCGTAACGCGCACTGAATACGACGGCTCCATCACCGTGCTCATCGACAATTTCCAAGGCAAGAAACTAAACGCGCCGAACGACATCGTAGTCCATTCCGACGGCGCCATCTGGTTCAGCGATCCCGGCTACGGCATCATGTCCAATTACGAAGGGCACAAAGCACCCTTCGAACTCCCCGCCGTCGTATACCGCCTCGACCCGAAGAACCGCGAAGCTACCGTCGTCGCCAGTGACATGGACAAACCCAACGGCCTGTGCTTCTCTCCCGACGAAAAACTCCTCTACATCGTCGATAGTGGCGCTCCCAAACATCCCAACGACCCGCATCCCATTCGCGTCTATGACGTCGTCGATGGCGTTCGCCTCAAGAATGGCCGCATGTTCGTGAATATGTCGCCAGGCTCGTCCGATGGCATTCGTTGCGATCTGGACGGCAACATCTGGTCCGCCGCCGGTTGGGGACCCGCCGACTACAACGGCGTCCACGTCTTTGCGCCCGACGGCACGCTCATCGGGAAAATCCATCTTCCCGAAACCTGCGCCAACCTCTGCTTCGGCGGCGCAAAAAAAACGCGCCTCTTCATGACCGCCAGCCAGTCTCTCTATTCCCTCTACGTCGAAGCCCAAGGCGCGCAGTCGCCCTGATCAATCCCAATAGCTGTGCGACGAAAATGGTTGGCACCGCGGCGTTTTGCCAGACCACACTGCCACAAAAAAACGATGATGAGGCGATGCTCCGTGCTCCGGAACATCGCTTTTTTGCGTGACCTCGTCCGATTTGAGGCTCAATTCGCGTCCAAAAGTGCCTGTTAAGCGTCCCGCATCGGAACAGTGGGACCCAGTACAAAGATGTTCGACTATGCGACTTACGGAAAGTGCAGCGTTTCTTCTCGCTGCTCGGTCGGTGGCTTGCATCCAGTCGCGCAGGGGTCGCGGAGGATTGGGCAAATAGTTTAGCGGAATAGGCAACCATCCGAAGCGCAGGCGGATTACACTTTTGCGTGTTGAGAACGGAATTTCGAACGTCATGATCACTAAGAGCCGGCGCGAAGCGATTCGATCTTAGCCGCGCACCATATTTCGAAGGAGAAACAATGCAGAAGCGCAAACTTGGAAAAAGCAACCTGGAAGTTTCGGCTCTCGGGCTCGGCTGCATGGGAATGAGCTTTTCTTACGGCCCGCCCAAAGACAAGCAGGAGATGACCGCTCTTCTCCACGCCGCCGTGGAACGCGGCATCACGTTCTTCGACACCGCCGAAGTCTACGGCCCGTTCCTGAACGAAGAACTGGTGGGCGAAGCGCTCGCTCCGTTCCGCGGCAAAGTGGTGATCGCCACCAAGTTCGGGTTCGATCTGAGCGGCAGCGATCATCGGCCGGGAGCGGCAGGCGTGAATAGCCGGCCCGAGCACATCAAGCAGGCCGTGGAGGGCTCGCTCAAGCGGCTCAGGGTCGAGTGCATCGATCTGCTTCTATCAGCACCGCGTTGACCCGAACGTGCCGATCGAAGACGTCGCCGGCGCGGTGAAGGAACTGATTCAGGCGGGCAAGGTGAAGCACTTCGGACTTTCCGAGGCAGGCGTAAAGACGATTCGCCGCGCGCACGCCGTCCAGCCGCTCACCGCGCTGCAGAGCGAATACTCGCTGTGGTGGAGGAAGCCCGAAGCAGGAAGTGATCCCGACGCTCGAGGAACTGGGGATCGGTTTCGTGCCGTATAGCCCGCTGGGCAAGGGCTTCCTGACGGGCAAGATCGACGAAAACACGAAATTCGACAGCACCGACTTCCGCAGCACTCTGCCGCGCTTTACGCCGGAGGCCCTGAAGGCGAATCAGGCGCGTGATCGATCTGCTCGGCAGCATCGCGCAGCGCAAGAAAGCGACTCCCGCTCAGATCGCGCTCGCCTGGCTGCTCGCGCAGAAGCCGTGGATCGTTCCGATCCCGGGCACCACGAAGCTGCATCGCCTCGAAGAGAACATCGGAGCCGCGGCAGTCGAACTGACGCCCGGACGATCTGCGCGACATCGATAGCGCCGCCTCCAAGATCACGGTGGAAGGGGCTCGATACCCGGAACGCCTGGAGAAAATGACGGGCCTCTAGCAGGTTCCGCACGTTTTCGGTGACCTGAGCCGTTCGCACTGCTCGTCGTCGGCCGCGGCATCAAGGAGGGACCGGAGCTGGCGTACAGATCAGAGCGCTTGGGGGAGTAGAATCGAATTCGGAATGTGCTCTTGAAGGGAGTTTCCTATGACCACGATTAGTGTGAATGGAGTCCGACAAGAGGTCCAGGCGCCGGGCGACACTCCGCTGCTCTATGTATTGCGCAACGATCTGCAGCTGATCGGACCGCAGTTCGGTTGCGGACTGGCGCAATGCGGCGCCTGTGCCGTGCTGGTAGACGGCAAGGAAGTGCGTTCCTGCATAACGCCACTGTCGCAAGCGTTGCCAACCAGGAAATCACGACCCTGGAAGGCTCCCCGCGAGGTGGGCAAAGCAAAAAGGCCTCTCGCCGGAGGAAGCGAAGAGACACGCTTCACCCCGTCCAGCAAGCGTGGATCGAAGAGCAGACTCCGCAATGCGGATTTTGCCAGAACGGAATGATGATCAAGGCCACGGAACTGCTGGAAAGCAATCCGAATCCGACCGTGGCGCAAATCAAGGAGGCGTTCACCAATTCCGGGCCGTCGCCCAATCTGTGCCGCTGCGGAACCTACTGTGGCGATCATTGAAGCCGTACAACATGCCGCCACGATCATGGCGAAGGGGAGATAAGCGATGGCAACCATGAGCGAAAAACCCGTCAATGTTTTTGGAGCCACGCTGTCGCGCCGTCAGTTCGTGAAGACGGGCGGCGCTCTCGTTGTCGGATTCAGTCTTGTTGGCACGGAACTTCTGAAGGGCGAGTCCGCGAAGCCCGTTGTCCTCAAGAACTCGCTCGATCCCGCGCTTCCCAGTTCCTGGATCGAGATCCATCCGGACAACACCGTTCTAATCCGCACCGGCAAGAACGACTTCGGCCAGGGCACAACATTTACCGCATACCGGCAGATTGTGGCCGACGAATTGAGCGTGCCTTTCGAAGCGATCACCACGGTAGTCCAGGGATCCACCGATCGCACGCCCGATGGCAGCGGCGCCTTCAATTTCCTCGGCCGTGGAACCCCGAACATCCGCAAGGCGGCCGCCTATACCTACCAGGCTCTGCTCGACCTCGCATCGGAACGGCTCGGCATCGCGAAAGACAAACTTTCCGTCAAGGGCGGCATCGTTTCAGGGAGCGGCAAGAGCATTTCGTATGGCGACCTCGTGAAGGATCAGCAGTTGAAGCTGACGATTCCTGTTAGGGGAGACCTTACCAGCATCATGGGGTTGACCATCGAGGGCAATCCGCCGATGAAGCCCGTTAGTGAATACACGGTCATCGGCAAGTCCTTCAAGAATTCCGTCATTAGTTCGAAGGTAGCTGCCAAGGAAACCTGGGCGACCGATGTGCGCCTCCCTGGTATGTTGCACGCGCGCGTGGTCCATCCGAAGACGCTCGGTTCAACTCTCGTCTCTGCAGGACCACTCGACAAAACCAAGTTCCCGAACTCACAAGTCATCGTGAAGGGCAATGTCATCGGAGTGGTTGCACCCACGGAGTGGGAAGCGATTCAGGCTGCCGAGCAGGTCGCCGGCGGAACCAAGTGGACCGACGTGGAAGGGCCTACCCGGCACGGAAAAGTTCTACAAACACCTTCGGGAGGAAGCCGATTGGACTAGCGCTCCTGTCACAAACGGACGCGTAAACAAAGGTGATGTGGCGCCGGCGCTCGCGTCTGCACGCAAGAAGCATTCCGCCACCTATCAAGTGGCCTACATGAAGCACGCGCCGATCGGCCCGACTATGGCTGTTGCTGACGTCAAACCCGATGGCACGGTGCACATCTACACGCACAACCAAAATCCACAGGAGCTTCGCGGAGAAATCGCGTTGATGCTTGGAACTACAGCCGACCACGTGATCGTGCATGCCTACCCCGGCCCAGGCCATTACGGAAGGTCCAACGGCGGAAACGCCGGCGCGGAAGACGAGGCGGTGATTCTGTCGCAAGCCTCTAGGCAAGCCGGTGCGCGTGCAGTGGATGCGCGCAGACGATATGCAGTGGTCCACGCAAGGCGCGGCGGCTTTTGCCGACGTGCAGCGTCGCGCTCGACGAAGAAAGACAAGATCGTAGCCTACCAGATCGACCACTACATGCCCGCCATGCAGGATGACCGTCCGATCGGTGCGGTTCATCGCAGGCCTGCCCACCATGCCGCGCCCCCAGGTACACGCTGATTTCATAACTTCCACGATCAACAACATTGCCGATCCCTGGATTTACGCTCGGGTTCCAAATCTGATCGAGCGCGGCCATGGCACGTTCCAGGTGGGACAGAAAGCTTCGCCGATCGCCGTCGGTCTGCGCGACCATAGCATGCGGACGCCAACGCAGTTCCAGCAGAATTTTCCCGCGTGAACTGGCGATCAGCGAGGCCGCAGCCCTCGCCAGTGCGCCGACGCCACTGCAGTTCCGTATCGACACGCTAGCGAAGAACGCGTCATCGGCGTGCTGAAAGCCGTGCGGGACGCTTCCGGATGGGAAACGCGCCCGTCGCCAAGTCCTAGTGCGGTTTCGACGGGATCAACGCCAGTGCGCGGCCGCGGAGTTCGCCGTGATGTTCGCGTAATGGGAGCCTACTGGGCCTGCGTTTGCCAGATCGCCGTCACTCCAGCTACGGGCAAGATCGTAGTGGAGAAGTACACGATCGCGGCAGATCCCGGCATTATCATCAACCCGATGCAATTGAAGCGGAAGATCGAAGGCGGCGCAGTAATGGGAATCAGCCATGCGCTGTTCGAAGAGGTGATGTTTGATGAGAGCGGCATCACTCAGGAAGACTGGATCTCCTATCCGATCCTGACCATGACGGATATCCCCGAGATCAAGGTCGTGCTGCTCAACAATCCGAAAGTCGGCACCTACGGCGGAGGTTCGGAGGCGGCGAATGCGCTCGCTGCACCAGCGATCGCAGCCGCCCTGCACGACGCAACCGGAAAGGTCCTCCGGCGGCTTCCGCTGAAACCAGCTCACGTGCAGGCCATTTTGAAGGCTTGACCAAGAGCCGGCCACGCCGCGCTCATTCGAATTTTCGGGCAAAAAGCTCATCGCGAAATCGACTCGCCCGGATGAACATTGGAGAGTAGCTTGGGAGCATTACTAGGATTTTCCCATGAATTTAGATCATCGAAGGAGAGTTGTAGGCTGAATCGCGATGCACAGGAGAGTACATGCCGACGCGGAACGATACTCTAAGAGACCGCCTTTCGCGGTATCGCGAAATTAATATCAGTGTGACCGGCAGAAAATCAGGACGCGCCATCTCCATCCCCATCTGGTTCGTAGCGGATGACAAGAACTATACCTCTTGCCGGTCCACGGATCGGACACACAGTGGTACAAAAACGTGCTCAAGCACCCGTCGATTCGCATCGATGCCGGAGGCGCAGAGGCTGAACTCAAGGTTGAAACCATCACTGACGCCAAACATGTCTCGTCCGTGGTTGAGAGATTCCGAGGAAAGTACGGGACCGTCGGCGTGAAGCTCTATTCAAAGCTCGACGTCGCCATTCTCGCCCAGCTGCCATGAGTCCCATCATGACCGCAAAGGAGGTATTCTCAAATACATGAAAACCAACGGCAAAATCGCATCTCCTCGGCGGGAACACAATGGAACGGGCCCAGGTGAACCCGATGTGGCCAAGTTGGCCGCGTTGATTCGCGCGTATGCCCCTCACGACGGCAGTTTCCCGCTGCACATCCCCGGTCTGCACGCCAGCCGCTTTTCACGAACAAACAAGGAATGTGTGCACGCACTGCGTTTGCCTTGCTTGTCCGTAATCGCGCAAGGCGCAAAGACCGTCATCGTGGGGAAGGAGGTCTACGAGTACGACCCCTCGCGTATGCTCGTTTACTCTGTTGCACTCCCCGTCTCTGCGCAAATCACGCAAGCCAGCCATTCGGAACCTTACCTCGCCCTAAGGCTGGACCTCGAACCGCAGAAGATTGCCGAGCTGGTCTTGAAGGTCTATCCCCACGGTGTGCCGCCAGTCCAGGAGAGGAAAGCCGTGTACATCGCCCCGGTTGACGATAGCATTGTCAACGCTGCGATCAGGTTAATGGAATGTCTCGCGCAGTCCGCGGACGCTGAACTGCTTGCCCCGCTCGTGATGGATGAGATTTTGATCCGTTTACTCCGCAGCTCGATTGGTGTTCGCGTGGCTCAAATGGGCTTTGCCGAGTCCAGCGTGCACCGAATTGCGAAGGCCATTTCCTGGCTACGCGCCAACTTTTCTCAACCCATGAAAGTCGAAGAGCTGGCCGAACTGGTGCACATGAGTGTTTCTTCGTTCCACGAGCATTTTAAGTCCGTCACTTCCATGAGCCCGCTGCAATATCAAAAGGTGCTGCGCCTTCAGGATGCGCGACGCCTCATGCTCTCCGCGATGATGGATGCGAGCACGGCCAGTCAGCGTGTGGGCTATCTGAGCGCGTCCCAGTTCACCAGAGAATACAGCCGCTTCTTCGGCAGTGCTCCCACCCACGACATCGCCAGATTGCGTAACGATTCTCGACTGTGGGCCTAAGATCGCTCCTGACTAATTGTCAGCCCGTTCAACCCCTGACCTGCCCCCCGTTTTAATCCAGTCATAACGCAACTCTCTGGGGTTCTTGCACATTCGATCCTGTCCAGACCGTGGTCCGGGAGACGACCGGCGTTGGAGAGACGCCGGTCGCGCGGCGACTTGGAAGTTAGGGTTTACCAGTTCCTTGGAACTCGGCACGGTTGCCAGTTAGTGGCGGAAGGCGTGAAGCCTCGCATAGATCAGGCGAGGTCAAAGCGATCGAGGTTCATCACTTTGGTCCACGCCGCTACGAAGTCTTTCACAAACTTCTCCTTAGAGTCCGCGCACGCATAGACTTCCGCGAGGGCGCGCAGCTGGGAGTTCGAACCGAAGATCAAGTCAACACGGGAACCAGTCCACTTCAGCTCGTTTGTCTTCCGGTCGCGGCCTTCGTAGATCTCTCCGGAGCCGTTCGACGCATTGGCCCGCTGCCAGACCGTGCCCATGTCAAGCAGGTTGACGAAGAAGTCGTTCGTCAGCGTCTCCGGCCGCTTGGTGAAGACGCCGTGTGTGGACTTCCCGGCATTTGCACCCAGGACGCGCAAGCCACCGACGAGAACCGTCATCTGAGGCGCCGTAAGCGTCAGCAACTCCGCCCGATCCACCAATAGCACCTCAGCCGATAGGCCGTTCTTGCCGGGAAGATAGTTGCGGAACCCATCGGCGGCCGGTTCAAGCGGCGCGAAGGAGTCGGCGTCGGTTTGCTCATGCGACGCGTCCATGCGCCCCGGCGTGAAGGGGACTTTGACGTCGTGCCCGGCGGCTTTCGCGGCCTTCTCGATCGCCACAGAGCCGCCGAGAACGATCAGATCGGCAAGCGAAACCTTCTTCCCGCCAGACTGTGAAGCATTGAACTCCTTTTGGATCGCTTCGAGCGGCTGCAGCACCTTCGACAGCTGTGCCGGCTGGTTCACTGCCCAGTCCTTTTGCGGCGCGAGTCGAATGCGCGCGCCGTTCGCTCCACCGCGCTTATCAGAGCCGCGGAACGTTGACGCCGACGCCCAAGCCGTCGAGACCAGGTGGGATACGGACAGCCCTGATGCGAGGATTTTCGCCTTCAGAGCTGCAATGTCCTGTTCCCCGATGAGCGGATGATTCACGGCGGGGATCGGGTCTTGCCACGGCAGCGCCTCCTTGGGAACGAGTGGGCCGAGATAACGCACGATCGGGCCCATGTCACGGTGCGTCAGTTTGAACCACGCCCGAGCAAACGCATCTGCGAACTGATCCGGATGTTCGTAGAAGCGCCGTGAAATCTTTTCGTAAGCAGGATCGAGCCGCAAAGAGAGGTCAGTGGTCAGCATCGATGGCGCACGACGCTTAGACGGATCGTGCGGGTCCGGCACCGTACCGGCGCCTCCGTTATTCTTCGGTTTCCACTGATGCGCACCGGCCGGGCTCTTGGTCAGTTCCCATTCGTAGCCGAACAGGTTCGCGAAGAAGTTGTTGCTCCACTTCGTAGGCGTGGTGGTCCAAATGACTTCCAGGCCACTGCCGATCGTGTCATCCCCTTTGCCAGTGCCAAATTTGCCCTTCCAGCCGAGTCCTTGCTCCTCGATGCCGGCAGCTTCCGGCACTGGTCCCACAAGCGCCGCATCACCAGCGCCGTGGGTTTTGCCGAAGGTGTGTCCGCCGGCGATCAGCGCGACCGTTTCTTCGTCGTTCATGGCCATGCGGAGGAACGTCTCGCGAATATCCTTAGCCGCCGCGACAGGATCCGGCTTGCCGTTTGGCCCTTCCGGATTTACGTAGATCAGTCCCATTTGCACGGCAGCAAGCGGATTCTCAAGATCACGGTCGCCGGAGTAGCGCTCGTCCGCCAGCCACTTGCCTTCGGGGCCCCAGTAAACGTCCTCTTCGGGCTCCCAGACGTCCGCGCGCCCGCCGCCAAAACCGAACGTCTTGAAGCCCATGGACTCGAGGGCGACGTTGCCCGCGAGAATCATCAGGTCGGCCCAGGAAATCTTCCGGCCGTATTTCTGCTTGATGGGCCACAGCAGCCTGCGCGCCTTGTCGAGGTTCACGTTGTCCGGCCAGCTATTGAGCGGCGCGAAGCGCTGCTGGCCGCCACCGGCGCCGCCGCGGCCGTCGCCGATGCGGTACGTGCCTGCGCTGTGCCACGCCATTCGAATGAACAGCCCACCGTAGTGGCCAAAGTCGGCCGGCCACCAATCCTGCGAGTCCGTCATCAACGCATTCAGGTCCTTGATCACCGCATTCAGGTCGAGACTCTTGAACTCCTTGGCGTAGTCGAACTCCTCTCCCATCGGATTGGACAGCGTGGAGTGCTGGTGGAGGACCTGAAGGTCCAACTGGTTCGGCCACCAGTCACGGTTCGTGTGCGCCGGAGTTCCGCCCGCGAACGGGCACTTGGATTCGGTTGCCGCTCCCGCTGAGGTGGTGAGTTCTTTGTCCATGTGTTTACCCTCTTTCGAATTAGTCAAAAACTGTGACGAACTTAAAATTCATCCTGAGTTTCCCATCCGCGCAATCGCCGCTAGCCGCTCTTGCCGATGCCTGCCATTCATCCGGTATCCACACGCTTCGAAACCTAACGGGAAGCGTGCCGCGGAGCGCACCTGATGCAGAGCCCCCGGAAAATGAGTTCGCATTCGCGAAGAATCCGCTTACCGAGGGCGCCCGAAGCAGGCTTGGGCACGTCGTACCACTTCATGTCTTCAACGTTGCCACAGCGGTCGCAGATGAAGTGGTGATGCCGCATGCCTTTCGCATCGAATCGCGCCGCGCGGCCCTCGACGGCTACTTCACGCACCAAACCTGCGTGCACCAGGTCCCGCAGATTATTATAAGTCGTGGCCCGTGAAGAGCGCGGATCCACGCGATTCACGGCTTCGTAGATTTCCGCTGCCGTGGGATGCCCGTTGCATTCCATCAAGAATGCCATGACGGCGTAGCGCTGCGGCGTGCACCGCAATCCGCTGCCCTCTAAACACCGTCTAATGGCCTTAGCGTCCATAATTTTAGATTCTATCTAATATGATATTTTGTCAAGACTCAGTGATGTAGACTCTCTCATTGAAACTGGGACAAAAACTCGCGTGTTCATCTTGGCAGCAATGAATTCGAGATGTCCGGTAATCGCTGCGGGGCTTGGCGAGCATGTGAGTGGCAGCAAACGGATTCCTGCGGAGATACGGGATCGCTAAGCCCTGAAATTCTAAACGCGGGGATCTACTTTCCCGGATTCCTTTTGCCGGTCCGTGTAGTGGATTACCCTGTCATACGCATCCTTGATCAAATCGTTGAGCGGGAGAACGGTACCATTGATGCGCTGTTCCTCCAGTAGGCCCAAGTCGACGTCCGAGATAACTATTTGCTCTTGATTGACGGTGCCCTCCGCTGCAATCCCATCGCGGGCGAAGAAATAGTCGGAGGGCGTGAGGATCGCCGCTTGCCCATAGTGCGTGGCCATGCATGGAACGTCAGGAAGGTTGCCGACGGTACTCGCCATCGCGACATAAAGTTGATTCTCGCTCGCCCGGGCCTGCGCGCAATAACGGACCCGGCAGAATCCCTGACGCTCGTCGGTGCAGGAAGGCACGAAAAGAATCTGCGCCCCACCTTCCGCCAGAACCCGAGCAGCTTCTGGAAATTCGACGTCGTAACACACCAGGATTGCGATGTTGCCGTAGTTGGTATGGTAGACGTAGAAACCATGCCCGCGGCTCATCTGATAAGAAACTTTTTCCGTCTCGGTGAGATGCACTTTCTTTTGCCGATACACCTGGCCGTTTGGCGTAAACAAGTGAGCTGCGTTGAACAGTTGGCCTTCCTGAATGACCGGGTGAGTTCCCGCGATGATATAGAGACTGTTCTCGGTGGCAAGCCGCCGAAAGAGTGCCTCGTAATCAGGTGCCAACTGCGCGAGGCGGCGCACTGCCCGGGCAGCTGCGGGTTCGCGCAAGTAGCTTAGGAGTTGCATAGTGAAGTATTCGGGGAACAATACGAACTGGCTGCGATACTCCCTTGCGCTGCGAACGAAGAACTCGACCTGGGTAGCAAAATCCTCGAAACAGCTGATGGGACGAAGCAAGTACTGCATTGCGGCGATTCGAACCCGGGAGGGCCGCGCACGCTCGTGACGGGCCTCTTCGCCTGGCACCTCCAAACCCTCGAGCTGACCTGCGGACTGCAAGCTCACCGTTGTCACATACTCGGGGTTCAACCATTCGAGGAGCGTTGCGAAACCCCGAGAGTCGGTATCCTCCAAATACTTCGGTACCACGTCCAAGACCACCAGCCCGTTCGCGAGTTGAAAACTGAGCGTTGGATCTTTCCGTTTGTCAGCGACCACTTCCGCCACGTATTCCTGAGGACTCATCTCTTGAGAGACTCGGGCGTACGCAGGGATGCGCCCGCCCGTCAGCAGTCGCTTCAAACCGCGTTCCCGAACCATCTTCTTGCGTGCTTCATAGAAGAGAGATCCAATGCCAAGGCGGCGTGCGTCCGGGTGAACGCACAGATCGGCGCCGTATAGAGTTTTTCCTAACGGATTATGAGTGTCGAAACTTCCCTGGCCGGTGATCGTAGACCACTTTGCGGACTCGGCATAATCATCCCAATCGATAATCAACGAACTCGCCGAACCCAAAAGCTGGCCTTTTTCATCTACCGCTACGAGCTGGCCTTCCGGGAATACATCGATGTGATGAGCAAGTTCTTCGGCGTTCCAAGCCAGCGCATCGGGATAAACTTGGCGTTGCGTATCTACCACGGCCTGGATGTCGCCCTTCATCATCCCGCGGATGGTGATGTTTGGTGTCTTGGCCGTGGCGCCCATCAGCAACTCCTCTTTACGAAAGATCCCGTCGCAGGATGCATGCGCGTTGCGTTGATCCGCGTCACCTAATTCTGTGTCACAAGCACTGCCTTCGCGAACATAAACTCTCATCCGGTGAATAGGTTACTGGCTTGAACGGGAAATCGCTAACTCTGAATTGTTGCACACTCGGAAGCTATTCTCTGACCCGCCCTTGCGCATTGTAAGCAGGATAAGGCCTGAGAAGTCGGATCGCCGGAGAAGTGGCTACCAGCACGCACTTGCCCTGCGGAGGCGTTTGTCAGGAGCATAGAGAGCGAGAACTTTGATTCAGCGCCTGCCGCTCATAAAATTCTGAATCACTTCAACCACAAGAGTCGGCGGCGCGTGGCATCACTCCAATGGCCTGGACCTAAGCCAGGCAATTCCAATTCTCGTCATCCTTAGGGCTGAGCCTCGACAAGCTTCCAGCTTGGGTCGGGATCATATTCGTTGATCGACGCGGCGATCTTTGCTGTCTCCGGGCCAAGATTTTTCTGATAGACGCGCCCCTGTTGATTAATCACGAAGGTCATCACGCCGGAATTGCCCCACTTGTCCGGATATGCGATGAGAGCGTACCCCGCAATCATGTTTCCGTTGATCACGTAGTTGTATTTGCCGCCGGGCGCATGTGGCCCTTGGGCTTTCAGGATTTTGAAGTAGTAGCCATGATGAGGATGGCGTGGGTAGGCTGGCGTATGTGCGCTGGAGTTGGACTCTGAGACCGGCGAAGCAGACTGGGCGGGCGCAGAAGAACTGCGCGGCTTCGGGCCATAGCCTTCGGCCCGCGCCTCAGCGACGAGCTGCCCAAGCGGGCTGGGCTTTTCGTCATTGGCGGTTTCCCAATACAAACCATCATGCCGGCCTGAAGTGCTGATGAACCTTTGGGCGTACTCGGCAACCCCGTCGTTGTCCCAGTCGCCCTCGGTAAAGTACTCCCATTGTGCGATGGCGTATGCCCGGCACGTATTGATGGCATATAGCTCGTCGTTCCCGATCCTCCGGTTGAGAATTTCATTTAGACCAGCTTTCGTGTCGAAGAACCACTTGCCGTCCTTTTGAACGATGGGGATGGGCAACGGGAAATTGTTCTTGCCTACGATGACGGTGTATTCCCCGTCGCTGACTTTCTGAAGTTGCGTGGATTCGCTGACGGCTTCTGCGAAGTCATTAAGTTCGTTTGTGTCTTCGACTTCATCGCCCGACATTAGCTGCTCGTGCTCCGGCCCGAAGACGCTGGCCAGCCCCGCACGGTCCTTGCCCGTGGCGGCAGTGACGAGAGCCTGCAAGGCTTCCTCGGGTGAAGAATACGTGGCTTGCGGAGTTGCTTGAGTGGACGATTGGGATTGAGCAACAGGAGCGGCAGGGAGAAAGCTCATCCAAAAAAACAGGATGGCTCCAAGAATTGGAGTAATAATTAGCTTCGGCTTGGGAGTGCTCATTCTTCTGTACCCTTCCACACCAGCGGCCACTTTCCATTCGATCGTTTTCATGGCTTCTGCCTTTCTCCGCCGTGCGGCTTAGGCGCCGGCCTGCTACTCGCGCCGGGGTGCGGCGTTGGGCGAGGAGCGGAACGGGGTTGGCTTGCCTGCTTTCTGCTCGACTGGCCGCGTTGGCTGGCGGCTCGCGGGTCGATATTGCTCTCCGTCTTGTTGTAGATACGTGGCGTCGGTCTCGGTCCTGGGGTCGGAGCCGGACGCGCCGCCGGAGGAGTTGGCACCGGTCGAGTAGTCCTAGGAGCGGGTGCTGGCCGGGCGGCAGGTGGCGTTGGGACGGGCCGGCCAGGCTGGGCTTGCGTTCCAGGTTGGGGCTGCGGAACTCGAGTCGGCCGCGCTTGGCCGGGCGCGCCTTCTCGCCCTCGGTACTGATCCAGACGCGGATTGCTCGTATCAATGTTGCGGTTGAGGGTTCGGTTCTCCACGGGAGGCCTGTTGGGCCGATCCACTGGTCGCACATGGTTCATCCGGTTGAGGCGCTCATTATTCGCCTGAATGTTCTGGTAGTTCACGTTCCGGTGCACGTAGTCGTAGCGGTTGATGTTGTTCACATTTACATTGCGATTGAAGATCCTGCGGTTGACGCCGACGTTCACGTATCGGTTGTTGACGTAGACGTTCGTGATCCGCACGTGAGGACGAGAACGCGAAATCCATCCGGGCCCATTCCACCCGTGATAGTAGATTCGGTGATGGTGCCAGTCACAATCGCGATTCAGCCATGCACCGATTAGAAAGCCGATGCTAAACGTAATTGCAACCCCCCATGCCGGTCTGCTGTAGTAGCAGATATAAGGGTCGTAGATCGGAACATAAATGTACGCAGCACTGTACGGTACGATGCTGATGTAATCATCTTCAATCAGCACTTGTTGCTGCGGTGTGGCCACGAGATTGCCCACATCTCGTGCCATGTGCCGCAGTCGCTGGATCGAGGACATCACGTCGGTGGACTGGTTGACGTACGCCTGGCCAACTGAAGTAGTCCAGTCAATTCTGTCGGCCATCATGTAGATCACCGTGGGATAGTGCGCCACGGCCTTGACACTCACATCCCAGGGCTGATCGTCGATACCGTCCGTGCCGTTGGCGCGAACCCAGCGCGCGGCTTCATCGACGTCGTCTACGAAAGTAGCGGCCACAAGCACTTGTGAAAGAAGCGGATCGGGATAGAGTGCGATCGGCGCGAGAAGATTATCGAGTTGGTCGGCGGAAAATGGCTCGTACGAGTAGCCTTCGTCTTGTGCCGCGCTCCCCGCTGACGAAGGTGCCGTGGCGGCTTCCAAGAGAGGGAGGTTAGCAAGACAAAAAGCCAGTAATAATGCAACAATTTTACGCATCAGCGGAATTTCTCCTTCCCCGCAGGCGCAGAAAACTCCTGAACGCTCAGACGGCTCGGCGAGATAACGGCTCAAACCGCGGAGGGAAATGACCGAGAGAATGAGCTCGACTGTTTCGCAAATTCATTGTGAATCTCGTGCTCTTTCACTGGCAGCACTGGATACCAGCCAGATCCCCCAGCATGGAAAGCAGCTATGCTCTCGAGCTTTCTTCTCTATTGAGCGATGCATCCCAGCGGAATACAGTGTTCTGCATCACATCTCGGACTGATATTCATCACCAGCTTTTCGGGGTTCGAATCTCTTCGCGATACTGGTAGAAAGACTCCCGCGGGCCAACCCAATCGCTGCGATGTCAGCAAGGAGTGCCCACTTGGCAAGTCGGCGCCACCGGAGGAAACCTGGGGGGAACCCTGCGGACAGACGAGGAAACCTGGGGACAGGAACGTGTGAAGAAATTGTTTTTTGAAACGAAACCAGCCGTGGGTGGGCAGTGCGAGTGTGGCGGGTGGCTGGCCCTTAACTTGCCGAAACGATTTTGACTTTGCCTTTTCTCGTGGGGGGTGCCCCTCGGCCTATTACCCAACGTTGAATTACGACAGTGGTATCCTCTTCTCGTGCCTCTTCGTCACGCAGAAATATCAGAGGAATTGAGAGCGCCACCCGCCGTACAATCGACATCGACAAAATTGGCATACTAGGGCGCGCGTCGACGGCCGCCAGTTCTTTCAAGAGGCAAAGAACGGATCAATCAATGGATCATAGTCCAAACCAGACAAAGCGGAAAAATGATTGAGAGGAGCGACCCTGATGAATCTCATGCCCTTCCTACTTTTTGATGGTAACTGCGCCGAAGCTATGGCCTTTTACCAAGGTTGCCTGGGTGGAGAGCTGACCATCACCAAGGTCTGCGACACGCCCATGAAGGGCCAAATGCCACCCGAGCAGCATCACAAAGTGGCTTTCGCCAACCTGAAGAGCGGCGTCCTCGAGTTTTCTGCCACAGACTGGCTCCACGCCACCCGAACCCCGAGGCAGGGCAATACTGTCGCCCTCTATATTTGTGGCGGGAAGTATAACGAGCTGAGGACTATTTTCGACAAGCTCGCCGTAGGAGCAAGCAAAGAGCTTCTCGATGATATGCGGGATATGCCGTTTGGGAGCTACGGACATCTTGCAGATAAATATGGCGTCCATTGGTTCTTCCAAGGGGATAAATCGGAAGCCTAGGTACTATGAGCCACTTTTGTGGAGTCGAGGTGTGACGCGGTGGTTTAGGTTCAGCCTATCCGTTGCCGACCCTTTCGTTGGTCGGTGCCTCAATAGCTGGACCATGCGTCCGTCTTCACACCCCGCTCATCGAACCGGATGTGCGGATTTCCCGCTTCCGGCTCTCGGAGAAAGGTTCACGATGTCGCCCACGGGAGATTTCTCGTCCGCTTGGTAAGGCAGACAAGGCCCAGCACGTCATGCAGAGATGCCTCCGGAAACCGTTGGGCCGCCGGGTACACCAGTTTGTGCTTGGCACACAACCACTGAAGCAGCCTCTTGCGAGCGTGGCTTTCCACCGCCCGATAGGCCTTGCTGACTGGTCCTAGACAGAAGTAGTTGGCCCATCCAATTATCGTGCGGTTGAGCCGCGCCACCACCATCTCTTGGTCCAGCAGAGTTTGATCACGTCCGGTCATGTCGCTAAGTGTCAGCGCCGGTGCAAAAATCCCCATAGTGCCGGTTGAAAATTCCCCACCCCTTGACGTGGTAAACCGGAACCCACTCCAAATGGAGGAGGTTCCGAAACTTGTTAAGGGGGAGAGACGTGCAAGAGCTAAAAGAACTGCAACGACAAGGAATGAGCATCCAGGCGATCAGCGAGCTGACCGGCTGGGATCGCAAGACCATTCGCAAGTATCTGCGGCGGCCGGGGTGCGTGCCGGAGTATGGACCACGGCCAGCGCAGCCGAGCAAGCTGGATCGCGTTTAAGCCGTATATGGAGGAGCGGCTGCGCGCGGGCGTGTGGAACGCGCGGGTGCTGCTGCGGGAACTGCGCGAGCGGAACTACGCGGGCGGCTACACGATTCTGAAAGACTGGTTGCGGCCGCAACGCAGCGGGGCCACGCGAGTGGCGGTGCGGCGATTCGAGACGCCGCCGGGCAAGCAGGCGCAAGTGGACTGGGGGCATCTGGGCACGCTGGAGATAGACGGGCAGGAGCGGAAGCTGCACGGCTTCACCTTCACGCTGGGTTACAGCCGGAGGATGATGGCGGAAGCGGCGCTGGATCAGAAGCTCGGCACGCTGCTGCGGATGCACGAAGAAGCGTTCCGGCAGATGGGTGGCGTGCCGGAAGAGATTCTCTACGACCGCATGAAGACGGTGTGGCTGGGGACGACGAGCGCGGCGAGATCGTCTGGCATCCGGTGTTTCTGGACTTCGCGCGCTACTGGGGCTTCACGCCGCGGCTGTGCCGGCCGTATCGGGCGCAGACGAAAGGGAAAGTGGAATCGGGCGTGAAGTACGTGCGGCGGAACTTTCTGTGCGGCTGCAAGGACGCGAACCCGAGCAGCCTGAGCGATCTGAATGCGCAGTTGCGCGAGTGGATTTGGGTGCGTGGCGAACCAGCGCGTGCACGGAACGACGCACGAGCAAGTGGCGGTGCGCTGGGATGTCGAGCAGTTCAGCTTGCAGCCGCTGGCGGGCCGGCCGCCGTATCCGTACGTGGATGGCGAGCTGCGCAAAGTGGCGCGGGATGCGTACGTGGACTGGCAAGGGCAGCCGGTATTCGGTGCCCTGGCAGTATGCGGGCAAGGAAGTGTGGGTGCAGGAGATTGCGGAGGAAGTGGATATCCGCACGGGCCGCGAGCGGATCGCGATGCACGGCAAAGCGCGGCGCAAGCACGAGGTGGTGACGTTTCCTGCCGCATCATCAAGGGATTCCGCTGGGGGCGCGAAGGGCGGAAGGCAAGATCCTGATTCACCTGCGGCAGAGCGCGCCGGTGGTGGAGAAGCGTTCGCTGGCGGCGTATGAGAGCGCTGGCGAACGGAGGTGGGCGATGAACACTCCGATCGAGCGGCTGCAGACGGCGCTGGAGACGTTGGGACTGAAAGCGGTGGAAGCGAGGCTGGAGAACTTGCTGGAGCAAGCGTCGAAGAAAGAGCCGAGCTATGCGGATTTTCTCGATGAGTTGCTGAACTGCGAAGTGGAAGCGCGGCGGACTCGCTATCTGCGGGCCCGGCTGCAGTTGGCGCATTCTGCCTTTCGTGAAGACCTTCGAGCAGTTCGATTTCAGCTTTCAGCCATCGATCGATGAGCGGCAGATTCGGGAATTGCGTTCGCTGCGGTTCATCCACGAAGCCAGCAACGTGATTTTTCTGGGTCCGCCGGGCGTAGGAAAAACGCATTTGAGCGTGGCGCTGGCGGAAGCGGCGATCCGCTCGGGCCTGGGAGCCTATTTCATCACCGCGCACGATCTGGCGGCGGACCTGGGCCGAGCGTATCGCGAAGGCCGGCTGGATCGCCGGATGCGCGTGTATCTGGCGCCGAAAGTTCTGGTGATCGATGAAGTGGGCTACTTGCCGCTGGACGATCTGGGAGCCACGATTTTTTTCCAGTTGGTGAGTGCACGGTACGAACGAGGCAGCATCATCCTGACTTCGAACAAGAGCTACGGGGACTGGGGCTCGATCTTCGGAGACTCGATCATCGCGACGGCGATTCTGGACCGGTTGCTGCATCACTCGACGACCATCAACATCCGCGGCGAGAGCTATCGGCTGAAAGAGCGCCGCAAGGCCGGACTGGTGCCAGCCCGAGAACAGGAAGGGCGGAGGCGGAGGTCCGGCTCGTCCTTGGCCTCGGACTCCGTTGCGCCCAAAACGCGCCAAAAGACGGCGCTGGGCTCCACTCCGTCCGAGGCCAAGGAGGCCCATTTATAGGGATCAGGGGTGGGGAATTTTCGACCGGTGAAACGGGGAATTTTCATCCGGCTTTGACATAAGCGCCTCGCAGATGCGGATCACCCGCTTCTTCGAGGGCACCGTACCGATGTACGCGCGCCCTGTCTTCGACGAATAGCACCGACCAAACGTGTATCCCAGAAAGTCGAACTTCTCTTCCGGCAGTTTGCAGACCCGCGTCTTCGTTTCATTCACCGTCAACTTCAGCTTCCCCATGATGTCTCGCATCGTAGCCAGTGCTTCTTCCGCACGACCACGACAGCAGATCACCAGGTCATCGGCGTAGTTAACAATGTGTGCAGCGAGACGCTTCTCGTGCCCGAGCTTCTTCCATCCCAGCACGAAACGGCGCATGTACAAGTTGCTTAGCAACGGGCTGATCGGGGCTCCTTGTGGGGTTCCCCGTCCTTCATCCCGATTGCGCGTGCTCCGATGCTTATTCCCTTTCTCGTCGGTCTCTTCAACCGGAGCTTCCAGCCACATCTTGATCAAATGCAGCATCGCTCCGTCGACGATCCGTCGAGCCACCGACTTCATTAGGTCGACGTGAGGAATACTATGGTGGGTAGGGACGGATCTTGAGGCGAACCCTCTTGTGCCCGTCCCCCCTCGCAGAACCCGTCGAGCGGATTGCCCGCAACGGGCTCCCCAGGTCGCTCTCGTGAAAAGGCCGTCAGACCGTCGCATGGCGAGTTGACACGGCATAAGGTAATTCGAACCAGGTTTGATGCAGGAGATAGGACCAGTAAAGGCGGTGCCGCTGACTCCGTCGTCTCAAGGTACGGGCCCATTGTCGTTGTACCTCACGCCGGATCCCGTCGAGCTTCGGTTTACAGTGGTGTAGCCCGAAATACTGGTAGAAGCCGCGCAGCATCATCACGAGTTGCTTTTGCTGATCCCGCCGCTTCCAATGCCTATGCTTGCTGAGCCATTCCTTGGATTTGGCCAAGAACTTTCGGCGGCTTTTGTCGCATGGGACCCGCACCAAGGCAAACTTGCCGCCTCGGTCGGTGCCGCAGACATGCTTGAATCCTAGGAAGTCAAACGTATCCGGTTTCTCTCCGGTCTTCTCTAGGTCCGTCCGGACAAAGCGTCCGAAGCGCATCACCCGCGTCTTTTCCTCCGCCAACTCCAATCCGAATTTCCCGAATCGATCCGTCAGGTTCTTGTGGAACTCTTCCGCATCGCGCCGGTATTGGAAGTTCACCACGAAATCGTCAGCAAACCTCGTCAGGTACGCCTCCCCCTGACACGCCGGTCTGATCTTCTTCTCGAACCAGAGATCAAGAGCGAAATGCAGGTAGATATTGGATAAGATCGGGCTGATCGGCCCGCCTTGTGGCGATCCTTCTTCCGTTCGCGTAACGACTCCTCCCACCATGAAACCTGCGTTCAGCCATTTGCCGATTAGGCGCAGGATGAGCGGGTCTGCAATCCGATGTGCAACCATCTTCTGCAGCCAATCATGCTGGATGTGGTTAAAGTAGCCTCGGATGTCCGCCTCGAATAAGTGTCCAACCTTCTTCGTGACGATGATCCCGCGTAGCGCCCGGAGGGCTCCGTGGGGATTACGTCCGGGCCGAAATCCATACGAGCATTCCAGGAAATCCGCCTCGAACACCGCTTCCAATATCCGCGCGACCGCTCTTTGTAGCAGGCGATCTTCGACCGTCGGAATTCCGAGCGGCCTCGTCCCTGCCTTGCCAGGTCCCTTCGGTATTTCCACTCGGCGAACCGGTGGAGCCCGATAAGCTCCTTGCTTTAAACGCTCGCACAGTTCTTGAACCCGTGTGTCCAAACCCTGTTCAAACTCCTTCGTCGTCTCACCATCGACACCGCTCGCACCCCGCCGATTCATCTGCTTCCAGGTTTCCGTGAGGAACTCCGGTGTGAGCAGATGCGCCAGCGACGTGAAGCGTAGCTTCGGATTTGACTTCGCCTTCTTCGCGATCTGGTCCAGTTGTGTGGACATTCTTCTCCTACCTCTGAGTGTGCAGGGAATGTTTCCCTGGACCAGCCACTCAACCTGCCCCGCTGCTTCCCCATGTACGCGGCTTTCCCGCGCTCCGAGTATTACCAGCGAGTCCGACTTCCACCGTCGCTTCTGTCTCCCTCAGGTTGGTCCATTCGGTTGACATACTCGGCCCGCTATTTCCAGGCCGAGACGGCGGTGGATCTCCCAGGTGCCATGACGCTTCCGTTTCTGTCCATGCCGTGCTCTTAGACCCCGCCGGAATCTCCGGCGACCATCGCCTTTTGCGGTCGCCTACTGTTGCCTTCCAGATATTCGACCCTGTCGGCTTCCGGATGTGTCACGAGGCTCAATCGCTTCACTTGCGTTACGGCCTGGACATCGCTCTGCCTACGCTTAACTCATGTCGTTACCTTCATGAGCCCAAGACTCGATTCCCGGTGAGGCGGCTCGTCCCCTTTCCGGGGCGGGAGTTTCACCCGCTGGAAGCGCCGGGCTTATCCTGGCGCACCGAAGTAGCCGCTTAAGTCCGCGTCTACAATTTGTTCATGGCCGGTGTTGAGCAGCTGGTGGACCTGCCTCACGGCGTCCAACGCGCTGCGGTCTGCCCGATAGGCATATTGCTCCGGCTGCAGGTCGGCCTCGAAGATCGGTTCGAGCACCAGAACTGCCGCCGTCTGGGCCACGCGGTCTTTGATCGCGGGCACCCCTAACGGTCTTCGTTTCCCGTCTGGCTTGGGTATATACACCCGCCGTACGGGCTGCGGTTGATACGTTCTACTTTTCAGCTCTTGCGTCAGTTCGTCCAACCACTTCTTCACTCCGTACTCTTCGATGTCCTCTAACGTTTGGCCGTCTACGCCTGCTGCTCCGCGATTCGCTTTGCAACATTCGTAGGCGAAAGCCATCACGTCTTCTCGGTACACCTTGTCATACAGAGCATAGAAGCGAAAGTCGGGCGATCCCTTCGCTTTGTCGTGCAACGCCGTCTGCAACTTCTGAACATTAAGTGGAGTTGTTAGGCTCATCGCCAATCCCTCGGTCCTTCGTTGCTTCTTGCGTTTCCTTTCAACTGAGGCTCCTTCCCTCGACCGGAGTTACCCGGCTTCGTCGGTACTGCGAGCCTCTCCGCCATCCCAGTCAGCCCGGCCTGTCTCTCGCGAGTTGCCAGTTGATCCATACGGCGATCTCCGCTGGGACTTCTCGTGTTGCGTATGGTCCCCTTTGCTTGCATGCCGTCGCCAATACCCCGGCAGGTCTGATGGAATTTTATTCGCTCGTACGATTCCATTAGCTTCGGCCTTCCCACGAACCGGGGCGGGTCGGCTCCTGCATTGTCGGTTTCGGGGCCTGCTCAGCGTTCACTCACGTTACGGCCTGCACGCTCGCCAAGTCGCCTTGCGACTCTCTGCACCAGAGGCTTCAGCAGTCTCGTTGCCTCAACTGCTGCTCTGATTGCTACCGGGTGGAGCGAACCAGTTCCCGGGCGGGTTACTCCCGCTGTGGACCACCGCCTTTTCACGACGCACCCGGTAACCCGACGCAATATAAAAGGGCGCCCCTTTTGGAGTAGGTTTTGAGTGTTTGCCTCAATCCCTACACGGAAAGGAGCGCCCTCAATGGATAGCACGAAGTATATCGGCATGGATGTGCACAAGGAAAGTATTTCGATTGCGGTCGATGAATGCTGCCGGAAAGATCGTGATGGAATGCGTGATCGAGACGAAAGCGAGCATGATTCTGCAGTTTATCGATGGGCTGCGCGGAGAGTTGCACGTCACGTTTGAAGAAGGAACCTGGGCGGCCTGGTTGTACGACCTGCTGAAGCCGCACGTCACGAAAGTGGTGGTGTGCGATCCGCGGAGGAATGCCTTGCATGCAGGATGGCAACAAGAATGACCGCATCGATGCACGCAAGCTGGCCGAGCTGCTGCACCTCAACAACTCAGCCCGGTCTATCACGGGGAGCACGGCCTACGAACCCTGAAGGAACTGGTGCGCAGTTATCTGACCATCACCAAAGATCTCGCCCGGGTCATGACCCGGGTGAAGGCCATCTATCGCAGTTGGGCCATTCCTTGTACCGGCAAGCAGGTCTATGCACCGCGCCATCGTGCCGAGTGGCTGGCGAAGATCACCGAACCGGGGGTGCGCCGCCGGGCGGAGTTTTACTACCAGCAACTCGATGCGCTGCGGATCGTTGCGCCAGCAAGTGCGGCGCGAGTTGCTGGCGGAGAGCAAGAAGCACAAGGCGTGGAAACTGCTCTGCCAGATTCCTTCGATCGGTCCGATCCGGGCGGCCGTGTTGCTGGGCATTCTGCAGACTCCGCACCGCTTCCGCACCAAGCGGCAGCTGTGGACCTACAGCGGTTTTGGCATCGAGACGCACAGCAGTGCCGATCACCGTAGGTCAAAGGGCAGCTCGCAACGAGCGAAGAAGCAAAGTCTCGATTCGCGGACTGAACCGCAACTGCAATCACGATCTGAAGAATCTGTTTAAGGGCGCGGCGATCGTCGCCTCGAGCAAGCCCGGTCCGTTTCAGGAGTTCTACGCGGCTTTGCTGGCCAAAGGCATGCGGCCGGAGATGGCGCGCCTGACCCTGGCGAGGAAGATTGCCACGATCGTGTTGATCGTGTGGAAGAGAGGAGTGTGCTTCGACGCCCAATATCTGAAACCACAAACAGCTTGAGTGTCTCTGATCGAGTCCGCTCCATCCCTGGGGATCTTCTCTGGCGGTGGCCGTCGGGTTCTCGAGACACTCTGGTTCGAGAGCGAGTCTCAGCTGATTAGTTAGGCGCTGTGTGCTTCGGGCACCCAGTCTCACAGCCGACCCTAGGCCCTCTCGGATAACCAGAAAAAGCTATGGGCCACGAGTCCCAGATAGAACTATGGTCGCCAAACTTGACCACCGTTCTGCTTTGCTGGTTTCGGAACTGACAGGCTTCGTTGCGAAGAGGCGATGAAAACCGCTGGTAGAGAAAACCCAAACCGCTGGGCCACATGTGTCCCGCAACCGAGCACATGGTGCGGCAGGTCAGAACAGTCTCGCTCGATCAAGTGGGCTGCGAAGCAAGAAAAACTCCAGCCGTTGGAGGATGTGTTTTTTCTTGACTTCTCCCTTTATAGAACTACACAGAAGATAGAACGCTTCAAGGTCCCAGAACCGGACTTGAACGAAGCCGCCCGTGCGGCGGACGCTACGCGTGAGGCGAACGGAGCAGTTTGTGGCGAACGGCTGAAGTAAGTTGTCGGGTCATAAGGAGGTCCTTATGACCCGACTTCGCAAAATGATGCTCGAAGAACTCGAGCGTCGTAATTATTCTGAGGCTACCACACGCTGTTACATTCGCGCAGTTGAAGATTTCTCACGACGATTCAAGCGTTCTCCAGATTGTTTGGGTCCGGAACACATTCGTGAATATCAGGCCGAGCTGTTCAAGAAGCGCAAGTTGTCGCCGGGCACGGTTACGCAACGATTGGCAGCTCTGCGATTCTTCTACGTCAAAACTCTCAAGAAAACCTGGAGCATCGCCGAGACGCCCTATCCGAAAAAAGGGTTTCACCTTCCTGCGATCCTCAGCCGGGAAGAAGTCGCACAACTCATCAACGCAGCTCTAACTCCTTTTGAGCGCACTCTGTTGATGACCCTCTACGCCACCGGAGTACGACGCGCTGAATTGACACACCTGAAAGTCGGCGACATCGACAGCAAACGCATGGTGATTCACGTCCAGGGCGGCAAGGGACGCAAAGACCGGGATGTAATGCTCAGCCCAAAACTGCTCGAGGTACTGCGTGAGCACTGGCGCGGATTACGGCACAAGCCAAGCACATGGCTGTTTCCAGGCAACCGCTGGCATACCGGTGATACACCGATCACCACCAAGGTAGTCTGGACCGCTTGCAAGAAAGCCGCTCAGCAAGCGGGCCTTCAGAAACACGTGCACCCACATACGCTAAGGCACTGCTTCGCCACACATCTACTGGAAGCAGGCGCGGATCTGCGAACCATCCAGATGTTGCTAGGACATCGCGATCTGGAAGAAACCACCATCTACCTCCATCTCTCTGAACGTCACCTCAGTGCGACCGGGAGCCCTCTGGACTCGCTAGAGCTAAAAGACCGGCCACCACAGAACGAGTAGATGGACCGGCCACCCTTCGAGGTGGCCGATCTGGTCCGCGCTGCGGGAGACGCCTTCATCGAACGAAGCCGTAAGTGGATCACCTGGAAGCATGTCAAAGTGTTGCTGGCCGTTGCGCGGTGTCGCACGGCCATGCTCGGCGGACATCTCGATGAGTGCACTCGCTGCGGACATCGCGCCATCTCCTACAACTCGTGTAGAAATCGGCACTGCCCGAAGTGTCAGGCGGGCGCTCGCGAACGTTGGCTTGAGAAGCGTCGCAGCGAACTTCTTCCGACGCAGTACGTGCACGTGGTCTTCACGCTTCCTCGCCAGTTAGCCCCACTGACTCTTCAGAATAAGAAGCTCGTCTACGATCTCCTGTTCCGAACCAGTGCAGAAACACTGCTCGAAGTTGCCCGCGATCCCAAACATCTTGGCGCAGAAATTGGCTTCTTCAGCGTGCTGCACTCCTGGAGTCAGAAGCTCGACTTTCACCCACATGTGCATTGCGTGGTGCCGGCCGGTGGACTTTCTGCCGATCGCTCGCGTTGGATCAAGCCCCGCTATGCATTCTTTCTTCCCGTCAAGGTGCTCAGCCGAGTCTTTCGCGGCAAGTTCGTCGCGGCACTCCGGCACGCTTTTAAGGACGGCAGCCTCAGTTTTCACGGAGACTTGCAACCCCTGACTCAGCCGAAAACCTTTGCTGCCTGGTTGAGACCACTATTTCGAAAGGATTGGGTGGTCTACGCGAAACCACCGTTCGGAGGCCCGGAGCAGGTACTCCGTTATCTTGGCCGTTACACCCATCGTGTAGCCATCTCCAACCATCGACTGATCTCGTTTGCTGATGGCAAGGTCACGTTTCGTTGGCGCGATTCCGCCCACAACAACGAACAGAAGTTGATGACCCTATCTCTCGATGAGTTCTTGCGCCGCTTCCTCTTGCACCTGCTCCCGAAAGGTTTCGTGCGCATCCGCAACTTCGGCTTCCTGGCCAATCGCAAACGGGCTACCAACTTGCCACTTTGTTTGCAGCTGCTCGGAGCAGCTGCAACTCCGCCGGCCAAACAAGACAAGTCAGGCGCCGGCAACGCGAGCGATCTCTGGCTCTGCCCCAAGTGTGCCGGACCGATGGTGGTCGTTGAGAGGCTAACGGCTGTCGAAATCCAACTTCGATCTCCACCACGGATCAGCGTTGCGGCATGAGACTACTCTCTCCAACTCGAAAACTCTGCGTCCTTCCAGGCGCTTCGCATCTCTGTGCCTCGCCGTCAAACCAATCCCTTCTTCTAGCTTCTTCGACCACAGTCTTCGCGATACTTTTTCGCCGTAGCCAATTTCCGCGCGCATGGTGTCATGTATCCTGCCTTGCAGAACAGTCTCGGCACGGCTTAATACCGGCCCTTCGCTCCATTCAATTTGCATAGGGCCCGCGTCCGCCGCACGGGCGGCTTCCTTCAAGTCGTTGTATCGAAAGCGCGCCAACACACCGTGCTCGTGGAGCCGCCTTGCCCCATCGCGCTTCCGATACAACCCTAGGACTTATCGGGAATTGGGTTGGCAGAAGGAGTGAAAGGCAAAAAAACAAGAAGCTCCAAGTGTCAGAATAGCTGCTCACGCGTGCCTTGCATTGGCAATCCACTATGGGAACGGGTCTCTTATCGGAAATCATTGACGAGCATAATGTCGGCGTTGCTCTCGTCGACTTGCGAGTAGAGCATGTAGCGGCCGTCGGGGGAGATGGACATGCCATCGTCTAGGTCTTTATCGGTTGTGAAAATTTCGCGCGTGTGCCTGGTAGCGAAATCGAAAAAGCAAATACTCCGTGGGCTGTCTTGAGGGGCGAAGTAGATTCCGTCGTGCACGAGCGTCCACTGAGATTCGCTAAGTACTCTCGGCATACCGGAAACTTCCTGTAGCGTCGCACCGGAGTGGTCCAGCGCAAGCATGATGATATTTGGGTTGGCAGTTCTCGATGCAGAGTACAGCGCCTTACCGTCGGAAGACTCGATAGGAGTGGTTAGATCCGGGGTTTGCGCAAGAAGAGTGGAGTCACCTCCTCCCACTGGGCAACGGTAGATCTGATGACCAACGCCTTCGGACCCGCGAAAGTAGATCCACTTCCCGTCGTGCGACCAGAAAGGACGGCTTGACTCGCGGACATTGGTTCTCAGTTTGTGCACGACACGATCCGATATATCCGCCGTGTAAACGCCCACAAGACCGCTGGGGTCTGTCATCTCAAACGTAATTTTCCTCGAATCAGGAGACCATCGGGGGAAACCGGCTGGCCCTTCGTGCGAAATCTGAACGAGGTTGCTGCCATCGGCGTCGGCCAACCAGACGCTCCAGGTTCCCGAGCGAGTTGAATCGAACACCAGATGTTTACCGTCAGGAGAATATTGGCTGTTGTTTTGTTGCCGGGTCGATAACAACATCGGCAACGCTGGAGCTTCGGGATGTTCCAAGTCTTTTCTCCAAACGTTGACGTGGTTGTCGGATAGGCTAGCGGCCAATTTGTGCCCATCGCGAGAAATGGTTGGCCAGTGTCCTGCTGCGACCGGCAGTTTGTGCACTTCGCCATCGCTCACGCGGATTACATAGAAGTCTTCGCCCTTTGGATTGGCCCCTGCCACAATCACTGACTTATCATCGCCGCTCCAAGCCAGACCGTTGGGAAATTCGTGCCGCGTGGTCAGGGATCGTTTGGATTTTCCCTGTAGATCAGTAACAAAGTACTCGAAAGAAGTCATGCTATGGACACAGAGCAGAGCCAGTTCCTGCCCGCTATGAGAGAACGTCAAATATCCCTCGTGATTGCAAGACGGATCATGAGGAAACTCGTGATACTCGAGAGTCTCCATGTTGAGCAGGAACGCGCGGTCGCCGGGTCGTCCGTTTTCGGTATCGGCATAGGCGAGCCATTTCCCGTCAGGAGACCAACTGAGGGGCGCGACCACAGCGTAAGGTGCTTGGGTGGCGAGGAGTTTGCGTTCCGGTCCTCCCAAGGCGGGGACAAGGTAGATGCCATTGTCGTCGGCCGCCAGGCGATGAAAGGCAATTTGCGTGCCGTCGGGGGACCACGCCGAACTTATCCAATCGGAAGGATGGTTGGTCAACCGCAGCACCGTTTCACTCCCAATCGCCTTTACATACAGATCGTACTGCGCTCCGCCCGTACGATTGCCTGAACCGCTATCCCAAGAGAAAGCAATGCGCGAGTCATCAGGAGAAAACGAGGGAGCGGTTTCCAACCCGGGATACGATGTAAACGGAACGATAGTTATTGGCGGGGGATCCACAGTCTTGCGATACAGTCGGAAGGATGCCGCTCCGGCGACAATCAGGAATGCGACTGCCAGCGAGCTCATTTTCGACGCCCATGAAGTCATGACTCTTACCACAGGCACACGTTCCACAGATTCCCGCCCAGAAACGGCGGACAAGACCACGGGGGGTTCGGGCTCGATCGTCCCGATGAAGCGATAGCCTCGTTTGGGAAGCGTCTCGATGTATTTAGGATGGTCGGCCGAATCTCCGAGCGCCTCACGAATTTTGTTTACTGCTGTGGCCAGACTATGGTCGAAATCCACAAACGTATCCGCACCCCATAGCGCCCGGGATACTTCTTCCCGGGTCACCACTTCCCCAGGGCGTTCCAGCAACAGCGTCAGCAATTGGAAAGGCTTCGCTTGCATGCGTATCTTGTTTCCGTTATTGCGGATTTCCCCGGAGCGGAGATCCACCTCAAATCGGTCAAAAACTATGCGGTCGGTGGTGGGCATGGGGAGCGCCCTTTCCGGGGTCACCTCAGAATGGCCTGAGACTAGCAAACTCATTTACTCGAATCAATCTGCAATTATTTTCTACGCATTGTCACTATCCTCCACCCGCTCAATAAGATATCTGTTGAGACGGAATTGAACTGGAATTGAACTGCGCTGCATTGCCAGCTTTCGCCTTCTCCGACACAGTGTGCGGGCTTTGTCGTAATCCCGTTCGTCCCCGGGTCATTTCGCTCAGGAGAGAAACATGAAAATAATTTCCAGACTCGTAGCCTGCTCGGCAGTTGGTTTCCTCTTTGCTTCGGCTTGGGCGCCCGCCGCACGCGCTCAAGGGCCTTCCTCAAACGTGTCCGTGTTTGCCTCGGGTCTGAACAATCCACGAGGCCTCAAGTTCGGCCCCGATGGCTACCTCTATGTGGCCGAAGGGGGCGCTGCAGGATCAACTTCGACTGTCGGCACCTGTGACCAAGTTCCCGCGCCCGTCGGCCCGTACACCGGCGGCTTCTCATCGCGCATTTCTAAAATCGACAAAGACGGCAGCCGCACCACAGTCGCCGACAACCTGCCGTCCAGTGAAACCGCTGCCACGCAAGGCAATCTGGTCAGCGGCGTAGCCGACGTAGCCTTCATCGGTCACACGCTCTATGCCATCACCGCAGGATCGGGTTGTTCCCACGGATTGGTACACACGGACAATGCCGTGATCAAGGTCAATCCGAACGGCACCTGGAGTATCGTTGCCAACCTGAGCGCCTTTCAGAAAGCCCATCCTGTGGCTAATCCCGAACCTGACGACTTCGAACCCGATGGCACCTGGTACAGCATGGTTGCTGTTCGCGGCAAACTCTACGCCGTGGAACCCAATCACGGTGAACTCGACGCTATCTCTCCCGATGGCTCTATTCGCCGCGTGGCCGATATTTCCGCCTCCCAAGGCCACATCGTTCCTACCGCGGTTGCATACAACGGCAATTTCTTCGTCGGCAATCTGAATACGTTTCCCATCCAGGAAGGTTCCTCCAAGATTCTCAAGATCACGCCCTCCGGCCGAGTCAAAACCGTTGTCACCGGTGTAACCACGGTCCTTGGTCTGGCCTTCGATCGTGAGGGATATCTCTATATTCTCGAAAACACCACCGGCAATCTCTTCCCCACCCCGTTTACTGGGAAAGTGTTGCGAGTTACTGAGAACGGCCTCGAAGAAATCGCCTCTGGACTCTTCTTGCCCACGGCCATGACCTTCGGCCCCGACGGCCTTCTCTACGTGTCCAACGTCGGCTTTGGGCCTCCACCTGTCGGCTTGGGTGAAATCGTGAGGATTACAGTGCCTCCCGTCTCTCCCCGCGACCGGCACGATCATAAGTCGCAAGATTCCGAGATCGATGACTAGCTCCGCACCTTCCATCTAAACTGTCGCGATACACTGGGTCCCCATTCCAAATGTTCAAAGTGGGACCCAGAGTATCCAAGCAAACTCACCTTTAGATCCAACACCACTTTTTCTCTTATGCAGGGACAGCAAGAGCTGTCTGCTCCTTCTAACGTGATTGGGCTAGTTTGGCCCCGAGCAGTCGGTTAACTCCTCGCATTATCAGGCAAACTCTATCACTGGCCAGAAACGGGGTTGTGGGAAGTTTGCGACGCACGCCTTTCATTGGACGATTAACGCTAGTGATTTATCGGACGCGCGTTCGCCGAAACCTACAATTGGGCAGGATGTTCGGCGCGCGTTCGATAAATCCGTTTGAAGGTGGCCGCCCGGCGGCGGACGCGGGCCCTATGCAAATTGAATGTAGGGAGGGGTTGGCGTTGATATGCGCCGAAACCGTGCGGCGGAGCACAGCGGATCACACGGCGCGTCCGGAAACTGTCTTCTTCGAGAAAATATCGTTAAGCGAGCCACTGAGGAAGCCGCAAGCACAGATTTGTTCGGCGATGAGGCGAACCACAACGGACCGTGGCGAAGCACGCAGAATTTTGTTGATGGAAAGAGTTGTTTCATGCGGCAGCGGTGACCAGCGGTGGGGAACGAAGTTGGATTTCATCAGCCGTAGACCTTTCGATGACCCTCATCGGTCCACCGCATTTGGGGCAGCGCGGGAGAGGACCTGCGTCATCGGTGGAGGAGACCTCTTGTTCGGTTGGCGGTTCCGCGCCCAGTAGCTGGAAACAAAGTGGCAAGGTGGTGGCACGTCGTCGGTTGGCCAGAAAGCCGAAGTGACGGATGCGCACGAAACCTTTGGGGAGCACGTGCAACAGGAAGCGGCGCAAGAACTCATCGAGAGGAAGAGGCAGCAACTTCTGTTCGTTGTTGTGAGCGGAATCGCGCCAACGAAAGGTGACCTGCCCGTCGGCGAAGGAGACCAGGCGATGGTTGGAAATGGCCACGCGATGGGTGTAACGGCCCAGATATTGGAGTACAAACTGTGGGCCACCGAAGGGTGGTTTCAAATAGACGATCCAGTCCTTTCGGTACAGGGGTCGCAGCCAGGCGGCAAAGATTTTCCGCTGAGCGAGGAGTTTGAGATCTCCCTCGAAGCGCAGCTGGCCGTCACGGAAAGCCTGCTTGAGTGCAGCGACGAACTTGCCGCGAAAGACTTCCCGCAGCACTGGTTTGGGAAGAAAGTAACGCTCTGATGAGCGAACCCAGTGCGTGTGATCGAGTGCAAGACCGCCGGCGGGGACGACACAATGGACATGCGGGTGAGTTTCGAGTTTTTGACTCCAGGTGTGCAGCACGCTGAAGAAGCCGATTTCTGCACCGAGATGCTGGGGATTGCGAGCGATTTCCAGAAGAGTTTGCGCACTGCTGCGAAACAGGAGATCGTAGATGACCTTTTTGTTCTGCAAGACCAATGGCGCCAAATGACGGGGAAGGGTGAAGACCACATGGACGTAGGGTGTCGGTAGCAGTTCCTTGCGACGCGCTGCGATCCAACGGTCGCGGGCCGCCGTCTGACACTTTGGACAATGCCGATCGCGGCAGCTGTTGTAGGAGATGGTGGTCTGATGCCCGCACTCGGTGCACTCGTCGCAGTGACCGCCGAGTGCGGCGGTGCGACACCGCGCAATGGCCAGCAGCACTTTGACATGCTTCCAGCGGATCCACTTACGGCTTCGTTCAATAAAGGCCTCTCCCGCAGCACGGACGAGATCGGCAACTTCGAGGACTGGCCGGTTCATCTACTCGTCCTGCAGCATCAACCTGCGGAGATGGGTCACGGGAATCTCGCTGTGACCCACACTTATATCTCAACCGAGAGGCAATTACTGCTCCGAGCGCCTCACGCGTAGCGTCCGCCGCCGGGCGGCTACGTTCTAACGCGCGAACCGGACATCTTGGTATCGGGACTTCCGGCCTGCTACACGCAGCCCGACAGTTCACTCAAGGGAGTGGATGCAAATCTTACCCAAGGCAAAGCTTCCGCCGCCCGATGATTTATGAGCTGCGATCCGACCAGGATAGGGACTGCGATAGGTTCATTACAGGACCTAACGCTTGATCTGCCCCCCGCGCTGGTTCGGCACGTCCGGGTTTAGCGAAAAGTTAGAGCGCCTCATCAAGAGCACGGCTAGAAATCCGCCGACAATCACATCAAATACCAAACAGAAACCGGGCCACCAATGCGGTACACCAGGGTTCTCGATAAACAAGTGGTGGACGAAGTCAAAAACTCCATGCCCAGCAAGGGCAGCGACGACTACCCAAAGACTTTTCTTGAAGCCGAGTACGGCAAGTAACAAAAGCCGCTTGCAACGAGGATTTCAATTACGAGCGTCCGCCCAGAGGCTCCCATCACGGCGAACAACACATAATAGGAGGCGATTACGATGAGCACCGTTGGATAAAATGCACGCTCGCGGTCAAAGCCGATACTGGTGGCGAAACCAGCCACGGCCAAAGACAGTATCAAGCCAATCAGATATTCCATTTGCGGCCTTAACGCTGCTGTCGTTCGAGGGCTCCAATGACAAGAGCTCAGGGGATTCCGCTAATTGTACTGAATCCAGTGCGGGAAGCACCACAATGCTCAGCTCTCTGCCCGGATCTCAGATTTCACAAAGGGTGTCCTCATCTACGCCAAAAGTCCAAACCGCCTCGCTGGGGTCATAAACACCACGTTTGGTAGAAAATCTATAGAAAATAGTGTTGCAGCGACCGCTTGAGCCCGCAGCGCTAATCGGCCACAATTTGCGGCCACACCTAGATGCCTCCTCACTCCCCGTAAACAAGCACGCGAAACGTTCCCAGCACCGTCCCTCTCCGCGGATGCGGCCGCTCCGCCGTGGGCGCCGGCGCCGGAGTAAAATCCGCCGTGTCCACAAAGATGTTGTGAGTCTTCGTGTCCAGCCCCATCGTCTTTGCGCCGAGTTCTGTCTTGATCGTTTCGACTTCGCTGTATTTGTCAGGCGTATCTTCGTGGAATACGTGCACCATGCCCTCGAACGTCGATACGAAAATCCTTCCCGTGCTTGGTTCAAACCTGGCCGCGTCGACCCCGGCGGTGATCGGGAAAGACTGCACCACTTTTCCGTTCTCCGAGTCGATCACTACCATCATCTGCGGTTTGCGCCCGGCAGTGAACAACCGGTGGTGCTCCACATCAATCGCCAGAGCCGTCGGACCTCCTGCAGGCGCGACCGGCCAGCGCGACTTGATCTCGAGCGACCGGGCATCGACCGCGAGCAGTTCGTTCTTGCTTTCCAAGTTGATATAGACCGTTCCCTTGCCATCGGCCACCGCGAATTCGGGGCTGCCCCCTAGCTCGATCGTCTTCACTACGTTTCCGCTCTTTGCGTCGATTACCGTCGCGCTCTCCGGATCGCCTTCCATCACGAACACGCGCTTCGTAAAGGGATCGTACGCCACGCAGTCCGCGTCCTTTTCGGCCTTCACTTCGCCGGTCACTTTGAGCGTCTTCAAATCGAAAATAATTACCTTTCCCTGCTCTCCATCGCTGATGAACCCGCGCCCAAATTCGTGGGCCACGGCGACTCCATGATCTCGCTGCAAGCCGGTGATCTTCCCGATCAGTGCCCCGCTGTCCGCATTAATCACATCGATTTCAGTCCCTCGCGACAAGTACACCCGCCTCGCCGCGGAATCCACTGTGATGTAATCGAAGTATTCGCCTTTGCTCCCTTCGGCTGGCCCGAAGCTATATTTCTTGATCAGGTGATAGCCACTCGCAGCCGCCGTTAAAACCGAGAAACCACCCAGCAGGATCAAAAGCCCGCCGATTCCAAAACGTCCGAAACGATTCGACTTCATCTTCATCCTCCTCGCCACAAAATGCCTTCGCGAAACTCAATCTTTCCCGTCCATAAACTTACCGCACCACTCGCATCCGCTCGCCAAACTACAGCTTCCACTCTAAACACAGCATAAATAGCGAAAGAAGTTCACGGGCGCGGTGGAGCAAACGAATTTCCGAGCCCCGGCTTTGCGCCAACGCATTCGGGCAGAGGCACGGTCGGAACCGATGAATAGGAATAGTGAAAATCGAGGAAGAGACGATAAGGAAATGGAACTAATGAAGTTGCCAAAACAAAATCAACATCAGCCGACGCGCGTTTGATTCCCTTTCTGTGCTTCGTCCAGCCACCGCTCCAGAACCGGCTGGTATTGAGCTTCTACTTCCAGAAATGCCACGCCTGCTCCCATGTTGGTTTGCGAGTACACGATTTTCGATTTGGCCTGAAAGTACGCGTCGCCCGCCGAAATTTTGACGAGTACAAGCGTTTCTACCGGGAAAGGATTCATCATGTCCAGATAGCAGCCGTGGAGGCTGAGTTCGCTCACGCGCGTGGCAATGCGCACGTCCGATGCTTGCTCAATCAGCTCGGCGCTGGCGATAAACGAATATCTCGGAGTACGGCGGCGTTCAGATCCCAATGAAAGACCTCCCACGGAACTGCCTTACCTTCGATAGTACGACGAATTGGGTCAGTGTAATTCGGGATTCGCCCAAATCATTACTAGTGGGACTGAGGCCAATTTCCACTGGCCGTGGTGGGCGAAGGCATTGACAAGCAAGGACCCCGCTCCGCGTGAGAGAGCCAAGTGCTAGGATATTCGCGTAAGTGGCTGAATGTGAGGAGAGCGATGCCGGGAGAGAGAACGAGAGCGCGGGAGTTGGCGGCGGAATTCATCCAACGCGGAGACCCATCCGGATGGTTCGAAGAGTTGTATAAGGAAGGTGAAGCGGGCAAAAGCGTGGTGCCCTGGGCGAATCGCAGCGGGAATCCGCATTTGGCTGAATTCTGGAAAGCCCATCCACAAAATACAAATGGCAAAAAAGCGCTGGTAGTCGGCTGCGGATTGGGCGACGACGCGGAGCAGTTGGCGGACTGGGGCTACCAGATGACGGCGTTCGATATTTCGGAAACGGCGATACGGCTGGCTAAAAAACGATTTCCAAACACGCGAGTCGAATTTCGTGCCGCAAATTTATTCGCGCCGCCGGCAGCGTGGGAACGGAGGTTTGATTTTGTTTTCGAGGCGAACACCGTGCAGGCGCTCCCCGCCAGCGTTCGATCGCAAGCGATTCTAGGAATTGCGGCGTTCGTGCGGCCGGGAGGCAAACTGCTGGTGATCGCGAGGGGACGTGAACCGCAGGAGCCGGAGGGGCAATTGCCCTGGCCGTTGACGCGCGCGGAAATGAACGAGTTTGTTCGCGCCGGGCTCATTGAGGAAAGCTTCGAGACTTTTTTCGATTCCGAAGAGCCGCCGTCGCGGAGGTATCGCGCGTTGTACGCGCGGCCACTGTGAGACTGGCGCCGCTATCAAGCGCGAGCAAGGCGCCATAAATGCAAATCCTCGAGCGCAGGAAAACACTCCAGCACGAACAGTGCGCTGCAGGCAGCCTGCTGCGGGCTGCGGAATTCTCCATTCCGCAGCCCGTCAGCAAAGAGCAATCTATTTTGGCGCCTCCTTTTTGTGGAGGTCGACGCAAACTGAAACCGCGGTGTTGGGATTGACGGCGCTGTCGCCTTCCTCGATGTGACGGATGATGCCTTCTTTATCGATGACGATGTTGGAGCGCAGCGCCCATTGGTACGTTTGGTTCTGGACGTCGTAACCCTTCAGGATGCCGTAAGCAGTCAACATCTTGTGGTTCATGTCGCTGAGCAGCGGAAAAGTAACGCCGATTTGCTTTGCGAACGCGGCATTCGCTGCGGGAGAGTCCATGCTAATACCGAAAACTGCCGTATCTGAGGTATCGATCTTGCCTGAGGCGATTCCAGCCTGGACCGCCTGAAGTTGTTTCGTTCAACCACCGGTAAAGGCCAGGAGGTACACTGCGAGAAAGACATCTTTCTTGCCGCGATAGTCGCTGAGCTTTACGGTCTTCCATTGATCGCTGAGCAGGGTGAAATCCGGCGCGCGATCACCGACTTTCAGAGAGATTTTAGCCAGTTCCGGTTTTTGCACCTCTTGCGCCAGAGGCGCAGTAATGGGTACGGAGACCAGCAAAGCCGCGAGAGCCAAAGCACGTTTCATTCGCACTCTCCTTGAAGATGGAATGCACGAGCGTACATCACATACACCCTATCACCGTGGGGATTTCTGGAGAACTCAAAAATATTCGTGGTTCCTGGAGCGCCGGCGTCAGCGGAAGACGGGGAGAGATGGCCGGGCATTACGGGAACTTTGAGAAAGAAAGAATCGTATGTCCAGGCAAGGAACGGGATGGCGTGAAAGAATCTCCGGTTCTTGTCGTCCCATACGGTGCCGTCCAATCGTGTTTCGTTCGATGGCGTGAGCGGAGTGGCGAGGAAATGAGAATGAAAAGATTTGCGTCTCGGAACAGAGGATTGCTGGCGGCGTTCGGACTTGGAGTTGCAACGCTGGGCGCTGCGCTCGGCGGCGCGACGGGCGGGGCACCGGAAGCGCAGATCAAGGTCAAGGTCAATCTGGTGAACGTGACGTTTGTGGCGCGGGATGCAAACGGGGCGCTGGTCGACAACCTGACGAAGGACGATGTGGAGATTTTTGAAGACGCGGTGCCGCAGAAGATTTCGTATTTTGCGAAGAGCGCGGATGTGCCGCTGACGCTGGGGCTGGTGGTAGACGCGAGCGGAAGCCAGGACCATTTTTCCAAACAACACAAAAAGGATTTGGAAGTTTTCTTCAAGGATGTTCTGGGGCCGAAGGACCGCGTGTTTCTGGTGGGATTTGGAAATCACATCCGGCTGGTGAGCGATTTTTCGGCGTCGGGCGTGGATTTGCTGGAGGATTGGAAGAGATATCAAAAGTCCACTGGCCATTTCCCGGAGCTGGGGCCAAAAGAAGATCGCGACCTGGGAACGGCGTTCTACGATTCGATTTTTTATTCGATCACGGACAAGCTGGCGCGGGAAAATGGCCGCCGGGCGATTCTGCTTTTCAGCGATGGCGAGGATAACTCGAGTTCGCACGACATGATGACGACGATTGAAACGGCGCAAACCGAAAACGTGGTGGTGTACGCGATCCGGTACACGGAAAAATCGCACGGGAAGCTGACGGCGAGGAATAAGTATGGGATGAGCGTGATGGACCGCGTGGCGCGAGAGACGGGCGGCGCGCACATCGACGCGGAGACGACGGATCCGCATACGTATTTCCGGCAGATTGCGGAGGAACTGAGGACTTCGTACGAGCTGGGGTATTACCCGAAAGATCCGTTGAAGGATGACAGCTTTCGGAAGATCAAGATCGAGCCGAAGCGCGAAGGGATCACGGTGCGGGCGAAGACGGGATATTTTGCGAGATGAATTGGCGAGTGACGAGCGGCGAGTGGCGAGACAGGAGCTGGAGGAAGTTACGGGACGTATGACTCTCCCCCACCCGGGGTGTTTTGCCGAAAGAGTGCGGAAGCGATTGAAACCAAAAGGGTTGAGAGATTTGGAAGTGCAAAAGAGTGCGTAAGAGTATGAAAACAAAGGGCGGCTAAGACCCATGGAATGATACTGATGCGGACTCTTGGCGGGAGGGGTGAGAAGCGATTTTCTTGACTCAGAAATTGCGGAGAGCATGGAGAAGTATCGAGGAAATCGTGGAAGAGGGGCTTTGCGCGGGTCTTGAGCGGCGAACATAAAAAATGATAGAACGGCATTGTGTTACTGTCAAGTACTGTTATTTAGTGGGATGATTCGAATGAGACGCGCGGAAGTGGAATGTATAGAGGGAGTTGGCGGGAAATTTGTAGTTTGGTGAGACGGATTTGGGAAGAGAGTAGTGGGTAGTGAGTAGTGATTGGGGGGTTTTCTGGCGTGGCCGGGCTTCCTCTCGGCTGGCTGCGCCTGCCCAGTGACAAGCGGCACTGCGTTACGTGCCTCCTGTCACTGAGATCCTGGTCGCGCCGGGTAAGTCTTGTTGCGATACCCTCCGGGAGGAAATCGCCGTGGCTACGGCACCGATTCGGCATGTTGACTCGCCTTTGCATGGCGAAGTGAAAGCGGGATGGCCCTGGATTATTGTCGCCATCGGCTTCTTCCTGCCAGGCGTCATCGGGGTCTGCGTTCGCCAGTACCTGGTTTCGATCGGCAAACCGGTAATGCCATGGAGTTGGGTAGCCCAAGCGTTTCCTTCTTTAGTGATCTTCTCTCTGATTTGGGTATTGCCGTACGTGCTGGTGGCTTTGATTGCAGGGCGGCTAAAGGGTAAAAAAATCAGGTACTTTGGACTGACCTGCGGCGCTTTTCTGGGAACAGCAGTTGCGGAAATTTTGGTTTTCGTTGACGCCTGGCAGAACATCGAAGCTGTTGTGATGGGCTTTTTGTTGATCCCCATACTTGTCTTCGGAGGGACTCTTCTGGGCGGGGGACTGGGATTCCTCACCGGGTGGATCGTGGAACGCCTTCGGAAGTAGAACATTCGCTGAGAGTTGCCAACGGCGTAAACGATGTGGATTCAGATGAGTGCCATCCAAAAGCTGCAGAGGGCGACCCAGCTGCGCCCGTCAGAAATTCTTGCAAAGCAAAACTTAGTCTAGATGCCGAACATGGAATTGACGCCGGCGCGTTGGGGCTGGCCGGAAGGAGCTTGGCGTGCCTGAGCGGGAGGAGATGGCTGCGGGGTGGTGGCGGGATTTGAAGCGGCAGCGGCGGCCATGGCTTGGGGAGTTGCACCATCCGGGCTGGGAGAGGTTGGCTGGCTCGGAAGCTCTTGGAGATAGACGAGGTCGCGAGGCTCTTCGGTGCCGGGTTGGATGGCTGTGGAGGGCAAACTCAGTTGATGCTCGAGGGCGGTGGCGATGCGGTGGAGTTGCCAGATGAGCTTTTCGAGGTCTTTGGAGCGGGTGAGTTTCAGGTTGCGGTCCCAGAGAAAGCGGATGGCAAGGATGAGGATGATGGGCAGGCCGATGGCCAGAGTGGCGAGGACGATGCTTTGGAACAACGGGTCAAGAGATGTAAGGGATTGGGTCATCGGGGGCCTCCAAATACAGGGTACAAAAGGAAGGATAGCGCAGGGCGGAGGTGGTGACAAACGGATTGGGGTGGGCGGGGTAGAGACCATCGAGCCGCCCGGGCTTGGATTTGAAAAGGCAACCGCCTCCTTACGATTGCCATCGGCAAATTCGCAAGGATGGGCAACGCGAAACCCGTAAGGCGTGACCCACCCGCCCCCAGGCTACCGTTCGAGTAGATTCACTGAACGTTGTACTGGTGCAAGGTCTGTTTGATCCCTGCCACGGATGTCCGCTTACAGGGTCGCTCAGCTCCTGGGAATCTAGGTGGTCAATTCTCTCGTCGAAGTCTGCCAAGGCTTCCTGGCCCGCACTTCTTGGGAATACCTGGGCAAGCTAGGAGGATTTTGCCGATCCACTCCAGTTCACCGGGGTCTCTGCGTTCGACCATTTTCGCAAAACATTCTCGGACGATTTTCTCTGCCTCCTCTAACAGTAGTCTTGCAATCGTTGAGAATCGCGCCGAACAAGCGAATGAGGGGCGACGTGGTCGAGGAAGCTTGGATTACGATGTCTCGCAGATGACGACGAAGGTTAACTTGCTGAGATGCAATCAATAGGCCTCGAAAAGTTGTGAACTCGGGGGCAGAGTCGAACCGGTCGATGGAAACCCCTTCAACGGCATCCTCGGCGATCTTCCCGAGAGCATCGCGTAAGGAAATGCGCCTGGGCTCAGCTTAAACGTTCATGGCCCTAAGTTTTTCTGCTTAACGTATAATTGCGCGGGTGCCGTTGATGTCGCCGATCCACTCGTCTCTCGTTGTCTTGCAACGCCTTGGCTCGCAGAATTTGCGAGCTGCGGGGATGAGGCAAGCTCCAACACTTCATGGCAAAAGTCGGCGTGGCCGAGTACGAACGGTCTCTTGATGACCTCCGCAACCAGGTCTCGCTCTCGCGAAGATTGCCTAATCAAATTCTGAAACAGCTCAGGACCGATTGAATCTTTGAAGGGTCCCGATTCGCGTCGACGATCTTTTCTGGCGGAAAAGAACTGGGCGGCATTTCCCATGTGGGCTACGCCTACCAGAATTGTTGCGACCAGAGGCTTGGGAAGTGATACTCGTGATAACATTCGACCAGATACTTGCCACGATTCCGAGGTCAATACACTGTGAAACAAAAGGTCGCGAAGGCCGGGATTGCTTCCCACAGCGCTTGTCAACTTGCGATAAACCCCGCGGCCCTGACCGTGACTCCGGGTTGCCGGGGTAGGTAGCTTCTGGATCGTACAAAATCGCGGCTAGTGTTAATGAGCTCAAACTGTCAAATAGATTGCCTTGGTTCGCTGAATTCAAGTGGTGAAAAATCGAACCGTTCGCTAATGATTCTTGTAAGTGTTGACGGGCGGTAGGCTCACGCTGGCCAATTCTGACTAAGGAGCGCACAAAAGAGCCTGCATCGGGAGCGGTAGTGGTTGGCTGCTTGTAGGCGTGCCTGAAGCTCTTGGAGTAAGTTGACCCCAGCTCCATTCAAGACCTGTCTGAATCATTCGCGCGAGCCCCTTTTCCATTAGCGGCTCAAACGCGGCAGCAGCGCGAACCACGAATGAGTGCGTTTGTAACCTGCTCATTTGAGCAGCCGGGCCTTAAGAGAGCGATTATGCGCGGGTCTTCATTGAAGCCCTAACTCGGAGGCTCCCAGTAGCCTGGCGCCTCCGTTCCCGTGCGGCCTAGACGGAAACTCGTGCGGGCGAGTGCTTCCTGCCCGGTTGCGATTATCTCCTTTAGAACCTCCACGACCCCATTTGTCCATCGTAGAATATCGTCTAATCCGGTCTCGGGAGTTTGTGGAAATGGAGGAAGGCGAGGAACTGATGGCCTTGAGTACTTTTCCCGCTAAAGCTTTCGTTCTCTGCGGCGCCTTGATGAGAACGCCAATGCCACGTCCGCTTGTTGCGTCCAAGACTGGCCATGCTGGGACGTTCGCAATCTCTGCTGACAGGCGATCCCAGATGTTTCGCCATGAGTGAGTATTCGGCGTGCCAACTTCACTCAACGCAAAAGCCGCACGGCCCAAAGTAACAGCCTCGTTTTTGGACCACTGACCAAGCCGCAGGTCCCAAATGTTTTCAACTCATAAGATCGAGCCTGGGCATCATCGCGAATTCAATGAGGCCTTTGGCGTCGCCACTGACTAAACACTTCTCCACAATCCCCGTACAATACTTGAACCGCTTTATCCATAGGTACGTTGTAATGATAGGGCCGCCATCCGTCGTAACCAGTCTGTCTCCAAAAATGGCTGAAGAGCAATCTCGACGTCTTTCGGCAAGGTTGCGTTGGGGGTCCACCCCTTTGTTCTGAGCCCCACATACATCGCGATGAGGGACGGTGACATCACCTCCGGCGAGCTGACGTAAAGAGAACTAACTTGATTTATGAATGTCTTGACTTGACGAGGCGTCGGCGAGTTCGTTCCATTAAGGATCCCAAAGATTCGTGAGATTCTGTAGATCTCATTCTCCTCTCCGCCAGGAAACGCCTTTTCGAGCTGTTCCATCATGAAGGATCGCCAATCAGAGAGAACAGAGTCGGGAACAAAGAACCGTATCTGGAATGTCTTATCGAGGAATGTCCTCCCAATCTCGTCCCCTTTTCTCGTTCTCCCAGAGCTTTGTGATACCAGTTTCGTCGAAGGGAACAGTGTTCAAAACCGCTCCGTCCACGGGGCTGAGTGCTGCGATGACAGGTCCAAAATGAATCATCGTGGCCCACAGCTTAAAGCCTCGCAGAACATCAACGCGATCCAAGTTGTCGATGACAATTAGAAGTCGTCGCGATGTGACCAGAGCCTCGGAAAGGATCTCCCTGAAGATCCGCTGGAATTCAAGTGACGTGGGATCAGGCTGTTCGAAGAGTTTGGAATAACGCGCTCGGTTGTTTTGTTTGCGATTAGCGCTAGTAAGTTATAGCCGTGCTTTCCCCGTCGCTTAGGTTTTTGTGTTGCCACCACGCATAGATCGCCAGAACAGCAGCGGGGAGAATGAAAGCGCGAATCCAGTCCACAAAATGGACTTGCGGTAGTAAAAGTTCCCGTGATTTGCGAGAAGGAAAAGCCCTAGGGGTGCAAGTAGCAAGAAACAAGAAAAGCGCCGCGATCCCTCGCAATACAGGGAGACGAGGTGCTGCTCGTTTGCTTCCGTTTCTGCGTCAATTGCTCCAGCTTATGATTCCACTTCTCATTGGCAATCCAAGCTGCGCTTTGAAAAGACCTAATCAGGTCCTCTAGGAATGAGCGACGTAGTGGGTCACCCTCGTGAACCCAGGCATCGAACGGAAAGATGAGTAGTTCTTGTTGAGTGTTCGCCCCAGCGTGATGACGAATTTCGAGTGCCCTCCTCTGGATCTGCTTGACTACGGTAGATTTTCCCGCTCCCCCAGTTTCCAATCAGCGCGATGGCCTTGCCGCCTTTTTCGGTGGTGACAACATTCACGATTGCATCGGCTATCCGCTTGTGACTACCGTACGCGTCTTCAAGTGCTGGGGAATCTTCAAGCACGTGAACGGCTTTGCGCTCGGCTTCGCTCATCTCGGACCTCAGAAAGTTTTGCTCACGTCATTCAGACAGAAGCGGTCGCAGCTGGTGACGCAGATAGGATAGTGTATCACGTTGTTAAATGGTTGTTGATTAGAGGGGCGACGACGAGGTGCGGCCGTGGCGGTTGCGGGGATGATGGTTGGGCAGGAGCGCGACCAGGATCGTTTGCTTCGCTCGGAATGACACCGAGGCTGGGCTGAAGCCCAGCGCCTACGCAAGCAAGATCTGGCTACAGTGGCGGCGAACAAACAGATGCCGCCCTAAAGGGCGGCGCTGCGTGGGCGCTTCGAAGACGGATGCCGCCCTGAAGGGCGGCGCTACGCAGAACGTCGAAACAACGAGCGGTCCGCCTCGGGAGGCGGACCCTACACGGGCGCGCGAACGCGTCAAGGTTGGCGGGTTAGGACGACGTGGGTGGCGGCCGGGGTGGAGACATGCTCGGAGCAGCGGTAGCCGAGTTTGGGAAGATCGAGGCTGGCGAAGAACGGTTCACCGGAGCCGAGAAAGACGGGCGAGACGGCGAGATGGGCGTAATCGAGTAATTTGGCCTGAAAAAATTGACGGAGCGTGGAGACCCCGCCGCCAACGCGAATGTTTTTGCCGTTGGCGGCCTGTGTGGCGCGTTGCACGGCGTCCTGAATGCCTCCGGTCACAAAATGAAAGACCGTGTCGCCGGCCATGGAAAGCGAAGGACGCGAGTGATGGGTGAGGACGAATACGGGAGTGTGGTAGGGCGGATTATCACCCCACCAACCTTTCCAGGATTCGTCCGGCCAGGGTCCGCGTAGGGGACCGAACATATTGCGACCGATGATCCAGGCGCCGATGTTTTCGAAGCCGAGGGCGGCGAAGTCATTATCGGGGCCGGTCGAGCCGCCGGATTTCCCGGTCATGCGCTGGAAGGTAAGAGTGGGAAAGAGCCATTGGTGCAACGCGAGGCCGCCGACGCCGAGAGGATTTTCGAGGCTTTGATCGGGACCAGCGCCATAGCCGTCCATCGAGATTGAGAAGGAGTGAACGCGGAGAGAGGTCATGAAGGCTCCGGAGCGCGCGAGCAATCGTTGCCGGCGAACCGAACCATGATGCGCTCAGATAGGAAGGGTGACAAGTCTGGCCGGGGGGATGAGGCTGGGCTGAAGCCCAGCACCTACGCAAGCAAGAGCTGGCTACAGTGGCGGCGAACAAGCAGATGCCGCCTTCAAGGGCGGCGCTACGAGGTCGCCTCGGAGACGGGGGTGACGCGGGGCACGCTTGAAGGGATGCGTAAAGACTAAAGTAGAGTCAAGAGCGTCTGATTCGAGGGACGTTAGGAGGAATTCAAAACCCGCACCCTTTGGACAAGCAAACGACAGAGGGTGCGCCACCCAGATTTGCAAGCCTCTGCGCCAGCTAATTGATTGTGGAAATAAGAAAGGAGGCCCGATTTGTTGGATCGGGCCTCCAGGTTTTCTTGAGTGAGTCGAGACGACTATCTAGCGGCGGCCGCTGCTTTGGCTTTTCCGAGTTCAGGGACTACGCCGAGCTGCTGCATCATGCCCAAAGCGTCCCAGTTAACAAAGCCTTCGAACATTTTGCCGTTCGTGAATCGGGCAATGCTCATACCGGTGATGTTGAATTGCTTCCCTGTTGGCGCAATCCCGTTTAGATCGCCCTTATGGGTACCGCGGCAAGACCAACGAGCCAGTACTGTTTCGCCTTCGGCAAAGAGGTCTTCGATGGTGAATCGAATGTCCGGGAAGGCATTACGATAAAGAGTGACTCTCTTCTTCTCACTCTCGGGGCCTCGTCCGAGATCGGGGGTTGAACTATCGTGGTGCGTGTAGGCAGGGGCGAAAAGCTCGTCTGCCACAGGCATATGGCCCTTGTTCCAAACTTCTTCGAACAAACGACGGACGTTAGTTTTGTTTTGTTCAGACATGGTGATTCTCCTTTTGAAAAAACACGGACTCCCTACTCGCATGTAGCGAGTTGGGTTAAACGATCTGGTCTGAAACCGCTGGCGTCTTGGTGTGTAAGCCTGTACGTCGAACAGGAAGTAGGGCCCCGCACGAGAGAATAAAAAGAACCTTGTAGGTTCTGCCCTGTTGGCGCTCGATGCGGAGCTTGTCCTTTAAAGAAACTGCAAATGGACTGAGAAGCGGGAGTCTCGCTCTATACAGCGAAATCTCAAGATGATCGTGTGCTTCGCGAGTGTGAGTGTCAAGGACAATCGAAGGATTCTTTTGCACAGAAGAAGTGACGGCGCGCTTTATCGCGGGCCTGCCCGTCATCCCTTTCGCCGGGGGTGACGATGATCATAGGCCAATGTGATCCAGGTCCTTTAAGACTCCGGTCCGCCCTGTGAGCATAAAGAAGTGTCCGGCCGCTACCCACCTGCAGCCGGGCAAGCCTCAAAGGGGGGCTTATGTCAAAACTCAGATTACCCCGCATTCCATGGTTGGCATTGCTAGTCACGATCGTACTCATCCCCGCCACCTATCTGCTTTCGGCATCCCACAAGGTGGAGGTGAACGCCGAGGCGTTAACGCTCTTTGCGCCACTTCCCCCAGTGATGAGTTCAGCCGATAATCCGGTGACTGACGCGAAAGTGAAGCTGGGGAGAATTCTGTATTACGATCCTCGCTTGTCGGCCAACCAGAAGATTTCCTGCAATACCTGCCATCCGCTCGGCGCCTATGGCGCGGATTCCAAGCGGGTCTCGACCGGCCATAAGAACCAGCAGGGGAAGCGCAACGCGCCTACCGTGTACAACGCTGCCGGCCACTTTGTGCAGTTCTGGGATGGCCGCGCTCCTAACGTCGAGGAACAGGCGAAAGGCCCGATCACCAATCCAGTGGAGATGGCGATGCCCTCCGGCGGCGCTGCGGTAAAAGTGATCAAGTCCATGCCGGAGTACGTTGCGCTTTTCGATGCCGCCTTTCCCAAAGACAATGATCCGATTACGTACAACAACATGGCGCTGGCGATTGGAGTGTTTGAGCGCGAGTTGGTGACTCCATCGCGCTGGGATGCCTTCCTCAAGGGCGACCAGTCGGCCTTGACGGACGCCGAAAAAGCGGGTTTCAATACATTTGCCGCAACCGGCTGCCAATGGTGCCACTACGGCCCGTATGTCGGTGGGGCGGTGTATCAGAAGCTCGGCGTTGTGAAACCGTGGCCCGACCAAACCGATCAGGGACGCTACGAGTTGACCAAAGACGAGATGGACAAGATGGTGTTCAAGGTCCCTTCGCTCCGCAATATCAAAAAGACGGGTCCTTACTTTCATGACGGTTCAGTTGCGACGCTGGACCAGGCGATCCGCAACATGGCGATTCACCAGCGCGGAATACCACTCACCAACGCACAGGTGAAGTCGATCAAAACGTGGATGGATTCGCTGACGGGAGAGCTGCCGAAGAGCTACATCGAGCCTCCGGAGCTGCCGAAGAGCACACCGGAAACTCCAGTTCCAAGCGGCGAGTAGCAAAGCTGGGAGCGAAATCCGTTCGGGGACGCGAGAGCGGGGACAAAAGGGTCCAATGACTAGGAAAAAGAGTGGCCGATGGGTTGTATACGAACGACGGGAAGGCGAGTTCGTCTTCCTCTCGAAGCTCCTTAAGACAAAGAAGGAAGCAGAGAAGGAACGACTCAGACTGAAAGAGCGCCTGGAACACAGACGATCAGCTATGGGCGTAGGATTTGTGCGAGATGCTGAGTAATTTCAACTTCTGATGCTTTGGGAAACCGAGGACAGACGGACAACTATTGATGTGCGGGAACTGGAAAACTTCCTTGTGAGCTGCGGCGGCAGCTTCTGCTGACGCAAGAGAGAAGAAAAGAGCGGTCATCCTCGGAAGGATGACCCTACCAAGGATGACCCTACCTTAGATAACCCCAGTTGTGGAGTTTGTCGGAGTCTTCGACCCAGCGGTCGCCGATATCGGTGCGGTAGTACATATTGGCGATCATGATGTTTTTGATGCGGGAGTAGGCCTGGGCTTTGGCTTGGAGCATGGTCTGGCCGATTCCAACGACGACCAACACAACGCCGCTCGTGCCGGCGATGAGCCATTGGCCTTTGACTTCTTTTACGTCTTCGATGTGGATGCCGTCATAGTTGGGTTTTTTGAAAACGATGGCGCCATTTTTGGAGAAAGATTCGAAAGTGGCATCATCGTCGAAAGGAAACGGCGGAACGACGATTCGGACGCCGAGTTGGAAGCCGCTGCGGGTGCGCCACTTGGGCTCGACGCCGGTGGCGAGCTCCCAGAAGAGGTCGCTGATGGGCGTGAGCATGCCTTCCTGCTGGATGCTGATAGTGGGATAGCCGAAGCGGCTGGTGAACTCGAGCGGATAGATGCCGTTGTTGTTGACGATGCAATTGAGGTCGATGTAGCCGACATAGCCTTCTTCGGCGAGCTTGGGCTCCATCTTGAGAAGTGTTTGGTTGAAAAGGCGATTGGGCTCGGCCCAAAACATGGAGGTGCCCATTTCGCCGGTGGGCGGGCCGATGTTGCCGGGGAAAAGTTTTTTGTGCTCGAAGTTGATGTTGACGGGAAAGATGAATTTCTTGCCGTTGAAAAAAGCGCCGACGGCGACTTCAACGCCGGTGACGCGGCGCTGGAGCTGGAAGACCTTGATTTCTTCGGAGAAGGCGCGCTTGTAGGCTTCGAGCATGCGGATGACGTCGTCGCCGTCTTCTTCCTCGCCGACGAAGAGGCGGCGCTTGACGTTTTGGGCTTCGCCGCTGGGCTTGATGACGTAGCGGTCGGGATTTTTCATGACAAATTCGATGGCCGGATCGAAAGATTCGAAATCCTGATAGGGGATTATGTTGACGCCGGCTTTTTTCAGCTCTTCCTGGCCGAAAGAGCGATCATCTTCGAGGCGATCAGTGTATTCCGTGCCGCCGATGACAGGCTTGCCGGTGGCTCGGAGAGCTTTGGCTTTGGCGCCTTGGCCGAGGGTGTCATCGAAGACGACGATATCGGCCCATTTGGTGTCGCGCTCCCAGTCTTTCGATTTGGGGACGAAACCATCGGCGATGTCACGCTCTTTTTCGGCTTCGATGTAGTAGCGGACGTCATGGCCTTCCTTGAGGACTTGCCAGGCGATGTCACCGATGAGGCCGGAAAGGGAAACAAAAAGAAATTTGCGTTTGTCCATTTAGGTGAGCAGGCGGCTGGCCGCGGCTCCTCGAAAGCTTGAAAGAATGGTAGCCAAGGCTGGCAGAGACATTGTTACATTTCGTTGAAAAATAATGAAGAGGGGGAAGGTGGGGAGGCAACCCGGAGGAGAGACGGCGCGCATCACAAGGGGAAGGTCAGTGCGGGAGGAACCTGTCCGGAGGGGCAAAGTTCTTGCTCCACCTGGCCATTTGTTCAGGTTATACTTGATTCGTCCCGGCCGTCGAAGGCGGGAAGGGATTGGCCTGTTCGGGCCGAAGTTCAGTGGTAACGTCCGAGAAGTGCGGCGGGAAACCCGAAATTAGCAAGAGAGGTGAAGTTTGGGCCGAACTGTGAAAAATGCAACCTCAAAACAAAGCATGATGGGGAAGGGCGTGGCGTTCTGCCTGCTGGCAGCGTTCTGCCTGCTGGCAGCCACAACGTGCGATGCCCAGTTCATCTTCCATAGGAAGAAGAAAATTAATAAGTCGACGAGTGTGGATAACAACGCACAGCCGGACAAGATTCTCTATGACAGGGCCATGGACGACATCAAGCACGGCCGGCACGAGGTGGGCCGGCTGAACCTGCAGACGCTGATCAATACGTACCCGGATAGTGAGTATTTGGCCAAAGCGAAACTGGCAATCGCGGATTCGTACTACAAAGAAGGTGGAACATCGAACCTGATGCTGGCGATATCGGGTTACAAGGATTTTGAGGTGTTCTTCCCTTTCCTGCCGGAAGCGACGTACGCGCAGATGCAAGTGGCAATGGCGCACTACCGCCAGATGGAGAAGCCGGACCGAGACCGGACGCAGGCATTCGACGCGGAAAGCGAGTTTCAGTTATTCCTGCAAAAATATCCAAACGATCCGCTGGCGCCGGTGGCGCGGCAACGGCTGCGGGAAGTGCAGGAAGTGCTGGCAGAGGGCGAATACCGGATCGGATACTTCTATTACGTGAAGGGCGATAAGAGAGCGGCGGCCACGAGATTGCTGACGGTGACGGAACGATATCCGCTCTACAGCAAGTCCGACCGGGCACTGTGGATGATGGGAGATATATTTGAAACCAGCGAGCACAAGGAAATTGCGGCGAGATACTACTCGAAAATTGTGAAGGAATATCCGTTGTCCGGGCTGGTGCCGGATGCAAAAGAGAAGCTGAAGGACTTTGGAGCGCCGATACCACAGTCGGATCCAGCCGCGCTTGCCTGGATGACCGCAGAAGAAAAGGCGCCCAGGGACCACCCGAGCATTATCACGAAGCCATTGGAGTTGTTTAAGAACGGACCAAGGGAAGAGTTGCTGGTGGCAGCCAGGAGTGGGGCGCCAAATCTGGAGCCGGAAACGGACACAGTATCTGCTGCAGACATGCTGAAGCCGGGAGGAGAAACGAAGATTGGCGGTACCGGCGGAGGAACAACGGGAATTGTGGCAACGGTGACGACAGGAGGAACCGGTACAGCAGAGAGCACGGGAGGGACCGGAGGCGAAGGAACGGCCCCGATAGTGAACGAAGGGGGAGCAACGGTGGGCTCCGTGGGCGAGCCAGTACCAAGCGCAGCTGCAGGAGAATCAGCACCGACGCCAGCGGCCGCCGACCCACCCGCAGCAACAAGCGGAGCGGCCGGAGAGTCCACGAAGACCGATCCACCGGCAACAGAACCCTCCGCAAACCGCGATGCGAAGCCTACAGGAGCGGAAAAGACCAGCGGCAGCGGCAACTCCAAGGCGAAGGATAGGAAGGAATCGAGCAGCAAAAAGAAGGGATTGCGCAAGTTGATTCCCTGGTAGAGCGAATCAAGCCAAGACGGATTATGGGAATAAAGGGGTGCGGCAATAGCCGCACCCCTTGTTTTTTGAGACGGAGCAGTCCGAAATAGGAAAAAAAGGGCATATTTACTTCCGACACACAAGCAACGCGTTAAGATTGACGGGCCGTACGCCGGGTGCTCCAATACTGAAGAGCCATAGCTGACCGAACGGAACGGTTACTATTTGACGCAACCGCGAAGCGGTTTTTATTGAGTGCAAGCGCGAAGCGGTTTTTGTCTGATGCGGCCGCGAAGCGGATTTGTCTGGTGCGACCGCGAAGCGGTCGACTTACACGATGCGGTGAAACACTGCCGGAGGATGTTTGGTGGCCAAGATTCTCGTTGCCGACGATAACAGCAACATCCAAAAGATGGTGGGGCTTGCCCTGAAAGAACAGGGCATCGAAGTCGTTGCCGTAGGCAACGGCGAAGCAGCGGTGCGAAAGATTTCGGATATCCATCCGGATTTGGTACTAGCCGACGTGTTCATGCCGGTGAGGAACGGCTACGAGGTTTGCCAATATGTGAAGTCCGACCCTGCACTGGCACACATTCCGGTGATTTTGCTTGTGGGAGCGTTCGATCCGCTGGACGAACAAGAGGCCCAGAGGGTTGGAGCGGACGGAGTGCTGAAGAAGCCGTTCGTGCCGCCCGATCCGCTGATTTCGATGGTGAAGTCCGCGCTGGCGCGAGCCGGCGTGCCCGCCGGCGGAGCCGCGCCGGTGGCGCCGCCGCATGAAGAGCCGATACGAGCAGCGGAAATGCTGACGCCGCGGTCCATGCCGGCGCCAGTGCCCTCCCCTACTTCGTTTCCGAGCATGAGTTCGCAAGCAACGACGCCGGAATACCCGCAGGTTGAAAGCGAGCCGGGACGCAATGGGATGGCTGAGCGGCCGGAACCCGTGAAGATCGACGCTGGCTCGCAACCGCTGGCGTTTGGGAACCTTTTGGAAACAGCGGAAACCGAACCGGAAGAGGAGCTGGGCTACGCGACGACGCCTCGGCCGGAACTGGAACGGGATTGGAAATCGGGCGAAGAGGTAGACGACGAAGTTGACGAAGAAGTAGAGGAGACGCAAAGCTCTTCGTGGCGGCGTGATGCGGGCAGCGAGGCGCTGGAAGATGAGGAAGTTGAGAGTGCGCAAGGAGTGCAGAAAGATTGGCGCGAGACGGCGTTCTCGGAAGCGCCAGCACGGAAGATGAGAAATGACTCCTGGGCGCCGCAAAAGGAAACTCCGAGTTTTGAAGAGGCGGCGAAAACCGAGCAACGCGTTGGCGCAATGGTGAAAGACGCGCCCGCCACGGAAGCGCCGTATACAGAAAACGCGTGGGCGGCGGCCCTGGGGCAAAAAACCGCGGTAGAAGCGGCCACTATGGAATCGCCTGAACCAGCAGTAGCGGCTCCCAAAGAAGAAGTTGCGGCGGAACTGCCGCCTGTGAACGGTGCGAGCAGCCCAGCGAAAGGGGAGCCCGCAGCTGACCCGCAAAAGGCCGCAGCGGAGAGTTCGTGGTTTTCGGCGGTGTCCAGCCCGTGGGAATCGGAAGCGCAAAAAGCGAATCAACTGGCGTCGACGTGGGATACGCCAGCCGCAAGCGAGCCTGTCGAGAGCGCATACTCACCGAGCCCGATTTTAGAGGCGTTTGGAGAGGCGAGTCCGGAAGAAGGGCACACAGAAGTGGTGGCTCCGACGGATGACCCTGGGGCGACTGTCGATACGCTAACGCCGGCTTCGAGCGACGAAGCGAAGGCAAAAATGGAAGAAGCGGCACTGCCAGCGGCGACGATGGAAGCGATTCGGGAAGAGACCCAACAAATGGCAGAGACGGCCGCGCAAGAAGTGCCTGCGGCCGAGAAGAGCGGCAATGCGCCTGAGCCGAGCATGGAAGACGTGGTGGCCAAGGTGCTCGCGAAGATGAACCCTGAGATGTTGCAAGCCGTTACGCGAGATATCCTCAAGAACGTCGTGGAATCGATGGTAAAAGACGAGTTGAACGCGAAGAAGTAACAGTTCCTCTCCCGCCTAAATAATAATTCCTGACTTGCTGTTGCCGAGCATGCGAGTGTCTAGGCGCGCGGGTGATTAGCAGTTGTGGCGGGGCGAGAAATTGCTGGAACAGCGCCGAATTGACGGAGCTGGTTTTCCTTCCGTATAGTCAAAGATTGCTCTCAACTAATTGGGATTGCAGAGAAGCAGGCGGTGCAAGCCCCGCCTCTACAAGACTGGAGAAGCGTTTCGAATGGCTCGAGAGATTTCCAAGGCTTACGAACCGCAGCAGATTGAGACGCGCTGGGCGGAATACTGGGTTGCGAAAGAGCTCTTTAAGGCAGACCCGAACGCGGATACAGGCGGAAAGGTGTTTTCGATCGTAATTCCCCCGCCGAACGTGACGGGATCACTGCACATCGGGCACATGCTGGACCACACGGAAATCGACATTCTGACGCGGTGGTACCGGATGCGCGGGTACAACACGCTTTATCTGCCGGGAATGGATCATGCGGGGATTTCGACGCAGCGCGTGGTGGTGCGGCAGCTCGCGGAGCAAGGGGTTGATTACCGGTCGCTGGGACGCGAGGAGTTCGAACGGCGCGTCTGGAAATGGAAAGAGGAAAGCGGCGGAAAAATCACGCGAGCAGATGAAGCAGATTGGGGAAAGCTGCGACTGGTCCCGGGAGAGATTCACGCTGTCGCCGGAGCTTTCGCGCGTGGTGCGCGAAGTGTTTGTGCGGCTGTACGAAGAAGGGCTGATTTACCGCGGACATTACATTGACGAACTGGTGCCCGGATTGTTTGACGGTGCTCAGCGATCTGGAAGTGCTGCACGAGGAGCGGAGGGGCATTTGTGGCACATCCGGTACCCGGTGGCGGGATCGCAGAGAATACATCACCGTGGCGACGACGCGGCCGGAAACGATGCTCGGCGATACGGCGGTGGCGGTGCATCCGGAGGACGAACGATATAAGCACTCGTGGGGAAGAAAGTAGTTTTGCCGCTGATGAATCGGGAGATTCCGATCATTGCGGACGAGATGGTGGACCGGGAATTCGGGACGGGCGCGGTGAAGATTACGCCAGCGCACGATCCAAACGATTTCGAAGCCGGCCGGCGGCACAGCCTGGCGGAAATCGACGTGATGACCGACGACGGCAAGATGAGCGCGGCGGCGGGAGCTTATGCGGGACTGGACCGGTTCGCGGCGCGGAAGAAGATTGTGGAGGATTTGAAGGAGCAGGGATTGCTGGCGAAGATCAGCGATCACATGCATGCCGATTGGCTATGTGCGAGCGGAGCAAGACGATTGTGGAGCCGCGGGCTTCGACGCAGTGGTTTTGCAAGATGAAGCCGCTGGCGGAGCCGGCGATTGCGGCGGTGGAGAGAGGCGAGATACAGATCATGCCGGAAAACCGGCGGCAGGAATATTTCAACTGGATGAGGAATATCCGCGACTGGACGCTTTCGCGGCAATTGTGGTGGGGACACCGGATTCCGGCGTGGTACTGCGGGGACTGCAAGGAAATGATTGTGGCGCGAGAGGCGCCGGTGAAGTGCGCGAAGTGCGGATCGGGAAAGATGGCGCAGGATCCGGACGTGCTGGACACGTGGTTCAGCTCGGGGCTATGGCCGTTTTCGACACTGGGCTGGCCGGAAGAGACGGCGGATTTCAAGACCTATTATCCGACATCTGCTTTTGATTACGGGCTACGACATTTTGTTTTTCTGGGTGGCACGGATGGCCATGCTGGGGATTCACTTCACAGGACAGGTGCCATTTCGCGCGGTGTACTTGCACTCGCTGGTGAGAACCGGAAGCGGCGAGAAGATGTCGAAGTCCAAGGGGACAGGGCTCGACCCGGTGGCATTGAATCAGCAATACGGGACGGACGCGATGCGGTTTTGCCTGGCGTCCATGGCGGCGCCGGGGACGGACATTGTTTTGTCCGAGGACCGGCTGGCGGGAGCGCGGAATTTCGCGAACAAGATTTGGAATGCGGCCCGGTTTTTATTTGTGAACTTAGAGAAGTTTGAGCAGGGCGGGATAGGGATGGAGGAGCTGGCGGGGCCGGAAGTGCGGGCGAGGGCGCCGTACGCGTACCAGGGAAGCGTGCCGTTGGTGGATCAGTGGCTTTACACGCGGCTGGCCACGACGATAAAGACAGTGAACGAGGCGCTCGAGAACTACCGATTTCACGAAGCGGCGCAGAGCGTCTACCAATTTTTTTGGGGCGATTTTTGCGATTGGTATATCGAATGGGTGAAGCCAGAGCTGCAAAGCGCGGACCGCGAGCGGGCTACGGTGGCGTGGAAAAATCTTTTTGCGGCGTTCGAAGATGCACTGAGACTGCTACATCCCTTCATGCCGTTTCTCACGGAAGAGTTGTGGCATCAACTGCCGCAGGCTGCGGGCGCGAAGTCGATTGCGCTGGGCTCCTTTCCAAAAGAACGGACGGACTGGGCGCACGGGAAGATTGTGGACGCGGTGGGCATTTTCTCGCAGGTGCAAGAGGTGATCACCGCGCTCAGAAATATTCGTGCGGAGATGAAGCTGGACCCCAAGAAAAAAGTTCCCGCCGAGTTTTGGAGCACGGCTGAGTTAATCCGCGAGAGGATGCGAGGGGAGTCTGATGCGATTGCGCGGCTGGCGGTCCTCAGCGAGTTGAAGATTGCATCCGGAGCGCTGGAGCAGGTGGGTGGAGCAGTGCGCTCGACGGCGGAGTTCGATGTGCGGATTGCGTATTCGGATGTGGTGGACCCGGAAGCAGAGAAGGCGCGGCTGAAAAAAGAGATTGAAGGCTTGCAAAAAGCCATTTCATCAAAAGAGTCGCAGCTTGGAAATGAGACGTTTCGGAGCCGGGCGCCGGAGAAGATTGTGCGCGGGCTAGAGGCTACACTGGAGGAGCAGCGGATTGAACTGCGAAAATTTCAGGAGCGGTTGAAACAGCTCGAGAACGGCAAGTAGTTCCCTTTTCCGGCTAGCCGTGGGAGAGTAGGCATTCCCAGCTTGCGGCGGCTTCTCTATGGCACAAGAAACACTCCCAGGAACGACAGACAAGCGGCTGGCGGCGCTGCTGACGCTGCTGGCGGAAAACGCGACGATTGTCATCAGCGGGACGCGAATCGCGCGGGAAATTGGCGTATCGCGATCGATGGTGTGGCAGTGGGTACGGCAATTGCGCGGGCTGGGCGTGCGCGTGAAGGGCAAGGGCGGCGCGGGATATTTTCTGGAAAAAGTGCCTGACATTCTGACGCCGGATATGCTGCGGCAGAGCTTGAAGGGCGGTCTTTTCGGAAAACATATTTATCATTTTTTCAAGACGGATTCGACAAATCGTGTGGCGCTGGAATTGGGGCACGCGGGGGAGCCGGAAGGCGCGGTGGTGCTGGCGGAAGAGCAGACGGCAGGCAGAGGGCGGGCGGGACGGACATGGCAATCGGACCGGGCGGCCGGGATCTACGTTACGCTGCTATTGCGGCCCCGGCTGGCGCCGGTGCAGGCGCCCCTTTTGACGATGATGGCGGGGCTTTCCGCGCGCGCGGCGATGGAAGCGGCTACGGGGCTAACGCCGGACCTGAAATGGCCGAATGACTTGATGCTACATGGGAAGAAAGTGGGCGGGATATTGACGGAGATGCACGCAGAACCGTCGCAGGTGCGATTTGTGATCGTGGGGATTGGGTTGAATGTGAATCAGGAAAGATTTCCTGGGGAGCTGGGAGCGACAGCGACTTCTTTGCGGATCGAGACGGGAAAGCAGATTTCGCGGCTGGAATTGCTGGTGCGGTTGCTGCGCGAATTCGAGAACGACTACAATCGTTTCCTGCGCGAAGGGCCGGCGGGCGTGACGCACAGATTTGAGGCTGTTTCGAGTTACGCGCAGGGAAAACGCGTGCGAGTGACGAACGGAACGGAGAGTTTTGCGGGAACGACGGCGGGACTAGGGCCGGAAGGATTGCTGAAGGTGAAGCGGGACGACGGGCAGGTGGTGACGGTGATTTCCGGAGACGTGGCGGAGGCGCGTTAGATGCTGCTGACGATCGATGTCGGAAACACGAACACGGTGCTGGGCGTTTTCCGTGGAGAAGAGTTGATTGCCAACTGGCGGTTGACGACAGCGCGGCAGCAGACGATCGACGAATACGGCGTACTGACGCGAAATTTATTTACGCTGGCGGATTTGGACCGCGGCGCAATCGGCGGCGTGATTATCAGTTCGGTGGTGCCGCCGGTGAATTGGACGCTGGCAGAAATGTCGCGGATTTATTTCGGGCAGAAGGCGCTTTTCGTGGAGCCGGGAGTAAAAACGGGAATGGCGGTGCTGGTGGATAACCCTCTGGAGGTGGGCGCGGACCGGATCGTGAACGGCGTGGCGGCATTTCACAAGTACGGCGGGCCTTGCATCGTGGTTGATTTTGGGACGGCGATTACGTTTGATGCAATTTCGGCGCGCGGGGAGTATCTGGGCGGAGTGATCGCGCCGGGACTGGGGATTGCGTCGGAGGCTTTGTTTGCGAGAGCCGCGAGGTTGCCGCGCGTGGAGATCAAGGATCCGGGAAAGGTGATCGGGACGAACACCGTCACGCACATGCAGGCGGGACTTTATTTTGGCGCAGTGGACATGGTGGACGGAATGCTGACGCGGATGAAGGCGGAGCTAGGCGGGAATGCGAAGGTGGTTGCCACGGGCGGGCAAGCCCAATTGGTGGCGAAAGGTTCGAAACAGATTCAGGAGACCGATGAATTCCTGACGCTGACGGGGCTGCGTTTAATCTGGGAGAAAAATCAAGGCGCGGAAGCAGGAAAGGGCGCGGCAGCGAATCTCGGACCAAGAACAGCGGCGCCGGGGGCGGGAACGGCGAAGAAAGCGCAGAGATAGGGGAGCGCGGCGGCGCGTTGGCGCCCTCGAGGAACTGGCAAGATTCGTGTTGGGCGACCCGGTCCGCATTGCTTCGTAACGGTTCATCACATGGACGGCTGGAACTACTTCAACTACTTCACGGAAATTGAAACTCATTTCTGGAAGAAGCGCGGGGCGAGTCTGCTGGTGTCGCCGCTGGACTGGGCCATCATGGAAGCGTGGCAGAAGGCGGGTGTGCCGCTGGAAGCCGCATTGAAGGGGATCGATCAGGCGTTCGAGAGTTATCAGAGGTCGCGGCGCGGAGCAGGCAAGCCGCTGAAGAGTCTGGCGTATTGCACGGACGCCGTTCTGGAAGCAGCGGAAGAACAACTGGAGGCCGCGGCGGGGAGGACGCCAAAAAACGGAAAGGCCGCGGCGAAAGAGCCGTTTTCACGAGAGGAATTGAGGTCGTACATGGCGAGGAACGCCGCGCAGGTTGCGCTTGTGGCCGACGAAGCGGGACCCGCCGGCACGACGCTCAAGAGCAGCTTACAGGAGATTGCGCGGTTGCTCGAAGGCATGACGGTATTACTCGATGCGCCCGGCGCGCTGGACCTGGAAGATTTGGAGAGGCGGTTGACGATTTTGGATGACAAGCTGCAGGCTTTGCTGACCGGCCACGCGAGCGAGGAAACCATGCTGAAGATCCGGCGCGAGATGGACGGACAGCTTGCGGGGTACCGTCGTAAGATGAAGGCGGAACAAATTGCGCTGGTCGAAAAACAGTTTGTGCAGAAGCGACTGCTGGAAGAGTTCGGCTTGCCGCGGCTGAGCTTGTACTACTTTTCCTAGGCTGGGCTTTCCGGAAGCAATCCGCTTTTCTTTCCACGCGAAACATCGCAGAATGGGGCCAGCAAATATGTCTGACGAGTTACGATTATCGATTGAGAAGCTAGTCTACGGCGGCGATGGGCTGGCGCATGCCGGTGGGAGTACGGTTTTCGTGCCATACGTGCTGCCGGGAGAAGAGGTGCGCGCGGCGGAGAAATCGAAGAAGAAAAAGGTGATCTGGGCGAAAATGCTGGAGGTCACTTCGGCCTCGAAAGAGCGCGTTAAGGCACCGTGCCCACATTTTCAGACTTGCGGCGGCTGCCATTACCAGCACATTGCGGCCGGCGAACAAGTGCGGCTGAAGAAAGAGATTTTGCGAGAGACGCTTTCGCGACTGGGCGGAATTTCGTGGGAAGGGGCGATTCAAGAGCACACGGCCGAGCCTTACGGCTACCGGAACCGCGCGCAGTGGGCGGTGCGAAGCGGGATGCCGCGCGCGCTGGGATATTTTTTGCCGGAGAGTTCGTTTATCGTGCCCATCGACGAATGCCCAGTGCTTTCGCCGCAATTGGGGAAGACATTTGAAGAGCTGCAAGAAATGGCGAGGTCGGGCGCACTGCCCACGGGGATCCTCGAAATCGAGGCGTTTGCCGACTCGGCGGACGAGAAAATCGCGTTGAACGTGGCGTTCGAGCGATTTCCCAAGCCTGCGGCGGAATTAGCGGCGGTGTTGCGAGAGGCGATGCCGCAGGTGGAGAGTTTGCTCTTGCTAGATCAAAAAAAGGACAAATTCGAGCTGACGGGACCGGGGTATTTGGTGCATGAAGCTGGAGGGTTCAAGTTTCGTGTGAGCCATTTGTCCTTTTTTCAGGTGAACCGGTTTTTGATCGGGGATTTGCTGAAGACGGTGACGGCCGGTGCGAAGGGAAAGCTGGCGCTTGATATGTACGCGGGGGTCGGTTTTTTCACGCTGCCGCTGGCGCGGACGTTCGAGAAAGTCGTAAGCGTGGACGCGAACCTGGCAGCTACGCGCGACCTTTATGCGAACGCAGAAGCCGCAGGAGTATCGGTCACTTCTCACAATGAACATGCGGAAGATTTTCTGAAGAAGACACAGGAGCGGCCGGAGTTTGTGGTGCTCGATCCGCCGCGGGCGGGATTGGGCGCGGAGACGGCGGCGAAGCTTGCGGAACTGGGAGCGGCAGAAATCGTGTACTTGTCCTGCGATCCCTCCACTCTGGCCAGGGACTTGGCGGTTCTGACGAGTTCGACGCGGAAACCGAAAGAGATTGCGGGGCCGAGCGTGCGGTATGAAGTCAGCGAGATGCATTTGTTCGATCTGTTTCCGCAGACTTACCACATCGAAGCGCTGGTGAGGTTGAGAATAGTGACATGAGATTGCCGGCCGTCGCCATCGCCGCGTTATTTGCGTGCGGCGTTGTGCTCGGCCAGGCACCTTGGTTCGCTGAACGGGTTTCCTCGCATGTTTACATCGCGATCGGATTTGCTTTAGCCGCCATTCTAATTTGCTGCGGCATATTCCTGACAAAGTTCGCACGGCTCTTCCCTGCTGCCGTTTTCTCCGCCTTGAGCTGGATCATTCTTGGCGCGTTGGGCGCAGGCATCGCGAATCAGCCGCGGCCCGCGGACTACGTGTTGTCGCTTGTGAATGCGGGGCGCGTGGAATTGAAAACGCCGTTGCGGTGGCACGGGCGTCTGCGGGACGAGCCGGCGCGATTGCCGTGGGGCTACGGTTACGAGATCGAATTGACGGGAGTCGAATACGAGGGCTCGTTCGTGCCCGTGCGCGGAGGGCTCCGCGTCAGTCTTGGTGAAAACCCGGAGCAGAGGGGGGAACCAGACGTTCACGCGGGCGACGAAGTTGCCGTCGTGACGCAGCCGAGACTGCCGCAGGTTTACAGGGACGATGGAGCGTTTGACCGCCGCGCCTACCTGGAGCAGCAAAACATCGATTTGACCGCGACGCTTCGCGCACCGGAACTCATGGAGCGCATGAAAGCTGCTCGCACGACACCGGCGATACTTTTGGCGCACGTACGCCGAAGACTGAGGGACGAGGTTGACATGCTGTTCTCGACCCGTCCGCAAGTGGACGGCGTGTTGCGCGCGATGCTCCTGGGGGACCGAAGCTTCGTGGAGCGGGCGGAGTCCACTGACTTTCAGAAAACGGGAGTGTTTCACGTGCTGGTCGTGGCGGGGCTGCACGTCGGGGCGCTGGCCGTATTTCTGTTTTGGATGGGACGCGCGCTGAGATTCACGCCTTTGTGGACGTCGCTTTTCACGTTGACACTGCTGTTTGCGTACGTGGCGGTAGTAGAACAGAGACCGCCGGTGTTGCGGGCGGCTTTGATGACGGCGATCGTGGTGTTTGGGGGATTGTTTTTCCGACGATTGGATTTATTGAATTCCGCGGGACTGGCAGCGCTGATCTTGCTGATTGCGAAGCCGCTAGCCGTTCGTGATTCGAGCTTTCAGCTGACCTTCCTGGCGATTGGCTGCATCGCGGGACTGGCTGCGCCGTGGCTTGCAAAAAATGTTCAGCCTTATGTAAAGGCGCTGCGGGAGTGGCGCGACGTAACGCGCGATGCATCGCACGAGGCGCGGGCGGCGCAGTTTCGGATCGACCTGCGCGCGACGGCGCGATGGATTGGCTTGCGTGTGCCCGCACGCCTGGGAAACACGGCGGGAAATGCGCTGGCGCGGGGCATCGGCGTTTCACTTCGTGTGTGGGAGTTGCTGGCGATTACGCTGGCGCTGCAGATCGGAATGCTGCCGCTGATGGCGCGAGATTTTCATCGCGTCACGCTGAGCGCGCCGCTGGTGAATCTCGCGGCGGTCCCACTTACGGGGATCGTGGTGCCGCTGGGATTTTTGACGCTGGGCGGCGGGCTGGTTTTGCCGGCTTTGGGAAGGCTGCTGGCGGCGCCGCTGGCGTGGGCAACGCTGCTGCTGCTGCACATCGTGCATTGGTTCGCGCAATTTCCGCGATGGAGCTACCGCATTCCGGGACCGCCGGCGTGGCTGGTGGTTGCGTTTCTCGCGAGCGGAGTGCTGTTGGCCGCGATGGCGCGCAGCACCGCTTTTTGGCGCGGATGGGGCGCGCGGAGCGCGGCTGGAGTCCTGGCATTGAGCGCACTAGCGATCGCGATCTACCCATTTGCGCCGCGATGGTCGAAAGGAAAGCTGGAATTGACGGTTCTGGATGTAGGACAGGGAGATTCGTTGTTTGTCGTGTCGCCGCATGGGAGCACTCTGTTGATCGATGGAGGAGGAGCTTTCAACGGATTCCCCGGGCACGAACAGCACAATGGCATTGATCCAGGCGAAGAAGCTGTGTCGCCTTATTTGTGGTCGCGAGGTTTTCAGAAGCTGGATATCGTGGCGCTGACGCACGCCCATCAGGACCACATCGGAGGATTGACGGCGATCCTCGAGAATTTTCGCGTGGGGACGCTATGGATCGGGCGGGAGGTCAGGTCGCGGGCGCTGGCAAATCTGGAAGAGCTGGCTCGCGAGAAGAGAATTCCGATCGTCCATGAAAGACATGGAAAGCCATTTTCCTGGGATGGCGTTGAGACGCAGGTTCTCTGGCCGGAACTACCTCCCCAGGATGTAGGGCCTTCGCCGCAGAACAATGATTCGCTTGTGCTGCGAATGAAGTACGGAGAGCGCGGGATGATGTTGCCGGGAGACGCGGAAAAACAGGTGGAGAGTTCCATCCTTTCGGATAACAACGAAGAGGAACTGCGCGCGGACGTTCTGAAGGTTGGCCATCACGGCAGCAAGAACTCGACGATGCCCCCGTTTTTGGCCGCGATGCAGCCGAGCATCGCGGTGATCAGCGTGGGAGAAGACAACCCTTACGGTCATCCCAACCCAGCGTTGCTGAAACGGCTGGAAGACGCGGGGGTGCGCATACTGCGGACGGACCGGGACGGCGCAGTGCACGTTCTGACAGACGGCAAGCAATTGGAGTTTAGCTGCTTCGTGCAATGTCCGGAGAGCGCCGGGAGGCCGGCTTCAGCGCAAGCGCAGCCACCAGATCAAGAGAAGCACGCCGAGCAATAAGAGCAATCCGATGGCGGCTTGATATTCGTGATTCTTCTTGTACTGCGCAAAGGAAAAAGAGCCAGCGGCGGCGAAAGAGAGCTTCGCGGGAGTGAGCCGCGGGAAGAACAGCGGCACGGAACGGGCATATTCGTCAAAAGCGGCGAGGTGCTGCCGGCGAAGCTCGATTTCTTCACGGCGCATGACAATGGAATAGAACAACGCAAAATACGCGAACAGAATGACGGCTGATATCCATGAGTGCGCCGCGACCGCCGCGGCAAGCGTGAGAAAAGCGCTGCCGAGATAAAGCGGATTGCGCGTGTAGGCATAAGGGCCGGTGACGGTGAGAATTTCTTGCTTGTGAAGATGGCCCGCGGCGCGCGCGCGAAGGAAAAGGCCGAGCAACCCGATGAGCGCTCCCAAGAGAATGCTGCGAGGAGTTGGCCGGGCAAACCACAAGACTAGAATGGCCAGGGGATAGCCGAGGCGCACACGCCAGCGGACGAAGAAAGCGCCGAAGGAGTTCACGCGGTAACTCCTAGGCGGCGTTGAACGGCGTTGAAGACTTCATTCACCTGAATATGCAACATGGACGGATGCACTTGATCGGCGCGGCGGTGCGTCCGGACAACGCCGGGAGCTCGGAGAACTATATCGTCCGTACGGTAGGGGCCGTTACGCGCTGGGTCGGTGGGGCCAAAGAGAGCGACCGCGGGCGTGCCAAGCGCGATGGCGAGATGAAGCGGGCCAGTATCGCCGCCGACGATGCAGGCGGCGTTGCGCAAGAGAGCCATCAATTGACCAAGGGGGCCATTGTACGGCACGGGTCCTGCGTCGCCGCTGCAATCGCGGACGGCGAGGGCCAGATCGTCCTCGCCGGGACCGTAGTTCACAATGCACGGCAGGCCCAGGGAATCTCGAATCAATTTGCAAAGTTGGCCAAATCGTTCGGGGGGCCAGCACTTCGAGCGCCAGCCTCCGCCGGGGCTCAGGACGATGTAACGATGGAGACCGAGATTCTGCAAAAAGCCGCGTATTTCGAGGTCAGCTTCTGAAGGAACGTGCAATGAAAAGGGCGCGACTGGATTGTTCGCTCCCGCGCGCAGAGACAGCTCTCCATTTTGATCGGCGATGTGGGTAGCGGCGCAACGAACGCGATCGGTGTAAAGAATGGGAACACCGAATTCGCGAATGGTCTCCGAGGAAAAGCCGATTCTGCGTTTGATGCCGCCCAGGAAAGCGAAGCCGGCCGATTTCCAAAGGCCTTGATAATCGATCGCGGCGTCCCAACGAACCTTGCGGAGATCCGCGATGATCTTGCGCAGCGAATGAATGGAGCGCGTTTCGGTGGTCCAGACTTGCGAGGCCAAGGCGCTGCTCTCGACCAGAAACTTCCAGCGCGGATGCGTGAGCCAGACGATTTCTGCGTTGGGAAAAGTTTCGCGCAGAGCAGAAACCGCCGGAAACGTATGCACGATGTCGCCCAGCGAGCCTAGGCGCAAAACCAGAAAACGCGGGTCAGACATGCGGAACCTTGCGGACGGATTCGAGAAGTTCGCGCGTGGAATGGTCCTTTGGATCGCCGACGATAGCGACACGGATGCCGAGACGCGCGGCGGTGGCGCGCTCGGGGACGGTTTCCGCGGTGTAGTCGGTGCCCTTGGCGTGAACATCCGGGCGAAGATCTTCGAGAAGAGACTCGACGTTCGGTTCGCTGAAGAGGACCACATAATCGACGGAGCGAAGCGCGGCGACGAGCAGAGCGCGCGCATTTTCATCGAGGATGGGACGGCCGGGGCCTTTAAGCGCGCAAACACTCGAATCCGCATTGACACCGACGACGAGAATATCGCCCACACGGCGCGCGCCCTCCAGATAGCGGACGTGGCCGACGTGTAGCGTATCGAAACAGCCGTTGGCAAGAACGATGCGCTGGCCGCGCTGCTTATGCTCCGCCAACTTGCGGCGGAGCCATTCGCGCTGGACGATTTTTGATGCGGCGTGGCGCATGTTTCAGGAGCCGGACCCGCCAGCCTGGTGGCGAATGGCGGCGAGAAGCTCCTCGCGCGAGACAGTGGCCGTGCCGCGTTTCATGACAACGAGGCCGCCGGCAATGTTGGCGATGTGCGCGGCTTCGAGAGGCGAAGCGCCGCAGGCCAGCGACATCGTATAGGCGGCGAGGACTGTGTCGCCGGCGCCGGTGACATCAACAGCTTGATCGCTACCGTAAACGGGGATTTGCGTGAGGCGGTCGCCGGGTTCAAAAAGAGCCATACCATCTCTCCCGCGCGTGACGAGCAGGGCGCGCAGTTTCATTTCGGCAAGCGTTGCGGCGCCTGCGCGCGTCAATTCGGGCAAATTCTGGCCGATGGATACGTGATGGAGGGCTTCGAGCTCCGCCTCATTGGGCGTGGCCGACGTGATACCAGCTTTGGCGTAGGCGTGAAGATTGTGGCGCGCGTCGAGCGTGACTGGGGCCGCGGCTTTTCGCTGCAAAATCGCGTGGCGGATCAGCGAAGGCGACGCAACGCCAAAGCCGTAATCGGAAATGGCCAACGCGTGCGCGGACCGAATTTTGGATTGCAATTTTGCCTGGAGTCTTTTGTGCACCGCGTCCGGGATGGGCGATTGCGGCTCGCGGTCGACGCGAAGAACTTGCTGGCCGACGGTGTGTGCCCAGCCGGCGAGGAAGCGGGTCTTCGTGGGAGTCGTCCAACCTTTGGCGCGGAGGATGCCGGAGACATCGACGCGTTTGCTTTGGAAATAGGCGATGAGAGCGTTTCCCGGAGGATCGTCGCCGACGGCGCTGATCGGAAAAACACGCGATCCGAGGGCCGCAAAATTGTTAGCGGCATTGGCGCCGCCCCCGGGTGCGAAATGCGTTTCGCGATGGCGAAGGATCAAGACGGGAGCTTCGCGGGAGACGCGCGAAATGTCGCCAAACTGATATTCGTCGGCCACGAAATCGCCAAACAGGACGACCGTTTTCGAGGAGAATTGCTCGACATAATCGGCCAGGGCGAGGAGATCCACGGACGATGATGGCGCGTTCATTTTTGCGGAGCGCTTCATTTCGTTGGCCTCAAGATCCAGTGGACTGCGTCGGCGAGATCGGCGGCGACAAAATCAGGCTGAACGGACCAGCTCGCGGAGTTCCAAAGACACTCGCCTTCTCCGTAGCCGGTGCGAACGAGCACGCTTCGCGCACCAGCTCGGGAGGCGAGTAAGATATCGCCATGGCGGTCGCCGACGACGAAGGAATTCCGCAGGTCTATGGCATGCTCCCGGGACGCTCGCTCCAGCATTCCTGTGTTCGGCTTGCGGCAATCGCAGCCATCGGCCGAAGTGTGCGGGCAATAGTAAACAGCATCTAGATGCGCACCGGCGGTGGTGAGTTGCTGGGTCATAAGTTCGTGGACAGAGTGTACTAGCGATTCCGGAAAGTAGCCTCTGCCAACGCCAGATTGATTTGTCACCACAATTACGAGCAACCCGGCTTCGTTCAGCCGGCGGATGGAATCCGCTACACGCGGCAAGATACGAAATCGGCTGACATGATTCAAGTAGCCGACCTCTTCGGACACGGTGCCGTCTCGATCGAGAAAAACGGCGGGGCGGAGCGTGCGGGGTTCAGGCAGGGCGCACCTCCTGCAAGGGAATCCATTGACGCGCGGCGGATTCAACTGCAGCGGGGGTGATGCGAGTCATGCAGCGGTGATCCGTAGGGCAGCGGCGCAGAAAACAAGGGCTGCAGTATGGTTTTTCCTGAACGATGGTGGAACGAGGGGTGACAGGTGCGGTGCCGAATGGATCGGTGGGTCCGAAGACGGCGACGACGGGAAGTCCGACGGCCGCCGCAACGTGCATCGCGCCGGAGTCGTTCCCGATAAATAAATGGCACTGAGAAAGAAGCGCGGGCAATTCAGCGATGGAGGTTTTCCCAGTGAGATCGAGGGGCGGCTTGCGCATACCCGCAGCAATGGCTGAAGAGACAGCAGCCTCCGAGGACGTGCCAAATAGAATGACATCAATGCCCTCACGGGACTGGAGATGATTCGCCAATTCCGCAAAGCGATCCGGTGGCCAGCATTTGGCCGAGCCATAGGATGCACCTGCGCCGATGGCAATGCGCATGCTAGCGGGATTCGACCCAGCGGAGCAAAGCGTCTCTGCGGCGCGCTGGCGGTTTTCTTCGGGGACCTTGAGTTCGATGAAGGATTCCTGCGGCAGAGAATCCAGCCAGCCGGCGCGGCGAAGCAATTCGAGATAGTAAAACTGCTCGTGAACGGGAATTTCACCGGCATGGGGAACGGGCACGGCCCTCGTCAGGAGAAGGCTGCGACCGTCGCGGGCGTAGCCGATCCGCTCCGGAATTCCGGCACGCCAAACAAACCAAGCGGCCTGAAACGCATTTTGAAGCAAAAGAGCGACATCAAATTTTTGGGCGCGTAGTTCGTTCACGATATCGCTTTTGCGATCGACAAACATCATGTTGTCGCAAACTTCCTGGCCCTTGTAAATGGCGGCGACATAAGGGCGGGCAAGAACCGTGATTTGCGCGTCCGGAAAACGCGAACGCACCGCGCGGAGAGCGGGCAGGGCCATGATCGCGTCGCCGACCCAGTTCGTGGCGCGAATGAGAATTTTCACGCCGGCGCCTCCGCACGATTCCGCAGAAGATCGTCAATGGCTGCGCGGAACGCGGCCTCGGGCTGGATTTCGAGATCGATCACGGCAATGTAGACGGGCATGTCCTTGAATTTCACGCCTGCAAGATTTTGAACATCCTTTTCCGTGGTTACGAATGCTTTCGCCCCAGCGGCTTGCGCGGCCTTTTCGAGGGCTTTGCCGTCGGAGGCAGTGTAATGGTGATGATCGGCAAAATACATCTTTCCCGCTACAGGCACGTTCCACGCTTGAAGATCGCGAAGAAAGGCCTCGGGGTTTCCGATGCCACAAAACGCAAGGAAGGGCCCAGCGCCGATCCCGGAGGTTGGCAGCAAGGCCTCGGTGTCGCGCGAACGAAATCCAACGAGCCGTGTAACGCCGGCAAAGACGGGATATTCGCCAAGCTTGGCGATGGCCTCCACGCTGCCCGGTTGAGTTTCGACTCGTGTAAAGACCAAAAGATCGGCGCGGCCCATCGCGGAAGGGGGTTCGCGGAGCGAGCCCGCCGGCAAAAGCAAACCACGGTGAACGGGACGGGAGGAGTCCATCAAGAGGATATCCAGATCGCGCGCCAGCGGCAGATGCTGGAAGCCGTCGTCGAGGATAAAAACATCGATGCGGTCGTGCTCTTCGATGCGGCGGCCCTCGGCAAAGCGATCCTTGCCGATCCCGAACTTGACCCGGCCCTGGAGACGATATTTCATCAGCTCAATTTCATCGCTTGTGCCCCCGGATCCTCGATAGCCCCGGCTGAGGATGGCGACGCGCTTGCCTTCCGCGATAAATTTCTCGGCAAGCCACATAACCATGGGCGTCTTACCTGTGCCGCCGACGGAAAGATTGCCCACGCTAATCACTTTCGCGCGCAGGCGGCGCTGTTTCCGCCAACCGTTAGCATAGAGCCAGGCGCGAAGCCGAACGTAACCGCCGTAGAGAAGAGAAAGCGGCCAGAGCAGGAGTCGCACCAGCGGCGGAAGATTCATCCATTTTCTCGCACAGCACCGTCAAGATGCCGGCCAATTTCGGCGATGGCGCGATCCGTAGCGCCGCGGCTGCTCTCGACGAGATTGCGGGCAGTTTGGCCCATACGCGCGGCCCGTTCAGGATTGCGCAGGAATTCGATCCAGGCCACGCCCGCGTCCTCGGGGCTCTCGACTTGCAAGGCCGCTCCAGCGGCGGTGAAGCGCTGGGCGATTTCCGCGAAGTTTTCCATCGAGGGTCCAAACACGGGGACTTTGCCGAACGCGGCGGGCTCAAGGATGTTATGTCCGCCGCTGGGAACGAGCGAACCGCCGACGAACGCGCCGTCCGCCACGCGGTAAAGCGAAGCAAGCTCGCCGATGGTATCGAGCAGAATGACGGTCACGTCGTCAGGAATGGAAAACTCAACGGGCGGCGCGCCATTCTGCGATGGCGCGGGCACGGGCATCTGCGAGCGGCGGATAAATTTGCGGTGAGATTCGTCGATGAATTCAGCCGCGGACGCAAAGCACTCCGGTTTGCGCGGCGCCAAGACGAGCAGCGCCTTGGGATAATCGCCCTGCAGCGTGCCAAAAGCAATCAGCGCAAGCGGTTCCTCGGTCGCGACGACGCTGCCTGCGACGATGATCGGGGAACGCCCGCGGCGCTGAGCCTCCGTGGCAAGCCAATGGGAGATCGGAGTGGGCGCGGGAAGCTCCAAATCATATTTGAGATTGCCGCTGACGTGCACGCGGTCCAGAGGCGCGCCGAGCGTACGGACTCGCTCTGCGTCCTTTTCGCTCTGCATGAGAAAGGCGGAGGCATTCGCAAGGGCGCTCCGCAAAAACGGGCGAAGAAAGAGTCCGAAAACGCCGAGGAAGCGTTGATACCGCGCGAAGGAACGGTCCGAAATGCGCCCGCTTACAAAGACGACAGGAATGCTACGTCGCCGCGCCTCGCGAAGAAAGTTAGGCCAGATTTCCGTCTCGAGAACAATGACGATCGAGGGCCGAACAGCGCGCAAAGCCTTTCGCACGCAGAACGCCCAATCCAAAGGAAAATAGAAAATCGCGTCGGCAAACGGCAGGCGCTCGCGAGCCAAAGCCTGGCCCGTTAAAGTCGTCGTCGAGACGACCAGCGGACGATGCGGATAAGCCTGCTTCAAACGCCTGGCCAGGGCAATGCCGGAAATGGCTTCACCGACGGACACGGCATGAATCCAGATCGCGCCAGCGCTGCCGTCTGGCAGCTTATCGAGCGAAGGAAAAGAAATGCCAAGGCGCTGGCCGAGGTTGGAGAAATATTTGCCGTGGCGAATTCCTTGCCATAGCCAGTAGGGCGTGAGCAGCAGGGCGGCGAGCCCCAATAAGAGGCTGTAAGTTAGATACACTGAACGTGGCTCCGGTCTTTCTTCCGCACAGCCGCGAGCAGGCGGTGCGCGGCGCGGGCAACCTTGCACTTCCCCCAAGAATCGAAGGCGTCTAGATGAGAAAGGGCTATTATAGCCTGATGCGAAAGCCTGCCATTATAGTTCCCTTTCTGGCTGCCGCGCTCTTTTCGGGGGGACCCGCGAGTCCACGGCCGCAAGCCGCGCTGAAGGCGGCCGCGGTCGAATCCCATGAGGGGGTGACCATCTCCGCCCAGCCGTGGACCGATGCGGCGCATTACAAAACGAAATTCTCCAAAAAGTCGCCGCTTGCGGCAGGCATCGTAGCCATCGACACGATCATCCGCAACGATACGGACGACAGCATGAAAATCGACCTGGGACAAATCCGGTTGAATATCACGCTCTCCGAGGACAATCGTCAGGCACTGCGCTCGCTGACTCCGGAAGACGTAGCCGACGTGGTGATGGATTCAAAAAAAAGGGACCCCACAGCGAGCCGGAGGTTTCCATTTCCGATTCCATCGAGCGGTCCAAAAGCACGTGACAAGCACTGGATGCAAATGCAAAAAGCCGCGACGGACGCGGCGATTCCCGGCGACATCGTGGCTCCTCACAGCACCATGCAAGGATTGCTTTATTTCGACTTGCAAGGACAATTCGATCTGCTGAGCACGGCTCATCTTTACATCCCCGATGTGCGCACGCTGGAAAAAAATCATCCTTTGCTGTATTTCGAGATCAACCTGAGCAGGTAGGCGGAGACGTACGCGCCGCGAATTTTGCCCGACATTTCTTGCCGATTGCGCCGTTTGCCGGAGAAAAAACCGATAATTTGCGCGAGTGCGGGCAGTCGGCTAACATCACAAGGCGGCGCAACTCCGACCACTGCGGGTAAATGTTGAACCTCCTCGACGAACTGAATCCGGAACAACGGCTGGCGGTAGAAACAACAGAAGGTCCCGTGCTGATTCTCGCCGGAGCGGGGACAGGCAAGACGCGCGCGATCACCTTCCGAATGGCCAACCTGATCTCCAATGGTGTGCCCGCCGAATCGATCCTCGCGGTCACTTTCACGAACAAGGCTTCCGAGGAAATGCGCACCCGCGTGTCGGATTTGCTGCTGCGCTCGGGAGTCTCTCCCGCACAGCCCTGGCTTTCCACCTTTCATTCGCTTTGCGCGCGGCTGCTGCGGCGGGAAGCGCAGAGCGCGGGATTGCCGAGGGATTTCGCGATATACGATGATGACGACCAAATCGCCGCGGTGAAGCTGGCCATGAGCAAGCTGGCCATCGACGACGATAGCCTTACGCCTCGGAATATTCTCAGCCGCATCAGCTACGCCAAGAACCACGCGAAAACTCCGGAAATGCTGCGCGGCGAAGCGATCGGGCAAGATGGCCGGCGGGTGGCGGACATTTTCGCGGCCTACGAGAAGCTTCTGCACCAGAGCAATGCCCTGGATTTTGACGACCTGCTGCTTCGCTCGGTGCGGCTGCTCCGGGAAGCGCAGGCGGTGCGCGAAAAATGGCAGGCGCGTTTTCAGTACATCCACGTCGATGAGTACCAGGACACCAACCGCGTGCAGTACGATTTACTGCGATTGTTGACGGGAGCGGCGCAAAACGTTTGCGTCGTGGGCGATGAGGACCAGTCCATCTATCGCTGGCGCGGCGCGGACGTCTCGATTCTGCTGAGTTTCTCGCGGGATTTTCCCGGTGCCCGTGTCGTGAAGCTAGAACGGAACTACCGGTCCACGCAAAATATCCTGGATGCGGCGGGCGCGGTGGTGGCGAACAACCCCGAAAGGCTTGGGAAATCGTTGAGCGCAACGAAGGGAACGGGCGCGAATTTGCGTTATTACGAGGCCCGCGATGCGCAAGCCGAAGCGGAATTCGTGGCGGGAGAGCTGGAGCGAATATTGAACGACGACTCCGGGCAGACCTGCGCCGTCGAGTACCGGACGAATTTTCAATCGCGGGCGTTTGAGGAGGTGTTCCGCAGGTGCGGATTGCGCTACAAGCTGGTCGGCGGATTCAGCTTTTACAACCGGGCGGAAGTGAAAGACGCGCTTGCCTATGTGCGGCTGGCCATGCATCCGGAAGACGACATTTCCCTGCTGCGCGTGCTGAATGTGCCTCCGCGCGGCATCGGGAAGACGACCGTGGACACGTTGCGCGAGGCGGCGCGAGTGGATGGAACTTCGCTATGGGCCGCCATTGAAAAATTCGTTACTGGAGTGGCCAGCGGGCGCGCGGTGACGCCGCTGCGCTCATTCCAAGAGTTGATTCGCAAGTTGCAAGAAGCTCTGGCGTCGAAAGAGCCGGCGGAATTTCTGCGGGTTGTCCTGGAAGAAAGCGGTTACATGGACATGCTGAAAGACCGCAACACGCCTGAGGATGTGGCGCGGCTGGAAAATCTGGAAGAGTTGACGCGAGCCGTTGCGGAAAGCATGGAGGCAGGCGAAACGTTCACCGACTTCCTGGATGCGGCGGCGCTCGTGAGCGACGCGGATTCGTACGAAGGCAAACCCGGCGTGACGCTAATTACGCTGCACAGCACCAAAGGGCTGGAGTTCGATCATGTTTTCTTGACCGGGATGGAAGAGGGTATCTGCCCGCATGGCCGCTCGCTGAATGAGGAAAAAGGCATTGAAGAGGAGCGGCGGCTCGTTTACGTCGGGATGACGCGAGCGCGCACGTCCCTGACACTGACGCGAGCCGTCTACCGGCGGATTTTTGGAAACGAACAGCAGCTGCGCGCTTCCCTGCCCTCGCGCTTCTTGGCGGAGATCCCCGGTGAGCTGGTGGAAACCATTCGCGGCTCGATGGCCGAGATCGGCGAAACGCGGCGTTACGAGCCTGACCCGGAGTATTCGTATTCCCCGGACGAATTTCTGCGGCGGGTGCGCGGAAAACCCGCAACCTCCCCGGCATCGCCAAAACCAGCACGAACGACAAGCTCATTTGGCAGGCCAGCCGCGAGGCGCGGCGGCGACGCGAATCCCATGCTCGGGCGCAAGGTTCGTCACCCGAGCTACGGGGTAGGCACCGTCGTCGGGGTGGAAGGCGATGAGGAAGACCGGCGCGTCTCGGTGAGCTTTCCGGGCCGCGGAACGAAGAAATTCGTCGAGCGCTACGCGCAGCTCGAGCCGGCCTAAACTCCGACAACTGGGGCTACCATCGCGCGCGGGAGAGTTGGTTGCGAAACCTGGCATCTCAGGGTAAATTGAGCCAGACAATCTTTCCAGGACGGCGTATCCGGTAAATCCAGGCTTCCGGCTTGCCCGGACGCGATCGGAGAGCATGGGTGGGATCAGATCTCTTCCAGTGCAAAAGTATCGACCAGTTACTCTCGGACGCAGACAAGCCGGATAGACGCCTAAAGAAGACTCTCGGCTGGATTAGCCTTACGGCGCTGGGAATCGGCGCGATTATTGGGACCGGAATTTTCGTCCTCACGGGCACGGCCGCCGCCGGGGAAGAGGTTCGCTACCCCTCCATACTGAAAGCTCCGGTTCTTGAAGTGCTCTTCCACGGGTCTCACGCTTCTGGAATTACGGGACGGCCGGGAGCCGGTCCGGCCATCGCGCTGTCGTTTTTTCTTGTGGCAGTGGTCTGCGGCTTTGCAGGACTCTGTTACGCCGAACTCTCCTCCATGATCCCCATTGCGGGGAGCGCGTATACCTACACGTACGCGACACTGGGGGAATTGGTCGCCTGGATTATCGGCTGGGATTTGATCCTGGAATATGCAGTCTCGAATATGGCGGTCGCGGTCGGTTTTTCCGCGTATATCGACAGCCTCCTGCAAACCTTCGGAATTCACCTGCCGCCCTCGCTCAGCACTCCGGCCTACACACCCGGAACGGGATGGTTGCTGCATTTTAACCTGGTGGGCTTCATCATCGTTATGCTGCTCACGGTTTTGCTGATTGTAGGAATCCGGGAATCGGCCGGCGCCAACGGAATTATGGTGGCCATCAAACTGGTCGCTATCGGTCTCTTCCTCTTGTTCGCGTCGAAGTACATCAAGCCCATCAATTGGCATCCGTTCATGCCGAACGGATGGCAGGGTGTTCTCACCGGCGGCGCCATCGTTTTCTTCAGCTACATAGGATTTGACTCGGTTTCAACGGCTGCAGAGGAATGCAAGAATCCCCGGCGGGATTTGCCGATAGGGATTATGGCGTCTCTTCTGGTGTGCGCCATTCTTTACGTCGGTGTCGCGGTGGTTCTTACGGGAATCCAGCCGTATAGCATTTTCAAAGGTGATGCCGCGCCGGTGGCCACGGCTTTGAGAAACCTCGGGCTGGACAGACTGGAACAATGGGTCACCGTTGGCGCACTAATGGGGATGATCTCCTCGCTGCTCGTCTACCAGCTTGGCCAGGCTCGGGTATGGTTCGCGATGTCGCGTGATGGCTTGCTTCCCAAAGCGTTCTCGAAAGTGCACAAAAAATACCGCACGCCGTATGTGGCCACCTTGGTTGCTGGGATTTTTGTGGGCATTCCCGCCGGCATCTTTGATATTGGAACGCTGGCAGATCTTTCGAATATTGGAACGCTGTTTGCATTCCTGCTCGTAGCCATTGCCGTCCTAGTTCTGCGAAAAACTCAGCCGGACCGGCAGCGCGGATTCCGCGTGCCCCTCGTGCCGCTGATACCCATCCTCTCCGTGGTGACGTGCCTGATATTGATGGCGAGTTTGACGCTCGAAAACTGGATCCGATTTTTTGTATGGATGGCCATCGGGCTCGTGGTTTATCTCTTGTACAGCCGCAAGCACAGCACCTTGCGCTTGTTGAATCGCGCTTAGAGAGTAAGGTGAGATGCGCCAGGGACTCGCAAAGGAGACGCAAGGAGGGGCCGCAATACTGCTCGCGGTCGCGGCCCTGGTTCTGCTCTTGCCGCGGTTTGCGGCTGCGTGGGGGCGCAACGCCAGCAAGCTGATCGTCAACCAGGCGATCGATACGCTACCCGCGGATGTACGAGCCTTTTTCGATGCCGGCCGCGGGATCCTCCTCCAGCACGTCACTGATCCCCTGGATGATCTCGTTAAGACTCCCGCGGAGAAGCGCAACAACCATCTTTATCTCGACAAGTACGGCCACTTCCCCTTCGATTCCCTGCCGCGCGACTACAAAGCCGCTCTGAGTAAATACGGTAAGTCAAAGCTGCAGTCCAACGGCGTGCTCCCCTGGCAGATTGGCGTATACAGCCAAAAACTGACGGAAGACATGAAATCAGGCCACTGGGGTGAAGCCAGGCTAGACGCCGCCATTCTTGCCTATTACGTCTCAGACGCGCACGACCCCTTCAGCACAACAGAAAACTTTGACGGAAAACTGACCGAGCAGCGCGGCGTCAATGAACGGTTCGGCACCGCCCTTGTCGACCGCTACTCTTCTTTCTTTCCCATGCGGCCGAACGATGCGGCCTTCATCAGCGATCCCACGGACCACGCGTTCGAGGTCTGCCTCAGTTCCCACAGCTGGCTCGAACCGATTCTGCTCGCGGATCGCAATGCGTATCTCGCGGGAAAGTCCTACTCCTACAACGACGAATACTACGATCGCTTTTACAACCAGGCTGCGGCCATTTTGATCCGTCAACTCTCCGAAGCGTCCACCGATGTCGGGTCCTATTGGCTGACCGCGTGGATAAACGCCGGCAAGCCGCCGCTGCCCCACTGACGGCCGCAGATGAATCCTGCTTCCCTCCCGGCAAGCATCGCTTCCCTTCCCAAAGCCGAGCTGCATTTGCACCTCGAAGGCTCGATTCAGCCGCAAACTGTCTGTGCGCTGACCGAGCGGCATGGGGTTTCGTTGACAGTAGAGGACATCCGCCAGCGCTACACCTACCGAGACTTCGCTGGGTTCATCGATGCGTTCAAGTGGGTCACGTCGTTCGTGCGCGAGCCGCAAGACTTCGCGCTCATCGCCCGAGACTTGGCGGAGCAACTCCTGACAGAGGGTGTTGTCTACGCTGAAGTTACTCTTTCCGTCGGAGTGATGTTGCTTCGCAAACAAAGGCCGGAAGCCAATTTCGAGGCAATACTGCGAGCCACTGAGCCGTTCGAAAAGCACGGCCTGCGAATGAACTGGATCTTCGATGCCGCGCGCCAGTTTGGCGCCCAGGCAGCGATGGAGGTCGTAGACGTGGCAAAACGTTGTGGCTCGAAAGAAATTGTGGCTTTTGGCATCGGCGGCGACGAGATGAGCGTCGCAACGCGGGATTTTCGCCCGGTCTACGAACATGCCGCAAGCCTTGGACTTCATCTATTGATGCACGCCGGGGAAGTCGGCGGCCCGGACAAAATTCGCGAAGCCATTGAGATCCTCCGCATTGAGCGCATCGGACACGGCATCGCCGCCGCTCAGGATCCTGCGCTCATGGACTTGTTGGCCGACCGCCGCATCCCGCTGGAAATTTGTCCCCAAAGCAACATCAGCACAGGCGCCCTCGCAAAACAATTGCGGATCTCCGAAGCTCGGATCGCGCAGCATCCCTTGCCGCAACTATGGCGCCATGGAGTTCCCATTGTTCTCTCCACGGACGATCCCGCGATGTTTCACACCAACTTAATCACCGAATATGAAAACGCGGCAGCGATGGGAATGAATGAAAACGAGCTCGCCCGGCTCGTCGAGATGAGCTTCCAGCACGCCTTCCTTTCCGAGGCCGAGAAGTTTGCGCTCCGCGAACCGCCTCATTCCTAGCGCTCCGCCGTCCGGCCCTCGAACCACTGCGCCAAGCGGCCTCGCGCGGCGCTTCCGATGTTATACTCACCCCATGAAAGCACACGTATGGGTGATGCCGAAACGCACGGTCCTTGATCCTCAAGGGCAAACGATTCAACATGCGCTCTCCGGGCTGGGCTATGCCTCCGTCAAGGATGTGCGCCAGGGAAAGTTTTTCGTCCTCAATGTCGAGGGATTGAGCCGCGACGAAGCGGCCAGGCAGGTTGAGCACATCTCAAAAGAGGTGCTCACTAACCCCGTCATCGAAGAATCCCGCTTTGAAATTGTGGAGTAAACGCCCCCGCGAATGAATCGCCGCCGCAACCTCGAGTGGCCGCCGGGTGGCCTCCCGCCGCTTCTGTTGCTGGCTCTGATCGCATCTCTTCTGCTCTTTTCCAGCGCCGGTTGCAAGAGCACGAGCCACACTTCCGACTCACACTTGAAAAAAATCGATCAGATGCTCAACGCCCAGCTTCACAAGGGCGCGACCAGGGGGCAGGTCGAATTCTTCCTCAATTCGCGCGGCTATCGCATTCAGGATTCTAGCGACAAAAACGCCGTTGTCGCTATTGTTCGCCATATCGACACAGAAACGTTGCAGCCTGTCACCGCGCGCGTCACCTTCCATTTCGATTCGAACAACAAGATGCTCTCATACGAGCTGCAAGCTGCTCCCGACACGCCCATGCAGCCTTGACACGATTCGCCACACCTTCCTCAGGAACACGCCGGGTCTCTGCAAGTCCATGCTAGTCTTACAAAATAGCTCTTTCAGGAGACCCCGGGCATGTGCGGAATCGTCGGTTACATCGGGCCGAAGAAGGTAGTCCCGGTCATCATCGAGGGTTTGCGGAAACTGGAGTACCGCGGCTACGATTCCGCGGGCATCGCGGTCGTCAATCCCGCAGGCAAGCTGGAGATTCGCCGCGCCGCCGGAAAGCTGCGCAACCTTGAAGAAGTCATTCAGAAATACCCCTTGGAAGGAACCTACGGCATCGGCCACACCCGTTGGGCCACGCACGGTCGGCCCACAGAAGAAAATGCGCATCCGCACCGCGACTGCAGCGGCGAAATCGTGGTCGTCCACAACGGAATCATCGAAAATTATCTCGAGCTAAAGGAACAGCTCCAGAGTGAAGGACACAAGTTCGTCACCGAGACGGACACGGAAGTCGTGGCGCATCTCGTCGAAAAGAAATCGCAAGGAGGCGTACCCTTGGAAGAAGCCGTCCGCAAATCCCTCATGGAACTGCGCGGCATCTACTCCCTGGTTTTTCTTTCGGCGCGGGACCCGCAAAAAATCGTGGCGGCTCGTATCGGCCCGCCTTCCGTCATCGGGCTAGGCGACGGCGAGTATTTTGTCGCCAGCGACATCCCCGCCCTGCTCGAACATACCCGGCAGATTTTCTTTCTTGCCGATGGCGATATCGCCGTCCTGACGCAAACCGGCGTCCGCGTGATGGATCACGATGGCCGCCCGGTCGACCGCCCCGCTCACCACGTCGCCTGGGATCCCATCATGGCCGAAAAAGGCGGCTACAAGCATTTCATGCAAAAGGAGATTTTCGAGCAGCCGCGCGCCGTGCGCGACACACTGCTCGGCCGCATTTCGCAGGATTCCGGAAGAATCTTTCTGGACGAGATGCAAATCTCCGAGCAGCAGTTCCGCGAATTTCAGCAAGTGCGCATCGTCGCGTGCGGAACGAGCTGGCACGCAGGCCTCGCCGGAAAATTCATGATCGAGCGCCTGGCCCGCCTGCAAGTCGAAGTCGATTACGGCAGCGAATTTCGCTATCGCGATCCGATCCTCGATTCCAAAACGCTTACGGTGTGCATCAGCCAGTCCGGTGAAACTGCGGACACCCTGGCGGCACAGCGCGAGGCCAAGCTCAAGGGGTCGCCCACACTCGCTATTTGCAACGTTATGGGCTCGATGATCACCCGCGAAGCCGCAGGTACGGTAATCACCCACGCCGGCCCGGAAATCGGCGTAGCTTCGACCAAGGCTTTCTCCGCACAGTTGGCCGCTCTTTTGCTTCTCGCCTCTTACCTCGGCCAGATTCGCGGAAAATTGGCCCCGGCGGCCGCCGTCAAGCTGATGCAGGAGTTCACGCGAATTCCGCACAAGATGGAAACCGTCTTGCAAGCGGACGTTTCCGGCTTCTACGAAAATCTCGCCAAGCAATTCTTTCGCTACACGGATTTTCTCTATCTCGGCCGTGGCATTCACTATCCCATTGCCCTCGAAGGCGCTCTCAAACTGAAGGAAATCTCCTACATCCATGCCGAGGGCTACCCTGCGGGCGAAATGAAGCATGGACCCAACGCGCTCATTGACGAAAATCTCCCCGTCGTCGTTCTGGCCACTCGCGACGACTCCGATCAGGAATCCGTCACCCGCTACGAAAAGAGCGTTTCCAACATCAAGGAAGTGAAGGCCCGCGACGGTATCGTCATTTCCATCGCCACTGAGAATGACCGTCTCGCTCGCGAAGCGTCCGACCATATCATCGAACTTCCTCCGGCGCCCGAAATTCTGGCGCCGCTTTTGGAAATCATTCCCCTGCAATTACTCGCCTACCATATCGCCGTGCGTCGCGGCTGCGACGTCGACCAGCCGCGCAATCTCGCCAAATCCGTCACCGTGGAATAGCCCTGAAATTCCTTCGGTGCTTGCGCTGCATAATGCCTCGCCGCCGGGCCAGCCGCGGATAGGCCCGCGCGCCTTTTTCCGCTAATATAAAAACATGTTTCGAGTTTTCCGCGCCCGATGGGAATCCCCGTTTCTTCTCACGCTCATCCTGTGCCTCCCCGTTCATGCGCAAACCTCCGCGATCCCGACCGCGATTCTCCAAGAAATTCGCGTCGAGGGCCTGAAAACTCTTGCAGTGCCACAGGTTATTGCGCTCTCTGGCCTTACTCAGGGCTCGCAGGTTGGGAAGGCTGACTTGCAAGCGGCCGCGGACCGCTTGCTCCAAACGGGCTTATTTGCCAAGGTGGATTACAAGTACGTAACCCGCACGGAGGAACTAACCGTAACTTTCCATTTGGAAGAGGCCCCGCGTGTTCCGGTTTATTACGACAACCTGCCGTGGTTTTCGGATAGCGAGTTGAACGATGCCATCCGCAGTAAGCTCGCTTTCTTCGACGGCACGCTTCCGGCGGCCGGCGCCACGCTGGATCAGGCCGCCGACGCCGTAAACGAACTGCTGGCGTCGCACCAGTTGAAAGTGGCCGCTCAACACGAGTTGGTTGGCAATCCTCTCGGGGTAGGCGACGTTATGGAATTTCACGTCCAGGACGTCTCCTTCCGCATCGCCAGTGTCGAGTTTGGCGATCCTTCGCTTTCTTCTGCCCGCGTTGTACAGCAGCAGCTTTCCGCCGTGCAAGGCAAGCCATTTTCCCGGATGACCATCGATCTTTTCCTCTCTGAACAGGTGCGGCCCCTCTATTTGCAGCGCGGCTATCTGCGGGTGAAACTCGGCCCGCCTCAGGTCCGCCTAACGGGCAATACCAACAAGGAATTGCCCGAGCAGCTTCCTATCTTCATCCCGGTGGCCGCCGGCCCCCTTTATCACTGGAAGGAAGCGCAGTGGTCCGGCAACTCCGTTTTGTCCTCGATCACTCTTTCTAATGTGCTCGGCCTCAAGCCAGGAGAGGTGGCCAACGGGATGCAAATCGAAGCTGGCTGGGACCGCGTCCGGGAGGAGTACGGCCACCGCGGCTACCTAGATGCCAAGGTCGATCCCATCATTTCCTACGACGAGCAGGCGCATACCGTCTCCTATACCGTATCCGTCGTCGAGGGAATGCAGTATCGCTTCAACACCATGGTGCTGACGGGGCTTTCCCTCGATGGAGAACATCGCCTCCGTGAAAAATGGCCCATGGAAGCGGGCGCCGTCTTTGACAAGACTGTCTTCGAACACTTCTTGATAAATCTGGAATCCCATCCCGCGGAGATTTTTGGCGATTTGCCTTTGCACTATGATCACGTTGGGCATTGGTTGCGCACCGACCACGGCAAGCATCTTGTTGATGTGCTGCTCGATTTCAGTTGACCGCGCTCTTGTGTGCGGCCTGCAAACCAAATCACGGAAGGAGTGAGGTATACTCGCGATGGAAATGACTACACTCGTGCGCATCCACCCGGCGGAACACACGGAACTCCCCGCCACCGAAAAGGAGTTGCTCCTGCAAGAGCAGTTAGCCCGGGTCTCTTCCGTCATCGTTGCGCTCTCCGGAGGGGCCGACTCCGCTTATCTCACCTGGGCTGCGCATACTGTTCTTGGACGAAAAGCGTTATCCGTGACGGCGCTTTCCCCCAGCTACTCCGCCCAGGACCGCTCCGTGGTCGAGGAATTCGTCCAGAAACTGGGGGTTCGCCATGAATTCGTCGCAACGCATGAAATGGAAAATCCCAGTTACCGCGCCAACGCAGCGGATCGCTGCTATTTCTGCAAGGATGAATTGTTCAATGTCCTGGACGGCATGGCCCAGGATCGCGGCTTCTCGGCTGTCGCTTATGGCGTCAACGCCGATGACACTCTCGACTTTCGCCCCGGCCATCGCGCCGCCATGCAACACCGCGTTCTGACTCCCCTTCTCGATGCCGGATTGCGCAAGTCGGAAATTCGCTTGCTCTCGCAGCGCGCGGGACTTCCCACATGGGACCGCCCTGCCTCCGCTTGCCTCGCTTCGCGCGTCCCCTACGGCACCGAGGTGACTCCGGAACGGCTGGCTCTGGTGGAGCGCGGGGAGGCAGCTCTGCGGGAACTCGGGTTCCGGCAATTCCGTGTCCGCCTGCACGAAAAGCTCGCGCGCGTGGAGATTGCTCTCGAGGAAATGCCCCGCGCGCTTTCTCCGGAAATGGCCGCGTCGATTTCGGCCCGCCTCAAGGCGGCTGGATTCGCCTATGTTGCCCTGGATCTCGAGGGATACCGGCAAGGTGCTCTGAACGAGGTCCTCGGCCGCTAGGACCGGCTCCAACTTTGTGCGCCGGAACATATTCCCCTTGTTCTGCGTATCTTTAGTCAGGGAAAGCCGATAGAGCGCCTGTGCTCGCGCTGGAGGATGAATGACGAGGCACCATAGACTGGCCGCATCCATCGGGTTGCTCGCTCTTGCTCTCGCTGGCTGCCAGATGGGCCCCTCCGTCTCGGGCAGCTTTGATCGCTCGCTGGACGTGTCAGGTCCGATCCGTCTGGAACTGGGGAACATCTCCGGAGACATTTCCATCACCGGCAGCGCCGACGCCAAAGTCCATGTTCATGGCGAAGTCCGCGTTTCCGGTTTCGGGTTTGGCAGCCCGCAAGAGCGCCTGAAAGAAATTCTTGCCAGCCCGCCCGTCGAACTCAAAGGAGACACTCTTCGTGTCGGCAAAGAACTCACTCGCTTGCATAACGTCTCTATCTCCTATGACATTCAAGTTCCTCGGGATACCCAAGTCACCGCGTCGAGCGTGTCTGGATCGCAAACCATTCGCAACATCGCCGGCCCGGTTCGGGCCGACTCCGTCTCGGGCTCGATTCGGGTCCAGGACATCTCTCACGAGGTCAGGATCTCTTCCACGAGTGGAGCTGTCGACGTCCAGAATGTTGGCGATGACGTGAGTGCCACCAGTGTTTCCGGCGACTCTTCCGTCTCGAACATCAAGGGCGACGTTGTGGCTCATTCCGTTTCCGGTGAAGTTCAGGTGAACAATCCTGGCGGCCGTGTGGATGCCCGCTCTTCGAGTGGCTCCATTGAAGTGCGCGGTGCCGATGGCGACGTGAAAGCGCGCACAAGCGCCGGCCAGCTCACCGTCCAAGGAAATCCCAGTGGCAATAACTATTGGGAGTTGCGGACCGTCTCCGGCTCCGTCCGACTCGAGGTGCCGCCTAATGCGAACTTCCACTTTTCGGCGAACGCCGTCTCCGGTCAAATCCGCGCTCAAATTCCCATCATGATTGAGGAACAAGGGAAGCATTCGCTGCGCGCGCACATGGGCAACGGCGGCGGGCGCGTGGAAATTCACACAGTCTCGGGCGATATCGGAATTCAGGGCGCGCACTAAACAGCTCTCGAGATCCGCCTGCCTTGCGATATGCGCCGCCGATTCCCCATTGCCGTCGGCAATTTTCTACGAAACAGTTTAGAATCCTCTTGATGAACCGCTTGCGCCAATTCCCGGCCCTTGCACTCGCTCTTTCAGCAATTCTCTGCGCCGGCTTTGCAAGTCCTCCTGCCTTTGGCCGTCAAAACCGGAGTCAGAAGCCTCCTTCGCAAGCCGCGAAATCCGCTGAATCCAAGACGTCTCCTGGCTCAAAAACCCTTTCCGAAACCGAAGCTCTTCAGCAAGCCATCGACCGTTCCGGCAACGACCGCGCCGCGCTCGTCCACAACCTCGAGGATTTCCTCAAGGTCTATCCGGAGTCTCAGCAACGCCCTCAAATCTATCGCGCTCTCGTGGAAGCCTGCCTCCAGTTGCGAGACTCCGCCCGCGCCACCGACTATGCCGAACGTCTCGTCACTCTCGCGCCCGAAGACATCGCCATGACCGTACTCGCCATCCAGCTCCTGGAACGCAATGGCGATGCAGCCGCCCTTCGCCGCGCCGTTAACTATTGCACGCGCGTGCTGGAATACATCCAGCACAATTCCGCCGAAGACAAATCTCCCAAAATCTCCAAAGAAGAGTGGGAAACCGAACAAAAGCGCGACGAAGTGAACATCCTCTCGCTTCGTGGAAGGCTCTCCTTCAACTTGCACGACGACGCCTCCGCGGAAAAAGACTTTCGCGCCAGCATGGCACTCTCGCCCAGCGCCTCGGCGGGTGAGAAGCTCGGCGAAATTGCGGAATTGCATAAGGACTTGCCCGGCGCCATTCGCGAATATGCGCGCGCCTTTGCGCTGGCGGATGTTTCGGAGGACGGGTCCAACCGCCGGGAAATCCGTCAAAAACTCGGCAATGTCTGGCGTCTCGCGCACGGCTCGGATGCCGGGCTCGGCGACTACCTCTTGCGCGCTTACGATGAAGCTTCTGCGGCTTCTGAACCACCGAAGCAGGAAAGAAACGCCGGCGCGAAAGCTCCTTACGACTTCAAATTGCGGAATGCACTGGACGGCTCGCTCTTTCCTCTAGCCGCGCTCAGGGGGAAAATTGTCGTCCTGAATTTCTGGGCCACGTGGTGCGGACCCTGCCGGGCGATGGAGCCCCACTTCGAGCGCGTAGCCGCGCAATTTGAAGGAATCCCGGATGTACTTTTTCTTTCCGCCGATTGTGATGAGGACGAATCCCTCGTCCCGGACTACCTCGAGAAAGAAAAACCTCGTACCACTGTTGTCTTTGCTGACGGGCTGGACAAGTTGCTCGCCGTCAATGCCTTCCCCACCGTCGTCATTCTCGATCGCACGGGAAAGATTGCCTATCGCGCAGAGGGATTTGACCCGGAGGACGTGGAAACGCAATTGACTGGCGCGGTTCGCCGACTTCTCGGTGCTGATCAGGAAAACGCGGCGAAACCTCCTGCGGAATAACTTGAACCGGCGCCAACGCGCGGCGCGATTTACTGCTGCCCCGCCGAAACGGCAGGATATGCCAGTGAGACTTCCCGCGCGGCCAGTATCGTGTTCACGTGGATGCGAATCGTGTCTTCCACGCGCCGCGCGTATCCCCCGGCCAATGTTGTAGCCACCGGAATCCCCCGCCTGCGCGATTCCTCAAATACCCTTCGGTCGCGTTCCTGCAGCCCCTTCTTCGTGAGCGACAATCCGCCAAGCTGGTCCTCACAATACGGATCAGCGCCGCCCACATAAAAAAGTATCTCCGGGCGAAATTCCTCCAGCGCAGACCGCACCGCCGGAATCAACGCTCCCAGGTATTCGTCATCGTCCACGCGGTCCGCCATCTCGAGATCCACATCCGAAGGCGGCTTATACGCCGGATAATTGTTCTCCTGATGGATCGAAAGCGTGAAGACGGATTTGTCCTCGGCAAAAATCGCCGCCGTCCCGTTCCCTTGGTGCACATCCGTATCGACAACCATCGCCTTTTGAATCGCGCCGTTCTTCTGCAGCCTTCGAATCGCCACCGCCACGTCATGGATCGCGCAAAATCCCTCGCCATGCCCCGGATGCGCATGATGAAAGCCGCCGCCGAGATTGCAGCCAAATCCGTCGAGCAACGCCCGCTGCCCAGCCAGGATCGAGCCGCCCGCCGCCAGCCAGCACGCTTCCACTGCCTCCCGCGAATACGGAATCTCCAGCTTCATAATCTCGCTGGCGGTCAACGTGCCGGTTTTCAACTTCCGCACCCATTCGGCGGTATGCACGCGCAGAATGTCTTCGTCAGCGGCGGCATCCGGCGTTAGAAAATCTTCCGCCGCCGCGATGCCTTCGCGCATTAGCGTTTCTGCAATCAGATGGAATTTTTGCGAGGGGAAAACGTGCTCGCCGAGATTTAAGTCGTAGCCTTTGTGATAGACCAGCTTAAAGGGAAGCATGACATCCAAAGTGGCCCATTCTATCGTCCCGGATTTTCCTTGTAGGGGCACGGCCTGCTGTGCCTTCCTGCGTCAGACCCAACCGTCAATTCTCACGCTCCAGAATGAAATCCGGCAAGGTCAGCAACGCCCGCGCGTATTCCGAATCTCCGCGCCCCTCGAGACAAGCTTTCGCCCGGCGCGCATACTCATGCGCGAGATTCCGCGCCCGTTCCACCGCTCCGGAATCATGCACCAGCGAAACAATCGTCTCCGCGCGGACCGAGTTGAATTCCTTTTCTTCCAGGACACGCTCCACAAGCCCCCGCGCGTCCCGGTGCCCGTTGTCCATCGCATAAATCAGTGGCAACGTAACTTTTCCTTCCTTCAAATCGCTCAGAACGGGCTTACCGAGCTGCTCCTCCGACGCCGTAAAATCCAGCAGATCATCAACCAATTGAAACGCCAGTCCCGCATACTTCCCGTAATCCGCCAGCGCTTCCTCCTCCACACCCTCCATACCGCCGAGGACCGCGCCCAATCGTGCGCATCCACTAAAGAGACATGCCGTCTTGTACGTCGCGAGCCGTAACGCATCTTCTTCCGTAACATCGATGCGCCCGATTTTCGCCAGTTGAATCAGCTCGCCTTCCACCATTTTCTGCGTCAGATCGATCAAAATATCCAGTATTCGAAAATTTCTTTCCTCCAACGCCATCTGAAACGACTGCATGTACAACCAATCTCCCGCCAAGACGCTGCGATGATTCCCCCAGCGCGAATTCGCCGAGGGCCGCCCCCGGCGCGTGGCCGCGCTGTCGATCACGTCATCATGAATCAGTGTCGCGCTGTGCAACAGCTCGACGACCGCGGCCAGCCGAATCGCGCCCTCGCTTCGCCGTCCCGTGTACGCATTGCAGAGCAGCAGCAGCGCCGGACGCAGCCGCTTCCCGCCTCCGCCCAACAGATAGGTCGTAATCTCGGAAACTGGTTCGAACGCGCCAGCGCTCTGCCGCGCTAGTTCTTCCTCGACCAGTACCAGGTCGTCTCGCACGAGGTCAAAAATCTCTTTTGCAGTCAGCAGCGCGATGGCCTTCCTCCCTTGGCCTGCAATCATCTCTGGGACTCCGCAGCCGCGGGCACGGTCGGCTGAGAAAGGTGGAAAAATCGCCGGAAATTCCCTGCTGTCCTGGCGGCGAATTCTTCCGCGGCTAAGTCTCTCACACTCGCAAGCGTACGCGCTACTTCCGCAACGTACGCCGGCTCGTTCCGTTTCCCCCGGTACGCCTGCGGCGCAAGGTACGGCGAGTCCGTCTCAATCAAAATGTTTTCCAGCGGCAAAGCTTTCGCTACGTCTCGCAAATTCTGCGTTTTCGGATAGGTCGAATTCCCCGCAAACGAAATCAGAAATCCCATGTCGATGCCGCGCTTCGCATCCTCCAGCGTGCTCGTGAAGCAATGCAAAATTCCTCCCAGCCCAGTTCGTCGCCAGACTTCCTCCATCACCCGCAGGCAATCCGTCCATGCGTCCCGGCAGTGAATGATAATCGGCAGCTGCGCCTCCGCGGCTAGCGCCATCTGATCCCTGAAGACCGTCTCCTGCACATCCCGCGGCGAATGATCGTAAAAATAATCCAGCCCGATTTCGCCCCACGCAATCACTTTCGGATGCCGCGCCAGCCTCGCCAATTGATCCAAATGTTGGTGCTTCACTTCTTTCGCTTCGTGCGGATGAATCCCAACAGTCGTGTAAATCCACTCATGCGCCTCCGCAAACGGCAGCGCCGCATCCAATTTTTCAGGCCCCGGCCCCGTCCCAATCGCCAGCAGCGTCGTTATCCCTACTGCTCGCGCACGCCCCAGCATCGCCTCGCGATCCTCGTCAAACCGCGAATCATCAATATGCGCATGTGAATCAATCAGTTCCATAGTAGAGCAGCGCAAGGATGCGGCAACCGTAGGGGCACGATATATCGTGCCCTACCTCAACCGCGCTCCAATCTCCACGTCTTCATCCGGAAATCCCACCAGCACTGGCCGCCCTTCGGGCCCCACCGCGGCGGCCATAATCATCCCGTTAGATTCGACCCCGCGAAGCTTCCGCGGCGCCAGATTCACCACCACCGCCACTTTCCGTCCGACCAATTTTTCCGGCTCATAAAACTGCGCAATCCCCGCGCAAATCTGCCGTATCTCCGTCCCGATATCGACGGTGAGCTTCAGCAATTTGTCCGCGCCGACAATCCTCTCCGCCGTCTTAATCTGCCCCACGCGCATCTCGACTTTCGCAAAATCCTCGATCCCGATTTTTTCGTTCGCCGCCGGAGCTGCCGTGGCCGCCGTTCCACCGCTCCCCGCCGCCGCAGGCGCGGGCGTGCTTGCCGCAACGGGCGAAGGTGCTTTCTGTTCTTCTTTTTCCATGGCTTCCATCCTCTCGATTGCTTCTGTTTTTTCAATCCGTGGAAATAGTGCCAAAGATTTTCCCAACGCGGTTCCAGGAGCGAGCTGGCCCCAGCGCAGGTCGTCCATCGCAAATGCGCCGAGCGGTCCGGACTGTCCCAGCAGCGCCCAAACCTTCCCCGTGCTCTCCGGCAAAACGGGATGGGTCAAAACGGTGACGATGCGCAAAACCTCCGCAGTCGTCCAAAGCACGGTCGCGCGCCGCTGTTGGTCCTCTCCCGCTTCTCCCAGTGACCACGGTTTTTCCACCGTCAAATATTTGTCCGCCGCGGATATCAGAGCCCAAATCGATTCCAGTGCTCGGGAGAATTCCAGATTGTTGTAATGCTCCATCACATCGCCGATGGCCGTCTGCGCTTCTTTGGCGAGAGTCGAATCTTGCGGCTGGAGCGCCCCTGGCTTCGGAATTTTGCCCCCGCAATTCTTCTCGATCATCGCCGCCGTGCGGCTCGCCAGATTTCCGAGCCCGTTCGCCAGATCGCTGTTGTACCGCGTCACAAGCGCGTCATAGCTGAAATTTCCATCCTGCCCAAACACCGTTTCCCGCAGTAAATAGTACCGAAGCGCGTCCATTCCCAGCACATGCACAATCGGGCGCGGCCGCACCACGTTCCCAAGCGACTTGCTCATCTTCGCGCTGTCCATCAAAAGCCAGCCGTGTGCCCACACTTGCTTGGGAAGCGGCAAGCCGGCCGCCATCAGGAAAGCCGGCCAATAGACCGCGTGAAATCGAATGATTTCCTTCCCCACCAAATGTAAATCGGCCGGCCAGTAACCAATCTTCTCGTAATTCGGCCCGCCGACCGCGCTCAAATAAGCTGTCAACGCGTCGAACCACACATAGAAAACGTGTGGCTCCTCTCCCGGTACCGGAATGCCCCAGCGGATGGTTGTCCGCGTAATGCTCAGATCCCGCAGCCCGCCTTCCACAAAACTTAGCACTTCATTTCGCCGCGTTTCCGGCTGAATGAAGTCTGGATTTTTCGCGTAAAAATCCAGTAGCGGCTTCTGAAACGCGGAAAGTTTGAAAAAATAATTTGGTTCCGTGACGGTTTCCGTGGGCCGCCCGCAATCGGGGCAATTCTCGCCGGCCTTCACGTCCACATACGCGTTGTCGTAAATGCAGTATTGCCCCGTGTAATGCCCCGGATAAATAAAACCATTCTCACGGCACAACTTGAAAAGCCATTGCACCGTATGCGCGTGCTTCAAATCCGTCGTTCGAATGAACTCATCGCCCTGCACTCCAAGCTCATCCCACAGCGCCTTCCACTGCGCGGCCATTTTCGCCACGAACTCCGATTCCGGAATTCCCGCCTTCTTCGCCGATCGTTCAACGTTCACGCCGTGCTCGTCCGTCCCCGTCGTCAGTACGACCTCATACCCGAGCATCCGCTTGTAGCGCCGGATGGTGTCGCACACGATCGTCGAATACGTATGCCCGATATGCGGCAAGCCGTTCGTGTAGTAGATCGGCGTTGTCAAATAATATTTTGGTTTTTCCCCGGCCATTCCTCTCCGTTCTGTCCTTCGCTGCGACCTCTGCGTACTCTGTTTTGAATTCCCGTCTTCAAATCTTCTCGTAACTTCGCATCGCTTCCGCAATCACCAACTGCAGCGGCACGTTCTTCTCCTCGGCCACTTTGCGGCAGTCTTCGTATTCCGGAGTCGCGTGCCGGATACGCCCATTCACGCGAGAAACTTTCACGCGCACATCACCCAGAGAAGTCGCAACCTTAATCCATTCCCTCGGCAATACTCGGCGGTGTGCCGTGTACGTCCGCGCACCGAACGTCGTCGTCTCCGCAAAAATCAGCGACATCAGCGCATTCGTGTCCTGCGGCTTGCACAAAACCGTCAGAAGTGTCCCTGGCCGGTTTTTCTTCATCTGTACAGGCGTCGTGTAAACATCCAGCGCCCCCGCCGCCAGCGCCTTTTCCGAAAAGTACCCGTAAATCTGCGGATTCATGTCATCAAGATTCGCCTCGATAACGGCAATCTCCTCATCAAACCCCGCCACTGCTTTCTCGACCGCTTCCCCGATCATGATGCGTACCACGTTCGGTTGCCCCTCAAGATCCGCTGTTCCAGCTCCATAACCGATCGCTGATACGCTCATCGCTGGCTGCGGCCCAAAAGCATCGCAAAGCGTCGCAATAATAGCCGCCCCGGTAGGCGTAACCAGCTCCATTTGCACGCCGTTTGAGTACGTCGGCTTCCCCTGCAGCAGATTCGCCGTCGCAGGAGCTGGCACGGGCAAAATTCCGTGTGCCATTTTGGCCGTCCCGCTCCCCACATTCAGGGGCGAGCAAGCAAACTTATCGATCCCCAAAGCATGAAAGCCGATGCACGCTCCGACGATGTCCACGATCGCGTCCACCGCCCCAACCTCATGAAAATGAATCTTTTCGAGGGGCACGTCGTGCACCCGTGCCTCCGCCTCTCCCAGTTTCTTAAAAATGGCCCCAGCGCGCTCCCGCACCAGAGGGGCAAGCCGCGATTTCTCCAAGATCTCCAGAATCGTGCTAAGCGACCGGTGCTTGGACTGATCTTCCGTCTTTACACGCACATACGTCGCCGCCATCCCGTTCTTCCAAACCTTTTCCGCCGTCAGCTCCCACCCCGGCACCTGCAATCCGCTCAACTCCGCACGCAATTGCTCATCCGGGCAGCCCGCGTCCACCAGCGCACCCAGCGTCATGTCCCCGCTAATCCCCGAAAAACAATCAAAATAAGCCAGTTTCATAGGATTCGCCGCCGCAGGAACCGCCTCTGTTCCCACATTCCGTCGGAGTCTTTCGATACTATCGGCGCAGCCCAGGTGTGTCAAACAAAGTAAAGACTTGGCCCAGTGCGAGGAGAGCCCGCACCTGCTCTATCATGGTTTCGCATCTCTCCCCAGGTCCGGCTTGTGGCGTCCCGTCCTCAACTCCCGGACGATTTGCCTTGCCTATCTCTCTGCAAACAAGCCACTTTCCATTAATTACTTGACAAATTAAATGGATTAGCTATAATGGTAATATATTGAATGGCGCGCTGCAATCAGCCGTGCCCTCTTGCCATGCTTTGTCGCCACGCGGTCCCTTCCAAACCCCGTGGCACCAACTCATCTCAGTTTCCTGCCTCCATCTGTCTCGTAACTCCTTTGATTGTCACTCTTACACGCCTCTCGTATCAGTTTCATTTCAAAAGCTTTAGCCTTCCTTTGTTTTCATACTGTTACGCACTCCTTTGCCACGTTGGATCTAGTATCCCCTTTATTATCAATGCTTTCCACGCTCTTTGCGCAAAACACCCGGGGTGGGGTATAGCTATACCCCTAGCAGCTCGCCTAAATCTGGCCAGCTGCTTTGACCACCTTCCCCATCTCCACTTATACTCACTGCTCTTCTGCGTCGAGGAACCATGTACCTGACGATCGCAAATCGACTTCGCGACACCCTGGCTCGCTATATCCAGGAGCACTACGCTTTGTCGCTCGATATTGTCCTGGAGCGCCCCCCAAAAATCGAGATGGGAGAAGCCGCCTCGCCTGTCTGTTTCGAGATGGCCAAGCGCCTCAAAAAAGCGCCGCGCGTGATCGCGCAGGAAATCGCAAATGGTTTGGGCAAAGTGGAGGGCATTGCGCGCATTGAAGTTGCCGGCTCCGGATACCTCAACTTTTATTTTGATCGCGCGGCATTTTGGCAAGAGGCTCAACTCGAAGCCGCGGCCAAATCGGCCGCCGCGTCCTCGCGCTCCGGCAAAGTCATCGTCGAACACACCAGCATCAACCCCAACAAAGCCGCCCACATCGGTCACGTAAGAAACGCCGTCCTCGGCGACACCATGGCGCGCGTCCTGCGCCACGCTAGGCATCCCGTGCAGGTGCAGAACTACATCGACAACACCGGCGTTCAAGTAGCCGATGTCGTCATCGGCTTCCTCGATATGGAGCGCCGTACGCCCGTCAGCGTCAAAATGGCCGCCATGGAGCCGCGCTTCGATTATTACTGCTGGAATCTCTACGCCAAGACCACGCAATTCTTTGAAGAAGACAAGGCTCGCGCGGCTGAATTGCGCGGGCGAACTTTGAAAGCCATTGAAGAAGATCGCGGCGAAGAAGCGGAAGTGGCCCAAGTGGTCGCCGATGCAGTTGTCAGTCTGCATCTGCGAACGATGGCGCGCCTTGGGATTTTTTACGAACTACTTGCTCGTGAAAGCGAAATTCTTCATCTGAAGTTTTGGGATACGGCTTTTGAAAAGTTGAAAGCTTCCGGCGCGATTCAGTTGGCTACGAGCGGAAAAATGGCGGGCTGCTGGATCATGCCATGGAAAGAAGAAGCCGCGGATGGCAAGGCCGCGAATGACGCAGCGGAAAAAGTCGAGGCTGAGGACGAAGAAAACATCCAGGACAAAATCATCGTCCGCTCGAACGGCACGGTAACGTACGTCGGAAAAGATATTGCGTATCAACTTTGGAAATTCGGCTTGCTTGGCAAGGACTTTCACTACCGCAAATGGCCGGATGCACCGGAAGGACAGGCGGTGTGGGCAACCACGGTCTTCAAAAATGACCCCCAAGCACCGCACTTTGGCGAGCCCGCTTCGATTGTTTACAACGTGATTGATGCGCGACAGTCCTATCTGCAGGACGTCGTCGCGGAGGGATTGCGCCGGTTAGGACACACGCGGGCCGCCGAGCAGTCGATTCACTTGTCGTACGAGATCGTCGCGCTCACTCCGCGCTGCGCCGCCGAAATGGGATATGAGTTGACGCCGGAGGAGGCCAAGAAACCATACGTGGAAGTGAGCGGCCGCAAAGGCTTTGGCGTCAAAGCCGACGACCTGATCGATAAACTCGAAGCCGCAACGTTCGCGGAAGTACAACAGCGGCATGCGGAGATGAGCGAATCCGAGCAAAAGCAAACAGCCCACGCGATTGCCGTCGGCGCGTTACGCTTTTTCCTCCTGAAATTCACGCGCAACGCCATCATCGCTTTCGATTTCAAAGATGCACTCAGCTTTGAAGGCGAAACCGGCCCCTATTGCCAGTACGCCGTGGTCCGCATTCGCGGCATCCGCCGCAAAGGCATCGAAGCCGCCGCTGCAAACGCCGTCGTCACTCAAGAAACTGTCGCCGCGCTGCTCAATGGCTCGGACGGAAATGGCTTTTGGGAATTACTCCTGTCCAGCGCCTCTCTCGATCACGCCGTGGACGCCGCCATCGGCGCCCAGGAGCCCGCCTTCGTGGCCAAATACGCCTTCCAACTCGCGCAATCCTTTAACAATTTCTACCACAAGCACCACATCCTCACCGAAGCCGACGCCCAAAAACGTGCCTTCCTTCTCGCGCTAACCACCCAAGTCGAATCGCAACTCGTCAGCGCCCTCAATCTCCTCGGCATCGACGCCCCTGAAAAAATGTAGCCTTGATCCAACGAAAGGGCAAATTTATCGGGGCAGGAATTGCCCCGCCCGTGCCGTCGCCCGGAGGAATGGCAGAACTTGTAGGGGCACGATATATCGTGCCCCTACCATCGAAGCAAAGTGAAATTGGAGTTGATTAGTAGGACATCGCAAGCTGAACGAGCGTGCGCAGCGCAACGCCGGTCGGGCCTTTGGCCAACCACGATTTGGCATCGTCGTTCCACGCGGTCCCGGCAATGTCCAAGTGCACCCACGGCGTGTCGCCCGCAAATTCGCGGATGAACCACGCGCCCGTAATCGAGCCGCCACCTTTGCCACTCCCAATATTCTGAATGTCTGCCACGGTGCCCTTGATGTATTCGCGGTACTCCTCGTCCATCGGCATCTGCCACATTTTCTCGCCGGCCGCTTTCGCGGAAGCAAGCACTTTATCGGTCCACGCCTGATCCGCGCCGCCAAAAACTCCGACGTTGATGCTCGCCAGCGCCACAACAATCGCGCCCGTCAGGGTCGCCGCATCCACAAGATGCGTAGCGCCAAGCTGCTTCGCGTAGTGAATGCCATCGGCAAGAATCAACCGGCCTTCTGCATCCGTATTCAACACCTCAATCGTCTTGCCGGACATGGAAGTCTGGATGTCGCCGGGTTTTTGCGCTTTTCCCCCGGGCATGTTTTCCGTGGAGGGCACCACGCAAATAACCTTCACATTCGGCTTCAGCGCCGCGAGCGCGCGCATCACGCCGATCATCGTTGCGCCGCCGGCCATGTCGTACTTCATTTTTTCCATGCCCTCGGAGGGCTTGATGGAAATTCCGCCGGTATCAAACGTCACCGCTTTCCCGACGAAGCCGATTACCGGGGCGCCCGGCTTGGGATTCGCGGGAGTGTAGGTGATGACGATCATGCGAGGCGGCTCAGGTCCGCCCTGAGCGACGCTGAGCAGTGCACCCATCTTCAGTTCGGCGATTTTCTTTTCGTCGAGAATTTCTACCGCCAGGCCTGCTTGCTTGGCCATGGCCTCGGCTTTTTCCGCCAGTATTTTCGGCGTGAGTTTGTTCGAGGGCTCGTTGATCAGGTCGCGTGCAAAATTTTGCGATTCCGCGATGATTCGGCCGCGCGTCAATCCATTCTCTCCCGCAGTGCGCTCGGCGTCGGAATAGCCAGCCAGCAGAATAGCGTCTATGGACTTGTCGCCCTTCTTGTCGGTCTTGTATTTGTCCGATTCAAAATCCGCGGCGATCGCGCCCTCGGCGAAGGCTTGCGCCGCGTCTTCGGTAGCATTGCCCTCGCGAGCGGCAAAAACCAAACCGTGGACGCCGCGCGACTTCAAATAGCGCAAGGCCGAGCCAGCAATCCTCCGCAGCGACGCCGAATCAAACTTTTCGCGCTTCCCTGCTCCCACCAGCAAGAGCCGCTCGGCTTTCAGCCCGGCGGGAGCGTGAAGCAAAGTCATCTCGAGAGTCTTGCCCGTAAGTTCTCCGCCTTTCGCGAGTTTCCTGAGCAGCCCATTCGAGAGCTGATCGATCTCCGCGATGCGTCCCTGAACGGGATCGGCATCCTCGAATATATAGGTGACAAGTGCCTCTGTTTCGATACTTGCGAACGGCTGGGTCGTCAACGTGATTTGCATGGTTCTTCATCGCCTCCGGTTGCGATACATCGCTTCTTCCGTTTCCCTGCGAGCTTCTTTGTTGCGTTCGTCCTGGCGCCGATCCCAGGACTTCTTGCCCTGTGCCAGCGCAATTTCGACCTTGGCCAGGCCATTGCGGAAGTAAATTTTTGTGGGGATTACGGTCAACCCTTTGGCCTGCGTTTTCCCCGCGAGTTTGTAAATTTCGTTCTTGTGCAGGAGCAATTTGCGCGAGCCGAGAGGCTCGTGGTTCCAGGGGCCACCGGGCATGTACTGTGCAATGTGCGCGTTAACAAGCCAAGCGCCGCTGGGTTTGAAATCGACATAGGCGTCGCGGATATTCGCTTTTCCTTCGCGCAGAGCCTTCACCTCGGTGCCGTGCAGGACCAGACCGGCTTCCACCCTCTCCAGCAAATGATAATTGTAGGAGGCGGCACGATTCTGGGCTACGATTTGCTCGCCAGACTTGCTGCCCTTCTCGGATTTTTTCGCAGGCTTGGGCACAATCTTCCATCATAACTGGAGTGTTAAATCTTGGCTACGGCCTAGAATAAGCGGCTGCCAAGCGATCATATTATCGGATGTGGGACAGCCAACCTCTCACGTCTTGCCGGTGTTCTAAACCGGGTGTTAGACTGCAAAGGCTTCGTGTCGAGGCCCCGGAGAGTTCATGCGCCGATGGTGTAGTGTCGTCTTGTGCGTGGGAGTGGGTCTGTTCGCAGCGGGCTGCCCAAAGGGCCAAACGGATTTTAACAAAGGAAAGAAAGCGGAGACGCTGCAGGATTACGATGCGGCGCTGGAATTCTATCAAAAAGCGCTGAAGTCCGACCCTTATAATGCAAGCTACAAAATCCGGCTGAATCAAACGCGATTCGAAGCCGGCGAAATGCACATCAAGCTGGGCCTGAAGCAGAGAGAAAACGGGGATCTGCAGGCGGCTGCAGCGCAATTCCAGCGCGCGCAAATAGATGACCCCTCCAGCTCCATCGCAACGCAAGAACTGAAAAAGACGCTGGCGTTGATCGTGGAGCAAACACACGCTGCGGACGGCACGCCCCCGACGCCGGAAGATGACACCGCGGAATACGCGTCTGGCCCGCCGGAACTCAAGCCGCTTTCCAACGTCGCCATCACCTACAAGGCGACGGGCGATGCAAAGACACTCTTCGACACCATCGGGAAGCTGGCGGGTATAACCGTGATTTACGACCCGGACTTCCCGGCGCGGCGGATTTCGGTGGATTTGAATAACCTGACGCTGAAGCAGGCGCTTGAAGTTGTGTGCATAGAGAGCAAGGCATTCTGGAAGCCGGTGACGGAGAATATTATCTTGATCGCGCCGGACCAGGTACAGAAACGGCGCGACTACGAAGAGGAATCGCTGAAAACGTTCTATCTGTCCAACACGGTGACGCCGCAGGATATGACGGAAATCGTAACAGGTCTGCGGCAACTGCTCGATTTGAAGCGCATCACGCAATTGAATTCCCAAAATGCGATCCTCGTCCGAGCAACTCCGGACGTTCTAACGCTCGTCGGCAAGGTGATCCAGGACGTTGACAAGGCGAAGCCTGAAGTGGTGATTCAAGTGGAAGTGCTGGAGGCGCGCACGGACCGCCTGCGCAACCTGGGGGTGACGCCAGGACAGAGCGCGTCCATCGCGATCAACCCCAACGCGACGACTAGCGGCACAACTACAACAACGACGAATAGCACGACTCTCAATGATCTTCGACATCTGAACAGCAGCGCCTATAGTGTTACGCTGCCAAATTTCACGGCCAACGCCGTGCTTACCGACACGTCAACGAGGATCATTCAAGACCCTGAGTTGCGTTCCGTTGACGGACAGCAGGCGACACTCAAAATCGGGGATCGCATCCCCATCGCCACGGGAAGCTTTCAGGCAGGTGTGGGAGTAGGTGCAGTGGGCTCAGCGGGCCTTGTGAACCCGCTGGTGAACACGCAGTTCCAATATCAGGACGTCGGGGTGAACATCGACATCACGCCTCGAGTGCACCCGGACCACGAAATCAGCCTGAAGACGAAGATTGAAGTGTCTTCCGTTACCGGCACATCCACCATCGGGGGAATCAGCCAACCGATTATCAGCCAGCGAGTGGTGAATCACGAAATTCGGCTGAAGGATGGCGAAGCCAGTATCCTCGGTGGACTGATCCAGAGAACGGATACGAAGACCTTGAACGGATGGCCGGGACTGGCGAAGATCCCGATCATACGTTACCTCTTCTCGAGCACCAACACGGATCACCAGGAAGACGAAGTTCTGATCATGTTGATCCCGCACATCGTGCGGCTGCCCGCATGGACGAAGGAGAATTTGCGGGCGATCTACACGGGGTCGGAGCAACAGATCGAATTGATGCGCGAAAGTGATGTGCGCACGCCCGGCCAGGAAAAAGTGAAGCCCGCTACGCAAACCCCCGTGGGGACGGTGCCTGGAGCAGGCGTGCCCGCAGCAGGGACAACCGCGGGCGCAAACGCGCCGGGAGTGAACCCGCCACAAGGGCAACCCGGCAAGCTGAGATTCGAGCCACAGGGGATCACGCTGAAAGTGGGAGAGACGAAGACGATCGCGGTCGTGGTGGACAACGTGAGCGACTTGTTCTCTATCCCGATGCTCCTGCAATACAACCCGGCGGTGATAAGCATTGAAGACATCCAGCATGCGGTGGGCGAGGGGCAGCACGGAGGGTTCCTTTCCGGAGGTACGCAGGAAATCGCGATTGTGTCCAATGTGAATAAGGAGAAGGGCCAGGCCATTATTTCAGCCACGAGACAGCCGAACACGCAAGGGGTAAGCGGCAGTGGCACTTTGCTGGGAATCGTGATCAAAGGAATTGCGCCGGGTTCTACAAGTTTGTCGATCGTGCAGCAGAACGCCAAGGATTCGCAGCAGAGGCCGATCCCCTTAGTGACGAGCGAGGCCACCGTGCAGGTGCAGCCGTAATCCAGGCTAGAGGAAAGCTCTGATGTCGAGGCGCGAACTTCATGCAACGCGAGGCCAACAGTGCCGACTAGCCTCGAGTTCGGGGATGTCGCTTCTGGAGCTGATTATCGCCTGCTCTATCCTGCTGGTGCTGTCTTCGATGGCGTTGCCGATATTCCGGTACACCGTCATCCGGCAGAAACAAACTGAACTTCGGTATGACTTGCGAACGATGAGAGATGCCATCGACCGGTACAAAGACCTTGCGGACCAGCACAAATTCCGAACCGAGGTGGGAAGTGAGAATTATCCGCCGGATCTGGACACGCTGGTAAAAGGAGTACAACTTGGAGCGGGAGACGACAAAAGGCTTCGTTTTATGAGGAAAATTCCTGTGGATCCGATGACGGGACGGGCGGATTGGGGATTGCGTTGCGTGTCAGACGATCCTGATTCGACGAGCTGGTGCGGGGACAACGTTTTCGATGTGTATTCGAAATCCACAGGGACGGCGCTCGACGGGACGAAATACAGCGATTGGTAGAAGGCTCGAGGAATTGAAATGGGCACTCTGAGACGGCGTACAAACGGCGCAGCAAAGCGAAGGAGACGTGAGACGCAACTTGCCAGCGGTGGATTTACGCTGATCGAGCTGATGATCGTCATCACCATTATCCTTATTCTCATCGGCATGGCAGCGCAGCGCTATGGCCAAACGGTGCAGCGCTCGCGTGAGGCGGTGTTGAAACATGATCTGCAGGTGATGAGGGAAGCGATAGACAATTACACGCTCGACAAGCAGGCGGCACCGCAATCGCTGGAGGACTTGCAGCAGGCAGGCTATCTCCGGGAAATTCCCCTGGACCCCATCACGCACACCCAGGACTGGGTGCCGCAATTCGACAATGTTGTGATGAGCCCGGATCAAGTGACGACCGGAATGGTCGACGTACACTCCGGCTCGGGGCAGACGTCCCCGTTCGAAGGAACGCCATACAATACTTGGTAGCATTTCTGCTGGTTCGGGAATGGATCCCGCCATCCCCCACAGCTTCCGATGCCAGAGCGCAAAGAATTGGGCGAATCTTGATGATTTGACGGCAGGCTACGTGTCCGCTATAGTGAATACGCGGGGTGGAGCAGCCTGGTAGCTCGTCGGGCTCATAACCCGAAGGTCGTCAGTTCAAATCTGACCCCCGCAACCATGGGCGCTTATGAGGAAAATCCTCTAAGCGCCCTTCTTATTTAAAGTTACGAGTTGAGCCGTAACACTTTACCAACCTCAGTTTGCAGCCGCCGACTTGTTCCCGTTCCCGAGTTGGGAACAGATTGGGAACAGATCACCATAGATCGCCCGTTCTACGGCTTCTGCTGCCTCGCGTTCTGATTCCATGGAAACGTGCGTGTAAACATTCGCCGTCATGTTGATCGTGGAATGTCCCAAGAGATTCTGCGCAAGCTTTAGGTTTCCCGTCTGGGCATTGATGAAGCTTCCCACCGAATGCCTGAACGCGTGGAACCCGGAGGCACCCGAGGGACGTGGTATACCAAGCCTGTCGAGCGTCGGATACAATGCGTCCTTCCGAAGCACGTCCGGATCAAACGGGAAACCATCTTTCTTGCAGAAGACAAAATCATTGGGTTTCTTCCGCTCCGCAGATTCGCGATGCCTTTTCAATGCTGCAACAAGTACAGCACCAAGGTTAATCGTCCGAATGCTGCCCTTTGTCTTTGGCGGTATCAATTGCCCGCGCCAAAGACTCTGCTCTACCCGCATCTGCTCCTTCGCAAGATCAACATGTTTCCATTGCAGGCCGAGAATTTCCCCAGCCCGGACGCCGGTAAGAGCGAGCACCTGAAAAAAGACGCCATAACGCTCCGGCGCATTTTCCAAGATTTGCTTCACTTGTTTCGGCGACCAAACAGGTTTCTCGACACGTTGCACAGTTGGCTTGTGGCGTTCGCGAATCGGAGACTTCTCAATTAGGTCGTTATCCATAGCCAGTGAGAAAATTCCTTGAAGCAACACAAGCAAATTCCGGGCAGTCTTGGAAGATAGACCGGACTTCAACTTGGTTTGCACGAAGTTCTCGACCTGAAGAGGAATAACATCCCGCAGCGGAGAGTCCCCGAATGCAGGAAGGATGTGCAACTTCAACGCCGATTCGTAAGTCGCCCGCGTTGAAAGTTTCACTCTCTGACGATCCAAATAAGGTCTCCAGTAGTTCTCTACGAACCCCCGGGTCGTCAAAGCACTCACTTCCGGGAGTAGGGTTGAAGCTGACTGGATACGTTTCTCTAAGACCGCACGGGCTGCTTTACGTCCAGACAGCCCGTAGAGTGTTTCCCTCCTGTGTTGCCATTTGCCATTCTGTATTCGCACCCGGTAGCGAATCTTGAAAGCAATTCCCTGCCGGGTCTGGATTGGTTCTGAAATGTAGCCCTGCTGGTACGATTGACGAGTCACTGTTTTTTCTCCTTTTGCTTTCGTGACCCGTCTTTGCTTCTCGTTTGGATATAGAGCATTCCTCCGTTGCGGAAGATCGAGGCGACCGATTCCCCCAGGACGCGAGCTTTTTTTGAGAAGAACTCTGTCTCGCGAGGCGAAAGCCTGAGAGGAAACAGCTTGCTACGCTTGTGATCTTCCGATTTTCGAGGCCGTCCCATATCCGACGTAAATGTATATACATTTACGCGGCGGGTCAAGCAGAACAAAAGGCCCTCCAGTTTTCTGTAAGAGATCACCACGATCAGGCACCACGACTTACTTCTCTAAACACTCCAAGACCCTGGACCATGAAAACCGCAAGTATTTCCCGAGATGATATGCGCCGAGAGTTTCCGCATGGTTGTAGACCCAATTTCGACTAACACCCAAACGCAACGACACTTCCTGAACTGTGAGGAATTGCGCTCCGTCCCGAACCGCGATCTCAACCCTCGTGTCAGTCAGTGGCAAGTCAAAGACTTCTACCTTCCGTGGCGGGGATAGCGTCGGATCGGCTCGGTCTCGCGGCTTTTCAAACTCTCTCGCTGATTCCGACGAAGAATCTGCTGTGAGGCGCAAGCCATGCACTCTTGGCGAGTCTGGGTTCTTGCGCACGCCGAGTTGGGTACTGCGGTGTTTCATTGTTCCTTCCAGAATTCTCCCGTACTTCCTTACGACTTGACTCTAGGCTTGCACCTTGACATAATGTTTGCAAATATTTGTTAAAGATGCAACTATATTCGAAAGGGGTGCATCTCACACCACGAAAAGGAGGCCCTTGATGCGTGAAAAGCCCGAGCAACCCGAAGAGCCAGGAAAACTTAAAAAACCCCAGCAGCAACAAACCATCTCCCTTCGAATCAGCGATGCCCTACTCACCCGCCTGGAACGTGTCAAGCAACTCATTTCCTCGAAGACCGGGGAGAAGGTCTCAACATCAGACGCCGCCAAACAGCTTCTTGAATCGACTCGTGAAGACCGCCTCGACGCCGTAGGCCTGATGGCGGAGCCGACCGACTCACTTCTCCAGATTCGCAGGAAGGGTGAAGCGCAACATGTTTTGTCAAAAGCCGAGTGGATCCTGCTCGCGCACTTTGTGCAGCAAGGATTCGAAACTTTTTCCGGCAGGACGCCGAATCCTATCTTCCGCGAATCTGTCCTCGCAATCCTCGATGCATTCTCAGCCGTTTACGAATTGCGGACCCAGCGCAGTTCTGAATGGGATTCCTATTACTTGAGCAATCTCCCTTCTGAGTTCCGCCCTGCAAGATCGAAGGGTTCTGACGGCGATCAAGCGAGTTCAGACATCGTGCGTCGGACAGTGGCCGAGACTCGCAAGCGTCTGAGTGATCCTGAAGTGAAAGTGGAATCGTTCTTTGCTGCCCGCAATCTGCATATCTTGCTGGAGGACGAAAAGCTTCCGGCGGCAGACACCGTAACCCGCGCACTCCGCCCCTTCTGGCCGGTACTTTGGCGGCTCGCCGCACGAGGCCACTACTTCCTCACGGGAGAACCGCTCCGAGCGAAATCTGCGAGTCAGGATTCCTTCTATCAGCCTCCGATACCATCCATCAAAGAGGGAGATTACACGCTCTCATTTGCCCGTGGCGAGGGCAACGACCTCTCTCTGCTCCTGAGTTTTCCCGGTCCCCGTGGTCCGATGTATCCGCTCAACGGCTATCCCAAGATCACGGAGTTTCGTGCTCTGTTAGCCGCACTGGCCTCGGATAGCCCGATCCCCCGGTGGGAAGCCGAGCACTTTTTCGGTTACGTCGCGGCGTCGGAGGATGGCAAGGGTAAGGACTACTGGTTCCGCGCTAACGCGAATGGCATCACTTTCGGCTTCTCCGAGAAGGAGTGGCGAGCCGTGCATGCTCTGTTTCGCCGCGCGTGGGAACTGACGGAAATACGCATGGCCTGGGACGCGCTGACATTGGAATACGGTGAGCTGTGATGCTCTTCGGCTTCGCCGTAGTAGCCGAACCGGACGCGGCCAAGTGGCCGCATCGTCGGCCTCGGGCCGACCAAGAGCAGAGCGGTGCCTTCGGCACCGGGAGTTGGACTGTCGCGGTAGGGATACGGATTGCTCCGTACCCCCCGCACAGATCCGTACGAGCGGGTTTCCCGCATACGGCTCTTGCCTCAGGTGGTGACGCGCAGGCGGCGCAAAGGATAGGGATGGCAGATGCGGGCTGGAGGCAGCCAGCGGTCGATGAGCCGTTTCATTCGTTCCCACGGGACTCGTCCTCTCTGGCTTCGTCGTGCGAGCACGTGATGCCAGAGCTTGCCCACCGTGAAACGAAAGTGAGCGAGAGCATACCGATTGCTCGGTACTCCGTAGTAGCGGATATGCCCGCCCACGACTGCTGTCAACCACTTGCCGACCACCGGGATGGGTTCATGCATGCGTCGCCGCAGTTCGGCTTTCACCGCTTGCAGCTTGGCTTGCATGCGTTTGCGGATCGTCTGCCGGAGCACGGTGAACCGTCCCTTGCTCGTTTTCCCGCAGATGTGCGTGAATCCGAGAAAATTGAAGGTTTCCGGCTTCCCCAGACCGCGACGCTTTCGGTGATCAGCCGCGTAGCGGCCAAACTCCAAGAGCCGGGTCTTTTCCGGGTGCAGTTCGAGTTGGAACTTTTGCATGCGCTCTTTCAGTTCCGCCCAGAACCGCTCGGCATCCGACCTGACCTGAAAGCCCAACACCATGTCATCGGCGAACCGCACGACAATGACATCGCCGTGCGCGCGCTTCCGACGCCATGCTTGGACCCACAGGTCGAATACGTAATGAAGATAAACGTTCGCCAAAAGCGGCGATGCACTGCCACCTTGCGGCGTCCCTTCCTCCATGCGTATTCGTTTCCCCTCTTCCAGCACGCCGGCGTTCAGCCATTTCTGGATGAGCCGCACGACGCGCCGGTCCGCAACACGGTGCTCGATGAACTTCACCAGCCATTCGTGGGAAATCCCATGGTGGGTAGGGACGGATCTTGAGGCGAACCCTCTTGTGCCCGTCCCCCCTCGCAGAACCCGTCGAGCGGATTGCCCGCAACGGGCTCCCCAGGTCGCTCTCGTGAAAAGGCCGTCAGACCGTCGCATGGCGAGTTGACACGGCATAAGGTAATTCGAACCAGGTTTGATGCAGGAGATAGGACCAGTAAAGGCGGTGCCGCTGACTCCGTCGTCTCAAGGTACGGGCCCATTGTCGTTGTACCTCACGCCGGATCCCGTCGAGCTTCGGTTTACAGTGGTGTAGCCCGAAATACTGGTAGAAGCCGCGCAGCATCATCACGAGTTGCTTTTGCTGATCCCGCCGCTTCCAATGCCTATGCTTGCTGAGCCATTCCTTGGATTTGGCCAAGAACTTTCGGCGGCTTTTGTCGCATGGGACCCGCACCAAGGCAAACTTGCCGCCTCGGTCGGTGCCGCAGACATGCTTGAATCCTAGGAAGTCAAACGTATCCGGTTTCTCTCCGGTCTTCTCTAGGTCCGTCCGGACAAAGCGTCCGAAGCGCATCACCCGCGTCTTTTCCTCCGCCAACTCCAATCCGAATTTCCCGAATCGATCCGTCAGGTTCTTGTGGAACTCTTCCGCATCGCGCCGGTATTGGAAGTTCACCACGAAATCGTCAGCAAACCTCGTCAGGTACGCCTCCCCCTGACACGCCGGTCTGATCTTCTTCTCGAACCAGAGATCAAGAGCGAAATGCAGGTAGATATTGGATAAGATCGGGCTGATCGGCCCGCCTTGTGGCGATCCTTCTTCCGTTCGCGTAACGACTCCTCCCACCATGAAACCTGCGTTCAGCCATTTGCCGATTAGGCGCAGGATGAGCGGGTCTGCAATCCGATGTGCAACCATCTTCTGCAGCCAATCATGCTGGATGTGGTTAAAGTAGCCTCGGATGTCCGCCTCGAATAAGTGTCCAACCTTCTTCGTGACGATGATCCCGCGTAGCGCCCGGAGGGCTCCGTGGGGATTACGTCCGGGCCGAAATCCATACGAGCATTCCAGGAAATCCGCCTCGAACACCGCTTCCAATATCCGCGCGACCGCTCTTTGTAGCAGGCGATCTTCGACCGTCGGAATTCCGAGCGGCCTCGTCCCTGCCTTGCCAGGTCCCTTCGGTATTTCCACTCGGCGAACCGGTGGAGCCCGATAAGCTCCTTGCTTTAAACGCTCGCACAGTTCTTGAACCCGTGTGTCCAAACCCTGTTCAAACTCCTTCGTCGTCTCACCATCGACACCGCTCGCACCCCGCCGATTCATCTGCTTCCAGGTTTCCGTGAGGAACTCCGGTGTGAGCAGATGCGCCAGCGACGTGAAGCGTAGCTTCGGATTTGACTTCGCCTTCTTCGCGATCTGGTCCAGTTGTGTGGACATTCTTCTCCTACCTCTGAGTGTGCAGGGAATGTTTCCCTGGACCAGCCACTCAACCTGCCCCGCTGCTTCCCCATGTACGCGGCTTTCCCGCGCTCCGAGTATTACCAGCGAGTCCGACTTCCACCGTCGCTTCTGTCTCCCTCAGGTTGGTCCATTCGGTTGACATACTCGGCCCGCTATTTCCAGGCCGAGACGGCGGTGGATCTCCCAGGTGCCATGACGCTTCCGTTTCTGTCCATGCCGTGCTCTTAGACCCCGCCGGAATCTCCGGCGACCATCGCCTTTTGCGGTCGCCTACTGTTGCCTTCCAGATATTCGACCCTGTCGGCTTCCGGATGTGTCACGAGGCTCAATCGCTTCACTTGCGTTACGGCCTGGACATCGCTCTGCCTACGCTTAACTCATGTCGTTACCTTCATGAGCCCAAGACTCGATTCCCGGTGAGGCGGCTCGTCCCCTTTCCGGGGCGGGAGTTTCACCCGCTGGAAGCGCCGGGCTTATCCTGGCGCACCGAAAAAGCCTTTGATGTCCAGATCGAGCACCCAGTTCACTTTTCGCGTCAGCAGTCCCGTGTACACTGCGTCCAGCGCTTGATGCTGGCTGCGCCCTGGTCGGAACCCGTACGAAAAACCGAGAAAGTCCGTTTCATAGATGGCGTTCAGCACCTCGACCGCCGCGCGCTGGACGACTTTGTCTTCCAGCGCCGTGACTCCGAGCGGCCTTTGCCGACCGTCGGCCTTCGGTATGTACACCCTACGCACCGGCTTCGCTCGGTACGCTCCGCGCTTCAGCCTTTCGGAGAGGTCCTGGAGATTCCTTTCCAGTTCCTCGCCATAGTGCCGCCACGTCTCTCCGTCCACGCCCGGAGCGGCTTCCTTCTTCAAAGCGAAGTAGGCCATCCGCAACGTTTCGAGGTTGTAGATGTGGTGCAGGAGCGCCGTGAACCGCAACTTCTTATCCTTCTTTGCTGCTTGACGTACCCGCTCCAACGCACTGGACGCGTCGGTCCGGCTCGGTGTCCGGGACGCGTTTTGCTGGCTCAGGTTTCCCTTGGCCAAACCCCTTCCCTCCATCTCCTCCGCCGCCGATACTCTGGCTTTGTTCGGAGACTTCCCCGGTACTATGGGTCTGTCCGACTTCCCGTGTTCGTTCATCATCGGCTTCCGTCCTTAGACCTCCCGATGCGTCCCGAGCTGGTGATGCTCTGGCTCGGGCGAACACGGGATCTCCCAACTTCCGTACGAGATGTGTCCCCGCGTGCCAGGTTCGCAGACCGCGCAAGACTCCGGGACGGCTCGCGGTATCGCTGTCCCAGATGTGGCCTTCCGCATCGTGTCAATGCGTCGGCGTCTTGGAGTTTGGGGTATTTCGCGGCTCATTCTCCTTGGCCCGTAGTTCCTCCTGTCAACGCTTCGTATCCGGCCTCGCGGCCAGGCCCGCATGACTCGGAGCCGGTGTGGTTCGTTACACCTTCACCGTACGACTCTTGCATTCGCTACATCCCGCCAGATACGGTGCCTTCGGCACCGGGTTGGCGCTACGACACGTCACCCCAAGTTGGGCGCTGTAGAGCGCCGGACGGCGCTCTCGGTTAACTTCCTCGTGCCGCGAAACTTACGAAATCTCCGGCGCTCTGGAGCGCTCCCGGGCGCTCTCCGTTAACTTGTTGATTTTCCTGCCAGAGTAGCAAACTATCTACCTGTCCCCCCCGGAGGCCCTTTCCGATGCCTGCCGACCAACCGCGCACGCGAACCGTAGGCTGCAAGATGACCGACAACGAGTATGAAAGGCTGGCGGCGGTCGCCGAGAGCGATGGCATGACGCTGGGCGAGTGGTGCCGCGAAGTGATCCTGCGGGAGGGTCGGCCAGCGATGATCCGGCGCTGGCCGAGATCGTAGGAGTGCGCTTGCTGCTGGTAAACGTGTTGGGGCCGGTGGCGGCGGGCGGTTTTGAAAATTACGGGGCTGTACTCCCGCAGGACGAGGTTGAAGTCTTCCATGGTTTGTTTGGCGAGCTCGATGCGGTCCACGATGAACAGAACGCGCTCGGCATTACGGGTAGCCAGGAAGCGCCGTATGAGGGCCGCGCAGAGGAGCGTTTTCCCGGTTCCTGTCGCCATTTCGAGCAGGAATTTGCGCTTCTCGTCTCTGTCGAATTGTTTGGAGACTTCGTCGATGGCCTTGATCTGGTAGTGGCGAAGCGTGATCTCATCCTTGAATCGCTTGAGATAATTAGGGCCGATGACTTCTGTAAGGAGCGGGCGGGGAGGCTGGAGATTCTTGAGGCGCAGCCGCTCGAGGTCGGCAAGGGAGGGGATGCGTTCTATGCGGAAGGCGTCGCGTTGGTCTGCGCGTTCGTAATTCCAAAACCAGTGTTCTTTTCCGTTGGAGAGAATTACGAACGGGGCTCGGAGGTTTTCAGCGTAGCCGCGGGCTTGTTCTTTGGCGTCGTAGGGATCAAGGTCCGGCCTTTTCGCTTCCAAGACGCAGAGTGAGCCGCGTTCTCCGGAGAGAACGTAATCGGCGCGACCGCTCTGACCATCCAATTCAAAACTCACCTGACGGTCGTCCAGAAGGTCCCAGCCGCTCTCTTTAAGGGCTTGGTCGATCAGGACGCGCGAAAACGCTTCGGGCTTGGCTGGCAAGCTTATGCCTCGACAATGTAGAGCGATAGTTTCAAATGGCTTGTTCTGCGTGATGATCTTTTACTGCTGGTAACTTGTCAAGAAAGGACGCCGTATCGGGTCTCGGGTCCGGTTATTTTGCGGAAGAGGATTGGTCGACCCAGAAGCAGGCGAAGAGACTTGTGAAAGAACGAACCTGCTTCGGCGGGTTTTTTTTGTTCGCACCGACTATCAAAACGTTTATGGTTTGAGGTAGTATCAGCCGAATTCAAATGTGGCTCTACGACAAAGATCGAGTATGGAAACTGAAATATCACCGATGGCGTTTCGACGTGTGGTACGCCGCTGAACATAAGAAGCTCTTAGACCAGCGCGCGCAGAATCAGGATTTTGCCGCTCTCGAAGCAGAAGAACAGTTCACCCTCGGCGAAATCCAGGATCAAATAGACCTCATCAGATCTTCGGCCCTTTTCCGGAAGGCTTATGATTACGACGTAGAACTGCCCCCTATGCAGACCAGACTATGTGGCAACATACCGACGACGGTGAGAAGGTATTCTTGTCCAAGAAAGGACGCGCATACACTCGTAAGCTCATCCACGAAGAATATGGGCGCGACTTTGACTTGAGGTATGGCTCTTTTACGAGGATCTATATTCTTCCCTTGATTGGTCTCCTCACCGGTCTCATCGGGGCCAGCGCTGGGTATTTGGCGGTAAAACAACGTCATCTCGACCACACAGGTTTCCCGTGCAACAACAGTATTTCGAACCGAACGACCGAGAATAAAAAGCCGCAAAGAAGTGGCATAGTCCGGCCAAATGTCCGAAACAAAGAAACACACGTGGCTCTATGTCTTGGGCGGGGCCGCGATCATTCTCCTCCTCGTAGCAGAACACTAGCGTTCTAGTGCCTCTAGCGCGTCGGCGTCCGGTTTGTCGGGTAACTCCGGCCATTCGCGTCGTACATCTTCCCAAGCATATTGCTGGCCCTTTTCTTCCGTCGCGCCTTCGACGTTTAGCCAGTAGTCGTATTGCTGCCAAAAGAGCAATGCTTGCGCCTCGGTTAGCTTCACGATTTGCGCCTCCTCGGCGCGATTGTCATAGGCTCAGTCTGTAGCTGATGGCTTGCACACCACGCTCAAATAGTCAGAAAACACGTGGAGCAAACCACCGTCTGGGTGTTTGTCATCTAGGATGCACCGTTGAGGCTGCTTGCGATTTGCCTCCGTATCGCCCCGCGGGTAGGGCGACAGCAGCGGAAAATAGCTCAAACTTAAAAAATTCGAGTAAACGACTGCAATGATCCCGAGTAGGATCGCAATAGCGATCACAATACAAGGAAACATTTCATCGCTGCTCGGGAACACTTTGACTGCGCTGCGTCGCATCTTCGGTCGCGGCAATCCCAACAAATTGATTCGGACTGTTGTCATGTTTTCTCCTCTTGTTTTGAGTAATAGCCGCCCGGAGCGCTCAAAAAGCGCATTTTTCTGAATGAGCACTGTGTGGCAGCCTTGTTAGAGGTAGGATTGCTCGACCGAAGGTGATGGGATAGATTGAGGGGAAGCTGACATTTGGACTGACCTCCAAGTGTTCAGTTAGGGCGGCCGAGGCGCACGAACACCGAGCCGTCCGTCTTGTTTCTACTTCTACTTCTCGCCCTTCTGACCCTTCAGGGGACCGTTGAGGTAGGTGATTCTTCGCCTCAATTTATTGGCCCCAACATATCGATCGGGTCTTGCGGAAGACCGCTTATTTCGCGCAAGTGAATTCTAGACAATCTTTTCCACTCCGCTGGGAAATCCTGCGTGGCTTTCGCGAGCGACCGAATCCTTGGCACCGAATGGAACGGTGTGGCGAAGAAGATCTAAGCAGCCCTTCGCAAAAGGGCGCGGCCTGCACATCCAGATCGGTATTGTCTTCAGACCGCATTTGCTATCTCCAGCGGTGCGGGTCTCCGGGATACCTAGTCCGCCAACGCACAGGCTTCCGAGGCTTCGGAGCGTGCCTCGAATTTTACGTGCCGCCCCAACGGGGAGCCGAGCACGAGCAAACTTCGGGGCATGAGTGGCAGACGCGCGATCTCCGCGCGGGTTAGTTTCTTTCGCTTGATCGGAACGGTTTCCAGGAAATGCCTTTCGGTTTTCAATACGCGAGCCCCAGCTGTTAGCTCGAACGGAGAAATCTGCGCTCGTTGCACTCCAACGGCTCCGTCGAGGTCGGACCGATCCCTCTTCTTACTGAAACTGCCGAAGCTACAAGCGTAGAAGTCGGCGCCCGCTAAGCGAACGTCGCGGGCATCGACGCCAGACCAATCGCAGTAGCTGAGATTTGCGTTTTCGAAATTGCAATTCCGCAAAGAACTGTTGTTGAACTTGGATCCAGTGAAATCCGTCCCGACACAACGGCACTGGTCGATCCGCAGGTTGCGAAAATCCGCGTTGTGCAAGGTGAGGCCGGAAAGGTCGCGGCATTCGAGTGAGGACCAGGGGCGAACAAGTATGGTCTCGCCAGATATATTTTTTATTTCGAGCCGGGGGGATTCTGGCGTGCGAAACAGATTTAAGAACCAGCTCATAGTTCGACTCCCATGACCCCGCGCAGCCGATCGCGTTCAGCGCGCAAACTGTCTAGCTCAGCAAGATTCGACTGCTTTGGTTGCTCTGGTGGAAACACACTCTCGGGAAGGTCTGCGTCGGTCGCAATGTACGACGCTGGAGCCGCTGAGTTGAGGGCGGCACGGCGTGCTTCATCAGCCTCCGTAGCTCTGGCGAGCATCGGCTTTCGGACGCGAGCGTGATAGCGAGGCTTTTTAGCTTTTGGTTTGGTGCCTGAACGGCCGTGGGTCGCCCGCATTGGCAAAGCGGCTGCCGCAATTTCGAGACCAGTTTCGATCCTTTCGGCCCACACGCGCCGGTAAGCCTGATTTTCCGCGCTCTTGATATATGTGCTCGTGATGTCACCAGAAGCGCTATGGCCCATCCACTCAGCAAGTAAACTGCGGGGGCAGCCTTGCTCGTCGCACCAACTGGCTCGATAGCGCCGCAATGAGTGCATACCGGGCACACCGTTCGGCTTTGTGATGCGCGCGTCAATCTGCTTCGAGCCGAGTGGCTTGCCCGATTTGGTCGCAAAAAGAAATTCGCCCGAGTTTTTCCCTTCAGTGAATTCGACCAGCATCTTGTTGACAGGCTTGCTCAGGTCAATCTGACGAATGGCTGATTTTGTTTTCGGTAATTGTAGCTGGCCCTTCCAAACTGACTGACGCACAAAGATGGCACTGGCCGCCTTATCCCAAGACGTGCTTTCAACGTCGCCGTTAATCTTGATGGCTTGCAACTCGCCCACGCGAAGTCCGGTACTTGCTGCCAACGCAAGCAAAACCCGGTCACGCACTTTCACTTTGCGATTCCGGAGGATGGCGTTTAGGTCTTCCGTCGCGATTGTCGGTTGTTTCTGTTTGCCGATCTCGCGGACGTTTTCAAAGATAAAATCATTACGCCACTTGATATCAAGCAACGGCTCCCCATCTTCGTTCACATAACTTTCGAGAATCCGCTTGACTGTCGCTACGATCTCGCGCGTCGTCTTGGGTCCAAGCATTGCCGCAAGAGTCTCGGCAAACTCTCTGACCTTGCCATTACGGACGGCCTCAAGCTCAAGCCTGCCGAGATTTGGCAGGATATGCGCGTCGCAGTGATACGAGAATGCGGCTAGGCTCGCGGGTTTCAGCTTGCCAAGCTCAACACGCTTGCGCTGCTTTGCGAGCCATTGCTGCGTTAGTTCTTCGAGTCGCATTTGTTTCTCATTTAGCCTCTAGAAGCTTTTTCCTGCCCCAAACAGACACCGAATCACCGGCCGCTTTTGCTTTCGCGGCAATCTCATCGAGTTCATCTCTGTTCACGACAATCGAGATTCTCCATGTACGACGCAAATCTTCGCTGACTGGTGGGCGCCCCATCTTTGCCTGCGTTTGCTTTTTGTTTGCCACAACTTCCCCTCCAAGCTACCCCTAGAACATAACATCACATTGTATGTTATGTCCATCCATATTTGGGGCACGTTGATGCCTTCAATCCTTTTGTGCAAGTTTTGCCCGAATGAAAGCAACCAATTCATCGGCGCGGCAGCCCCCGTAGGCCCACTCGCGCGTTATGTAATTGAAGTCGCGAATGGCAAGCTCTTTGGTTGTCGAGTACACCTCTTCCGAGGTGTATCCCATTTCGCGGATGATGCTGTCGACATTGCTTTGTCCACCGGACACAGTTCCATAGACTTGTTTGCCGCTGGCAACATCGGTGTATTTGAAACTGTAATAACAATTGCCCGCGCGGTCTCTGCGGCTGTACAACGTTTCGAGAATGGCCTTGATCGGCATTTAGTGCTGCCTTTCCTGTACGTCTTTGAATGCCTTACTGATTGCGCGGCAAATATTCGCAACGCTTTCGAACACGACAGCCAGAGACGATGAGTCGGACAGGGATTCGAGAATCAATTTCTGCTCAGGAGTTAGCATTCGCCGATACCTCCGGTCTCAGTGGACGTTTGCAAGCACGGCAAAGCCGGACGTTCTTTGCCTGCTCTAGCGCGCTGCGCATGATGTCTGTGTCGTAGCCAGAGTCTTTCCAGTCTTCGCCGATGAAACCAAAGCAGGAGTCGGCGTGTTGCCATTCTTCGCCGTCGAAAAATTCACCGATTACACCCCAAACGCCATCGCGGTTAACGCGATCAATCTCTGCTTGTCGTTCGCGTTCAAGGCGCGACTCTGGAATATCGGGGTTGGCTTTGGGTTTAAATGTGTCGCCGAAGAGATTGTCCAGGTCCACAGAATCATCGGCGACGATGCGCAAGCGAACGTCTCCGCGTTTTGGCATGTAGCAGGGACGGTAGCCGTCTTGTCCTACAACGTCGCCGTTCTTCTTGTCCCACTCAATCCGAGTCTTGGCGTTGAGTAGTGCCCAACGTGCGATGGTTCCCTTCTTGCGCTCCCGCAAGTACACCCGGATTAGCTCGCGATTCCCTTTCGTCATTCTCACGATTGCACCCCGTTTCTAGACGGGCGCGAGTGCAATTCTTTTTCCTTGCGGATCACAGCAACGAAATGTTCTTTATTGAAACGCGGATTATCTCGCTTGAGATTGACCGCGAGGAATTCCACTGCACCATCGACGCCGCGGACCATTTCGTCTGTTGCCGACGTGTTGCGCGCAACTCGTAGTGCTTCTGCAATCAGGATGTAGTCTTTGCGTGTCATCGTTTGTCCTTACGCTTTATCGTGCTTCTGATGTTATCTGATTCCATCAGATGCTATGTACACAGCAGTTTGCTCTCCAAAACTGCGACTGCTGAAAACAAAGGACTTCGCGACTTGAGATGTGGCACTATTTGTCGTGAGTGCCACGGAAGGGCGACACTATTTGTAACATCACAGTACATATCATAACATAGGATGTTATATCATATCATTGTGAAATGGAGGGGTGTTGAAGCTGCCTGACCAAGGATTTGTATTTCGATAATTGTCGAAATAAGGCAATGGCTCGATCTAAGCATCTTAAAAATCAACAACTTATGGCAAGAAAGCAGGATTCGCGCACGCGCGTCTAGAATCGGGCTCAGCAGTCCGGGGCGACCGCAGAGTGTATAACTATACCCCCCACCATTCTCCCCTACATCTACAGCTATCCCATTAATTATCTATACCTTACAGTTTAATTAGGTACCGGGATAGGCCTGACGCCTAGGGGCCTCCTATCCTAGCTTGAGGTTAACCTGGTAACCAGGCAAATCGAGGAAAAATCGCTAGAAACTCAAAGAGCACCAAAAGAGGAGCTAAACGCCACTCCGATGCCTCTGATAAATTTCAGGAAATTTGAACGAAAAAGGGGTCCGAGCCGGCCAAAGCGATCCTCGCTAGGGTCCCATCACCCGGGTCCTCCGCGGGCCGGCACTTTACAAGTCTCGAGAGAGGCCACGGTTAAACTCCATGCCTGCTGTCAGATACCAGGATCCTGTCGCGCTGGCTACCGCTGGCAGTCGATCTGGACCAGGGTGGGGACATTGGACCACGGAGGGGCTCGAAGCCGGCAAATCGCCTCCTAGAATTTAATCCTGAATAGGGTAAGGGTTAAATTGCCGCAGAATATGATCGCGTTTGGTGCTCCGGATCTTGGTCTCGAGTGGCCCCATTTGCCAGAAGAGCTAGGGCGCCGATCAGCCTGTGCTCCAGGTTCGCGACCACGGGGTGCCGCGCAAGGACGGAATGTTGAATTTCTTCCTTTAGACCATTGCGCCCTTAGGGGGCTTCCCCCAACTTTTTCTCTTCCACCCCTTACAGGGGGTGGAAAGAGAGAAAAAAGTTTGGGGGAACCCCCTCTAAAATAGGGTTTTTGACGATTTTAGGGGTTCCCCCAGGTGGTTCAAAATATGCCTGTTTTTTGGAAGTTGGGGGAACCGGGGGAACCGCATAAACATTGGTTCCCCCTCACTTTTACATTGATCGAAAATTTGCGTCGAAAAAAGCCGGGGGAACCTCTTTTTTCAAATCGTCAAAATGGCCGACCTCTGGAACCCGCATGAACACTAGCGGGGGAACCGACGACCCCGTTCCCCCACCGCATAAACATTGGTTCCCCCTGATGTCTGTTTTTGGAGAAAAATTTGAAAGTCGTTTTTTAGAGGCCGGGGAAACCTCAAATAACCGAGGGAAGAGGGCTCTTTTTGGAGCCTGGATTACCTTGCCGCGGCAGCTTCCTTAGCCGCCCGTGGCCCCGTCTCGGTCTCTATGGCGCTCGATTCCCAGGGGTCTCTATAGCCTGCGCACTCGATCGGGGAACCGATCGCCGATAAAGCTCAGTGGGCCCGCTTGGCGCCGTTCTCGCAACTTCAAGATAAAAAGGGTATGGCAAACCCTGCCACACCCTCCTGGCGCGAACCCGCGGCAGTTACTTTTTGCAACATTGGGCGATGCCATCAGATCCAATCCAAGCCTTTCGTTGAAGTTGTTGACCCTCGCTGGCACATCTTGACAAGAACGACTGACAAATAGCACCAAGTCTTGTCAACTTCTCCAAAAAGTGCAAATTTTGCCAATTTCTTAGACGTGCTTTATTATCATCAGGTTGGGAGCAGCGGAAGGCATGAGCAGCGTTCCGTGACTGTCTTGCCCTGTGGCTCACGGCAGAACACCTGACGATCCGGACAACATACACGTCCGATCTGCCCGCCCCTGAGTGTAGTCAGCCCGCGCCTCTGTGGCGCCGGAGATCCGCGCGGCCCCCGTTGGATAGCTACGGCCGCGGGAAGGTCCGCAGCGCCAGAGCTGGCCGTTCCTTTGTGGTCGATCCCAGGCGGTTTGTTGACCACACTAGAATATGATTTCAGAATTAGCTTGACTTCCTATGCGGTTTGTGGCAACCTTGCAAAGGTCGGCACCTCGGTGCAGACAATCTAACCGCCGGGATAGTGTCCCGCCAAACGCACGGCTCAAAACAAGCGAGCCGCAAACCGAAGTAACTAATCAGTAGAGCAGAACAAAGACTGCAAAAGACGCGCGTAGTTTTGCGCGTATTTTTCGGTTTTTCAATTTCATCAAGTAAGCGCACTTGCGCCGAGGAGTTCCCATGTCTTTATGTTCCGACATTCACCGCCGTCGCCGAGATAAAAAGGAAGAACAATGCTGACATTTCGGTATCTCAAAGGCATCCAAGCGCCAATGTTCGTATGTGACGTGTGCGACGAGCCTATTCGTAAAGCTGCGGAAGGTATGGTCAAGTACGGCTGGAACGGAGACGACAAGAACGCCGTTTTGCTCTTCTGCCACAAAGGGGAGTGTGACAGAAAGAGTCATGACGGGGAATTTTTGTATTGGCACGAGCTAGACACTTTCCTAGCCTGGCTCGACCAAAACACAAAGTTCAATCGCGCCGAAGTTGGGTTTAAGGCCGACACACTGGCGGCATTTTGATGCGAGCAAAAAGTAAATCAAAATACGTTTACACAGCAAAAGGCTACGATCCCGAGTACGAAAAGCTGGACAACATCGTGCCACTTTCTGTAGCCCCGACCGGCGCAACTCCCGTTCCCGCGGACATCTCCATGGCCAAACTGTGTCCCCATGACGGTCAATATCTCAAGGGCATCCCGATGTGTGCCATTTGTCTTAACGATCCTTTGAATGGATTTTCAAACAGTGACAAATGGTTGGCCTTCGTGAAGATGTTGAACGACGTTTGTAGCATAGTCGCTTGGAAAAAGGGACACCGGGATTTCAAAGCAATTCCTGTCGGCGACAGGAAAAGTATCTGCTTCCTGGCGATCTGGAAAAACCTAACACAAATACTCGAGGCAAAGAATCCCCTTGCTTACGCCCACGTGGTTGCAGACCGGGCTTTGATCGGTGAGGAGCGAAAGCGTAATAACTGGAACGAGCGGAATTCAACCGGTCTGAAACTTCCTGCGTTCGACCGGGAAGGCAACCAGCAGTTGCAGACGACAACAGATCGTTTGGAGTTTTTAGACGCCGCTGCTCGTGAAAGGAATTTGAATCCAGACTGGTATCAGTTCGACGAGGGCGACGTAGGCGTGCGGATTTTCCCCGGCGCCAAACTTTTGTGGACACCGGAGAACGTTGAGCGTTTGATGTTCCTGGCGAACGAAGCAATGAACAAGCTCCCGTCTTGGCCTTTCAACTGCGCCGAGGCGATCCGGTATCGCTCCGGCTACCGCGGAGGAAAGGGTTGCTCCTGGCCCCAACTTGCCGAGATGTTTAATGATCCGGCGCACGGCCGCCCCGTCACGGAAAGGCAGGTCCGCTACGGCGTGCTCAACGGCCTGGACAAGATCCGGCGACACATATTTCATCGGCTTACACCTGATTTGGGTGAGATAATCGACCGTAATACATTGAAAATAAATGGTTTATAAATAGTTTGAAAATACTTTGTCAGGTTTTGGGGTTTGCCCTACATACAAGGTGAAGAGAGTGTGTTCGGGCCAACTTGGACCACCTTAAAAATAGTTTGAAAATACTTTGTCAGATTTTGGAGTTTGCCCTACATGCAAGGTGAAGGGGACATCGGGAGACATTTATGGCTGTAAAAAAGACAAATAGATCGCGACCCGTTCGGGTCATTTCAGGTAATGCGCGTTACCTTGTCCGGGTCGGCGCGGATCCTCGGTTTCTCGTGCGCCTGGATCCGAGTGACGGCCGACCACTGGTTGCGCAAGCCCCGAGTACGGCGTGGCACGGAAGCTACGCTGAGGCTGACGCTATCTGTGAGCAACTTCGTGAGAAGGACTACATCGCAGTGGTAACGGACATATATGGTCGAGCCGTGGATTATGAGGCCCTCGAATCTGAGAGGGAAAAGCAGCAGGATCGAATCACACAATTTTGGGGCGAATAAGAATTAACCGGCCACGTAAACGGCAAAGGATGAGTCGAGCATCCGGAAGTAAGCTCGATCGCGGGCAGGCAATCCTGCCAAGAAGGGTGGTGAAAACTAAAACAGCGGCTGGCAAAGTGTCGGCCAAAGGATGAGGTCATGGAAGAAGCAATTATGAAGGTGGGTATTCTCCGCTCTTGGGTTGCACACCGCGGTTTCGGCTTTTTGGAAGTCCCCTCGAATACTTTCCCGGTTCAGATGTATTTTTTACATGTATCGGAAATCCAGCACGGCGAAAATCCGCCGCCTGTTGGTAGCATGGTTCGCTTCGAGATCGGTCCTGCCCGAGGTGCTAATAAGTATCCGAATGCGTTGAAAGCTTGGATCATCGATCCAGCAGAATTGGTTTCGGGGGTGTCTAAGTGAGTTTTAAGGATCTAGCATTGCTGCTCGCGGCAAAAAATATCCCCATCATTCGGCTGCGCCCCGGAACGAAGATCCCAATCGACCAAGCATGGCAGAACCTTGCGACGACGGATGTTGACAAGATTCTCGCCTGGGACAAAGAAACTCCAAACGCTGGTGTTGCGGCAGTTGCTAAAAGCGATGGTGTGCTGTTTTTCGAGAGCGACGTAGAGGATACGGTCGAACGCTACCAAAATGAAACAGGCGAAATTTTTCCCGAAACTTACGTCGTGCAATCACGCCCTGGTCGGCTGCATTTCTATTTTACGCAAACAGCCGAGTCGCGCGCGTGTGGTTCGATCACGCAACAACAAATCCCTTTCGGATCATTAAGGCAGAATAACTCGTACGTCGTTGGTGCGGGCTCGATTCATGAAGTGACCGGTGAACCTTATACCGTCGTGCAAGACGTTCCGCTTGTTCCGATTCCAACGAAGTTTCTCGAATGGTTGAAAAGCCAAGTCAAGAGGCTTGAAGAAACCCGTCCCTCTTTGACGGGTAGCGATCCTATCCCGTTCGGATCACACGATTCAACTTTGACGGCTATAGCCGGACGCCTCCGCTCCGATGGTTTAGAAGAGAAGAGATTGAATCGGTTTTAATGCGCCACTTGGAACGCTGCGAAGGGCGAGGTTCTGACGGTCCAGAAATGGTGGCCAAGATTGCGAAATCTATTTGCCGTTACCCTGCCGGTGATCCTACCCCAACAACTCTGATCGGGGGGAAAACTCCCGGCCAAGGTGTAGTCCAAGCTGTTTCGCCGCAATCCTCGAACTCCCCGTCCGTTGAATCTGTCTTCGCTTTTCTTCAGGCTGAGCAGTTGCCGGTCGAGGAAGGTGAGGAACCACAATGGGTCGATGTTTTTGGTGTCGTTCATCCTGGTTTGGTTCCTCCCGAAGTTTTAGAGGATGTTGTTGAAAACGAAAGATTCTCTGTGAATATTCCTAGACCGGTGAATTTTGACCTTTTGCTTGGCAAGAAAAGGTTGAGGAAAAGTATTCCCTCTTGGTTGCAGATAAATGCTACGCCACTCGGTGGTAAGTCCGAACTGGATTGGACTGTTGAATCCTTTTTCATGTTCGGGGGTTTATCTATCTGGTGCGCCAAACAGGGTAGCTTTAAGTCCATATTGTCTTTATTGCTGGCTCTTGCTCTTCTGCAAGCAGATCAGAATCCCGATACGGATGTACGATTCTTGGGTCGGCCTGTTAAAGCTGTACCAAGGATTACGGGGGATAAGAGACCATTACGTGTTTATTTCTTGGATAACGACAGCCCTCGAACTTTGACCGAAAACAATTGTTCACTCGTAGGTCTTGATCCGTACCGTGCCAACGGCACGTTTGTGTTGTTCGGAGCATGGGAGGATCATTCGATTGTAGCGATGGATGATCCCCGCTTGATTGAAGCCGCGAAGCGTGATCGTTGCGTGTTTATTTTTGATTGCCTCGGATCTTTCTCTGAAGGTTTGAATCCTAGTGACCCTAAAGATATGAACTATGTTATGCCCAAAGCCAAAAAACTTGGTCACATGTCCGAAGGCGTTTTGATTTTGCATCATGACAACAAGAAGGGCGAGGGCTGGAGCGGCAGCACGGCCATCGTGAGTAACCCTGATATGAGTTTTAATCTAGCAAGAGAAGACGGTACGAACAGGGTTACATTTAAGGAGATTCGATTTAAGGGATGTGAGAAATATACCATTGATGCCGAATTATTTTTTAACAAGAACAACGAGGATTCATCATCCTCAGGACTCGTAGCCGGCGACGGTAAAGTTACGTCGATCACATACAAGGTTCATAAGGACACGCTTGATCCAGTTACGCGCAATTTGGAACAGATTATCAAAGAGGCCAACAAGGAGTACCGAAGATTGACTCCGGAAGAGAAAGCGGCCAAAAAAGCCAAGGTCCGTGAAGAAGCGGAAAAAGAACGGAAAATCCGTGACGGGGCTTTGATAGATCGAGCGATGGCTGTTATCAAAGAGCGCGGAGCTTCGGGTTTAAGTGCTCTGACTCAAAATGGTTTAAGTAAAATCTTAGGAATTAAGGATCATAAAGTTGCAGCACGAGTCCTTTGTGCAAGTACACCGGAGGATCCTCGTCCGTGGTTAACTTGTTTGGATAAGGCAGCTAGGTCGTTGTTGTTCTTTTGTGACGAAAAGCAGCGAAATATATTCGAAGGAGTTGATCCTGAATTTGATGCAAAACTAGCTGCGAAAGAAATACAAAAGAAAAATAAAGCAGCAAAGAAAAAAGAAGAGCGACAACTAGAGAAAGACGCGGACTCGAGGCCTCTCTCGGTTCCAGCGCCGGACGATGCTGTTTGGAACGAACGGGTTCAGTTCTAGTCGGCGTTTCCCAAAATGTAATACGTAGTGTAGTACAAACCCATCAAGGCGCCTCTCACCGGGCGTCTTTCATTTTTCATAGGAGAATTTATGATTAGCGAAACTTTAATTGGAATTCGTTCGGAGGATCTGGAGTCTCCCGAACCAGAAGTTCGTCGTAAGGCTTTAGAGACTTCTGCCCACAATGAGCGCATTCTGTGGGGTAGAGTATCCCCGCACACGGAGTCTGAGCTTCGTCGTTTGGAATTAGACCTGTCAAAATAATTTCTTGACCGCACTCGGGATTGGTGCACAGAGCGTATATTTGGCGGCTCATTGCAGTCTCATTATAGCAAAGCAGCAGAGATTTTTCAGTAGTACAAATCCAACCGGGCTCCTCATCAACGAGGAGCCTTCTTTATTTCAGGGAGACCAAAATGCAGTTCCTAGATTTTCGCGAAGCAGGATTCAGTGAAATTGTTTGCGATCTCGGCCGACGATTTACCAACGCCGAAGAGGCCGTTGCACACGTTATGAACCATCATTTGAGCGATGCAGAAAAAGCAAATCCAATTCTAGCGCTTCATCGGGTAGCTACTATGCTGAGCCCGAATCCAGTTCCACCGGAGGCTTTCATCAATGCCACGTAACGACAAGCAGATAAGATTTTTCAAGAATCGCTGCGGACTTCAGCGGGCTTTCGTCGAACCCCATCCGAAGATTGATGTGTGCGCCACGCTATTGCACTTATGGATCACAGGATCCGACAAGCTCAGCAGAGCCAACATTTTGTTCGCGGAGAAACATTACCAACTCTTTCGGGACAACGTTGAGTTTCAAAAGGATCCGCTCTTCGCTACCAAGGTCGAGCAGCTTGGCGCCGCACTTCGAAGAGCCAAGGACAGTTTGATTCGACGGAACGAACGCCGCAAAGAACGGAAAGAGATCGAGGGACAGAAAGCAGTGCGGAAGGCGAAGAATGAACCGACGCCCCCGCCAGTCGAAAGTGATCCGTGGAATTTAATTTAGGAGACCAATTATGAAAACCGAGATGATTGAGAAGACAGAGAAGACGGAACAGCAGCGTCGTGAGAATTTGATTTTTGATGAGAGCCTGAGATTGATCCATCTATCGCGCCAAGGTGGTGAGGACATCTTGGGCGAAGCCTTGAATGGCCGCGAGAAGAACGTCGAAAACGTTTCTAAGCTTTGGAAGCTGGTAGCCCTCGCCTTTTCCGCCGGCATGAGCTTGCCAGCCGGCCGCTGCCAGCCCGGATGGGATGTGTATTGGAACGCCGTATCCGAATATTTAAGAAGCAAAGGCTGGAGCGACCAGCAATTGCGGGAACTAAAAAATCCTGCGCCGTATACCGGGCCGAGCACACTGCTCGACGGTTTGGAAGGAGATGCAAATGTTGAAAACTTTTGACGAATGCGCCGCCGAATGGCTCCTGAAATATCGAGCACCCTCGACAGAAGATCTTGCGCGTGTAATGGAGAGAGCTTGCAGTTATGGGCGTTCAGTTCCGAGTGTTTCACTATTGGAGCGAGCTTATCGCGAGCTTCTAAGTGAAGGCAAAGTCGCCCTAGTCACGGAGAAAATCGTTCCGCCACCTACTGCTGTTGAGCCAGAAGTGCTTACGGCAGAAGCCTATCGGAAAATACCGGCTGCTGAGATTGCGCGTAGGTACATGCTGGATCGGAGCTTTAAGGCGCAAGTTGACACGCTGATCTCCCAAGGAAAAATCTAATGGCAGCCAAAGTTTACGTGTGCGTGCAGATTCACGGTTGTGTTCAGTTCTATCAGAGGGACGTAGAACAAAAACGAAACGGACATTGGACGGCTGTGCCGACCTTTGTTCGAACCAAAGAAGAAGCCACGGCAATGCTGGAAGAGTCTGGCCGGGCACTGGTCCGAAGGCTGCGTCTTCTTAAGGAAGATCCCTGGCTACAAGATGCTGCGGGGAATCGGATTGACGTTCCCGAGGAAGCAACACAGAACTTTGTCGAGGACGAAAGAGTCCCGATGGTTGTGACGCTCGATCAGAAAGATTGGTATCTGGTTTTCCCCGCGAATACTCCCGACGGACCAAGATGGTTTGCGAGAGCGAATGTCCCTGGCCGAGTCGAGCCGGATACGATTTATGGCACCACAATGATTGCAGTTTTAGAACGCGCCAGAGATTTGAAGTGGCTGGAATTTTGTGAAAAGGCCCCGGCGCCCCAAGCGTCCGTGCCACGAGTACGAAAGCCAAGCGGACCTAGAGTTCGCCCAGGCGACCGGATTTAAACAAGGAGAACTGAAATGTATCGTGACGAAAACAGCGGCGAGATCATGTTTGACCTCGCAGAATTTGATGATTTCAAAAGTGCCTTTAAGGATTTGTTGAAGACTGAAATTGGACAGACGTTCATGCGTGAATTCTACGACGCGGACAGTGTTGATGAAGTCGAAGGCAAGCTTAAGAACGCGATCAGCGTTTTATTCCCTGACCAAAACGGTCACGCGTCGCTAAATCAATTGAGTATTGCTTTGGAAAATTTGCTGCTCAGTGGTGAAGTCAAGCCTTTGGAAACCGGCGACGTTCCTCTCGATGAGCCTAAGCCCGAAGAAGTGGATACAACCCCTCGGGACAAGAATGGCCGACCACTAAGCGAGTCGCAATTGAAGTGGCGTGAGTTTCGTCAGTTTGCGGATTCTGCGTCCATGTCTGAGATCAGTCTTCGCAAACGCTCTGATCCAGAGTTCGCGAATTTCGTTCGCAAGAATATGGAACGTGAAATGAGTCAGCCGATCGGTGATGCTGTCGAGAACATGAGTGCAAATCAGGTCCCGCAGAAAAGTGGCGTGCCTGCGGACGTTAGGGCTTTTGCGTCACGCTATCCCCGAATGAGTGTCGCGGAATTGAAGCGGTTGCTCTCGCCGGCTACGAATCCAGACGGCCCCGCCGCAGCACGAGAAACGCAGAGATTGTTCGACGCCGCAACAGCGGACGGATTGATTTAAGGAGATTTTATGAGCGAAACGATAAACGAAATCACCAATGACGTTATGGATTTATTTTTGGCCAATACTGCGAACCTCTTGGCCTGCCTAAAAAATACCGAAGAGGAAATTTTCCGTAAGACAGCAGCCGCGGCTTCGATTAATCCTGAGGCGAGAGATGAGATATCGCTTTATGCAGCCCTCGTGGGCCAGCCGGGTCACGCTGGAAAAGTTGCCCGTGAGGATCTCAAGCAGGCTGTTTATCGGAATATTTGCAAGGCATTCCTCACTTGTTTTAAAAACGGAACCATTTCTCAGGCGATCCGGCTCACCGACCTAGCCGACGAAGAAATGTTGGAAGTGAAATATGCAGCCGGTGTTGAACAGCGTCCCCCGAAGGCACCCGCGGCACCGGTAAAATCAGCACAGGAACAGTTCGACGATATGATCCGTGACGACTGGAACACACTTCCATACGACAAAATCAAAGCCAAGAAAGCCGCCAGCACGCAATACCGAAAGCGTTTGGCTGAGTTGCTGGACTCCGGCGCGATCGCATCCCAGGTAACCGCATTACACGACGCCGGACGAGAAATCCGTTAACGAATTTCATCGGGGGCCGACGACACCCGATGAATGCGGCCGGCAAGGATTCCACTCCTTGGCTTTGTCGGCCTTCAACACTTCGCCTGCGCCGTCTACACAGGCGAATTGGCGCGCGCATTTCCCGCTGGACTTTCTCGCGCCTGGCCGCTGAGAGGGCTTGGTTTTACTCTCATTTCTCCAAGCCCTTTCGGCAGCATTTTGATTTCTGGAGGTTTTTCCTTGGGTAATAGTAAATTAGATGGGGACATAACGTTTTGGAATAACGAGAAAAAATTCGGTTGGATAGTTGGTGCCCATCGTGGACAACGGATATTTTTCAAACTAGCTTCTGTGATTCCGGATTGGAAACTCTCACGGTCCTGGGCTTTTGTACCTCAGCCTGTCACCTTTGTTTTAAGCGATCCTTTAGATCACAAAAATAGAAAATTTGCTACTGAAATACAGCCCTTGTTTTCGCAAGGTGATCTAGAGAAAGAGGACCTACTATCGTATCGGGAAATATCGTCGGTTCAAGAGATTAGGCAAACCCACGGCTGGTTGCTTAGGCCGTGCGGTGACACAATCTTCTTTCATTTCGAAGATGTTTTTGAAAATTTTCGAGATCGCTGGAAACACTTGGCGCCTGGCACCCCTGTCTTTCACGGCGTTCGCACAGAGTCGCCTGGCAGAACCAAAGCCACTTACATTGAACTCTATAGCCCCGAGGAACTTCTTGAGCCCGTGGCCGAAGCCGAGCCCGAGCCCGAGCCGGAACTAGAAGCGGTCTCATAAATATCTCGCGAGGATGAGGAGGCAGCCGAGTTGGAGCATGCCAAGGAAATTGGTCTCCTGATGTTCCCATCGCGTGACCAGGCGGCGGAAGTTGTGGAACCAGGCGAAGAGCCGTTCGATCTTCCAGCGGCGGCAGTAGCGCCGCAGCTCCCGGCCGTCCTGGGTGGTTTTTCGGCGGCGATTGTGCTTGTGGGGTGCGATCAGCTGGATACCGTGCTCTTGCCGAAGGCGCTGGTCCAGAGGATCGCAGTCGTAGGCGCGATCGCCGATCATTCGTTCTGGTGTCGCTCGCGTGAACCGCTGCTTGATGGTGGCCTCGACGAGTTTCGTTTCATGCGGCGAAGCGCTGGCGATGCTGCAGGCGACAGGAAGACCATGGCGGTCTGCGATCGCCATGATTTTACTGCCTTTTCCTCGGCGAGTCGGGCCCACAGCAGCGCCCCTTTTTTCGCCGAACTGAAGCTGGCGTCGATGAAGGTTTCCGACAGATCGATCTTGCCGCGGTCGCGTAAATCCTCGGCTAGTTTTTGCAGCGCGCGGGTCAGCAACCCGGAACGCTGCCAGGATTGGAAACGCCGATGACAGGTCTGATAGGGCGGATACTTCGACGGGAGTTCGCGCCATTGGGCGCCGGTGCGCAGAATCCAAAGCACGCCATGAAGCACCGAGCGGGTATCGCGCCAAGGCCGTCCCCGCCCGTCGGATCGTCGCTTCGGCCGAAACATTGGTTCGAGAATCGCCCACTGGGCGTCGGTCAGGTCCATGCACTGGATTTGCCCCGTTTCGAGCCTTCCTTCAACCCTTTCCTGCGTGGAAGGTGTTTATGAGACAACTTCTAGTCTCATGAGTCTTAAATAGATTGCATAAATAAAGAAGAGGGGTTATCGTGGATCATGTCGAATCCACGAGGACGTCCTAAGAAGCGAGCGCTCGTTGTCAGTCCAGAACAGAAGATAGCTTTGCGGCAACTGCTGCAGCAACCGCGGAGTTCGCGCTCGCTGGCTTTTCGCTCTCGCATCGTTCTAGAGTGTGCCAGCGGGGAGAGCAACGCGGCGGTAGCCGCCAAGCTGCGCACTACAGGTTTCACCGTGGGCATGTGGCGGAATCGTTTTATCACCGAGGGCCTTGCTGGTTTGGGGGACGAGATGCGCCCAGGAGCGCCACGACAGATCGGCGATGACCGTGTCGAGCTGGCCGTGCGCCTCACCTTGGAAGAGGCTCCCAAAGGAGCAACCCATTGGAGTAGCCGTGCGTTGGCAGCGAGGACCGGCTTGAGTCAATCCACCGTGAGCCGCATCTGGCGGGCGTTCGGGTTGCGTCCTCATCGCAGCGAGACGTTTCAACTATCCAACGATCCGCTGTTGGTCGACAAGGTGCGAGACATCGTGGGCCTATACCTGAACCCTCCGCATCATGCATTGGTGTTGTGCGTGGATGAGAAGAGTCAGATTCAGGCGCTGAGCCGTAGTCAGCCGATCCTTCCCATGCTGCCCGGCCAGGTGGAGCGTCGAACTCCCGATTACAAGCGCCATGGAACCACCAGCCTTTTCGCTGCGTTGGACATCACCACGGGAGCGGTGATCGGTAAGTGCTGGCCACGGCACCGCGCCATCGAGTTCCGCAAATTCTTGAAGCAGATCGATCGCGCCGTTCCTGCCGATCTTACCGTCCATCTGGTGTTGGACAACTATGCCACCCACAAGACCAAGGAAATTCGGGCGTGGTTCCTGCGGCATCCTCGCTACCACCTGCACTTCACTCCCACGCACAGCTCGTGGTTGAACCAGGTGGAACGCTGGTTCGCCTTACTGTCACAACGGCAGATCAAGCGAGGTTCGCACTACAGCGTGCGTGAACTGGAATCCGCCATCTTGGAGTTCATCGACGCGCACAACGAGCAGCCCAAACCCTTTGTGTGGACCAAGAGTGCCGATGCAATACTCAATAGCATTGGCCGGTTCGCTTCCCGTACTCTGGCTGCCCACGGCACCACAAATATATCAGAAATCAATGACTCAGGAGACTAGTTACTGCCGCAGTAATCTCGCCTATCGCAGAGCCGGTCTCGGAACTTTTGCAGCCAGAGACACGCGGAAAAACTTTGCTTCAAATCATGGAGGAACGCCGTGGCCAGAAATGAATTAGCTGAATTAATCGCGGAGCAGGCTCGTGACGCAGCCCAGGACAAACTTCGAAGAAGGCGCCGCAGATCAGAAACAGAAGAAGAACCAAAACCAAAAGCAGAAGAGGAGGACGAAAATGTCAGTGAATGAAAAGATGCGGCAAAAACTTTTGGTAAGCCTTTGGTCAGTCGAGAGACACAGAGGCGCCGTTAAAGATAAACACGGCGTGGAATATTGCGTCGAGGCATCCGACTTGGCGGAAGGCGTTCAAGATTTGCAGGAGGGCGAGTTCGCTGAGGGAATTGTCCTCGGCTTCAATAAGGTCGCAGAACTTTCGCCGACTGGAGAGTTCCTAACGGAGCGCAAAGAATTCGAAAGTGTTGGGGCTTCCGCGGGCGTTGTTGGTTGGAATCCACACCGCGGCGGCATACCGCAGAAATTCGGAACGCCGGATAGTGGGCATTTTTCACACCCGCAGTTGCACGTAAACAAAAAGTAGTTCGAGGTAAACCCTCAGAGGAGAATCACCATGAATGATTTAGAAGAGAGAATCGCAGCACTTGAGGAGCAGTTCGAAAAGCTTACGGCACTCAACGGCATCCCTGGTCCACAAGGAAAGCCTGGGAATATTCAAGCAGCCGTCGCAGGCGCCGAGAGAGTTGTTAAAGCGCAGTTGGCTGAGCTCCATTCGCTAGGCGATGAGCGAACGATACAGCAGAATGCACGCATCGAGACCATTTACAAGGATTTCCGCGAAGAACTTGATCGGTTTAGAAACGAAGTGCGGAAGATGGTGGATCAAAGCCGCGAAGAAATGCGTGCGCATTTTAAAACCAACGCTCTGAAAAATGCATTTGAAAATATCACCGTTCAGATACTCCATGAGTATGGCGTTGTTTCGTCACATGATAACAGAGTAATAGGAAGTGACGATGACGACGACTACGTCTTCGGGAGCAAATCGTGATTAAGAGCGAGCTAGTGCGCGCCGTGGCAGAGAAAGTTGGCATTTCCTCTGTTGAAGCTCGACCCGTGGTTGAGACAGTTTTCGATTCAATCATCAAAGCCCTAGCCGAAGGTGAGGGTTCAACTGTCACAATCCGCGGCTTCGGCCGCTTCGCCGCGAAAATCCATCGCGCTAGATCGGGACGAAATCCATTAACTGGCGAGCGTGTTGAAATACCGGCCAAGATCCGTGTCCGCTTCAAGGCGGCGTTCTCTGTCGAAGAGGGTCTATCATGAAACCAAAATCAAAGCTGCTAGTCGTCGAGGTTGGCGTTCCGAAGTATAAGCCTGCGCCGAATACGAAGGCCATTGAGCGGTCCTTAAAGCTTATGCGGAAAAACGGTTTTAAAATTCGGAAGGCCCGTTAAGAGGCAGGCTATGGTCGTCTTTTGGTTTGATTATTTTCTTGTCGAGGCAGCGGGCCAGTCGCCAGTTCGGGGCCGGCCTTTCTTCTTAAGATTCATGGGGACTGCACATTCTTGAGGGTCCGTTCGCCGGGTGAGTTGAAGTCGACAAATGATTTCTCCTATTGCAGCCCGGATTTGAGCCCTGCAAATCCGTCAGGTAAACGATTTGAAAAAGAGATGGAACCGCTGGCCTGTGTTTGTAAAAATCTGACGTCTTTGAATACGACTGTAAATTCTATTTTGGGATTCTGAAACTCTTCGTCGGAGATCGCATCCGTTGAGAAGAACAGGAAACCTTTAACTGACCCGCCATTCGGAATGGGACGTTCAGCGGTCTTATCCGCAAGCGAATCTTCCCTAAAAATCACAAACCGTTTGCCGCCCGCAATGGTTGGCTGCGTGACAATTTTGGCGGGCGCTATATCAGGATTGAAAATTGGAATCGGAATCGGTTTCCCTGGAACTCTTATGAATAGAGAGTAGTCCTTGACAACTGTAGGTGTTCCTAAATTTACGATGGAAGCCAAAACCGCTATGGTGTGCTTCTTTGGTTCGTTAATCGGATCTAATTTTGTGATTCCGATCCACTCAAGCGATTCTCGGAGCCACGGCCTTTGAGCCAGTATCGCCGGAGCAGGTACATCCGTGATTCCCGGTATGTCTAAGTCAGGTGGTTTAACCGGATTGCTATTGCCTTTGGCAAAGTAGAGATACCACGAAGCCCCGGCAATTATTCCGACAGCCATTCCCACCGCCAAAGAACTTGCAATGGGATTCTCCCTACCAAATTCTTTCATTATTAGTGGAAACTCAGCCCATAACCACGATGCAGACAGGATCGCGGCAGCCAGCAAGCACATCCACCCAATAAATCTTTTCTCTGGCCAAAGATAAAAGGCGGCTATCGAAAAGAGTGCGACGATTAACCCTGCTAATCCCAAGCGGTCGCTAAGTGCTCCTATCCATAAATACAGTAACGTATTTATTTGGCGCTTTTTGCCCCTCCCTGTTATGCTGCCATTGGGAGGGCACCAATTTGCCGCGAAAATGTCCGTACAAAATCGTCCTCACCCGGCAGGAACAAGAGGAGCTGGAGCGACGTGCCAATAAATATACGTTACCATATTTTATGGTTGCTCGCGCCAAGATGATCCTCTTCGCACAGCAGGGTCTCTCGAACGATGAAATCGCCGATCGGCTCAGTACTCGACGCGAAATCGTCAGCCGCTGGCGAAAACGGTTCTTCGAAAAACGACTGGTCGGCCTGGAGGACTCCGAACGACCCGGTCGCCCGCGGGTTTTTCCCCCCGAACTGGTCGTGCGCGTTAAAGCGATCGCTTGCGAACTTCCCAGTCGGGTGGGTGCGCCTCTTTCTCGCTGGAGCGTAGCCGAACTCGGCTCCCATGTGCGCGCCTGCGGGTTGACCGCCTTCGTCAGCGACACCACCATCTGGCGATGGCTCAACGAGGATGCCATCCGTCCTTGGCAGCACCGCTGTTGGATCTTTCCGCGCGATCCGAATTTTGAAACCAAGGCCGGACCCATCTTGGATTTGTATCAACGCCTCTGGCAGGGCCGCAGACTCGATCCGGACGAGTTCGTTCTCTCCGCCGACGAGAAAACCAGTATTCAGGCGCGCTCCCGAAAAGCAGAATCGTTAGCCCCACAGCCCGGTCAGCCCATGAAAGTCGAGCATGAATACGAGCGGATGGGAGCCTGGGCCTATCTGGCCGCCTGGGATGTTCACCGGGCCAAACTCTTCGGTCGCTGCGAAGCCAAAACCGGCATCGCACCCTTTGACCGCCTGGTCGATCAGGTCATGAGCCAGCCTCCCTATAGCCAGGCACGAACGGTTTTCTGGATCGTCGACAACGGTTCTTCGCATCGAGGTGCCCGGGCCGTTGAAAGGCTTCGCCACCACCATCCCAAGCTGGTGCTCGTTCAAGGGCCGGTCCATGCCAGCTGGCTCAACCAAATCGAAATCTACTTCTCGATCCTTCAGCGTAAGGTCCTGACGCCGAACGATTTTTCCTCCTTGCAGATGTTAGAAGAACGTCTAATAGCTTTCGAGCGCCATTACGAAACCATCGCTCGACCTTTCGAGTGGCGGTTCACGCGACAGGATCTCACCCAATTGCTGCAGAAGCTGGGCCACCCTGCTGCCAAGGCGGCCTAGAAAATACGTGACCGAACATATGAAACGGCCTACTAAGCGCCATTTGCATACGAACACATCCTTCTCCGCTCAAAGCAAGATGGTGCGTTTCACACCCGCTGACGGTTGACCAGTATTCACAGTGAGGCCCGCACAATTTCGGCGGAGGCCCGGGAGTAATCCAACAGGTATCCGCTGAGAGTTCTCGTTTTGAACTTCGTCTCTCACCAAGGAACCTCGCGTTTTCTCAGGCATTCTGGACACACATCGTAGGTACAATCAACGATCTTAATTATTATGATATCGCCGTACTCCCCGCACAAATAGCAAGGAAGATCGTCCTGCCGCTCGCCCACAACTTCAGATTGTGAAAGGAAATTATCGTCAATCATTTAGAACACTCCGCCCCATAGGGTCCGTCTGCCGGTGACGGTTGGCGTCGTGCTAAATGATGTTGCTTGCAGGTAAATTCTTACGCTGCTCTTACATCTTGGCTGGTAGCCGCGCCCGGCTCCTGTCCCTGACAGGTCGCGCTAGCTAGTCGCCGCTCTCGGACAGATGAGATCGAAACCTTTCTGTTGCGTTTCGATCCGAGAGGTTGGGTTACCCGACTCGACGAACAAAATCTCGTCTGAGAATCAACCCAACATCTGGATATTACCAGAAATTCTTTTTGAAAATCCATCATCACTCTGGCCACCGCCCGCCGTTGCTACCGCACCGGCATCGCGGTAAGCTGCAACTAAATGAGTTCGGAAGGGTGGTTTCACGTCTTGCCGTCAATCGAACAATCTGAGCGAGTCGGCGGAGCGGCATTTCTCAGCATCCCGGCGTTTGATGCTTTTGTGTGGCTCCTCGACAACTATGGAAGGACAGAGTCGCTTGTAAAACTCCACAGCAGCCTTCCACCCTGGGTGCTCAACCCCACGTTGCCGTTCGTTTGCGTGTGTTTCGGGCTTGGCCTCTTATATTCAGCTGAAAGAAGACAACTTAAGCGGATTGTCAATTCCACATCAACTCGTCGTCGAATACTCGACAGCTCAGGCGCGGAAATCATTAACGTAGAGAAACCGAAATGGGTATTGCCCGTCGTGCTTTCATTCGTCGTCACTCTGGTCGCAACGCCGGTGATAGCGATAGCCTACTCCTTAGCGAATAAAGGGGTTGCACCCGGACCGGTCATTCCGCCTCGTCCGCCATTCATTGCGTACTTAAAGACTCCTATACCCGCCTCGGTCCATGCGCTTCCCCAATCGCCTTCTCATCCGCCTCAAACTGCTCCAGCCGGGATAAACATCGGTCGAGACAACAACGGCACCGCCATAGTGAACAATAGATTACCCCCGCCGAAATTGACATTCTCAAACGAAACTGACACAGCGAATCAAGATGGTACTTACACAGCGAAGGCCGTGTTTCAGGTTGACGCCGAGATCGCGCCTGGACATTTGATTCTGGAAATTACTGCCGAGGGTTTGCTTAAGGTGAGTTTGTTACCTCATGTGGAAGGAAATCAAGGCGCTGCCGCAATCGCTCTGTATAACGTTCGACAGGGCGACGGCTTTTACAGTGCAACGATAAACGGGCCCTCCGGGCTCTACGATTTAGCTGTGACGAGATCGCAAAAATCCAAAATCAAGATTGCATCGAGTTTCAAGTAGGTTGAATCAAGCCGAAGTGGATATTAACGGGCTATCTTCTGCGCCGTGTACAGGATCAGCTTGCGATCTTGCTCTTTGGCCTTGGCTAACAAACGACGAAGCTTGTTAAAAAACTTGGCGTCCTTGCCAGAACCGCCCCATGAGTTCTCGTCCGGTGACTTGCGTGTGAGTAGATTTGGGACCTTCGGGGGCTCGGTGCCTTCATAGAAGAGCTTGTACATCGGCACTTCTAAAGCACGAGCGAGCTTTTCCAGCGTCGCGACCGCGGGAACGGTATGGCCGTTCTCGACGCGGGAAATGTAGCATCGGAGGAGGCCAGTGCGCTTCTCAATATCGCCCTGGCTCATTTTCTTTTGTTCGCGAAGTTCCTTGAGTCTATTGCCTATGACCATGGCGAGATTATTCCACCAAGGGGATTGGAAGACAAGTCCGCGATCTCGGATCACGACGGCCTGGAAGGCGCCGCCTGGCACTGGACGCTTGACATAAGTCCATTTGTTTGATAGTGTTATAAGTAGAGATTTTGGCTGCGACCGGCTGGCTGGGCATCCACCGGAATCAACCGCGCAGCCAACGAAGTTCTCAAGGTCCATATAAGCGCTTCCACACTGCGGAAGCGATAATCCCCGCCAATCGGCGCGGACGGTAATCCCAATGGATCCGTCTGTGTCAACTCCCCTCAAGCTTCCAACCGAGATTAACAACAAACAATGTGTTTCTGCTACCATTTCTGCCGCGCAACCGCTGCAACGACGGAATGGACGAAAGTCTATGTCACGTCGCAGCGGTCAAAATGGCACTGTCGTCATCGCTGGAAAGTGGTATCGGGTCAGATGGCGGATGGATGTCGAAGGACAGCAACAACGCATCAACATGAATGAAAAGGTCGCGCCGGTAGTTTTCGACCGTAGCGGAAACCCGAAGCCGCCATCAACGGACGTGCTTCGCAAGGCCCGCGAAATGGTCGAGAACTCAGGTGCGAACTCGGAAGAGCGGTTTAACCGCGTCGTTCTCGGCGAAATCACTTTTCAAGAGCAAGCGAAGGTGTACGTTCGTTGGGCCCAGACTCGGGACAGAGAACCAATCAAGGATGCTTCGAGCATCGAGGCCGCTTTGAACAAGTGGATCCTTCCAGAGATTGGCGATCTCCCCTTAGCCGATGTGCACAACCTCACCGTGAAGCCGCTAGTAGACAAGATGAAGAAGTCTCTTTCGGCACGCACGGTGAACAAGTATGCCGAGTACATCGGGCAAATCGTGGCGTCGCTAAAGGATGGCAGAACTGGTGAGCCAATTCATCGGCGAAAGTGGGACAGGTCAGTAATGGATCTTCCTATCGTCAATCCAAAACAGCAACGCCGTCCCGCCCTCCGGGTGGATGCAGTCAACTCGCTTGTGTCTAAGAGCACAGGCGAGGAGCAGGCGCTTTACGTTCTGCTTGCCGCGACCGGAATGCGAATCTCTGAGGCTTTGGCGCTGGAGACGAAGCATTTCGTGAACGAAGGTCGAACGATTGAAGTGGCCCAACAAGTGGATCGGGATACACCTCGAATCGTCCGTTATCTCAAGACCGATGCCGGCACGCGAGAGGTTGACCTGTCAACTGAAGTCGCAGAGTACCTGCGAGTATTTATCAGCGGCAAGAGTGGCTTGCTGTTCGAGACCCGAAACGGCACGCCGTATCTGCACAACAATCTTGAGCAGCGTTGGCTGACGCCGCGCCTGAAGGTCATGGGAATCGACGAGAAGGGAATGGGATTCCATGCCTTTCGCCGGTTCCGAAAGACATGGCTGAGAGGAGAAAGGTGTCAGGAGGACATCAACAACTTTTGGATGGGACATCAACCCGAGACAATGTCCGAACTCTACTCCCGAATGGAGTTCGAACTAGGCCGTCGTCTCGATGAAGCCGAACGAGTTGGAGTAGGTTTCACGGTCCCAACCATCGAAGTTGCTCCAAGTGCTCCAAGAATTTCGAGAGAAGTCGATCTCGAAAAAGTCGCGTAACAGCAGTAGAATGAATCGAGTAGCCAAGGATGCGCCCGTAGCTCAGTTGGATAGAGCGTCTGCCTTCTAAGCAGAGGGTCGCCAGTTCGAATCTGGCCGGGCGCGCCATTCTTTTCGGATCGCGCAGCATTCCACTGCTCACCACCTTGACAATTTGCATTGGTAATCGATCAAGCGTTCTTCAACAGGCCAGCTTCGGACGGCGCAGTTTCCGTCATGAATAGCGCCGCAAGCAAAACCAGGATGGCTCCCCCGCTGGCGATCCAGAGAGGCGCTGCAAGTCCATAATGGTTCGCGGCGGCGCCGGCCAGCGCGGGAGCCATCGCGCCCCCCACAACCTCTCCGACAAGTGTCGCCAGTCCGATGGCTGTGGCAGCAAACTTCGCGGGAACACTTTCGGTGGGCACCAGCACCAAAACCAATGCCGAGATACCCTGTGCGGTGTTGGCAATAAATCCGGCTACCGCCATCAACCAGGGATGGGCATTCAGAAATGGCACCTGGAAGATCAGCGGGGCGCTTGCGGCGAGAAGGGCAATGAAGATCAACGTTGGTCTCCGGCCCGCACTATCAGAAATCCAAGGGAAAATCCAACCTCCCAAAAAACCGCCTAATCCGCACGCGCCGATGATGAACCCCGCCAGGGTGGCGGTGCGATGAGAGACCTCCGTGATATACAGCGGCGCGAACACGTTCATGACAAACAGCCAGGCCATGAAGCCCGCCGCACCCAAACAGCACAGCAAAATATTCCGGTACCGAAGAAGCGACAAATAATCCTTCAGGGATGGCTTAGCATGGTGATGGGCGGCTGTCTCTCCCTCCCCTGGTTCTTTCACAAATCTCCAAATCAAGATACCCAGAATCATTCCGGGAATTCCGGTGACGAAAAACGCCACGCGCCAACCGAACCGCGCGGCAATCTGCGTCGTTAAGACCGGCGCTAGAGCCAATCCCACGAGAGAGGCGGCGCTAACAACGAAACCGATGTTCCGTCCGCGGCTTCTTTGGCTCGGTGGACGCCTCGATCATCGAAGTCATCGTCGGCCAGGTCGGCCCCTCGGCAACTCCCAGCAGCGTTCGAATGAAGAGCAGCTCCCCGAAAGATCGTGCAATCCCGGAAAGCCAGGAAAAAATCGAAAATAAAAAAACAGCCGGGATCAAAACCGGACGCCGGCCAATCCGGTCGGAGACCGCCCCAAAAATTAAACCCGATGCCGCCCAAGCGAGCGCCAGAGCCGATGCCAGCAGTCCGACCTGCTCGTGGCTCAGATGCAGATCCGGCGCAATAAACGGCGCCAGGTACAAAACGCTCATGCGCGCGAGAAACACGCTGCCCCACGTCAAGAAAAAAAGCACCACCAATCCGGTTTGATATCGCTTGGTAGTTGGCATTTTCTTTCCCTCTCCGTACAGCGGGCCTTCTTCCATCAATCGGGAATCCCCGATCCACTCCTTCTGCTCCGGCATCAGGGAGCAGCGCGACAACTGCCAAAGGCACGCTCAGTCCATAGGCAAACCGACATAATTCTCGGCTAGCGAGATGGAGGCGGCTCGAGAGCTGGTCACGTAATCGAGTTCGGCAAGCTGCCGCCGGTGAGCTCTTCAAAATCAATGCGGTGCCGCTGGCGCCCGAATTGCAATTCAATTCCGTGATGAACTAGCCCCTGCTGCATCATCCGCGCGCCAACCCCCGTCTCGTTCAGCAGATCCAGCGTCCCCTGCTCGAGGATCCCTGCGCGCACGCGCTCCTCGATGTACTCGCGGCTCCGCGCCTCCAGCACCACTGATTCGATTCCTTGCAAATGCAAAAGATGAGAGAGCAGCAGCCCCGCAGGTCCAGCTCCGACAATTCCGACTTGAGTTCTCACGAAGAGCGCCTTCAGTGTTTCGGGTTCAACCTGAAATGATTCACCGCTGGTGCTCGGAGATGACTTCCATGGCGATGTGAAATGCGGAGTTCGCAGCCGGCAAGCCGCAGTAGACAGCGGTTTGCAGCAGCACTTCCTGAATCTGTTCTCGCGTTACACCGATGTTCAATGCCGCCCGCAAGTGCATGCGCAATTCGTCCGGACGATTCAGCGCGACCATCATGGCCAGAGTAAGCATGCTTCGGGTTTCCTTCGGCAGGCCCGGACTGCTCCAGATTTCTCCCCACGCGTAGCGCGTCAGGAAATCCTGAAACGCGTCCGTGAATTCATTACGGTTTTTCAGCGTGGCGTCCACGTGCGCGTCTCCCAACACCGCGCGGCGCGTCTTCATTCCCTGCTCGTAGCGCTGGCGTTCATCCATCTAAAAGACCTCCTCGGGCATCAAGCCGCGTTCCTATCTCCGGTCAAGCCAATATTCTCTTCCGTCTTTAACTTCGAAAACTTCAAGCGGCAACCTGGTCCTATTCTCCCCAGCCTCGCCGCGAGCTGTCAGCCTTCCTCTTCGCAGTTGCGCCCCGCGGCTTTCTGGAGGCCAGGCGCAATGCCCGTCCGAGCAGATCTCGCATTTCGTCGGATTTCACTCGCGAGAGACGCACCAGAACCCACGGGTAGTTTAGGTAGTGATCGGTGATGTAGTAGGTCTCTGGATCAGCCGCCATCATCTCTTCTCGCTCTTCGAAGGTCGTGCCCACGACGAGCGAATCTCCATCCTCACGAAGCCGCGCCAGCAATTTGCCGCCGGCTTTGAATGCCGGCGTTCCGTACGACAGGCCTTCCTCGACTTTCTCGAGCGACAACGCAATCTTTCGGACATCCTTCAACTTGAGCGCCATGGCACGCTCTTTCGCTTCCTCAGCCTGCACAATGCTGGCATCCTCGGCAGCCTCAAGGGAAGCCACAGCACCAGCCCAAGCGGCTCCATATAGGCTCTTTCGGTCTATCAACCTGCGATGCCGTTACTGCTAGGAAGGAATCGACTTTCCGGGCCGCGCTCTACCGGTTTCAAGTATGCAGCCGTGCAGATGGAGTGAGGCGGACACCTCACTCCACTTCCGGTCCGGCATCCCTAGAAAGAATACTTCAAAGAGAACTGAAATTGCCGCGGGTTAAACATCGTTCGCGGCCCGCCAAACTGCGGATTGGGAACTGGCGGACCAGCCACGGGGCACCCGCCTACGTTTTGGACCTGCTGAATCGCGATAGAAGCGGCGTCCTTGTAGTGTGAAGGAACCTGCCCGTTGCAGAAGTTGTAGGTTCCGTATACGGATGTTACTTCGTTGACGTTGGCGCGGTTAAACGCATTGAACGCGTCTACCGCAAACTCGATCTTGTTGTGCTCACGGAAGTTGAAGGAACGCGATACTCGAAGGTCCCACGTCATCAGAGAATCTCCCCAATACGTGTTTCGAGCGGCGTTGCCGACGCGATCCGTCACGGGATTGGTATCTCCATTGGCATCGAAACCCACAAACATGGTGAAGGGACGTCCCGACTGTGCCGTAATGATGCTGCTCAACTCAAAGTTTCTGAGAAACGACTTATCCGGGGCGTCCGCCGTGAAGTTGGCGATGAATCTGTGCCTCAAGTCCTGATTCGAATTGGCGCGTTCCAACGCCCGGTTGTAAAGGTCTTGTGGGGTGCTGACGAAGGTCGTAAACGTGCCATCGTCCAGCGTTTTGGAATAGGTATAATTCGCGCTCATCCGGAAATAACTGCCGAGGCGTTCATTCGCCGAGAGTGTCAGCCCATGGTAGATGCTGTTGCCGCTGTTGTCGGTATAGTACATCAGGCCCGAAGGGTATAGCACTCCATTGTTGTAGTAGTTCTTGCCCGTTGGCCAATCCGGCAAAGGCGTTCCTCCCGGCGCGCATTGATACGGGCCGGTGGAAACGCCGCTGACTGGGCACACGTTCAGGTTTTGGGCGCGCACGATCTTGTGTGCCGACACGAACAGATACCCTGCGCTCAGTACGAGCCCTTTGCCCAGTTCATGGTCTATTTCAAGGCTGGCCTGTTCCGAGTACGGAATCTTACTTGCGTGATCCACCAATCCGTCCCCCACGGTCGTAGGTGCCACGAGATTGTTAGGCACCAAATATTGGCCGTTGAGGACCATAGTTGCTGCGGTGTCCGCCGGAGAAGGTGCGCCTGGTATTCCAAATGGAAGTTGATTCAGTGTCCAGGTGGCGGTGTCTGCTCCTTGCCGAACTCCTTGCAAAGGACTGATGAAGCCGGGCAGCGGCAGCCCCGGAATCGTCGCGGGCCTCTGCGGTTGCGTGATGAATAGGAAAGAAAGGTTATAGCGGTCGTCGAACATTCCGAATCCCGCGCGAATCACGGTGTTGTGGTTCGGGGAATATGCAATCCCCACGCGCGGTTGAAAGCCCTTGTAGTCAGGATTGATTTGCTTGGAAAGGCCTTTCTCGAAATCGTACCGCAGGCCGTAGTTCAATGTCAGCTTGGGCGTAATCCTCCACTGATCCTGAGCATAGAAGCCGTAATAGCTGTGATTGAGCGTTTCCGAGAAATTCACAGCCTGGGATGGCAGATACGCGTTCTGCCAATTCGTCGGGATGGAAGGCGGAAACGTCGGGAAGCCGGCGTCGCCAGGTGCCGGCACGGGCCCCGATCCGATGGGGGCGCCCCAGAAAACGATTGGCACTCCGTTCATAAACGGCGGGAGCGGGCAAGTATCTCCTGGATTCGGTGAATCAGGGATCCCGGCATCTGAAACATAATTTGCAAAATCCACAAGGCAATTGATGCCCGGCAGGACGATTCGCATCGGCGTGAATCCGGGCCAGATGACAAAATTTTGGATGAAATTCGTGTCCACCCCAAATTTGAGCAGATGCGAGCCCTTCACCCAGGCCAGGGAGTCCGTTGCCTGCTCGCGAGACTCGTAGATGGCATCCAGTACTCCGAAGTTATGGCCAAACAACAAATCATTCGGGATGTCCAAGTTGGGCTGCCCCGTAACTCCTGGAAAATTATAGTGGCGGCGGCCCCACTGAAAGAGCGCGGTGTTCACCACGGAGGGACTTAGCTGCGAATTTAGTGTGCCTACCAAATCCTGGTCGCGAATGAAGGCATCGTGGCCGCTGCTTGGGGCGCCGATTCCGCCGCCGTCGAGAGTATCCCCAACCAGCAAGTTCAACTCTCGCCCATCAAAGATGTTGTAACGCAAGGAGAGCCGGTTGTTCGAGTTGATCTGGTGATCGATCTTAATGAGAGCATTGTCGTTATCCTTTGTTTTCAACACGCCCAAATTCTCTGGGGCGATATTGAGTGCTACCTTGGCTTGGTTGATGAGAGTCAAGTCGTTGAGCAATGTGGCTGGATACGTGGGTGACTCTCCGCGCCGCTGGCCCTCATAATTCATAAAGAAGAAAGTCTTGTCCTTCTTGATCGGGCCACCCAGCGTTGCACCAAACTGATTCTGTCGCAGCGCATCTGCTTGCGGCGCAGGCTGCAAGAGCGACCGCGCATTCGTCGCGTTGTTCTGTAAATAGTCGTAAACCGACCCGTGCAAATCATTCGTCCCCGATTTCGTGACGATATTGACGATTCCGCCCAGTGCCCGGCCGTATTCCGCTCCAAATCCATTGTTAACCACGCGGAACTCGCTTACTGCCTCCTGCGAGGGTGTCGCCCGTTGCGATCCCGTCGCGGTATTGACCGTGTCTGCCCCGTCCACCGTAACCGCATTGCTTAAGTCGCGCATACCGCCAAAAGAAATGCGGGTGACTTCGAACTCCGTGATTGTGGATTGCAAGCTCGTCCGCCCCGTGGATACTCCCGGCGTCAAAAGAGCAAAATCCGTGAACAGCCGGCCGCTGATCGGCAAATCCTGGATCTGTTTCGTGTCGATCACCTGGCTGATCTCCGTCCGCGTAGGCTCGACGGGAGGCGTTTCCGTTGTGACCACCACTTTTTCCGCGCTCTGCGCTACGCTCAGGTTTACATCGATCGTGGCCACTTGACCCACCGTCAGGACGATCCCTGTTTGAGTAGATTTCGCGAAGCCGGTGGCTTCCGCCGACAATTGGTAAGTCCCCGGAGGAAGGTTGGGAATGACGTAGAGACCGTTGTCATTCGAGACGGCCGTATACGTGCGATTGGTATTCACTTCCCGCAAAGTGAGCGAGGCCTTCGCGACCGAACTTCCGCTGGGATCCTTTACGGTTCCGTTTAGTTGGGCGGCGGTTGTGCCGGCCTGCGAATATGCCGGTTTCGCCCACCCACAGAGAATCACGATCCCAAGTAAGGCCCATAACGCTATGCTTCGCCTCATGCTTCCCCCTCCTACGAACGATTCGAACCAGCAAATTTCCCAATCCAAATTATCAATACACCCCGTCTTGCGTGCAGGTCTAATCCTTCAAATCGCCGCTGTCAAGTTATTAATCGGGCGCTCGTGCGAATATCGTTCAAATCCGCCGCTTCCTGCCTTCCTCACAATCCTGACGCACTCGTTCCTCTCACCTCACGATCAGCGACAGTTCCTGCGCCGCGGCTTTGAGTTGCGGCAGAAGCCTGTTTTGCATCTCTTGCATGGAGACTCGTTGCGCGTGGGTCCCGACGTTCAATGCGGCCACCACTCGCCCGGCGGAATCTCGAATGGGAACCGCTAACGACCGCAGGCCAGACTCCAGCTCCTGATCCACGATGCAGTAGCCGGTACGCTGGACCACACGCAGAACCTGCTTCAGCTTTTCCGCGTTCGCCACCGTTCGTTCGGTGTAACGCCTGAATTCCACGCGCGCCAGAAATTCGTCCAGCATCTCGGCCGGCAAGTCGGCGATCAAGATGCGACCCATCGAAGTGCAAAACGCCGGCAGCCGGCTCCCCACGCCGAGATCGATGGACATTATGCGCGTAACGTTCGCCCGTGCGATGTAAATGATCTCGGTCCTGTCCAGCGTCGCGATCGAACAGGATTCATGCAGAAGATGGCTGATATTTTCTAGGATCGGTTGCGCTCTTGCTGCCAGCGGCATGGAAGAAATGTAGGAATGGCCGAGCGCAAGAATCCTTGCCCGCAGATGAAAGTGCCTGCTGTCCTCGGTTGCGGCAAATCCAAGCTTCGCCAGAGTATAAAGGCAGCGCCGCGCCGCGGCGCGCGAAAAACCCGTCTTCGCGCTGATTTGAGATACGGTGAGCTCCCGCTGGCGTTGCGAGAATGCCTGGATCACGGCCAGCCCACGCGCCAGCGATGTCATAAAATTGGGATCGCCGGTATGCGCGTCAATTTGTCTCGACACGCTCGTGGGAGCCGTAGCCGGCCCATTCGAAGCGGCCTGGATTGGCAGTCCTTGTTTCGAACCGGGCATGCCCGCCGCTTGTGGCTTCAAAGCCCCGCGGCTCGTCGTTTGTTGTTTCGAATCCGCCGAGCCCGGTTCCTTTCGCTTCGAACCGGTCCTCGGGGACAGTTGTTTCGAATCGGCTTTCCCCGGTCCTTTCCGCCTGGAGCCCGGATCCGAAAACACGGCAGCCATGGTTATCCCCCAGAAAAGCAATAAAACCAGTTTGGCGAGAGAGGATACACGATTTTGAGCGATATGCGCACATAATTTCGATAATCGGTATTGCGGGAATTTTACCGGGTGCCATAGAATGCCCCGCACAGGTGAATGACCGTGAGGAGGAACACTATGGACAGGATTCCGGGTTATCGGCGCTACTACCCCGGCACACAACCGCGGCATTTGCATCCTCTCTATGTTTCTTCGCTTAAGCGCGCTCCGTTACAAACGCTTGTACAGCTTCCCCATACGCTTTCCGAAATTACTGGTCCGCAATTTGGTCCGGAGATTGCCGACGTGAAAGCTTGCGATTTGACTCGTCAGCATTCCGGTGAACCTTTGGGCGAACGGATTATCGTAAGCGGCCGAGTGGTGGATGAAAATTCTAGGCCAGTGCCGCACACCCTCGTCGAAGTCTGGCAAGCCAACGCCGCGGGACGCTATCTGCACAGCAAAGATCAGCACAATGCTCCGCTCGACCCCAACTTCACCGGCTGCGGCCATGCCGTGACGGATTCCGAGGGACGCTACCGGTTCGTCACCATTCGTCCGGGCGAATATCCGTGGAAAAATCATTACAATGCGTGGAGGCCGGCGCACATTCATTTCTCACTATTTGGCCCGGCGTTCGCGACACGCCTCGTGACGCAAATGTATTTCCCTGGTGATCCGCTGATTCCCTTCGATCCGATTTTCAATTGCACGGACGATGAAAAGGCGCGGAACCTGCTCATTTCCCAATTTGATTGGGAGACGACGGTTCCCCTCCAGGCACTCGGCTACCGCTTCGATATTGTGCTCCGCGGGCGAGAATCGACCCCGATGGAATCGAATGCTCGTGGAGGAAAATCATGAGCCTTCATGCGACAACGTCACAAACCGTCGGACCATTTTTCAAGATTGGTTTCTCCTGGCTCTACCGTGACAATTTGGCGGGCCCGGGTGTTTCTGGCGAACGCGTGGAATTTACCGGGCGAATTATGGATGGCGAAGGCAAGCCCGTGCCTGATGGCGTCATCGAAATCTGGCAAGCCAATTCGAATGGCAAGTACGCGCATCCGGACGATCTGCAAGAAAAGCAGATCGAGCCTGGTTTTAACGGCTACGGCCGCGTGCCCACGGACGATGAGGGCCGGTTTCGCTTTACGACCATCAAGCCTGGCCGAGTTCCCGGCCCGGATGGAAAACTACAGGCGCCGCATCTTGCGGTTTCCGTCTTCACGCGTGGCCTGTTGCGCCGTCTTATTACTCGCATCTATTTTCCTGATGAACCGAGCAATGCGGAAGACTTTGCGCTCAACCTGGTCGAAGCTGGCCGCCGGGCCACGCTCATCGCAAACAAAATCGAAGGGCGTCCCGGGGCGCTGGAATGGAATGTTATCTTGCAAGGAGCTGGAGAGACTGTTTTCTTCGATGTGTGATTCCACGCGGTCAGCGTGGCCGCGCATGGTCCTGCGTGTAACGAATTTTGCAGTTCGTCGCCGGTTAGAAGGGGTATTGGCGACGGCCCATCTGAATCGTGACCCACTTCACTTCGGTCATCTCGTCGGTGGACCAGCGGCCGCCTTCGCGGCCCATTCCCGAATCCTTCACGCCGCCAAATGGAACGGTTCCCTCGTCATGAATTGTCGGGCCGTTCAAATGGACCATGCCCGCCTCGAGTTCGAGAGCGAAGCGCATCGCGAGTTGTAAGTTGTTCGTGAGTACCGCGGAAGAGAGACCGTAGGTGGAACTATTGGCGAGTGTCAGCGCGTGATCCGCGTCGTTGGCTTTCGTCACTGCGGCGACGGGACCAAACAGTTCGTCGCGAAATGCGGCCATATCCGGGGTGACATCCGCGACGACCGTCGGGTAATAGAAATTTCCTTCATACTTGCCGCCGGTCAGGAGCCGCGCGCCGCCGGCAACCGCTTCCTTAATTTTTTTGTCGATCATAGGGCACTGCGAAGAGCGGATCAGCGGGCCAATCACGGTGTGCGGATCGCGTGGATCGCCGACTTTCATGGTCTGCGCCTTCGCCGCGAAGCGTTTCAGGAATTCCTCGTAGATTGGAGCTTCCACGATTATCCGTGAACCCGCCATGCAGATTTGTCCTTGATGGATGAAAATTCCAAAACACGCGGTGTCCACCGCGTAGTCCAGGTCGGCGTCCTTCAAAATAATCAGCGGACTTTTTCCGCCCATTTCCAAGACACAGCGTTTGCCACGCTTGGCACACTCGATGGCGATGATTCTTCCGACCGCACTGGAACCGGTAAAGGAGACCAGCTTGACGCGCGGATCCTCGAAGAGCACTTTGGCGAGGGTTGGGCCATCGCCGGGGACTACATTGAAAACCCCTGCGGGCACTCCTGCGCGTCCAAAAATCTCCGCGAGCTTCAATCCGATAAGAGATGTTTCTTCCGACGGTTTCAGGACAAATGTATTTCCGCAAGCCAGCGCGAACGCAACTTTCTTCAAGGAGAGCACGACGGGAAAGTTGAATGGAGAAATTCCCGCGACGACTCCGAGAGGCCGGCGGATGGCCATGGAAATCATTCCCGGCACATCCGAGGGAAAAACATCGCCGCGAATTCGTCGCGCTTCACCGGCAATTGAGCGAACCAGGTTTGCTGCGAAAGGAATTTCGAAGTGTGCTTTGCCGAATGTGGAACCTGCCTCGTCGATGAGGAGTTCGATCATTTCTTCGGAAGCCTTCTCTAGCTCGTCGGCGGCACGCATCAGGATGCGCTCGCGCTCGGCGGCAAGTGTCGCCCCCCAGGCGGCTTTTGCCGCATCCGCGGCGTCGATGGCCGCGCGCATGTGCTGCTCCTGGGCCATGAAGATCCGTGCAAAGGGCTTTTGATTCGCAGGATTGACGACATCAGAAAAACCAGACGGTGGAGCTTCGATATTTTTGCCGCCGATATAGGGAGTGGAAGACATGTTGCCTCCTGTTGCGTGGCAGGGACGCAGGCGAGGTTGACAGCAAATCCGGAAAAACGCAAAAAAATTATGCGCTGATCGCACTAATTCTTTGCTCGGAGAACGGCTCGATTTTTCTCCGCGGTCCGGGAAAAGTCAAGCGGCAGCGCGTGCCAAGACGGTCAGTTTCCGATTATGCACCCGACAAATCGGAGTTGACCTCCTAGAACGCCGTTCTAGAATGTCGTCCGTGAAGCTCTCGGCGAGGCAAATCGCTGGCATAATCGTCGGGGTCCTTATCGCGACCGCCATCGCGCACTACGATGATTTTCTGCCCTACAGTTGGCAGTCATACAGCGCGCCCGACGGAAGTTTTTCCGCGCAGTTCCCCAGTAAGCCCGAAGCTGAGGATCAACAGGTAGAATTGGCAACAGGGGGAACTATCCTCACACACCAAATCGTAGCCACACCCGCAAATACCACGTCGTACAACGTCACGTATTTCGAGGACCCAAGGCTTGCAAACGGATCCGCCGAAGAAGTGCTGAACTCAGCACGAGACGGGAGCGTCTCAAGAGTGCAAGGGAATGTTGTTAGCGAACAGAGACTTGAAGTCGGAGGGCACCCAGCCCGAGATCTAGAAGTTCACGCGCGGGGGAACTCGACTCTTAGCATGCGGATGATCGCCGTTAGGAGACGGTTGTTCATGCTCATGGTCGTGGATACGGCTCGTCAGAGGGCGGATTCCAAGAACGTTCGAAAGTTTTTCGATTCATTCAAACTTTCCAGGTAACGAGAAATTGGGGTCCGATTCCTTTGCCTCCACGTAAATGATTCTGGCCGAGTCCTGATTAACGGTCATCGGAAACTGAACAACTACCAAGGGACGCTTGAGGATCTTTTGGGAGCGCGAGCGTGGAAATGGCACCGGCGAAGCGGCATCAACGGTCGGAAAAGCGGTCTTAGTTCCAGACACGTCGAGCGGTGTCTACGACTAATTTTAGCTTGGCCCATTGGCGGTCTTCGGTGATGAGATTTCCTTCGGCGGTGGAGGCGAAGCCGCATTGCGGGCTGAGCGCGAGATTTTCCATGGGTACAATTTTTGCAGCTTCGTCGATGCGTTTGGCGAGCACATCCGGATTTTCCATTTGGGGGACTTTGGAGCTGACGAGGCCCAGAACTACGGTTTTGCCTTTGGGAATGAAGCGAAGCGGCTCGAAGGTGCCGGAGCGGGCGTCGTCATATTCGAGCAGGAAGCGATCAGCTTCGAGAGTGCCGAACATTTTTTCGGCGATGGCGTCGTAACCGCCTTCGGCGTACCAATGGCTGCGGTTGTTGCCGCGGCAAAGATGGATGGCCAGTGTGACATCAGGACGGCGGGCGGCGCGGAAGCAAGCGTTATCGGCTTTGATGGCCTCGTCCAGGGCTGCGTCAGGATCCATTCCAATTTCCTTGCGAATCCATTCGCGCCACTTGGGATCCATGTAGTAGCTGTAGCGAGGCGCGTCGATTTGAATGTATTTCACGCCGTCGCTCGAAAGCTTGGCCAGATCGCTCTTCATGATGTCAACCACGGCCCACAAAAGCTCGGAGTGATTTTTGTAAACGCTGTCCGTTACGCCGCGCTTGAAGGAGATTGCCGGAAATTGCGTGGCGCTCGGCAAAGTCATTTTGATGTCGCCGGTGGTGTGCGCTTTCGTGAATGGCAATTCGTGGCCGGTCAAGGGCCGAACCTGGCGGAGCTTTTTCGTGACGATGCCGGCGACGCTGCTGACGGGAGCGGCGCCGGTATCTTCGGCCTTCCAGCTTCTTGCCACGGCGTCGCCGAAATCAAAACCTTCGACGGCGTCCGTGAAGTCACTCATAAAATTCCGGCGGCGCAGCTCGCCATCCGTGAAAACGTCGAAGCCAAGTTCCTTCTGTTTCGCAAGCACCCGAAGGATGTGCTGATCCTCGAGGGCACGAAGCTTTTCCGCATTCCCGGGAACTTGCCGCGCCTGCAATAAATCAGGCGGCCTCAGCAGACTCCCGACGTGATCCGCGCGATAGGACCTTTCCATGATGGTTTGGGCCTTTCTCCCAAGCTTGATCCGGCGAGCGGCTCCATGACGGTGCCGAAGTTGGCCGGCCCGCGGCTCAGAGACTTTGAGAGCCTGGCCGCGAAATCCTTTATTAAAACAATCTTTTCCTCGAGGTCCGGACCAAGAAACCGGAGCGTTGGCCCAGCCATGCCGAGAGCGGCGATGACCCGATTGCCTTTAAAGAGGACGGGAGCGGCAAGACCGCTCAATCCCTTTTCCAATTCTTCGTGGTCGGTAGCATAGCCCCGGCGGCGAGTGAGGTCGAGGACATTCTTGAAGTCCCGAAGACGCAGGACGGTGAGAGGAGTGTAGCGCCTCATGGGATTGCGAAAGATGACGGCGTAGGCCTCGGTGGGCGGGAGCCAGGCGAGGATCGCTTTGCCAGCAGCGGTGGCATGCGCGGGGAATCGCTCACCGATGAGAGTGCGGACGGTGATGATGGAGTTTGGGGAGTCGATGCGGTCCAGGCAGATGACGCCGCCGGCGCCGGGAACCGCGAGGCTGACGCTTTCGTTCGAGCGGCGCGCGAGCTCCACGAGAAAGGGCCGCGCTTCGTATTGCAGGGAACGCGTGTGGACCGTTCGGGACGCGAGTTCGTGAAATTTCAGGCCGAGCGAATACTTTTCGTTGAGCGGGTTCTGTTCGATCAGGTGGAATTTCTCCATGGCGCGGAGGAGGCGGTGGGCGGTGGATTTGTTGAGAGCGAGATCGGAAGAAATCTGACCAAGGCTCATTTCAGGACCGTTATCTCCCAAGTGCAGAAGAATGCGCATGGCTTTTTGCAGGGACTTGCTGGCGCCGACTTCGGCGCGGTCCAACGGCCGTGATTTTAATTTGTGGGACGGAGACAAGTTTCCATTTCCTCGGGGGTGGCTCCGGAATCAAGAATTCGGCTTGCACCGGAACGCACCGGCGTTACAATCGCGCCAGGTCACAATATGAAATTGTGTTTCATCATATGAAACATGCCAGGAGAAGACAACTATGTTCTTGCGAGACTATTGGTACGCCGCCGCCTGGGATCACGAAATCAAACATGCACCCTTCGCGCGAACGATTTGCGGGGAACCGGTCGTTTTCTACCGGCAGACGAATGGAACGCTGAGCGCGTTCGAGGATTGCTGCCCGCATCGTCTTCTGCCACTTTCGAAAGGCTACCTGCAGGGAGACCATCTGATTTGCAAGTATCACGGACTGGAATTCGATTCGTGCGGACAGTGCGTGTGGATGCCCGGGCAACCAGGGGTGCACAAGGATGCAAAGATTCGCTTTTATCCGGTAGCGGAGCGGCACCGCTTCGTTTGGGTATGGATCGGAAGTCCGGAACTCGCCGATGAAAGAAAAATTCCAGAGATGCCGTGGTGCTCGGATACGAATTGGGTATTCGAAGGAAGCACTTACAACGTGAAATGCAGCTCGCAGTTGCTGGTGGACAACCTGATGGACCTGTCGCACGAAACGTACGTGCATCCTTCGAGCATCGGGCAGCACGAAATCGTCGAAGCGCCGATCAAAACGACTTCCGATGAAAATTCGGTGACGGCCACGCGATGGATGTACGACATCGACCCGCCGCCGTTCTGGGCGGCAAATCTCAAGTCGCACGAAAAATGCGATCGCTGGCAAATCTGCCGCTTTTCCCTTCCCTACAACGTGATGATTGACGTCGGCGTGGCGCTGGCGGGAACGGGCGCGCCACAGGGAGACCGTTCGAAGGGCGTGACAGGCATCGTCGTGAACGTGATGACGCCGGAAACGGAAACAACAACCTGGTATCACTGGGGAATGGCGCGCAACTTCCAACTGGAGGACCGAGGGTTGACGTTTCGAATCCGCGATGCGCAGGCGACCGTTTTCGCGGAGGATATGGACATTTTGGACGCACAGCAGCAGAACGTTTTACGATATGGGAATCGCAAGATGATGGATTTGAAGATTGATTCGGGCGGCGTTTACGCGCGGCGGATTGTCGAGCGCGAATTGGCACGTCGCACGGCGGGCGTGGCAGTGCCGTGAGCGGCGCGGGTGCTAGCGCGGCGCCGATTTCGATTCGGCCAGCGATTGATTCGCCCGGAAAATAACGTAGGCGCGAATGGCCTCAGCGTTTTCTTTCGAAAGTTCTTTTGAAAAGGAAACCATGCCGTACGATTGCAGCGTGCCGCGAAGAATCACGTCGGACCAAGCCGAGTTGCCCAACGTGGCGGAGTAGCGCAGATCCGGCAACACGCCGCCGCTTACAGCTACGTCTCCATGGCAACTGGAACAGTATCTCTGGTACAGGGCTTCGCCCTTTTGAATTGTTGCCGCACTTGCGGTGGACTTGGGTGGATCTAATTTGGGAGGCGCGAACTGCGGGAGCGGCGGCAAACTGACCTTGCCGTTCAGCTTAAAAGCGATCATGCGGCTGATATTTTGAGTGCGTCCGGATTTCAACGCGATTTCTCCTGTGGCGAGGGGAAAAACGCCACCCCAGCCAACTTCCACGGCCACATATTGTTCGCCATTGACGGTGTAGCTGATGGGAGCGGCAACCACACCGCTTTGCGTTTCAGCAGACCACAATTTTTCACCTTTATCCGCTCGATAGGCTTCGAGATTGCCTTGCGCCGTTCCCTGAAAGACGAGATTCCCGGCTGTCGAAAGAACGCCGCCGTTAACAGGACTGGTTCGATCCACGCGCCAGATTTCTTTTTGCTGGATGGGATCCCAGGCAGACAGATGTCCCTTGATGCCAGCGAGAATGCTCCTTTTCACGGCCGGTGACTGCGGCATGCCGGCAGCCACGAAATCGGTCGCCGTGTTGCCTGCCAAATCTTTTGCGTGAAAATGCTCGTCAGCTTTGTAGAAGAATCCGGCATCCTGCACGGGAATGTAGACCAATCCCGTTTGCGGGCTATAAGACATGGGGTGCCAACTGTGGGCGCCGATCGGACCGGGAACGACCAGCGCACCTTTGATGCCGTTTTCATAGCGCGCGCTGGGGTTCTCAATCGGGCGCCCTGTCGCAGGATTGATGGCCGTCGCCCAGGTAACAGTGGTGAAAGGTTTCGCGGAGATCAATTTGCCGGTGGCACGATCGAGAACGTAAAAGAAACCGTCCTTGGGAGCTTGGAAGAGAACTTTCCGCGGGGTGCCGTCAATGGAGACGTCGGCGAGAATAATCGGTTCATCCGAATCGTAATCCCATGCATCGCCGGGCACTTCCTGGTAATGCCAAACATATTCGCCGGTTTCGGGCTTGAGCGCGACGATCGAACAAGTGAAAAGATTGTCCTTTCCCTGCGGGCTGCGCGCTCGCCGATCCCAAGGAGTTCCGTTGCCGGTGCCGATGTAGAGCAAATCGAGTTCGGGGTCGTAGACGATGGAGTCCCAGACCGTTCCGCCGCCGCCAAGTTTCCACCATGTGCCGCTCCAGGTCTTCGCGGCTTTCTCCATTGCGGGACTCTCAAACGGCTTCGATGGATCTCCGGGAACTGTGTAGAAGCGCCACGCCAATTTGCCGGTATCCGAATCGTAAGCGGAGACGTAACCGCGCACGCCCGTTTCCGCACCGCCATTGCCGATCAGCACTTTGCCTTTCACTACGCGAGGCGCGCCGGTGATGGTGTAGCGGTATTTCGGATCGATGGTGAGCGTTTCCCAAAGCGGTTTTCCTGTCGCGGCGTCGAGCGCCACGAGGCGGCCGTCGAGCGTTCCGACAAAGACTTTGCCCCGCCAGACAGCCACGCCGCGATTGACCACGTCGCAGCAGGCGTTGACGGCCCATTCGGGCGAAACCTTCGGATCATAGGACCAGATTTTTTGACCCGTCGCCGCGTTCACGGCAAAAACCTTGCTCCATGCCGTGGTGAAGTACATCACCCCGTCGACAACGATCGGTGTGGATTCTTGGCCGCGGCGAATGTTCAGATCCACGTACCACGCAAGGCCGAGCTGGCCGACGTTTTGGTCATTGATCTGCTTCAACGGACTGAAGCGTTGTTCGCTGTAAGTCCGCCCATAGCTCATCCAGTTTCCAGGCTCCTCGTCTGCGTGCAGCAGCCGGGATTCATCCACGTTGGCTGGCAAAGAAGTGTCTCGCGAGGATTCTGTGGTTCCGGATTTTTTCTGGCATCCGGCGCTGCACAGGAACGCCAAGCCGATTACGAGACCTCGAACGATTATTCGCTGCATGAACGCTCCTCGCGGCGACGATTGGATGGAACCTGCCAGCACCAGGCACTCAAATTATCGAACCGGGACTCTCACCCGCCGCTACCCATGCATACTCCCCCGCGCTTGCTTTCCAGGAAGCGCGAACTGGTCGTTATTCGCACTTTTTTCCCGGGCTTGCTCGTTCGGAGAGTGTGTCATAGATTGGGTGGGTTTCGGCAAGGTTATAGGGCATTTTGGAAAAACGGGAGAAAAGCAAAATATGAGGACAAAGGTCGTGCGATTCCACGAATTTGGCGGGCCGGAGGTTCTGCGGTTCGAATCTCTCGAGATAGGCGAACCGGGCGCCGGCGAAGTTCGCTTGCGCATCGAAGCGATCGGTCTCAACCGCGCCGAAGCCGCCTTTCGATCCGGCCGATATATTGAAACGGCGCAACTACCGGCGCGGCTAGGTTACGAAGCCGCCGGCGTCGTCGAGGCTCTCGGCGAGGGCGTTGAAGGTTTTTCTACCGGCGAGCAGGTCTGTGTAATTCCGGCTTTTTCGATGAACCGCTATGGCGTTTATGCCGAACACGCCATCGTGCCGGCTTCCTCTCTGCTCAAACGGCCTGCTGGACTGGGAACAAATGAATGTGCATCCATTTGGATGCAGTACCTGACCGCGTATGGAGCGCTGATCGACATTTCCAAACTTAGCGCGGGCGACGCCGTGATAATTACCGCGGCTTCCAGCAGCGTGGGGGTCGCCGCCATCCAGATCGCCAATCATGTTGGTGCCGTGCCGATTGCCGTGACGCGGACGGCAGCTAAGGAAGAAAAATTGCGAAAAATTGGGGCGGCGCACGTCGTGGTGACGGAAAGGGAGAAGTTGGAGACCGAGGTCCTGAGAATAACAGGCGGCAAGGGCGCAAAAGTAGCGTTCGATCCGATTGGAGGCCCCATTGTCGCGCAGCTTGCGGCGGCGATGGGTTCGCAAGGATGGCTGATTTTGTACGGCAATCTCAGCGGCCAAGCGCAAAATACGATCTTCCCCTTCGGGCCATCCGTCATGAAGGGATTTGCCATGCGTGGTTATGTCGTGTTTGAAATTATCCACGACCCGCAACGATTCGAACGCGCGCGGCGATTTGTCGAAGAAGGTCTCGGCGCGGGATGGCTGGCCCCGGTTATTGCGAAAACGTTTCCGTTCGACCGGATGGTTGAGGCCCATCGATATTTGGAAGGCAACGAGCAAATCGGCAAAATAGTCGTTACGGTTCCCTGATCGAAAGTGCCGGATGTGGGAGGCCTTGCTTCCCTGTCATTCAGGAATCCGGATCTAATCGCAAGCTGGCGGCACGCCGAGCCCAAGAAGCCGGCACGCGTTTTCTTTGAAAATCAGCGGGTGCACTTCGGGCCGGAATCCTGCCTGCTTAAAATCCTCCATCCAGCGGTCCGGCGTAATCAGCGGAAAATCCGTGCCGAAGAGCATCTTGTGTTTCAGCAACGTGTTGGCGTACTGCACGAGCTGCGGCGAAAAGTATTTCGGCGACCAGCCCGAAAGATCGATGTACACATTGGGCTTGTGCAGGCAAACAGAGAGCGCTTCGTCCTGCCAGGGCCACGATGGATGCGCGATCACAATTTTCATGTTCGGAAAATCCGCGGCAACGTCGTCCAAGTGCATCGGATTGGAATATTTCAACCGCAGCCCTCCTCCCCCGGGCATACCCGTGCCCATGCCGGAATGCCCGCTATGAAAGATGGCCGGCAAGCCATATTCGGCGACGACTTCGTACATCGGATACGCCATCCGGTCATTCGGGAAAAACCCCTGAGAGGTTGGATGAAATTTAAAACCCTTGACGCCGTGGTCCTTAAGCAGCCGTCGCATCTCGCGCACGCCGAGCTTGCCTTTGTGCGGATCAACGCTGGCAAAAGCCATCATAATGTCCGAATTCGCGGCGGCTGCCTCCGCGACTTCCTCGTTGGGAATCCGGCGACGTCCCATTTCAAATTCGCTGTCCACCGAGAACATGACCAGCCCGATTTTTCGGCTGCGATAGTATTCGATGGTTTCCGCAATCGTGGGAAGTTTGCCGGAATTGAAATACTTGATTTTCGCGTCGTCGAATTCCCTGCCGAATTCATCCGCCGGCTGGTGGCAGGAAACTTCCGCGTGGGTGTGGACGTCGATGGCTATCAATTCCGCGATATTCATCATTGGCCTTTGTAGAGCGAGAGAAGTTCGCCCACGCCGTGGACGATGAGATGGGGGCGCTGTTTCGCGGGCAAATGCGCGAAAGAGTCCGCCGTGCCGATGCCCGTGTTGACGGCCACAGCGAGCGCGCCTCCGCGCAACGCCATCGGAACTTCGAGCGACGGATCGTCGCCGACCACGGTGAGTTCCCTGGTTCGGGCGCCGAGCTGCCGCGCCGCGCAACGCAAGGCATCGAGCGCAGGCTTTCCGATAACATGAATTCGTGCACCCGTAAGATCCTTGATCATGGCAGAGATCGCGCGGGAAGTGCCCAGCGCTTTTCCGTGCGCGGTCGCAAAATAGAGGGACTGAGAACAACTGTAAACTTTCGCGCCATTCCGCGCCGCGTGGCACGCCGCTTCCAACGCGCTAAACGTGAACTCGCGGAACCAGCCAACCAGGATGGCGTCCGCTTCGGGCTTGCCTTCTGGCGCTACTGTCTCCAGCCCGGCATCATGCAGCGGATTCTCAAGGCCTTCGCCGCCCAGCGTCAAAATGCGGCGGTACCCGCGGCGCCGAAAGAGTTCGGCCGCGCTGCTTGCCGGCGTAAGGATTCCATTCTCTGGAAGCGAAAATCCGACGTCGCGCAGCATGCCCGCGTACTGCTGCGGCGTGCGCGCCGTCCCGTTGGTGAACAGGACAAATGGTACGCCGCGCTCCGACAACAAACTCGTAAATTCAAGCGCGCCCGGCAGGGGATTCAGGCCGTGGTTCGTCTTGTCGCCCAATACCAGAGTCCCGTCCATATCAAGAACGAACGCACGAGTGCCGCGCAATCGCTCGATTAAAGCAGCAGAATGTGATGGGGCAGCGGTCAACGCGGCGTCCTCACGCATGGGCCTCCTCTCGTTCCAGGGCGCTGCGCAATTCAAATCGAAAGCCGGGCTTTTCGATAACAATATCGGAGGCCGCCGGCCGCTTCTGCAATTCGCGCAGCAATTTGTAAACAGGCTGCATGTCTGGATTGTAATGTCTCCGCGCGGGACCAGCGGCGAGCATGGCGTCCACTTCCTCAGCCGGCATGGTGGCCCGCAGCAAAAACTCTTCATCGGAAATTCCAGGCTTAAACCGTTTGCGCAATTCTTGAGGCGCCAATGGCCCCGGCTCTGCAGCAATTTCTTTCGCGCGCGGACGAGACAGGATGCGGTCTTTCACGTTCGCATCCACAGGCACCGTGGGGCGCCAGAATTTCGCGAGCACGTAGCGGATCAACTGGTCGGATACGTTTTCATAACGCTCGGCGCCGATGATGTTGTAGAGCGCCTGGGTGCAAACAATCTGCGGAAATGGCGTCACCATGATCGGATAGCCGAGTTCCGCGCGAACCTGGACGACTTCGCGCATCACATCGGCAAATCTGTGCTCGAGCCCAAGCTCGGCAAGCTGCCGCCGCGTGGTGGTCATCACACCGCCCGCCACCTGATGGCGCAAGAACGAGGCGTCGTATTCCTGCGGCGTCCCTGAGGGAAGATTCTCCGCTTCCGCCAATCGCGTGAAATAATCGGCGACCATCACCAAGGCGCGATCGTCGATATCCACCGTATGGCCCAGTTCGCGCAAGTTCGCAACGACTCGCTGGGCATCCGGCAAGGAAGAACCGTTCGACAGCGGTCCGCAGGCGACGTGCAGCACTTTCACGCCAAGTTCCGCCGCGACCATGTAACTTCTGGCCGAGAGGCCGATGGTGCAGTGCGAATGCAATTCCAACGGCATTTCGCCCAATTGCGCGCGAACCGCGGGAATCAGCGTTCGCGCTCGCTCCGGCGTCAGCAGTCCGGACGGGTCCTTTATATAGGCGCGGTCGATGTGTTCCGATTTTGACAATCGCGCCGCAAGATTCGCGTAGAACACATCGTCATGGACCTCGCTGATGGTATACGTCAGCGCCGCGATGATTTCCGCGGCGCCCGCCTTCTTCAGCATCCGCGCCGATTCGAGCAAAGATTCCGCGTCGTGCATCGGGTCCAGCACCACAAATCGTGAAATGCCGTTCTCCACGAGGCGGTCGTAAACAATCTGCATGAATTCGGGCGGCTGGAGCTCCCATGAAATGAAGCGAAGTCCAGTGCCGATTAGTTGCAGGGGCGTGCTCGGCATCGCGGCGTGCGTCAATCGAATGCCTTCCCAGGGATTTTCCTTGTGCGTGCGCACCGCCACGCCCATGCGCGTGCTCGAAGTAAAATCCAGCGCCCGGAATCCGACGCGGTCCATAATGGGCGCGATTTCCAGAATCTGCGGCGTAGTAAATCCCATCGCGCCCCATAAACTCTGGTTGCCGTCGCGAATGGAAACGTCGAGGAGTTGAATCTCCGCCATTTCAGCTCCCGGCGCGAACGGCGATGAAGCCCGGCAATCTCACGCTGCCTCCTTCGTTCTATTCTGGAGGAAACCCGGAAAGAAAGCAGTAGTCAGGCCGCCGCGCGCAAAATCGCCGTCGCACAGTAAGGCGGCATGCATCGGTAAATTCGTGGCGACGCCCGTGATTTCGCAATTCGCAAGTGCATGCCGCATTTTCAGAAGCGCATCCGCGCGGTCCGCGCCATGCACAATCAGTTTACCAAGCAGCGAATCGTAATACGGCGGTACCGCTGCGCCCGTTTGGATATGGGAGTCAACGCGAATTCCCGGCCCGGCCGGAAAAACTGCGCGCGTCACCGTTCCGGGGCTTGGACGAAAATCGTGCAACCAATCTTCCGCGTTGATACGGCATTCGATGGCGTGCCCGCTGAACTGAATTTCGCTCTGCTTCCATCGCAGCTTGTGGCCCTCCGCGACCGCGATTTGTTCCTCGACAAGATCCAGACCACAAATCGCTTCCGTAACCGGATGCTCGACCTGAATGCGCGCGTTCATCTCCAGGAAGTAGAACGCGTCGCGGTTGCAATCGACGAGGAATTCCACCGTGCCCAGGCCACCGTACTTCAGGTGCCTCGCAAACCTGACGGCCGCATTCTGCAACTCTTCCCGTAGCTTTTCGCTGATGTTTGGCGCCGACGCTTCCTCGACGAGTTTCTGGTAGCGCCTTTGGATCGAGCAGTCTCGCGTGCCGAGATGGATGACGTCATGGCCATCGCCAAGGATTTGTGCTTCGATGTGGCGGCCATGGGAGATGTAGCGCTCGAGATACAAACGCGCATCGCCAAAGCTCGCTTTTGCTTCCGCCGCCGCCATTTCCAACGCGGCGGCAAGTTCCTCCACGCCGCACACCTGCTTCATGCCGCGGCCTCCGCCTCCCCCGACGGCCTTGATCAGGATTGGCCAGCCGAGGTGATCGGCAAGCCGCCGAGCCTCGTCGAGGCTAGCGACCTCGCCGCCGGGAACGCCGGCCAATCCGGCCGCAGCGGCGTGTGCGCGGGCTTTGAGTTTGTCGCCCACGGCGTCGAGTTGCTCCACGGTTGGGCCGATAAAAATAACGCCGGCGCGTTCGCAAGCTTCGGCCAGCTTCTGATTTTCCGATAGAAACCCGTAGCCAGGATGAATCGCTTGCGCCTTGCCCGCAACCGCGGCTGCGACCACCGCTTCGATATTCAGATAACTCGCCGCCGAATTCGCCGGGCCAATACAGATCGTTCGATCCGCGAGCCGCGCGGCCATGGAATCCAGATCCGCTTCGGATGCCGCCAGCACGGTCTCGATCCCGAGGTGCCGGCAAGTTTCCATCACGCGCACGGCAATCTCGCCGCGATTGGCGATGAGAATGCGCCGCAACGTCATGCGCCCCCCAGCTTGATGCGCATCAGAACCGCATCTTTTTGGGCAAATTGCGCATTTTCGATGCAGATTTCGACAATCTCGCCGCGCGCCGGCGCCGGAACTGCATTCATCAATTTCATCGTCTCGATGATCGCCACGACGCTGTCTTGCTCGACGCGGCTCCCGACTTCAACGAAGGGCGGCGCACCGGGCTTTGGAGCGCGATAAAACGTGCCCGGCAGATGCGCGCGCACTTCGATCCATCCGGCCTTGCGCGTATCCTCGGACTTCGCGGAGGTAACAGCGGTTGCGTCATCGCGCGCCGCGGCAGCGCTTGCGTCGGGCGGAGCTTGCATCACTTTCGGAGCGGAAACGATTTCCGTTTCCCGTGTCCACTCTCCGCTTTCGCGATTGCGGTGAAGGGTCAGCTTGAAGCGCTCTGTTTCGAGATGCAGTTCGTCGTACGTGGTCGCATCGAGCAGTTGCAGAATCTCCTGCACGTCCTCGTTGGTTAACTTCATTTAGGGGCGGCTCCTCCGCCGAGGAGCGTGAACACATGATCGAAGGGTTTGCTCTTGGGAGCGGCAACGGGTGCTGCGTCCTTGACGGCCCATACGGTTTCCGGCCGGCTCTGCAGCAGAAACATGTTTTCTCCTTCGGGAAGATCCCGTGCGATGGCCCACTCGATATCTTGCGGACAACCGTAGTGACGCTCGACGCGTTTCGCAATCTCCACCAGCGCGTGAAGTTCGTCGTCGCTGAGGCAAGCGGCATTTTGCTGTTCAGCAGCGACCTCCTCATCGATTACTCCGCTGCCCGCCACGTTCGGCCGATGCTGGCGCACTTTCGTCGACAAGGTACGATGAATAATCTCGCCAGTGATTTTTCCGACCACGTATTTGTCCGGAGTCACTTCACCGCTGACGATGGCCGAACCCAAGCCCCAACTCGCCTCTACCACGACAACCGACCGGTCGCCAGTGTTCGGGCTGCGCGTGAACATCACGCCGGAACAACGCGAATCGATCATGCGCTGAATAACCACGCCCATCGCCAATCCCTGCTCCGGCAGCTTCAACCGCCGGCGATACATCACCGACTCGAGAGCGTACAAACTCGTCCAGCATTTCCTCACGTGTTCGATCACCGAATCCACGCCGCGCACCCACAAATACGTGTCCTGCAATCCCGCGAAACTGGCTTCGGCGCTGTCTTCGCTGGTCGCGCTCGAACGAATGGCGACTGGCTCTCCGGAACCGACGCTCTTCCTCTGCGTTTCAAGTTCCGCATAGTGAGCCGCGATTTTTTCCAGCAGGTCTTCCGGAAAGGCCGCGCTTTGGAGACGCCCGCGTGCTTCGGCTCCGGCGCGCGTACAAGCAGCAAGATCGTCCGCCGCCAATTTTTCGATTTCGGCGCGAATCGAGCCAGCGGGATCAATTGCCCCCAGGAATCGTTCGAACGCCGCCGTCGTGACGACGCAGCCGGGCGGCACGCGAATCCCCGCGCGCGCAAGCTCGCCGAGGCTCGCCGCTTTGCCGCCAACGGTCGGCCGGTCCGCTATCCCGATTTCGGCGAATCGGTTTATTAGATTGGGACTATCTTTGGTCATCGAAGCTTAATCCAGAATTCGTACGATGCCACGATTGCCATCGACGCGCAGCCGCTGGCCCGTTTTGATGCGTTGCGTCGCCTGGCCAGTGCCGACAACGGCGGGCAACCCATATTCGCGCGCGACAATCGCAGCGTGTGACATTGTGCCGCCGATGTCGGAGACTGCAGCCTTAATTTTTCCGAAAACAGGCCCCCAGCTCGGGGCGGTGACCGGACAAACTAAAATCTCGCCCTCGCGGATCTGCCCGATGTCGTTCACATTTTTCAGTACGCGCGCAATACCCTCCACGACTCCTGGCGACGCGGCAAAACCGACAATCTCCTTCTCGTTTCCGGGTTCGGCCGTCCGGGACCATGATTCCAGCGTCTCCGAAGTGATGCCCCAAAGCATCTGCAGCGCCGGATCGTTTATGGCAGGCGGAATCGGACCCAGGGCCGGCGGCGGACTCCACTCTTTCAATTTTTCGAGGATGCGTTTGCGTTCCTCGACAATCGGCCGCCATTGCGCGGCGCCCAGCGGCTTGCCGCCGCCCGCCCACGCAAGGCTGACATCTGCCAAGGCGCTTTCAATCTCCACGTATTGCAAATGAAATACGTCTCCCGCGTCGGCCAGCACGCCGTTCGCAACGAGCAACGAGCCGAATTCGCGCACTTTTTTGAAAAAAAGAGTTGTGAACCAATGCTCGCAATAAAATTTATGATTTTCGACGAAAGGGAAAACCAGATGACAGAGCCCGAGCATCTGGTCAAAAGCCGCGCGCTCGTCTTCGCTGCGCAGCAGTTCGCGATACTCGGCGATGATTCGCCCGCGCTCCGCCTTCAGCCGCTCCGTCGGACGTTCCAACGACTCGCCTCGCCGAAGCTGCTCGACGTAGCGCGGCAAAGCCGCAAACGGCACGGACAGATCATCGTTCCAGCTGAGGTGGTGATGATAGAAGCCGTCGCCTGTCGACATGTGGAACCACGGTTCGCGCGACTTATCGAGTTCCGCCAGCCAGCGGCGGCCAGCATCTCCACGAGCGCTCATGCCGGCAAGCACTTTCTTCGCATCGCAATCGCTCGCGAACAGATCGTCAACGCCGTATTCAATCGCCAGATTCGCCAGACGCTTCAGTTCATCGTCGGGCCGGAACATCAGCACTTCGATGCCCGCAACCATGCGCGCCACCGTCTGGTCCGCGGTTTCCGGAAACGCCTTCTTACAAAAATCGAAAAACACCATGTAGGCGCCATAGCCAAGCATCAGCATCTCGAAATGGTGGTGCCACATTTTCGAAAAGAGTTCGATCGTACGGTGAAAATTCTCGCGGATGTAGTGATTTTGGCCCAGCCCCTTCGCCTTCGTCACCACTTCCGCGTCGTCGAATTCCGGCAGCTTCGGCACCTGAATCGCTTCGAGTTCGTGGATCAGATTCTCCAGCCGCACTTTCCATTCGCGGAACAATCGTTCCCAGTTCTCGTAGTAGTAGCCGGCGCGATCCTGAAAAATCGCCAGGCGCCGCTGGATCTCCGCCGGCTCAGTGACCGGATTCGCGGTAATGTAAATCCGCCCGTTGACGATGCGGTGTTCGATGCCCATGGTCGTCGGAAATACGAAGATGCGCGTCGTGAACGCGCCGAGCGCCTCGTAAGGGATTTCCGCGGTAAGCGCATCGAACGCCGGCATGGGCTCCGGAAAATGCATGGCGTTGTAAAACCAGAAGCGCTGATCGTCTTCGGGCTGGAACTGCGTGTAATACGGATACATGGACCGCCAGCCCTCCGTTCCCGGCACATCGGCAATTTGAGAAGGCAGCGTAAAACTGCGGACTTTGCCGTCAGCGCCCATCGGTTTTCTCCAGACTAAGAACTTCGCCCCTGCCAGCTGGCGATCAACTGCTCGTCCGCAAGTGAATAATCCTTCTGCGTCTTCGCGTAATTCACATAAAAATCAAGCGACTCAGGATTAGCCATCGCATGCCGGTTGGCGGCTTGCTCGGCCGGTACGCCCATCAAAATCTTGCGCACGGGCACTTCCATTTTTTTTCGCGTGAGAGTCATCGGAATTCCCGGCACTTGGATAAGGCGATCCGGCACATGCCGCGGCGTGTATTCCCGCCTGAGGTACTCGCAGATCTTCCGCTCAAGCGGCCCATCCAATTGGAGATTGTCCCTGAGTTTCAGGAACAGCGGCATAAAAAACTTTCCGTCGCGGCAGGTCCAGATTTACGACCAGTGCATCCTCGACTTCTTCGATCTCCGCCAGCGCCCGGTAAATCTCCGCCGTGCCGATTCGCACTCCCTGCCGGTTTAGCGTCGCGTCCGATCTTCCCAGTACAAAGCAGCCGCCTCGCCCGTTTATGCGAAAAAAATCGCCGTGCCGCCAAACGCCCGGATAAATATCGAAATAGGATTCGTGATAGCGCGACCCGTCCTTGTCATCCCAGAAGTAAACCGGCATGGACGGCATCGGTTCGGTCAGCACGAATTCTCCGACTTCATCCACCACGCTCTCGCCCTTCTCATTGAACGCATAGGCAGCCACTCCCAGCGAGCGCGCCTGAATCTCTCCTGCGTAAACCGGCAGTGTCGGCACTCCGCCGACGAACCCCGTGCAGCAATCCGTCCCTCCGCTGCCGGTCGCAATCCAAACATCTGCTTTCACGTTCTTATAGAACCACGCCGTGCATTCCGGCGAAACCGGCGAACCCGCCGGCATGATCGCTCGCAAGTGCGACAAGTCAAACCGTTCGCGCGGCACGATGCCGGCTTTAGCCATCGCATCCACATATGCGGGGCTCGCCCCAAAAAAGCTCGCCTTCGAATCCTGCGCTACGCCCCAAAGCACATCCGGCGCGGGATAAGCCGGATTCCCGTCATACAACACCGGGCACACGCCGCTCAAAGGCATGCTTGCCAGAAAATTCCACATCATCCATCCCGTCGTCGTAAAGAAAAACGCACGTTCCCCCTCGCGGTAATCCATGTGGAAATGCTGCAGTTTTAACTGCTCCAGCAGAATCCCGCCGTGGCTCTGCACAATCGCTTTTGGCAGTCCCGTTGTGCCGGAAGAAAACAAGACCCACAGCGGATGCCCGAAGGGAACCTGCTCGAACTCGAACTCCTCGCGGGAGACGGGCGCATGCTCCAGCACTTCGTTCCACTCCAGTGACCCTTCACACGGGCCCGTGTGATCTTCGGCATTCAGGTAAGGCAAGTACAAAACCTGCTCGAGCCCATCGAGGGCCGCGATAATCTCGCCGAGCTCTCTCTTCCGGTCAAACGCTTTGCCGCCATAACGGTAGCCGTCCACGCAAAAAAGCACTTTCGGCGAAAGCTGTTGGATCCGGTCGAGCACGCCGCGCGAGCCAAAATCCGGCGAGCAGCACGCCCAAATCGCTCCAATCGCCGTGGTCGCCAGCATCGCGATCATGGTCTGCGGGATGTTCGGCATGTACGCCACCACGCGATCGCCGGGTTTCACCCCTAACTCACGCAGTCGCGTCGCCAAGACGCGCACCTGCCCGGCAAACGTACTCCACGGCACACCCTTCAGCGGCGCCGTCTCGTTCATAAACAAGACTGCGTCGCCTCCGGCACGTTCATGCCTTAGCACATGCTGTGCATAATTCAGCCGGGCGCCCGGAAACCACTCCGCTCCGGGCATCGTGCGCTTGCCGAGCACGCGCGAATGCGGCACGGACGACTCGACCCTGAAGTAGTCCCATATGGCTTGCCAAAATTCCTCCAGTTCGGTTACGGACCACTTCCACAACGCCTCGTAGCTCGCGAATTGCCGTCCTCGTTCGCGCGCTAGCCACTTCAGAAATCGCGTCACGTTCGCGTCTTCCACTTGTGCGGCGCTCGGCGTCCAAAGCACTTCGCCCTCGCGTACGCCGCCGGCATCCGCTCCAGTATCCACCGGCGGCTTGGCGCTCGCGTCTGTTCCTTGAACGTTGATAGTTCCCCCTGCCTTGACTCTGTGCCAAAGGCTAGTCACCTTCCCTGCTCGCGTCAAGCGAACAGGCGCGAAAACGCCGCCCCAGAACTGTCCGAACACCGCACAAACAGCGGCCGCCGCGTTGCTCCCGCTCAGTAAGCTTTTGCTGCAGTGGGAACGTATGGAAACTAAAGTCCGGCGAGGAAAAAACATAACTGCCGATTCACTGCCCAATCACATCCACTGAGTCAACAAATCGAATCAAAATGTAGTAGGGTACAGTCTCATGGACACGCTTAAACGCCGGGAATTTCTGGAACGGCTTTCCGCTTTGACCGCCGGAGGAATCCTCGCCGGAAGCGTTCCCACCGCTCTCGGCGAACCTATTCCCGACCCGAACCTTTCGTTTCCCACGGAACCGCGCGCTCGCATCGCGATTCCGTCGTATCCGTTTCGCGCCTACATCGTCAGCCCGGACAATCGCGACCGCGACGATGATCTGCCCGCAATGAACCTGCTCGATTTTCCGGCGCACGTGGTTGCCAAATTTAACATTCACAACATCGAGCCTCTCAGCAGCCATTTCACCTCGTCGGATCCAGACTACTTGGACGAATTCCGGAGGGCCATGAAGAAGGCGAAAGTGCGGCCCGTGAACATTGCCGTTGGCGCGGCGTATAGCTTCTACGATGCCGACGCAACCGCTCGGGATCTGGCTGTCGTCTACGCAAAGAAGTGGGTCGACATCGCTGGGTTTATCGGCTCTCCCGGCATTCGTACGCACATTGCCGCCGCAAAGAATTCTCCCCCAAATGTGGAACGGGCTTCGGAAAGCCTTCGCGACGTGGCCGATTACGCAGCCGGAAAAAATGTGGTGGTCACGCTGGAAAACGATGATTTGGTGAGCGAAGACGCCTTTTTCATTGTTAAAATCATCGAGTCCGTAAACCACCCTTATCTTCACGCTCTGCCCGATTTCGCAAATTCCATGATGACCGGGGACGCGGATTTCAATTACCGCGCTCTACAAGCCATGTTTCAGCACGCGTACAATATTTGCCACGTGAAGGGCGGCGAGATGAACGATGACGGCAAAGTATTCACCGTGGATCTGAAGAAATCGTTCGACATTCTGAAGGCCAGCAACTATCGCGGGTATTGCTCCATGGAATTCGACGCGTCAGGCGATCCCTACGAGCCCACCGCAAAGTTGATCGAAGAGACTATCAAATATCTTTCCTAAGCACGTTCGAACGCGCTCGCCGAAACGTTTATGATTCAGCTTTGAGGCGCGCGGTCGCCGAACGTTTCGCTGGCGGCATCCCAATACTGCTTTTTCCCTGACCAGTACGCTTCTGTCGCCATCATGTTGGCCACCGAATGCGCGAACCCGTCCTGTACCGTGCAATGCGGCTGCTCCCGCGACCTCATGCACTCGAACCAGTTCGTCATGTGCCCGAGCGTGAGATCGCCTATCCCCATGGGCGGCAACCCCGTTTGCCCAGGTAAGAGCACGTACTTCGACGCCCGCCTTTTGTCGGTGTCAGGGTCGTCCTCGTGCGTGCCTTTCTCTTCGACGAGCTGGTAGCGCGGGCTGCCTTCGCCTCCTATATTCGTCAGCGTGGCTTTTTTGCCCATGTAGCGCGTCGAGCTCGGCGAGTCATTTCCGAAGCTCGTCGAGTAACTCACCAAAAAGCCTTTCGGATACTCCAGCAAAGTGTGAAACGTGTCGGCGTTTTCCCGGCCATCGTCCCACGCAAAAACCCCGCCGTGCGAGACCGCCGAACGGGGGAAGCTGTCCTTCATGAACCAATGCACCAAATCAATCGCATGACTCATCCACTGATCCGGAATCCCGCTTGAAAATTCCTTGTACAAACGAAACTCGCAATAAATCTTCGGATCAAACGGCCGATAAGGTTTTGTCAACAGCCACTTCCGCCAGTCCGTGTCTTGTTCACGGATAAGTTTCGTTTCCTCGCGCCCACGCCATCGCGGACCATGGTAATTCCAAACTATCTCGACTTTGCTCACATCGCCAAGCACGCCGGTCTGCACTAAATCATGCGCCGCGCGCGGATACGCCTCGCTGCGATGCTGCGTCCCGACCTGCACAATTCGATCGCTCTTTAGAACCGTGTCGCGCGCCGCCTTCGCCTCCGCGAGCACGTTGCCCATCGGTTTTTCCACGTACGCGTCCTTGCCGACTTCGACCGCCATCTTCAAAATCGGCGAGTGCGAATGCTCCGGCGTCGAAATAATCACCGCATCCACATCTTTCAGGGCGAGCACATCTCCCAGATACTCGAAAGTCCGCGGCGCCCGTCCATAATATTTCTCATTTTTCGCCGCGGATTTCTCCCGGTTCAGTTTCCACAAATCGCACACCACGCTGATTTCCGCGTTTTGGCTGGTCTTTAGTTGCGCCGCAATCCACGCCAGATCTTCTCCGCGGCTTCCCGTTCCGATGTGCGCCAGCGAGATGCGGTCGTTCGCGCCCAGGATCCTTTCGTAGGACAGGGCGGTGCTGGGCAGCGCTGCGCTTCCCGCAATCAATGCCGCGGACTTGCCCAAAAATCTTCTGCGATCCATGGTTTCTTCCGAGTCGCTCATCGGCCTGACTCCTGTCTGCACTGCTTCCCGCAGCTCAAATAATATTTCACCCGAGGCATTGTGTGATTCGTTCTGTCCCTTGTCAATTGCGTGGCCATTGCTCGGAAATTCGCATTCCACCACTCTTCTCGTTGTCCCCTATTCGTTGCGTTGACAAGCCCTCGTCTCTAGTCTTAAATGTCCACCGTGAACGTTCACGGTGCGCCTTTGTAGTCTGTCTTTTGCCTGGGCCCGGAAATTCATTTTCTCTCCGTTCACCAGAAGGATGATCGGAAAGCATCACTCCGGCTAGTCTTGCGTAAGAAGGAGGCCCCATTCCAATCCTTGGCATCGACGTCGGAACCGGCGGAACCCGCGCCGTCATCCTGGATGAACGCGGAGCGGTCATCGCCTCGGGCACAGAGGAGCACGCCAACTTTGCCAGCCCCGAGCCCGGCTGGGCTGAACAAGACCCACGGGATTGGTGGCGCGCCGCCGCTCTTGCCGTTCGCAAAGCTCTACAGCTTTCTGGCCTCAAAGCCGAATCGATTGCGGCGGTCGGCTTTTCGGGCCAGATGCATGGAGCTGTGCTTCTCGACGAAAACGACGAAGTCATCCGCCCGGCGCTCATCTGGTGCGACCAGCGCACGGAAACTCAATCCAAGGGACTCGAGCGCACCATCGGGCTGGGTCGCCTTATTCAGTTGACCTGCAATCCTCCACTGACAAACTTCACGCTCACCAAACTTCTTTGGGTCCGCGAGAACGAGCCGAAGAATTGGCAGCGCGTTCGCAAAATCATGCTTCCGAAAGACTACGTCCGCCTGCGCCTTACCGGCGAGTCGGCCATCGACGTTGCCGACGCTTCCGGAACGCTCCTTCTCGACGTTGCGCACAGAACCTGGTCGAGCGAGGTGCTCAGCAAGACCGGCATCGACATAAAGCTCCTTCCGAAACTATTCGAATCGCAGGATATTTGCGGCAGGCTCTCCGAGGCAGGAGCCAACGCAACCGGCCTCCGCGCGGGAACGCCAGTCGTCGCCGGTGCCGGCGATCAGGCTGCCGGCGCGGTCGGCATGGGCATCACGCGCGCAGGTGTGGTCAGCGCCACCATCGGCACTTCCGGAGTGGTTTTTGCCGCAACGGATCGTCCTTCACTCGATCCCAAAGGCCGTCTGCACACGTTCTGCCACGCCATCCCAGGCCGCTGGCACGTCATGGGCGTGACGCAAGCCGCGGGGCTTTCGCTGCGCTGGTTCCGCGATAGTTTTGGCGCTGGACCCGACGATGGCCGTGATCCCTATGAACGCCTCTCTGCGGAAGCCGCGAGTGCTCCAGCCGGCTCCGAGGGCGCGTTCTGGGCGCCCTACCTGATGGGTGAACGCACTCCGCATCTCGATCCCTTCGCGCGCGCCGCCTTCGTCGGCCTTTCCGCCTCGCACACACGAAGCCATCTGATTCGCGCCATCCTCGAAGGCGTCGCCTACAGCTTGAAGGACACCTTCACCATCTTCGAGGAAATTCACGTTCCCGTCGAACGTATCCGGCTTGGCGGAGGCGGCGCACGCTCACCGCTTTGGCAGCAAATCCAAGCGGACGCGTACGCACAGGAAGTGGAGATCTTGAAAGCGGAAGAAGGCGCGGCCTACGGCGCGGCGATTCTCGCTGGCGTTGGTTCGGGATGCTGGAAAAGTGTGGATGAAGCGTGCGACGCCGTGGTGCGCGTTGCAAAACGAGTAAGCCCGGTCCGCGAAGCAAGCCTCACGATGCAGCGCGGCTACCAAACCTTTCGCCGGATTTACCCGGCGCTACATTCTATCTTTTCTGGAAATCAATCATCTTCCGCTGGCTGAGCCGCGAATCAAAGCAATCTCAAGCGCCGGGGCTGTTTCCCATCTTCAAACCTTCTTCCGGCTTGGCTTGAAGTGGTAGCAATACCACCCTCCGATCACCGTCATCAGCGCGCCCCACCACACGCTCGCGTGCAAGTGGTACAACACGACTTCGTGCGCCGGAGGATGGCTTATCTCGTAAACGCCGGCGACCAGGATCAATACGCCGTTGACGAGCAGCGACAAACCGATGAAAAACCAAATGGAAATCATGTTGCGGCCCTCCGATTGCCGGAACTACCAGAAATAGATGTTAAGAATGAAGAACACGACGACAACCACTCCAGCCCAGAAGAGAGGCTTCTGATACCACGAAACATTTCCGACCGCCGGAATCTCGGTCTGTCCGTAAACTAGGCCCGTCAATTCAGCGTCGGTCTTGGGCTTCGTCACCAAACTCACCACGACGGTCACGAGTACGCACACGAGGAACGACCACAGCGCCTGAAACATGTCCTGGGCCAGAGTTTTGGCATCCGGCGACAGGGCCACATAGCGCAACGCGTAGGGATCGATCTTAACCCACGCCCATAAGCTGACGGAGGATACGATGCCGCAGAGCAACCCCCAAAAACCGCCCGCACCGGTCGCGCGCTTCCAGAGCATGCCGAGGATAACTGTGCCGAATAGGGGAGCGATGAAAAAACTGAACAGATTTTGCACATAGTCCATGATGCTTGCGAACTGCATCACGAAGTAGGCTGTGCCGATGCTGATCAAGACGCCGATCACGGTGGTCCAGCGGCCCATACTCACATAGTGGCTGTCGCTGGCCTTGCTGTTCATCAGCGGGCGGTAAATGTCGTATGTCCAGACGGTGGTAAAGGCGCTCACATTGCCCGCCATGCCGGACATGAACCCGGCGATCAAGGCGGTAATGCCCAGTCCGAGCAGACCGGGGCCGCAATAGCGTGCGAGCATCAGCGGAAGAACATCATTGTAACTAAGCGCTCCTGTAACGGTAGCCACCGATTCCGGCACGAGCTTCATCGGCAGTACGGCCAGCCCCAAAAGTCCCGGCAAAATGACGATGAGCGGAACCATCATCTTGAAGCCCGCTCCGATAATGGGCGCCATCTCCGCGCTGCGAATATCCTTGGCCGCGAGGATGCGCTGCACGACGAGAAAATCCGTCGTCCAGTAACCCATGGAGATCACCGCCGCCAATCCAAAGACGATGCCGATCCAGTTGATGCCCATCGGATTGCTGCTGAAGTGGCCCACGCCGGACCACAGGTGAACGTACTGCGCCGAGAAGCGGTGGGTGATTTGTATTTTAAGGTTGCTCCAGCCCCCGGCTTCGTACAGGCCAAGAATGGGAATTAGCAGAGCGCCCGCCCAAATCAAAAAGAACTGCAGCACTTCATTGAAAATGGCCGACCTCAGCCCGCCGAGCGCGACGTAAATCGCCACCGTCAGCGCCGAAACCCAAATGCTGAAATTGATATCCCAGCCCAGCACGATTTGCATGACCTTGGCCATGGCGAACATGTTGACGCCGCTCATCAGCACGGTCATAAACGCGAAAGAAACCGCCGAGACGGCGCGGGCAGGCTCTCCGAACCGCAATTTCAAATAGCCCGGCACCGAGTGCGTTTTGGAAATGTAGTAAAACGGCATCATCACAAGCGCGAGGAAAAGCATCGCGGGGATGGCGCCAATCCAGTACCAGTGCGTGGCCATAATGCCGTACTGGTATGCCGAACCCGCCCAGCCCATCAGCTCGAGGGCGCCTAGATTCGCGGAGAGAAAGCTTAGTCCGGCCACCCACGCGGTCATTTCGCGGCCGGCCATGAAGAAATCTTCGCCGGTGTTCGCGCGGCCACGCAGGTAAAAGCCGATGGCCAGCACCAACGCAAAGTAAAAGACGATGATGATGACGTCAACGAGGGAGAGATGAACCAGCTGGGTGGGCACAACATTCGCGAAAGGGATGGTCATAGGGTTGCTATTCGCCTCTCCTCTATAAGCTTCTTACGTTCCCTCAAAACACAACTGCCCCGGCGTCGCCCGATGAATTCCGGTCCAGACGTCATTTCGCCGAGAATTTGTAAATCGTTTCCGAGTGAAAATGTCCGCCCGCTTTTAACACCGCAGAGGGAAAGTTGGGGTGGTTCGGCGAATCCGGAAAGTGCTGCGTCTCCAGGCAGATCGCGCCATACTTTTCGTACGCCACTCCGCCTTTCCCTTTGATGCTCCCGTTCAAACCAATCGCCGAATAGAACTGCACACCCGGCTGCGTCGTAAACACTTCCATCTCTCTTCCGGACTCCGGATCGACGACTTTCGCGGCAAGACGCAACGTTCCAGCCTTTCCATTCAAAACAAGGTTGTGGTCGTAGCCGCCGATTTCCTTAAGCTCACCGATACGCGCTCCGATCGCCGTAGGCTTCCGGAAATCCAGCGGCGTGCCCGCGACGCTCTCGATTTTCCCTGTCGGGATCAGCGTGGAGTCCACCGGCGTGTACTTGTCCGCGTTGATGTAAAGAACGTACTTCAGAATGTTGCCGGTGTCCGTGCCCGAAAGATTGAAGTAGCTGTGGTTTGTAAGATTGAGGATGGTGTCCTTGTCCGTTTCGGCGGAATATTGCAGCTTGAGCTCGTTGGTGTTCGTGAGCGTGTACGTTACGCTTACCTTGAGGTTGCCGGGAAAGTTTTCCTCGCCATCCTTACTGAAATACGTGAAGCGTACCGCGGCTCCCTCTTTATCCTTCAGCTCCTCGGCCTTCCACACACGCCGGTCAAATCCTACCTTCCCTCCGTGAAGGGAGTTTGGACCATTGTTGATCGCCAGTTGATATTCCTTGCCGTCCAGTGTGAATTTTCCCTTGGCAATCCGGTTGGCGTAGCGGCCAATCGTGGCGCCAAAGTAAGGATGCGGCCCGGAATCATAGCCATCCAGATTGTCGAAGCCCAGGACCACGTCGCCCATTTTTCCATGTCTATCGGGAACGAAGAGCTCCGTCAGCGTCGCGCCAAATGTGATGACTTTTGCGTGTGCCCCGCGCGAATTGTAAAGTGTGTAAGACTCGATTTCCGTGCCATCCGGCAACTTGCCGAACGGGGCCTTCGCGACATGAGCGGCGTGTTTGGCGGCCGTTTGAGGTTCTTTACCCGGCGAAGAGGCCGCAAACTCCGGACCCAATGCCATCAAGAATGCCAGCATGCAGATTCTCCCACAGAGCACCATTCCTATCCTCCTCCACGCTCAAGATCCCAAGCTGCCTCGGCCCTGTTCTCCGCCTTGTATCACAAAAAAGACGGAACCGCGAGCTTTCTCCTTACTTTTCTTAGACTTGCCGATTCTGGCCTGCCGAGCCTCGCTCAGTACTCTCGTTATTAAAGGCCGTTGACAAGCTCGGACCCGCAGTGCCAATGTGCTTCCGAACGCCGGACATAAATTAACGTTATCGTTCACGGAGTTCCATAATTTTGATGCTATCACTTTCCAAAAAGCACATATCGCTCCTGAGCGCCTTGGCTTTCCTTCTCGCTACCCCGTCCCTGATGGCCCAATGGGTTCCCGTCAATCCCGTGGACGCCGTCGAACCGCAGCCCGACGGAGTCGTTCTGGTTCTCAAGACGGGCTTCCTCCGATTCCAGGTCTGCTCGGATTCCATCGTCCACATCGTTTACTCCATCAAGCGCGACGTGGCGCAACACCCTGACCTGATGATCGTCAAGAAGACGTGGCCGAAGGCCGATTTCTCTCTTCACTCCGACGACCCTAAAGTCATCACTCTTGCCACGTCCAGCTTGCAGATCAAAATCATGCGTGCGGACAGCTCGATCGTTTTCGACGACGCTGCGGGCCACAAGCTTACCCAGGAAAACACGCGCACGCTCACGCCAACCGAAGTGAACGGCAAAAAAACGTATCGCTCCGAGCGCTTCGTGAATATGTGGGACACGCAAGAGGCTTTTTATGGCTTGGGCCAGCACCAGGGGGGAGTGTGGAACTATCGCGGCGAAGCTGTCGACCTCTCGCAGGACAACACCAATATCTCCATCCCGCTTCTTCTCTCCAGCAACGGTTACGGCATCTTCTGGAACAACGGCTCGCGCAGCCGCTTCAACAACCGTTTCGTCCACGCCTTCTACTTGAATTCCGAAGTCTCCGATTCCATCGACTATTATTTTCTCTACGGGCCTGATTTCGACCGCATCATCGCTTCCTACCGCGAACTCACCGGCGCCGCGCCTCTCTTCGGCAAATGGGCTTATGGCTACTGGCAATGCAAGAATCGCTACGACTCGCAGGCCGAGCTTATCGCCATCGCCCAAAAATACCGTGCAGAGCACATCCCGCTCGACAACATCGTCCAGGATTGGTTCTGGTGGAACATCATGGGCGACCCGGTCTTCAATAAAAACTATCCCGATCCCAAAGGCATGATCGACACCCTGCATAACGATCATGTGCACCTGATGATTTCCGTGTGGCCTTATTTCCGTCCCGGCTCGCCCGTTTACGACGACATGGACAAACGCGGCTTCTTCATTGACCGCACCAAGGTGCAAAGTTTTCATCCGCCCGGCATGGCGCTCTACGACGCCTTCAATCCGGAAGCGCGCAAATACTATTGGAACCTCATGAATAACGCGCTCTTCAAAATCGGCGCTGATGCCTGGTGGCTGGACACTACCGAGCCGGAAACCGAGGGACGCGAAACCAATATTCTTGTCACCAATAAAGTGAACGGCGGCGAAAATGGCGCGCGCTACGCCAACGAATTTCCTCTGTACACCACATCCGCCGTTTACGACGGCCAGCGAGCAGCTTCCGACAAGAAGCGCGTCTTTATTCTTTCCCGCTCCGCGTACGCCGGCGAACAGCGCAATGCCGCCGCCGTCTGGTCCGGCGACGTCGATCCGAACTGGGAGACTTTCCGCCGCCAGATTCCTGCCGGCCTCAACTACTCGCTTTCCGGCCTTCCCTACTGGACCACCGACATTGGCGGATTTGTCTCCGCCAATCCCAACGATCCCGCGTACCGCGAACTCTATATCCGCTGGTTCGAATTTGGCGCGTTCTGTCCCGTTTTCCGCGCTCATGGCACGCGCACCACGAACCAGAACGAGGTCTGGTCCTACGGTCCCGAGGCGGAGAAAACTCTCATCGCTTACGACAAACTCCGCTACCGGCTGATGCCTTACATTTATTCACTCGCATGGAAAACCACACACGAGGGTTACACCATCATGCGCCCGCTCGTGATGGACTTCCGCGAAGACGTTCGCGCGCAAAACATCGGCGATCAATTCCTTTTCGGACCGGCGATTCTAGTAAATCCTGTCACCGAGCCCGGCGCCACAACTCGCCAACTTTATTTGCCAACTACCGAGTGGTACGACTTCTGGACCGGCGCGACTCTTCAGGGCGGGCGCTCCATTGATGCTCCAACCACCATCGACCGCATGCCGCTCTATGTCCGAGCCGGCTCAATACTTCCGCTGGGCCCGGACGTCGAATACGCCGCACAAAAATCCGCCGATCCCATCGAACTTCGCGTCTACCGCGGCGCCAACGGCACGTTCACTCTCTACGAAGATGAGAACGATACGTACGACTACGAAAAAGGCGTCTACGCAACGATTCCGTTTTCGTGGGATAACTCGTCACAAACGTTGACCATCGGGGATCGCACCGGATCCTTTCCCGGCATGCTCGCAAGCCGCTCGTTCCGCATCGTTTTTGTTGGCGAGAACCACGGGATCGGAGGCGAACTGACGGAAAAGGCGGACAAAATCGTCAAGTACGCCGGGAAAAAAGTCACCGTAAGCCCATAAGCCACGGCTCATGGGCCATCAATGAAATTTTTCTTTTCCGGATACAACTTCGTCGAGGGCGCGACACTTTAAGCGAATCTTTTTCGCGAGACGCAGGGAGCGCAACCGGCTCGGCCTAATTCAGGATGGCTCACACTCTCCGCTCCCTTGTCATGACCCGGAGCGAGACAGTTCCTCTTATTTATTTATAAACCCGCATGCGCAGCGAGTCCTCGGGCCGATCCACCACTCTCTCCGGATGTTCGCGCCGGAAGGATTCGGCGATATGGCAGTTCCAGCAGACAGGCCAATGCGTCTTCATCACGTCTTGCAGCTTCTCGGCGGGGACTTCGTTCCACTGAACCGTCTTCCCCTGCGCGTCTACCAGCGCCGGATGATGATCCTCCCAGTGCAACTCGCCAAAAGGCTGGTGGCAATACGCGCACTCCTTGCCCTCATACCACTTATTGACGATTGTGGAAACCAGGCAGGCATTGGGCGCTTCTTTGATCTGCTGCAAACACATTTGTCCGCATGCTTCCCTTTCGGGCCAGCGCGAGCATTCGCTCAACCTCAAATGCTCGTGCCCAACAGTAGATTCCAGCGCTGCTTTACCCGCAGCCACGCGCACTGCCGCGTCCTCACCGGTTTCCGGACACGATACAATTCTCTTTCCTCGAAGCTTCAGGTACGTCCTCACAGCGCGACCGAGCCCGACAATCAGAAGTGCAGCAACGGCCACGACCACGATAATCAGGATGGAATTCATGACTCGCTCCCTCCCGGCGCCTCCCTGGAGCCATCCGCCTGCCGGCCGGCCTCAGCGCCGTCTCCACGCCCCTGAAGATTCCGCACGCCAGCAAGGCATCCCGAAAAATTTCCTCCGCGTGACGCCTCTCACGGAGCGCTTACACATATCAATGCTTACACCTTGGCCCAGCATTTTCCTGTGCCACGGCGCACTGCGTCCTGTGACGTCGGTCACATGCAGTTAGCGTGAGGAAATGCGATCCCGCGGTTCGACCGTGCCACCAAATGTGCTCCGCGAGAGAGTGCGGAAATACTGATCAGAATTGGTTGCTCGAATGCCTTTCTTGGAATAGTGCGCGACATCGTTTCGCAAAAACGTTTCGCTTGACGCGGACCGTGTGGGGGCCTAGTCTCGCGCCAATCGGCCGGGGGCTGTCATGCGTCTTTCCCTCAAAGGGGCCCCGAAATGGGAGCGGGTGCGGGCTCTGGTGCGAGCCAGAGAGCGGACCGGGCTGTGCGTCGCGCGATTCGTCCTTCTCGTTATGTTTTGCGTCGTGTTTGTCCTTCCCTCCTTCTGCCAGGACACTGGAAGCGCGGAACGTGAATCTTTCGGCAAAGGTGCGGAAATTTCCGTGACGGTGCACGATAGCTCCGGGGAGCCAATCTCCGCGCCGACCCTAGTGAAGCTCTATCGTGATGGAACAATTCCTAGCAGGCAGGGCCAGACCTCGCGGGGACACGTGACGTTTGTGGTGAATAACCTGGGCGAATTTACAGTGATCGTGGAGGCGGCGGGATACCAGAATGCGCAAAAGGATGTATCGGTCCTCGTGGCGGGGCGAGCGCAAGTGGATGTTTATCTGCGGCGAGCCTTGGGTGCCGCAAGCTTCGCTGGAGTTCCCGGGAGGCCGGTGCTTGCGCCGAAGGCCAAGGATGCGCTCGAAAAGGGATTGCAAGCCTTGAGCGCCGACAAGCTGGGAGAGGCGGAGAAATATGTCGCCGAAGCGGTGCGCCTGGCGCCCGGGAATCCGGACGTTTTGTACGTGCAAGGTGTGCTGTATCTGAAACAAAGGAACTGGGCGCCGGCGCAAACCGCGCTGGAAAAGGCCACGCAGATCGAACCGCATGATGCGCGGGCTTTTGCGGCACTGGGGATGGCGCTTTGCGATCAGGGGAAATATGGCGCGGCCATCGCACCGCTGGAAAAATCTCTGCAATTGGATTCCGCCCCTGCTTGGGAGACGCGTTGGGCGCTGGCGAAAGCGTACTACCAGCATGAACAGTATGACGAGGCGCTGAAAATGTCGCAGGCGGCGCTGGCAGCGTCAAATGGGAAGGCCCCGGAGATCGGGTTGCTGGTGGCGCAATCGTTGACCGCGGTCGGGAGGTATGAGGACGCGGCGCAGGTGCTCCGGGAATTTGTAAGGGATCATGCGGATCGGAGGGAAGCGACTACTGCGCGGAAATGGCTGAAGCGGCTGACCGCTAGCGGGAAAATCCGTGCGAACTCGAATTAAGGGGAGAGACGGTCCCTCCAAAGGATATAAACGCGGGATTCGAGAAAAGGCAATACGGCCTATACGCGGCCAAGAGCTTGTTTGCCACCGGTTGGATAGCTCGTGGGATCTGGAGCCGATCCAAGCCTTGACGATTTCGTGCTTTCTTTGATGATGGCCTTCCTTCTGTTGGAGGCGCTTTCCATAGCCAAAAGATAGCGTACCGAGCACTTCCCCCACGCCAGGATCGAAGCTCGGCCCGCGCGTCCCCCGCCAAACGGCAAAAAAACACGTGCATTTTGCAATAAAGGTACGATGGATCTGCACGAAGGAGATACCATGCGCGCTCTTCGAAATACTCATTTGGCTTATTGCTTCCATGCGGCGCTCGTCGTCTTGCTGCTGGCAGCTCAGCCCGGTTTCGCCCAGGCAAGAAAGTCTCCTCATCCTCCTCAGGCGAGTTCTACGCAACCGACGCAAGGGGCCGGCGTCCCAGTCCTTGTGAAAGGCAAAACGTTGTTTCACGTGCGTGCGCGCCTCTTCACCTTTTCAGCAGAAGACCGCGCAAAGGCCATAACCGAGAAAGTCGTTTGGCTCTCGAAGCAACCTCTGAGCCGAATTCAGGCTATCAGCGTGGTGGATGAAGGGAATATTACAGAAATCGTATCGGAGGACACGGTTATTACGACGGTGACAGACGGCGACGCAGCAGCGGTTGGCCAGAGCCGCCAGGTTCTAGCCAAGGAATATGCCGACAAGATTCGCGCCACGGCCGAGGCGCTGCAAAAGCAATACAGCATGCGGACGCTCCTTTTCGGAATCTTGTACGCGGCCATTGCAACGGCGCTTCTAATTTTAATTCTTAAGCTATTCGGGACGGTGTTTCCAAAAACGTACTTCAAACTGGAATCCTGGCGGGGCGTCTATATCCGTTCGGTTCGAATCCAGAAGGTGGAGCTTCTCCCCGCCGCGCGCATAACGAGTCTCCTGAAAGCTATTGTCAGAATTGCGCGCATCGCTTTGTCGCTCGTGGTCCTATACGTTTACCTCACACTCCTTTTGGGCTTCTTTCCGTGGTCCCAGGGATACTCCACGATACTTTTCCAGTACATCCTCTCGCCAGTCCGCTCGGTGGGCGGGGCCGTACTTGCTTATTTGCCGAACGTATTTTTCGTTGTTGTAATTCTCCTGGCTGCGTACTACCTCTCCAAATTCGTGAAATTTATTTTTGGGGAGATTGCCAAAGAGACCATCGCATTGCCCGGCTTCTACCCTGAATGGGCGGAACCGACCTACAAAATTGCCAGATTCTTGATCCTGGCGTTCACGCTGGTGGTTATTTTTCCCTACTTGCCCGGCTCGAAGTCGCCCGCTTTCCAAGGCGTGTCCATATTTCTCGGCCTGCTTCTTTCACTGGGTTCCACTTCTGCAGTTGCCAACGTCGTGGCAGGCAGCGTTTTGACATACACGCGAGCCATGAAGGTGGGCGATCGTATACAAATTGGAGAGACCGTTGGTGACGTGACGGAGAAGACGCTCCTGGTGACGCGAATACGCACCATCAAGAATGTGGACATCGCCATTCCCAACGCGATGGTGCTTAATAGCCACATCCTCAACTTCAGTTCGGCAGCGAAGGAACGCGGGTTGATCCTTCACACCAGCGCCACGATCAGCTACGACGCCCCCTGGCGCACCGTCCATCAGTTGATGATTGATGCAGCCCTCTCCACGGAGAATGTCCTGAAGGACCCGAAGCCGTTCGTCTTGCAGACAAGCCTGGACGACTTCTATGTAAGTTATCAACTGAATGTATTTACGGACCAGCCTGCCGTCATGGCCGGCACATATTCGGATCTGCATCAGAACATTCAGGACAAGTTCAATGAAGCGGGCGTTGAGATACTGTCTCCGCACTACGGGGCGCTGCGCGATGGGAATCAGCTTGGAATTCCCGGGAAGTACGTGCCCGAGAAATACGAGGCGCCATCATTCCGAATTCGCTCGGAAGGATTTAGCCTCCCAGGAAGAAAGAATGATTCATCGGCTTAGGCCCGAGGGCACCCCGGAACTTACGGTACGTATTGCGGATCAACGGCGCCTTTGCCGTTGGAGAACTGGATGTCGAAGCGCGGGAGATTGGAAAGTTCGAAAGTGGCAGAGGCCAGGCGAATGCGACTTTTTGACTTGTCCACCTCCTGCAGCATCCTGGTGAAGATGCGGTCCCGCACGAACCGGCGTTTCCGGTAATCGACGATGTAACGAATTGTGAATTCGATCCAGTTATCGGTAGCTGCCAGGGTGATCATGGGTTCGATCTTGGCGTCTTCGAGCCGGTAGCGGTCGACCGCCTGTTTCCAGGCTGCCGCCGACTGGATAGCGTAATCCTTACAAGTCTCATCGACCACTTGAGCGAGAATTGTCCGCGTATATTCCCAATCCGAACCGTAACGCACGGGTAGAGTGATCTCGTCCCAGAGGAAAGGGAAATCTCCTGAATAGTTGAAGACCGGCTCTTTGAAGACAAAACTGTTGGCAACACGCACGATGCGGCCGTTATATAGGTCGGCGTTCACCCACTGGCCGACTTCCATCAACGTGGTCCGCAAAATTCCGACGTCAATAACATCACCTTTGATTCCGCCGAGTTGAACGCGATCACCGACCGAGTAATAGTTGCCGACAGAGACGACCACCCATCCAGCGGCGCTGGCGATGACCTCCTGGAGAGCGAAGGCGACGCCCGCGCCGGCGACTCCGAAGGCCACGGTCAAGCCTCCCAGCTTGCTGCTGAAAATCGTCGCCACGACAGCAATAGCAACCAAGTAAGCGAGGAATGAGACGAATTTTCTCCCACGATAGCGGGCTGTCGGATCGGCGACTAAGCGGTTGATTGAACGTTGGCCGATTCGACTTAGGAGGTACACGACGGCCAGCCCAATAAGTGCCCCGACGATTTTCCCGACCGTGGGGTCAAACAACCAATACTTCAACAGCTCTTCCATAAAGCCTCCTTGAGTGCTCTCCAAAAGCATCCGCTCACTATCGGCAATTGGATGGAGAATGGAGCGGGTGAAAGCCGATTGTACGCCGAGGGACATGGGCCAGACGCTTGCAATCAATAGCGGCGCGGTCCATAAAACGATCGAAGCAGAGCTGACAGGAAAGCAAGCGCGATAAGAGGGATGGGGAGTTTCAGCAACGGACACACTAGGTTTTAGGGAAAGCTCTTGGCGATCCAACACACCGTCAATCCCCAGACGCTACTGTCATCTTACATAACGGACGACGAAGCCCGTCGAGAAATTTCTTTTCGGAGTTTCGGCCAAGAGGCGGTGAAATCTCTCGAGGCGCGCGAGCGGCCCCGGTCTTCATAAAGCATGACGACACCGCACCGAGGGCACGAGAAAGGCTGGACGGTAAGACCTACCTGAAGAGGAGCAGCCTGAATCCAGAGTTTTGCTGAAGTCCGGCTTCGGGTGAGTAAGACGGCGGTCTGCTTGCTTTTCTTCATGGGAACGAAGCAATTGGGGCAATTGAATGAGCTCTTGTGCAAGGGTCCTCCAATGTTGAGTTCACGGCTCTCGGACGAATGGCTGTCCTCCGAAAATAAGGAAGAGGGCGGACAACATCCGCCCTCCAGGGGAACTGAATTGCTTAGGCTGTAACTCCGGCGGCCTTGGAGTGAAGCGTGGACGCCAGAACTTCGTAGGTGTGAAGCTGCGGAGCGCCTTCGACGACTTTCGAGAGAGTCTTCGCGATTTCTGGATAAAAATCTCGATTGTAGGCCTCGGCATTTTCTTTCGAATCCCACAGGCTGATGGCAAACGCCTCATTTGCATTCGATCCCATGAACACGAGCTCGTCGCGGAAACCCTTCTGCTTGCGAAGAGTGGGGATCACTTGGGTCTCGAGGGCCTTGGTAAATTCCGTTGCATTATTGGGCTTCAACTGCATGGTTAGTCTGCGTGCAAACATTCTGCCTCCTTGGCTTGGCTGACCAGTCGCGTAAACGAACACACCTCGACTTAGAACCGAGGGTCAAAAAACGCCCGCAGTCAGATAGCCTCGTTGAGCTATTTGGTGGAACCTGAACGCCTTCAGAAAACGGAGTCTTGAGACTTCGGGATGGCCTTAGCGAACCATCGAAACTGCTCTAAAGGAATGTTGAGTTCATCAAACGCAAACCCATGATAACACAGGATTTGTAATTTCTCAAGGAAAATCGGAGCGATCTGCCGCAATCACGTCGTGGGAGTTGTTCTGAGCCATTATGGAAGGCCGAAGCTCTTGTCATGAGACCCTAAGCGGGTTGTTGTTGGGGGCACGGTTGGTCCTGGTTGGGGCAGGGGTTTCGTGTCATGGATGCCGGAGGATTCGACGATTGTGTAGATGGCGTCGGCGGGGACGTTGTGCAGGGTCTCAAGTTTGCCGCTTGGCCAGCGAATTTCCAGGGAGTCGATTTTGGTGGATTTGCCCAGGCCAAAATAGAGGCGGAGATCGTTTTGAGAGAGATAGCTGCCGCCACCGCGGACTTCCGCGATTTGGCGAACGCCTCCGGCATGGATGGTAACGCGGGCGCCGATGGCCGCGCGGTTGCTTTTCGTGCCAACCAGCTTGAAGAGGACGCGGTGGTTGCCGTCGGCGTTTATGTTCAGAAGTAGGGACGGCGGCTTGCCGACGTTCAAGAGAACAACGTCGACGTTGCCGGTATTGAAGATGTCGCCAAAGGCGGCGCCGCGACGCGAGTGGAGCGGCAAATCAGCCAGGCCGGCTTCTTTCGAGACTTCGTCGAAGGTGCCGTCGCGATTGTTGCGCTCGAGAAAGATGGGCTGACGATAACGGGGGCCCTCGGGCAACGTGTCGATTTGCGGATAGACGTGGCCGCAGGCGATGAGCAGATCGAGCCAGCCATCATTGTCCATATCGAAAAAGCTGGTGCCCCAGCAGACATCGGAATAGCTCGGGCGGCCGACGCCGGAAGGCCAGCTCAAGTCCTCGAAGCCGTTCGCCCCCAGGTTGCGCCAAAGCGCTTTGGGCTGTTCCTGGAATGTGGTGATGAAAAGGCTGAAACGGCCGGAGTGGTCGTAATCACCGAAGTCAACGCCCATGTTGCCGAGCTGCGTGCCATCGCCGCTGAGCGAAACGCCGGAAAGCATTCCGACCTCGGAAAAAGTGTCGTTGTGATTATTGTGGTAGAGATAGTTGGGAACGGAATCGTTGGCGACAAGAAGATCAGGCCAGCCGTCATTGTCGTAGTCGGACCATTGGACGCCGAGGCCGTAGTAGCCGATTTGGTCGTGCACACCAGCTTTTTGGGAAATTTCTTCGAAGGTGCCGTCGCCGCGATTGTGGTAGAGAAGATCGCTTTCGCCTGGCAGGCCCCAGGGACCACACTGCACGAGAAGACCTTTGTAACGGCAGAATTTGTTGCTGCCAGGTTCAGGCATGTGGTCTGAGGTCCATGTGAACGTAACGCGAGACGAATAGGTCCACGTTGCTGTCGCGATCATAGTCGCCCCAGGCCGCGCCGGTGCTGAATCCTCCGCCGCGAACGCCCGCCTTTTCGGTGACGTCCTCGAATTTGCATCCGCCAAGATTGTGATAGAGAACGTTGCCGCCGTAACCGGTGACGAAAAGATCCAGCTTGCCGTCGTTATCGTAGTCGGCGACGGCTAGGCCCATACCCCAGCCACGGCGCGTAAGGCCGGCTTGCGTGGTGAGGTCCTTGAAGGAACCGCCTGGCTCCTGATGGTAAAGCGTGACCATGCGATCGCCACCTTTCAGGTAGCGGTCGACTGTGGAACCGTTGACGATGACGATGTCCAGGCGGCCGTCGTCATCGCAATCGAACAGGCCGACGCCGCCGCTCATGGATTCGACGATGTAGCGCTTTTCGCCGGTGGAGATGTGCGAGACGGTGAGGCCGCGTGCTTGCGCGATGTCTCTGAATTTAGGGACCGGAGAAAAACCGCTGCGGTGGATCTTTGGGGCGGGCAATTTTGCAGAGGGAGGGAGAGGAACGGGGACGCTTTGCGCGCGCACAAGTTGCGGCGAGACGCAACCTAATGCCAAAAGAACGGAAGAAATAAGAGGAACGGGGGAGCGAGCGTGGCAACCAAACATCGCGGTCATTCTAGCGCAAAGAAATTCTTCCTCCAAAGGAAACCGCGTTTCAGGAAAGGGCTTGGGGGATTGTGTGGCGGGGCGAATAGGACTAGGCCCTGTTATACTCCCTAGTACATCGGTTGTGGGCGGGTGTACGCGCAACGCGGCCAGCCCGTTATTCAATTGAGTTCCGAGACACAAGAGATTGTCGAGGCCGTGTACATGACACCGACGCGAAAGAACGGAAACGGACTCCGAAGAGAGAACAAGAAGGTCACGCTCAAGACGGTGGCGAAGCATCTCGGATTGGCCGCGGGGACGGTATCCGCGGCGCTGAACGATTCGCCGGCGGCGCGATCCATCCCAGAGCACACCAAGAAGCGCATCCTCGCGGCGGCGAAGGAGCTGAATTACAAACCGGATTTTTTTGCGCGCACCCTGCGCATGAAGCGGACCTTCACCATTGGCGTGATCGCGGAAGAGATTGGCGACGCTTACGGTTCGCAGGTGATCAGCGGCATCGAAAAATATCTGAGCGCGCAAAATTATTTTTTCCTCACCGTAGTGCACCGGCACGATGCGGAGCAACTGCGGAAATATTCGCGGATACTGGTCGAGCGCGGTGTCGAAGGCATCATCACCGTGGATACGTCTTTGCTGGAAGAAGCTTCGCTGCCGACCGTCGCGGTAGCAGGCCACCGCACGGTGGCGGGCGTGACGAACATCATTCTGGACCACAAGCATGCCGCTCGACTGGCGCTCGAACATCTGAAAAGCCTGGGCCATGAAGAGATCGCGTTCTTGCAGGGACAAGTATTCAGCTCGGACTCCGAAGATCGCTGGAAGGCGATCACCGAAGTCGCGGCGGAATTGAATATCCGGATCCGGCCGGAACTGGTGGTGCGCATCGAAAGCGCGGCGTCGACGCCGGAAGTGGGATTTCCCGTGACCCAGGAACTTCTGGCGCGGAAACTGCCCTTTACCGCGCTGTTCGCGTACAACGACAATTCCGCGATGGGCGGAATCTGGGCCTTGAAAGCAGCGGGTCTGCGCGTGCCGGAAGACGTATCGGTTGTGGGGTTCGACGACATTCCCGTGGCGCAGTTTGCCAATCCGGCGTTGACGACGGTGCGGCAGCCGCTCGTTCGCATGGGCGAGATCGCCGCGCAAACGCTGGTGAACCAGATCGAGGAGCGCGAAGACTACGTGCCAGAAATCGCGATTGAGCCGGAATTTATCGTGCGGGACTCGACAGCGCGGGCGGCGGCTACAAAGGTGTTGGGTTCTTCGAGCTGAACGCGCGGGTTCATGAGCGGCGATCCGTGACCCATGCTCCGCAGCCCATGGTCCATGAGTCGTCATAAGAAAGTGACCCAAACGAACGGATCTTTGGCTGGGCGGATGTACCCCCCTGTGTGACCTAAACTGTGCGGAAGTGGGGTGGATGGAAAGGGTTGGCGGGAATTTGGGAGTCTGCTGAGACTAGTGGAGGAGAGTGACGAGTGACGAGAAGCTGCAGGCGGCGGAGCCGCCTAGCGTAGGGGTTCGTGGCTACTTAGGCTTTTCCTGCTGTGGCGACAGGTCCGCCGGAGGAAGAATTATCGGGGGGAGTTTGACCCCGTGCCAAGGACAGTATTTCCAGCTTGCCTCCATGCGCTCTCTGCCGACGGGGCAGTATCTGGGAGGGGTCAAGCTTGTAAGCGGCAAGCGCCACTGGTAGGAAGTCAATTTTTGCCCGCCGAGCCCTTCAATGAGAACCGCAAAGCTGCCCTCCCGAGTGGGATCTGCGATAGGAGTTCCCCTTTCAGTTTTTGAGGCGAAAAAGAGAATTTGAAGATTTTGGCCCGCGGGTCCCAGAATGTTGGCCATCACAGGCTTAATAATCGAGGTGAGCCCAGCGGCGTCGGGAGAGATGTCGGAAATGGGCTTATAAATTTGGCCGTTAGAATCGCGGATGGTAGTGCTGGAGCGAATTTCGTTTTCGGAATACCAGTTGATGTTGCCAAGTCCAATTTTGCCAGCCATAACGATGATTACGGTGTACTGGCGAAGAGAAGCAAATGTGGCGCGCGCCTTTTGGGGTGAGGATCCCTGCGCGACTGCGGATTGTTCCCAAAACTCAGCGGGGACCCACCAGACGAGTCCGGCCATCCCTTCGCCGGCAATTTGCTGTTGGGTTTCCTTGATAATGTCGTTGAGATTGGTGTCACTAGAATCCTGTGGGGGAGCCGTCGGAGTCTGCGCAAAGACAATTGCCGGCGAGAGGAAAGTCAGCACAAAAAAAAGAATCGGACCAGTTGAAATGCGGGATCGAGTCATGCACAAATCCTTTCCGCGATGAATACGGACGGGAACAAATATGGTGCGGTTTCGCAATTCAGGTGAACTGCTGTGGATTGTATCAGAACCCGCACTCAACTCAGGGCCCAGATTTGGCGGTAGATTGTCCGGCAAGTTAATCGAGATAGATCGAAAGAGGTGGATGGCAGTTGCGTCGAAGATCGAAACTGCAAAGAGCCCGGAAATTGATACGGGGCCAAGGGCCAAATTATCGAGTCAGCCGGGATCCTTCACCTCGCTCAAGATGAAAGCGCAGAGTTAGAACTTGCGGGTTTCCTGGCGGGACCAACGCTCGACAACGATTTTGGATTCGGTGTAGAATTCGACGGCGTCGCGGCCCTGGCCGTGCAGGACGCCGAAGAAGCTGTCTTTCCAGCCGCTGAAGGGGAAATAGGCCATGGGCGCGGCGACGCCGATGTTGATGCCGATGTTGCCGGCGGGGGCTTCGTAGCGGAAGCGGCGGGCGGCGGCGCCGCTTGGTGGTGAAGAGCGAGGCCTGGTTGCCGTAGGGGCTGCGGCGAGAAAGTCGATGGCTTCGTCCATGGATCGTCGGCGTGGACGAGGCTCAGGACGGGGCCGAAAATTTCCGTGTCGGCGAGCTAGCTGGATCGGCAGGGAACGCCGTCGAGAATGGTGGGAGTGACGAAATTGCCGGATTCGGATTCGGGATTTTGGCGTTGCGTCCATCGAGAACGACTTTGGCGCCTTCGCTGCGCCGTCGGCAATTAGAGATTCGATGCGCTGACTTGCTTTGCGGAGTGATGACGGGGCCCATCTGCACGCCTTCCTCGAGGCCGTTGCCAACTTTGAGGGAGCTGGCGGCATCCGCGATGGAATCGCGAAAGGTTTTTTGCGCTTCGCCGACGGTGACGGCGACGGAAACGGCCAGGCAGCGCTGGCCGGCGCAGCCGAAGGCGCTGTCGCTGATGATCTGCGTGGCGCATCTCCATATCGGCGTCGGGCAGAACGATGACATGATTTTTTGCGCCGCCCTGGCATTGCGCGCGCTTGCCGTGGGCTGCCGGCGCGCGCGTAAACGTACTTGGCGACGGGAGTCGAACCGACAAAGCTGATGGCGCGAACTTCCGGATGATCGCAGCAGACGCGTCGACCACGCCTTGCCGCCATTAACGAGATTGACAACGCCTTTGGGAAGCCCGGTTTGCTCGAGCAGTTCGAAGGCGCGGCGCCATGCGTGAGCGGCACGCGTTCGGAAGGCTTCATGATGAAGGTGTTGCCGCAGGCAATGGCGTAGGGCAGAAACCAGAACGGAATCATCGCCGGGAAATTGAAGGGCGTGATGGCGGCGACTACGCCCAGCGGCTGGCGGATCATGATTTCGTCAATGCCGCGAGCGACGTCTTCGAGGTTGTAGCCCTGCATCATCGTGGGGATGCCGCAGGCGACTTCGACGTTTTCGATGGCCTCGGCGGAGTTCGGCTTTGGCTTCGGCCGAAGGTCTTGCCGTTTTCTTGGGTAATGATGCGGGCGAGTTCGTCAATGTGTTCTTCGAGAAGACTTCTTCAGCTTGAAGAGGTATTGAATGCGGTCTGCCAGGAGGAGTGCGGCGCCAAGCGGGAAAGGCGGCGGCGGCGGCTTGGACGGCGGCATCGACGTCGGCGGAGCTGGACATGGGAGTGCGAGCGATGAGTTTGCCGGTGGCGGGATCGGTGACATCGAAGAGCTCGGTGGCGGAAGAACGGCGCCAAGCGCCATTGATGTAGTTCTGGAGTTCTGTGACTTGAGTGGTTACGGCACTGCTCATGTGGTGCTCCTTGTGGCCAGCATCAAGAATTCTGCTTGTGTGGCGGCTTTAACAATCGAATTTTACGCTCGGTAGCGACAACAAAACAACCAACCCAACTTTCGACGTCTTCCGTTCGGAAGATCTCCGCAACCCGCAATGCCAGATTTTCCCTGTTGGGTGTGCGCAAACGGACCAAGAGAATTCCGTGATGAGTTCCAGGGAAAAATCGTCTTAAATCGGGAAAATCGAGGTCCTGAGTAATCAAGAACCTGGATTCCCTCTGCGCGGCGCTCCACACTTCGACATCTGTATGACCAATGAGGCCTTCTTCACAGATGCTGTAAACCTCATGCCCTCGGCTTTCGATCAAACTCGTCAGGCTAGCAGGAAGATTCTCGTCTAACTTGATTTTCATCGAATGTGCGGCACTTCAGGCACCGGCAGGTCTTCCTCCGCGGATGCGGCAGCGAACGCGACGGCAGCTTGAACGTCCTCGGGCTGTAAGCTGGGGAAATCGGCAAGAATTTCCTTGGCAGAATCGCCGGTGGCCAAACTTGCAAGCACGGTGCGGAGCGTGACGCGTGTCCCTCTAAAAGCAGGCTCACCACCGCATATTTTGGGATCTCGGACGATTCGATCTTCGTAGATATTCCGGTTGCCGCCATGATTTCCCATGCCGCCTCCCTTACTGCCCGACAATCGATCATATCATGCACGCTACCGTGGCTGTTTTACAGCGTCAGGAGTCATGAAGACGAAACGCTTTTGGATGAAGCTAGCCGGAAAACGCGGAAGGCGAGCCAGGCGACGGTGGCGAGCATGCCAAGCCAGCCGAGAGCGCGGGTGACGTGGCCGAGTTGCTGGTCGTGGAGGAGAAGGTTCCAGTGGGTAAACAAGATATCCCAGTCGTGGTCACCGGAGCCGACGAGGGGAAGATCCTGGGATCGGGCGTCGGCCATGTAGGTGCCGATATATAGAAAATTTTCGAAGAACCAAAAGCTGCAGAAAGCAACGGCGGTGGTCTCCCGGTGCCACCAGAAATAAGCGGCGCAAAGAAGCGGGACGAGAAGTTCGCCGAGCGTGCCGCCGAGAATCATGACGATGTAGCCAAACCAGCTGAAAAAGAAATGGCCGCCTTCGTGGATGATGAGATTGACGTAGTCGATGAAAAGGAAGCCGGTACGATCGGCGGCGGCGTAGAGGAGAAAAAGTAGATAGAAGATAATCCAGGTGATTACGGCGAGCCGGGAGACGGGCTTCCAATCGGGAAGATCCTCGAAGAGCGCCATGAATACAAACTACCGCAGAGGAAGAAAAAATTAACGAGGGAGAGAAGCAAGAGCTTCGTAAGCGGCACCCAGGAGCGGGGCGGATTCGTTGAGGATGACGGAAACGGGGATATTGCTCAGCATGCTTTCAAATTTCCACTTGTTCTGAAAAGCTTTGAAGAAGGTGCCGTCCTTAATCTTTTCGATGATTTTTACGGCGATGCCACCGGCGACGTAAACGCCGCCGAGGGCGAGAACATTGAGAGCGAGATTGCCCGCTTCAGAGCCATAAATAGCAGTCCAGAGATCAAGGGTCTCGACGCAAACGGGGCACTTCCTGGAGAGGCCGAGCCGGGTAATTTCCGGAGCGGGATCCATGCCGGGATCCTCGAATGAGGGGTGGATCACTTTGGGAGCGAGAAACTCATGAATGGTACGGAAGCCGCGGCCGGAGAGGATGAGCTCCCAACTGACCTGGGGATAACGGCGGCGCATAAAACGGAGAAGTTCAATTTGCTGTTCGGTGTGCGGGGCAAAATCGGAATGTCCGCCTTCAGAAGGTACGACGCGATAACGGGAGCCGTCCCAAACGAGAAAAGATTGTCCAAGGCCGGTGCCGGCGGCGATGAGAGCGCGCGTCCCGCCGCGCTCCGGTTCGCCGGGATTCAGCACGCAGAATTCCTTAGGCTCAAGATGTTCGATGCTATGGCCCGTGGCGCCCAAATCGTTCATCAAAACGACATCGGAGAGATTCAGTTCGGCAGCCAAGATCGCAGCATCCACGGTCCAGGGTAGATTCGTGGCGCGCACGCGATTCTCAATGACCGGGCCGGCGACGCCAAAACCCGCAGCGCGAACGCGTTCCTTGGCGAGATGAGGGGCGGCCTGGAGAGAGAATTCGCGAACGATCAGATCGAACTGTGCAAAATCCTTGCTGGCGAACCTCTGCTTAAAGACGGGAATGAGCTTGCCGTTTTTCTCGGAAAAGAGAGCAAGATTGCATTTGGTACCGCCGACATCACCCGCAATGATCACCGACGCCCCCCAGCCTGCCGCCGATCGCCGTTGGTAGACAGGGACAAATTCATGGGTTGTGCCATTGCCTGCCGTCGCGCTGGAGCAATTGGTCTGATTCTTTCGGCCCCCAAGTTCCCGCGGGATACTCGGGGACCTTGGCACTTCGCGCGGCGCTCCAAACATCAAGAATGGGATCGACGAGAGACCAAGCGGCTTCGACGTTGTCGCCGCGGTCGAAAAGAGTGGCATCGCCGCGCAGGCAATCGTTCACAAGTGTTGCGTAAGCGCTGCGCGACGCTTCGCCAAAACTGTCTTTGTAGCTGAAGTTCATGTTGACGTTGCCGATGCGCATTTCCGTGCCGGGACGCTTGGCGCCGAAAGAGATGGAGATGCCTTCTTCAGGCTGGATGTTCAGAATGAGCCGGTTGGGGGCAATTTCACGTTCGCGAAAGACGATATGAGGGGCGCAGCGGAACTGAATCATGATTTCCGTACTGCGCTTGGCGAGGCGTTTGCCGGTGCGCAAGTAAAAGGGGACGCCAGCCCAGCGCCAATTGTCGATAAGAAGACGTGCGGCGACGAAGGTTTCCGTGCGGGAGGACTGGCTGACAGCGGGTTCCTCGCGATAACCGGGCAAGCGTTTGCCGTCCAGTTGGCCGGGAGCGTACTGGCCGCGAACGACGGATTGCGCAACCATCTCCAAATCAAATGGACGAATGGATTGAAGGACTTTGAGCTTTTCGTTGCGGACGGAGGTGGCGTCAAAAAAGGCGGGGGGCTCGACGGCTACGAGGGAAGTGAGCTGCAGGACGTGGCTTTGGATCATGTCGCGGAGAGCGCCAGCGGTTTCGTAGAAGCCGCCGCGGCGCTCGACACCGAGAGTTTCCGCCGCGGTGATTTGAACGCAATCGACGTAGTTGCGATTCCAGAGCGGCTCGAAAATGCCGTTGCCGAAGCGCAAAACGAGTAGATTCTGGACGGTATCCTTGCCGAGATAGTGGTCGATGCGATAGATCTGCTTCTCCTCGAAGACATTGAGAACGATCTTGTTGAGTTCCTTGGCGGTGGCGAGATCGCGGCCAAACGGCTTCTCAATAATGATGCGCACCCAGGAGTTCGGCGAGGAAGGCCGGGCGAGACCGGCGCGGCCGAGTTGCTCGACGATGTGAGGATAGACTTCCGGAGGAGTCGAGAGATAGAAAAGGCGATTGCCGCCGAGTTCTTTTTCGGCTTCCAGTTCGTCGAGGCGCCTGCCGAGCTGCTCGTAGGCTTGCGGATCGGAGTAATCCCCGGAATGGTAGTAGAGACAGGAAGCAAAGCCGTCCCACCGCTTGGGATCAACCGACCCAAGTTCGGACATCGTTTTGGCAGCTTCACCGGCGGCGGCTCGAAAGCTGTTGTCGTTCATGGGCGTGCGTGCGAAACCTACAATGGCGTAGTGAGAGCCGAGAGATTTGTGAGTGGCGAGGTCGTACATCGCGGGAATGACCTTGCGCTTGGCCAGATCGCCCGATGCACCAAATAGCACGACCGTGCAGGGTTCCGCCGTACCGCCATAAAGACTTCCGGATCGGTTGGTATCCTCAGCCATTGGCCTCCTCAGTTCAACTGCGCGCGTGGCATGCCAAAAAGCGGGCGCAGGAAACTATACCTCAACACCATAATTTCTCAGTTCAGAACGCAGTTGGTCCGCATTTTGGTGGTGAATCACGCTCATTCCCAGACGGCGGGGACTCTCGAGGTTCAAGGGCCGGTCATCGATGAAGACACATTGGTCCGGCGGGCGCTGCGTGACTTCGAGAGCGACGCGAAAAATGGCTTCTTCCGGCTTGCGCGAGTGCACATAGCAGGAGCTGAAAAAGACCAGAATATCCCGGCGGAGATGAAAAGCCTCGATACGGTATCGATTGAGTTCCATGGGCTCGTTGTTGATGGAGCCGATGAAGTATTTGCCGGTGCCCGCGGCGGCAACAAGGATAGCGCGGGTGTCGGCGAATTCCTTGGATTGCGCGAACATAAAGGCGGTGAACTCATCACGGGTGAAGGAGCGCGCGCGATAGAAAAGCGTGCGGTCGAGATATTCGGTAAGGGAAATTTGGCCGGATTCGAAAGCGGGAAAAGAGAGGTCGTGTCGATCCTGAAATTCCTCATAATCGAAATCGAAGGCAGTGGCCGCCTCGCGGCGCGAGCTTCGGCCCCAGCCGTTGGTTAGAATGACACCGCCGATGTCCCAGAACAGCGTCGTAATCTCAGCCAAAAGCGCGGCCCTCCGCTTACGCCGTAAGGGTATCTATGATAATCGCTTTGGGTCAAGAAAACACGTTAATGGCGTGTTTCAAACGTTTCAACACCGGCTGCCGGGATGCTCGACGAACGCCGTGAGGGCGCCATTCCAGCGGCGAACCCTTTTCCGTGGGCAAAGAGATTTCTTACCGATGCGGATTCGGGGTGGGTTTGGAAGCGGGGTTCGGGGCTTCCGATTCGGGCTTCGGCTCGATGGACATGAGCTCGACTTCGAAAACGAGAGTTGCATTGGGACCGATGGCGCCGCCCGCGCCGCCGCGAGGTCCATAGGCGAGATCCGGCGGAACGAAAAGCTGCCACTTCGAGCCCACGGGCATGAGTTGCAGGGCTTCCGTCCAGCCTTTGATAATGCCGGTTACGGGAATAGTGGCCGGCTTGCCGCGCTTATAGGAACTGTCGAATTCCGTGTTATCGAGGAGCATGCCTTTATAATTGCAAACTACCGTGTCGGCGGCGGTGGGCTTTTGACCAGTTCCCGCCACAAGAATTTTATATTGCAAACCACTTGGCAGGGTCACGACGCCGGCCTTCGTTTTGTTTTCCGCGAGAAAGGCATCGCCCGCTTTCTTGTTGGCTTCCGCCTCTACCGCCATCTTTGCGTCATGTTTTTCGCGCAGATCGGCCTGCAGGGCAACCATGGCGGCCCTGACTTCGTCGTCGGTCATGAGGCTTTCGCCGCCGTTCAGACCATCCGTCATACCGCGCAGGAGAATAGCGGGATCGACGTCGACGGAATCTTTGCGCATGCTTCTGCCGAGGTTCAAACCGATCGCGTAGCTGGCTTTACCCTTCTGCGTGGCGAGAGCAGGATCGCCCGGTTTACGCACCGCAGTGGATTCACCCTGCGCGCCCGGGTGCGCTGCAGAGCTTGCCGCCGGAGTCTGGGAAGCACTCGCGGGCGGAGTCTGTTGCGCCTGGGCGGGTCCCAGCAGAATCATAACGGCTGCAATTCCTGTCGCTGCAAACGTAAACGGTTTTCGCATCCTTTTATTGTCACATTGGTTTGGCCGGGACGCAATCTGCCATTCTCCCGCGGAGATAGGCGCGGTCAATAAAGCCGCGCGAGCCCGCCATGGCCGAGAAGCGGCGACAGTGGCACGGACTAGGCAATTCGCTTGAGTTGCAGTATGTTGAGAATTGACAATCTTGGCGAGGTGATTCGAATGGCAAATGAATCTTGCGATCCCGTTCCGGCCCCCAACGAGCCGGCGAAGCCCGGAACACGCATGGTCATGTGCGTGAAATTCGGAAAGGAGCTGCCAGGGCTGGACCGCGTTCCCTGGAGCGGCGAACTGGGCAAGCGCGTTTACGAGAACGTTTCGAAGGAAGCTTGGAAGCTATGGATCGAGCATTCCAAGATGATCATGAACGAGTACCGGCTCAATCCCATCGATCCGAATTCTCAGAAAATCATGGGAGAGCAACTCGAGCAGTTCTTCTTTGGAGAAGGCGCAAGGCTTCCCGAAGGCTACGTCGCTCCCAAAGCCAAGGGCTAGTTTTCTCTGGCAGGAAGGCGGCCCGTGGCCGGATGCCCGACTGGCAGACTGGCTCTGAGTTCAAAGTGCAAATTCGCGTGGGCTGTGCGAATGGCTTCCTCAACTTCGTCAGGCGTTTTGGCGCTGGCGAACAAAAAACCCAAATAACTTGAGCCCTCGGGCCACGCGGCGATGAAGTCGTGCAGGCGGGCGGTGATTTCGAGCGCGGTGATGCCGGGAACGCGGCGCGCAGCGACTTCTCCTTCGACCTTTTCGAGCATGCCGCTCTTGGGAACGGGAATCATCATGACACCCGAGGCTGCCTCTTCGCGAGGCCAATCGCTGCCTGGCAGGCCGAGCGCATGGCGCAGAAGCAGTTCTTCGAGGCCGATAGACTCACTACTGACATGTGGTGCAAATCGTAAAGCGCGGGCGCAGAGGCCGCCGATGGGACGCGGGGCGACTTCGAGCGGCCAGACATCGCCTGCGTTAACGCGGAATTCGGCATGGATGGGACCGTGGGATAGTCCGAGAGCGCGGGCGGCGCTGACGGCGCAGCGTTCGATTTCGCGTTGTTGTAAAGCAGCGAGACGCGAAGGCGTAACGTAGATGCTCTCCTCGAAATACGGACCTTCGAGGGGATCCGGTTTGTCAAAAATGGCAAGGATGCGCAACTTGCCGTCCGTGAGCAAACCTTCGACGGCCACTTCCCTTCCCGGAATGTACCCTTCCACAAGAATCTGATTGAGATGGGGCTCGCCGGTGGCGCGGATTTCCGGCGACTCCAGCAAGCGGCGGATGCGCGCGGCGGCGGAAATAAATTCTTCGCGGGAATTGGCACGGACTACGCCCTGGCTGGCCGAGAGCGAGAGCGGCTTTGCGACGCAGGGATAGGAGATGCCGAGAAGCGATGGCTCCGGTGCGGGATGAAGCGGAACAGCGCGAAACCATGGCACGCGAAGGCCAGCTTCTCGAAAGACCTCGCGCATGCGGAGTTTGCTGCGGCACGCTTCGACGGAGGCGGGATGGTTATAGACGATGCCAAGGCCGCGCGCCGCGTAGACGGCAGCGACGGCGGGACGGTCGCCGAGGGCGAGTATTCCATCGACATTTTGACCGCGCAGAGATTGCAAGACTGTAGAAGCTGCAGCATCGGGCGAACCGAAATGAACGGGAATCGCGCGGTCGCCCCAGGGATCCTCGAGTTTGTGACAGCGATCCGTGACAAAAACGAGAGCTATACCAAGCTTTCGGGCGGCTTCATCGAAGCTCCGCGTTTGGTAACCGAGTTTGGCGGCGAAGATGAGGAGTCGCGGCATGTGCTTTTCTTTGGAAGGCTGCGCTGACGTCACACCTAAACATAACTACCGGTGACCGGCAGCGGTTCTTGCGCCTTTTGTGGAATTTGGCCAATGGAAACAAACTGCTCGCGCGTGGGCTCGGCGCAGCAGTACCAGGGTTCGCTGAGGAACGGAACAGCGGTGCTTGGCGTGGAAGAAAGGTGAAGGGTTGGGGTGTCCAAGCCAGCAGCGGCATGCGCGGCTTTCCAGATGCGTTCGAACACGATCGAACGAGATTCTTTTCTGCGATCACCCTCGGCGGCGATGGCCTGGACCGTTTCGCTGAGGGCATCCACACGTGGATCGGCATGCTTCCAGGGATAAAAGAGCGATTGCGGATCAAATGGCCCGACGTTGCTGCGCACTTCGTCCAATTCGAGGAGCCGCGAACCTTCTGGAATGAGAAGACGGATGCCAAGCTGGATGGGCGCAACGTTTTCTATCAAGGATTCGGCATGGAGGACGCGAAGCAAATCAAGATAGCTTTCGAGCGTGGTCCATTGGGTGAAGGGGACGAAGGTGGGATGAAGAATCATGCCAAGCTTGCGGAAGCTGTGGACGACGTGCAGGAAGTCCTCGCGGGTGTGCCCTTTGTCGAGAGCGCGGAGCACGGCGTCATCCAGATATTCCACGGCGCTGATGACGAAGAGGCAGCCGGTTTCCTTGAGCTTCGGCAAGTGCGCTTCGTGCTTTTTCAAATGCTCGATCTTTATGGTGGCGTCGTAGGTTACGCCGGGAAACTCGCGGTGAAATTCTTCGACGAGTTCGAGCGCGTGACGGATGCCATTGAAAAAATCAGGATCGCCGAAGGAAATGTGCTGTGCGCCGGCGGCGACCTGTTGGCGGATGTCTTGCATGACGACGTCGCGGCTGACAATACGAAAAACACCTTTATAAACCGGGACGATGGGGCAATGGCGGCAGAGATGTTTGCAGCCGCGGCTGGCCTCTGTTGAACCGACGAGGCGGAAGCCGCCACCGGGAATGATGAGATGGGCGTACTTCTCGATGGGCGGAAAACCTGAGCGATCCGGGACTTCGAAAGCAAGCCGTTCGAGCGAGACAAGAGGATCGGTTTGCACAGCTTGCAGGCGATTGGAAAGGTCATCGCTGGGCCGGCCGCTTTGCAAGCGCTCGGTGACTTGCACGAGGCCACGCTCAAATTCGCCGCCGAGGATAGTTGCGACTCCCAGTGTTCCAAGATAGTCCGCATTCATCGGCGCGTAGAGGCCGTAACAACAAAGATGAGCGCGCGGATTCAATTCGCGCAAAGACGGGATCAGGTTTGCGGCAAGCCGTGTGGCCGTGTGCATCGGCAAATAGACGGCGATCAATCCGGCGGCGCGAACGGCGGTTTCATCCAGAGATTGGCGGGAGAGATCGAGGCAGACGACTTCGTGCCCGCGCTTGCGCAGCCAGGCGGCGGGCGAGGCAAGGCCAAATGGCTGCCGCCCCAGCTCGTATGTCGAAATGAGTACGATATTCATGCGTGTTCCAGTATAACTTGCTGTCCGCTTCTGCGAATCGTTTTCGGTTATCATAGTGGGCTGCTGACTTGAGGGAGAGGAAGAGAGAATGGCCATCGCCGCAGGAAATTCCTTCGGAACGCGCGACAAACTGAACGTCGGCGCGCAAACGTTTGACATTCACCGGCTCGAGTTTCTTGAGAAAAAGATCCATTGCAATTTGACCAAGCTGCCGTTTTCCCTGCGCATCCTGCTCGAGAATCTTCTGCGCTGCGAGGACGGGCACTTCGTCCGGCCCGATGATATTCGGGCGCTGGCAAATTGGACGCCGGGAGCAGCGGAAAAAGAGATTGCGTTCATGCCTGCGCGCGTGCTGCTGCAGGACTTTACCGGCGTGCCTGCCGTGGTCGATCTGGCAACGATGCGCGAAGCCATCAAACGCATGGGCGGCAGCCCCAGACTCATCAATCCGCTTTTCCCAGCCGAACTGGTGATCGACCATTCTGTGCAGGTCGACAGTTTTGGCAAAGCGAATTCCTTCGACTTGAACGCCGAGATGGAATTCCAGCGCAACATCGAACGCTACGCTTTTTTGCGCTGGGGACAGACAGCTTTTCAGAATTTCAAGGTCGTGCCTCCTGATACGGGAATCTGCCACCAAGTGAATCTCGAATACCTGGCGCGCGTGGTTTGCGCGATGCCTTCGGGAAGCCGGGTGGAAGCGTATCCTGATTCCGTTGTGGGAACGGATTCACATACGACGATGGTCAATGCGCTCGGCGTGTTTGGATGGGGTGTGGGAGGCATCGAAGCAGAGGCAGCGATGCTCGGCCAGCCGTCGTCCATGCTGATTCCAGATGTCGTGGGGTTCCGCTTGCACGGAAAGCTGCGCGAAGGCGCGACGGCTACGGATCTCGTGCTGACGGTGACGGAAATCCTCCGGAAAAAAGGTGTCGTCGGAAAATTCGTGGAGTTCTGCGGCACAGGCCTTTCCAGCTTGAGCATCCCGGACCGCGCAACCATCGCGAACATGGCGCCAGAATATGGGGCGACGATGGGCTTCTTCCCTGTCGATGAGGAGACGCTTGCGTATCTGCAATTCACAGCGCGCGGTGCCGAGCAGATCGCGCTCGTCGAGGCATATTGCAAAGAACAAATGCTGTTCCGCACGGATGAGATGGCAGATCCGGTCTTCAGCGACAAGCTGGAGCTGGATCTCGGAAGTGTGGAACCGACAGTTGCAGGACCGAAGCGTCCGCAAGACCGCGTCTCGCTACGCAATGCAAAGAGTTCTTTTCAGAAAGTCCTGGAAGGAACGTCTGATAAACACATAGCCGTGCGGAATAACGGAGACGCATTTGATCTTTCAAGCGGGGCGATCGTGATTGCCGCCATCACGAGTTGCACGAACACTTCGAATCCTTCTCTCATGCTGGGAGCGGGACTGCTCGCCAAGAAGGCGGTCGAGCGCGGGCTGCACGTGAAGCCGTGGGTCAAGACCAGCTTCGCGCCGGGATCGAAAGTGGTGAGCGATTATCTCGCGGCATCCGGGCTGATGAGCTATCTCGAAAAACTGAACTTTCATCTGGTCGGGTATGGATGCACAACCTGCATCGGAAACAGCGGGCCGTTGCCGGAAGCAATCGGCGCGGCGATCAAGGACAACAATCTGATGGCTGTGGCAGTGCTCAGCGGCAATCGCAACTTCGAAGGGCGCATCCATCCGCTGGTGCGGGCGAATTACCTTGCTTCTCCGCCGCTGGTCGTGGCGTATGCGCTGGCGGGACGCATGGACATGGATTTAACCACCGAATCGCTGGGCACGGACTCCGCAGGAAAACCGGTTTATCTAAGGGAGATTTGGCCGACGCCGCAGGAGATTGAAAAGACGGTGCGCGAATCGGTGACGAGCGAGATGTACCGGAAAGAATACGGCAATGTGTTCGAAGGCGACGCGCATTGGAAGTCCCTGCCGGTTCCCGAAGGCGATTTGTACGAGTGGGACCCGAAGTCCACTTACATCAAGCAGCCGCCATTTTTCGAGAACATGCCAAAGACGCCGCCGGCGCTCGCCGATATTCATGGAGCGCGCATACTGGCTATGCTCGGCGATAGTGTAACAACGGACCATATTTCCCCGGCTGGATCGATTGCGCTGGACTCGCCCGCCGGGAAATATTTGATCGCGAACGGCGTGAAGCCGCACGAATTTAATTCCTACGGGGCGCGGCGCGGGAATCATGAAGTGATGATGCGCGGGACGTTTGCAAACATCCGGCTGCGCAATCAACTCGCGCCCGGAACGGAAGGATGCTGGACGCACTACCTGCCGGGCAACGAGAAGATGACGATTTATGATGCGGCAGTGCGCTATCGCGAGGCGGGAGTGCCGCTGGTCGTGCTTGCGGGCAAAGAGTATGGGTCGGGCTCGTCGCGCGATTGGGCGGCGAAGGGAACGCGCTTGCTCGGCGTGCGCGCCGTGATCGCGGAGAGCTACGAACGCATTCACCGTAGCAATCTGGTTGGCATGGGCGTGTTGCCGCTGGAGTTCAAGGCGGGCGAAAGCCGCGAGACGCTGGGATTGACGGGGCAAGAGATATTCGAGACGGATGGAGTAGCGTCACTTTCTCCAAAGAAGTCGATCACGGTGCGCGCCAAGTCCGAAGACGGCTCGACGAAAACGTTCACTGCTACGGCGCGGGTGGATACACCGGAAGAAGTTTCTTACTATCACCACGGCGGCATTTTGCAGTACGTTCTGCGACAGATGCTGTGAGCAGCGCCGCTTTTTTCTAGTGTTATCGCAATCCAGAAACTACCACGCATATTTATGTGCGGCCTTCTCTTCTTTGGGCCAGGACGAGGCCGCGCGGAGTCGGCAAGAGAAGCACCGAGATCAACCCTTCGGCTTCCAGTTTTAACGCGGCTTCGCGTACTGTTTTCATCAATGAACTTGCGTCGTGCATGAGAATGAGTCCATGCGGATTCATTTGCGGGAGAAATTTGCGTACTTCCTGCTCGCGTAGCGGCGCGTCGCTATCGCAAAAAAGCAGATCGATGCGGCCTTCGACTTTCATGTCTAGGCTGGATTCATTCCGCGCGACAATCCACTGCGCTAAACCGGAAGAGGCGAAGCGCTGTTGCGCGGCTGCGAAAACTTTGGGATCGTACTCGCAGGTGACGACGCGGCCGAAGCCATTGGTTTTGAGCCCCTCCGCAAATCGAAGAGTACTCAGGCCGGAAAAAGTGCCCGTCTCGACGATAAGTTCTGGCTTGAGCGTGGTTACGAGGGCTTTCAAGAAATCGAGGACCTCGACTTCGGCGCTCATGGAATCGTACATCTGCCAGCGCTCAGGATGCGGGCATTCGGGCGTCGGGCGATGATATTCCGGCTGGAGGACGTCTCCACTCGATGCAATGTGCTCTACGATGCGGTGCTCTTTTTTCTTGCCGTGGAATTGGCTTTTAATACGCCAAAGTAACACCGCGCCGAGGAGGACAGAAACAACGCTTGCCGCCTGGGCATTGGACATGCCGAAAAACGAACGCGGATTGATGCGAATAATTTCGACCAGGAAGCGGGCGATGCCGGTGAGAATCAAGTAATTGCAAAAAATTTCTCCTTTGGCTTTGGGGCCGCGCAGGGATTTCGTGCCCAGGTGCCAGAGAAACGCGGCGATGGCAAGCCAGATGAAAAATTCGTAAAGGGGAGTGGGATGGACGCGACAATTGGCCGGCCACCCCTGCTGCACGCACGTTTCCGTCGTGGGGACAAGCCCATGCGGAAAACTCATTCCCCACGGAAGCTTGGTCGGAATGCCGTAGTCGCCGTCGCCAGAGAGCAGGCAGCCGATGCGTCCGATGCCATAGCCGACGCAAGCCGCGGGCGAGCAAATATCCAGAAATTCGAGCAACGGAATTTTCGATCGGCGCGCCAAAATCACCAGCGCAATAAAACCGCCTAGAAAACCGCCAAACCAGGCAAAGCCATAGCGGCTGAAGAGCTGCGGCCAAGGGTTCGCGAAGAACTCATGCGGGCTTTCAAGAACGTGGTAGAGCCTCGCGCCAATCAAACCGGCAAGGCCGGCGACACCAATAATAAGGAAGCCTTCGTCTTTATCGTTCCTGGCGGAAATGCTTTGGAGTTGCGATCTGCGGCGATTGAAATCGGCTTGCAGCACGTAAGCCGAGACGAGCATGGCGGTGGCCACCATCAGCCCAAACGTGGGGATGGCCAAGGGTCCGAGATGAAGAAAGGGGACCATGTATTTGTCAGCGAAAGACGCCTGGGGAAGTATACATGACAGCGAGAAAGAGTCTCGAATGACGGGTACAGCAAGTCAGAGAGTTAATCGAAGCGCCTAGGCGGCGGGCTGCGCAGCGACTGGCTCGGGGCGGCGGTGGAGGATGACGCCGAGGAGCAGCCAGATACCGAAGGCGAGCCATTCGGCATGGGTGAAGTGGCCGGGGAAGGCAGGGATCAGCTTCATCAGCATGAGCAAGAAGGAAACGCAGATGCCAAGCCCCGTAATGACGCGCATGCGCAGCCTTCGCTCGACCAGCCAGAAGGAAAGGCAGGCCGCGAGCCAGCCCAGTGCTGAAGCCATCGAACCGACTTCCGTAATGGGCACAAGGATGGCGTCGCCGAGGAGCAGCCCAAGGAGAGTGCCTGCCGTGATGCCTACGACGGCGGCGGAAGGCGTCGAAAATCTTTCATGAATGGTAGCGAAGACTCGCGGGACAGTTCCCCGGCGAGCATAGGCAAACAGAAGGCGTGTGGAAGCCGCGAAATTCCCGTTGAAGCATTGGAAAAGGCCGAAAAGGCCCATAACGAGAATGAGCTGGACAATCCAGTGCTTGCCAATTCCCTGCTCAAATGCAACGGCGGTTGCGAAGCGTTTGCCCAACAGGGATTGCCAGGGTGCGATATATCCGACGGCAGTGATCGAGAGCGCGTAAAAAAAGGCGCCGACGCCAAGAGCGAGGCCAATAGCTTTCATGTAGTTCGCCTGCCGAAAGTCGGGGTTGGCCTCCTCCGCGTATTTGGGGACAGACTCGAAGCCCGTCATAAAATACGGAACAATTTGCAGAGTGAGGAAGATCGAGAGAAATGGCGCGGTATGGAATGCTGGATGAAGATTCGCCGGCGCGCCATGGAGGGCGCTTATGCCCACAAGAGCCAGGAAAATGAGAAGCACCATGGAAGTCATGGTCTTCTGGAAATTCGCGCTGAGGCGGATGCCACGATAGTTGATGGTACCGAGAAGCAAAGTAAGGGCGACGCCGAGAATAAGCCGAGGCAGGAAAACGGGCTGGCCCGCGACCCGATACAGTTCGAAGGTGTCGAGCCAAGGAAAAATGTAGGCGGCGATTTTTCCGACGGCGACGGCTTCCCAAGGGCCGACGATGAAGTAAGCGAGAAGCATCATCCAGCCGGTGAAATAGCTCAGGATGGGCGGGAACACTTGCGCGGTGTAGGCAGCTTCGCCGGCAGCGTCGGGAAGCCGCTTGACCCATTGGCCATAAACATAGCCGACGGGAAGCAGAAGGATTCCGCCGATGGCGAAGCCGAGAGCGGCGCCAACAGGACCGCCGCGACCGAGCCAATCGTCCATCAGGACGAGCCAGCCGGTACCGATCATGGTGCCAAAGGCCAGCGCAAAATAATCGTGCAGACGAAGTTTGCGGGCCAGGGCGGGCATTTAGAGGACACACAGAAGTTCGTAGAGCAAATTGGCGGCGAGAAGCGAGGTGATTTCGCTAGAGTCATACGGCGGCGAAACCTCGACGAGGTCGCACCCGATGATGTTGAGCCCGCGCAAAGCGCGCACCAGTTCCAGGATCTGGAAGCTGGAGAAGCCGCCGACTTGCGGCGTGCCTGTGCCGGGAGCGAAGGCAGGATCGACGCAATCAATATCGAGAGTGACGTAGACAGGCTTGCCGCGAAAAGCTCGCAAATGACGTTGAACCACCGGCAAACCTTTCTTGTGAAATTCTTCGGCGGTAACCATTTTCACTTTGTGGGCGCGAGCAAAATCAAAATCGTCCTCCCCATAAACTTGGCCGCGCAGGCCAACCTGCAAGACGCCGCCACCCACCAGGAGACCTTCTTCAAAGGCGCGCCGAAAGGGCGTGCCGTGAGAATACTTGCTGCCGAAATACTCATCCCACAAATCGTTGTGGGCGTCGAATTGGATCAGGGAAACGGGGCCATGCTTTTTTGCCACCGCCCGCAGAAGGGGAAGGCTGATGGAGTGATCGCCGCCCACGCACGCGCACCGCACGCCAGCTTCGAGGAGCGGAGCAATTCCCTGCTCGATGCGGAGAAATGTATCTTCAATGGACAGCGGATTTACAGGCAGATCGCCAAAGTCGGCGATGCGATATTTGGCGAAAGGATTTACCTGCAAAATCGGATTCCATGGACGGATGATCGCTGACTGCACGCGGACGTGACGAGGCCCAAAGCGCGGGCCGGGACGATAGGTCGTACCGCCATCAAAAGGAACGCCAATGAGGGCGACCTCAAGCTCCTCGGGCCGGGAAATATGAGGAAGGCGCATGAAGGTGGGTATGCCCGTAAAGCGGGCGTAAGAGAGGGCGTCGAGCGGCTGGGGATGCGGCAAGCGAAAGGTGCGACGGGGCTTAGGCACAGCGAGGCATCTTAGTTTCCGAAAGTGGACTAAGTCAACGTGGCGAAATATTGCCCGGGCAAAACTTTGACGTGTCATTCATTCGCGGATAAAAGAGCAAGCTTACAACTTTGCAGTCGGGCGAAGCCGCCCGCGCAGACTACCGACGCGGTTGTTTGCGTGCACCCCAGCCTTCTGCGAAACGAGAAGCTTCCGGATGCCCTGGTCACCAAACACCTCTGGGAGCAGCGGTACGAAGACATCAACGCGTTTGAACGCTACTTGACGCGAAACGGCGTGGTGATCCGGAAGTTCTTTCTGCATGTTTCAAAGAAAGAGCAGAAGAAACGCTTTCTCGAGCGCCTCGAGGACTCAAAAAAGAATTGGAAGTTTTCGATGGCGGACGTCAAAGAGCGCAGCTACTGGAAAAACTATCAGGAAGCATACGAAGAAATGATCCGGAATACCGCCACGAAGCATGCGCCCTGGTATGTGATCCCTGCGGATCACAAATGGTATACACAACTCATCGTCGCCTCCGCGATCATTACAGCGCTTGAGGAACTCCGTCTTGCCTTCCCCGACGCCGACAAAGAGAAGAAGAAGGAACTGGAGACGGTGCGCGAATCTCTTCTGCACAAGAAAGAATGAGCCGGGCCGCAGGATTTTTTTGGGTTCGATTCTGCTGCTCGACGTTCCGGTGGTAAGATGCGTTGAACGGCGGCGCAGTTTGCAGCATATCTAAAGACCGAGGCGTAATGATGGCGAAGCCGATCGAACTGGAAATCAACGGTAAGCGTTACCAGGTCCATTGCGACCCAGAAACACCTCTTCTCACCGCACTCCGCGATGAACTAGGGCTGACAGGCACCAAATACGGTTGCGGCGAGGGCCAATGCGGCGCGTGCACTGTTTTGCTCGGAGGGGCGCCCCGCCGCTCCTGCCAGATCCCGGTCAGCGCGGCCGCCTCAAGATCTATCACGACGATTGAGGGCCTTGAAAAGAATGGAAAACTGCATCCCGTGCAGCAGGCATTTCTGGATGCCGGCGCTTTCCAGTGCGCCTACTGCACTTCCGGAATGATTTTGAGCAGCGTGGGCCTTCTCGCCACGAATTCGAACCCCACTTCGGCGGAGATCGTTCAATCCTTGCAGGGCAATATTTGCCGCTGTGGAACGCATCCACGAATCATCGACGCGGTCCATCAAGCGGCCAAAGCAATGCAGGAGCGTGCCCGATGAGCTCCTCCTCCGTCAAGTTTGTCCCGGAACCAGAACGCTACGAATTCACTGCCGGCCCAATGCACCATTTCGAACTGGCTCGGCGCGATTTCTTCAAGTTTCTCGGCGCGGGCATCGCGGTGTTTGCCGTGGCGAAAGATTCACTGGCCAGGCAGGAAACCGCCCCGACCCGGGGGTTCCACCAGGAAGATCTTCCCGAAAACATCACCGCATGGCTGCATATCGGCGAAGACGGGAACGTGACGGCGTTTACCGGCAAAGTCGAGGTTGGGCAAAATGTCCGCACCGCGCTGGCGCAAACGGTTGCCGATGAATTGCGGGTGCCGTTTGATAGCGTAACCATGGTTATGGCTGACACGGCTTTGACGCCCTTCGATTTTGGCACCGTAGGCAGCCGCTCGATGCCGACCATGTCGCCTCAACTTCGCCGCGTAGCTTCGGCCGCGCGCGATCTCCTCGTCGACGCAGCGGCGAAAGAATGGAACGTTTCGGCGGAGGGACTGACTGCGGCCAATGGAAAGGTTACCGATCCCGCCAGCGGCCGTTCGCTCAAGTACGGTGAACTGGCCCGAGGCAAGACTCTCGCGCAAAACTTGCCCGCAGAAGACCCCGTCACACCGCCGGATCAATGGGCGATTGCCGGAAAACCGATTCCCAAAAAGCATGCTCGCTCCTTCGTTACCGGCGAGCACCAGTACACTCCCGATCTCCGCCGGCCGGGCATGTTGTACGGCAAGGTGCTTCGCCCACCCTCCTTTGCCGCAACGCTGACCTCCTACGATGCGAAGGCCACGCAGACGATGAACGGCGTCGTGATCGTGCATGACGGCGACTTCATCGGTGCCGCCGCAGCCACGGAACGCGAAGCGCAAAAGGCCGTCGCTGCCATTCGCACCGAGTGGAAAGAAGTTCCGCAAACATCGAGTAAAGAGCTTTTCTCCTATCTCAAACAAAATGCCAAGCCGGGTGATAACGATCGCACTCGCCGCATAAAAGGATCCATGGAGGAAGGCTTGGCCGCCGCAACTCACCGTTTGGATGCGACGTACACCGCCGCATTCATCGCGCATGCCCCGCTCGAGCCGCGCGCGGCCGTCGCCGAATGGTCGGACGGAAAGCTCACCGTGTGGACCGGCTCGCAGCGTCCCTTTGCGGTGCGCGATGAGCTGGCAAGCGTTTTTCACCTTTCCGAAAATAACGTGCGAGTGATCGTGCCGGATACCGGCTCCGCTTATGGAGGCAAACACACCGGCGATGCCGCGCTCGAAGCCGCCCGGCTGGCGCGCGCTGCCGGCCGCCCCGTCAAAATCGTGTGGACTCGTGAAGAAGAGTTTACTTGGGCGTATTTTCGTCCAGCCGGAGTCATGGAAATCAAAAGCGGGATTGCTGCGGATGGCGCGCTGACGGCTTGGGAGTTTCACAATTATAACTCGGGAATGTCCGCCATCGAAACGCCTTACGTCGTTCCCAACCAACACATCGAATTTCACTCCACGAATTGCCCCTTGCGGAGCGGCTCTTACCGCGGGCTGGCAGCAACCGCAAACTTTTTTGCGCTCGAGAGTCACATGGACGCTCTGGCACACGAGGCGCAGATGGATTCCCTCAAATTCCGGCTGAAGAATCTCACCGACCCACGTCTGCGCGCCGTTTTTGAAGCCGCCGCAAAATCCTTCGGCTGGCCGCGCAAGAAAACAAAAGAAGGGCAAGGTTTCGGCATCGCCGGTGGCCATGAAAAGGGCGGTTACGTGGCAACGTGCGCCGAGGTTGCCGTGGATCACTCTTCCAGCGCTGTGCGCGTCGTGCGATTAACTACCGCCTTCGAATGCGGCGCAATCGTGAATCCCGACGGCTTGCGCAATCAAGTGATCGGCGCGAATATTCAAGGGCTCGGCGGCGCTCTCTTCGAGGCTATTGCATTTGAAAACGGCCGCATCACAAATCCTCATTTTGCGAGCTATCGCGTCCCGCGTTTCCGCGACGTCCCGGAAATTGAGGCTGTTCTACTCGATCGCAAAGACCTTCCCTCGGCAGGTGCAGGCGAAACGCCCATCATGGCGGTCGCCCCGGCTGTTGGTAACGCCATCTTCGACGCCACGGGTACCCGGCTGAGGAGCCTCCCGATGGTTCCGAATGGACTTCCGTCCACGAACACCTAGCTCCCTGCCTCAAGCAGGAAAGCGAATCCAAACTGAGCGCGCTGTTCCAGAGTGAACTGCCTGATTGCGTTTGTCCCGACTTGGGAGTTCTTCCTTTCGCTCCTGCCGGAATCATCCAAATAACGCGTTTACGTTCAGCAGCTTAGGCTGCTGCACACAGAGCTTAACTGGCCTCACTCTTGCCCCAAGTGTGCGGGGGTCTCTTTGTTTTTCGATCTTACTTACGGACTCGGAGCTCCCGCGCAGCTATGGCACGCGCGTTTGTTGCGCCTACACAGAAGCCTCCGTAGCGGGATGGAAGCGGCAAGAAGGATCCAGGAAACGGAAATGAAGTCGGGTGCGCACGTTCCTATCATCGCGATGACCGCCCACGCCATGACCGGAGACACTGACGCATTCCTCGAATCGAGGATGGACGGCTATGTCTCAAAACCGATTCACGTCGAGCTCTTGCGCGACGATATGGAAACGCTCACGGATGAAAGATTCGCAAAGGAAAGTGAACCCATGAAGAAAAATGAAGAAAGTCCTTTGGTACCGGTTTGGAATCAGGCCGATGTGCTGGAACGAGTCGACCACGATCAGGAGTTGCTGCGCGAGCTTCTCGTCATTTTCAAGGAGGACTTTCCACGAAGCCTCCGCTCCCTGGAGGAGGCCGTGGCCGCTGGGGACTTGAAGAATTCAGCCTCGTTGAGCCACGCGCTCAGAGGAATGCTCGCCAATCTGGGCGGAGCGCGCGCGGCAGCTGCAGCAGCAAAACTCGAAAAGATGGCCTCTTCCCCGGGAGAAAGTGCCTCGCTCAATGATGCTTTGAACGCCTTGCAACAGGAGGTCGCCAGTCTCGTGCCGGAATTGGATGCCTATCTGATGGAGGTGCGTCGTTGAAGATTTTGATCGCGGACGATGAGGCCCTCTCGCGCCGATTGCTCGAAAAAATGCTGGAGCGGGCCGGCTACGAAGTCATTGCCGTCGAGAACGGCAAGCAGGCGCTCGATCAGATTGGCAAGCCGGATGGGCCCCGCCTGGCTTTGCTGGACTGGGTCATGCCGGAGTTAGACGGCCCAGCAGTCTGCCGGGCCGTCCGAACGCGTTCGGAGCAAGCCTACGTGTACATGGTGCTCCTAACATCCAAAGGATCAAAGGAAGAAACCGTGCTTGGCCTCGAGTCGGGCGCCGATGACTATCTGACCAAGCCGTTCAATGACGAAGAATTACGCGCGCGGCTTCACGTGGGAGAGCGCATTCTTCTCCTCGAAGACCGTCTTGTGGAAGCTCGCGAAAATATGCGATTTCGAGCCACCCACGATCCGTTGACATCCCTTTTGAACCGCGGAGCCATCATGGACTTGCTTGGCCGTGAACTCCATCGCTCTTACCGCGAACTGAAATCCACAGCCATCCTGCTCGGTGACGTTGATCACTTCAAGCGTGTGAATGACACGTTTGGCCACGTCGTGGGTGACGAAGCCCTATTGGAAATCGCCAGTCGTCTTACCGGCGCCGTTCGTTCCTATGATTTCGTGGGCCGTTACGGTGGAGAGGAATTCCTCGTCGTCTTGAATAGTTGCGATCCGGCTTACGCGCCTGGCCGGGCGGAGGAAATTCGCCGATCGGTCTCGAATCGCCCCATAGCAACGGCCAAGGGCTCCCTTTCTCTGACCATGAGTTTCGGTGTCCTGTTAAGCTCGGATTGGGGGCCCAGATCTCTCGAGGAATTGCTCCACGAAGTGGACCTTGCGCTCTACGAAGCTAAGGCTGCAGGCCGGGATTGTCTTCGTATTACCAGACCGGACGCGAAAGCCGAGGTGTTACCCGAGGTTTTGCCGCAGTCTCTCAGGCAAAGACGCTGATCCTTGCTTGCGGCTGCTCCTTCTCGTTGCCGGCCAAATCCATCTCATGCGGATTTTGGCTTGGCTTGGCCCATCATCTGTCTCATCGCTGCGCTTGAACCTGGCGCCTTCTTTTCCCGCCACGCCTCAAGCCGGTTACATGTCTCTTCGATGCTCAAAAAAAGATGCGGGTTTTTGAAGGCCGCTCGCCAGACGGGCACTATGGTACGCATGCGGTCCCACACCACCCAAATCTCCCCGTTGCTCTCGAAAAACAATTCATCGTTAATCATCCCCCGATTGACGATGCTGGCCACCATCTCCCAGTAGCTGATTACCATTCGTATGTAAGTGTCCTCTTCGCCTCCCTGTGGATATTTTTGCACCATGTCCTCGGGAGATACCGGATGGAAATGCTCCAAAAACCACGCGCGCGCCTGCCGCAGCTTCGGCTCTCGCCTTATCTCGTACAGCTTGAGCATTAAATTCACTTCTTCATAGGTCACTTGGTTCACTTTGGCTGCTCCCTTCTCTAATTCTCGGCCTCTGGCTTCGGTGTCTCTTGCGGAGAAGGAGAGGCGCTGGTCAGTACGACGCGCTGGACGCTGGAAAGGGGGATTCCTTCCCGTTGAAATTCCGTTTGTATGCGGCGCCGCAGCTCGCGGGATACTTCGTCCTGGCGCGTTGGTGCCGTGCGGACCTGCAAGCGCACCGTCGAAGCAGAACGGTCTAACCCTTGAACCCCCAATATGCGCGGGCCATCCACCAGCGCCTGGGACCACGACGGATCTCCGCGTAGTTCTGCGGCGGCGGATTCCAGCGCCTGCATTATCTTTTCCAGAGATATTTCCGGTGCGATGGAAATATCCACAAAAGCCTGTGACCAGTCCCGGCTCAGGTTGCTGACCGTGCGTACTTCGCCGTTGGCTATCGTCACCAGCGCGCCACGGGCATCCCTCACCACCGTGCGCCGCAACGTCATGTTCTCGACCCGCCCGATTGTGTCCCCTACCTGGATCGTGTCGCCGATCGCATACTGGTCTTCGAGAACGATATAAACCCCGCTGATCAAGTCGCGAATCAAACTCTGCGCCCCGAATCCAACCGCCACGCTTGCCAGCCCCGCAATCGTCAGGGCGGGCGTCGGGTTAATGCCTATTTTGTCCACTGCCGTCAGCAGCGCGATGATCCAGACGACCTTGCTGGCCGTGCTATAGAGCACGCCTGCAAGTGTCCGGGTTTGCTGCTCGCGAACCTGTGCCGCGCGGCTCTGGGTGGCGGCGGGCCGGATCATTAGCTTGCTCATCACGCGCAGAAAACGGTTGATGAGCAGCGCAATCAGCAGGATGGCGACGAGGTCAATGAGACTGGTCAGCGTGAATCCGGCCCAGTGAATGGAGAGACTGGTCATCGTTTTTTCGGGAGGGAGAGTATAACATTGGACGAGCAAGGATGCCCCTGCATCGTAAAGTCCCGGCCGGGGCACTCCTCGGCGAAACAGCTCTGGGGGTAGCTATGTCCGACACTCGACGCAAGTTCTTGACTCTACTGGCCGGTCTTGCCGGCACCGGGACTCTGGCAGCCGCCGGCACTCTCAGTCTCGCCCCGCAGTCCAGGGTGCCGCCGGGCCACCCGCCGTTCCCGGATGCCTCCCACGATGAGGATGAGCCGGCTACGTTCCCGGGGAAATCCCGCACCCAACAGATGCTCGAAGCCAATCAGAAAGACATCAAACAAAACATCGAAAAGCTTTATAAACTCGCGGCTGATTTAAAGGCCGAAGTTGAAAAGACGGATTCGTCCAAAGTGCTGTCGCTGACCTTGGTGAAAAAAGCCGAAGAAATCGAAAAACTGGCGCACGACATCAAGAACCGCGCCAAGGGCTGAAGCAGAAATCTTTCGTGCCCCGCTGCGCGGAGCCGGCGAAAGGTGCTCTGGCGCGGTAGTCCCGCAAGCGTTAGAATAATCATGCGTCTGCCGTTCACTCGCGCGAACTTTTCGCGGCACTCTGGTTGGACGCAATCGTGCGCCCGTAGCTCAGATGGATAGAGCGACAGCCTCCGAAGCTGTAGGTCGTGAGTTCGACCCTCACCGGGCGCGCCATTTTTCTGTGGTTTGATTTCAATGACTTCCGTCGATACCCTTTTACCATTTCGAACTCAGATCGGACTCTCGGTCCGAATGTGCGTTCAATTTTTTACTTGTCCGGTAAGCGTTAATCAGGACCTATCCGAGGATCACTTCATTCTTACAAGAAATTCATGACCGCCTTTGCAATCGGGGTTAATCGGGGAAACATCTATTGTGACAGACTTCGTTTTTCGTGGTAGGTCCTTGACTTCAACGTCGAACAAATCATTGTCATCTATCCGGAGCATGTAATGGCCTAACTTGAGTGGCCCGAAGTCAAAATTTCCACGATCGTCTGTCTCGATGGTCTTGACAAGCAGCGTTTCGTCCCATGGCTGCCTGTACTCGTATAGCGCCAACTTGGCGTGCTTTCTTATGAAAGATTGCCTTAACCAGCGGGGAGCAAATTCGTGATGACTATGCGTACCTACCACTCGGCCTCTCAACGCTGTTATCTGATAGAAATACCCAGGAGCCAAACTGCAAGCACTTACAAGGGAGGCGGGGAGTAGAACAAGCGAGATAATCGCTGGGGTAAGCCTCATCCGAGGTGACATGAAACCAATTCTCATTAACGTAACCACACTCGCACCAGTCTACCGCAAGCGCGTCAACTCCTGGTAAGTTCGCATTACCGGTAAAGTCCCCATGGGACGCATTAAGTCATCTTCCCCACTCAGCCATTGCTCGTTTGCCAAAATATAACGCCAGAACCAAGAATACGATTCCAAAGAGCGAGAACGTCAGGCGGATCGCTGGTGAACTTATCATCGCAACGATTTTTGCACTACCTCGTCGTCCAGACCAAAAATCATGCAGTCTGCCTGTCGCCCCTGTGAGGAAGAGATTGAGGGCAACACCAAAACACAGAAAAGTGATGAGCGCCATGAACATGGTCTTTTCTGCCAGACATTAACACAGGTAGTTTCAGCAGGGCCTGATTAGTTCGGATTACCGGACAAGTCCCCGCACCCCCAGACGAAACTACACGGGAAGTCCTGCCAAGAAACTGATTTGCGGCAAATTTGACACAAACTCTCCGAGAAAAGTTCTAAAATCGTCACCTTGGGCGCGCCATTTAACTTCTAGCAATAACGAGATCCGGTGAATTTACGTCCCCTCTCAAGACGTGCTGTGTACGGGTGCGCCCGAGTAACGGACTCCGCTTGCGAACTCACTCCACGTCGCTCGAATCGTCTTGTGCAGCCGCTTTTGATTGCAAGTGAATTTCGGGAAGATTGGCTTCGTGAAGCTGGCGGTTCAACGCCTGAAGTTCTGTGGCCTTCAGTGCCTTCCACTCCTTTGATCCCACCGCGAACACTTTTTCGGCTTCTGCCCCCGCGCTCATTTGTGCCGCGGTTGGCGTGGCATCGGCGCGTCCCACTTCGCCATAGAGCGAACTCGCTTCTCCGTTCGCACGGCTAAGGGTCGGCTTCGGGGAAGGTGGTGCGAAGAATCCGCCGCCTCCGCCAAGCAGCTCCGACACTTTTTTATCCAGCGCGGAAATTGCCTCGGCCAAGGACCCGCTCGCCTGCGGCAGGAGCTTTTGCAACTGCTCGTGCGCAGAGCGCGCCTGCGTAACGTCCTCCGTACTTTCCGTCATGATCGACGCCATCCGCTTTTCCAACTGGAACATCTCCACCAAACCCGCGCGAGGCGTCTTTACGCGTGGATCCATCTTCACCACTAGCGGCTCGTTGTAAGTGTGCCCATTCACGGTTAGCCGAACCGTATACTGTCCAGGAAGTGCGACCGGCCCCTGCGGCACTCGCGGAGTATCCCCGGGCACGGCGGAAATCGGGTAGCCAAATCGCGTGGAAAGCGGCGTGGTGTAATGCAGGTCCCACACCCATCGGTGCATCCCTGCAGCCGTGGAAAGAATCTTCGGCATGCGCACCCAATAGGGAGGAATCAATTGCGATTCAAGCTCTTTCTCCGTCAAATCCGGCTTGTCCGTGCTGGCATAACGCCGCACGACTTTCGATTGCGCATCGAGGATTTCCAGAGTGACGGGCCCTTCCGCCGCCTGTCCTAGAAAATAATCCACGATCGCTCCGTCGGGAGGATTTTTTGCCGTCGGCTCATCCGGCGGCAGTGGCGTGTCCGTATAGGTATCGCGCATCACGCGATACGCCGCCCCTGGCTTGAAAAGAAATGCTCCGGCCTTCTCCATCGTCTCCGAAATCTGCCGCAGCGGCGTAATGTCATCCAACACCCAGAACGAACGGCCATGCGTGGCCACAATCAAGTCATTGTCGTGAATCCACAAATCACGCATCGAGGAGTGCGGCAAATTGAGCTCCAGGCTCTGCCAATGATCGCCGTCATCGAAGGTGACCCACACGCTCGTCTCCGTGCCTGCAAACAACAGCCCTTTTCGCACTGAATCTTCCCGCACTGTGTCGACCGCGGAGTCGTCTGGCAGACCGTTCGTAATCAATTTCCAGCTCTTTCCGCCGTCGTGCGTTCGATAAATGTACGGCCGCTGGTCGTCGATCCGCGAGCGGTTCACCGAGGCGTACGCCGTCTCGTCGTCGAAGTGCGAAGCGGCGATCTGCGTCACCTTGCTCCAAGGTGTGAGCTCCGGCGGCGAAATGTTCTTCCAATGCGCTCCGCCGTCGCGCGTCGTCCAAATCAATCCATCATCTGTGCCTGCCCAAATCGTGTTTAGGGATTTGAACGATGGAGCCAGCGAGTAAATCACCCCGCGTTCCTTTTCGGCATTCGGATCCTTCGCGGCGGTCGTGCCAAGACTTGCGGGCACCGCGTTGTGTTCGCGGCCAAGATCGGGACTGATGGTCTGCCAAGTGTGCCCCCCGTCGGTTGTCTTGAATAAGTAATTCATGGTCGTATAGAGCACATGCGGATCAATCGGCGAAAACAGAATCGGCTGCGTCCGATCTGCGCGGTATTTGGCGCCGCCCGCGGGCGCCGGCGTCACATCCTGCACCTGCCCCGTCTTGATCCAGAACTTCGAAACTTCCCTCCGCCCCGCCCCATAAACGATGTCCGGGTTCAGCGGGTCGGGCGCCGCGTATCCATATTCAATGATCCCCACCGGGTGCCAGTCCCGAAACGTAATCGCGCCGTCGTTTCCTCGGCTCGAAACGCATGCCGACCCGCTCTCCTGCTGGCCGCCACAAACGAGGTAGGGAAACGAATTGCTCGTCGCCACGTGATACATCTGCGCCGTCGGCTGGTTGTACCACGTGCTCCACGTCTTCCCGCCGTTCACCGTCACGAGAGCCCCTTGATCCCCCACCAGCAAAATCGTGTTCGGATCGTTCGGATTGATCCACATATTTTGGTAGTCGTCTCCGCCAGGCGCCCCGCGAAAACTCATCCACGTTTTCCCACCGTCCGTCGATTTCATCGTTACTGTGCTCGTGCTGTAGAGAATGTCCGGGTTTTTGGGGTCAACTTTTGGCATTGGCAAATCGCCTCCTCCGATGCGCCCCGACGGCCTCGGGTCCGTGGTGATGTGCTCCCAATTTTCGCCGCCATCGTCCGAGCGGTAGATTCCCACCACCGAACCCATCCCAGTCTCCCCACGCGCGCTCGCCACGCTTGCAAAGAGCCTGCTCGTCTGGCTTGGCGCAATCGTCAGGTTCGCTTGAATCACTCCCTTGGGCAATCCGTTCGTCAGCGCCTTCCAGGTCTTACCTCCGTCCGTCGACTTGAAGATTCCTCCGCCCGTTCCCTGGTATTCGTTCGCGTCTTCCCATGGCCCCAGCCGCAGCTCCCACATCGCGGCATAAACTATCTCCGGATTCGCCGGATCAATCTCTACATCCGAACCGCCGATGTTCTCGCCCTTCGCAAGCACCTTCTCCCAATTCTCTCCTCCGTCCGTCGAGAGATATATTCCGCGCTCGGCATTGGGACCGTAGGGATGCCCCAGCACCGCCGCAAACACTCGGTTCGCGTCGTGCGGATCAACGGCCAGCGCCGGAATCCCCTGGCTGTCTCGCAGCCCCGCGAGATGCGTCCAGGTTTTCCCCGCATCCGTTGACTTGTAAATCCCATCCCCAACCGCGAGGTCCGGCCGCGCCAGCCCCTCACCGCTCGAAACGTAGATGACATTCGGATCGGACAGCGCCACGGCGATTGCTCCGATGGATTGTGTCGGCTCCGCGTCAAAGATCGGTTTCCACGTCCGCGCATAATCGTCGGTTTTCCACACGCCGCCATTCACCGCACCCACATAGAAAACATTTGGCTCGCTCGGCACTCCGCACGCCGCCCGCGTCCGCCCGCCTCGCAGCGGCCCGATCATTCTCCAACGCATCTCCTGGTAGGTGCTCTCGGGATACTGCTGTGCTTTCGTTGCTGTCGCTCCTGGCAAAATCGTCGCGGCAGCGAGCGCAAACATCGAGAGACGTTTCATGCGGATCACAGGACACCTCTTTTGGCGGATTTTTTACAAACGTGGCGGAGGAAAAACACGTGGCGCCAGAACAAGTTCTCCTCAACCAATTCCCGCGCAGCACTATGAACCCAATCGTTAGAAAACTCAATCCAGCCTTCTGGAAAAGTTGCCGCAAACCGTCTGATTCTGCTAATCCTTGTGGGTCCACCAGCCCCGGGGTAAACTTTCGCCTGCGTCAGTGGGAGGTATGTCATGGCTCGTGTCGTCCGCTGCGGCCTCATCCAGGCCAGTTGTGAATGGTCGCCGGAGAAGTTTTCTCTCTCCCAGATCAAACAAAAAATGATGGCCAAGCACGAAGCTCTCATCGCCTCTGCCGCGAAGAAAAAAGTCCAAATTCTGGGCCTACAGGAGCTTTTCTACGGCCCTTATTTCTGTGCGGAGCAGCAAACCCGCTGGTATGAGCTGACTGAGCGCGTCCCCAACGGCCCCACCATCGCCCGCATGCAAAAACTCGCGAAGCAGCATCAGATGGTCCTGATCGTACCCGTCTATGAAGTCGAAATGACCGGCCTCTACTACAACACCGCCGCCGTCATCGACGCCGACGGAAAATATCTCGGCAAATATCGCAAGCACCACATTCCTCACTGCCATCCCGGCTTCTGGGAAAAGTTTTATTTCACGCCCGGCAACGCCGGCTATCCCGTTTTCCAGACGCGCCACGCCCGCGTCGGCGTCTATATCTGCTACGACCGCCATTTCCCCGAAGGCGCCCGCTGCCTCGGATTGAACGGCGCGGAAATCGTCTACAACCCGTCCGCTACCGTCGCCGGTCTCTCCGAATACCTTTGGGAGCTCGAGCAACCTGCCCACGCCGTCGCCAATCAGTATTTTGTCGCCGCTATCAATCGCGTTGGAACCGAATATCCCTGGAAAATCGGCGAGTTTTACGGCAAGAGCTACTTCTGCAGTCCGCGCGGAAAAATCGTCGCCCAAGCCAGCCGCGATAAAGACGAACTTCTCGTCGCCGAACTGGATCTTGATGAAATCCAAAAAGTCCGCGACACCTGGCAGTTCTATCGCGACCGCCGCCCCGAATCCTACGGCGAAATTACGCGCACACGAGCCGCCGAAAGCTCCGAGGCCGCCGATTGAGTCGCGCCTCGAAACCGCAAACTGTAATGCGCCCTGCGTCGCATGCTCCGCGCCACAAAACGCGTTGTCATTTCGAGCGAAACCATTTTGACTATTCAACGATGGACAACACCACGACAAACTGTCATTCCGAGCGAAGCGAGGAATCTGCTTTTTCTGGCGAGCCACTCAGATTTGAGGTGAACGCCCTCAATGACTGACGCCCAAAGCTTCACGCTTCCGGTGGAAACCGTCCAATCCAGCTCCCTCTACAACAAAGATCTGGCGCCCGTCTCCATCAAGCGCCGCACCTGGGGCACCTACGCCTACGCCGCTCTGTGGATCTCCATGAGCGTCAACATCCCCACCTACATGCTCGCCAGCGCCATGATCGCCGGCGGCATGAACTGGAAGCAGGCACTCTTCACCGTTTTCCTGGGCAACGTCCTCGTTCTCATTCCCATGTTGCTCAACGCCCACGCCGGCACGCGCTACGGCATTCCCTTTCCCGTTTTCGCGCGCGCCTCGTTTGGCGTGATGGGCGCCAACGTTCCCGCCATCTTGCGCGCTCTAGTAGCCTGCGGCTGGTTCGGCATTCAGTGTTGGATTGGCGGCGAAGCCATCAACGCCATGCTCATCGCTCTTGCTCCCGGCTGGCAGTATTTTCACTATGGCCCCGCCGTCTGCTTCAGTTTCTTCTGGCTCCTGAATGTCCTAGTCATTCTGCGCGGCATTGAGACCATCCGCTTCCTGCAAGGTGTCTCCGCGCCATTCCTCCTGCTCATCGGCCTCGCTCTTCTCCTCTGGGCGCGCGGCAAAGCGGGCGGCTTCGGCCCCATGCTCGCCACGCCCTCTAAATTTCATTCATTTCCCGAATTTTTCCGCTTCTTCATTCCCTCGCTCACCGGCGTCGTCGGCTTTTGGGCCACCGTCTCGCTCAACATTCCCGATTTCACGCGTTACGCCCGCAGCCAGAGAGATCAAATGGTTGGCCAGGCTCTGGGCCTTCCCGCGACCATGACCTTCTACTCCTTCATCGGCATCGCCGTAACTTCCGCAACGCTGATCATCTTTGGCCAAGCTCTCTGGGATCCCGTCGCCGTGCTTTCCCGTCTCGGCAATCCCTGGGCCGTTGTCGTCGCCATGCTCGCTCTGCTCATGGCCACGCTCAACGTCAACGTCGCCGCCAACGTCGTCTCTCCCGCCAACGATTTTTCCAATCTTTCCCCGCGCCGCATCAGCTTTCGCACAGGCGGCCTCATCACCTGCTTTGTGGGCATCATCATGCAGCCGTGGAAGCTCATGTCCAGTTACGGCAATTATGTTTTCGGCTGGCTCGTCGGCTATTCCGGCTTTCTTGGCCCCATCGCTGGCGTTTTGATCTGCGACTATTTCGTCATCCGCCGCAAGTTTCTTTCCACGCAAGACCTTTACCGCCGCGGCGGCCGATACGAATACTCGCGCGGTGTAAACTGGCAGGCTGTGGCTTCGCTGGCCGCAGGCGTGGGCGTCGCCTTTATCGGCCTCTTCGTTCCCGCGCTTCGCGTGCTATACAATTACGCGTGGTTTGTCGGCTTTGCGGTAAGCTTTTTCGCCTATCTCATTCTGACAAAAAAAGTTGTGGCGGTTGCCGAGGCCACCAACTGAATGTGCGAGGTGAGGAGGGCAAAATTTCATGAATTTCGGCATCACCATTAAACCTGATATTTCCATCGACCGCGTTGTCAGCCTGACCCGCCAAGCCGAATCCTGCGGCTTCTCCTACGGCTGGATCTTCGATTCCCACGTAATCTGGAAAGATCCCTTCCCGCTTCTCACGCTGATGGCCGCCAACACAAAATCCATGCGCCTCGGTACGTGCGTCACGAATCCTGCCGTCCGCGACGTCACCGTCTCTTCCAGCTTGTTCGCTACGCTAAACCTGCTCTCGCATGGCCGCATGCAGCTCGGCATCGGCCGCGGCGACAGCTCCCGCCGCGTACTCGGCAAAAAACCCACCACGCTCGAAAATCTTGCCGAATTTGTGAGAATCTTCCGCGCTCTGAACGCCGGCGAGACGGTTGATTATGAAGGCGTCGCCACAAGTTTCCCCTGGGCCAATTCCGGGGTGCCTCCTGTCTGGGTCGCCGGCTACGGCCCCAAAGCTCTTCGCACCGCGGGCCGCATCGCCGACGGCGTGATTCTTCAATTCGCCGACCCCGATCTCATCGAATGGTGCCTCGGCTTCGTCCGCGAAGGCGCTAAAGAAGCTGGCCGCGACTTCAGCAAAATCGAAGTCATGTCCGCCGCTCCCGTTTGGGCTTCCGACGACCTCAAAACCGCCCGCGAGCACGTCCGCTGGTTCCCCGCGCTAGTTTCCAATCACATCATGGATCTCATCTCAAAATACAAACCGGAAGACCTGCCCGAAAGCCTCACCTCTTTCGTCCGCAATCGCGGCCAATACGATTATCACCACCACTGCGAAGTCGGCAGCGACAACGCCGATTTCGTCTCCGACGAAGTCGTCGACCGCTTCTGCCTCATCGGCCCCATCGAAGCCCACCGCAAAAAGCTCGACCGCCTCCGCAAAGCCGGCGTCACCCAATTCAACATCTATCTAATGTGCGGCGACGAAGAGCAAACCCTCGACATCTACGCCCGCGATATCCTCCCGCAGATGTAGTGGCGTGTCTTTAGACCCGCGCCTTTGCCTTCGTAGGGGCACGATACATCGTGCCCCCTTCGTCGTCTGTACCAAGTTTCTTCGGAACCAAAGTGGGTCGGATTGCGTACACAAATACATAGGCGGGCCGGTTCGAGAGACAGACAACCATTACGAAGAGAGGAACTATGAAGATTAAGAGCTTGATACGGGGCTGGTTACCGGGCGCGATTGGTGTGGCGATGATTTCGCTTGTCGCCGGTGTGCCCGCTCGGGCTCAGGGCGAAAAGCGCACGGTCTTCGCGCCTGCCGATTTTCATTGGCAGGGCAACTTGAAAGCCGGGCAGTCGCTGGAAGTGGTCAATACCAATGGAGAGATTGGCGCCAGCCGCGCTTCGGGGAGTGCCGCGCGTTTGGAAGGCATCCGAAAAGGGAGCGATACCGACCAGGATTTGTTTATCGAGGTCGTCGAGTACACGGATGGGGTCACGATTTGCGCCGTCTATGCGAAAGATAAGGCGGCGGGGCGCTGCCATCGCGGCGGAGTGTCGTCCGAACCCAGCAACTGGTGGCATGGGCATCGAGCCGCGATCAACTTTAACGTACAAGTCCCGCGGGGCGTGCGCTTCCATGCGCTGACGACCAATGGCGGCGTCCATTGCGTGAACCTGGACAGCGTGGTGGAAGCGGCCACGACCAACGGCAACGTGGAAGTCTCCACCAGCGAGTGGGCTTCGGCGAGGACCACCAACGGCGGCGTGCGCGTGTCCATGGGCAATGCCAAGTGGAGGGGCGAGTTAGAGCTAGTAACCACCAATGGCAGTGTGGATGTCACGCTGCCCGCTTCCGCGGAATTCAACGTGCATGCGGCCACGACCAATGGCGGCATTCAAACGGATTTTCCGGTTACCGTGCAGGGAAAATTTGGCCCCAAGTCTCTCTCCGGCACGGTAGGCGGCGGCGGCCGAGAATTGAAGGTCGCCACGACCAACGGCAGGATTGCGCTGAATAAGAGCTGAGCGCGACAATTCATCAGCCGCCGTGAAGTTACGTGAGAAGTTCCGTGAGAAGTACGTGAGAAGTATATGCCTGCCCGGCGGAGGCAACCTGAAGCGGCGCTCCCATATAAGTCAAAAGCGAACTATCTGGTAGACTACGCGGTCATGAAAACAATTCTCCTCCGAACCTTTGGTCTCGTTCTCCTTGCAGCATCGGTCGCCTCCGCGCAAGACGTTATTCCGCTTTACCAGGGCGTTCCGCCGGGCTCGCAGCCCGCAAACTATCCCGAGAAACAATACTTCTCAAATGTTTGGAAAACCGAAGTGGTCACCAACGTGACCAAGCCCACGCTCACGCTCTACAAGCCCGCGCCAGAACAAAAGAACGGCACCGCGGTCGTTGTCGCCCCGGGCGGCGGCTTTATGGCGCTCTCCATCGAGAGTGAGGGCTCCGAGGTCGCCAAATATCTCGCGGCCAAGGGCGTCACCGTCTTTGTCTTGAAGTATCGCCTGGCACACACGGGCGAGGACGCCACGCAGGAATTCACCACTTTGTTTGCAGACCGGCAAAAGTTTGATGAGATGATCCGCCCAGTTATTCTGCAATCCATCGCTGACGGTCTTGCTGCGGTGGCTTACGTTCGTCAACATGCCTCCGAGTGGGGCATTTCTCCGGACCGTGTGGGCATCATCGGCTTCTCGGCGGGCGGTGAGGTGACGGCGGCGGTCGCGTTCCAATACAAACAGGAAGGGCGCCCGGCGTTTGTGGCGCCGATTTACGCCGCCGCAACGGCGTTCAAGGATGCCGTGGTCCCGGCAGATGCGCCGCCGATGTTTATCGCGGCGGCCACCGATGATCAGCTTGGCCTGGCGCCAGATAGCATCCTTCTCTACGACAAATGGAGCGCCGCTCACAAATCCGTCGAACTGCACATGTTCGCCAAAGGCGGCCACGGCTTCGGCATGCGCAAACAAAACCTGCCGACCGATCACTGGATCGACCTCTTCGCCGAATGGCTCGACCTGCAAGGCTTTCTAAAGAAGTAGGACTGCGGTGGCACAGGCTTTAGCTCAGCCCCTCATCGCTGCCTATCCCAAACGCGTGTCATCCTGAGCGTAGCGAAGGATCTGTTTTCTCTGTTGTACTGGCGGGTCTTCAGACCCGTTCTTTTTTGCCTTGTAGGGGCGTCGCTTCAGCGCGTCCCACTCCCCGTCCCTGCTGCTGTCATCCCGACCGGAGCGGCGGCGCCTCTTGCCGCCGCGCAGTGGAGGGATCCTCTCTTCCTCTCTTCCTCTCTTCCTCTCTTCCTCTCTTCCTCTCTTCCTCTCTTCCTCTCTTCCTCTTTTCCCCGCCCCATCCGTTGTGTGTCATCCTGAGCGTAGCGAAGGATCTGCTTTCTCTGTTGTACTGGCGGGTCTTCAGACCCGTTCTTTTTTGCCTTGTAGGGGCGTCGCATCAGCGCGTCCCACTCCCCGCCCTGCTGCTGTCATCCCGACCGGAGCGGCGGCGCCTCTTGCCGACGCGCAGTGGAGGGACCTCTCTTCTCCTTCCGCGCCGTTCGGTTTACAAACGCACTACCCATTCAGTAAATCTAAGCCAAAACTCGGTATTCCCGACCAGCAAATAGGTCGGCCAAGACAGGACAATGGCCAAACCACCCCACGCAAATGTTGGATGTAGTCGCCTGCAACGAACGGTGTCGTAAACGATGAAGATCAGTGGAACTATTTCCGCGAAACTAACCAGCCCCCAAAGGCCCCATACTGCGAAAAGACCGGGAATTCGGCCAAGCGCAGGAAGAAGGATGCTGGACGAACCTAACAGCATTAAGCGCTTGTGAACGTCGCTGCGCCGCCGGAAGTAAAGCGCCAAGCCAATGAAAACCATGAACGCCAGGCAAGCCCCAAAATCAAGCGCCAAAGGTGGAGCTTCAACCGAGAATGGTTTTGATTGTGTTTCGTACACCCGCTTTCCCGCACGGATGGGCACAACTATTGCCACGGATACTGCTAGACCGGCAAGTCCCGCTCCAACCATGCCAAGACGTCGATGTAAATCGACTCGGTGGGACGCGACCAACCGACTCTGAATGAAGAAGAGAACGAACCATCCCGAGAAGAGCAAACCGTGCGCATAGAGATAGACGGGCATCTTCGGGGAAGTGAATAGAAACCGCAAGAAAAACGTTCGCGCAAAACCCGCGAAAACAATAGCGAATGCCACCACTGCGAAAATCGAAAACAGCTTCTGATGGACGGTCTTTGTGACGGTGCGCTGATTAAGCTGCACGGCACTGTCAACGGGCTTACTTATTGGCGAGAGCTTCTCAAGCATTGCGATTCCGCACGAATGATTACCTAGTGGGGCAAGATACTATCACTTATCCGTTCATCGCGGCTCCGGGACAGTGCGCGTGGCGTCGCGGCGAACAGGAGTCAAATTATGGAACCAGCCAAGTTGGCAAGCTCAAGAAGCATTCTGGTCGGAAAATTCTTACCCACAAATTTACCCACAGGGGACGCTTCCTATAGTCCTTTTCAGCGACTTGGCATTTGCAGGTACGCCGCATGCCGCGTCCGCTGGTCTTTGGCAGGCGGTTGAAAAGCCTCAGCCGACGGGCTAGAATCCCGCTACTCAATACATGGAACGCTCCTACCGCAATCTTGGCTACGTCTTACTTGTTCTTCTGCCAATTTTCATCGCGGGTTTCTGGATTCCGTATTTATCCGAGATTCCGCACTTCGACGAATCCATAACCCCGGCTGTCCATGTTCACGCGGTTCTTTTGTTTTGCTTTCTCGGCCTATTGATCGTCCAGCCCCTCGCCATACGCCATAAGGCATTCTCGACACATCGCATTCTTGGGAAGCTGTCGAACATCTTGATACCCTTCATTCTCATCTTCTCTGTCGCAATGTTGTGGAAGGAGTATCATGAGCATTTAACTGGGGGCGCGACGATTGAAGCGGCCCGCGACGCGGAATTTCTATCTGCTGCTCAGCTTCTACTTTTCGGCACGTTGTATGGGGTAGCGATTGCATCGATTCGCCGACGCGATATCGCGACGCACATGCGATCCATGATTTGCATTGCGCTGGTCCTGCTACCAGCGGGCCTGGCAAGAACGCTAGGATATTGGTTTGGCATTCGGCAATCTTGGTCACAGACTGTCTGCTTTGTGTTGATTGACGCATCGCTCCTCGCCTTAATAGCGTTTGATACGCGTCGCCGGTTGGCACCACGCCCTTACATTCTGGTGCTCTTAGCCTACGTCCTCATCGAAGCCGTCTGGATCACCCTCGGGCGACCGGTCTAATACTCAACTCTTAAATTCTCAACGAATCTCAAGCCCATCCTGACGGGGCTAGGTCTTTCCATGAGAAGGCCGGTTAGTGTCAAGTGGGTTTTTCTTTTTCCTTCCGTGTTGGAGGTTTTTCTTTCCTTTGAACCAAGCCGCCTCTGTCGCCATTCTTCCATCCGCACTCTTTTTGAGCGGTTTTCGCTCGGTGCAAGTTGGGCGTACTCGTCTCAGTAGGTGCTGCTACCTGATAATCGACCTCGGCTCCCCTCTCTTCGACGGGAGTTGGGCCAAGACTTAGTCGCAGTCACCTGAACTCGGCGGTTGAGCTCGGCTCTTCCCCTCCAACCCTAGAAACATGGGAAATATGGGGACGTAAACATGAGAACAGACGGGGAGTTCCCTTATCCATTTTCTTCCGTATGTTTGGAAAACGTCCCGTTTGTCCAGGGCTTCCCATTGTGAAGACGGCGCAGACAGACACGTCTACCTGCGTATATTTTTCGACGGTACGGCTGCATGTCGGTCTTCCAAGCGTAGCGCGAATGTTAGCAAATGCGGCGCTTTGAAGAGTCTCGGGCGGAAGACCTTTGTGCCCGTCAAGAAGAGGAGCGCGAGTCAGCCGCCGAGCTTAGAGGTGGCTAAATCGATGGCTTTGCCGATGGGATCATCGCCCCCGGCGGCGCTGGCTGCTTTGGAGGCCGCCATGATAAAGAAGTTCTCGGCGCCCGACGGGGGCTTGTTGTACTGGCCTTGTTTAAACATGCATCGGTCCTCTGAGCATGTGTCGTGGACCTGCATGGTCTTGAGTTGAGCAACGTCCTTGTTGTACTGGGTCTGAACTTTCTGTTGGGTAGACTCGTAAGACTGCTCAACGGAATCGAGCCAGACGTCCACCTCGAGGAGAATGGCGCGAATCGCCTCGACGCTGGCGCGCAGCTTCGCGATGCGCGAACCCATGTAATAGTATTTCGACCACACGCGCACCCAGGTGTCGCAGGGCGCCGTGCTAATGCCTGCCAGAACCTCCTCGGCGGCTCTGTTGTACTCCTCCGCGGCGTGTGAGACTTTCCATCGGTAGCGGTCCCAGTCCTGAAACTGGTCGGCAATTTCCTTGAGCTCGAACTTTACCTTTTCCCCGATGTTTTGCGGTGCCTCGACATGGCGCTCGTGGAGCTTCTTTTTGATGGCCTTGCAGGCCCCGTCAAAGGCTTTTGCGAGAAGGTCGTTCAAAATGGGAACCGGGATTTTACTTAAAGCGATGCTGACGCCCTTTTGTAGAACCGGGGCAGCGACTTTGGAGCCAAAAGAACCTTTGCTGTTCGCCGCGCTGCGAAAGGGAGCGGCGAACGAGGAGTGCAAAGCCTTTTTGGCTACGTTGGGATTGGCTACTACGCCCTTCGCGATGTCCTGAAGGTCTCTCGCGGATTGCTGCAGGTGAACCGGCATGGATTCCTCTCGATCTTGGCATGAGCCGGAGATTTCGATTTGGCCTGCCAGCCCGGACACCGCCGAGAAAGTTTTACTCGTCGTGCTGCGGCGGCAGCTTACAGGGGCGCTCTTCTGGGCGCAAGGACGGAAATGGGCTGTTGCGTGCCCGAATAACGAGGCGGCTGGCTGACAGTACATTCGAGCGAGGACGAACAAGACTTTAGAGGATTTGAAACATGGGACGGAAACATGAGGGCTAACGGGGAGTTCCCTTAACCATTTTCTTCCGCATGTTTGGAAAACGCCCCATCTGGAACCTGTGAAATAATCAAAATCAGGCTTTTCCGAGTTGCGAAAAAAACTAACCCGTCCCAGATAATCGCTCATATCGCTCTGTGTTGCGTTTTTTTTCGGAACGAACCAAGCCGAGTCTCCGCGAGCCGATTTTTTCACAGGTTCCTGTCCCGGACTCCCTGGGCGCGATACACTTGTGGCGGCTACGATCGACCCAGCGGAGGAATTATGAAATTCTGGCTATGGATGCCTTGCGCGATTGTTCTAAGTTTCGCGCTGGGAATGGTTTTGCAATCGGCGAGAGGATCGAGCGAGGCAAAAGACACCACCCGGGTGACCGGTGTGGGCGGATTCTTCTTCAAAGCGCAGAACCCGGCGAAATTGGCCGACTGGTATCGCGCGCACCTGGGAATCGCGCTCGTAGCGGCGGGCAAAGGAGAAAATGCGCCGCAATACTATCCGTTTCAGTGGCGCGAGAAGGACCATCCCGAGACCATTGGCGCAACGGCATTTTCAATCTTCCCGGCGAACACCAAATACTTCCAGCCCAGCAGCGCTTCTTTCATGATGAATTTTCGCGTCGCGAATCTCGAGCGATTGCTGGCGCAACTCAAGCAAGAGGGCGTAAAGGTCGACGACAAGATCGACGACGAATCCAACGGCAGGTTTGCGTGGGCAATGGACCCGGAGGGCAATCGCATCGAGCTTTGGGAGCCGAAGGGCGAGTGATTCGGGACGAGGGGGACAGACGGGATGTCCCGCTACTCTTTCGTCGCCAAGCCGTCTCACCAAACTCCCGATTTCCCGCCAACCCATTCCATCCATTCTACTTCCCGCGTCTCAATTCGAATGATACGCACGAAGTACTGTACCTTGACAGTAATAGAAATCCATGCTAACCTTCTCCATGTCCTCGCGGCTACACATCTTTTCACCTGCCCCCAACTCATCCACTCCCGACCGCCAAATCCCGCGTCCGATAATATCTTCCGCAACTCCCTCAGAATCAACACTTCCAAGACCCCTCGCAAGTGTTCATTCTAAACCACCTACTGACACCCGCTTTCCTTTAGAATCAACACTTACGAAAAAAACCCGGGGGGAGGGTCAATTATTGTCAACCAACTTTCAGCCTTATATTTGTGAATGGTCACCAGCAGCCTCCGCCACTGGCAGGAGGTCCGCCCTTGCGCTTTGACACTGTCATTCAGAACGGAACGATCGTAACGGCAACGGACACCTTCGTTGCCGATATCGGCATCAACGGTGGCAAGGTCTCCGCGATAGCCTCTCAGCTTCCCGTCGAAAATGCCGGCCGCGTCATCGACGCTTCCGGCCTCCTCGTCATTCCCGGCGGCATCGACGTTCACACGCACCTCGACATGCCCTTCGGCGGCACCACCAGCGCCGACGATTTTCAGACCGGAACGATCGCTGCGGCATTCGGCGGCACCACGACCTTGATTGATTTCGCCATCCAGTACAAAGGACAAACTCTTCGCCAGGCTTTCGACACCTGGATGAAGAAAGCGCACGACAAGGCCGTCACCGATTACGCCTTCCACTGCATCATCACCGACCTCGGCGCCGCGCAACTCGAGGAAATGGGCGAACTCGTCCGCGAAGGCGTCACCAGCTTCAAGCTCTTCATGGCCTATCCCGGCGTCTTCATGCTCGATGACGCCACCATCTTCAAAGCCATGCGACAGGCCGCCAAGCACAACGGCCTGGTCTGCATGCACGCCGAAAATGGCGGCGCGATCGACGTGATCGTTCAACAAGCGCTGGCGGAAGGCAAGCGCGCTCCCAAATACCACGCGCTCACGCGGCCCACGACCGCCGAAGCCGAAGCCACTTCGCGCGCGATTGCACTGGCGGAAATGGCCGGAGCCCCCGTGTACATCGTTCACTTGTCGTGCAACGAAGCGCTTGAGAAAGTCCGCGAGGCGCGCGATCGCGGCCTTCCGGCCTACGCCGAAACTTGCCCGCAATATCTTTATCTTTCGCTGGAAAATATGGACGCTCCCGGCTTCGAAGGAGCGAAGTACGTCTTCACGCCGCCGCTGCGCGAAAAATGGCACCAGGAAAAGCTCTGGCAAGGGCTGGCGCAGGACACCCTGCAAGTAGTCTCCACCGACCACTGTCCGTTCTGCTTCAAGGAGCAAAAGGAATTAGGCAAGGACGACTTCACGAAGATCCCGAACGGCGGCCCCGGCATCGAGCACCGGCTCAGCCTCATCTACACCGGCGGCGTCCACGGCAACCGCTTCTCCGCCAACCGCTTCGTCGAACTCGTTTCCACCGCGCCCGCGAAACTTTTCGGCCTCTATCCGCGAAAAGGAACCATCGCGGTAGGCTCGGACGCCGACTTGGTAATTTTCGATCCCAACGAAGAACAAATCATCAGCGCAAAAACACACCACATGCGCGTGGATTATTCGATGTTCGAGGGCATCCACATCAAAGGCGCACCAAAGACCGTCTTCTCGCGCGGCCGCGCAGTGATCGACTCAGGAAAATTCGTCGGCCGCCCCGGCGCCGGCCAGTTCCTCCGCCGCCAGACTCACAATTCCATTAAATGAGCGGCGTACCCGGTTTTCTTGACGGAAATCGGCTCTGGTTGAGGCGCCGTTTGGAATCTCCTCCAAGTCTTTCCGCGAAAGGAGACTTGCTTGGGGATTTTGCTTCGGCGTGGCGCAGGGCGCACCGCTCGGAGTGCTAGCCGCCGGGTGCCTCATCTGCTTTTGGCACGGATATCTTCTGCCTATCGTCGACGCCAAAAAGCAAATAATCGCTAAAAGTATGGCGCCGGTGTATGCGCCGTCCCATCCAGTCGTAATAGACATCGGCGCTCTTCGGCAGCCACATGGTTACGTTGCCTCTGGCGAACTTCACGGGACCATATTCGATATCCGCGCGGTCCGCAGCCAATCGGATTTGCTTCACCGGAGCCACCAGATCCGTTTCCAGTCTGAGGATCTGATAGGTATCGGCGGAAATCCACGCGCGCCCCTTGAGCGCAACAGGATAGGAGGGACCGTCGGCTCCAATCCTGTACCTCTTGATTACGTTCGGCTTGTCGGGCCGCTGGCGGAAGTGGACTTGCCAGGCGAGCCCTCCACTCAAACGCGCTAATCCTTCACACGTCATGGTGAAGTCGCCGGCATTAGCGGGATGGAAAATCAGCACCATCGCCGGCAATCCGTTGGTGGCGACGCCGCCCGGGAATTCCGCGGCGCCGCCGTTGGGGGTGCTCCTGTATTCTTCCACGTTCAGAAAGCCCTTCTGCACTTCTTGTATGGAGGCGACGTAATTAAAAGTGCGCTTTTCCGGGGAGGATGCGATCCCATATTTGTCGATGGATTGATGCACGAGCGTTTCCGTGGCAGTGAATCGATCGACATCGCGAACGAGTTCCTTGAGTTGTTCACCGGCCCGGCGCACCACGTCATCGACATTGCAGGAGGCGCCAGGCTCGACGGGAGGTACCGAGGAATCGATATCCGGCGGCAGCCAGTTCGAGGGCACCGGCAGAGCATCCGCTTCGTTGGAGACCACCGACATTTCCCCGGCCGCGGGGTGGCCGCCGTTGCCAGGAACGGGGTTCTTCAACTTTTCCAGATAATTCGCGGTGTCTTTATCGGCGGGATGCAACCTGACGTATACCTCAAGCCGAAGAATGGCCTCTTTGATCTCTCCCTTTTGGACCAGCACGCGCGCCAACACTAGTTGTGCCGCCGACGCCCGGTCGTGGCCAAGCTCGATCGCGCGCAGCGCATGCTTGGTGGCATCGTCGTTCCTGCCTTGGAGTACCTCCGCTTCCGAAAGTAGGGCTTGGGCTCGCCAGGAAGCCGGCTCAACAGCAATAGCGCGCTGCAGGTAGGGCAACGCCTCCGCCGGTTTTTTCTCCTGAAGGTAATCCTGGCCCACTGCCAGAAGCGTGCTCAAGTGCTTTGGATCTAACTCGAGAGTCTTCTTCCAGTAGGCTTTTGTCTGAACTGGATCTTTTAGTTCTTCAGCATAGACGGAAAAGAGAAATTCGATTTCGGCACTGGTGGGCACGGTCTTCTGCGCGGCTTGAAGGTGGCCCAGCGCTCGATTCGGTTTGTTGGCGCGCAATGCCTCCAGTGCCTTTCCGACTTCTTTTTGAGTTCTCGGAGGAAGCGCCAAAATGCCAACGGAGGCTGCGGCATCTTCGGCGTCGGCCATTGGCCGGAGTTCAATCGTGACCTTGGCGGGCACCTCGCTGTGAAGGTCGATGGTTTTCGAAATGCTCTGATACCTGGGCGCAATCACCAGTATGGTGTACTCATTCTGCGGCACGTCGCCGAAAGTCACTGAGCTATTCTTGGTGGTTTTCTGATCGAAGACCTGGCCGCCGATTCCCTTGAGGGTCACGATGACTTGCCCCAGAACCGGCACGCCGTCGGGTCCCGTGACATGGACGTCCACACTGGTGCTGATCATCGCTCCGGCAATGGCCGATCCGGTTGCTGTTAAGTTGCCCGTCGGTATGCCCGGATTTGCTCCCTCCTGACCCTGAGGGCTCGCGAAACCCGAAATGGGAAGCAAGACACAAGACGAAAATGCGGCAAAGGAGAGGACATGAGTAATGAAGCGCGTACGCATAAACCACCCCAGGGGATTGAGACGTGGACCCGAAAAGCTACGTAATCATACACCAAACAGGAGTCGAGGGGCATTAGCGGCCGGACGAGGGCGGGAACCGCGAAGAGGGATCGATTTCGCCGAGAAGAGGGGCAATGGTAGAGTACGCTCCGCCCAGCAGGAACGTGGATTCCAGCTTCTGGGCAATCGAGCTAACTCTACCGATGAAGGAATCGTCCAGCCAAATGGAGCAGTCGCAAGGAGTCGGCGGCCTTGCGCGGCAGCTGGGGTTGTTTGGCACGACGATGGCCGTGATGGGCGGCATCATCGGGGCGGGCATTTTCATCAATCCGTACCTGGTTGCCAGCCGTGTGCATACCTCGGCGCTCATTCTTGGCGCCTGGATCGTAGGCGGCGTAATCGCGCTGCTCGGCGGCTTCATCTACGCGGAGCTGGCCACCCGATTGCCTGTGGTTGGCGGCCAATACGCGTATTTACGCGAGGCGCTCCATCCCGCTGTGGCCTTCCTCTACGGCTGGGTACTTCTCTTGGTGATTCAGACGGGGGGAATGGCCGCCGTTGCCGTCACTTTTGCAAAGTATTTTCTCGAACTAACCGGCTGGCACGCAGGTGCTCCGTTCGTCGCGGCCTGTGCGCTCGCTCTGCTTACGGTGATCAACTGCTTGGGCGTTCGGGCGGGAAGCCGTGTGCAATCGGCGATGACGCTCGCGGCGATTGCCGCCATCGCGATGCTTGAGTTCTTCAGCTTTCTCCGCGGCGGACCTTCGCAAGTCTCATGGCACCCGGTTCTGGATCAGCCGGTTTCCACGAGCCTCATCTTCACCTTCGGTGCCGCTATGACGCCGGTCTTGTTCGCCTACGGCGGATGGCAGACTTCAAGCTTTTTGGCGGGTGAGGTGCGCGAACCGGCCAAGACGCTTCCCCGAGGCCTGGTTCTGGGCGTGATTGGTGTAATCGCCGTTTACACCTCGGTGAATTTTGTGTACGTGCGCACCCTGGGTCCTGCTGGACTGGCCGCGACGATGACACCCGCGTCGAGCGTAATGCGCATGCTGCTCGGCCCGCGCGGCGCGTCCTTGATCGCCGCGGGAATCGCCTTCTCCGCGTTTGGATACCTGGGTCAATCCATGTTGACAGCTCCGCGCGTCTATTTCGCCATGGCGGAAAACCGCGTCTTCTTTCGTGGCGTAGCTTGGATTGATCCACGAACTCACGTGCCGGTGATCGCCATTCTGCTGCAGGGCGTGTGGGCCATCGTCATCGCCTTGACAGGAACTTACGCGCAAGTCGTCAACTACGTCGTGGCCATGGACTCGATCTTTTTCGGCCTAACAGCCATTTGTCTTTTTGTCCTAAGGCACCGCGCCGCAGTTCAGTCTCTGCCGGCAATCGAGTATCGCGCTCCCGGACATCCGTGGACGACTCTTCTTTTCATCGCCGCGGAATGGCTCGTGGTCGCGAGCACTTTCGCTCACGATCCCAAGCGCTCGTTGATCGGGCTGGCCATCGCCATCGCCGGTTTGCCGGCATATTATTTATGGCAGGCAAGAAACAAGAGGGAACGTTAACCATGAGCGATTCCGCACGAACTAAGCGTTCGGTATACATGGAATGGGCCAAAACGAGTTCGCACGCGCGCTTCAATCTGGCGACCAGCGGCGTTACCGGCGTGCCTTTGGCGGAGTTTCCTTTCGAAATGGAACAATTCGAAGTCACGGCGCCCGGCGGCTATGGATACGCGCCATTGCAACAGCGCCTGGCGCGCCAGAACGGCGTGCCCGAGGAATGCGTTGTCGCGGCAACCGGCACTTCCATGGCGAATCACCTGGCCATGGCCGCGGTGCTCGATCCCGGAAACGAGGTGCTGATCGAGCAGCCTGTGTACGGGCCGCTTCTGGACGTCGCGGAATATCTGGGAGCGTGCGTGAAGCGCATCCCGCGGCGCTTTGAAACGGGATTTGCATTGGACCCGTCGGAAATCGAGAGCGCGATCACAAAGGATACGCGGTTGATTGTGCTGAGCAATCTGCACAATCCCAGCGGGGCGCTGATGCCGGAGAATACGCTTCGCAGCATCGGCAAACTGGCCCACCGCGCCGGCGCCCGCGTACTCGTCGATGAGGTCTATCTCGACATGCTTTTCGATAAAAGTCCGCCGCGCAGCTTTCCGATCGGCCAATCTCTCGCGCCGGACGGTGAAAATCCTTTTATCGTTACCAGCAGCCTTACAAAAGTGTACGGCTTGAGCGGGCTGCGCTGCGGTTGGGCGCTGGCGTCGCCTGCGCTGGCAAAGCGAATGTGGCTCCTCAATGATTTGTTTGGAGCCGTCGCGGCACACCCCGCGGAGCGAATGTCCGTGATGGCCTTCGATCATCTCGAACTATTTCGCGAGCGAGCGCACTCTCTGCTTTCCATCAACCGCGCGCTCATCGATTCTTTTCTCGATTCGCGCGCCGATCTCGAGTGCTTCCGGCCGCCGGCGGGCACAGTGGTTTTCCCGCGCCTCACGCATGGCGACCCGGAAGCATTCTTCCGTCTGTTGCGGGAAAAATACGAAACGACGGTCGTTCCCGGGAAATTCTTTGAAATGTCCAGGCATTTCCGGATCGGCATAGGTGGAGACACTGCGAGTCTGCGCGAGGGTCTCGAGCGACTGAGCGCAGCTCTCGACGACTTTGCAAGGCGCTAGCGGCACGGCCAGCGCATCCGGGAGCGTCACCACCTCTCCACTAATGACAGCCTGGACACCGCTGCAACAGGCGCCTGTCTTCCGCACCGCTCTTTGTGGTGGAATAGAAATGGAAAGTTCGAGCAAAAAATGGCCAAGCTTAGATTTCTGGTTTCTCTCACGAATAACGACAACGACTACCAGATCGAACAAGGGGAGTCCGCGGAACAGTCCGCGAGCAAAATAGGCGTGGACGTGCAAATCGTGCACGCGCAAAACGACGCCATCAGCCAGAGCACGCAAATCCTGAAAGCCGTTCAGGCACCCGCCGCACTCCGGCCGGACGCCATCATTTTTGAACCCGTCGGCGGCACGGCGCTGCCTCAAGTAGCGCGCGCTGCCGTCAGCGCCGGCATCGGATGGGTGATCCTGAATCGCGATGCCGATTATATTGAGGAGTTGCGCAAAATTTCCACCGCGCCCCTCTTCGCCCTCAGTTCCGATCACGCCGAAATCGGCCGCATCCAGGGGCGCCAGATGGCCGCTCTGCTTCGCGGCGGTGGTTCCGTACTCTATATTCAAGGACCCTCGGAAAATGCCGCCGCCAAGGCACGAACCGCGGGAATGCAGGAGACGAAGCCCGCAGGAGTTCAGGTTACGCTGCTCAAGGCACAGTGGACGCAGGAAAGCGCGCAACGATCGGTGCGCTCCTGGCTGAAGTTGACGACTTCGCAGCGCGCGGCCATAGACCTCATTTCCGCGCAGGATGATTCCATGGCCATCGGCGCACGGGACGCCTTCAAGGAACTGCCGAACGAGGACGAGCGCGAACGATGGCTCAACCTGCCCTTCACCGGCTGCGATGGCCTCCCGAAAACGGGGCAAGTCTGGGTGCGCAGCGGACTGCTGACCGCCACTGTCTTTATTCCTCCCAACGCCGGACAGGCGATCGAAATGCTCGTCGACGCGATTCAAAATGGAAAGAAGCAGCCCGAACGCGTGATGACCACGGCCGTATCCATCCCCGCGCTGGATGCCCTGACTCTCAGGAAACGCTGAAATCAAATGCAGCGAGGCGAATGAGAATTCTCATTCACATGATTCTGTGCGCCTTTTTTGCATGGGCTGCGTTTCGCATTTTATTCGCACTAAAACGATATTCTGCCTTCCACCTTCTCTCCAGAGGCGTATAATGCCGCGGGTCGCAACAGGGCTGCGCGAAAGAGCCACTTCTGGGGGAATCGGCATGGAAGGCTCGAGTGGGGGTAAATCGGTTGACCGCAGGCAATTTCTCGCCGCGACGGGCGGGGGCCTTCTGGCGGCGGCCGTTCCTGGAGGAGCGACCGCAAGGGAATCCATGATGAGCACAGAGGCGGCTGCGAGCGGGCGATCATCGCTGCCGGCGGAAGCAAAGCGCAAAATTCCCATCGGCGTCTTCGATCCTGTCTACGAGAAACTTTCCCTCGACGAGATGCTCGACAAGGTGAGCGCGCTCGGTCTCGAAGCGATGGAGATTGGCACTGGCGGCTATCCAGGAACCCCCCATTGTCCCATCGATGAGCTACTCGCAGATCCAGCTAAAGCCAAAGCCTGGCAGAAAAAATTTGAGGACCGCGGCATTCAGGTAGCCACGCTCAGCTGCCACGGCAATCCCGTTCATCCGGATGCGAAACACGCAGCGCGCGATGCGGAGAGCTTTCGCAAAACAGTGCTTCTCGCCGAGCGGCTGGGCGTGAAAGTGATCGTCGGATTTTCAGGCTGTCCCGGTGGCACGCCGACCGATGCGCAGCCGAACTGGATCACCTATCGCTGGCCGCCCGAGTACGCGGAAATGCAGGACTGGCAGTGGAAAGAAAGAATCATCCCGTATTGGAAGGACGCGGCGAAGTTTGCGCGGGACCACGGGATTCACCGGCTGGCATTTGAAATGCACCCTAACTTCGCCGTCTATAATCCCCGAACTCTACTGAAACTTCGCGACGCCGTCGGTGAAGAGATCGGCGCCAACTGCGACCTGAGCCATCTGTTTTGGCAGGGCTGCGATCCCGTCGAGGTGATTCATTTTCTAGGCAAGCAGGGCGCGATCTATCACGCGCACATGAAGGACACCGTGTTTTTTCCGGAGAATCTCGGGAAATATGGCGTGCTAAATTTTGCCTTCACGACAAATGAGCTTTCCACGGCCTCGGAAACTTTCCGCGCCGTGGGCTACGGCCATAGCGCGAGTTTGTGGAAGTCCATCCTGCAAGCGTACATGGATACGGGATACGAGGGGATCCTCAGCATCGAAAACGAGGATCCCATCCTTTCCGGCGAAGTGGGGGTAGAGCGCGCTGTCTACGTTTTGAAGAATGTGCGTAAGGAAATACTGGAGGGATGATGAATCGTCGCGATTTCGGCCGAAGCGTCGCCGGCATGGCCGCGAGCGTAGCGGCGGGGAGCCTGGCCTCGGCGATGCCGGTTCCCCCACCCGCTGACACCAAGGACAGTTCCGCCGGGGCCGTCCCCTTCAAGCTCTCCGTCATGCTGTGGACGGTTTTCCGTGGTGAACCGTTCGCGCAACGCCTGGACAAGGTCGCCCAGGCAGGTTACCGCAACGTGGAACTCGTCGACGAATTCAAAGGCTGGACGAAGGAAGAATTTGCCGCAGCCCGGAAGAAAAAACACGAACTGGGTTTCGAGTTCGATAGCACGGCGGGTGTCTGGCATACGCTGGCCGACGCGAAAGATCGCGATGCCTTTCTGCAAAGCGTCCGCGATTTCCTCCCCACGCTGCATGAGCTTGAATGCACACGCCTCATTCTCCAGACCGGCAACAAAGTCCCCGGCCTCTCGCCCGTGGAGATGCGCGCGAATTGCATTGAAACTCTGAAGCGCGGCGGCGACCTCGCGGCGCAAAACGGCATCGAACTTCTCGTGGAGAACATCGACCCGGAAGAAAATCCGAAATACTTTCTGACCTCTTCAGCGGAAGGATTTGAAATCATCCGCGCCGTCGGCAATCCGCACGTCAAGTTTCTTTACGATTTCTTTCACGAACAGATCGCCGAGGGCAATCTGATCGAAAAACTGGAAAAAAATAGCGATCTGATCGAGCTGGTGCATATCGCCGACGTTCCCGGGCGCCATGAGCCGGGCACAGGCGAAATCTACTATCCCAACATCTATCGCAAGCTTGCCGATCTCGGTTATGACCGCTATGTGGCGATGGAGTTTCTGCCGGTGGGCGAGCCAATAGAAGAGCTGCGCGCGGCGCGGGAGATGGCGTTGAAATACGGCGCGGCGCGCAGCAAAAAATCCTCGAAAGCAATCGCAACAGGGAGGTCCCATGCAACGGCGTGACGCACTAAGGCTCTTGATGGCCGGAGCCGTCCTGCCGGCCTTCACTCCGGAAGCCTTCGCATTCTTTCGCGAGGCGCATCCGGCGGCCGGTTATGCGCTCAGAACGCTCAATCCTCATCAGAACGCGACCGTGGTCACGATGACCGATTTGATCGTGCCGGCAACGGACACGCCGGGGGCGAAAGGCGCACTGGTCAATGAATTCATCGATCTGATTCTCACTGAGTGGTGTATCGAAGAAGAGCGAGCACATTTCCTGAGCGGCCTTGCCGGCGTCGATAAGCAGAGCAACGAGCTATATGGAAAAGACTTCGTGGATGCCTCGCCCGAGCAGCAAACCGCGCTTCTCCGCGAAATGGACGACGCCGCGATGGATGAGTTTAGCCGCGACGCTCAAGAGATGGCCAGGCCGCGCAAGTTCGACACTCAGATGCAGGGAAATTTCTGGAAGGTCTTCAAGGGCATTACGCTGCACGGCTACTACACCTCGGAAATTGGATTTTCTCAAGAGCTGAAACTCCAGATCATCCCCGGCGCGCTGCACGGCTGCATGCCGATTAGTTCGGATGATGGAAAGGCCTAGTCACAGGGAGCCATAATGCCAACGCCAGTCTACGATGCAATTATCATTGGTTCGGGAATCACCGGAGGGTGGGCGGCAAAGGAACTCACCGAAAAGGGGCTTAATGTTCTGCTCCTCGAAGCCGGACGCACCATCGTCCCGGAAAAGGACTACGTCGAGCACGTTCCGGTGTGGGAGCTGAAGTACCGCGACTGGGACAACCGCTTCGAGCGGGAGAAAACGCAGCCCATCCAGCGCGAGTGTTACTACGCGTGCGACGAGTACTCTCATAAATTTTTCGTCAGCGACGCCGATAATCCTTACACCTGCGAGGAAGGCAAGCATTTTTCCTGGATTCGCGGCCGTCAGGTCGGCGGAAAGTCCATCACCTGGGGCCGGCAGAGCTACCGTTGGAGCGATCTGGATTTTGAAGCGAACTTGAAAGACGGCATTGCGGTTGACTGGCCGATCCGTTATGCGGAGATCGCTCCGTGGTATGACTACGTCGAGGAATTCGCGGGAATCAGCGGCCAGGCGGAAGGCTTGCCGCAATTGCCGGATGGAAAATTTCTCCCGCCGATGGAGTTTACGTGCGTCGAACAGGATTTCCGCGACGCGATGGCGAAGCACTTTGACGATCGCATCATGACCATCGGCCGCTCCGCCGTCCTCACGCGCGTTCATAAAGGACGCGCCCCATGCCATTACTGCGGCTTTTGTCACCGCGGCTGCATCACGCAATCTTATTTCAGCAGCCTGAATTCCACTCTACCCGCCGCTTACAAAACCGGGCGTCTCACACTTCGGCCGTACAGCGTCGTTCGCAACTTGATCTATGATTCCGGGACCGGCCGCGTCACCGGCGCCCACGTCATTGACTCCCAAACAAAAAATTCGCTCGAATTCAAAGCGCGCATTTTTTTCGTTTGTTGCTCTACGCTCGAATCCACGCGCCTTCTTCTGAATTCCGCTACCCCGGACATGCCCAATGGACTCGCGAATAGCAGCGGCGAGCTCGGCCACAACCTGATGGACCATCACATGGGCGGCGGCGCAAGCGGCATCATGCCGGGACACGCAGACAAAGTGCCTTTCGGCAATCGTCCGAACGGCATCTACATCCCGCGCTTCCGCAATGTGAAATCCAAGCAAAAAGAGTTCATCCGCGGCTACGGCTATCAAGGCGGCGGAAGCCGCGAAGGCTGGTCCCGCGGCATGGCTATGCCCGGATTCGGCGTGGATTTCAAAAATTCCCTGAAGAAGCCGGGACCCTGGCGCATGGGAATGGGCGGTTTCGGCGAGTGCCTTCCCAATCACAACAACTATGTCGAAATAAATAAAGAGAAGCTCGACGCCTGGGGCATTCCCACGCTGACCATCCATTGTGCCTGGGGCGAGAACGAACTGGCCATGCACAAAGATATTGCCGTCCAGGGCGCTGAAATGCTGGCCGCCGCCGGCGCGAGGGATATCAGCGTCATCGATCGTATCTCCTCTCCCGGCCTCGGCATTCACGAGATGGGCACGGCTCGCATGGGGCGCGATCCCAAGACCTCCGTTTTGAACGAACACAACCAGGCTCACGACGTGAAAAATCTTTTCATGACCGACGGAGCCTGCATGGTCTCGAGCTCGTGCGTCAATCCTTCGCTTACATACATGGCTTTGACGGCACGCGCCTGCGATTTCGCTGTTTCACAAATGAAAAAGAACGAACTCTAGCCAGAGGACCACAAAATGTCTCAAGTGATTCGTTCACCGAAGATGTATGACGTGTGCATCATCGGGTCCGGAGCCGGCGGCGGCACTGCCGCGAAGATCCTGACGGAAGGCGGCCTGAGCGTCGCCATGCTCGAAGCCGGTCCACAGCTATATCCCGAAAAAGACTTTAAGATGTTCATGTGGCCCTATGATTTGCCGCACCGCGGAGCCGGTGTGGGGGGCCACGCGGAAGAAAATTTTGGCGAATTTCTGGCTCCCAACGGCTCTTGGAACATCGAAGGCGAACCTTACACTTCCGCGCCGGGCGCAAATTTTCAGTGGTTTCGTTCGCGCATCGTCGGCGGCCGCACAAATCATTGGGGCCGCATCGCTTTGCGTTACGCTCCCATCGATTTCAGATCCGGCACGCGCGATGGCCTCGGCGACGATTGGCCCATCAGCTACGACGATCTCGCGCCCTACTACGACAAGGTCGAGTCTTACATCGGCGTCTTCGGCACCCGCGAAAACGTTTCCAGCGCGCCCGACGGAGTCTTCCTGCCGCCGCCGATACCGCGCTGCACCGATCTCATCGTCAAAAAAGCCTGCGACAAGCTCAACATCACTTGCATCCCTTCGCGCCTCGCGATTCTCACGCGCCCATTGAATGGCCGCCCGGCCTGCCATTATTGCGCCCAATGCGGCCGCGGCTGCACTACCGCTTCGAACTTCAGTTCCAGCCAGGTGATGATTCCTCCCGCCATGAAAACCGGCAAACTCACGATGATCACGGGGGCCATGGCGCGCGAAATTCTTCTCGGCAAGGATGGCAAAGCCCAGGGCGTCTCGTACATCGACAAGGCCACGCGCACCGAGCGGCGCGTCAACGCTCGCGCCGTGGTTGTTGCCGCGAGCGCCTGCGAGTCCGCGCGTCTGCTCCTGAATTCCAAATCTTCTCTGTTCCCCGATGGTCTCGCCAATTCTTCCGGCGCCGTCGGCAGATACCTCACCGACTCCGTCGGCAGCGATGGATGGGGAATCATTCCGCGCCTCGAAAAAATGCCTCCACATAATCACGACGGCGTCGGCGGAATGCACATGTACATTCCGTGGTGGAAGTTCGACCGCAAGAACGGCTTCCCGCGCGGCTATCACATCGAATTCGGCGGCGGCCGCAATATGCCCGGTATCGGCGAGTTCGATGACCTCTTGCACGAAGAGGAAGGCTACGGCACCACATTGAAAAAGCGCGCTCGCCAGATGTACGGCACCGGCATCGGTCTCTCCGGCCGCGGCGAAATGATCCCCAATCCGGACACTTATTGCGAAATTGATCCGAACGTCGTCGATAAGTGGGGTATTCCCGTCCTGCGTTTCCATTTCAAGTGGAGCGACTACGAATTGCGCCAGGCCCAGGACATGCAGGAGACCTTTCGCGCCATCATCGAAGCTGCCGGCGGCGAATACAAAACCAAAACCTCGATCCACGGCCAATATCCGTTTGGCATCACGGAAGGCGGAAAAATCATCCACGAAGTCGGCACGGCCCGCATGGGCGCTGATCCCAAGACTTCCGTGCTGAATGGCTTTTGCCAGGCGCACGACGTGAAAAATCTTTTCGTCACCGATGGCGCGCCGCTGGTCACCAATCCGGACAAGAATCCCACGCTGACCATCATGGCGCTCTCCTGGCGCGCCTCCGAGCATCTGCTCGACGAAGCCAGGCAAGGCAATTTGTAGCCGTGGGACTACCAAGAGGAGTTCGGCTATGAGCGAAAATTCGGTATCCAGACGAGACATCCTGAAAACCTTTGCCGTGGGCGTCGTTGGAGGTTCCGTACTGCAAGTGATCCCCGCGAAAGCGGCGGAATACGCGCACCGCCTGATTCACACTGAAAAGGCTGCGTCACCTGCTGGAAAGTACACTCCCAAATATTTTCTTCCTCACCAGTACGAGATGCTCACCACACTTTGCGACACCATCATCCCCAAGGACGAGAAATCCGGCGGAGCCGTGGAAGCCGGCGCGCCGGAATTCATCGATCTGCTCACCAGCGAGAATGAGAAATATCAGCTCACACTTGGTGGAGGGCTGATGTGGCTGGACGGTTTCTGTTCCGACCGTTATTCCAATCTCTTTTTGGATTGCACGCCTGAACAGCGGAAACAAACACTCGACCTCATTGCCTTCCGAAAGAACGCGAAACAGGATGCCAGCTTAAGCCAGGGCGTCGCCTTCTTCGCATTCTTGCGAAAAATGACTTGCGACGGCTTTTACACCAGCAAAATCGGCATCGCGGATCTGCAATACATCGGAAATACTGCTCTTCGCGAATTTCCAGGCTGTCCCCCGGTGCCGGAGGCCTAGCCGCCTTTTCTCACGAGGGGCAGGGTGGTTGAGGGATTCAGGCTTGGTGTTGGTCCGTTTTCTTGGGTGAAGTTACTTTTTGCCCTCTTGGGAGGCTATCGGCGGTTCCGAGGCTGGTGGGGAGTGTTTTTTAGGCAGACCTCTACTGCTTCTGGGAGTGCGCGGCGAGATTTGGTTCTGGCCTGTTTTGTTCAGCAGCGCAGCGCGGTGTACGCTGCGGCAAAGAGGTTCTGCCAGGGATACGCGCTACTATAACGGACCCACATGCGGCGCGCGGTGATGCGCACCTCGGCGGCGATTTTCAGCAGTTTCAGCCGGAGGGTGTCGGCTTGGGCTTCCGCCCACTCTGTACCCGCCAGGCCCAGCCGCCGCAGCGCTTCCAGCAGCACGTATGCGAGCGAAGAAAAGTACAGCCGCAACTGATTGGCCCGCAGCGTCTCGGTGCTCAGGCGATCACTGAACAGGCTCAACTGCTCCTTGATGCGGTTTTCCATCTCGCCCCGCGCACAGTAGAGCTCTTCATAGAGTTTCCGCGCGGGCCACGCCTCTTTGCCAAGCGAGGTGACCAGATAGCGCGGATTTTCCTTGCCCTCGATCTGTTCCGCTTTGGCTACCACGCGCCGCGCCCGCGACCAGCTCTTCTTGGTGCGATAAGCGAACTCCGTGAACACCCGCGCCGGTTTTCCCGTACGCCGGTGCTCTTGCTTGGCTTGCTGCATGGCGCGTCCGATGATCCGTCGCAAGCGCTGGTTGCGCGCAAAGCCGAATACGTAGTCCACCGCGTTGCTTTCGCACCACGCCAGCAATTCTTCGCGGCAGAAGCCGGAATCCGCGCGCAGAATGATACGCGTCTTCGGCCACCGGGCGCGGATCTGCCGCACGATGCGCTGCACTTCCTCGAGACTCCCGGCGCTGGCGTCGAGGTTCGAGGGCCGCAGCCGCGCACACAGCAGATGATCCCCGCAGAACACGTACAGCGGCAGGTAGCAGTAGTGCCCGTAGTAGCCGTGGAAAAAACGCGCTTCCTGCCGCCCGTGCAGCGGCGTGTCGGTGGCGTCCAAGTCCAGCACGATCTCGCGCGGCGCTTTCGGGTGCGCTTCCAGAAAGAGGTCTACCAGCAGGGTGTCCAGCGCTTCGGCGGAGTAACTGATTTTGTTGTAGCGTTCGGTTGCGGGGGAACCGGCGGGCGTCAGTTCCAAGCGGTTTAACGTGCTCTTGCCCGCTAGCGGCGCGCCCAAATCTTTCTTCCCGGCCAACACTCCCAACAGCGGATCGTTGCGCAGTTCTTCGTGATCGTTCAGGTCTTCGTAGCCCAGCGCCAGCCCGTAAATGCGTTGCGCCAGCATCTCGCTTAGCTCATGCTCGATGCGCTGCGGGTCGCGCCCGTCGCTAAAGCAACGCACCACACCCCGGAGCAGCCCAATCTTGCGATCCGCCGCTCGCAACAGCAACGCCCCACCCTCGGTGGTTAGCCGCTCGCCAGAAAACTTCGCCACCACCCGCCGCGAAAAATGCGCTTCAAACTCGAACTGCGACTGGTTACACTCTGTCATTAGAAAGGCCGCCCTTCTCTTGGCATCGACTACGCTTAGACAACGCAGTTATGCCTGAGATGGCGGCCTTTTTCTACTTCAAATCCATCAGCCTTGCTCAATCCCAGTGAGAAATCCGGGTTAGTTCTTAGGCCTTCGGCGCGGGGCGCTCTTTCTTGAATGCTTCTCTTCTTTGCTTTTCGCTAACGGATGTGCGGCTTGCCTTCCCCATGCGGTTTTCCCTCTGGACGAGGTTTGGCTTCCGGTTTAGGTCTGCCTTGGCTTTGCGGCCTCGTCTGTGGCCGCGATTCGCTCCTCGGCGCAGGGGCTGCCTGCCTACCGCGGGGAGGATTGGAGCCTCTGCTTTCGGTGCGAGCGGGAGCGCGCTCCGTTTTGCGTGGTTCGACCACCATATTGTTGCGCCCGTTTCGGGTGCTTGGCGGGCGGTTCCTCGAATCCGTCGGGCGCGCGACTCCACGCTCCGAGAATTGCCTCGGTCGGGCCGTGGCAGCGACGGGAGGCCGTCCACGATTCACGGAATGCCGCAGTGCGCGATCACTTCTCGCGGAACGCTCATGTTCCGTCTGTCTTTCGGTGCGCGCGAAATGACGTTCGTGCTCGAATTCCATTTCTCGCGCGGTCGGCCGGGCGTTGATTCCGCCTCTCCCGCCGTTGAAACTGACGCGCTCCCTGTCCCCGCCGCGGACAACCGACCTGTCCATGTACACGTGATGAATCACGCGTCTGTCGACGTGCATTACCGCGACGTTGTATTCGAACACTCCGTGCATCCAGCGTCCGCCGACGAAGCCGATCCCGTTATAGCCGAATCCATAGTTAATTCCACCGTAGAATCCGACGTGCGGGCCCCAATACCCTGCGTGCCAATAGTAAGCGCCGTCGCCCCAGCCCCAGTATCCAGGCGTCCAGAGCAAGCCAACCTCGGGCGGCAGGACCCATGTGCCCGGTACCCAATAATATCCGTATGGCCCGTACGCCCAATAGCCCGGCGTCCAGAGATAGCCAGGGCCGGGACAGAGGGGTTGCGAATAAACGGGCAGCGGCGGCGGTCCAATGTGCACCGCGACCCCAACGCTGATTTGCGCGGAGGAACTGGCGGGCATTGCGACCATCGCCAGCGCGACTATCATCAATCCAAGTGATATGAATAATATGAATTTTTCGCATTTTCTCCTCTCCTGGGCTGGGCTCTATTTATATTAACCCCTGCAGGCGAGGAAGTTGTGCTGAACTGCCCGGAAGGCAACCCATCCATCGATTAGCCCTTTAGAAATGGCTGTGTTTTCAATGATTTAGGTCAGCTAGAGCTTTCGCGAATTAGCTGCCTTAAGATGCCGGATACAGCAGGTTTGATGCTCTTCAGAGCGACTTAATCGTTTCGGACGCAGCGTCCCAAGCAACGGCGCTGCTGCGGAAGTAGGATTGGTTCGCCATGTGGCACGCCAGCGCCGCATTGTTGCCAAAAACGACATCTTCAACCACCGGCTGGCGGCTCTTCACTGCCTGGAAATATTTCCAAAGATGTGGCTTCTCGTCGTCCCAGGAATCGCCGCGGTAGCTGTACCCTTCCAGGATCGGCTCTTTCCCCGGCACTGGGTCATGCTCCTTGTGCCATTCCGCCACGTATTCTTCCCGCATTTTCTGCGGATAGCCCGAAGTGTAATAGCTGGGCGCGGAATCTTCGCCCGTCTGCGGATAATAGTTGATCGCAAACTCCGTGACTTCCAGAATCCCCTTCGAGCCTTGGAAACGATAGATTTCCGGAGTCTCGCACCCCAGATTGAGCCGAAGGTAAATGGGCGCGCCGCCGTAATCGAAAAGCGTGGCGTGCACATCCGGCATGTTGCGCCCATCCGGGAAACGCAGGATGGCTCCCAGGGCCATGGCCTTCTTGGGCGGCTCGTTACGGCCGAGCATGAAATTCATTCCGCTCACGAGATGCACCAGCAGGTCGCCCGCAAGCCCCGTCCCGTATTCCTTCCAGCAGCGCCAGCGCGCGAATATTTTCGGGTTAAACGGAACTTTCGGCACCGTTCCCTGCCAGGTATCCCAATCGAGATTTTCAGGGGAAAGGTCCGGCGGCGGCGGGTATTCCCAGGCACCCGTAGGATCGTTTCGCCCGAGCGAGCCTTCCACAAGCGTCATCGTCCCAATGATCCCCTGTGCGAGCAACTCCTTGGCCTTCGCGCAAATCACGGAGCTGACGCGCTGTGAACCGATCTGCACGATGCGGTCCGTCTTCTTCGCCGCGGCCACCATGGCCAGACCGTCCTCCGCGGTGTGCGACATCGGCTTTTCGCAGTAGATGTCTTTTCCAGCGCTCACCGCGTCGATCACCACCTGCTTGTGCCAGTGATCCGGCACGGCCGCAATCAGGCAGTCGATGTCTTTGTTTTCCAGCAGTTCGTGATAGCGCCGCGTCACCGGAATGTTTTTGCCGACGATTTCCCGAGCAAGCAAATGCCGCCCATCGTATAGGTCGCACGCCGCCACGCATTCCACTCCGGGCAGTTGAATGGCGTTCGTGAGCAAGCCCGAGCCCTGCATTCCGATGCCGATAATGCCGAAGCGCACCCGGTCGCTCGGTGCCACCGCTTCAAGCGCCGAAGGAATGTATTCCGGCTTGAGAAAGATGCTCGGAGCCGCTGCCAGCACGCCGGCAGTACCCGCCGTGCTCTGCAAAAACTCACGACGCGAAAAACTTTTCTTGCTCATCGCACCCTCCTGAGTTGCCGCTGTCATTGCGCTTTCCAGCGCCACTATTTCAAGGATTCAACGCTGACTGCCTTGAAAAAAACGATGTCGTTGTCGCTGTGGTTTTGCAATCCGAAGTAGCCTTCATTCGGTCGCCTGCCGCGCTGCGGCTCGAAGTCAAACTTCTTCGCCGGCACCGGCTGTCCCTCGGTGTAGTCCGTCACTTTTTCGCCATTCACATAAACGATGGTGTGTGACCCATCGAGCGTGATTTCCATGGTGTTCCACTCGGGACCCGGTTTGCCAGGCTTCGCCAGCGGCTTGGTCAATGAATAGAGCGTTCCGGTGACGTGATACTCGTCTTCCTTCGAAGTCTCGGGATGATTGTCGATCTGCACTTCGTACCCGTAGTTCACGGGCATCCATGCTTCCCGGGGCTCGATGGGAATTCGAATGAAGACACCTGAGTTGTCGTTGTGGTCGCGCATCTTGTAGACCACGCGAATCCGGCAGTTCCCCAGCTTGCCGCCGGTCCAATAGAGCAGCCCCATTCCGCCGTGTGTTCGGATTAAGCCGTCCTCAACCGTCATCTCGCCCGGCCCGACGTGCTTCCAGCCGGTCAAGTCCTTGCCGTTGAAAAGCTGTTTCCAGGCAGGCGTTTGAGCCTGCGCGGCGATCAGGAGCAACGAGCCGATTAGAAGAAAGGCTGCAATAGTTTTGCGCACGAAGCCCCCTCAGTACTAAGGCACCCAGAATCAGAAGCGCAGCGCTTCGAGATAGTCGTAACTAATCTTGATGTCCTCGAACGGCTTTTTTGCGTCGTCGTTCTCCACATAGTAGTGCTTGATCCCTGCCGTGTCGGAATGCGCGAAGATCCGTTTCCAGTTGATGATTCCCTTTCCTACGTCGGCCAACCGCCCCTTGAATTGCACTGAGCCCGTGGCCCCCGCGTAGCTGCTCGTCGAGTTGGGGTCATTCACATAATCCTTAACGTGTACCTGCGGGAAGCGCCCCGGATATTTGTTGAAATAGCTTACCGGATCTTTTTTCGCCACACTGATCCAGCCCAAATCCATTTCCATCTTGACGAGCTTCGGGTCCGTTTCCTCAAGCAAATAGTCGTACGCAAGCTTGTCGCCGAGGCCCTCGACCGGCGCGAACTCATACGAATGATTGTGAAAACAGAATTGGATTCCCGCCTTTGCGCTGGCTTCTCCCGCTTTGTTGAAAAGTTCCACGACGCGCTTCCATCCTTCCGCGTTGCGCATCTTTTCATCTATCCACGGGCAGACAAGGTACTCATTGCCCATTTCATGCGCCGCCTCCAGCGTCTCAGGCCATTTGTTCTCGATGGTGACGTAATCGATGTGGGCGGAGGGAGACGTCATGCCGTTCTTTGCAATCAGCTCCCGAATTTCCTTGGGTGAATGGCCGCCGTATTGACCGCCGAAAAGCTCGACCTCTTTATATCCCGTCTTGGCAACCTTCTCGATCGTCCCGTCGAAATTCTCCTTCAGCACCCCACGAACCGTGTAAAGCTGCAATCCCACTCTCTTGATCCGGTGTGTCGTTTCCGCGGCCCACGACGGTCGAGCCGCGTACAGCGCGGCGGCCACGGCGGTTGTCTCAATGAATGTTCGGCGTTTCATGGTGTTTTCACTCCTCCTTTAATGCGCGGAGCGAGTATACAAAAAAGCGATGCCCCATATCAGAAAAAAGACCAGAAAAAAAAGGGCGGCGCTCGAGAAAAAACGCCGCCCTTCCGGACCTGTGGCTGCCTAGAACTGCAAGCGCAGACCGAACTGCATGATGCGCGGGTCGTGCGTGCCGTCCAAATGCAGGAAGCCGGAGGAGTCTGGGTTGCTTCCCGGGTTGATCGTATCCATCGACGTGCCGATGGAGTTGTATTGAGTGTGGTTGAAGATATTGAAGTTCTCCCAGCGGAATTCGATCAAGCCCCTTTCTCCGATCGGGAACCGCTTGAAGAGGGCGAAATTGAAGTTGGTGCGGCCCGGATACCGCAGGGTATTGCGTCCTACAGTGCCGTAGGTTAACCCGGTCGGAACGGCGAAGGCCGCGGGATTGTAGTAGAGCGGGCCACGCTGGTCGGGGAGACTATGCGGGGCTATTTGCGGATTTCCGACCAGGTCCGGCCGCGAAGCAGTTCCAAGGCCGTTACCAAGGCCTGCGCTGTCTCCGAAACCGGAGTCATTGGTAACGCTGAATGGCGTTCCGGTCTGGACCACAGTGATGCCGGAAACTTGCCAATCTCCCAGCGCTACCTTGGTAAAACCAGATCCCTTGAAGGGAATCTGGTAAACGTAGCTGATGGCCAGGCTGTGGCGCTGGTCAAAGTTGGAACTCGCCCGGGACAGAGGCAGATTGTAGGAGTCCGTGAATCCACCGTCGTAGCGATCGGAGGAATCATCCAGCGAGTGGCTGTAGGTGTAGGCCAGGCTAAATGTGAGTGGACCGTACGTACGCCTGGCAGTGACCTGCAAGGAGTGGTAGATCGAATTGGCCGATGTCTCGACACGGTTGATCGTTCCGTAACCCGGGTAGAACGGTCGAACCAGATTTGCGTCATTCCCGCAGGCCACAAACAGATTGTTGAGTGCGCCTGCAGGCACGGGCGTGCCGTTCCCAAGCGTGGCATTCGGGTCTGGTAATCCGTTGTCCCCCACGATATTCGCGCAATCAGCACCGGTAAGAGCTTGTCCGGGCGCGAACGGATTCGCGCCAGTATAGAGGGTAAGCTGGTTCAGATCGCGCTGGTTGACCAAGTGCGTGCCCTTGCTTCCGACATAAGCGACGGTGACCACGAAATGGCCGGGAAGATCCTTCTGCACGTCGAGGTTCCACTGTTGAACGTAAGGCCAGGCGGCTCGATTGGGGATGGAAAACGGGTTAATCGGGAAGGAAGGAGCCGTTGCTCCTCCGCCGATATTCTCGTAACCCACCACATTGTTCTGCGTCGAGATCAGGATCAAGGGACTAGCACCCTGTTGCAACGATTCCGCATTGGCTTCGTTGCCATTTTCGTGCTCGAAGAAAATTCCATACCCGCCACGAACGGCCATTTTGCCGTCGCCTTTAGGATCCCAGGCGAAGCCGAACCGCGGCGCGGGGTTCATGTACTTGTTGTTCAGGCAGCCGGTGGGAGCAGGAGCCACACCGCACTGTTGGAAACCATTGAATTGGCTGCCCGTCCCCGGCACAAGTGCGCCTTCGCTTCCGGTTTGCGAGCCATCCGCGTCGAGCTGGGGTGCGTTTGCGGAGGACCACAGTCCGGGATTCAGGCCGTACTCATTATTATATCGCTCCTGGTATCGGCCAAAAATGCTCCAGCGCAATCCTAGATTAAGAGTAAACCTTTTGGTGATGCGCCAGTCATCCTGGAAGTAAGGTTCGAGAATCTTGTACCGGTCATAGAAGATAATCATGTGGTCCGCTTGGGTGACGCTGGCAATGTTGCCTTGCAGCAAATCCGCGAATGCGTTGCCGGTGCTGTTCGGCGAACTGTTGTTAAAGTCCAGAACGCCTTGTGTGTAAAGCGAGTTTTGCTGGTTCTTCTGCGCCGCAGCGAAATAGGCGCCAAACTGCAGCGTGTGGTTCCCCACTACCTTCGTCATGTTGTCGCGATAGGTGTACGTGGGGTTGGCGTTCTTCCACGGGAAGTAGCCAGTGTCCACGCTAAACCCGCCGCCATAAGCATTTCCATTGTCAATGGTGAAGGACGGCAGCTTGTTATCAAAATTGTTGTTGAAGAGAGACCCTCCCGTGTAACCGGAGGGCAAGGCCACCGGGCCGACGGCGTCCAGGAAGATGTGATCGGCCGTATAACTGGCCACGAACTCGTTCAGCAGGGTTGGCGAAAGTGTGGCGTTCAGGCGCGCGACAAAGCTCGTGCCCGGGCCGGCGAAGTTGGTGTTGACGTTTGTGAAGCTCGAGCCGTTGCCCCACAGCGGGTTCGGAACAACCGTCTTCCAGGAATCGTGAATGTACCGGAACGTAAGACGGTAGTTGTCGGTTATGTTGTGGTCCACGCGAATCAGCTCTTCGCGCCACGTGGTGGGCAGGGATACTGTAGACTCCGTGCTCGGAAACCCGCCGTTGACACCATTAGCTGTGGGGATCAGTGCAAGAAAGTATTGTGCGTTCGAGGAAATATTGGTCAGCGTGTCGTTTGGAAATCGGTTCTGGGTCCCCGGCATAACAGGACAATCGGGGTAGTTTACAGGGTCAACGACTCCCGGCGCCGGAGAACAGACGTCGCTGAAATTTCCCGCCCGTTCCGCATCCGAAGGCACGTTTTGATTGATGGTTGTCGGGTCGCTCTGTCGGCGCCATTCCTGCGACCAGAAAAAGAACGTCTTCTTCTTGTCGGTGTTGTAATGATTTGGAATATAGATCGGACCGCCCAGCGTATACCCCCAGTCGTGCTTCCGGTATTGCGCCTTGGGAGCCGTCGGGTCCTGTCCCTCCGACCAGTTACGCGCATTGAAAAACTCATTGCGCCCGTAGTAGAACGCGCTCCCGTGGAAAGTGTTCCCGCCCGATTTTGTCTCCACTTCAACCGTGCCCGAGGCATTGCGGCCGTATTGCGCGCCGTAATTGGAAGTCAGTACTTTGAACTCGGCGATGGCCTCCGGGTTAGGATAAACGTTCAACGTCGCGTTGCTCCCGTTATCCATGGTGTCTCCGCCGTCGATTTCCCAGTTGTTGTACTCTGTCCGGCCTCCGTTCATGCTGTAGGCCACGTTGCCGTATACTCCCACCTTGCCCTCGTCCGAACCCGTCTGATCCACGACGCCAGGTGAAAGATTGACAAGTTGAGTGAAATTCCTTCCGTTAAGCATCAATTGGTTGATTTGCTTCCCCGTGATCGTCGAGCCAAGCTCCGACGAAGTAGTCTCGACCTGCGCAACGTTCTCGCCCGTCACCACCACTTCTTCGGTGACGGTGCCTACGGTCAATTGAACGTCCACGCGAATCTTCTGCCCCACCGTCAGCACCACACTTTTCGCCGTATATCTTTGGAAGCCCTTGGCCGTCACCACGATGTTGTAGGTGCCGCCCGGCAAACCTGCGACGACATAAGCTCCATCTGCGTTCGTTGTCGTGGGATGGGTCGCGCTTCCGCTGGTGCTCGAAACCACGACTTCCGCTCCAGCAACCACCGCGCCCGAATTGTCCGTCACTGTTCCGCTGATGTAGCCGGTGTCCTGCGCGTTGGCCGCGCACACTGCTCCCAGCATCAACAACATCGCGCTCAGCACTGCCCGCGCCACTCCAGCCCAACCACCAAAAACTTGGGTACGATGAACGGAATTCCCGTGTTCTTTCACTTTGTGACCTCCCCATCCTTAATAGTTAGTGTGGATTCCCGGCCGAGTGAGGGCACTCGCAAACCTGCTGCAGCGTGCAACCCCGTTTCTGCGCTCGCAGAAGGCTGCCTCTCAAAAACAGCCCCTCACCACTCGACTTTTAAAATGCACCCAATGTGACTTATTAAATCGAGTTAATAAAGCATTGTGAGGCTGCTGTCAAGTTGAAAATCGGGCAAAAGGTCATAATTTCCGCGTGTGCACCCCGCCCCCGCACGCTCTCTCGCCTCAGCGCTTGAATTCCTTCCTCCTCTGCCGGACACTACGAAACGATGGCTTCTCGCCCCCGCTCCACTCTCGCCCATTTTTTGTCGATGGGTCTGGCTGTTGCTTTCTGCGTTTCGCCTGCGGCGTCGGCCGTCATCGCCTCTTCTTTTCCTACTTCCCTACAAGCCAGCTCCGGTGCCGCGCAGAGCACCTCTGCCATCGACCCCCGAGCTTCTTTCGCTGAGGGCCAGGCTGCCCTTCAATCCGGCGATTTAGTCGCCGCAGAAGCAGCCTTTCGTCGCGTCCTTTCCATCGATCCGCAATCCGGCGCCGCTTACGCCAATCTCGGCGTCATCGCCATGCGCCGCAAGGAGTGGGACCGCGCCCTCGCGCTTCTTCAAAAAGCCGAAAAGTTCCAACCTAAAATGTCCGGCATCCGTCTGAACATCGGCCTCGTTAATTATCGCCGCGGCGATTATGCTGCCGCAGTCGCTCCACTGGCTTCCGTCGTCCGCGATGAGCCCGGCTCGCAGCAGGCTCGCTATCTTCTCGGTTTGTGCCGTGTCTTCACCGAACATTATGCCGAAGCCGTCGCCGTGCTCGAGCCGCTCTGGCCCCAAATGTCCAGCGACGTTACCTATCTCTACGTCCTCGACATTGCCGCCCACAACGCCCGCAAAAACGAGCTCGACGAAAAAGCACTGACCCGCCTCGTCGAAGTCGGCGGCCAAACTCCCGAGTTCCATCTCATTCTCGGCAAGGCCTATCTCAACCGCGATGAGCCGGATAAAGCTATCTCTGAACTGCAACTCGCGGTGTCCGCGAATTCCACCTTGCCTTACGTACACTTCAGTCTGGGAGTCGCTTACATGAAGAAGGGAGAAAACGACCGCGCCGAATCCGAATTCCGCAAAGACATCGCCGTCGAGCCGGACCTTGCCGACAATTACGAGCAGCTAGGCTTGCTCTATCTTCAAATGCAAAAAGTAGACCAAGCCGAGCGCTCTTTCCACCAGGCCTTGCGCCACGATCCCCGCATGCCCGTTTCTCTCCTCGAGCTCGGCCGCCTCAATCAGCGCCAAGGAAAAAACCGGGAAGCTCTCGGCTTCCTCGACGCGGCGGAAAAGCTGGCGCCGGACAACCAGAATATTCATTACATCCGCGGCCAGGTTCTTCTCCGCCTGGGGCGCCGCAAAGAAGCTGAGGCCGAACTTGCCACCGCAAAAAAATTGGTCGACGCCGGTCTCAGCAGCCAACGAGCCAGGTACGGCGACACTACGGTTCCCAATCCCGAATTAAAGCAGCCTCCGCAACCCTAAACGCTCGGCGCCTCCCACGAGCCGCGTCCTCGTTCGATCGCTTCCGCAACGGCCAGCACTAATTCTTCCTCATACGGCCTGCCAATCACTTGCACGCCGATCGGCATTCCCTCGCTGGACTTTCCCAGCGGCACCGCCGCTCCCGGAAATCCCACCAGATTCAGCCACTGCGCATACCGCATCGTGTCCCGATAGTTTTCTTTCTCGCCCGTCCTCCAGTTCCCTTCTCCGTGGCGGAACGCCGGCCCGGCCGATACCGGCGAAAGCAAAATCGTCACCTCTTCCATCTGCCGGAGAATTTCCGCGCGCAAGCCATCGCGTTCGGCGCATGCATTCAGGAAGCCGTCATACTTCAGCGTCATCTCCGCCGTCGCGAGCGCAAGATACTCGCGCAGCATCGGACTCATCTCTTTTTTATGACCAGCCGCGCCTTTTTGAATCAAATCCGCTATGACAGGTCCAAAAAAATACCACCACAACTCAATCGCTCGATCGAGCCCTGTCAATTGTTTCGTCTCGACAACGAATCCTTGCTCGCTCAGCAACTTTGCGGCACGTTCGACTGCCGTCGTGGTCTCCGGCGTCGCACTACCCAGAGCATCGCTTTCCAAGATCCCGACTTTCAACCCGGGCAATTCCCGCTCATCAATTTTTCGTATCGGCACGGGCGCGGAGAGCGCGTCGCCCGCGTCCGGACCTGCCATCACTTCAAACAGCGCGCGCACGTCTGAAATAATTCTGGCCATCGGCCCGACCACGCCGATCCAGCCGAACGCGCCTCCTCCTCCCGGAAAATGCCCCGTCGTTGGAATACGTCCCGGCGTTGGCTTCAGTCCGCAGATTCCGCAGAAATGCGCTGGAACGCGGATTGACCCGCCGCCGTCGCTTCCCACTCCGCCTGCCGAACACCCGGAAGCGATCGCCGCCGCCTCGCCGCCGCTCGAGCCGCCGCTTGATCGTTCCAAATTCCAAGGATTGCTCGTCTTGCCGCTCAACAAATTGTCCGTCTCATACGCCATCAAATATTCGGGCGTATTTGTGTTTCCCAAAATAATCGCGCCCGCGGCGCGCAAACGCGCCACAAGGGGCGCATCACTCTGCGGCACATGATCTTTCCGCAACAACGATCCCGCTGGCGTCGGCCATCCCGCTACGTCAATGCAGCTCTTAATCGTCAGCGGCACGCCGGGCAGTGGACCCAGTTTCTCGCCGCGCAATACCGCTTCTTCCGCCGCCCGCGCCTGATGCCGTGCGCCCTCCGCATCAAGGTGCACGAACGCATTCAGCTTCGGCTGCATAGCCTCGGCTCGTTCGAGGTGCGCATCCACAACTTCGACTGGTGAAAATTTCTTCTCGCGGATTCTCGCGGCAAGTTCTGCAATCGTTCCAAAAATTATTTTGTTCATGGTCAGGCCTTCGAGGCTATGTGCCCTTCCACTCCAGGTCAAGCGTCCACATCCCAGATGAGTCCCCGGTAGCCCATTTCGCGAGCTGGCGCGCAAACATCCACCCACGTATAATCCCTTCGCTCCATCGCCACAACTTGACGGAATTCCGCGAGCTTGTGGAGTCGTATTCAGTTCTGAGGCGTCGTTGCACCAAATCGAGCGCCGGAACAAGGACTATCCTCGCAAAACGGAGATGCTTTCATGACACCTTCCCTTCACCGCGTTCGCACCCTGGCAATGCTTGCTGCGATGTTCGGCGCGCTCTTCTTTGTGACGGTGTCTTCAGATGCGCAAACTTCTCGGCAAGCATCCTCGCTCCCCAGCGAAACGCCCGCACAGCTCAAGCCCGTGACGGATAGCTTCGACTACACGCGCCGCGACGTGATGATCCCCATGCGCGACGGCGTGAAGCTGCACACCGTCATTCTGATTCCCAAGGGCGCGCACTCCGCGCCGATCCTGCTGACGCGCACGCCCTATAACGCGACCGAGCTCACTTCTCATGCCAACAGCTCGCACCTCGGCCCGATTCTCGAAGGCTATGACAACGCCACCGACGTCATCGTAGAAGACGGTTACATCCGCGTGGTGCAGGATGTGCGCGGCAAATACGGCTCCGAAGGCGATTACGTCATGAACCGGCCGCTGCATGGCCCGCTCAATCCCACGCCCGTCGACAACGCCACCGACACCTACGACACCATCGACTGGCTGGTCAAAAACATTCCGGAAAGCAACGGCAAGGTCGGCATCCTTGGAATCTCCTACGACGGTTTCACTCCGCTGATGGCGCTGGTCAATCCGCATCCGGCGCTCAAAGTCGCTGTGCCGATGAATCCCATGGTGGATGGCTGGATGGGGGACGACTGGTTCCACTACGGCGCCTTCCGCGAGCAAAACATGCCGTACATCTACGAGCAGGACGGCACGCGTGATAACAGCTGCCAAATGGTGGACTGATCACTTCGACGATTACGACATGTTATATGCACGCCGGCTCAGCAGGCGAACTCGGCCGCCGTCACGGACTCGAACAGGTGGGCTTCTGGCGCAAGATTCTCGAGCACCCCAGCTACGATGCCTTCTGGCGCGATCAGGCCGTGGACAAGATCCTCGCCGAACGAACCGCTGAAGGTTCCGGTCATGCTCGTGCACAGCCTGTGGGATCAGGAAGATATTTACGGCGCCATGGCCGTCTACAAAGCCATCAAGCCCAAGGACACCGGCAACGACAAAGTTTTCCTGGTGATGGGCCCGTGGCATCACGGCCAGGAAATTGAAGACGGCAGCTCGCTCGGCGCTATTAAATTCGGCAGCGACACCGGCCTCTATTTCCGCCAGCACATTCTGCGGCCGTTTCTCGCTCAGTATTTGAATGATGGCGCTCCCAAGGCCGACATCGCTCCCGTCACTGCCTTTGAAACCGGCACGAATGTCTGGCTTCGTTTGCCCGCCTGGCCCGCAGGCTGTTCCAGCGGCTGCGCGCCGAAGCCGACTCCGCTTTATCTCCAAGCAGGTTTGAAACTAGGCATGACCGCGCCCGCGTCCGCCGACGCGGCTTTTGACGAATACGTCTCCGATCCCGCGAAGCCCGTTCCCTTCCGCGCGCGCCCCAGCCAGCCGGTCGGCTACACTCCCGACCTTTCGTGGTCGAGGTGGCTCGTCGATGACCAGCGCGAGGCCTCTGGCCGCCCCGACGTGCTGGTCTTCACCTCCGACGTTCTGAAAACTCCTGTTCAGATCAGCGGCCAGCCCGTCGCAAACATCATCGCCTCCACCAGCGGCACCGACTCCGACTGGGTCGTCAAGCTCATCGACGTCTATCCCGATGAAGTTGCTTCGGACCCCAACCTGGGTGGCTATCAGCTGATGATTTCCGCCGACATTTTCCGTGGCCGCTACCGCGAGAGCCTCGAAACTCCAAAGCCCATCGCGCCGAATGAGCCGCTGCTCTATCGCTTCGCTCTACCCAACGCCAACCACGTCTTCTTGCCGGGCCATCGCATCATGGTGCAGATCCAATCGAGCTGGTTCCCGCTCTACGACCGCAACCCGCAAACCTTCGTCCCAAATATTTTCTGGGCCAAGCCCTCCGACTACCGCAAAGCCACCCAGCGGATCTACCACTCCACAACCGAGTCCAGCTTCATCGAGCTGCCTCTGGTGCCCGCGCCATGAGAAGGTTGCTGGCCGTGGGGAGAGCGTCGCGGAACGCTCACTCATATCGCAGCGCGATGACTGGATCGACGCGCGTCGCTCGTCGCGCCGGAATCCAGCACGCCACCACGGCCACGATCAGCAGTGCGCCGGTCACAAGAACAAACGTCTCGGGATCCGAAGGCTTCACTCCAAACAGCAGGCCGCTCATCAATCGCGTCAACGCAAACGAAGCCACCAGCCCTAGAATCACTCCAATCACCGCGAGCCGCAGTCCTTGCCCCAGGATCATGCGCAAGACGTTTCCCGCATCCGCGCCCAGCGCCATTCTCAAACCCATTTCGCGCGTTCGCTGGCTCACCGCATACGCCATCACGCCATAGATGCCCACCGCCGCAAGCAGCACCGCGAGCCCCGCAAATCCCGCTAGCGCGCCCGCGTTGAATCGCTGCGAAGCCACTTCCGCGGAAAGCATCTCATCCATCGTCTGCACGCCGAAGACGGGCAAGTTCTTGTCCAAGTCTCTCACTTGCTCGCGCAGCGCCGGCACCAGACTAATTGGATCCACCGACGTGCGCAGCACGACCGTCATCATGAAGAGCGGCCATTGCAGCGCCGAGGCGGTCACTTCCGGCATGACCTCGCTCGCCAGCCCGCGCTGCTTCGTGTCGCCTATTACTCCGACAATCGTGCACGCCTTCGGCCCGCCTGTTCGCGGCGCCAATCCCGCCGTGAACCGTTTCCCGATCGGATCCTCCTTCTCGAAATACCTCTGCACAAAAGCCTGATTCACCACCACCGAGTTTGGCGCGCCCGCTCCATCGCGCGCGTCCAACAAGCGCCCCTCGATCAGCGGCACTCGCAGCGCAGCAAAATATCCCGGCGTCACCGAGTTGATGCGCGCCGTCGGAACGTTTTCCGAGGTCATGTCCGAGGGCGGCTGGCCTTCGATTTCGATCGAGGAAATCATCACATTCCCTCGCAATGGAACTGAAGACGTCACTCCCGCCGACGCGACTCCGGGCAACGACTGTAATTTCTCCACGAGCTGCTGGAAGAAGTTCCGTTGCAAGTCGACAGATTGATATTGATCGAGCGGCAGCGCGATTCGCGCCGTCAACACTCCGTGCGGATCGAAACCCGGCTGAACCGCCGTCAACTGGCGGAAACTTTTCACCAGCAAATCCCGCGCCAACAAACAACACCAACGAAAGCCCGATTTCCACGACCATCAACACTCTTTGCGCTCGCCGCGTTCCGGAACTGGAACCGCTATGCAAACCGCCTTCTTTCAGCGTGTTATTCAGCGAAACGCGAAACGCCGCCAGCACCGGCGCCAGCCCAAATAGAATTCCCGTCAACAGCGACACTACGAGCGTAAACACCAGCACGCGCAAATCGAGCCTGGCGCCTTGCAAGTGCGGAATATTCGCCGGCGCAAATCGGTGAATGAGCCGGATCACCCAAGCCGCAAGCAGTAATCCCGCCACGCCGCCGACTACCGCCGCCGCGGAACTTTCCGTCAGCAGTTGCCGTGCCAGGCGCCAGCGGCCCGCGCCGAGTGCCCCTCGAATGGCCACTTCTTTTTCCCGCGTCGCGGCCCGCGCCAATTGCAGATTCGCCACGTTCGCGCACGCAATCAGCAGGACGAATCCCACCGCTCCCAGCAGCACCAGCAGAGCCGGACGGACGTTTCCAATTTCGTGATCATGCAGCAGAAACACTTGCGCCTGCGCTTCTCCGAGTCCTCTCAAGTGGGCCGGAAGGTTTGCCAGAACGCGCTTGTCAATAGCATTCAGCTCCGCCAGCGCGCCTGCCACCGTTGCGCCTGGCTTCAGCCGCGCGATTACGCTCATCGGCTGGATCATCACCCTGACCTGTCGGTTCGAAACCTGGATGCTGCTGTCCGCAAGCTGAAACGGAACCAGGACGTCCGCCGGACTGTTGTCCAGAAATTCAAAATTCCGTGGAAGCACTCCAACCACCGTGTAAGGTGTGTCGTCCAGCGCGATAATGTGTCCAACCACTTTCGGATTGGCGCCGAAACTAGACCTCCATACCGCATCGCTCAGCATCACCGTCTTGGGTCCAGCAGGTAGGTCCTCCTCCGGCAGAAAGTTCCTCCCAAGCTGGGGCTTCACACCAAGAACGTTTAGAAAACTCTCTGTCACCTGGGCGCCTTTCAACCGCTCGGGCGTTCCCACGCCCGTCAGCGTGTACTCGGCGGCAGTTGAATAGCCCGCTATTCCCTCGAATACATGATTCTGCGTCCGCCACCCGGCGTATTCATCTGCGAAAACTAAATTCTGTCCCTGCCGCGGCAGAACGTTCGTGGCCCATACCAGCTTTCCCGCGTCGCGATAGGGCAGCGCACGAAAGAGCACGGCATCGACGACGGAAAAAATCGCCGTGTTCGCCCCAATTCCCAGCGCCAAAGTCAGGATCGTGACTGCAGTGAACGCGGGCGTTCGCAGCATGTTGCGCACGCCATAGCGCACGTCTTGCCACAGCTCGACGAGCCAGCGCCAACCCCAGGTGTCGCGCGTCACTTCTTCGGCGACTCCGACATTCCCGAATTCCTTTCGCGCAGCATAGCTCGCCTCTTTAGCCGTCTTGCCGGCTTCCATCGCTTCGCGCTCCGCCAGCGTCAAGTGCGCCTGCATCTCTTCGCTGAGTTCCTGATTGCGACGCTCTCGCCGCCAAAGAGGAAATTTCATTTCTAGCTCTCCCTTTTCGCAGGATTCATGATCCCGGCAATTGCCGCCGTGACTCGCGCCCACTTCGAGCGCTCCGAAATCAATTGCTTTCTTCCGCTCTTCGTCAGTCGGTAGACGCGCAACCTCGGCCCAACTTCCGAATCCTTCCATTCCGCCGCAATCCAACTCTTGCGTTCCAAGCGGTGTAGGGCGGGATAAAGCGAGCCGGTATCCACTCTCAGAATTTCTCCGGAATTGGTTCGAATGGCTTTGCTCAATGCGTAGCCGTGTCGCGGCCCCCACTGCAACGTCTGCAGAATGAGCATGTCCAGAGTTCCCTGAAGTATTTCCGTGCGATTTTGATAGGTCTTCTTCCGCAGGCTCATGGCTGTAGGTAGACCTGCTCCCTAGCATTAAGTAGGACGTCTACATACCACAAAAGGTGAGCAATTGGAGATATGTTTGAAGTTTCGGGTTGTGGAGAAATCGCCGCATAATAACCTTTACTGCTACGGCCTTCCAACTGCCTTCTATTTCTTGTGCCCGGCACTGCAGGGCAATTCCGGGGACCACGCCATGAGGCGTGCCGGGCGAGAAGCCCCGTTCTGGGTCTCGCAACAACTCCGAGCTGTAAAACCGAATTCACGAAAACGGTTGACGCTTCGCCGCGCTGCACACAGAATCTCTAATGCTACGCGAGATGCGGCAATCATTCGCCGCGCTTCGCGAGCATAGGATAGACACCCTGATGAAATCTCCCTTTCGCGCCGGCGTTCTGGTGATTGTTTGCTTATCTGTCTACGGCGTTGCTGCAACCTTTCTTCGCTCTCGCGCTGCGCAATCCCCGCGCTCCTCGGCGCACAAATCTGCCACTCATGAGGGCGCTTCCGAAGCCTACCGCCTCAATACGCTCGGCGTCGCTTACATGAACCAGCAGAGGCCCGTCGACGCGCAGAAGTACTTCGAACAATCCCTCGCGGCCGATCCGAAATTCGAAGTAGCGCGCCTGAATCTAGGCATCTCTTTCCTGGCCCAGCAAAAACTCGAGCCGGCCCGCGCTGCGCTTCTTGCCGCCACGGAAAAACTTCCGAACGATCCCTTTGCCTGGTACAACCTCGGCCTGGCTTACAAGGACCTCGGTGACGCGCAAAAAGGCGTTGCCGCGTTCACTCACGTCACGCAACTCGTCAACGAAGCCGACCCCTGGTATTTTGTCGGTTATCTCGAATCCCAGCTTCAGCATTATGACCGGGCTATCGCGGCCTTCCAAAAAGCTCTCGCCCTTTTTCCCCTGCACGCCTCCGCTGAATTCGGCATCGCCCGCGCCTACCAGCGAAGCGGCAACGCCGCCGCTGCCCGCGAACATCTCGCCAAATTCCAGAACATCACCTCCCACCATCTCGGCACACCCTTTGGTGCGGCCTACGGCGATCAAGGCCGCTTCTCTCTCGCCGAATTGCCACGCAGCTCGATGCAAAACGCGCCGCCGGCTATTCCGGTCCACTACACACCCGAGCCCGTGTCGACAATAGTTCAAGCTGCCGCAGGCAATTTCACACCCATCGGGTCAAGCACCGGCGCCTGCTTTTTCGATTACGATGGCGATGGCAAACCCGATCTTTTTCTCGTCAGCGGTGAAGCCGGGAGCGCAAGCCATCTTCTCCACAATCTTGGCGATGGAAAATTCGCCGATGTCACCGGGGAATCAGGACTCGAACGCAAGGGCAGCGGCCTCGGCTGCGCGGCCGGCGATTTCGACAACGACGGCCATACAGATCTAGCGGTTTGTTTCAGCGATGGCGTCCGTCTTTTTCACAATAACGGGGCCGGAAGATTCGCGGACGTCACTGACAAAGTCGGCATTCGACGCGAGCCGGGCTGTGTGGGCGTCACGTTTGTCGACTACGACCACGACGGTGATCTCGATCTGTACATCACCATGCAGCCGACAGCCGGAGCCACCCGCGAATCTGCCGCCCACAATATCCTCTGGCGCAACAACGGCAACAGCACGTTTACCGATGTCTCCGCCGAAACTGCGCTGGGCTTCCAGGGCACCGGCGCAGGCGTCGTCATCACCGATTTCAACAACGACCGCGCGATTGATTTCGTGATCGCGGGCGGCAGCGCCGGAGCTTCTATTCTCCTCAATCCACGCGAAGGAAAATTCACGCCGCTCCCCGCGATCGACTTTAAAAAAGAAAATCTTCCTCCCGCCGTGGGCGTCGTGGCTTTCGATTTCAATAAAGACGGCTGGATGGATCTCGCTTTCACTCACGCAGGCGCTCCCGGCATCAGCCTTTGGAAAAACGTCGACGGAAAACATCTCGAGCGCGTTCCTCTCCCCGATTTCGGCTGGCAGCGCGGCTGGGGCATCTCGGCAATCGATTACGACAACGATGGGTGGCTTGATTTAGTCGCCGTAGGCGAATCAAGAAAAGGTGGCGAAATTCGCCTGCTGCGCAACCTCGGCGCAAAAGGATTTTCCGACGTCACCAAAGATGTTCATCTCGACGCAGTTAAACTTTCTCGGCCGCGCGCCATCGCCGTCGCCGATTTATCCGGAAATGGCGGCCCCGATCTTGTCGTCACTCAACTCGATGGCCCGCCGCTCGTTCTCCGCAACGAAGGCGGCAATCGGCACAAATGGATGCGCATCGGCTTCAAACCTCTCGCCGACAACAAAAGCGCCATCGGCACAAAAGTGGAAATGTATGCGGGCGCGCTCTATCAAAAGTGGGAAGTCCAGGGCGCTTCGGGCTACCTGGGACAAAACGCGCCGGAGATACTCGCCGGACTCGGGGAGGAAAAGAACGCGGAAGTTGTCCGTCTGCTCTGGCCCACGGGCGTTCCGCAGGACGAAATAAATCTAGCCGCTGACAAGGCGCAATCCATTGCGGAGATCGACCGCCGCGGCAGCTCCTGTCCCGTTCTGTTTTCCTGGAACGGCAAGGAATATGAATTCATCGCGGACATGATTGGACCCGGCGTCGTCGGCCACTGGGTGGGCCCAGGCGCGCGCGGTGTCGCCGAGCGCGACGTTCCTGATCCCGATGAATACTTGAAAGTCGGCGCCTCTAGCGTTCGTCCGCTTCATGGGATGCTGAGTTTCCGCTTCATGGAACCGATGGAAGAGACCGTTTATCTCGATCAGCTTCGCCTGGTCGCCGTCGATCATCCTTCAAACTATGAAGTCTATCCGAACGAGCGATTCGTCTCAGCGCCGCCATTTCCGGCATCTCGCGTCATCGCCAGCCGTGACGCCCGTCCGCCGCTCGGCGCGTGGGACGATCGCGGGAATGACGTTCTCCCGCTGATCGCGAAACGTGACAGAAAATATGTCACCGATTTCGCGAGTCTCCCGTTCGCCGGTTTCGCGAAACTTCATTATCTCGAACTTGATCTTGGCAAGTGGGATGCCGCGAAACCGCTGCGCCTCATCATCGACGGCTACACGGATTATTTCACGGCAACTTCGATGTATGCCGCCGATCAGGCGGGCGTCAAGGTTTTTGCTCCTTATGTCGAAGCGCTCGACGCGCAAAATAAATGGGTTCGCGTCGTCGAAGACATGGGTTTTCCTGCCGGTCTCGAAAGAACCATGATCGCGAACCTTACCGGAAAGCTTCCGGCGGGCACGCGGCGGATTCGCATCGTCAGCAATCTAAAAATTTATTGGGATGCCATCCGTATCAGCCAAACGGAGGACCAGCCGGAAATTCGAACTTCCGAAGTTCCGCTTGCCAAAGCGTCACTCGAATTTCTCGGCTATCCGCGCGAAATTCGTCTCACTCCGGCGAGCGATACCGTCTATTCTTTCGCAAGCCGGAGCATGACCGGCCCGTACGCGCACGCGGAAGGAAATTACACGCGCTATGGAGACGTGCTCGGGCTGCTCAGCTCCGTGGACGACCGCTTCGCCGTGTTCGGTTCCGGCGAAGGCGTCAAACTTGACTTCGATCCACGCCATCTCCCAGCGCTTCCCGCCGGCTGGGTGCGCGACTATTTCTTTTACGCCAACGGTTTCGAGAAGGATCTCGATTTCTACGCCGCGTACGCTTTCAGCGTCGAGCCGCTCCCGAAGCACGGGCTGATCGCCTATCCGTATCCAGCGGGCAAAGCGTATCCCGAGGATGCGCGGCATCTTGGTTACCAGCTCGAATACAACACGCGCGAGCGTTCGGACCGCTTACCGCCCAGCTTGAGTTACCACTATCCGCCGAAGAAGTGAATCTTCGGCGAGTCCAAAATACCTGATCACAACAAGTGATGGGTCGGCCTTTGGAGATTTCAATCCCACTCGATCGGCTGCCACGATTTTGACTGCGAGCTTTTCAGGATGGCATCGCAGAGAAGCATTTCGTCGTGGCCGGTTTCAAACGTCGGGAATTTTCTCGGCGCGCTCAAATCGTTCTTCTCGATGTACTCGTAAAAATCCTTGAATAGCTGCATGAACGTGTCGGGATAGCCTTCGGTATGGCCGCCGGGATACATGGCATAGCCGCGGGCTTCCGGCGACATCAGCGCGGGGTCCTTGATGAGCGAGCCATTCGCCGTGTCGCGCCGGCCAATCGACAATTCGTTGGGCGATTCGGAATTCCACCACAGCGAACCTTCCGAGCCATCGATTTCAAACGCGAGGCGCGCTTTGTGGCCGGCGCTGACCTGCGACACGGTCACAACGCCGTGCATGCCATCCTGGAAGTGCAAGAGCATGGTTGCGTAGTCGTCGGTGGTCATCGGCTTTTCATCGTAAGCGGTGGCTTCCGCTTTCTTGAAAGTCTCGACGCGGCCGCGCGGCTTGCGGCGCACCGGAATGACCGTGGCTAGATCGGCGCAGACATCCAGCACTTTCTTTCCGGTAAGCCACATCAGCAGATCGAGAGTGTGCGTGCCGATATCGGAACCCGCGCGCAATTCCCCGCCTAGATTTTGTTCGAGCCGCCAGTTCCAGTCGGTGGGATGCATAAGCCAGTCCTGCAAGAAACTGCCTTGGGCGGTGTGTGGCTGGCCGATCGCTCCCTGCTGAATCAGAACGCGCGCTTCCTGACAGAGGGGGTAGTAGCGCAAGTTGTACGCGACGGCGCCAACGCGTTTGGATTCACGGGCAATCTGCACGAGCATGGCGGATTCGCGCGAGTCCATGGCGAGCGGCTTTTCGCAGAGCACGTGCTTGCCGGCGCGCAGCAAGCGGCTGGACTGCTCAAAGTGAACGTAGTTCGGCGTGCAAATGTGAACCGCGGTGATGGAGGAATCCGCCGCCAGTTCGTCCAGCGAGGCATAGGCCTTCTCGAGGCCCAATGCTTGTCGCGATTCCTCGCCGCGCTCTTTCGAACTGCCGAGAATTCCGCGTATGGGAATTCCGAGCCGACGCAGGGCATCCACGTGGGCCCTGCCGACAAATCCAACGCCGATTACCGCCACAGTATGTTTCATTGGCCTCGCTCCTGGAGTTGCGCCCACGCCAGGGTGCCGCTCACGCAGCTGTGAGCGAATGGCGTGGGGCAGTTTGTATCCCTCAATATGCAGGAGGCAAGGTACCAGTTTTCGGGCCGGGCGGAAACTGCTGCTTGCGACGCGGGAGGTTCGACCAAACCGAGATGCGGCGCGGCGCCAGCCGAGGTGAAGCGTGGATGTGGTTCTGGCTTAGGCCTGACTTTGCGTTTGGCGGCCAGCGAAGCCGTTATAGAGCAAGGCGAAAATTAGGGAGCCAACGGCGCCGTCTACGAAGCCATCGATCGTGCCGATGACTACGCTGCTGATGGTGTGCGACACATGGAACCAGGGATAAACGGAACTCGTCAACTGCAGGAAATCAAGTCCGTAGCCGGGACGCAAAAGATTGATTAAACCAACAAACAAGATGGCGCCACCCCAGAGCAAAGCTCCAGCGATGGTGAAGGCCTTAAGGGAAAGTTTCATGGGAACCCTCCTTGGCCGGGAAATTTACCACAAAGCGTGGCGCGCGGCCCGGCGCCGGGCAAGAAGAAACTCCCGCGCGTTTCCTTCGTGCTCTACGCCGGACCACGCATCGTGGGACTTCGAACGGACGAAGTTAATTGCCGGTGGCAGAGGCGCTAGCGCTCAACGCCTGGGCTGATGCGGGCAGCTTTTCCGCGAGCATGACCTTTTTCAGGCTGGGCATAGGGCGCTGCCAGATGAGGCGCGCATAGGTGACATCATTGGGGTAGTCCTTGGCGGACTGTACGGCTCGAGGTTCGAGAATGATGTCTGCGCGGCGATTATAAGCGAGCCAGGTTGTTCTTAGATGCCGAGTCTCCCATTTTTCGGGCTTTTGGGGATCTTGCGAGAGCAGCACCTTCACTTTGCTTTCCGCGAGTTGATTTTGTTTGCCCTCGGCACGCACTTCGATTTTCTCCGCGGGAACGCCGTGGGAAACGAGGAAATTCTTCACGATAGCGGCGCGGCGTTCGCTGAGGGCTTGATTGTAGCGGCTGGAGCCGCGGACATCGGCGTGGGCGACGACTAGGAGGGTGCCGTTGTGATCGTATGGCTCGTAATCCTTGAAGTGAGCAGCGATCTTGATGAGCTGCCGCTTTTCGCTGGCAACCAGACCCGTTTTTGGATGTTTTCTGGTCGGGTAGGCGGTGGGATAGAAGAGGCTCGCAAGGGTGATTGGTGGCGGCGGGTCGATGGAGCCAACGACGTGCAGGGTCGCGGTTTTCGTGGTGGTTCCGCCGCAAGCGTTTGCCGCAGTCAGCGTGTAGGTTTGGTCTTCATTGACGGGGCCGGTGGCGTCCGTCTTGGGATTGGCGATAACGGTGCGGCTGCCGCTCATGGCCTCGCTGCCGAAAGGCGCAACTATGGCGGAGTTTGCATTGGAGGCTGACCAAGTCAACGTGGCGGAATCCTGCTCGACGACCTTATCGCCAACTTTGTGGTAACGAACTTCCGGTTCGCTGAGCGAAATCGACGCCGCTGGCTGACCGCTCACATTCACGGTGATGGATTCTGTTGAATCGCCGCCGGGGCCCTTGGCAGTAAGAACATAGGTCGTCTTGCGCGTGGGCGAAACACTGCGACCGCCGCTCGCCGGAACTTCGCCGATGCCTGAGATGGAGGTATCCACGGCGTTCGCAGACTTCCAATTTAACGTCGTATCCTTGCCACAGGCCAGATTGGAAGATTGAGCGGAGAGTTGGGCGGTGACGGGAGCAACAGGAACAGTGGCGCTGGCGATGCCCGCATGGAAGCGAGGCTGCGGCGGCATGTTCAGGCCTTCCTTCCACTCTTTCGTTTTCGTCTTTCCATTTTGATTGAGATAGACGGTGACTTGCTGGCCAGCTTTAGCGGTGACGGGGCCGGACCAAATGGTGTTGCCTTCGTGCATGACTGTTACGTGGTAAGTGCCGGGGTGAACGAGAAGACGCTGGTGCCAAATCCAGTTCCAATCGAATTCGTCGACGTGGCCGACAAAATAAGCAGGCGACTTGCCATCGAGCAGAACAGCGGCACGGGGATCGCCCTTGAACTCGATGTCCGCGAATGGGCCTTCGACGACATCGCCGGAAGATTGGAGGCTGACGCGGAGGGCAGTAGTTTCACCAGCGCCGACGTGAACTTTTTGTATTTTGGGGAGATAGCCGGAATTGTAGACTCCGACTTTGTGATCGCCGGCAGCGAGCTCGATAGACTGGCTGCCGTCACGGATGGCCTTGCCATCCACGAAAACGTAGGCCTGCTTAGGAACGACGTGAATCTTCAGAATTCCAGTTTCCGAAGAAGACTGAGCAAAAGAAGGAGCCACGCAGAAAAGGAAGGCAGCGCAAAACATAAGAAGTACGGGACAGAAAAATCTTTTTTGCATTTCGGGAGTTCTCCTTGTTGAGGAATGTTTCCGTCATGGGCGCAAAGACTCAAATCGAGGAACCGCAGGGCGGTACTGGCGGAGAGAAAAAATCCAAGTACCGCCCCGGCGCACCCCCCAGGCCCGCCAGGGCCCGCCCAGCCGCTGGGTGCGCAATTAGGTTCAATATATCGTGATGCGATATTTTTCGAGGGCGTTGCCCGGAATTGGCATTTCGCGCCGCGAACCGTTGTATTCGAGAGGCACGAGTGTTGCATCCGGCTTGATAGGGAATTTCTGTAGCAAGATTTAGCGCTCGAAACGGACGCGTGACCTTACAATGGCAGCGGCCGTGGTGCGCGAAGGTCCGCGCAACGGCAAACAGGAGGAGCGCTCGATGGGTTATCCGCTGCTTGATTTAACCAACAAAACCGCGGTGGTGGTCGGCGGGACCAGCGGGATAGGTCTTACGCTTGCGCGAGGACTGGCGCAGGCCGGGGCGAACGTGGTGGCGACAGGCCGGCGCGAGGAGCAGGTGCGTGCGGCAGCGGCGGAAATTACGGCGATGGGGCGGAGGTCGCTGGCGCAGACTTGCGACGTGACGGATGTCGAAAGCATCGAGCGACTGCTGAAATCGGCTTGCGCGGAGTTCGGTAGCGTGGAAATCCTGGTGAACAGTGCGGGCCGGACGAAGCGTATGCCGACGCTGGATGTCCCCGAGGCCGAGTGGAACGCGATCATGGAGACGAATCTGAACGGGACCTTGCGCGCCTGCCGCGTGTTTGGGCGCCACATGATCGAGAAGCGCTACGGGCGGATCATCAATATCGCGTCGCTTTCATCCTTTGTAGGACTGTTTGAGGTAGCCGCGTACGGGGCCAGCAAGGCGGCCGTGGCCTCCCTCACCAAATCGTTGGCAGTCGAATGGGCCACATCAGGGGTATGTGTCAATGCGCTCGTTCCGGGCGTATTTCGCACGGATATGAATACAGCGATGCTGGATGAAACGGGACGTGGCCAAGAGTTCTTGATGCGGACGCCGATGCGGAGGTTCGGCAAGCTCGAAGAGTTGATGGGCGCAGCGATTTTTCTGGCTTCCGATGCCGCCAGTTTCGTTACGGGCCACTTATTGGTTGTGGATGGGGGCATTCTGGCTAGCGGAGTCAATCAATGAGACGGCCAACGTGCGGCGAGATTTGGAGATGGCAGAAGCTCTTATTGACTGCTTTTGGTTGCTACTGCCTGCGAGAGCATGCGAGACCGAGCTTGCTTCACGATCTCGAGGAATTTTCGCGCGTTCTCCACAATGATTTCTGGGTTGTTTGATTTGAGGGCGTGGGCTTGGACCAATTCTCCACCAATGCCGAGAGCGACGGAGCCGGCCTCGATAAATTCGGCGGCGGTCGCCAGATTGACGCCGCCGGTGGGAACAAATGGAATTTGAGGGAATGGGCCTCTTAGAGATTTGATGTACTTCGCCCCTCCCACCTGACCGCACGGAAAAATTTTGACGAAGTCGGCGCCCGCTTCCCAGGCGGCCATGACTTCCGTGGGAGTCAATGCGCCTGCCATAATGAGCTTCCTTTCACGGGCGGCAAGATCGATTGTCGGCAGGTTCAGGCCGGGAGTAACCAGGAACAGTGCGCCGGCTTCAAGGCACTGCTGCGCCATCTGTGCATTCAGGATCGTTCCTGCTCCGACGAGAACATCGGAACCGCATTTCTTGACCAGTTCGCGAATGACGTCGACAGCGCCGGGAACGGTCATCGTAATCTCGACAATGGGAATGCCGCCCTGACAAACCGCGTCAGCCGCGATGCAAGCTTCGGCTGCGGACGCGGCGCGAACGACCGGGACGATTCCAATTTCGATGATGCGTTCGCGAACCTTTTGTTTATCCATTTTGGCTATCCATTTTGCTTATCGATTTTGTTCGCGCATTTCTGGGCGCAAGCATCGGACGCTTCCTCGTCAGCGCGCGATGCGTGCTCCGACACCTTTCATGACCTGCGTCACTTCCTGCAAAGTGGCCATGGAAGTATCTCCGGGAGTGGTCATGGCCAGGGCGCCGTGGGCAGCGCCGCATTCGACGGCCCATTGCGGATCGTGCCCGGCCAGGAAGCCATAGATCAGGCCGGAAGCGAAGGAATCTCCGCCGCCGACGCGATCGAAGATCTCGAGATTCTCGCGATTTCTTGCCTGATAGAATTTCCCGTCGCAATAGCAGATCGCGCCCCAATCATTTAGCGTGGCGGTTTTCGCTTTGCGCAGCGTGGTGGCTACCACCTGGATGGGATATTCCTTCACCGCCTTGGCAATCATTTGCTTAAAGCCTTCGACTTCAAATGCGGCGAGATGCTCATCCATGCCTGGCACTTCGAAACCGAGCGCAGCGGAAAAATCTTCCTCATTACCGAGCATGACATCGACGTGCGGAGCAATGCGGCGGTTCACTTCCTGCGCGGATTTCTTTCCACCATGTGACTTCCACAGCGAGGCGCGGTAATTTAAATCGTAGGAAACGGTTGTGCCGTGGCGCTTCGCCGATTGCATGGCTTCCAGAGCAACTTCCGGGGTGGTCGCCGAAAGCGCGCAGAAGATGCCCCCGGTGTGAAACCAGCGGGCACCGTGCTTTCCAAAAATCTCGTCCCAATCGATCTCACCGGGCTTCAATTGGGAAACGGCGGTATGACCGCGATCGTAACTTCCAAGAGCCGCACGGACGCCGAAACCGCGCTCCGTGAAATTCAGGCCGTTGCGAGCGGCGTGTCCGACGCCATCGTGCTCGACCCAGCGGATCAGGGATTGGTCGACGCCGCCCTGATAAATGAAATCCTGCAGAAGGCGGCCGACAGGGTCATCGACGAATGCGGTGACGACGGCGGCGTCCAGGCCAAAGCAGCGCTTCAAACCGCGAGCGACGTTGTATTCGCCGCCGCCTTCCCAAACATCAAAAGAGCGTGCAGTGTCGATGCGGCGATCGCCGGGATCGAAGCGGAGCATGATTTCGCCAAGAGTGACGATGTCCCAACGACAGTCCTTTTTAGGCTTGATGGTCAGCGCCATCCGTTCACCTCAAGAGACTTCTTAAGCGAGATGCGCGCCATAGCGTACATCCGTTTCGATGCCGCCGGAACTACGACTGCACCATTTCAGAGATTCTAGCCGGTTCCAGTCTGGGAGCAAGAAGGTGAATCACGGCAAGAGCCAGCAGATAGGCGCAGCCGGCGATCACGAATGGAATCATGTAACTTCCCGTCCATTGGAGGACGTGGCCGACGACGGTGGCGATGAAGAAGCCGCCGATGGCGCCAGCCATGCCGCCGATGCCGACGACAGAAGCCACCGCTCGGGCGGGAAACATGTCGGAAGTCAGGGTAAAGAGGTTGGCGGAAAAGCCCTGGTGGCAGGCGGCAGCGAGTCCGATGAGAAAAACGGCGGACCAGGTGCTTTGCACGCGATAGGCGAAAACAACCGGGATCACGCCGATGGCGCAGATCAGCATGGCTGTTTTGCGGGATGCGTTAACGGTGTGGCCGCGCTTAATGAGAAACGAGGAGAGCCAGCCGCCGGCGACGCTGCCCACATCCGAAATAACGTAAATCACCATGACCGGAACGCCAAGTCCCGTCAGGGCTAGGCCATGCTTGCTTTGCAGAAATCCGGGAACCCAGAAGAGATAAAACCACCAGACGGGATCGGTGAGAAATTTTCCGGCGACGAATGCCCAAGTTTGGCGAAGCGGAATGAGGCGCACCCAGGAAATTTTCCCCGCCGGCTCCGCCGCGCTGCTGGTGATGTAGTCCAGCTCAGCCTTGGAGACTCTGGGATGCTCGCCGGGCTTGCGATAAATCACCAGCCAAAACGCGAGCCAGACAAAGCCGAGCGCGCCAATGCCGATGAAGGCGGCCCGCCAGCCCCAGTGAATCACAATCCAAGGGACGATGAGCGGCGTGATGATGGCGCCAACGTTGGTCCCGGCATTAAAAATTCCGGTGGCCAGGGCGCGTTCTTTTTTCGGGAACCACTCCGCCACGGCTTTAATACTAGCCGGAAATACGGCGGCTTCGCCGAATCCAAGGGCATAGCGGGAGAGCGCGAAGGTACCTAGAGAATTTGCGAGTGCGGTGCCCATCGAAGCGAGACTCCAGAAAATCATGGCCAGCGCATAACCCAATCGCGTGCCCAGCTTGTCGACGAGACGGCCAACCAGGAGCATTCCCGCTGCATAGGCAATCTGAAACGCCTGTACCAGATAGCCGTAGTCGATTTCATTCCAGCCGAAGTTGTGCTGCAAAGTTTCTTTAAGAATGCCGAGGACCTGGCGGTCCATGTAGTTCTTCGTGGTTCCAAAAAGAAGCAAAGCGCAGATGACCCAGCGGAAATGGCCGACGAGGGACGAGACGCCCCCGGTGGAAGCGGATGATGTGTTGCTGATCTCGGCGACGGCGGGCGATTCTGGATTGCCGAAAGGAGATTTGGGGCTCGCGGGATCCATTTTGCAGTTGGAAAGGTACTCGTTTTTGCGGCCCGCTTCCAGCACGAAAGATGCGAAAGATTTCAAGTGGATGGAGGCGCGTCCTAATCTCGGCGGCAATCCTCGCGCGGCGAGCAACCGAAGCTGCTTACAAGGAATTCCTCGCGAGCTATCATTGATACAATCTGTTACATGACCATTCACATCGGTCTAATCGGCGGAGGCAATATCTCGGAGACTCATGCGCGGGCTACGCGTGCTATCGCTGGCGCCGAAATTTCGGCCATCTGGGGAAGCAACGAGGAAAAGATTGCCCGGCTCTGCTGCGAATATGGCGGCACGGCCTATCGGGACTTCGATGCCTTCCTAAAACACTGCCCCCTGGAGATCGTGATTATTGGCAGCCCTTCCGGGCTGCACGCGGAACATGGCGTCGCCGCCTCCCGCCAGGGCCTGCACGTTCTTACGGAGAAACCCATCGAGATCAGCGGCGCGCGTGCGGACTTGCTGATCGAAGCCGCCAAACAATCGGGAGTGAAGCTCGGAGTGATCTTTCAGGACCGCATGAAGGCGCACATCCGGATGCTAAGGAACTGGATCGAGCGAGGGCTGCTGGGCAAAATTCTGTTGGTTGACGCACGCGTGAAGTGGTACCGGCCTCCCGAATACTATGTGAAGTCGAGGTGGCGAGGGACGCTGGAACTCGACGGCGGGGGCGCGCTGATCAATCAAGGAGTTCACACGCTTGATTTGCTGCTGTGGCTATTCGGCGAGGTCGTTCAAGTGCAAGCGCGAACGGCGACGCTGCTGCACAAAATCGAGGCTGAAGATACAGCCGTGGCCACTTTTGTTTTCGCCAGCGGCGCGCTGGGAGTTTTTCAGGCTACCACTGCCGCTTATCCCGGAAGTCCGCGGCGCCTGGAAATAACCGGGAGCGAAGGGACTGTGATTCTTGAACATGACCGCATCATCGCCGTTCATTTTCGGAACACGCCTGCGGCCATCGAAGCCGACCTGGCCAAGCTTGACGAATGCGCCAAAGATGAGAACGAAAGCGCCTCTTCCGCCGCAGTCAGCAATTTTCGCGGGCACCAAGCCATTCTCGAAGATTTTCTTTCTGCTATCCGAGAAAATCGCGCGCCAGCCTGCGACGGGGAGCAAGGCCGCCGCAGCATCGCGCTCGTGGAAGCCATTTATAGTGCGGCGAGAACCCCCGGTCACAACACAAACGACTGAAGTCGGCCGGAGACTCCCTTTTTTAAGCCTGCCGCGGTGATTGCAGAGAGGGGCCTAGTAACCTTTCACTTTAACGACAAAATAGGTGAAGGCCTGCGCGCCATCGAGCAAGATCTGATGAGGCGTGGCAGCGGGAATCCGGACGACGTCCCCGGGCGAGAGTTTCCGCTGGACGCCGCCTTGGATGGTTCCGTTGCGCATTTCATGGGGAGCGATCGTTTGTCCATTGAGAAGCTTTCCCCCCACCAAAAGCGTGGCAGATCCCGATTGCACGAAAAGGACATCGACCTGCGTTTCATGCCACTCCGGTGCTCCATCCGCTTCCCGGCGAACCAGAAGAAAAGTGTCATTGGGAAAATCGGCGAACTGCTTGACGGCGGAATGATGGGGATCGGAGGCAGCTTGCGTTGAAAGCACTCCGGCCGTGCTTTGCAGCGTGGATAGGGGCCAATGTTCAAAGCCTGTGGGGACGGGCTCCTGAGAATTCACAGCCAGGAAAGGAATCGCGATCAGGGAGAGCAACCAGAGCTTCTTCATATTTTCTCACCTCGAGATTTCGTTGGACGACCGCCGTGAGGATCAGATTCGGCAGACTCCGGACTGAATAGAATCAGCGACTTTGCGAGAGGGGTTGCCAAGTCAGCCCAAGTCTAACCGCAAGCGCCAGAATATGGCCATGCCAGTTGGGTCGGGATAGGCGAGTGGGCTGGAGACTTCCCGAGTAGTGTAAGATTTGGCGCGGTCAACGCGATGGAGATGAGAAACGACACAATACTGGTCTTGGCCAATCCGGCTGAGCCGCAACTCTCCAAGCTGGCACCAATGCTTGCGGGAGCGAGAACGATAATCGGAGCCTCCCCGGAGAGCTTCGAGCAAGCGGCCAGACAAGCGCGTGTGTTGTTTCGTTGGTCGGGTCCGCTTGCGCAGTTCCAAAAGGTGTTTGGAATGTGCCCGAATCTGCTTTGGGTGCATGCCCGCGCCGCGGGCATTGACAAGGTGCTATTTCCAGAACTCGTGGAAAGTTCCGTGCAGCTCACCAATGGGACCGGTGTTTTTAGCGCGTCGCTGGGCGAATTCGTGCTTGGCGCGATTTTGTATTTCGCGAAGGATTTCCGCCGGATGATAGGCAATCAGAATGCGGGAGTGTGGGAAGCCTTTGACGTTTTGCCCGTTGCGGGGCAAACCGTGGGAATCATCGGCTATGGCGACATTGGGCGGGCGGTGGCCACACGGGTAAGGGCGATGGGAATGAAAGTGCTCGCGGTCAAGCGGCATGCCGCGACCTCGCGCGGCGCGGATTCGCTGGTCGAGCGAACTTATGGGCCGGAGGGTCGGCTGGAGATGATTTCGCGCAGCGACTACCTGGTGGTGGCGGCGCCGTTGACTCCAGAGACGCGCGGAATGATTGGCGAGCCAGAGTTCGCGGCGATGAAGAGCGGGGCGGTGGTGATCAATGTCGGGCGAGGCCCGGTAATCCATGAGGAAGCGCTGGTCCGAACGCTTTCGGAGGGGCGCATCAAAGGTGCAGCGCTAGACGTGTTCGATCACGAACCGTTGCCGCCGGGGCATCCGTTCTACAGATTGGAGAATGTCTTGCTTTCACCGCACTGCGCGGACCATACGCCCGACTGGCTGGAGGATGCCATGGTGTTTTTCGCGGAACAGTATGGAAGGTTCCGCAACGGCAAGCCACTGCTCAATGTCGTGGACAAGAAACTGGGATACTGAAGGACAAGCGCGATATCTGATTCAATCCCAGGTGAATTTTCAATTGGCCGTTACACAGGTGGATCACGCGACGGGAGATTTGCTGGAGCACCCTCACGTGCAAATCGTGGAACCGGTAAAATGAAGTTCTTTAACGGCTGCCGGAGAACTCTACAGAAGGTGCCGGTACAATAGGCAAGGGAGAAGCAGCCGATTGGGGCTTGGAGGCGCGGGTGGGATTCGAACCCACGAATGGAGGTTTTGCAGACCTCTCCCTTGGGCCACTTGGGTACCGCGCCAAACGGGTAAGTATAGCAAAATTTTCAGCAGTGCCAGGATTGTGCGGCGCTGATAACGAGCGGCGCGCGCTATTTTTTCGCGGGCTCCGGCGTGGGCGCGATTTTCGCTTCGCGCAGGAAGCGCGCCGATTCTTCGGGCGGCGTTGGATTGATGTAAAAGCCGGTGCCCCATTCGAAGCCGGCGACTTTGGTGAGCTTGGGAATAATTTCGAAGTGCCAATGGTAATGATCGTTGATCTCTTCACCGACGGGCGAGGTGTGGATCATGAAATTGTAGGGCGGGCGGTCGAGGACGACGTCGAGGCGCATGAGCGTGTCCTTCAACATGCGCGCCAGGCTTGCATACATGGTGCTTTGGTTGTTTTCGTACGATGAGCCGTGGACTTTGGGAAGAAGCCACATCTCAAAGGGAAAACGCGAGGCGTAGGGCGCGATGGTGATGAAGTGGTCGTTCTCGCTGATGACGCGCTCGCCGGTATCGCGCTCCTGACGGATGACGTCGCAGAAGATGCAGCGTTCTTTCTCATCGAAGTAGTGCCAGGAACTATCCACTTCTTCACGCACGCGGCGCGGGACAATGGGCAACGCGATCAATTGTGAGTGCGTATGCCCGACCGAGGCGCCGGCGGCTTCGCCATGATTCTTGAAAATTAAAACGTAGCGGAACCTTTTGTCGTTCTTGAGATCGAGCATGCGGTCGCGGTAGGCCCAGAGAGCATCTTCGACGGCGCGCTCGGGCAAGGATGCCAGTGTCGCCGTGTGATCGGGGGTTTCGACGATTACTTCGTGGGCGCCGATGCCGTTCATTTTGTCAAACAAGCCCTCACCCTCGCGGTCGAGGTCGCCTTCAATGCCGAGCGCGGGAAATTTGTTGGGCACGACGCGCACGGTCCAGCCCGCGGTATTCGCCCCTCCGTTGGTCCGTCCGTAGACGAGAATCTCCGGCGGCGTTTTGGCTTCGTGGCCGGGGCAAAACGGACAATTTTTGCCGTTAGGCAAGGGAGCAACACTTTCGCGGAGAAAATCGTTTGGGCGTTTTCCGCGCTCGGTGGAAATGATCACCCAGCGGCCAGTAATCGGGTCTTTTCGCAACTCCGGCAAAGCAAACCTCCTCGATAAGGTCAAAGATTTTGGCGGGCAGAGAGCACCCTGGTGCTTCGATTGTACCCTGTCTGGCGGGGCTAAACAGGCGTCCCGAAGGATTTTCCTGTGGAATTCTACATCTGCGGGCTGAAAGCGTCCTTGTGCAGGCGCACAACCGGAGGCTTGCCAGGAGAATTGTCGATGGCGACGACATCGAAGCGGAGCGGGCAATCGGGGACGCGGCGCTCCGCCAGAAAGTGTAGCGCGGTACGAGCCAGGACATGCTGTTTACCTGGTGTGACGCTCAGCTCCGGCAGGGCAGACATTTCTTCGCGCACTGTGCGAGTGCGTACCTCGACGAACGCGAGCGTATTGCCGTCGTAGCCAACCATATCGATCTCGCCTTTTGAGGCGCGCGGCGTGAAATTGCGTGCCACGAAAATATAGCCGTGGCGGCGAAGATACCAGTAGGCGTAGGTTTCGCCGCGAATGCCGGTCTGGCGGGCCTCGTGTTTCTTGGCTTCAGGCAGGGGATCGTCGGCTACGCGCAAACCCTTTCGCGCGGCCCAGTGAACCGCGTGGAAAATCATGCGAGAGACGATGGGCATCGAAGCTCCGCGGCAACAAGCCTAAGGAGCGCAGTATAAACAAAAATCCCGCGGCTGCCACGGAACTTTTGCGGCGGCCACGGGATTTTGGATGGATGTTCCTCCCGCGCTGCGATTCCAGCGGAGGAGGGCGCTAGGCGTTTTTCTCCGCTTCGCGAATGCAATCTTCGAGAGTGCGGACGGCGAAGTCGGCTTGTTCTTCGTCGATGAGGAGAGGCGGAGACAGACGGATCGTGTTTTCGCCCGCGCCAAGGACGCAGAGTCCTTTGTGGAAGGCGAGGTCGACGACGGCATTGCGCAGGTCCGCGGCTTTTTCCTTGGTGCGTTGATCGCGGACGATTTCAATGCCGATCATCAAGCCGCGCCCGCGAACATCGCCGATAATTTTGAATTTTTTCGTCCAGTCGGCGAGACGGCCGAACAGGTAGTCTCCCATGCGGCGGGCATTCTCGAGGTATTGGCTTCCGATAAGCTCCGCGGTGGCCAGGGCCGCGGCGATACAGACAGGATTTCCGCCGAATGTCGTTCCGTGCGCTCCCGGCTTCCAATTCATAACGGTGGCCGGCGCGAAAAAGGCCCCGAGCGGCATCCCGCTGGCGATGCCCTTGGCGCTGCAGACGATGTCTGGCTCGATGCCGGCGTATTGATGCGCCCACCACTTTCCCGTGCGACCCATGCCGGACTGGACTTCGTCCGCGATGAGCATGATGCCGTGCTTGCGGCAAATACGCTGCAGTTCCTGCAAAAAGAAGTTCGGCGCAACGACGTACCCGCCTTCGCCCTGAATCGGCTCGATGATGATTCCCGCGACTTCCTCGGGGTCAAAGAGACGCTTGAAAACCTGCTGCTCGAGCTGCTCGATAATTTCCGTGCCGCAGTTTTCCGCGGTGTGGCCGTGTGCGCAGCGGTAAGCGTACGGAAAGGGAATGTGCTCGACGCCGGAGAGCAAAGCGCCGAAACCCTTGCGCTGCGTGGCTTTTGAGGCAGTCAGCGAGAGCGCGCCCATGGTGCGGCCATGAAAGCACCCGTAGAACGCGATCATCTTGTCGCGTTTCGTCACATAACGGGCAAGTTTGATCGCGCCTTCGACAGCTTCGGCGCCGGAATTCGTGAAGAAAGCTTTTTTCGGCGCGGCGCCAGACAAAGTGTTGAGCAGGCGTTCAGCAAGGAGCGGCATGCTTTCGTAGTAAAAATCCGTGCCGGACATGTGGATCAGCTCGGCCGCCTGCTTCTGGATCGCCGCCACGACTTTGGGATGGCAGTGGCCTGTCGAACAAACAGCAATGCCGGCGGCAAAATCCAAGAAGGAGTTGCCGTCCACGTCTTCGACAAGCGCGCCGTGGCCGCGCTTGGCGACAAGCGGATAGTCCCGCGTATAGGACGGCGACATGAACTTGGTGTCGCTTTCCACAACGCGCTGGGCGTTGGGCCCGGGCAGCCGCGTAATCAACTTCGGTAATTTCGTTTCCATCGTGGTAATCATGTCATCCTCCTCGGGAAAAATGGCTAGCGGTTAATGTGGGTGGGCTACCCCAGGGCAGGTTTGTGTGCGCACACCAAGAGCAGGCCGCGCCCTGCGAGGAAAGAGAATGCTTAGTCTACGCCGAAGAGGTTGGGACGCAGCTCGGCCGGGGAGAAATGGCCTGGCGTTCGGGAGTGAATAGAGAATTTCATTTGCGCTTCCAACGGACGCTGCCGTCCTTCATATCTTCGATGATTATACCACGATCCGCGAGTTCCTTGCGGATGCGATCAGAAGCCGCGAAGTCACGCCGCTGGCGCGCCGCCTGACGTTCGGCGATAAGTTTTTCGATCTCCGCGTCGCTCGGCCCGCTGTCGCCACCGCCAAAGCCCAGCGCGCGCAGCTTCTCCGCGTCGTTGTCTTCCATAACGGCAAAAACGCGGTCGAAGTTCGCGAGAAACTCCTGGACGGCGGCAACATCGCCCTGACGGAATTCGTCTTTGTCCATGGCGATATTGGTTTCGCGGAGCAGATCGAAGACGGCGGCCAGCGCTTGAGCGGTATTTAAGTCATCCGAGAGCCCCGCGTCGAATTCTTCCGCGGCTTTGGCAGCACGGGTCGGCCATGGCTTTCTGCTTTCCGTCGGGAAATTTCCCCTGCGACAGGCGCGACGCAGAAATTGCGGAGTCGCTCGACGGAGCTTGCGGCTTGCTGCAAGCCGTCAAACGTGAAATTCAACTGTTTGCGGTAGGGAACGCTGGCAGCGCGAAGCGGAGCGTGGACGGCTTGTAGCCCTTCGCAAACAAATCGCGCAGCGTGATAGAAATTGCCGAGCGACTTGGACATTTTCTCGCCTTCGACGAGCAGATGCTCGGCGTGCATCCAGTAGCGCACGAAAGGCTTGCCCGTCGCGCCTTCGCTCTGAGCGATTTCGTTTTCGTGGTGGGGAAAGGCGAGATCGATTCCGCCGGTGTGGATGTCCAGTGTCTCGCCGAGATACTTCATGGCCATCGCGGAACATTCGATGTGCCAGCCGGGACGGCCTTTGCCGATGGGCGTCTCCCAGAAATGCTCGCCGGGCTTTGGCGCTTTCCATAGCGCGAAATCCCGCGCACTCTCTTTTTCATAGCGGTCGACATCGACGCGCGCTCCGGCCTGAATGCCGGTCACGTCAACGTTTGAAAGCCTGCCGTAGTGCGGGAATTTTGCGATGCGATAGTAGATCGAGCCCTCGCTGGGATACGTGTATGTTTTCTCTTGCAGGCGCTGAATTAGCTTGACCATGTCGTTTATATGGTCCGTCGCGCGAATCCAGTGCTCGGGCGGCTCGATGCTTAGAGTTTTGCAATCGTCAAAGAAAGCCTGGGCGTATTTCTCGGTATAGTCGCGGATGCTCACTCCGGCGGCCGCAGCATTCGCGATGATGCGGTCATCGACGTCGGTCAAATTCATGACGTGGTTCATCTTGTAGCCGCGCAGCTTCAAGAAGCGTCGGAGAATATCCTGAAAGATAAAAGTGCGATAATTGCCGATGTGCGCGTAGTCGTACACCGTCGGCCCGCAGGTGTACATGCGGACCCCGTCACTATTTTGCGGAGCAAAAGGTTCGATCTTCCCGCCCAGCGTGTTGTGAAAGCGTATTTCGTGCATCGAAGCTAAGACAGCGTTCTGCTCCCAAAGATAAACGTCAGATTGTATCCGAGGCTTCCAGACGGCTGCAATGAAGAACGGCTCGTCGGTGCGCTGGAGTGCGAATGTGCGACCCGAGAAGTCCGCATTGAAGCAGCGTAACGTAAGCGGCCGCGCGGCGACAAAACTCTGCGGTGTTACGCCAGCCGCCCGCGAGCGTAGCACGCGGCCGGCAGCGAGGCTTTGACAAATTCCCTGTGCGGCGCCTCAGAAAAGAAACTTCAATGCCAACTGCACGAGTCTCCCTGGCAGCGCTTGCGAGATCACGCCAAAGTTTGGCGAGCTGATATCGTTGTTCGGCAGCCGGAAGTTGGCGTGATTGAAAACGTTGAAAAATTCCGCACGGAATTGCAAGCTTTTTGACTCGCGGATCGGGATATTTTTGAAAGCAGAAAAGTCCCACTGTTGCAGGCCCGGACCTTGCACGACGTTGCGGCCCTCGTTGCCAAACTGTCCGGCTTGAACGGTTGGATCGAGCCGCTGAAAGGCAGAAACGTTGAACCATTGCTGCGGAGTGCGCGGCCCATTATTCGGATTGCTAATGAGATCCGGCCGGTTGCTGGAGAAGCCGGAAATTTCCGGGGCACCACCTTGCAAAGAGACGTCCTGAGAGTCGTAAACGGTGAACGGGGTGCCGCTCATGAAGGTGGTGATGCCGTTTAACTGCCAATCACCCAGAACGTGTTGGTACCAATTCTCGGGATGATTCCAGAAGGGCAGTTCCCACTCATAGCTGAGGACGAACCGGTGCCGCGCATCGAACATGGACCTGCCGTGTTCCGCCGCGAGATTGAACGGATTTTGGGCCAGGTCGTTCTCGCCCGCCACGCTTTGCGAAGCGGAGCCGGTGATGTTGAAGGAGGAAACGTCATCGAGAGTCTTCGAAAATGTGTAGGAAGCAAGGAATGACAGTCCATGGCTGAAACGCTTTTTCAAGCTGGTCTGCAAAGCGTTGTAAGTGGAATTTGCCATGCCGGCGATCAAGCCCACGGATGCGAAGTTGCAAGGGGTCGGCTGCGCAAGCGTGCATCCCGAGTAGAGGCGTCGCTGATTGACGTTGTCTTCCGTTGAGTTCGGCACACCGTTCGCTTCGCCGGGAACAAAGACCGCCGGATTTCCCTCGATAAATCTAGGCAGCTTGGTGCCCTTGGTACCGACATAGCCAGCCTCGAACAACCAATCTCCGCCGAAAGATCTTTGGAGGTTAAGGTTCCAATCCTGCGCGTAAGGCAGGCGCAGGTTGGGTGCCAATGTCAGCAGAGTCATCGGCTCAGCAAAGGTGCCATTAAAAGGATTTGCTCCGTTAAAGGGGTCCGCAAAATTAGGGAAATTCAGTTGGGGCGTCTGCAAGTAGGGGGGCGCGCTGACGGGAGCTTGCAGCGGCCCGCCTTGGCCGTTGTAATAGGGATCAAAGAAAATTCCGTAGGAGGCGGTGACCAGCCACCGGGCGTTCCCTCGCGGATCCCAGGCAAGGCCAACGCGCGGAGCAAAAGCCGTTTTTTCCGCTGGAATCAATCCTCCCGGTACACCTGGATCTCCCGGATACACGAGCCCCGGTGGCGCGGCGGGAAAGACGACAGATTGCACGCCAGGTTCGAAGAGATTCGTTCGGTTTCGAATCTCGGTGTAGGGGAATGGCAACTCGTAGCGCAGCCCTGCGTTCAGCGTGAGATGTGGCGTGATCTTATAAGTATCCTGCGCGTAGAAGTTCAAATTGTTCCCACGAAGTCCACGCGATGGGTCTCCACCGCCTTGCAGAAAAAAGACCGGAGCGCCGAGCAGAAAGCTCGCGAAAGCGTCGTTGGCGGGCACTGGCGCGAAAACAAAAAATCCGTTCGATGCGATACCAAATAAAACGTTGACCTGGTCGTGGCTGTAACCGCCGCCGAACTTCATTTCGTGCCGGCCATGAATCCACGTCAGCGAACCCGAAATGTCGATAGCGTTCTCATAGGTATCGCGCGGCCCGGTGATGGGATCGCCGACCGATGCATACCCGCTAACCTGGATGAAAGGTGGCCCGATGGCGGCATTGAGCGAAGGGGCGTACTGGAAGCCCAGACTCGAAGGTGTCGTGTGATTGACGGCTTCGTTAAAAAGATACTTGTTTCGCAGAAACGAGAATCGCGCTACGCCGATCAGCATTGGTGAAAATGTATGCGTTGCCTGGCCCACAAGGTTCTGGGCGCGCTGCCCTTCGCCAACGGGAAAGCCCGGCACATTGGCGCCGGCCGTTGAGAGCGGGTCGGTCGTGTCTCCTTGTGAAAACATGTAGCGGAAATTGAGGACATCCCGAGAGGTCAAATAGTGGTCGACACGCAATCCGAACTGGTCGTTGTTTTGCATCAGAGTTTGCGTGGTGCTGTATGCGTTTGGTCCCAGGCTCGGCTGGTTGGGTAGCGGGAAGAAGGCCGAGAGAGTATGGGAGAGAGGATCGATGCCTGGAAGTTTGTTGAAAGCAAAAGGCTGGTTTGAAAATTCGTTCACGAGCTGACCCGCAGGAGCGCTGCAAATGCCGGAGGAGTTAAAGGTCCCGCCTGCCTGTGTGCAGAGCAGGCCAAAGTCTCCCTGCTGCTCGGATTGCGTTGGAACGGTCGCGCTCACCGTTTCACCCTGGCGGTTGCGCAAACCTTCGTAATATCCAAAGAAAAAAGCTTTGTCTTTCTTGATGGGCCCGCCGAACGTTCCGCCGAACTGGTTTCGCTTCAGAGGCTCGACGCTGGTGGCGAAAAAGCTTTTGGCGTCCATGGCGTCGTTCCGCAGAAATTCCCAGGCGGCGCCATGAAACGCATTTGTGCCGGAGCGCGTGATGATGTTGGTCGTGGAGCCGGTGCTGTGGCCGAACTCGGCGCTCGCCGTGTGCGTCAGAATGCGAAACTCGGCGATAGCATCGATCGGAAGATGAATCACCAGCCCGCCATCGACAGCGTTGAAATTGTTCGCGCCATCGATCAGAAAATTGTTGGATTCCGGCCGCTGGCCATTAACGGCATAGGCCTGGCCGCTGCGCAAAGAGCCGCCGGCAACCGCGAGGCCGGGGGTGATCGGGAAAACGCCAGGCTGAAGCAGGCCGAGCTGAGTAAAATCGCGGCCGTTCAGAGGCAGGTCCAAAACTTCGCGTTCCCCCACGGTTTTCCCCAGACTAGTGATGGTAGTCTCCACCAAGGGAGCGTTTGCCTGAACCCGGACTTCTTGCGCCGCGGTTCCGACTTCGAGCCGAACGGCCAGCGTCGCGGTCTGATTTACGTCAAGCGAGATTCCTTCCTGAATGTACTTTTTGAAGCCCTTGGCCTCCGCTTCCAAACGATAGTGGCCGACGGGAAGCTCGACGAAAACGTATGCGCCCAGAGAATCCGTCGTTGCCGTCCGTACTAGGCCCGTTTCGGCTTGGACCGCGGTCACTTTGGCTCCGGAGACTCTGCCGCCGCTTGCATCCTGAACCGTCCCGCGGATGCTTCCGGCAATTTCCTGCGCCGAGGTGCTCGAGCTCGAAAAAATTGAGATGGTCAGGACACAAATCAAACTTCTGAAATTCCGCATGCGATTCTCCATTTTCGCTCGACTCGTTTTCTGATCGTTGGAGCAGACAAATGCGACAAACGCAAGGACCTCTTGCGCTCTTGTCATTTGTGATGTACATCACCGCACTTTTAAGTGGCGCATTATAGGGCGGGATTGTGCAGGCCGGTCAATAATGCAAAAGAATTAGCGAGTGTTCGTAAACGAGTTTGACGGTGGGCTTTCCGCTCGTTAAAGTCCTAGGTTCTCCTTTGTGAGGTCCAGCGATGAACCGCTTGCTATTGAGCAGTGGCCTTCTCAGTGTTTTGGCGATTGCAGGAACAACGGGTGCCCGGCAAGCGTCTAATATGGATTCGGTCAAACTGCTCACGCCAGAAGCTTCTCTCAACTTGCGCTCGATATCCGACCTGCAATTCTCTCCGAACGGCAGCGAGGTTGCCTTCGTTGTGATGGAACCGCCCGCGGGCGTTCGCCGTGCAAGCCATATCTGGCTCTATGACAAAAGAACAGGCGTCGTCCGGCAAATCACCTTTTCAGCAAAAGATGAATCCTCGCCGCGCTGGTCGCACGATGGGAAGGAACTCGCGTTTCTTTCAAATCGCGATGGCCAGCAGCAGATTTACATGATGCGCATGGACGGCGGAGAAGCCGCCGCGCTCACCAAGGGCAAGCGCAGCGTGCACAGTTTTGCGTGGTCTCCCGACGGCAAGGAAATCGCCTTTCTTGCTCCCGATGCCAAGAGCGAAGCCGAGGAGAAGAAAGAAAAAGAGAAAGACGACGCACACGTCGTGGATAAAGACGACAAACAGCCGAGGTTGTGGCTGCTCACGCTGGCTACGCACGAGGCCAAGGCGCTCACCAGCCCGAAGTGGAAAGTCAGCGAACTCGCCTGGCTTCCGGCCGGTGGCCACATCATCATCAGCGCCACCGATCGCCCGGCGTCTGACGAGGAAACTCATCGCATTTTCTCCGTCGACCTTTCGAATGGTTCGCACAAGCTGCTGCTCGCTCCGCACGGACCATTTGGCCGATTACGCGTATCGCCTGACAGCAAGACCATCAGCTTCATTGGCTGCCGCGTGGATGGTCCCGCGCCGCACGACCTCATGCTCTTGGACGTCGGCATGCAAGCCACTCGCAACCTCACCGGCGGAAGCCTCGACCGCGCCATTCATGAACAACTGTGGACAAAAGACGGCTCGATATTCGCCCTCTACGCGGATGGTTTTCGAAACAAACTCGCCGGATTTTCACAGCAAGGCATGCGCAAGAATTTTTCCAACGATCCGGCCAGCAATGTTGGTAACTTTGCCGTTTCTGATTCCGGCGAAGTCGCTTATGTGGGGTACTCCGCCACAACGCCTCCGGAGCTTTGGCTATGGGATCAGAAGAATGCGCCACGCCAGATTTCTCACCTGAATGATTCCTGGAGGCATTTCGCGCTGAGCGCGCCTGAGCTCTACAAATACAAATCTTTCGACGGTCTCGAGATTGAAGCTGCTTTGCTGAAGCCCGCGGGAGCCGATCCAAAAGCCAAATTCCCTCTCATCGCTTTGATTCATGGCGGACCGACGGGTAATTGGCAAGACTCCATTGAAACGTGGGGCCAACTTTTGGCGACGCACGGTTATGCGGTTTTCTATCCCAATATTCGCGGCTCCGTGGGCTACGGAGAAAAATTCATCGAAATGAACCGGGGCGATTGGGGCGGCAGCGACTTCAAGGATGTCATGGCGGGTATCAAGGATCTGATCGACCGTGGAATCGCCGACCCCGCGAAACTTGGCATCGGCGGATGGTCATACGGCGGGTATATGTCGGAGTGGGCCATCACACAGACGAACGATTTCAAAGCCGCCGTCTCCGGCGCGGGGCTCTCAAACTTGATTTCCGAGTTCGGAAGCGAGTCGCATCCTTCCTACGACGAATGGTTTTACGGCGTGCCTTACGAGTCAGACAGCCTCGTGAAATTCCTGAATAGTTCCCCGTTCACGCAGCTCAAGAATGCCAAGACGCCAACACTCATCCTCCAAGGCGAAGCGGATACCACCGATCCGCTGGATCAAAGCCAGGAGCTATATCGCGGCCTGAAGCACTATGGCGTGGAAAGTGAGCTGGTCGAATATCCGAGAGAACCGCACGGCTTCCACGAGGAGAAACACCTCCTCGATCGTCTCAATCGGATTCTCGCCTGGTATGACGCGCATTTGAAGTAACCGGGACCTGCCACTCGATCGTAGGGAACAAGCAGAGCGGTGCTTTCCGTTTGCTTGGACCTTTTACTGCTGGCTCCCGACGGTCTGAAGTTTTGAGAGTTTCTCGAGCGGCGGATAGGATTCCAGAAAGGTCACCGTTCGCTCAGGCACGTTTTCGCCGGTGCGCAGCGCCTTGGTCATAAGTTGCACGGCTTGTCCAGCCATGGGCGGACAAATCACCGTGGCGGCCAGCAAACCAGTGCGTACCCAGGCTTGGCCCGTCTTCGGCAGGCCATCCGCGCCCGTAAATGGCAGGCTCAGCCATTTTTCTCTTTCCTGCGGATTTCCAATTTCCTCGAACGCCTTCCTCGCGCCCATGGCCATGGCATCATTCTGCGCGGCGATGGCTGCGACGGTCACTTTGCTCGAAACGCCTAATTTCAGCCACGTTGCCATGCTCCGGTGGCCGCTCTCCTCCGTCCATTTGCCGCGCAAAAGGGTGACTCGCACATTCTCGGGGCATACCGCTTCGAATCCCGCCTTGCGGTCCTTCACCGTGGCACTTTCCGTGGGACCGAGAATGTACACCACCGAGCCACCCTCGGGAAGCAATGCAGCCATCTGTCTCGCCTGAATTCTGCCGATCTCTTTGTGGTCGGTTGTCACGAGAAAAATTGGCGTCTTCGAGCTTCGCCGCAGCTCAGCGACATAGTTTGCTTCCCGGTTTACGAGTCCCCAGGCAATCCCGGCGTCGAGCGCCGCCCTGGCTACCTGGGGCAAGCCGGTTCCGCCTGCCGGCTCGACAAGGATACCGTCCGGCCGCAACGTGGGATGAGCTTGTATGCTCTTGAGAATTTGCGTGCTCTGGGTAATGGTGTCGCCATCGGCGTACAAAACCTCGAGGTCAACGCCCAGTTCCCGCGCAGCCGCCTCCGCAGAAACCGCCTGCTGGACCTGAAAATCATTGTCTTTGGTGATAAGCGCGAGGAGAAATCGCAGTTTTTTCACATTGGGGCGCCCCCAAGTTGCGCCCGGCCGTTCTCTTTCTGCTTCTTCGCATCATACGGCGATTCCTCGCCATTCTTCAGAGCGAAACAAAGGTTCGGTTACAATTTGAATAGCCCTGTGGGGCGGTGTGCTCTTCTCCAAAAAGTAACCACTCCGGTGTGCTTCGCTCTCAAAAAACCCACCATTGTGGCCCTCGCAAATTCGACACTATCTGTTGCGTAGCCCTTTACTCTCCGCAAAACCCGTGATACGCTTTTTTCCCGTACCGCCATCTACGCGCCAGGCGGCTGGGCCTCTGACTGAGAACCTGCCACACGTTTGTCTAAGCGACCGCAACCCGGTCGGCTTATCGCTCGAAAGACCCTCCCCTCGAGGAATAATGCGTCGTCTCTCTACGCGCGTTTCGCCGTTGGCCTTTGCCGTTAGCAAGATTTTGGCCGGCGCGGGCAAATGGCGGCTCAAATTGGCGCGAATTGGGACAAAAAGGGGACATCTTGCTTAAGTTGCGAAAAGTGGAAATCGTTGGCTTCAAGTCGTTTTGTGACCGCACGGTAGTAACATTCAGCGGCGCCGGCACAACATGCATCGTCGGACCCAACGGCTGCGGCAAATCCAACGTCGTTGACGCCATTTCCTGGGTTCTGGGCGAGCAGAGCCACAAGTCCCTACGCGCCGAACGCATGGCCGACTGCATCTTCAACGGCACGACGAAGCGCCCGCCCTTGGGCATGGCCGAAGTGACCATCACCATGGAAGATCCGGAGCTGGCCGAAGCTGCCCGGTTCGTTCTCGAAAGCGCGGAAATGGAGAGTGTTGCGGGCGCGCCGCCCGAAATGCGTTCCGAGGACGACCCAGCCGCTATGGCTGACCCGAACTCACAGATTCTCTCGCTCGACCCCGCGCCGGCCCCCGATTTGCTCAATGATGCGGCAGAGTCGCAGGATTCTGCGCCCCAGACCGATGAGGTGTCCGCCAATGTTCCCGGGTTCCTAAAAGGCAAGCGCCGAAAAAAGGGCGCCGACAAGCCCGTTCTCGCCACCAAGCCAGGCGAAGTTGTAGTCACGCGCCGCCTGTACCGCTCCGGCCAAAGCGAATATCTGATCAACGGCCGCATCGGCCGCCTTCGCGATATTCAGGAAATGTTCATGGGCGTCGGCCTCGGCCCGGATTCCTATGCCATCATCGAACAAGGCCGCATCGGCATGATCCTTTCCACCAAGCCGATGGAGCGCCGCGCCATCATTGAAGAAGCCGCGGGCGTCACAAAATTCAAAACCAAGAAGCGTCTCGCGGAAGCCAAGCTGGAATCCTCGAAGCTTAATCTTGCCCGCGTAAATGACATCGTCGTCGAAGTGGAGAAGCAGCTCGGTTCGCTCAAGCGTCAGGCATCCAAGGCGCGACGCTACGCCGAAATCCGCGACCAGATGCGCGGAATTGTACGGCAAATGCTCGCCGGAAAGGCCCGCGAGCTGGATGCGGAGGCGGAGCGCATTGCGAAGCAGCTCGCCGAACTCACCGCCGCGGAAGCGCTGCATGCACACACCATTCAGCAGCAGGAAGGCGAACAGGACCGCCTCAATCAGCGCGTTTACGAGTTGGACGCCGAAATCCGTCAGAATCAAAATGTGCTGAACCTCACCGCGCTCGAGGTCGACCGCACAGAGAACCGCATCACGTTCAACCAGCAGCGCGCCACGGAACTCGGCTCGCGACGCACGCAAGTTTCCGCCGAGATGTCCGAAGCGGCCGCTCAAGCAGCCGAATGGGAGGCTCGCAGCACGGCGCAGCAACTTGCCGTGAGCTCGCTCAGTGAGGACTCCGGCGTCCTTTCCGGGCGCGTCGCAGAACTTGCCGCCCGGGCGGAATCACGTGCCGGCCAAATTCTGGATTCTGAAGCGCGCATCGAATCTCTGCGCCGCACCGCCTTGGAGACGGGCGAAAGTCTCTTGCACCTGCACGGCGAACAGAAGCAGGCGGAAGAAGCGCTGGTCCATCACCTCGAAGCTCTTCGCAAGCGGGAAGCGAGCGAGCACGAACTGCTCGAGACTTCCATTCGTATCCGCGATGAAGCCGATCAGGCTGCCTACGACTGGGAAGCAGCAAGCGGGCGGCTCAACACGCTGATCCAAAATGAGGCCGCGCTCCAGGCCCGCATCGCAGAACTGCGGCAGCAGCGCGAAATAACCGCACAAAAGGCTGACGCGCTGCGTGACTCCATCTCCGGCGTTCGCGCGCGCCATGAGACGTTGACGCAAATACTAAACGACCGCTCTTACACGGCCGATGCCGTGCAAAAACTCTTCGCTGCCAATGAGCGCGGCGGCGGCCAAAGTTTCCGCGCTGTGGGCGTACTCGCGGATTATGCCGAAGTCGAAGAAGAGCACGAGGCGGCCATCGAGCAATATCTTCGCGACGAACTCGAATATGTAGTGGTCGAAACTTACGATCACGCTCGCGCTGGCGTTTCCCTGCTTCGCGACGAAGTTGGGGGCCGCGCCACATTCTTTGTCGATTCGCTGCGCAATTTGCGCCTCGCCGAATACGAACCGATCATCAATTTCCGCATCGAAGACGGCGTGATTTCCCGCCTGGACAAGCTGGTGGGTTTCCGCGATCCTCTTGGCCCCGCCGCCAAGCAATTCCTTCCGCGGCTGCGATCTGCTTATTTGACCGATGGCGCGGCCTCCGCCGAAAGGCTGGCCCGCGACAATCCTCAGTTCGCTTTCGTCGCGCCGGACGGCACTTGCTACCAGGGCCGCATGGTTACCGGCGGCCGTGCCGATGAGGCAGGTCCGCTGGGGATGAAGCGCGAACTTCGCGCCCTCGACGCGGAAGTCATCCAACTTGAGCACGAGATGAGCGAAGCACAAGCGGCGCTGGCGCAAGTGAACGCGGAGCTGCGCGATTTGGAGCAGTCCCTCGAACAAATCGGCGCCCAGCAGCGCGAGGCGGAACGCGACGTCTTCGCCGCAACCCACCGCCACGAGCACATGCAAGGCGAACTGGCTCGGCTCGGCCTCGAACTGACTCTGTGCCAGAACGAGCTTGCCCGCCTCCGCAAGGATTCCGAAGACGCAAACATGCGCGCCGACCGTGCGAAGCATCAGCACGCCGCCGCAGCCGCCAGCCGCGCGGAAGCGGAAACAGAGAGCGCACGACTCGTGGATCAGCTCGCGCAGCTTCGCGGATCGGTTCAGGCCGAACAGAACGAGCTCGCCAGCGCGCGCGCCGAATTGGCCGCCCTCAACGAACGGCTTTCCGCCGCCGAAGCCCTTGCCAGGCGTTTGCAAGAGGAGCGCGGCGAACTTCTTCGTCGCGAAACCGCCCTGCTGCAGCAAGAATCCTCGATTGGGGATGAGACCGCCGCTCTGGCAAAACAAACCGAGGATCTCACGCAACAACTCGAAGGCCTCCGCGGCGAAAAACTTCGCATGGAAGTCCGCCAGCGCCAATTGGAACAGGAGTGGGAAACCGGGCGAACCCGCGTCACGCAACTGGAAGATCATTTGCGCATGGGCCGGCAGACGCTTCAGGAACTTCGCGAACAGCGGAGCCATGCGGAGGTGGATGGCGCGCGCAATGACTCGGACCGCCAGCATCTGCGCGAGACCTGCATGACGGAGGTCAACGCCCAGCCGGAAGACTTGATCGCCACGGAAGCCGCATTTATGACCGGCGAAGAACTCGCCGCCGCGGAAACGAATTACCGCGAAATGAAGCAGCGTATCGAGGCCATGGGGCCCGTCAACATGATGGCTCTCGAAGAGTTCAACGAATGCGAGCAGCGCTTTACGTTTCTGACGCGCGAGCGCGACGACCTGCTGCAATCCATCGCCGACACGCAACAGGCGATCGCCGAGCTTGACCTCGTCTCCCGCGAACGATTCGAGCAGGCTTTCCACGCCATAAACAAAAGTTTCTCCGAAGCCTTTCATACCATCTTCGGCGGCGGCATGGCGGAAATGCGCCTCACCGAACCCGACAGCTCAGGCGACGCCGGCATTGATGTGGTCGCTTCGCCTCCCGGCAAACGCATGCAGAACGTCCTGCTGCTCTCTGGCGGAGAAAAAGCCATGGCCGCGCTCGCGCTGTTGATCGCTATCTTCCGCTATCAGCCAAGTCCTTTCTGCATTCTGGACGAGGTGGACGCCCCGCTCGACGAGGCCAACGTCGGACGTTTCACGCGGCTGGTTGCGGATATGAGCAGCCAAACGCAGTTCATCATCGTCACCCACAACCGCAAGACCATGGAAACCGGCTCCGTTCTTTACGGCGTTACCATGCAGGAGCCTGGCGTCTCCAAGCTTGTCAGCGTCCGCTGGGAAGGAAACGAAGCGCCCGCGCTAAAGCGGCAAGCCGCCTCGGCCGCGTAAGCGCAGTACTTCATCAAACCGCGGCATGCTGCGTGGAACGGGCTGCACTGGAGTTTCCCTCAACCCTGCACGTGAATCGCAAGCAAACCTCACGCTCACAACGGAGCGGCGCGACGATACTCGGTGCTTTTTCTCTGAAATAAAATGTCCGGTCACTTAAAATTTCCCAGCAATTTCCTCTACCTGCTGCTTTCCCTCGACGAAGCGCTGCGCTAGAATGCTTTCCGCCTTTGGGGAGATACCTTTTCCGTGGCTGCAAGTCCTGTGAATCGCATCATTCAAGAAACGCATTTCGCCGGCCTCACTCCCGCGGCGCGAGGAAAGGTCCGCGACATCTACGATCTCGGCGATAAACTGCTCATCGTCGCCACCGACCGGCTCTCCGCGTTCGATGTCATACTTCCCACTCCCATTCCCGATAAGGGCCGCGTCCTGACGCAGCTTTCTCTTTTCTGGTTCAATCTTCTGAAAGACATCATCCCCAATCATGTCCTCAGCGCCACGGACTTCCCCGCCCCGTTCGACGCTTATCGCAACGATCTCGCGGGCCGCTCGATGCTTGTGCGCAAGGCGAAGCCCCTTCCCATTGAGTGCGTCGTGCGCGGCTACGTTTCCGGCTCCGGCTGGAAGGATTACAAAGCCACGCAGAAAATTTGCGGCGTCGCCCTTCCCCCGGCTTGCGCGAATCCGATCGCTTGCCTGAACCCATCTTCACCCCCGCCACCAAGGCTACAAGCGGGCATGATGAAAATATTTCTTTTGAGCAAGCGGCATCCCTCATCGGCAGGGAGTTAGCCGAACGCGTCCGCTCGGTGAGCATTGAACTGTACCGCCGCGCCGCAGCCTACGCCGCTCCCCGTGGCATTCTCCTTGCCGATACGAAATTCGAATTTGGCCTTCTCGAGAGCCCCGCGACCGCCGTCGACTCCCTGTTGTGGATTGACGAAGCGCTCACTCCAGACTCCTCGCGATTCTGGCCCGCTGCGCAGTACAATCCCGGCGGCCCGCAGCCCTCTTTCGACAAACAGTTTGTGCGCGATTATCTCGAGCGAATCCGCTGGCCCAAAACCCCCCCTGGCCCGGAGCTTCCGCCGGAGGTCGTCGCAGCCACACGCGCCAAGTACCGGGAAGCCTATCGCATCCTGGCAGGGCACGAGCTCGACGAGTAGTTGCAAACCGGCCCACAACAAATTTTGCGGAGCGTGCGATTGTGAGAGATCAACTCGAGGGACTTGTCGCTCAAATGGTGGATCGGGGAATACTATTTGACGAGGCCGTCGGCGAATTTGAGAAGCGCTTCATCAAGCGCGTCCTCGACGGCGCCGATGGCAACCAATCCCGCGCTGCACGCGTCCTCGGCATTCATCGCAACACGCTGAGCCGCAAGATTGACGAATACAAACTCGGTTCCAGCAACCACCGCTCCCGTTGACGGCGCGCCTTCCGCTGCACCTTCCTTCGAACTTCTCCCGGGCAATTCAACCGCCCTGCAATCAAGCAAAACGGCTCTCCCGCAAGCGCGGGAGAGCCGTTTGCTTGATTCTTTCGTTGCCTAGTGGCTCCTGCGTCCCGAGGACCTGTGGCGCACCGGTCTCTTGGGCGTGGCTTTTTCCTTCGGAATGTCCTCTGCGTTCACCTTGCCCTTGTCCCAATGCAGCATGAACGCAGGGGCCGGGTCGTAGGAAACGAGCGTACCGGTGAAGTGAACCGGGCTGTCTTTCTCGACCCGAGACACTTCCGGCTGCCCGATTACTTTCACGTCCATGTCCGCCGTCGTCGCCGCTTGGAATTCTGCGTCGCTCGTCACGAACGCAATCTTCAGATCGATGGGATCCGCCGGCGTTGCTGCTGGAACGTTCTCGATGACCTTGCCGGGCACTCCTGGAAATTCCAGGCCGCAGGCCGCTAGCCATGTCACTTTGGCACTGTCTCCCCCGGTTTTCAGGCTCGTGATGACCGATGCGATGGTCATATTTGTTCTCGCCGCACTCAGGTCCGCCGCGCTCGGCAGCGTGTAGCTCGCCGGGCGCTCCGCCGAGCTGCTGGCTAGTTGCAGGAGCTCGTTCAGCTCCGCGTCAGTCAGGTTGTCGCACGCCGCTTGCTGGTAATTCACCATCAGCTTTCGCAGATAGTCCTTCAGTTTTTTCGATTGCGCTTCCGGGGCGCCCTTGGCGGTGACGGCCCGCGCGATGGCCCAGAATGCATCCATGTGCTGCGGCGGATTCATGGCCTCGTAGGCTTGCCCCAGTTTGTAGTCCATGACCCAGTCGTCCGGAGTTAATGTCAGCACAGCCTTATAGTATTTGATCGCGGTGGGGTAATCCTTTTCCAAGTTCGCGGCTTGAGCCGCGGTGCCGTTGAAATAAATCTGGATCTGCTTCTTCTGCGCCGCGAACGCTTCGTCCGTCATGTTGGCCGGTTTCTTCAGCTCCTCGAGCGCCTTCAAGCCTTCCACCGCCGCGTCCTGCGCCGATTTTGCGTTAGCGGGGTCCGCGGCCCACGCTGGCTGGGCTGTGCTTAAGGCGTTGTACGCGAAGGCGTGCGCGTAAAGCGCTTGATAGCGCACTCCGGCGTCGACCTGATCCCCTAGCGCCACTACTTTGTTCGCGTACTCGATCACTTTCTGATATTCCTTCAGTTGGCCGTAAGCCTGGAAGTAGAGCGGATAAGCGTATTTCAGCAGCGCGGAATTCGGGTACTTGGAAACAAAATCATCCAGCAACTTCACTTGATCCGCGGGGTTCTTCTCCGCGGCTGCCGCTTGGTAGGCGTTGTACTCCGCCATCGTGTACGGCTGCTTCCCCGCCGCTTGCCCCGCCTCCTGCGCCATCGCGCTCAGCCCGCTCCCCAGAATCAGAAAAAGCGCCGCGACAATCGCGAGGCCTGCCACTTTGCGTGTTCCACTCATTCCCACTCTCCTCGACCTGACTTCAAATTTGATTCTTCCGTTGCCGAAATTACCTGCGTCGCTTTGCCGGGAATTGCAATGGTTCCAAAACTTGGGAATTATAGGGAAACCGTTGGTGCATTCGCAAGCGTTCCACTCAGAATACGTTACTCCCCTGTGAAGCGATGCCGTTGAGCTACACACTTCGCACCGTCTTCCCAGCCCGCTTGCGAGGATCCCAAGCCGTGAGGATAGTTCATAAACTCCTAGATGCTAGGATGAGTTTCGCACAAAATGGGTGGCTTGCACGAGGAAGAATTCAAATGCCCCAAAATGCGACCATAAATTCATCTTCAGGCAAGGTCTTGCCTCTCTCCGGCCGGGTCGCTCTCATCACCGGCGGTTCCCGGGGGATTGGCCGCGCCATCGCACTCCGGCTTGCCCAACTCGGCTCCTCGGTGGCCATTTGCGGCCGGGATGCGCAGGCGCTTGCTTCCGTGGAAGCCGAGCTGAAGAAGTTGGGCTTCCCGGTATATTCGCGGATCACCGATGTCTCGGAGTCCGCCGCTGTCGCCACCCTCGTGGACAGCACGCAGTCCGCTCTTGGCCCCATTTCCGTTCTCGTTAATAACGCCGGCATTGGCCTCTTCGGCCCCGCCCATGACCAAACCGAAGCGGATTGGAACCGCGTCCTCGACACCAACCTTAAGAGCGTCTTCCTGGTTTCCCGCGCTGTCGTGCCCTCCATGATCCGCCGCGGCGCCGGCGATATCATCAACATCAGTTCTCTCGCGGGCCGCAATACCTTCGCCGGCGGCGGCCTCTATTGCGCCTCCAAGTGGGGCCTCCAGGGCCTTTCCGCCTGCATGGCCGAAGACCTCCGCGAGCACGGAATCCGCGTCAGCGTGGTCAGTCCTGGCAGCGTGGCCACCGGCTTTTCTCCCCGTGGCCCAAAGGATCCCTCGAAGGCGCTCGCTCCCGAAGACGTCGCCCACGCCGTCGAAATGATCGTCACCCAAGCTCCGCAAAGTTTCGTCAGCGAAATCCAGCTCCGGCCGCTTCGCAAACCCTGACGCATCCGGCTCCCAGACCCTCTCGCGATTGCCGTTTGACATTAGTTGTCATAACGACTATCGTATCCTCATGCGTCGCCGCCCTTCTCCCTCTCCCGCCCTACCCGTCGAAGACACCCTCTTCATCTCCCTCCTAAAAACCGCCGATTCCCTCGGCCTCGAGGCCGAGCAGGTTTTCAAACCACGTGGCCTCACTGGCACTCAATACAACGTCCTGCGCATTCTTCGCGGCGCCGAACCCCATGGCCTCCCCTGCAGCGGCATCGGCGAACGCATGATTTCTCACGATCCGGACATGACCCGCCTTCTCGATCGCATGGAAAAACGCGAACTCATCTCGCGCGTCCGCCAAACCACTGACCGCCGCGTCATCAAGACCCGCATCACCCCCTCGGGGCTTGCTCTTCTAAGAAGTCTCGATCAACCTGTTCGCGAGCTTCACAAGCGCCAGTTCCGTCACATCCCGGCTGCCCGCTTGAGGATTCTCGCCAAGCTCTTGGAGGAAGTCCGCGCTCGCGATCCGGAATAATCGCCGCACAGTTCAATTCTGCTTAGCTACACCTATCTCTAAAGGAGGCAACACCAATGGGCCAAGTTTTCTCTCGTATCGCTCTTACCGCCGGAGTCGCAGCCATACTTTCGCTGCCTGCAGCGGCAGTCACATCCACCTGGCAAATCGACCCCGCGCATTCTTCGGCGCAATTTGCCGTCAAGCACCTCACCATCTCCACGGTTCGCGGCGCTTTTACCAGCGTAAAAGGAACCCTCCAGTTCGATGACAAGGACATTACCAAGTCCAGCGTCGACGTCACCATCGACGTAAATTCCGTCGACACTCGCGTGGCGGCCCGCGACAAAGATCTCCGCAGCGACCACTTCTTCGACGTCGAGCACTTTCCGACCATGACCTTTAAGTCCACCAAGGTCGAACAAGTCGCTCCCGGCAAGCTCAAGGTCATCGGCAATTTGACGATTCACGGCGTTACCAGAGAAGTCGCTCTCGATCTCGATGGTCCCACCGCTCCCATCAAGGATCCTTGGGGCAATCAGCGCATGGGTGTCAGCGCCACTACGAAAATCAGCCGGAAGGACTTCGGCATCGGCGCCAACTATGGTCCAGTGATGATTGGCGATGAGATTTCCATCACCATCGACGCCGAGGTGTTTCAGCCGCTCGCTAAATAACTGGCCCAGGCTGTTCGCCACCGCGCCGTGCGTTGGCGCCGCCGAAGAAGCTCTATGCCATGGCCGGAGCGCAAGGCAAGCCATCCTGCGCTCTGGCCTGCGGCGCGCCATCAAAACAGGCGCAGTCCGCTGCCTGTATGCGCGCACCTTTTCCCGGTTTTTGTTCATCTAACCGCTGAACTTGCGAAAGGAAAGTTACCATGCGGAAACCAGCTCCAACGGATTTTCCCATAAACGATCTCATTCGCAATCGCTGGAGCCCGCGAGCCTTTTCAGACCAATTGGTTGAGCCCGCAGTCCTCGCCAGCCTCTTCGAAGCCGCGCGTTGGGCGCCTTCCAGCAGCAATGAACAGCCTTGGGCCTATCTCGTCGCCACAAAAGACGACGCGGAAAACTTCACGAAAACGCTCAGCGTCCTGGTTGAGTTCAATGCCGGATGGGCCAAGCACGCGCCGGTCCTAGCGCTCGCGGTTTCGGAACTAAAATTCCATGCCAACGGCTCGCCCAATCGCAATGCTTTCTACGATACCGGCGCGGCCACCGCTCTCCTCAGCGTAGAAGCTACAGCGCGAGGTCTCAGCGTTCATCAAATGGCTGGCTTCGATCCCGTAAGGGCCAAGCAGGTCTTCGAGATTCCAGCGGACTGGGAACCGATCGCAGCCATCGCCATCGGCTATCCCGGAGATCATCAGTCGCTGCCCGAAAAGTTGCGCGATCGCGAGGTAGCCCCGCGGACACGCAAGCCATTATCCGAATTTGTCATGTCAGGCCGCTGGGGGCATACTTCTCCCATCGTATCTCAATAGCCCATTACTTCGCTCTCTGAGGACCAGGTCCGCCCCACATGCACCGCACCGTCGAATTCCTGTTGCATCATGGTTACATCGTCTTGCTCGCTTGGGTCTTCGTTGAACAGTCCGGCGTGCCCGTTCCTTCCATCCCGCTCCTCTTAGCCGCGGGAGCTCTCGCCGGCTCCCATCAACTAAATCTTTTTGGCTCTCTCCTTGTCGTTACCTTCGCCGCCGTGGTCGCCGATTCTCTCTGGTACCAGCTTGGCCGCCGCAAGGGCATCAAAGTTCTCCATTTCCTTTGCAAAATTACCATCGAACCGGACTCCTGCGTTCGCCGCACCGAAGGTGTCTTTTCCCGGCAGGGTGCGCACTCTCTTATCCTCGCGAAATTCCTTCCCGGCCTCAGCACCGTCGCACCTCCGCTGGCCGGCATTTTCCACATGCGCCCGCTCCGCTTCCTGCTTTTCGATGCCGCCGGTGTTTTGCTCTGGGCTTCCACTTTCCTTGGCCTCGGATTCATTTTTAGCGGCGAGATTGAGCACATCGCCAAGCATGCAGCCTCCCTCGGCGGCTGGCTCGTCGTAATACTCCTTGGCGCGCTCGCGGGCTATCTGGGTTTCAAATTCTTTGCGCGCAGGCGTTTCTTGCGCGAATTGCGAATCGCCCGCATAAGCGTGCAAGAATTGAAACACAAGATCGACTCCGGAGAAGAAGTGGTCATCGTCGACCTCCGCCACTCCGTGGATTTCGAGGCCGACCCGGATATTATTCCCGGCGCATTTCGAATGGACGCGAAGGAACTCGAAACGAAAAACGAACTGCTCCCGCGCGACCGCGAAATCATTCTCTATTGCACTTGACCAAATGAAGCCACCAGCGCCCGTGTGGCGCTCCTCCTTAGAAGACAAGGCATTACCCGCATCCGCCCTCTCGAAGGCGGCCTCGACGCTTGGCGCGAGCATGGCTATCCCCTGGCCAATGTCCAGCTGACTAAGATTTCTTCCTAGCTTCGGATTTACAATCGCGGCAGGACAATTCCGCTCTGCGCCTGGTACTTCCCCTTCTTATCCTTGTAGCTCACTTCGCAATCCTCATCAGACTCGAAGAAAAGCACCTGGCAGAGACCTTCGTTCGCATAAATCTTCGCGGGCAGCGGCGTCGTGTTGCTGATCTCCAGCGTCACAAAGCCCTCCCATTCCGGCTCGAATGGCGTCACGTTCACGATGATCCCGCAGCGCGCGTACGTCGACTTCCCCAGGCAAATCGTCAGCACGTTTCGCGGGATCCGGAAATATTCCACCGACCTCGCCAGCGCAAACGAATTCGGCGGAATCAGGCATACTTCACCTTTGAATGGCACCAGCGACCGCGGATCGAAATGCTTCGGGTCCACAATCGTCGAGTTCACATTCGTGAATATCTGAAATTCGTCCGCCACCCGGATGTCGTACCCATACGACGAAACTCCGTAGCTGATCACCCCTTCGCGCACCTGCCGGTCGGTGAACGGCTCGATCATCTTCTGTTCCAGCGACATTTTGCGGATCCACCGGTCGGGCTTTACGGACATCCATTCCTCCTCGAACTCTACTTGAGATTGGAAACGTCAAAAGGAAGCACAGTGTAGTTGACCCTTCTCGTCTTGACAACCTGCGGCGCACCCTCTAGCATTTGCCACAGAAGTGGGAGGTCCGTGTGATTAAGCTGGACATTGTGAATGCGGTTGTCGCCAAGACTCTCATCAGCCGCACCAAAGCCGAACAGGCCGTCGAAACCATTTTCGAATCTCTCAAACAAGCCCTTGGCCGCGGCCAGCGCATCGAGCTCCGCCGCTTCGGCGTTTTCAGCGTCAAGCCCCGCAAAACCGGCATCGGCCGCAATCCCCGCACCGGTGAAGAAGTCAACATCCCTCCCGGCAAAGCCGTCCGCTTCAAACCCGGCAAAGAGCTCCAGGGCATCGAAGCCACAACCAAAAAAGCGGAATAGCTTGCTCGCTATCCCGCTTTGCCTGCGCTTCCGCGAATTGGCTTTTTCTCGCTCTTGCGGATGATATCCGGATATGCATTCCCACCGCGCAAATTCACGAAACTCCCGACGTTGCTCAGCACCTTGCGGAATTCATTCGGTCGTTCCCACGCGACAGTAAGCGCCGCAATCGCCCCCGAGCTCGGCCCGCCGATCCCATGCCGTTCCGGTTCCTTCGACCGCGCCACAAACAAAAGCACCTTCGTAGCATCCGGGGGCCACGCTAATTCTCCATTCGCACTGACTGGCGGCCGATTGGGAATATGTGCAAAAACTTGTTTTCTCTTCTGACAAATCGTGCTATATGATTGGCCCGTAAGTTTAAAAGCCAGCGGCAACGCGAACCCTGTGTCATCTCTCTTCACGCGCTGCGTATCGTCTCGTTGACTCCAGTCATCGCTTACTCCTGAAGCCACCGCGCTCGCACGGATGAACTCTGCGAGCCGAAAGCTGAGTTCGGCCGGAGGTTGCTCTCGCAAAAGAATTAATGAAAATATTACTATATAATCCAGATAATGGTGTAACCCGCAATTTCATGCCGCACCTTTGGATGTTTCTCCTCCAGTCGCTCACTCCCCCGGGCCACGAAGTAGTCCTAATTGACGGTAATGCCCAGCCCATGAATGAAGAAGGTATCGCCCGCTACGTGCGCGAACAAAATATTGGCCTGGTCGGCATCGGCGCAATGACCCGGATGATCGCCAAAGCTTATCGCATGGCCGATGCCATACGCGCCGTGGGAGTAAAGGTCGTCATGGGCGGCCCTCACGTCACGGAAATGGCCGACGAGGCGCTCGGACGCGATGGCGGCCCCCGCCACGCCGACGCGGTTGCTCTCGGCGAAGCCGATGAGACCTGGCCCAAAATAGTGGAAGACGCCGCCCGCGGCACGCTCAAGGCTGTCTACGCCCCTGTCGATGATTTTGGCCAGGAGCGCAAACCCTCCCTGCAGCCCTATCCGAAAATTCCCTGGGACAAAATAAAGCTGGACCAGTTCAACGTGCTCCCCCGCATGATGCATCCCTTGCTAAAGCGCGTTGGCGCCGGATGGGGAACGTTTCGGATCATTCCCGTGGAATCCGGCCGCGGCTGTCCTTACGGATGCGAGTTTTGCACCGTCACGGGATTTTTTGGCGATTCCATTCGCTTTCGCACCAATGAAAGCGTAGTGAACGAACTTTTACTCCTCAAAGCGCGCGCGAAAGAGGAGGGCGGCCAGATCGCGGTATTTTTCATCGACGACAATTTTGCCATCAACGTCAAGCGCACGAAATCACTGCTTCGAGACATCATCGCCGCGAATGCGCAAGTCCATTGGGTCGCCCAAATCAGCGCCAATCTCCTGCGCGATGAAGAACTCGTGGAACTGATTGCCGCTGCCGGCGGCAAGTGGATCTTCATCGGCATGGAATCCATCGATCCGGCCAACCTCGCCGACGTAAAGAAGGGGTTCAACAAGCCGGGTGAGTATGCCGCGGTGCTTGAGCGGCTCGCACGCCATAACGTTTTTGCCATCACCTCTTTTATCTTCGGTATGGACAATGACACGCCTGGCGTTGCCGAGCGAACTCTGAACCAAATTCGTAACTGGCCCCCGGGTCTCCCCATCTTTGGCTTGATGACCCCGCTGCCCTCGACACCCCTCTACAAACGTCTGGAAGCCGCTGGCCGCCTTACGCGTCCTAAGCACTGGCAGGAATTCATCCCCTTTGCCATGGCCCATACTCCCCTGAAAATGAGCATCGACGAAGCTCATGACGAAGTGCGCATCGGTTGGGCCAGCTCTTACAGTCCGGAGGCCATCGAAAAAGCGGTAGAATCCGTTAACCACAAGCCGCTGGGTTATCGCATCAACATTCTCATTGCACGCCTCTGCTTCCGCGGAATCTATTTCCCGCAAATGGGCCGCTTCGCCTGGCTCAAAACGATCGTCGAAAATCGGCGAATCATTTTCAGGCTGATTAGGCAGGGGTTCGGAGGTGGCCTGCACGCCCCTGCTCCCACTGCCATGGTCCAACCCGCCGCTCAGCAACAGCACGGGGACTAGCGCGTTTCCCTCTAAGGATGGTCATCCGGGCAAAGCGGCATTTGCTCTCGCAGCAATTCTTTCACCGCAGGAATATCCACTGAAAACCCACCTAAGAATTTGCACCGAAGCGGTTTACCTGCAGGCCCACCTTACCGTCAGTCCGCGCGAATTGTAAGTTAAGCGCGCATGACATGGAACTCGCAGCCGCTATCGTGCCGCGGCACTCTTCGCCTCTCGAAGCCACCCGCCCATTCCACCCACCTGTTTGAGGGGCGTCGCTGCGTCGCCACTCACAATCTGAAGCTCCAATTCCTGACCTCCTATCAATTGGAATAAGGCTTCCCGCAAAGTTATTTCATGGCGTGCGGCTCTGCATGTGGCACACGCGGGATCAGTGGATCGGTCCATCCACCCACACTTGGTACACCGATGCAGTATTGCATCGAGATCTCGTTCCAAAACCAGCGCGCGCATTCGCCCTTTCTGTAGTTGGGCGAGCGTTTCGTCGATTCCCAGGACCGTGCCGCGTTTGCTTTCAAGCAACGCCCTTACCGGCAATGCCCCGTGACGGCGCTCCCAGTCCGCGATCATTGGTTCGAGAGTTTTCTGTACTTCGCTGTTTGACAGTTTTCCTAAGTCCTCTTTGATGCGCACGACCAACTCGCGCAATTCTCGTGGAAGCGCCGCATCAATCGGCCCCGCGAGACGATCGTCGCCCACAAGAAATATACCCGCCAGGTTGTGTTTCTTGTACAGAGCGGTCGCCCGCTTTGCAGTTTGGCCGCACAAGCCCGCATATTGCGCTTCCATCCGATCCTCGAACGCGTCGCGTTGGCTGCCTCTCGTCTTGCGAACCCTTTGTCCGGTTACGTGTCCAAGCTCCTTCTTCCTCCACTGCGAGATATCGATATCGAACTTTATTTTTTCAATCTCGTGCCATTCGAGGAGCTGGTATCGAAAAAAGCGTGCTCCCTTGCGATCCACGACCACGATTCCAAGCGGCTTATGTTCTTCGATGAGCCAGAACAACTGCGAGACGTCTGGCCTTCCCCAATGCAGCTTATTCTCTATTTCGAGCTGCAGCGGTATCGATTCCCAGGTTTTCGACCCGGCGAATATCACCAGACTCTTTTCTTGGGGATGCCGGCCCTTGAAGTACTTTGTTACTCGTTTGGACTGTTCCTGGAATCGCGTTCGCTCAGTTGGCGGCAAGCTGCGCGCTATGGATTCAGATTCGTTTTTCATCCAAGTTAGAGATGCGGGAACAACTGGATGATGGGATGGTTCGGCGGACATGGTGTTCAACTGCACCGTGAGCACAGGACCTGCCAACTTAGAGATAGCTCGGGCTCGCTTTGCGTCTATCATTTGATCTCCCCCATGGTTCACCAAGCCTCCCTTGTCCGGACCGCAAAGTACCAATCCCAGCGTGGCGGCCATGCTTACATACGGATTCTAGACGAGTGTCTCTAGTCAAGCTGTGATTCTAATCACTCCCCTAAATGGCGCAGTGATCTCCCTGTTCGCGCACTTTAGCTCCCGAATATTCGGAAAACCGCACAAATTCCTCTTAGTACCCTCTCGGGCCGTCTCCAACCGACTGTCCAAAGGCCATATTATCGAGGGAAAAGAACGAGATTCTGCACGAATTGTAGACAACCCAGAAACCGGGCCACCAATTCAACAACCCCGCTAGCACAAACTCCTCCAATTATGCTGTACTTATATTGGTGAACTTTCTTACACTCTGAATTCCTTGTGACCACGCCGCCCTCCAACTCCTCGCTCGACACGCTCCCAGCCCCCGTTGATTGGCGCACTCTCCCGCCCATCGCCGATTCCTACCGCCCCATTCTTCCCCGCCCTTCTCTCAAATCGCTCCTCCTCGCCTGCGCCCTTTTTTTCGCCACGCTCTGCACCTGCCTCGCCGCCGGCACCCAATTCGCCATCGCTTACGCTCACAACGAAGCCGTCTCTTTCGACGATTTTCTCCGCGCCTTCACTCTCTTCTACAAAAATCCCGCCGGCCTTCTTGCTGGCATGCCTTTCGCCGCCACTCTCCTCACTATTCTTCTCGCCCACGAACTCGGCCACTTCTTCGCCTGCCGCCACCATCACATTCATTCCAGCTACCCGTTCTTCATTCCCTTCCCGTCGCTCATCGGCACTTTCGGCGCCTTCATCATGATCCGTTCTCCCATTCGCACCACTCGCGCTCTCTTTGACGTTGGCTCCTCCGGCCCTCTGGTCGGCTTTGTTTTCGCCGTTCCCGCTCTACTCTTCGGCCTTCTCCACGCCAAAGTCGTTCCCGGCATCGTCGACCCCTCCCACGCCGAGGTCGTCTTCGGCACTCCTCTCTTGCTGCGTTATCTCGCTGACTTGCTTCATCCGGGCGTCAACCCGAATATGCTCCTCTTGAATCCCGTAGGACGCGCCGCCTGGGTCGGCCTCTTCGCCACTTCGCTCAATCTCCTCCCCGCCGGTCAACTCGATGGCGGCCATATCCTCCGCTCCGTCAGCTCCCGCCTTCATCATTTTTCTACTTACTTCCTTCCGCTCGCCCTCCTTCCTCTCGGCTACTTCTTCTGGTACGGCTGGTATGTTTGGGCCGCTCTCCTCTTCGGCCTCCGCTTCCTCCGCGTCGCCCCCATTTACGATCCCGCTCCCCTCGGCCCGCCCCGCCGCCTCGCCGCCCTCCTCACCCTAGTCGTCTTCATCCTCTGCTTCATGCCCGCCCCCCTCTTCGGCCTCTAAACTTCCAGTTCTATAATTCGCCCGCCACCCCGACCGATGCGTCAGCGTTTTTTGCTGACTCGCAGTGGAGGGACTTCTCTTGTCTTTATTCCGTCATCCCGAGCGCAGTCGAGGACCTCTCTTCGCCTCTACGGTTGTCATCCCGAGCGTAGTCGAGGGACCTCTCTTCGCCTCTACGGTTGTCATCCCGAGCGCAGTCGAGGGACCTCTCTGCGCAACTACGGTTGTCATCCCGAGCGCAGTCGAGGGACCTCTCTGCGCAACTACGGTTGTCATCCCGAGCGCAGTCGAGGGACCTCTCCTCTCCATCCGCATGTGGTACAGGCATTCCTGCCTGTGCGCCCCTGCGCAAGGCCCCCATTACGACGCAGATACGAGCAAACTTGTAACGGCGGGTCTTCAGACCCGTGCTTTTTTCTGGGCCGTGTGTTGGGTCGTCGCTCCGCTCTCCGTCCTCTCGGAGCTGTCATCCCGAGCGCAGTCGAGGGACCTCTCTTCGCCTCTACGGTTGTCATCCCGAGCGCAGTCGAGGGACCTCTCTGCGTCCTCTCGTCCGCCTAGCCGCCGCCCCGTCCTGAAGCTCACGGAGTAACAGGCCCAAGTCCTTCGCTCACTTGCGTTCCTCGAATATCTTGCCAGCGAAACTCGCGCCCACGCGTTCGGTATCGAGCCGAACACTTTCTCCACCGATACCGGCACATCCGTCTTGTCCGCCAGTCCCGTGATGGACCTTCCCAAAATCGACACGCGCAGTATTGCCGCTTTCTTTTCGCCTCTCAACAGAAATACGGGTTTGTTTACAGCGGGGGAAAAGTGATACACCCTCCCACTTGGGACATTGCTTCGCTGCGCTAATCGCGACTGAGTGTACGTCTCTGTGTCACGGATTCGGACGTTGGCACCCGTTCGCAAACAAAATGTGGCCTTTCGCGTTACGAAGGAATCAGTCGTAGGGCTTTTCCTGTTGTAAATCGTTGAAAACTAGTCGGCTCCTGAAGCCACTAATTCATTTCTTTTTTCGATTACCGCAATTTGCGGCACGATTTGCCCCTTTCTTTTTTCCTGTTCGTTTTTTATTTGCACACGAAAAAGTCTTTTCCCCCATTGCTCCAGAGGGTCGTTTTTTTTCCACAACTTTTCCGGTTTGTCGGTTGATCGGGATCCATGATTCTCGCCCGGGCCGATGTGGACTTTTCGCGTTGACTCTGTGGGCCCTAGGTCAGAGCAGGGGACCACGACAACACTCGGCTCCTTGATGTATCGCGATGATGATATATTGACGCACGGTTGATAAGCTCGGTAAATAAGACAACTCTCCTCGTATTGCCTGCATGGAAGGAGATGACAGCCATTGAGCTTCACTCGGATATCGTTCTGTATTGTCGCTCTTCTCTCCATCGGCGGGATTGGTCGGGCACAACAGCTTCGCATGGGCTCCTCGAATAAGATAGATCTCTCGGAAGGCCGCCATTGAGCGACACCTGCAATCGAAACATCCTCAAATACCGGCTGACCCAAATAAGCCAATACCGGGCAAGTACTTATTGGAACGCCCTGCGGTTAGAGCTAGCCAGTGCGATCGCGGATTGGCGCTAGCAGCACTCCGCCACCCTGCGTCTGAGTTCCGACGCCCAGCATCCTCCCCGGAATACAATTTCGCCCGGCATTGTCCGCCGGGGACATTGCGAATTCCGTCGTAACCGCTGACTTTAACGGAGATGGTCACATGGATTTTGTTGTCGCTAACGGCGGCACCAATGACCTCTGGTTCTATGCGGGAAACGGCGACGGCACCTTTCAACTTCCGCGAATCATTCCTCTCACGAATGGTCTGACACCTGTATATCTGGCGACTGCCGACTTGGGGCAACGGAATCCATGACTGGATCGTAGCGGAGTCCGACACTTCAACGATTGGCGTCTTGCTCGGAAATGGCGATGGGACTTTTGGTTATGAACAAGAGTATTTCTTGCCACAACCTCCGGGAGCTCTCGTTGTCGATGATTTCAATCATGACGGAAAACTAGCCATCGTTGCCGTCATGGTTACCGCAAACGCGCCTCGGGTCCAGGTCCAGGCGTCCAGTACCTTGCCACCCTGTTTGGCGACGACGACATTGCGCAGCCCGTCATCACGGTAAATCCCGGCTTTTACAGCACGGCAACCAGCATCGCATCCGCTGACGTTAATAACGACGGCCTGCCGGACGTACTGATTACTGGACCCGGCCTCGAAAACTCCCAGGTTTATTTGAATGCGGGCGACGGCGCCTTTCACGCCCGGCTCGCTAGTCATAGCTAATGGCACGTTCAATCTCCTATTGGCCGGAGCCTTGAGCGACTTAAACGGCGACGGTTGCGCGGACGCGGCCGTCGCCGACGGGAACGGCGTTGTTTGGATTGCTTTGGGCGATTGCCAGGGAAACTTCGCCGCGCCGTCCCACGTGTCCACCGGAGATAGTAACTCGTGGGTGGTCCTCGCGGATATGAATGGCGACGGTCATCTCGATATCGTCACCACCACTATTCCATTGGTGGATCCCTGGCTCGAAGACATCGCCGGGAATATGCTCACCGTCACTTTGGCGACGGCGAGGCAATTTTACTCCTGGCCGCGATTACGTCGCGACGGGCATGTCTTATTCCTTGGCGATTGCTGATTTCAACGGAGATGGCCATCCAGACGTGGTGTCGGTCAGTCCTGATACCGATACGGCGACCGTGTACATCAACGACGGTTCCGGCGGATTCGGGTTTCCTCAGGGCGAATGGGTCGGTATACCCGGCACCGACATCCTCAATGAGCCGCTATCGGCCCCGTCGTTCGTTGACCTGAATGGCGATGCCAAGCCGGACATGGTGCTGCTCGATGAAGGTTACAATGGAGAATACTTCATTACTGCGTTGTTGAACGATGGAACAGGACGATTCTCCAGTCCGATCTCTTCTGATGCTGGAGTCAGGGGCACCGTGTCCCAACAGATGGGCGATTATCGTTTGGGCGATTTTCGTAATACCGGTCACGCGGACTTTCTCGCGACCGCGGCGTTTCCAAACACCGCAAATGTCACGCCCTACATTCTTTTTGCGCCCGGGAACGGCGACGGAACCTTCGCTAAGGCCAGCATAATCGCGGCACCGGGTGCCGCTGGCGAAATGGCCATCGGCGATTTCAATCGCGATGGCAAACTCGACTTTGTCGCCGTCGGAGCAAATTCGGCGGGGACGGAGTTTGTTCTGACTACTTCTTTTTGGGAACGGCGATGGAACGTTCCGCAACGCGGGCAGTGTCTCCGTCCCTGCTTCCGCTGAGAACATATCCCGTGTCTTCGCGGGGGATTTCAATCGCGACGGCAAGCTGGATATCCTCGTCTACAACACCGGAAACGGTTATTGGACCACAGCGTCCTATGTTTGGGAGCTTCTGGGCAATGGCGACGGCACCTTCCTGCCCGGAATTCAGCTGTTTTCCGCGTTTCAGCCCATGACCATGGCCGACGTCAACGGCGATTCCTTCCTAGACATCATCCGCTACGATTTCATGTGGCCTGACGGAACCACCGAAACCTTAGGACCGGCCAAGTTCACCACCTATCTGGACCAGCCCTCCAGCAATTTCGCGCAAAGCAGTTCCTATGCGCCGTACAGCGGGACGCCTCTGCAGTCGCCTCCCTACCTGCAGTTTGGGGATCCTGAAACATCTTCGATGGTTGCCGACTTGAACGGAGATGGAAAACCGGACGAGATTGCATTTCAACGACCTTTCCCACTCTTGGCGACGTCTACGCTCAAATTCTCACGGGCAATGGTGATGGCACGTTCACGCCAACTTTCGACCTTTTCGATTTTCAAAAACCATACACTTTTCCGGCATACGCCCACACTCTGGACGGAAGCGCTTTTTTCCGATCTGATCGAGTTGGATCGTAGCACTACCTCGATGCACGTCTTTAAGGGTGGTCCTGCTCCGGCGGTGCAACTGGCACTCGAAGAAGAGCCAGGTGACCGGCACGTCCGGCTGCGGTTGGGTGTTCCTCAATCTTCCCCAGTTCCTCAGCCACCACGGTTAAACTCGCCAGCAGCGTATCCGGAGTAATCCTTCCCGCCTCAGTAATCGTTCCTGCAAACTCGTTGAGCCAGCGATTCTGCTACACCTTGAGTTCCATATACGACTGGCGCCAGGTCTTCGACATTCGCGCGCAATTGGGCAGCGACATCGCCGTTGCCTACACCTCGCAGAGTTACGTTTTCGCTTTATCAGAAATCATTTCTCCCAAGCAACTCTCAGGCTGTCTATCCCGGTCAAAGCACCGCACCCATCACCGTGAGTTTAACCTCCTATCAGGGTTACAGTTCCGCCGCCCCAACTCAGTTGTATCGGCCTGGTGGCGGGCGAAACGTGCAGCTTCGGGCAAAACACGCTTGATGTTTCTCCTGCACAGGTTGCCAGCACCAGCTTAGTGATCAACACCAGTGCGTCCACCACAAATGGCAGTGGTCCCATTGTCATTTCGGCGTCCGACGGTAACGTAACGAAACTGCAGGCCCTCAATCTCTCCGTGGTGTCCTTGAGCGTATTTCCTTTTGGCAATGCTTTGGTGGAGTCGGCGTCTCCCGGCAACGGCACGGGACAAATCCTCATTCAAGGCATCCCTCCGTACGCGCCGAGTTGCTCGGGGCTTCCTGTGGGGGTGACCTGCTCGTTCTCAGGCAATCAGCAAGATTATCCGAGTCAAACTACACTAACTGTGTCAGCGAACGTCCCTGCCGGAATCGCACCTGGAAACTATCCGTTCTCCATCGAAGTCGCCAGCGGTCCCGAGTCAGCTTCCGTACCCTTCACATTGGCAGTCCAGGATTTCGCTCTGCAGCCTCCCGTTTCTGGCAGCGGATGGGCGCCCCCGGGCGGCACGGCTACTGTGAACATGACTGCCCACTCCCTGAATTCCTTCAGTTCGGTTATCAGCGTAAGCTGCACACTGAGCATGGGTAGTTGCACAGGAGCTCATTCCCCCTCAATCCGAACGGAAGCGCTGTCACGCTTACAGTCTCCGAGCCTTCCAATGCTTCACTGGGGGCTCAGACACTCACCGTGACGGCCACGTCGGAACCATAACTCATACCGTTTCCTTCCCGCTTTACGTCGCCGACTATAGCGGTGCTCTCGGCGACTTTCTCTCTTGATGATCACGCGCGGGGGCAACGGTTCGCTGACCGCCACGGTGAATACAACGGCCGGGTTTAACGGCAGCGTGTCATTTGCCTGCAACGGCGGCGCTCAGCTTACCTGTACTTTTTCACCTTCCACGGTTCAGCCCACCGCGACCAGCCCACAAACAACGAACATAACCATCACAGCCAGCAATTCAGCGTTGCTGCTTCCCGATAGCCACAACCGCCATAGATTCTTGCTGTTTGCCTTGATTTGTCCGTTGGGTTTGCTTTTCGTAATTGCTAGGGAAAAACCAATCCGGGACACTACGTGCGGTCTCTCTGCCTGGTTCTATTCGTTCTGAGCCTGAACTTATTATCCTGTGGCGGGAACGGATATTCTGGGGGAGGAGGTAGCGTCGGCGGTTCGAATATCTACACCATTTCGGTTACCGCGACTGCCGCTGGCACAAACACAACTAGAACTCTCGGAACCCTGACCGTCACTGTGACGCACTAAGAATCTGAAACTCCTTGTCCTGCCCAGATTCAAAACCTGCCCCGGCTCGCTGCGTGTCAGTCTTCTGTAGTAATCGACGTGTGAACTTCGTTGCCTCATACAGCGAATCCTCAAGATGTCGCTCAACTCTTCATTAGTGCTGCCGTTTGTCGGATGATCGAAAGAGTCTTCGGACGAACTCCCTCACCTTTGATTACCTTTCCCACCGGCGGCAGACTCAGCTTCGATTCCCTAGCTAATCGTCTCCACCCGATAGCCGCAAATTTCTTCCTCTCGGAAGGATCAGTAATCACTAGTTTCGTACGTTACTCATATACGAAGATATCGGAATCAATCATGCTCGGGTCTTCTCCCTGTTCCCAGGCGGGTGGCTCGCCCTTAACTCGCCGAAACGATTTTGACTTTGTCTTTTCTCGTGCGGGTGCCCCGCCCTTTCGATTTTGGTTCTTGAAAGGGTGGGCTCTTCTCCTCGCTTAAGTCTGCTTTTCCACACAGCTCCACCGTCTCACCAAACTCCCAATTTCCCGCCAACCGCTTCCATCCATTCCACTTCCCGCGTCTCAATTCGAATGATACGTACACAGTACTATACCTTGACAGTAATTCAATTCCATGCTACCCTTCCCCATGGTCAGCTCGATCCCCGAACGGCGCTCTCCCTCAACCGCCCACGCGTCCCCGCCCAGCGCCCCTCCCTCACTCTTTTCGTTCTTTTGCTCCAGGCGCGCAAAGTTATCCCACTCATTTCAAGAGACTTATTCACTCTTCCAAAATGAGTATTTCGCCAAGCCATTTCCCATCAATAACTTCCGCACTCTTTTGCAAAACACCGGGGGTGCCGTATCTCCCTCAAACTTTCGCCCAAATCCTTCCCTCTTTTTCCACAGTTCTCTTCCTGTGCGCGCACAGGATTTGCCGCAACCCAATTCTTTTCATGCGTTTACTTCAGAGTTCCCTGTATACCCCCGGGTACACCCCATCAGCAGCTTCTTCGTCCGTTCTTCTGCGCACGTAGATTTCCTCTCCACCCACGAATCACCAAGTTCGAGCCGCCGGTCACGAATCGCCAGCCATCGCTTCCCCACCAATCTTTCGTTTGACGGCGCTCCAACTCCGTTTATGATGCGGCCTTCAGTCGGCAGCCGAGGTTCCGCACAACCAGACAATGCCGCCGCTCCTCCGCACTCTCCGTCTTCGCGACCTCTTCCTGCTGTTCGTCGGCTCGGTCATCGGCTCCGGCATTTTTCTCACACCCGGTCTGATCCTCCGCCAACTGAACGGTTCGGTCGGCTACTCGCTCCTCGTGTGGGTTGCTGGCGGCGTTCTTTCTCTTCTCGGCGCGCTCACCTACGCCGAGCTCGCCGCCACCAATCCCGAAGCCGGCGGCCTCTACTGCTTCATCCGCGACGGCTTCGGCCGCGCCTCCGCTTTTCTCTACGGCTGGTGTCTTTTCCTCGTCATCGCCAGCGGCTCCGTCGCCGCCCTCGCCCGCGCGTTCACGGATTACTTCGCCCAAATCCTCCCGCTCTCCGCCCTCGGAAAGACTGTCCTCTCCGTCGTCATGATCGCCGTCGTCACCGCCGTCAACGTCTGGGGCACCCGCAAGAGCTCCGACCTCCAGAATTGGACCACGCTCATCAAGGTAGGCATCATCGTCGTCCTCAGCGCCATCCTTCTTTCGCTCGGCAGCCACGCCGCGGATTTGCCCCCCGCGTTCGGTTCCACGCAGCACGGCTTCGGACTCTTCTCCAACTTCGGCCTCGCTATCATCGCCGTCCTGTGGGCTTACGAGGGCTGGCAGTTCGGCACCTACAGCGCCGGCGAAGTCGTCGACCCGCAGAAGGCCTTCCCTCGCGCCTTCCTCCTCGGCTCGCTCACCCTCGCCGCTCTCTACATCGTCGCCGTCATCGCTTACCTCGTCGCTCTCGGCCCCGCCGGCGCCACCGCCAGCGATACTATCGCCTCCACCTCCGTGGGGGTCGTCCTCGGCAGAAAAGCAGAAATCATCGTCGCTCTCACCATTCTCATCTCCACGTTCAGTGCCGCCAACAGCGTCATGCTCACCGCCCCGCGCGTCTTCTACGCCATGGCCAACGACAATCTCTTTTTCAAGAAGCTCGCCGAAGTTCATCCCCGCTTTCAGACTCCTGCCGCTGCGATTATCGCGCTTGGCGTCTGGTCCGCGGTTTTAGCCTGCGCCGGAAAATTTGCCGAGCTCATCGGCGGCGTCATTTTCATTGGCTGGATTTTCTATGGTCTCGGCGCCGCGGCCATTTTCCCGCTGCGCCGCGCCGCCAAGGGCCTCGCGATTCCCTATCGCGTCCCCGGCTACCCTTGGACGCCGATCCTCTTCGTCCTCGCTGCCGCCGCCATCGTCGGCAACGCCATCGTCGTCGCCATCATCGACCCCAAGCAATTTATAAATCTGGCGATCGCCCTCGCTCTCTTCGCGCTCGGCCTCCCCGCGTATTTCTTCTGGCGCAAACGCGCCGCCCCGGCCTCTTGAACTCGGAACGCACCGCTGACGTCCCACCGGGCACTTCTCGGATGAAAGGGAAATCATTTCTGTGAAATTTCAAACTTAGGGGTGGGAATGCGCAAGCAACTTGACGGCTGCCTCACGTACTTGACGAGCCTGCTTGCTCCCGGGACCGCTGGGCTGCATTTCCAAATAAATATCCAAGTCCGTTATCACTTCTCGATAGTCGTGCTTGCTCGCGGCCACATCCGATAACGCGAGATAGGCCCCCGCAAACTTTGGATCACGGAGAAGCGCTTCACGAGCGCTTTTTTCCGCCTCGTCCAGCCGGTTGAGACCCCTTAACGCTTCGCTCAGGATTACGTAACCGTCCGGCGCGGCGTCCTCCATTTCCAAGCCCCTATGAACGATTTTCTCCGCCTCGTGCGGCTTGCCTTCCTGGCAGAGCAGGTAGCCATATCCAAAATACGCCCGGGCGTAACGCCCGCCACTCAATTCGATGGATGTCTGAAACGCCTTCTCCGCCTCATCCTGTTGTCCCAGCGTCATTTCCACCACTCCGATGTCGTAGTAAGCCTCGAAATATCCGGGGAACGCTTGCGTGGCCTTCACAAGGTGAGCGAAGCTGCCAGCAGGATCATTTTTGGCCGCGCGCTGCAATCCCTTTTCCAGTTCATGGCGTGCTTTGCGCGGGATTTTCAACTCTCGCACCGAAACCATGTACTTGTTCTCGAGAATCGACCCCGGTTTGGCTTTCAGGTACATCACGAGTTTTGAAGAAGGTCCATCCAGGTTCGTACTCGTCTCCTCTGACTCGTAACCCTGCTCATCAACCACAATGTCATACGTGCCAAAGGGAAGGTGTTGCACTCGAAAGCGTCCCTCCAGGTCGGTCAACACACTCCGAAATATCCCGAGGGCTCGCGATTTCAAACTTACCGCCACTTGTCCCGCCGGCTGCTTATCCGCCTGCAAAAGGATGGTCCCGGAAATCTCACCATCCGCATTTTCAAAGGCGGACATTTGGGCCTTCGCGGTCGATGGCCAGGCAACAAGTATGATGTTCAGAAAGATGTTCAGAAGATGTTCAGAAAGATGTTCAGAGTAAGGAATGGCAGGAAGCTTGCTCGCCGGCGCAGGTTCTCGGCTTTCGACACTTCGAGTTGCATCTCGACCTACATCGCACTTTTGAGGGGTCCTCGGGAGATTTGACGGTTGCTGGAGTTAAACCGTGCGGTCGCGAACAGCTACTTCCATGATTCAGTCCCAGGCTGCGTTCGTGGTTTCGCCAGCGCCGCCGGTGCACCTTAACGCCTCAATGCCACCGTCGCGTGCTGAACAAATTCTCTGTCAGAAGAAATCTCGCTGTCTGTCACATTTTGTACAGAGTTTGACGCGGGTCCAAACAGGCGAGCCACAGCGCCACCATTCAAGCTGCTGATACACTACAGTCCGGAATGAGCTCCCTCTTTTGCAATGTCGCTCTACCGGTGCCGATCCGCACGGCATTCACTTACGCCGTGCCGGAGGCTTTGCGCGGGGTGATTCAGCCTGGCACGCGCGTGCTCGTGCCGTTTCGCAAGAAGTCCATGGTCGGCGTGGTGGTAGAAATGACGGATCAGGCGCCCGCAATGGCCAAGCTGCGCGAAATTAGCAAAGCAATAGAGTATGCGCCGGCGCTGACGCCCAAACAGATCGAGCTGGCGCAGTGGATCGCGAATTATTATCTGGCGCCCATCGGCGAAGTCTTCCGTTCGATGCTGCCGCCGCTCACGGAGCTGAACGTGCGCCGCGAGATCATCTTGACGCCGGAGGGACGCCGGGCAGCTGAAAGTCTCGGCGGCGGAGAGATTTCGCACGGTTTGCGCGCCGCGGAAGCCGCGTTCCTCGAGAAAGCCAACGCAAAAAAGGAGCCCGGTCTTGTTCGCTCACGCAGCAAAAATGGGCGTCTCTTCCGCAGCTTTGCAACGACTTCGGCACGGGGCTTGATCGAAATTCAGGAGAGTCTGCGAGACACAAAAAGAAAATCTCAAACGATCGTCGCTTGGAAAGGTTCGGCGGACAAAAAGGAGAACCACTCAAAGAAAAAGAGAAGAACAAGTGCGCGCACTTCTCGAAACGGAGCGCGGGCCGCTGCCAATGGCGCAATCCTCAAGCTCGGCGCAGGTTTCGCGGAGCCTGGTTGAGCGCATGCTCGCGGAAAGATTGCTGGAAAGCTGGGAGGAACCGCTCGATCCGGCCGAAGATCCCTTCGACACTGGCTACACGCCGCCTGCACATGCGTTGAATGAAGAGCAGGAAAGCGCGATGAAAGCGATTCGCGCGCGCTTCGAGCTAGGGGAATTCGGCGTGCAATTGCTCCACGGAGTTACGGGAAGCGGCAAAACCGAGGTTTATTTGCGGTGCGTGCAGGAAACACTGGCGCGGGGCAAAACGGCGATCATTCTCGTTCCAGAAATTGCGCTGACATTGTGGATCGGACGCCAGTGCCGGGCGTGGTTTGGAGCGAAGTACGAAGGCGTTGCCGTGCTGCATTCGGCGCTGAGCGACGCGGAACGCGCGCGCGAATGGTGGCGTGTGCGCAACGGCGAGGCACGAGTGGTGGTGGGGACGCGTTCGGCGGTGTTTGCGCCGCTGCAGAATGTCGGCCTGATCATCGTAGATGAAGAGCAGGAGAACAGCTACAAACAGGAGGAAACGCCGCGCTATCACGGCCGAGATGTAGCCATCGTGCGCGCGAAGAGCGAAGGCGCGCTGGCGCTGCTAGGCTCCGCCACTCCCTCACTGGAAACCTATCATCACGCACGCAACGGAAAATACGAACTGATCACCATCGCCTCGCGTGTGGAGAACCGCTCGTTAGCGAGCGTCGAAGTCATCGATATGCGCGAGGATTTTCAGAAAACGCACCAGTCCAGCCCGATCTCGACGGCGCTTCACGCAGGTATTCAGGAATGCCTTGCAGCCGGGACGCAAGCGCTGGTGCTCATCAACCGGCGCGGGTATTCGTGGTCGGTGTTATGCCGCAGTTGCGGTGCCAGCGTGCAGTGCGTGAATTGCAGCATCTCGATGACTTATCACAAAAGCCGCAACCGTCTGGAATGCCATTACTGCGGATCGATTCAGCCGGTCCCGAAGCAATGCCCGAAATGCCAGTCGCAATATGTGTACTTTTTTGGCGAAGGCTCGGAGCATCTCGAAGAGAGATTGCGGAAGGAATTTCCCGGCGCACGGATCGCGCGGCTGGACCGCGACACGGCGCGGACGAAAAGGCAATATCAAGAAACGCTCGGCGCTTTTGCGGGCGGCGCGCTGGACATTCTGGTTGGAACACAAATGCTCGCCAAGGGCCACGATTTTCAGCGCGTCACGCTCGTCGGAGTGATCTCCGCGGATTCGTCGCTGAACATGCCGGACTTTCGCGCTGCAGAGCGGACCTTCCAGTTGCTGACACAAGTCGCTGGCCGGGCCGGACGGGGCGAATTGCCGGGGCGCGTGCTGATTCAGACGTATTACCCGGAGCATTACGCGGTTCAGGACGCCGTGAACCAGGATTACGCTTCATTTTTCGAACGAGAAATGCATTTCCGCACGATGATGGCCTATCCTCCGCTTACATCCCTGGCGAACGTGGTCGTCCGCGACACGAACCTCGAAAAGGCAATTCGCTTCTCCCGAAAGCTATCGGAATATTTTTCGCCGCACGATGGACATCTCGTGCGCATCCTCGGACCGGCCACGGCTCCTCTGGCACGGCTGAAAAAAGAGCATCGATTTCAGTTTCTGCTGAAATCGCCGAAGCGTTCGGTGCTCACAAAACTTCTGGGCGGAGCCATGGCGTATTGCGACGCACAGGAAATTCCGCAAACCGCCGTGCTGATTGATATGGATCCGATTAGCTTGCTTTAATTCTTCTAAGAATTCAGCTAGCGGCTAATGAGAAAGATCCCGGCAAATATGGAGAAGATTCCGAGCCACTGCCAGCGCGAAACGCGCTCGCGCAGAAAAATCGCGGCCAGGCCGACGGTCACGGCGCCATACAGCGAAGCAAGCGCGCTGACCACGGAGACTTGCTCGATCTGCATTCCGTAGTTGCTTAATACGAACGCACCGGTATCGAGGGCACCCATTCCGAGGAGCCAGAGCGGAATGGGGCCCGTGCGGCGCAACGAGAGGGGCTGCCGCAGACAAAGAATTACGATCGCCGTAAGAAGAGAGGAGGTTAGGCGAATCATCCAAACCGATGCGCCATAGCCTACGGCCGGAATGATTCGCATACCCAGGAGCCAGAATAGAAGACCAAAACCGAATGCTGCCAAGAGGGCCCAGCCGATGCCGCTCTTTATCTTTGTTGAAGCCGCTGGCGCGGCGAGGCGGAGCGGCTCGGCGGGCCTTTCGGTGGCGGACTCGACAGGCACATTTTCGCCGCCGGCGACGAGAGCGACCCCCGCCATGATGAGGATGATTCCCGCGACGCGCGCGGCCGCCAGACGCTCGCCGGAAAGCATAGACAAAACGGCGGTGAGAGCGGGATAGCTGGCGGAAAGAGGAGCGACCACGGCCAGTTTACCGACTTCAAAGGAACGATAGAGCGAGAGAGTGGCGATTCCATTGAGCAAACCGGCCAATGCGCCCCACGCCCACGGGCGCCAGCCGGAGCCGTCCGCGAGGTGGCCCCATCCGCCGGCCCAGGGCAAGAAAATAGTAAGCAGGCAAAAACCGGCCAACTGCATGTAGAAGCTGGTTCGGAGCGCGCCAATTTTATGCGCGGCGAAGCGCGCGAGAAAATCCGAACTGCCCCAGGAGAGAGCGGTGAGAAGACCGAGCAAAATTCCCATGAAAAATTAAGAAGACCGGCCCGCTTGAGCGGACTTGTCTTTCCTGGCTTGGAGGCCGAGCACGGCCATGACTTTTTGCAAATCTTTCCAGACTTCGATTTTCGCGCTGGGATTGCGCAGCAAGTAGGCGGGATGGTAAGTGGCCATCAATTTCTTTCCGCGAAATTCGAGCCATTGTCCGCGGAAATGAGAAATGCCACGGTTGGTCTCGAGCAGAGTTTGCGTGGCGACACTGCCGAGGCAGACGAGCACTTTGGGAGCGATAGCATCGAGTCTGGCGGAGCAAAAACGGGGAGCACGGAGCGACTTCATCTTTTTCCGGGGTGCGATTTTCCGGCGGGCGGCATTTCACGACGTTGCAGATGTAGACGTCTTTTCGTTGCAGGCCCATCGCTTCGATCATTTGCGTGAGCAGTTTTCCGGCGCGTCCTACGAATGGCAATCCTTGCGTGTCTTCATCGGGCCCGGGGCCTTCGCCGACGAAAACGAGTTCGGCTTTGCGGATTGCCGTCGCCAAAAACGATGCTGTTTCGCGACTTATGGAGTTTGCAGCGCGTGCATTCGCCGAGATCCTCCGGATTTTCAGCAGCGTGTCTCCGGCAATTTGTCAACGGACTCAAACAGCGAGGGGCCTGCGGGCGATCGGGCAAGCGGAGCGGGTTTCGGCGCAGGCGCGGCAATGCGCGAATTTGCGAGAGTGGCGGTTTTGGCAGTAGGTTTCTGGCAATAAATATTCCGCCGAACCGGATCGGCAGAAAGCTGTGGACGGCGGAAGGAGCGCGGAGCAAGGGCCGCGCCGCGGTCGTGGTAGAAAAGACGGATGCCGAGATCGTCGTAAAAGCTCAGACGTTAGTAGATTTCATTCTGAAGAGCTTCGGGGATGCGCGCGGACATGGGACGCATCATACAGGAGAATGCTGGGCGGCGCGAAAGCTTCGCAAGCGCAACACTTCGTCCAGGATGCGTTGCGCAACTTCGCTCTTGGTCAGCTTTGGCAGCGGCAATCTCGGCCGTCGCGGGAGAAGAGCGTGACGACATTCGTATCGAGATCGAAGCCAGCATCTTCAGCGGTCACATCGTTCGCGACAACCAGGTCGGCCTTCTTTGCGACGAGTTTCTTGCGCGCGTTTTCCGCAACGTTTTGTGTTTCCGCCGCAAAACCGACGACAATCGCATTCCTTTTCCGCCGGCGACGCTTGCAAGAATGTCCGGAGTCGGTTCAAAAAGCAGGGAGAGCGTCTCTTCATTGCGCTTTAATTTTTCTCCAGCGGCCTCGACAGGACGATAGTCCGCAACCGCCGCAGCAAAAATCGCAACCGAGCAATCGGCGAATTTCTGCGTGACGGCGCGATGCATATCCGCGGCGCTGCGAATGTCAATGCGCTGGACGCCCGCTGGCGCTTCCAGATGACGGGACCACTTACGAGCACGAATTTCGCGCCACGCCGCGCGGCGGCTTCCGCTACGGCGTAGCCCATTTTTCCGGAGGAGCGGTTGGTGAGATAGCGAACGGGATCGAGATCTTCGCAAGTTGGACCCGGCGGTGATCAAAATCGGTTTGGTCTTCGAAATCTCCGGGCGATTTGAAGAGTTTCACGAACGGCTGCCAGGATTTCCTGCTGACCCGCAAGGCGGCCGGCGCCGGTCATGCCGCAGGCGAGATAGCCTTCATCCGGATTGACGATTTTGACGCCGCGGGCGCGGAACGCGTCGACGTTTTCCTGCGTGGCAGGAGTGGTTCCACATATTGACGTTCATAGCTGGTGCGACAACACGGGAGCGGTCGTGGCGAGATAGAGCGTAGTCAGGAAATCGTCCGCGATGCCGCGCGCAAATTTCGCGAGGATGTCGGCGGTCGCGGGGGCGACGAGGAGGAGATCGGTGCGCTGGGCGACGGCGATATGCTCGATGGCGCTTTCCAGGTTGGCTTCGCCGTCGAAGGTTTCTCGAACAGATCGGTGATGACTTTTTCTCCGCTGAGAGCAGCGAAGGTGAGCGGGGTGATGAATTCACGAGCACCGCGCGTCATGACGACTTGCACAGTGTACCCGTCTTGTTGGAGAAGGCGGACAAGTTCGGCAGCTTTATAAGCCGCGACGCCGCCGGTAATGCCGAGGGTGATTCGCATCGGTTCCCATCTCAATCCATCTCGCGAAGCGGGGGCACAGCATGCCGTGCCCCAACAAAGGTCTGGGGCGGGCGGCTACTTGCGCCTCTTGTTGCCGTCCTTATCTTCGTCGATCGAAGACGGCTCCGTCGAAATCGTACTCGATGAGGCCGTGATCGAGTTCTTCGCAGGCGATGCGAGTGGCCTTGAAGGTTCTTGCGAATTTCGATCAGCGGCGGGGCGCCGGCCATAATCTGGCGCGCGCGCCTGGCCGCCAGAACAACATAGGCAAACTGGCTCTGTGGGGCTATTGTCTGCACGGTCATTTCAGTCTTTCCCTCCAAACGATGCCAGAAGTTCTTCTACGCGAAGTCTGCGCCGAGCGGCGGAGCAACGAATCGCGATGACAATGGCCTGCGCCTCGCGGCCCGCGCGTTCGACATCTTCGTTCACAACGCAATAATCGTAAAAACGCCCAAAGGCCGCAATTTCGTCCCGCGCCTTCGCCAAACGGCGGGCAATCTCTTCATCGGAATCCTGCCCGCGGCTGCGGAGCCGCCTCTCCAATTCTGCACGCGAGGGCGGCAAAATGAAAATAGCGACGGACTCCGGCAATTTCTCCTTAACCTGCGCGGCGCCTTGCACATCAATCTCGAGGACGAGGTCGAGACCCTTTTTGCGCGACTCCTCGAGCCATTTTTTCGGCGTGCCGTAAGAATATTTGCCGAAAACACGCGCATACTCCAAAAAGTCGCCGCGCGCGACCATGGCTTCGAATTCCGCTTCCGAGACAAAATCATAGCATTTCCCGCTGGCTTCGGTCTCGCGGCGCGACCGGGTGGTACATGAGATCGAAGGCATGGTTCCCGGCAACTCCAAAATTCTCTGGACGAGCGTCGATTTCCCCGATCCCGACGGCCCGGAAACGATCAGCACCAGCGGTGCAAGCTCTTTCGCTGCGCTCATTCGATGTTCTGCACCTGCTCCCGCAGTTTTTCGATCTCGGACTTGATTTCCAGAGCCAAGCCGGTGATGGTGAGAGCTTCACTCTCGACGCCGGGCGTTTTCGACAAGAGCGTGTTAGCTTCGCGGTGCATCTCTTGAAGAAGAAAATCGAGTTTCTTGCCCATCTCGCCCGCGCCATCCAGAAGTTTTGCGAATTGCTGGAGATGGCTGCGCAGGCGGTCTAATTCTTCACTGATATCGCTGCGTTCCGCAAGCAGGGCGGCCTCCTGTGCGAGGCGCGCAGGATCGATGCCTGCGCCACCCAGAAGTTCTTTGAGGCGGGCGTCGAGGCGGCGCGCAAAAACGGGACGAAGGGCGGCGGAAAGTTCGCGAACTTTCTCCGTATGGCCGCCAATACGAGCCAAACACGCGCGCAAATCCTCGACGAGATGTCGGCCTTCGGCCCGGCGCATATCATCAAGCTTGACGAGCGCTTCGAGCAAGCAAGCGTCCAGCGCGTGGCCAAGGCTTGCCTGGCCATCTTCGGATTCGGGTACGGCGGCGGAAATCCCTGCGATGACTCCGGGCAAGCGCAAAATGGCGACAACATCCACGTCCGCAGCGGCCCGGGACTGCTGGCGGAATTCTTCCGCGACGCGCATGTAAGTCTGGGCAAGTTCGCGATTGACCTGCACGGGCGCGGCGACCGCGGGATCGACATTCACGGAAACCTCGACGTGGCCGCGGTGAATACGTTCCCGCAGGACTTGACGCAAACGCTGCTCATACAAGTCAAAGCCCTCGGGAAGGCGCAACTTCAGGTCCAGGAAACGGTGATTGACGCTTTTTACAGTGACGCGGACGGCCCAACCGTTTTGTTCGCTGCGGGCTTGCGCGTAACCGGTCATGGAGAGACATTCGGCGTCTTTTTTTGGCAATACACTTTTTGGCAATGCAGAGGTTTGGGTCATAAGGGTTCCGCCGAGGCCGCCAGATTCGCCGTAGAGGCCTGAGCGGGCGCGAGAATGTCGTCGTCTGCGAATTGCAAATCGTGCAGGCGAGCATAGGTGCCAGCGCGGGCCATGAGTTCGGAATGCGTGCCGCTCTCGCGGATTTGGCCGTCTTCCAGGACGAGAATTCTATCCGCACGGCGGATGGTGGCCAAGCGATGGGCGATAACGAAGGTGGTGCGTCCGACCATGAGATTGGCGAGAGCTTTCTGCACGTACATTTCGGACTCGGCATCGAGCTCGGAAGTTGCTTCGTCGAGTATCAGGATGGGCGAGTCCTTGAGGATGGCGCGGGCGATGGCAATGCGCTGACGTTGGCCGCCGCTGAGGCGGGTACCGCGTTCACCGATCACTGTGTCGTATTGCTGCGGCAATTCCATGATGAAATCGTGGGCGAGGGCGGCTTGCGCGGCGGCGGCGACGCGGTCCTTGGGTACGCTGCTGAGGCCATAGGAGATGTTGTTCCACACCGTGTCGTGAAAGAGGATGTTTTCCTGGGCGACCATGGCGATTTGTTCGCGAAGGGAACGGATGGTGACTTCGCGAATGTCTATGCCATCGATGCGGATGGAACCGGCAGTTAGTTCATAGAAGCGCGGAAGCAAATTCACGAGAGTAGTCTTGCCTGCACCGCTGGATCCCACCAGCGCAATGACTTCCCCCTTGCGCGCCAGCAAATTGATTTCGCGTAGCACCGGCGTGGAATCATACGAGAAACTGACACCCGCGAACTCGATTTCGCGAGAGAAGGGCGGGAGAGTCCGGGCGCCGGGCGCATCGCGCTCTTCTTCAGAAAGGTCAAGGTACGCAAAGACCTGCGTGGTCGCGCCATGGGCCTGCTCGAACTGCTGGTAAATCGAACCCATGCGCTTTACGGGCTCGTAGGACTTGAATAAAGCGTAGACGAAGGCTACGAATAGACCAAGGGTCAGCTCGTGCAACCGGATTCTTTGGCGAGCATAGAGAAGCAGCATAGCAATGACAACAGGTTGCAGCAAATCCATCAGTGGAGAGCTGAGGGCATAGGCGCGAACCCAGCGGAGCGTCTCGCGCAGCAGCTTGTGCGCCGCCATACGGAACTTGCTGGTCTCGAAATCTTCCATGCCGAAGGCTTTGACGACGCGGTTGCCACTGACCGTCTCCTGAAGGATTTGGCTCAATTCGCCGAGGCGGTCCTGGCTGCTGGCGACCGAGCGACGAATCTTGCGGCCCAGTTTTCCGACAGGCCAAACCACCGCGGGAAGAAGGACAATCGAGGCCAGGGCCATCCTCCAATCAATCTTGAGGAGGACGGCGATGAAAACAAGCAGGCCAAAACCCTGGCGAAAGAGATCGGCAAGATATTCGGAGAGAGCGAGGCGGGCGCGCTCGACGTCATTGATGACCGTGGAGATAAGGCGCCCAGCAGGCTGGTGCTGGAAGAAGCCGATGGGCTGGCGAATGAGTTTGGCGTAGAGCTGGTTGCGGAGATCGGTGATCGCCGAATGGCCGAGGGCCTGGATCAAAAAGCCGCCGCCAAATTCCGCGATGGCCTTGGCGAAAAAGACGACGAGGAGGGAGATGGATACTATCGGCCAAACGTTATGGATGGATGGCGGAAAGAATTGATTGAGATATACGGGATGGCCGCTGAACGGCATATTGAAAAGCAACAGACGCGAATCGCTGGCCGCGGGATTGAGGACACGGTCAAAAATGGGGGCGATCATCAACGCGATCACACCTTCCGCCAAAGCGACGAAGGCGAGCAACACGACGCCCACCGACATCCGGAAACGGTACGGCCGGACGTAACTCAAAAGCCTTTTCAATTGCGGTGAAAGAAGCTGCGCCAAGCTTGAGGCCCCCCTGACTGGTGCACTTGGTACGCTATTGCTCCGGCTTGGTGTGTGTCAAGTTTCCGGGGACCGAATGTCAAAGCTCTTTAGAAATGTCCCCTAGCTTACCTCGTTAGAAGTGTCCCCTTTTGATTTTGATTGTTGGTTTCGTGTTCCTGGTTTTTCTCCGTCGTGGGCCTGGGCCGGAGCGCAGCCCTGCGGAGCCCGAAGGGCGCAGCGTTTAGGGCGAAGCGCAGGACCAGGCCCACGACGGCCGCTCCGCCACCGCGCGCTTCAGCGCCTTCCGCTCGGCGCCCTCTCGCGCCGCTTGCTTCCACGGATGATTCGCGACCGCTTTCCTCCTCACGCTGGCCGCCACGGCCTTTCTTTGCAGTTCACTGCTCTGCGCTTTCTCACCCTCGGCCTGGCCGGCGCGGCGATCTCCTGAAACCGCATCTCCCGGCCTCGATACTCGATGCGGATCTCTCCATGCCGCCCTTCGCACACCAGCACCTTGCTCTGTGCTGGCGCATACTCCCGGCTCTGCCCTTGCCGTTGGTAAAAATGGCCCTGGTACCGCACCACCCCGTCGTTCCCCATGGTCCGCTCGCTCTCCAGCCGGAAAATCCGGTCCAGCTCCGCCTGACGTGGCGCTCGCCGGTGATAGTCCTCCGCCTGGGCCGCCACGCGCGCAAACCGCTCGTTGTGCTCCGGCAGATATTCTTGTCGCAAATACACATTCGCCCCTTCGTGACTGGTAATCTGCTTCCGCCGCAGCTTCTTCACCAGCCGGTCCTGATGCGTCCCGTGCTGCCGCTCCACTCGCCCTTTCGCTTGTGGCGAACTGGCCGCGATCAGTTCGATCCCCAACTTCGCGCACATCCGCCCAAACTGCGTGACCGGCTCTTCGCCTCGCAACCGCTCCTTCGGCGTCGCTGCTCGCTTGTAGAGATTCTTCCAGTCCACGTACAACGACAGCGGCACTCCATAGCGCTCGATCCACGCGCGCAAACCATCCACCACCGCCCAGATCGTTTCCTGTTCGCCCAGCTGCGCCCAAGTCGTGCTGGTTGCGTCATCCACCAGATCGATCAAGCACCCTTCCGGCCCGCGCTCTTCCAGCCAACGGTGAAAGCTGCCGTCCAACTGCACCATCTCTCCGAAATGTTCCTTGCGCTCCCGACGCTGCCGATGCTTCCGCCTCTTGCGCTCCCGGCTCCACAACCCTTCGGCCAGCATCCATCGCCGCAGCGTCTCGCTATCCACTCGCAGCTGGTCCTCTGCTGCCAAGTGCTCGGCCGCCAGCGTCGGCCCAAACCGCTCCCCGACTGCACCACCATACTTGCGCCGCACCATCTGCAGCACCTTGCGTCGGAACCTCTCGTCCTGTGCGCGATTCGAGCGTCGCCCCGCATTTCCATGCTTCAGCCCCGCCGCGCCCTGCTCTCCGTATCGCTTCCACAACCGCTTCGCCTGTCGGTAACTCACCCGCATCATCACCGCCGCGTCTACCACGCGCAACTGCTTACCGGCCACGCGCGCCAACACCCCCGCCCGATCTAGCTCCCTCTCGCTCATCCCTGTCCGCCCCAAGCTGGCCTCCTCTCAGAGGCCCTATTAAGGGGACATTTCTATCGAGCACAAAAGGGGACATTATCATCGAGGCACAACAGTTTCCGGGGACCGAATCGGCAATAAGCGCCCCGGGCTGAGAAGGCAACAATTGAACTTGCGCTTTCTAGTGCCGGCAATCATGCGGACAGGTAACGGGATGCGCAAACGGATCCGCTATTTCTCGATGTCGCGGTGGACGACTTTGGTGGAAAAACCGCGCTTCTCGAGGGACTTTTTTACCTGCTCGGCGAGCATGACGGAGCGGTGCTTTCCTCCAGTGCAGCCGAGGGCAATCGTCAGATAGCTTTTGCCTTCGCGGATGTAATGCGGGATCAGGTAAATGAGCAAGCCTTCGAGACGGCGGAGGAATTCCGCGGTCTGGGGAAACGATCGAATGTATTTTTGAACTTTGGGATCTTTTCCGGTAAAGCGGCGGAGTCTGGGCACGAAATGGGGATTGGGGAGGAAGCGGACGTCGAAAACGAGGTCGGCGTCGGAGGGGACGCCAGATTTGTAACCGAAGCTGACGACGGACACGAGCATGGGACGCTTGTCGGGATTTTTGAAGCGCTCGGTAACGAAAGTGCGGAGTTCGTGGACGTTGAACTGTGTGGAGTCGATGACGACATCGGCGAGCTTGCGGATGGGCTCCATGAGCGTGCGTTCGTGGCGGAGGCTTTCGCGAACGGAAAGAGCCTTGCCGAGGGGATGAGGGCGGCGCGTCTCGCTGTAGCGGCGAAGCAGGGCGTCGTCGGTAGCGTCGATGAAAACCAGAGTGATGGGATGATCCTTGCGGAGATGCTTGAGGAGTGCGGGAAGTTTTTCGAGTTGCACGCCCTCGCGAGCGTCTACGAGGAGCGCGGCGCGGGCGAAATCGCCTTCGCCGGCGGCATGAAGCTCGGCGAAAATCGGAATCAATTCGACAGGTAGATTATCGACGCAGTAGAACCCCATGTCCTCGAAGGCCTTGAGGACGGTGCTTTTGCCCGAGCCGGAGACACCGGTCAGGATAACGAGATGGCGCGCGTCGCGTCTGGTGGTCGTCTTCACGGAAGTGGGCGGCTCAGCTCTTTACCCGGCGCTGGTGAGTGCTGGGGATGCGCATATCTTCGCGGTACTTGGCGACGGTGCGGCGGGTGACGTGAATGCCGGCATCGTCAAGCTTTTTGGCGATTTGCTCATCGGTGAGCGGCTTGGCGCCGTCCTCTTCTTCAATCATTTTTTTGACGACGCGCTTGAGCGTGAGCAGGGACATTCCGCTGCCTTCGGGGCCGTTGACGGATTCGCTGAAGAAGGAGCGAAGCTCGAGGACGCCCTGCGATGTGTGCGCGTACTTGCTGGCAACCGCGCGGCTGACGGTGGAGGGATGGACGCCGACTTCCTCGGCGACTTCCTTGATCATCATGGGCTTGAGGGCGTCGGGGCCGTGATCGAGGAATTCGCCCTGGCGGGCGATAATGGACTGGCAGACGCGGAGGATGGTGTGCTTGCGCTGCTCGATATTTTTCATGAGTTGGATGGCGGCGGTGAAGCGTTCCTTGACGTAGTTGCGAACGTCGCGGTCGGCGGCGTCACGTGCAAGGAGGCGCCGGTAAGTGGGGCTGAGGCGGAGCTGGGGCATGTCGTCTTCGTTCAGGAAGACCTGCCACTGGTCATCGACTTTGCGGAAATAGACGTCGGGCTCGACGAGGCGCGGCTCGGTCTTGTTGTAACGCAGGCCTGGCCGGGGATCGAGCTTCTTGATGACTTCGAGCGAGCGCTTGATGACTTCGAGCGGACGGTTCAGCGCGCGGGCAATTTCCTTCAACTGGTTGGACTGAACTTGTTTTAAGTGTTCAGAGACAATCTGCTGGGCGAGCGTGTTTTGCGGATCGAAGGCTTTGAGCTGGAGCAGCAGGCATTCACGCAAATCGCGCGCACCGACGCCCATGGGGTCGAAATCCTGCACGACGGCCATGGCGTCATCGAGATCGTCCTGGGAATATTTGCCGCTCTGAAACAGTTCTTCCGTCGAAGCGGTTAAGTAGCCGTTTTCATCGAGATTACCGATGATGCTTTCAGCGAGCTCTTTGACGGATTCGGAGCAAATGGTCATGCTCAATTGCCAGGTGAGATGCTCGGTAAGGCCGCTGGGGGAGGAAAGGAACTTTTCGAAGGAGGGCCGCTCGGAGACTTCTCTTTCCTGGGATTGGCCGCCGTCGCCGCCGGTGTCGAGATATTTGTTGAAAAAGCTGCCGACATCGAATTCGTCGAAGGGGTTGGCTTCGGGCTTCTCTGGAAGCTTTTCGGTTTCGGCTTTGAGGAAAGTTTCGTCGCTGTAGTTGTCGGTTTGCGTGGGTTCTTCGCTGAGCTCTTCGAGAACGGGATTGGCGATCATCTCCTGGTTGATCATCTCGCGAAGCTCGAGACGGTTCAGGGCGAGGACGCTGACCATTTGGACGAGGCCGGGCGTCAGAATCTGCCGCTGCGCCACTCGGAGGTTGAGCTTGAGTCCCTGCCAGGCCATGGTCGGTTCCGATTATCCCTTCAAAGTCCCCCAGCTTGAATTTTAATTCAGACGGAAATGATCGCCGAGATAAACGCGGCGGACTTCCGCATCGTTGCTTAATTCCAGGGGCGTGCCCTTTGCCATTATTTTGCCATGATTCACGATGTATGCGCGGTCCGTGACGGTGAGTGTTTCCCTGACGTTATGGTCGGTGATCAGGACGCCGATGCCCGAGCGGCTCAAATCGCGGATGATTTCCTGAAGATCCTTTACGGTAAGAGGGTCGATGCCGGAAAAAGGCTCGTCCAAGAGGATGAAGGACGGCTGCAAAGTGAGAGAACGTGCGATTTCGAGGCGGCGGCGCTCACCGCCTGAGAGAGTGTAGGCCTTGCTGGTGCGTACGGTTTCGAGTCCCATTTGAACCAAGAGTTCTTCCAAACGGTCGCGTTGCTGCTCGGGCGTGAGAGGGAGAGTCTCGAGAACGGCGAGCAGATTTTCTTCGCAAGTCAGTTGGCGAAAGACCGAGGGTTCCTGAGGAAGATAGCTGATGCCACTGCGAGCCCGGAGGTACATGGGAAGGTCGGTGATTTCGCCGCCGTTCAAGAGAACGTGGCCGGAGTCCGGCCTGGCAAGACCGACTAGAATATAAAAGGTAGTGGTCTTTCCGGCGCCGTTGGGTCCCAAGAGCCCGACGACTTCACCCTGGCCGATCTCCAGCTCAACGTCATCAACGACCTTGCGACCGCGATACGACTTGCTCAACTCGACGGCCTGGAGTTTCAGCATACCTCGTCACGAACGGCCGCTCGGCGGCCGCGTCATTTCTCGACTCGGTGTTTCGTCAACGTCCGCGAACCATTTGCAGAGTCGACGATGATCGTATCATCCGCTAAAAAGAAGGTCAATTGACGACCCGTGGTGCTGCCGGCGGAACCGTCGTAGAGCGTCGGATTTCCGCCGCTCATGACGAACTTGCCGTCAGCCGCGGTGTATTCTCCACGCTCGGCGGTGGCGCGGCGGGCGCCCTGGTCGACGATGACGCCGCCCGTTCCCACGGCGCGGCTGATCTGCTGCGTTCCAGTTTTGGCGGGAGTTCCCTTCGAGCCGCTTGTGGAGCTGCCGTCGCCGCTCGTGAAGTACAGATCCATCTCGGGTGCCCGAATCCTTTGGTTTGGCGACTGAACGGCAACGTTCTTCTCAAGATGGGCGATGTGCTTTGCGTCGTTGTAGCTAAACGATCCGGAGCGTACATGCCAGATAACGGTCTTATTAGCCGAAGATTGGGGCGCGCCAGCCGGCGCTAAAGACGGCGTCTGCGGAAAGATGGCGCGCACATTTCCGGTGGCATTCAGGATTTTTGAATCGCGGAGCAGCTCAATGGAGTCCGCTTCCAGCACGGAGTCACCCTGCCAGAGGCGCGCGTGCCCGGAATACACGGCGCGTCCCGATTTCGAATTGGCCTGCATGGTGTCCGAGGAAATGTTTGCGGGCACCTCGGCGAGATGGACGGTAGCTCCGTTGGGCGAAAAATCCGTGGAGCGCACGCCGCCTTCCGCGCGGATTTCGCCGGTCGTTCCGGTAAACTCGATTCGGGGAGAGAGCGTCTCGGTGGCCGCGTCGCGGACGATCGCATGGCCAGTCAAAATCGCCGTCTGCGCGGCTCGCAGGAACGTGGCGTTATCTGCCTTCGCGTTGCGGCCAGCCTCTTTTAGCTTCACACCGCCTTGCAAATCCATCCGCGACCATCCGCCCGCGGGAAGAAGCTGGGCCACTCCAGAGTCGGCTGTGGCGGTTTGGATCGGATGGCCGGCAATAGCGCGCTCGGTTTGCACATGGCCCGTGGCATCCAGTTGTTTGGGCGTGCCCCGCTCACCAAAAACCAATTGGAGCTTGTCCGCTTCCAGTTTCGTCCGCGTAGGCGCGGCGTTGGATTGCGCAGGCGCGTCCGTCCATTCCATGCTGCCGGCGGTCAGCGTCTCAGCGCTGGTGGGCTTGCCGGATTGGCCGCCGCTTGCCTCGCTGAACTCCATGCGAAGAGCGCCCGTCTGAAGAATTCGTGAGCCGGCATTCCTGGCCATGCGCGTGTTTAAGAGAACTCCACCGGTAAGATTCATCTCTTTGGCCTGATTCCCGCGAGGCCAGAGATCAAGCGAGGCCGCGTGGGCATGAAATTCGTCCACTTCCGCCGGTCCATTACGGGAACCGTGAACATTCCCGGTCCCCTCCAGCCGAGTGACCCAGCCTTCCGGAGCGAACAGTGCAGTCATTTTGTCCGCGTCAAGAAGCATCGAGCCGGCCCGACGCTGCGAAGTGAGCTCCGGAAGCTTACCCATCGCGCCAGCGATGGCTAGAAGCCTCCGCGCCTGAAATTCCGAATCAAACTCGAGAGTAAGTTCTCCGGCCGTTAATTTGTCCGTGCGCGAATCTGCCTCTGCCGGGCCCAGAATATGAAGCGTCCGCGCATCCCGGCCGAAATCGAGGCTGGCGCCCGTCACTTGCACCTCTTCGAGCGAGACAGTTTCCCCGCGGGATTTCCCGGAGGATTCTTTTGCGGAAGGATGGAGCTTCAATTTGACGTTTTGCAGCAGGCGCAGCGTCCCTTCCTCGGAGTTGTACTCGGCCCCGACGGCCTCGCCACTGCCTCCGGGAAAAGTAAACGTAACAAACTGATCGGTATTGGCGACGCCGGTGGCCCGATCGAAATTCACGCCGCGGGTCTCGACGTGGACGACCTGCGACGGCGCATGGGGATCTTTTGCGGCGCGATCCGCATCCGCCGCGCTCTGCAAATCGATTTGGACTTCGCCGCTGCAGGTGATGCCGCCATTGGCCTTTTCGTACTGGCAGCTTCGGGTTTGCATGGTGTCGTGACGTTCGCCGGTTGCGCCGAAAATCGTGACTTTTACATTTTCAAGCAAGCTTGCTTTCATGTCCTTGAAGTCCGTCGATTTGGAGGCTTCGACGGTAAAAATTGTGCGAGGTCCGTCCATTTTTGAAAGGGTCAATGCGCTGGATTGCTTTTCTACGTTGAGCGGAGCCGGGGGCGGCGCTTTCCTCCGGTCGAGGATTCGTTGCCAGCCGCGCTTCATATACACGCCCGCCGTCAGACCGGCCAGCAGCAGCGCCACCGCCGCGGACCACCGCGCATACCGCGCCGCTTCACTCCTTCGCATAGGTTCAGTTAAGCAAAATTCCGAGGGGCTGTATAGAAGCTGGAGAGAAGAGACGAAGAGCGAGCGGAGAACTAGCCGGCGGTTTCGGCTGTGGCGGAGGTGGTGTCCGGCAGGATACCAATGTTCGCAGCGGCCACGCTGTCGCGGCGCGTATTTTTCACCAGGTACATGGCCTCATCGGCGAGGTGCAATAGCCCTTCTTTGGTCCGCGAATCCGTGGGATAGGAGGCGACTCCCAGGCTGGGCGTCACATGAATGTTCAAACCGTCCGCACCGAGCCAGAGGTTTTCGCGAATCAGCTTATGAAGGCGGCGAGCCACATTGAGGGCATTGTCTTTAGAGGTTTGCGGCAGGAGAAGGACGAATTCGTCGCCGCCATAGCGAAATGCAAAATCGATGAGGCGGCAATGCGCCTTGAGGGCGTTGCCAATTTCCGCGAGCAAGCGGGAGCCAACGAGATGGCCGTGCGTGTCGTTCACCTGCTTGAAATGATCCAGATCGATAAAGACCAGCGAGAATTGGTAGTTGTAGCGTTGCGAGCGGTAGATTTCGGTTTCTAGAATGAAGCCCATGTGGCGGGCGTTATAAAGACTAGTGCAGTCGTCGGTGATGGTCAGCTCATGAATGCGCTTGACGTGGCGGGCATTCTCGAGCGCGATGGCGGCAAAGTCCGAAAGTGCCTCGAGCAGTTTGAGGTCGCGGTCGTCAAAACCTTCAGGACCGAGGCAATTAATCAGTTCAATGACGCCGAGGCAGTGGTCGCGGAATTTTACGGGGACGGCGACGATCGATTGCGTTTCGGTTTTAGTCTTCTCGTCCACTTGAGAGAAGAAGCGCGTGTCCTTGGAAGTGTCGGCCACGACCACCGTTTCGCCGTGCTGCGCCACCCAGCCGGCAATCCCCTGGCCGATCTTGATGCGCACGTCTTTCAGCGCTTGGGAGGCTTTGCCGACGGCAAGCTCGAAGTAAAGTTCCTGCTTGGTTTCGTCCAGCAAAAGCAAAGACCAATTGTCCGGGCGCAAAAACTCGTCGATTTTCTCCATGATGGTGCGAAGAACCTGGTCGAGCTGAAGCGAAGAGGTCAGCGCCTTCCCAAGTTCCTGGAAGATGGCGACTTCGCCGGCTTCACGTTGATCGCCGGAGACCGCGGGATTGCGGCGGCGTTCAACGGCTGGAAACTGCTTGACTTCGTCCACGCTCGTTTAATCCCTGGTGCGAGAGTTTTACGGGCCCGCCCATCGCGACCGAGGAAGACAACACCACGAGCGCGATCCGGGGCTGGTCCGCGAATCTTTGCCAGTATAGGCGTGTGGTAAAAAGGGGTGCAAGAATCTCGTGGTACAGGCGTGGCTATCTTGCCATCGGCAAGTACAGGCCGTAACGGAAAGCCGGCGACCCGCACTTTTCAGCGGGCAATCGGGGTGCGAGGGTGTTCACGCAAGACCAGGCAACGGGAGAGGACGTCGTGGAGGGCGCGCTTACCGCTCGTGAGGCCGATGAAGAGGCAGTCGAGCAGAAAATAATAGCCGCCCACAACGGGCACGTGCAGCATGAGGCGTCCCGCGCAGAAACGCATGCTGGCTTGCCAGAAATCGACAGGCTTACCTTCAAGATCGGCGACATAGAGGCCCAGAAGACGCTTTCCCAAAGTTGCACGCCATGCAGAGCTTTCCGAAGAGGCGAAATAGAGCCAGCTTTCGAGGGCAAAAAAGCGATGCACAGGAAGAGGAACAGCGGCCCAGATTGAACGAGCAGATCGTTGAGAGGCGTTCCGGTACGGTGATTGAAAAAAGGATTCGAGATGCCCATTCCGGCAGCCAGGAACGAAACGAAAACGGCGAACGGAACAACGAGGAGAGTCAGATCGATGATTCCGGCGAGGAGGCGAATCCAGAGACCGGCACGGGTCAAAGGGAGCGGGGCAGAGAAGAGAGTGCCCGCAGTTGCTATTTGCCGTTCCAGGACTCACCTCCCTATCCCGATCGCCAAACGCGAGCCAGATTTATTCCTGACGACCGGCGCAAGTGTGCGTGTTCCAATGGCCGGGCACCTGCGCAGCGTACTACGACTATCCCAGCGCGCGGACGCATCAAGTCCCGAACGGATACTGAGAACCAGCTGCGCTTCCGGTTGTTTGACACTGCCGCGCGACACCTTCTATAGTGCCGTCGAGGGGAATTTAGGCGCCTTGTGCGGACAGAATAGGGGCCGCGCGTGGGCGTACAGGCTTACGGTCGCTGCCGAGCTGCCCAACTAGCCTTCACTGAAAAAATAAGGGATGCCCGCCGCGCCCGGCTGGTTTGCAATGAGGCGGAGTTCGAGCGCTCTGCTGCCCTGGGTGCATCGGCAAGGACAGGTTTCGATTCATGGCCAGGGGAAATTTTGGCGAACGCCTGAAGCGCGAGCGCGAGATGCGCGAAGTTTCGCTGAAGGAAGTGACGACGGCCACGCGCATTGGATCGCGATACCTCGAAGCGCTGGAAAACGAGCAGTGGGAGAAACTCCCAGGCGGCATTTTCAACCGCGGATTCGTGCGCTCTGTGGCCCGTTATTTGGGCCTCGACGAAGAGAACCTCCTTGCCGAGTATGACCTAGCTCACGGCGAGCAGAGCCTGCCCGTTCCACAGCCTTACGAAAACAAAATTCCGCGGCCGCCCATTTGGGTTCCAATCGTTATTATTCTCGCTTTGCTTGCGGCGATAGCCGGGCTCATCGCGGGCGGCATTTATGGATGGCGGCGGTTTGCCGCGCATCGCGCCGCGAAACGACCTTCATCATTAATGTTGCCGGTCCAGGGGCAAGTGGGATCAGCGGCCGCGACACCATCGCCGCCAGCCGACCCGGCTTCTAACGGCGCGGCTCCCGTCCGCATCGAGGCTCCACTGAATCTTTCTGTCTCGACATCCGCTGCGACGCGGGTGCGTGTCGTGGCCGATGGCGCCCTGCTGCTGGACGCCGAACTGCCAGCCGGAGCAGCCCGCCACTTTTCCGCCAAGCGGCAGTTCGAAGTGTCTGCCGGCGATTCCTCCGCGGTGTTGCTGGAATTGAACGGGCAGGCCATGCCTCCCGTTGGAACTCCCGGAGCCTCCGGTACAATAACGCTGAGCGAGAGAGATTTGAGGCAGACATCCGGTGGAACCACTCAGCCCTGAAGTCATCGAAGAACTTCGCGCGGGCCGTGCTCCGCGCGAGCGTAAGATCGCAGTTTGCGCCGGCGGAGCGCATCTGATCCCCGCGGACCGCGCGGAGATATTGGCCGTGCTCGCCGGAGATTCGGATGAGAAGGTTGCCGAGCGCGCGCAGGAGGCGATTCTCTCCCAGCCGGCGGAATCTTTTGTCGAGGCGCTGAAGCGCGAAAACGCGGTCCACGCGCTGTTTGCTTATGCCGGGAAGCATCTCACGGACAAACCCGGCGTCTGCGACGCGATGGTGCAGAACAGAAATTGCGCGGCGGAATACCTCATTCCGGTGGCGCGCCATCTCTCTGCGCTCGGAGTGACCACGTTGATGGAGGAATTGGAACGCGTCTCCGAGTCTCCGGCGCTCGCGGCGGCGCTCGAGCATTCCCCATCGATTACCGTGGAACAGAAGCAGCACCTCCACGAGTTGCTAGGCTCGGCCATCGACGAAGCCGCGCTTGCGGAAGCGGCCGCGGAAGCCGAACCGGACGCCATCAAACGCGTTACGCTTCTGCAGCGACTTGCAAAAATGAGCGTCGCCGAGCGGGTGCAGTTCGCAATCAAGGGCGGATCGGAGGCTCGCCGCACTCTGGTTCGCGATTCGAATAAAGTGGTCCAACGCGCCGTCCTGCAATCGCCCCGCCTGACGGATCAGGAAGTCGAAGCGTTCGCCTCCATGACCAGTCTCACGGATGAAATTCTTCGACTCATTGCTGGCAACCGCAAGTTTCGAAAAAACTACGTTGTCGTGCGCAATCTCATTAACAACCCGAAGACGCCTTTGGACGTTTCTCTGCACATGCTGCCGATGGTCAATGCAATCGACCTCAAGAGGTTGACAACCAACAAGAACATCCCCGAAACCCTGCGCACTACAGCTCTTAAGCTGCAGCGCACGCGCACGGAATTCAAGAAATAGATTCTCTGCGGGACACACCGGAAGTCGCCACCCCACACGCGGCGGAAATGCATCGCCCTCCCCACGAATTCGCTTTACAATCGTGCACGGAGGAAATTCCATCATGCTCATGCCGTCCAAAGTTTGCCGGAGTGCGACGCTCCTGGTGCTGGCGATTTCCGCGGCGTTGCCCCTGGCGGCCGTCCTGCGGCCTGCCGGGAATGCCCACGCGAATCAGGAAAAAGCCGCGGAGCCCTGGACCCAAGGTCAAGAACTCCACCCGGCAGAACTCGTTCGCGAGCTTGGCGCCGCCAAGGGTGAAAACGCTCCAACTATCGTTTATGTTGGATTTCGCACGCTCTTCGCAGGCGGCCACATCCCGAATGCAACTTTCCATGGCACGGCTTCCGATGTGAATGGCCTCGCGAATCTGAAAAAATGGATTGCCGCACTGCCCCGTTCCACGAACCTGGTCATTTACTGCGGCTGCTGCCCTTTCGATCACTGCCCCAACATCCGCCCGGCTTTCAAGGCCCTTCACGAAATGGGCTTCAAACACCTGCGCGTGCTCGTGCTCCCGACGAGCTTCGCGGCGGACTGGGTGGAAAAGGGCTACCCCATCCAAAAAGGGCTGTGACTTGCTGAGCGCGAGCACACCAGAAAATAGAAATGGCGTAGGACCCGCCGCCGAGGTAGATCAATCGCTGCGGCAACTAAAGCGCGCAGCAGCGCATCTGGCAAGTCATCAAGTCCATCCAGCGTGGGCTCATTGACCTAGTCTTGACGGCTCCAGTCTGGCGACGGGGGATAAAATGGCGGCCTGGTCCAGCCTGCGGTTCTCGCTCCGGATTCTCAGGAAACACTGGAAGCTCACCTCGATCGCCGTCTTTTCGCTGGCAATAGGGATGGCAGCTGGTGTGGTTGGACTCAGCATTTTCAATGCGCTGCTGCTGCGCCCTCCCGCTGTTCCCGCTCCCGAACGACTCGTCTCGATCTATACATCCACACCAAGGGAAGCTTTCAGCGGCGTCTGCTATGAAGACTATGAATACTATCGAGACAACAACAGCGTCTTCTCTGGGCTCCTCGCATTCCCTTACTCCATCTCCATGACCCCGATTTCGTTCGAGGGCCGCGTCAAATCAGGGCTAATGAACGCGGTTTCGGACAATTATTTTTCTGTTCTTGGCGTACAACCCGTCCTGGGTCGAACGTTTGCGCGTGCCGATGACGACAAGCCCTCCGCGCTTGCCGTTTTGAGCTATTCGTACTGGAAATGGCTGGGTGCGGACCCAAAAGTTATAGGAAAAAGCGTAATGATCGGTCGTGTGCCGCTTACGATCATCGGCGTCGCACCAAAGAGCTTTGTGGGCACAATCTTTAGCGACCTCCCGGACGTCTGGTATCCATTGTCGGCCGACGCACTGTTCAATCCACAATCGCAAGATTGGCGTGCCGACCGCCACAACTTGATTGGCGGACTGATAGGACGGCTAAAGCCTGGAGTGACTCGCGCCCAGGCCCTCGCCAATTTGCAAGTGCTTTCGAGGCAACTCTCCACAACCTACCCGGCGACCGACAAGGATCGAGTAGCCGCATTGACGGAAACCAGCATGCTGCCGACGGACTCGGTTAGCTCGGCCAGAATGATTTCGGTGATCCTTCTCGCGATCGTCGGCCTCGTCTTGTTCGCGGCGGGCTCCAACGTAGCGAATCTCCTGCTGGCCCTGGCAAGTGCTCGCCGCCACGAAATCCTCGTGCGCGCGGCGATGGGAGCGACTCGCGCCCGCATAATCCACGAACTTTTGATCGACAGCACATTACTGGCGGCCGGCGGCGGGTTGACTGGCTTCTTCCTGGCATTTCTCGGACTTCGCCAATTGCTGCAATTCAAGCCTTACATTCCCGGTTTGGGCATACTTCCGTTGACGATTGATTTTCACCCGGATGCTCAAGTCGCGGCCGCAACCGCAGCCTTGGTTTTCTTGGTCGGACTCGCCACTGGCCTCGTGCCAGGATTTTACAGCTCCGCACCCAACCTAGCGGGAGCTTTGACTGGAGAGTTGGCGGTTGGTGGAACGCGTAAGGGAAGGATTCGCAAAACTCTGGTAGTGATCCAGGTAACGATTTGCACAGTAGTGCTGATCGGGGTCGGTTTGTGCTTCCGCAGCCTTAGAAATCTCGAGCAAATCCCATTGGGATTTTCGCCGCGCAACCTCGCTATCTTAACGCTCGACTTACATCTCAGTGGCTATTCCGAACAGCGGGGCCGAAACATGTACTCGAGAATGCGAGACGCTGTTTCGCAGATCTACGGGTTGAAGTCCATGAGTTTGGCCGGCGACCTTCCTCTTAGCGGGAACGAGGGAAACACGGAGCAGGTTCACACAGAAGGATCGCGGGTTTCTCCGGATTCGGGCCGGCAAGAGGCAGGCGTTGCCTATATGGCCGTAGATGAGAATTATTTCTCCACTCTCGGGATTCCTATATTAGCGGGCCGTATGTTCACCGCGGCAGACGTGCCGAAGGCTCCTCCCGTGATTGTGATCAACCATTTGATGGCGGAACAATATTGGCCTGGCCAGAACCCCATCGGCAGGACAGCGCAGATCGGAAACGACAAGCAAGTTGTCACAGTTGTGGGCGTGGTCGGCGATGGCAAGTACATCGACATCGACGAACCTGCCCGTCCATTTATGTATTTCGATTTGAATCAGCGGTATCAGCCCGTCGTTTATCTCCTGGCACGAACGTCCGGCAACCCGCATCAATGGCTCGCGCCGATGTCCGCAGCCATAAAAAAAATAGACTCGCAACTATTCTTTCAGACTCTAACGATGGACGACTGGATAGATTTTTCGCTATACGTCCCACGAATCGCCCTGGTTTGTATCAGTGCGTTTGGCGGACTGGCGTTCCTCCTGGCCGCGGTGGGGCTCTATGGAGCGGTTTTTTATTCCGTCAGCGAAAGAAAAAAAGAATTGGGGATTCGCGTGGCGCTGGGTGCTGAGCCGCGCGACCTGTGGCGCATGATATTGCGGCAAACGTGCGGTGTGACGGCGGCGGGTTTGACCCTGGGAATCGTCCTCGGAATCCTTGCCAGCGCACTTGTGCGATCGCTGCTTTTTGGAGTCCAACCCGTGGAATGGTTTGTGCTCCTCGCGGTGGCGCTTGTTATGGGCGCGATGACAGTGGTCACGGCGTATTCCGCGGCGAGGCCGTGGATGCGCGCCGATCCCATGGAATCCGTCCGCCACGGCTGAACGAAGGCCGTGCGCGCAAGATCGGATCCGTGAATGCAGCCAGAAGGCGCAGTTAGACTTTGCGCAACACGAGGCAGCTCGCGATCATGTCGTGAATGGCCTGCTTTTTCGCCGTAAAACCTGCCATGATGTAGCCGATCATCAGAGGAATCATGCCGGTAATGATTTTTGCGAAGAAGCGTCCCGAAGCGCGCGCAAAGGAAATCGGCTGGCCGGTCATATCCGTAACTTTTAGGTTGAGAATTTTCTTGCCCAACGTCGCCTGCCAGGAAGAACTTTCCGAGAGCGCGTAGTACAACCAGCTTACGACTAGGATGATGGCAAAAAATCCAAGGATGAAACCCGCTCCGAGAAAAGCGCCCATGTCGTCGCTGATGTCGCCTTCAGAAATAATTCTGCCCAGCGCGGCTCCGGCGCCCGTCAACACGAAGAGCGGTACCAGAAGAATCAGGAAGGCCAACACGGAAACGATCGCATCGATAATATAGGCCACGAACCGCAGCCAGAAACCTGCGTACTCGACGCCGTAGCTTGCGCTGGCGGGAAGCGCCGTGGCGGAGTGAATCGGGGCCGCAGCGAGTGGAACGGGCGACATAGACGGCAGCGCGGGAACTGTCTGACCGCACATGGGACAAAATGAGGTCGCCGGGGGAAGTTCGTTTCCGCATTTTGAGCAGTACACAGAGTCTCCTTTTCGCGCGAGTGGTTTTACGAGTCGCCAGTTGCGAAAAGCCTACTTCCCCCGGTGGCGTGGGTCAATCACCGAAGCGCGCGGAGGATTCCGCCTTACTCCTATCGTTCTTTCCCTAGAAATGGCAGCCGGTCCACCCAGGATTCAATCTCCTGTTCTTTTATACGATCTTGCGTGCTCTTTCGTTCATTCTAATTTCCGAGCGCGAACGCCACGTACACGCCGCCGGCGGGGGACTTTGGGTCCTTGCCTCCTCCCGCGGCTATCACCACGTACTGCCGTCCGTTCACGGCGTATGTTGCGGGAGTCGCATTGCCGGAAAAAGGCAGCGTCGTTTCCCACAATAATTCGCCGGTGGCTTTGTCGAACGCCCGGAATTTCTTGTCGAAGTCGCTGGCCGCGATGAACACCAACCCTCCCGCCGTCACGATCGGCCCTCCATAATTCTCCGTGCCGGTGTTCTTCAAGCCTTTCGCGGCAAGCTCCGGATACTCGCCAAGATTAATCTTCCAAAGGTATTCGCCTGTGTTCAGACTGATGGCGCTGAGCGTGCCCCACGGCGGAGCAATCGCCGGATAGCCGTCCGGATCGAGAAATTTGTGATAGCCCGTGAAGCGGTACTTCATCTTCAGCGGAGGAGGCTCTGAACCCGACAGTTCTTTGGATTTTCCGCTCATCAGAAAATCGACCAAAGCGTACAGTTGGCCATCGTCAAGGTTGGTGAACGCCGGCATTCTTCCTTTGCCGCTCTTGATCGTCGTCGCAATCTGCTGCGGCGACAATCGGCCTGCAACGCCGGCGAGCGAGGGTATCGCCGGCGGCGATCCGGTCATCTTCTCACCGTGGCACACGCCGCACTGGCTCAAGTACAGAGCCTTGGGGCTGTTTTCTCCATTGTCTGGCGCAAGCGCGCCCGTCCAGGCCATTTCGTTTGCATTCACGTAAAGAATTGCAGTCTTCGGATCAACCGCCGGGCCACCCCACTCGGCGCCTCCGTCAAATCCAGGGAAAACCACCGTGTCCTTGCCTACGCTGAATGGCACGAACTGCCCCGCGGTGCGCAATGTCCAAAAGTTTTTGAGCGCCCACCGGTGCGCCTCGGGGGTGCGCGTGGTCAGCATGTCCTCGGTAAGTAATTGCCGCGCAAACGGTGCCGGTTTCGCCGGCAAAGGCTGATCGGAAGCGGCGATTTCGCCCGGCACGTCGCTCGCTGGATACTTTCGATATTCAATCGGAAAGAGCGGCTTGCCACTCGCGCGATCGAACAAATAAACGAATCCCTGCTTGGTCGTCTGCGCTACTGCGTCGATCTCCCGGCCATCGCGATTCACCGTCACAAGCGCGGGCGGCGACGGAAAATCGCGGTCCCAAATGTCGTGTCGCACACCCTGAAAATGCCAGATTCTCTTGCCGGTGTCTGCGTTCAGAGCGATCAGACAATCGGCGAATAAATCGTCGCCCACACGGTTGGCGCCATAAAAATCGAAGGCCGCCGACCCCGTCGGCACATAAACGATGCCGCGCTTTACGTCGACCGCCATGCCCGCCCAATTATTCGCAGCCCCGCTGTACTTCCACGCGTCTTTCGGCCAGGTCTGGTAACCAAATTCCCCTGGGTGAGGAATTGTATGAAACGACCAGCGCAATTTCCCCGATCGCACGTCATAGGCGCGAACGTCTCCTGGCGCGGCCGGCAAAGTTTCCGGATTCCGCCCGCCTACAATAATCAGATCCTTGTACACGATTCCCGGACTTGTCAGTGCCACGGATTGTCTTTCGGGATTTCGGCCTAAATCCCCGCGCAGGTCGATCCGCCCATCTTTCCCGAACGCTTTAATTGGTTTGCCTGTGGCCGCATCGAGGGCGTACAGAAAGTTCATCACGCCAACGAGGATGCGCTTGTCTTCTCCGCTCGACCAAAACGCCAGCCCGCGATCCGGTTGCGTGCCCTTTATTCCGGAATCAAACCTCCACAAAAGCTTCCCGGTAGCCGCATCGAGCGAGAACACTTTCTGCGTCGGCGTAATTCCATACAAAAACCCGTCCAAAATAATGGGGCTTGTCTGCAGCACGCCTTGTTCGCCCGTATCAAAGCTCCAGGCCACCTGCAACTCTTTCACATTTGTGCGATTGATCTGCGTCAGGCTCGAGTAATGCGTATTCTCCGGACCGCCGCCGTATGCCGGCCAATCCTGTCTCCCCTCTATCGAGCTTTGCACAGCCGAGTTGCTGGAATTGGAGTCCCTTGGCGCCTGGGCGCCATGCGCCTGCGCGCCGCGTCGCGCCGCAAAAAGCAAACTCGTAAGAGCGAGCGCGCCGCAAATCATCAGCGCCCCGCCATGAAAGCTCTTCATGATGCAACCCACACGCTTCTCAAACTGCCACGCAACAAGTTCGGCTCCCGGCGAAGGCGTATCTTACTCCCGAACGAATCGGCTCTCTTCCAGATTCTTCGCTTCTGATCCTGCCTCACTGAGCGCAGGCATCTGAAACCCTGTGGCAATGCGTCGCAAGGCTGCTATAATCCGCGCGATTTGCCGCTCTGCTCCTCCGGCAAAATCCGTAATCGAGGCACACCATGTCCGCACCGGCTTCATATCTAATCGCAACCATCGTGTTTCTGGCTCTTGCCGCGGGAGGCAGCCGCAATCCCGCGTCAGCGGCGCACGGAATGCTCGTCGTGGCCAACCAGGGCGATCATACGGCTCTGCTCATCGACCCGCAGACGCGCCAGGAACTTATGAAAGTCACTGTGGGAATCAACGGTCACGAAGCCGCCGTGTCGCCCGACTCGCGCTTCGCCTACGTTCCCATCTACGGCAATTCCGGCGTCGGCAAGCCCGGCACGGATGGTCACGAAATTGACGTCATTGATTTGCGCGAGCGCAAACTTGCCTACACCATCGACTTAGGTAAACCTGTCCGTCCTCATCGTGCCGAATTTGGCCCCGATGGCCTGCTTTACGTTTCTGCGGAACTCGACCATGCCCTTGACGTCGTCGATCCCGCCGCGCGCAAAGTCCTTGCGGAAATTCCCACTGGCGCTCCGGAATCCCACATGTTCATTATTTCCCCGGATGGCCACCGCGCCTACACCGCCAATGTGGGCCCAGGCAGCGTCAGTGTGCTGGACCTCCAGAAACGCACTCTTGTCACCGTTCTCCCCGTTGCAAAAACCGTTCAGCGCATTACCATCACTCCCGACGGCAAGCATGTCTTCACTCACGACCAAGTTAATCCGCGCATCGCGGTCATTGATACCGCCACCAACAAGATCGCGAGCTGGATTCCTCTTCCGGCAACCGTCTATTCGTCCTCTCCGACGCCAGACGGCCGAAAATTGCTGGCCGCCTCTCCCTCCGGTAAACTCTTCGTCATCGACCTGGCCAGTTCCAAACTCAAGGAGTCCTTCGACATACCGGCTGCATCGGGCGAACTCCTAATCACTCCGGACGGCAAGTTTGCTTTCATCAGTTGTCCCCAGACGGGTGTGATCGAAGTGTTCGACATTCCCGGCAATAAGTTGCTGCAACCGATCCAACTGACTCGAGGCGTGGACGGCCTGGCCTGGGCCCCGGCAATTCCATAATTCCGGCAAAGGAGCGTCTATGAGCAATCTCAAACGGCTGACGGGATTTGCGTTCGCCCCGTTCTTCATCGGCTTGATCGGCCTTTTCAATCTAATGCAAAGGCCCAGATTCGCGGCTTTCCACACCGTCGACGTCCTGCAGCTACTCGCTTCGGGAATGTGTTTCGGCGCCGCATTGGTAGGCATAGTCGCAACCATCCGTGGACGGCGAACGAGTTAGCGGATCAACCGAATGGACCAGGTTCGCTTATGAACATCGAGGGAATTCGTGATCTTTGTTTATCGTTTCCCCACACCACCGAGCATATTCAGTGGGGCGACAATCTGGTATTCAAAGTGGCCGGAAAGATTCACGCTATCGCGCTGCTACACCCCGCGAGGATTTGGCTTTCTTTCAAAGTTTCCCCCGATAAATTTGCGGAGTTGACGGAGCTCCCCGGAATCATCCCCGCGCCCTACCTGGCGCGGGCCAAATGGGTGGCGCTGGAGACTAAAGACGCCCTCCCCCTCGAAGAACTCGCCGCATTACTCCGCGAGTCCTACGACATGGTGGTCGCGAAGCTTCCCAGGAAGACTCGCGACCTACTCACGAGCGGCAAGCATTCCGCGCGCGCAAAACCACCTCAAAAATCGAAGCCGAATCGAGGCAAGCGAAAACCGCTTCGCAAAATGAAAAAGCCCTCTCGGTGAAAGCGAGGGGGCCGTAGTTTCCGTTGATCTCTAAAATTTATTAGATGCTATGCGGAAGCCTTGGTGTCGAAGGTACGGCGCAGCGGTTTGGCTCCGGGAAGCGGGAAGCTCATGTGCCAAAAATTCGAGTCAGACGAAACAAACTCGACGCCTACGTAAGTCTTGCTATCACGGTCATGCTTGACGGAAACCACTCTGGACTCGACTGTCCGGTCGCCGTTTTCATTCACCAGGATGAGCATCTGCCCCACGACCACGGGCTCGTCCATCTGGATCAGGGCGCCGTGCCGGTTTACTGATTGCGACTTCGCTTTTACCCGGAACTTATCGCCGTTTTCGTCCTGTCCATGCACGGTGATCGGGACCGTTATACAGACTCGCAATGTCCGCCGCCGCTCTTTACACCGAAAATGAAGTATGGCCATGAGAGACGCTATCCTCTCGCTAGAAATTGACGACTCGGGGACCTAAGCCGGCCCATACAGGACTGGCTTCAGCGTCATCACCTTTACAAACACAACGCTGAAGTGAACGGTCGACAAGAGTGAAGAAGCAAGCACGAACGTCGTCCACATCGTTCGTATATTGCGTTTTGGCACTTCTCCCAGCAATAGCGGGACGGTACCAAAATAACTGCCATTGCCCCAGTACTCTAGTACGTTACCCAGCTTAGTTCAACACCATTTTGGCAACAAGCCGCTCTTCGGTAGTGCAAACTAGCCTCCATTCGTTTCAGATTTCCACAGAATGAGACCGCTCGCGCTACAGTTCTGGAAACCTGGATCCTCATCGGACTCGGAGTTCTCTAGTAACCGATTTGTATTCTATGATTTACTGCGATGCCCTTTAAAGCTAATTCAACTTCCACATTCGAGCTCGATGAACTCAGCTCGCAGTGGCCTTACCCCTAAGTCGAGTCGCGCCACCGTGACGGGAAGTTGAAACGCCTGGGTCCGGCGCTGCCTGGATTGATATATAGCACGCCATCCTTCTCGCTCTGCCCTGGTTTGTGCGAGTGTCCGCTGACCACGACTTGTATCCCAGCACTTTCCGGCTTCACTTCCAGCTTATTTAGAATATGTAGCATATAGACCGTGACGGCTCCCGCCGCAATCATTTCCGTCACTGGCAGCGCCTGCGCCCACTCTCCTGTATCCACATTCCCCCGAACTGCCACTACCGGGGCTAGGGTCTTTAGGGTGTCGAGAATCTCCGGAGCACCTACGTCTCCGGCATGAAGGATCAGGTCAGAGCCGCGCAGTGCGCGCAAGGCCTCTTCTCGCAACAATCCATGCGTGTCCGAGATTAGTCCGAGAATTCTTCTCTCTTTTGGCAAAATTCTTCACATGCAATGCGCAAAGCGCGCCTTCCCTGAAAACTCTCTTGCTGTGACAAGGGGTTAGCCTTTTCCAAGCACTCTCACGATGTCCAGCGCGTTCACTCTGGCGCGCTCCACCGTCAAACCCCAGTGCAGATGGGGACCAGTCACGCGGCCTGTTGCTCCGACCTTGCCCAAAATCGTTCCGGCTCTCACCGTATCGCCAACTTTCGCGTCAATCTTGGAAAAGTGGCAGTAAAACGTATAAATACCCAAGCCGTGATCGACGATGACCGTGTTCCCGGAAAAAAACAATGGCTCCGCCAGCACCACGCGCCCGCTCTGTGCAGCATGCACTGGTGTGCCCGTCGGCGCCGGGAAATCAACGCCGGTGTGGGGCGATCCAGGGTGCCCGTTCAAAACGCGGCGCCGTCCAAAGTTCGTGCCCTTGAAAACACCATCAAGCGGTACGCGAAATGGTCCGTTCCATAGGCGCTCTGGTGTCACTTGGTCAAATATCGCACGGAGCTTCTTGGTTTCCTCCTCCGCGCGCGCCAATTGGGCAGGGTCCGGCTCGACAAACTTCCTCTTCACCGTCAACTTTTCCGTTGCGAAGTGTCCTGCTTCCACTTCCACCATCGCGCGGCAGCTCACGTGTTCGCCGCTTGGCATCTGCGCCGAGACAAGGAACTCATACTTCCCCGTCGGCTTTTGCAGGTCCACTCCAAGCAGCGCGCGCCGCACTTCCGCGCCCGATGCGTTGTGCTCCTTCCCTCCCGCCCGCCAGAATGGCACGTCCCGCTCGTTCCATTTGCCTTCTACTTCCCCCAACGGCTTCGCGCTGCGCAGCGTCACAAGGAGAAGACTTCCCTGAGCCGCATCTGCCGCGCTTAGCCGCAACTGAACCCCGCCTCCGCAATCCTCCGCGCGTATCGCCCCGGGAAACAAAAGTGTCCCCGCAAAGATAATCGATGCTCCGAGTTTGAAAAAGGGCCTGCGCAAAGGAACCTCAGCAAACACCATTACTGCGGCCGCATCGCCCGAACGCGCTGCTCTACTTTTGCGAATCGTGTCTTCCCGAGCTTCGATCCCAAAATCACCTTCTCAATGCCGAGCATCATTTCGGGATTTTTCATTTTATCTCTCAGCTCACTCAAAAATGGCCGGACCTTGGCGAAAATAAAAAACAATTCTCCGCAAAACGACGGGTCTAGAAACAGCGCCTCGCTGAGCACGCCATTTGCCACGAACGACGCCGCGATTCCCCAATAGCCGAGCACCTGCCTCAGCCAGCGGTTCTCGTCCGTTCCCCTCGCCGCGACGACCTTCATGAAATCATCCGCGTTCGCGGGCCAAAACGTCGCGATCCACCATTGCCTGGCCTTCCTCATTTCGGGCTCGCGCCTCAAGTCATACAGCTCGAGAATCAACCGTGCGTCATCGCTCGTCGGCTTCTTCGCCATCGTTTTCTCCTGAATTTTCCCAGCTTGTGATTTTACCTTGCCGATGTTCCATGGCGAGCAAAATTATTGCACTTTACACGTTACGCCGGCTCGCGGATGATTCAGCCCCTGAAGGAACCTTTGCACGAGGACCATGCGGAGCGAATTGATGACTAAAAAACTTGCCTTCCCGATTGCCATCCTTGGTTTCATTGGCTGCCTGCCTCTGTGCGCTCAGCGAATGGAACTCGCCCCGGCCGCTTCTCCCTCCCCCAAGCAAACGCAAACCGATGAATACACGCGTTACGACCTTCTCGCCCCGGAAACCGCAAGTTTCAGAATTCACTACGAAGTTACAGCAACGACGCCCGGTGCAAGGTTCTTCTACAACCCCATTCGCAAAGGGAGTGCAGCCAGCGATGAATCAGTCTTCGACTCCATGAGCGGCGAGCGGCTCCATTTCCAGGTAGTCAGCGGCAGCGAAGCGCGCAAGGACCCGCTCATGTCCGGCGCGGATGTCGGAACAAACTACATCAAAATCTCTCTGGCGCGCCCTGTGCCCCCGGATGGCCAGGGTCGCGTGCTCATCCTCAAAACATACAAGGATGCAAAAAGCTACTACCGCGAAGGCGATGCAATCGTTTTTGATCGCCCACTGGGCATCAAGCGTAACAAGGTTGTATTGCCCGCCGGTTACGAACTGGTGGGCTGCAATGTCCCGTCCCAAGTCTTGCCGGAGCCTGACGGCCGTATCGCCATCAGCTTTCTAAACGCCGGCCCCGGTGAAGCGCCGCTCATTCTCCGCGCCAAGCTTGGCGCCCAAACTGGAGCGTCAGCCACGCCACATCCAACAACGGAGGCACGCAGTTGGGAAGCGCCCTTTCCGGGTGAGCCCGAGCGAGCACGTCTCTCCGAGCGCGCCCATCAGGATCGCGACATCGTCTATTTCCTTCAGCAGCCTGAGACCCACGCCTTCAGTCTCTTCCACGACTACACGGAATCGCATGAAGGCGCGGACAAGTATCTGAATGTCGTTCGCGAGGGCAGCACGGTTTCCAAACCTTCCGCTTACGTCCTGGACACCGGCGAAAAACTCCCTACGAGGCTAATGTCAGGTGCCGAACTCGCCGCCGCAAAAATCGACGCCGGGGAGCCCCTGGCGCCCACAACCCAAGTTGTTCTGATCCCTTTTCCACCCGTGAAGAAAGGCCGCTCAGTCCGCCTGCGCATTTCCGAAACCTATACCGCGCCGGTAAGCTACCGCCTCGACGGCGACGAATTGGTCTTCGATCGCAGCCTGGGCAGAGCGCGGAATGCTGTGGTCCTCCCCGCAGGCTGGTATCTCACGGCGAGCGCCATCCCCGCCGTCGTCAGCCAACTTCCTGATGGCCGCATTCGTCTCGATTTCTGGAATGGCCGCCCCGATTCTGTGGACGTCCTTATCAAAGCCAGGCGCCGCACTAACGCCGGCAAGTAATTTTGGTCTCGCGCCGCCCGGAAAACAGTTGTGGGGAAAGTTGTGCAACTCCCGGACTGACCACACGCGGCCGCAAACTCTGCAAGACGTCTTCACCAACGGGATCGTTCCCCGCCGGGAACACCCTTCTATACTTTCACGCCTCTCTTGCCGGCACTCGCGATCAGCGCCTCGCATGCTTCCAGGCAGGCTTCCTTGAACTCCCTCGCAATCTTCGGGTGAATGCCTTCTCCAAGCAGCAGGATCGCTGTGCCATGCACCAGCGCCACAAGCGATAGCGCCACCCTCGCATAGTCCGCCGGTTCACCTCCCAGCTCCTCGGCGAGCTTTCCCTTGAGAAATTCGTACGACGGCATCGGCTCCTTTCGGCCTAGCCGCTCCGCCCAATCTGACGTCAACAATAAGTATTCGTTCCCATGAGTCAGTGTGAATGTCAGTCCCAACCGGCAAGCTTCCTCTGCGGACTTTGCGCCCTGCATCGCCGAAAACATCTTTTGCCTCGCGCGCTCGCGCAAGAATACGATCAGGTCATGTTTATCGTGAAATCGCTCGTAAAGCGTTGGCGTCGTTGTCCCCGCTGCGCGGGCCACTGCTCTCATCGTTAACGAGCGCTCCCCTCCCTTGCTCCACAGTTGGTATGCGGCGTCAACGATTCGACCTTCCAAACGGACGTCGGCTTTGCGCGGCATTCTCTTTCCTCCGGAACAGCTCGCTTTAAATTATATTCTTGACATCGTTAAAGATACAACGTATAAATAACCTTCGCCCCGCTTCCGCGGTTGGCTCGGCCCCCACAAAAATTTCCGTAAGGAGAAGTCAGAAGTCCGATATGTCAAGATTCGAGTATTCCGTAATCACTAAGGCTAGCCCGGCACTCGCTTGGCTCGTTTTTTCCGACACTCATCGCTGGAATAATTTCGCCAACGTCTACGGCGAGGTGAGCTGGCTGGACGGCCGGCCATGGGAGCCTGGCAGCCGCCTTAAAATCGAACTCCTCCGACCGGTCAACGCCAGCATCGACCACGTCATTACCACATGCGTGCCGGGAAAGAAAGTGGGATGGATCGACCACGCCCTGGGTGTCGCCATGGCGCAGTGGGTCACTTTCGAGGAGCGTCCGTTGGAAGGCACGCATGTTCGTACTTGGGGTGAAATCGTTCACTCGGGAATTACCATCGGCGGGCGGACTGTCGAGGAACTCGTCGGTAGCTTTACTCGTACCTGGTATGAATCTTTTCGCCTTGCTTGCAACCAGCTTGTCCTGCCTAGCGGCGATGCACCGGGCGATCCCTCTTTCATTACCCAGTGACTGCGAGCAGCCGCAAATCCAATCGGTAGCATGCCCTCGACCCAGACACGGCTCCGAGCCGCAATTTCAAGAGGAAAGTTAACAGACTTGGGGCATGGCATAGTCACCGGCCAGAATCGCAGGGGACTCTGCGCGTGCGACTAGTCAACGTCCGAATACAGGTTAAGCGATATGCCGGGGCGCCGCTTGCGGCATCGTCCATTCCCCTACGCTCACAAACAATTCCAGCCCAATCGCAAACGAATCTTTTCCGAGAGGCTGGCAATAAACCACACGCGCTCTTGACCTTAGGCTTCCCAATAGCGATCTCACCTTTACATGCTCATTCGGCTGCCACGGCTTGCTGGTCACCACACGGGCTCCCCGCGCACTCACGTTTTCCGTGATTCCCTGCTGAGCGGCTGTATGCACGTCCAGTCCAGACAAGTCCACGGTCACGCGCACCGGAGCGCGATTTTCCAATCGCCGCGCTTCGCTTTCCATAAACCACCGCGTTGCTTTCTGAGCCGGGGGAGACGTGACGTTGTAGGGGGGATCAACGACGGGCAAATCATACGCTGCTCGCTTTCAAAATGGTCAAAAATTTTCAATTCACGCCCTGCTGCCAGCTTTCACTGTCCGGCAACGCGACAACTTCATCCCACGAGCGAACATTCGTTCTCCTCCGTGGCATGCTAACTGCGCCCTAAAGTCTTTTCCTTCTATTAGTTGCACATAACGAAAATTCGGCTATTCAATTGCCACATCTTTGCTTAGCTTGATCCCCGTCCCCTGTGCTAGTTTCTCGTCAAGGAGGAGAGATGAAAAAACACGAACGCATTCGGGAAAAAGTCACGATTCTCCCGACCTCCATGTACCTCTCGAAAATGCACGACGCTGGCTGGACTCTCGTCGCCCTCGAATGGGAGCGCGAAATCGAGACATCTTCTACGCCAGAACCGCCCGAAGAGACTGCCTCCTCCGAGGAAATCCCCTTCGGCCTGCGCATCGCCGCTGACTGCCATCACCTCGAAGACGATCCCCTCGAAATGCAAACCCTCAAATTTCTTGCCGAGCTGATCGTCCAAGATGTCTCCTTCACCAGCATGGCCGACGCTCTCAATATTCGCGACTATCGCACCCGTGATGGCCGTCCTTGGACCGCCGCGAGTGTCTTTCGCCTGATTCCCCGCCTCATCGACGTCGCACCGCGCATCCTCAGCGGCGCCGAATGGGAATCCCGCAAAAAGCAGCTCTCCCGCGTCGCTTGGAACTCCTAAGCCGCCAACGGGCTATTCCGCCTTGCCATCGCCCTGCGGGAAATCGAAGTGCAGCCGAATTCCAATTGCGTTGGCGCGCGCTTAAGGTTCTTCTGCTTCTCTCCTTGACATTCTACCTATCCGCTGCTTTAATATGTCGATTGTCTAGGAGACGCCATGCCCATCGAGAAATCCGACCTCCTTCAAGGCACTCTCGACATGCTTATCCTCAAAATCGTCGCCCTTGGCCCCGTCCATGGCTACGGCATCTCCCTCCGCATCCGCCAAATCTCCAAGGAAGTCCTCCAAGTTCAACAAGGCTCGCTCTATCCCGCCCTCCACCGCCTCGAAAAACGCGGCTGGCTTGAATCCGAGTGGGGTGCCTCTGACAAAGGCCGCCAGGCCAAGTTTTACAAATTGTCCGCGAAGGGCCGCAAGCAGTTGGAAAGCGAAGAATCGAATTGGAATCGTCTGTCTGGTGCGGTAGCCAGCATTCTGCAAACCGCGCAGTAGGAGTTCGCTATGTCCTGGTGGAAATCCATCCTTCCAAAACGCGCTTCCGACGAGCAAATGAATTCCGAACTCCGCTTCCACATCGAAGAACTCACCGAAGAAAACATTGCCGCTGGCATGACTCCCCAAGAAGCCCGCCGCCGCGCCATCCTGGAATTCGGCGGCCACGAACAGGTCAAAGAAGAACTGCGCGATGTCTACCGCGTCCGTTTACTCGACGCCTCCCTCGCCAATCTCAAATCCGCAGTCCGCTTCATTCTCAAATCCCCAACCTTTTCTGCCGTCGTTATCCTCACGCTCGCTCTCGCCATTGGTGCCAACAGCGCCGTCTTCTCCGCCATTGACGCCATCCTCCTCCGCCCCTTGCCCTTCCCCGACGCCTATCAGCTCGTGCGCGTCGACCAATACAATCCGAAAACTTCAAGTCCCTTCCACGTGGTCGCTCCGGTTCGCCTCGAAGATTGGAATCGTCTCAATTCCACGTTCCAGGCGCTCACTGGCTACTACACCGAGGACGTTTCCGAATCGACCGGGCCTCTTCCGGAGAAAGTGACCCGTGCCTGGGTTTCACCGCGTTTTTTTCGAGTATGGGGCGTGCCACCCGCGCTCGGCCGCGAATTTTCCCCCGAAGAGGAGACCCTTAACGGACCGGCTGCCGTCCTAATCAGCGATCGTTTCTGGCGTCGCCGCTTCGACGCCGATCCCAACGTCATCGGCAAGAATCTGCGCCTCGATGGCCACTTGGCTCCTGTCGTCGGCGTGATGCCCCCCTCGTTTCGCTTTCCGATTCGCGACACCGATTTATGGTGCCCGATTCCCGCTGGGCTTTCTTACGGCGAAGCTCGGGAAAACAACTGGTTCACCGTCATCGGGCGCCTCAAACCCGGCGTCACGATCGCTCAAGCTCTCGCTAATCTCTCGACCGTGCAGTCGCAGCTCGGCCGCCAGTTTCCCAAAACTGACGCCCAACTCTCCGTTGGCATTGAGCCGCTCAAGCAAACCATCATCGTCGGTTCGCGCCGTTCCCTGTGGTTGCTCTTTGGCTCCGTCACGCTTCTTCTTCTCATCGCGTGTACGAATATTGTGGCTCTGCTGCTGTCTCGCTCCACTCAGCGCCAGCACGAAATCTCCGTCCGCTTCTCGTTGGGCGCGCCTCGCGGCGCTCTCATCGCCCAACTGCTCACCGAAACCTTTCTCCTGGCTCTCATCGGCTCTGGCCTCGGTCTGTTTCTCGCGGCGGCAGCGTCTGACATCTTCCGCTCTCTGGCCGCGCAGCTTCCCCGCGTCGAAGAAATCCATCTCGACGGCCGCATCGTTCTTTATTCCCTGGCCTGCTCGGTGGCCGTCACTCTTCTCTGTGGATTGGTTCCCGCCATTCGCGGCACCCGTCGCAGTCTCTCCGTATCGCTTGCGCAGTCCAGTCGCTCGCAAGTCTCCGGGCGAAATCCCCTGCAATGGCTGCTGGTCGGCATTCAGGTCGCCCTCGCCGTCACCTTGCTCGCCGGCGCCGGTCTTCTCCTTCGCAGCTTCCAGGAATTGGGCCGCGTCTCCAGCGGCTTCGATCCCAGCCATATTCTCAGCTTCCAGCTCAGCATGGGCTACGGCGAAACCAGCAATTTGAAAAAACTACGCCAGTTCACCGACCGCATTCTCGATAAGCTTCGTGCGACACCTGGTGTCGAGGCCGCTGCGATCTCCGTGGGTGTTCCGGGTCAGCCCTTCAAGTACCAAACAGAAATAAAGCTCACCGAGGGACGCGCCGAAAGCGAGCCCAAGATCATCGCCGAAAACCGCTACGTCTCGGCCAGTTACTTCGCCACCATGAAAATCCCAATGTTATCGGGCGACTTCTGCCGCGAAACCGATGGCCCGCCCACGGCGGTCGTGAATCGCGACTTTGCTGACACCTACTTCCCCGGCGCGCCCGTCATCGGCCACCATGTGCAATCGTTGAATTTGGGCTACTCCGGCCCCGCCGAAATCGTCGGCATCGCCGGCGATGCCCGGGAAATGGGCTTGGACCAAGCGCCGGTGCCCACCATTTACTGGTGTGCCCCGATCGCCGAGCCAGGCACCTATTTCCTGGTACGCACGCACAGCGCGCCCATGGCCTTGGCCGAAACCATACGCAAGCAAATTCGAAATATCGATCCATATCGTTCGGTCTACGATTTCGCCTCGCTCGAGGAGCGCTTCTCCGATGGGCTTGCCGAAAATCGTCTCCGCACCATTCTGCTCGCGTTTTTTGCGGCGACCGCTCTTTCTCTCGCATGCATCGGCGTGTACGGAACGCTCAGCTATTCCGTCAGCCTCCGTCAGCGCGAAGTCGGCTTGCGCCTCGCCCTCGGCGCCCTGCGCGGACAAATCCTCAAGCAATTCCTCTGGCAAGGCCTTACCGTGTGCCTCCTCGGCTGCGCCGCCGGCTTTGCTTTGGCCGTCGCCTCTTCGCGTGTCCTTGTCGGCCTGCTCTACGGCGTCTCCCCCACTGATCTCCCCACACTCTCTGCCGTCATCCTCCTGGTGCTCGTCGTCGCCGCCGTCGCTTCCCTCATTCCCGCCTTCCGCGCCTCCCGCGTCGACCCCATGCAAGTCCTCCGCGAGGAGTGAATAGTCCCCTCTCCACCAACGTCTCGTCGGTAAGTTTCACTCACAGCTAGGGAGTGCGACGATTCTCTTCGGATCATTGCCGCCGTCACGAGGATAGCTACCTGGGCTAATATCCTCTCCGTACACTGGTCCCGAGGCTGCGTTTTGCGCCCGCTTTTGTTAAATTGCTGGCCCCAGAACACGGAGGATGCCATGGCTGAAAAGCAATTCGATCCGCGCGTGGATGCATACATTGAAAAGGCCGCGCCCTTTGCGCACCCCATCCTGGCCCACCTGCGCGAGCTGATGCATCAAGCCTGCCCTCGCGCCACGGAAGCGATGAAGTGGGGCATGCCGTTTTTTGTGCAGCAGGACGTCATCCTCGCCAATATGGCGGCTTTCAAACAACACTGCGCCTTCGGCTTCTGGGGACCGGAGATGAAAAAAATGCTGGAGAAGGATGGCCGCAATTCGAGCGACGCGATGGGCACGCTTGGGCGAATCACCAGTTTGAAAGACCTGCCCTCCAACAAAACGTTGCTGGCATATATGCGCCACGCCGCGGACCTCGTGGGTAGCGGCCAGCGCACGAAATCCCTCGAACGACCGCAAAAACCTGCAAAGAAAAGGCCCGTTTCCGTTCCTCCCGAGCTCGCCGCGGCCCTGAAGCAGAACAAAGTCGCTGCCAAAGCATTTGCCGGCTTCAGTCCCAGCGGCCAGCGCGAGTATTGCGAGTGGATTAGCGAGGCCAAACGTCCCGAGACGAAGGAGCAAAGGCTTCAGCAAGCCATCGCGCAGATCGCGCAAGGTAAGTCGAGATACTGGAAATACGAGAAGTGTTGACACATGGAAAAAGGCCCGGGAATGCTTCCGGGGCTGCTGAATACCTATTTTCTAGGGCAAATCAATATCCTCGCCGTTCGCGACGGTCCTCGACTGGCCACTTGCCAGCCGCAAATCATCAGTCACGCCGTTCTGCTATCCTATTTCTGGTGCACATCTACTCATTTCCTCTTCATTCGCGGCCAAAAGGAGCCTCATGCAGTCTCTGCGGCTGAACCCGATTCTCAATACCGACTCCTACAAACTCACGCACTGGTGGCAATACCCGCCGGACACCCGCCACATCTATTCCTACGTCGAGTCCCGCGGCGGCATGTTTGATGAAACGATGCTGGCCCTGCTCCAGTACATCGTCAAATCCAATTTCGCTGGCCAGGTTTTCACTCCGGACGACATCGAGGAAGCTCGCCGCTTCGCGCACGCCCATTTCGGCGGCCACCCCAAAACTTTCAATTACGAAGGTTTCAAATCGCTGTACGCGAAACACGGCGGACGGCTTCCGCTGCGTATCCGCGCCGTCAAGGAAGGCACGGTCGTCAAGAGCCGCAACGCTCTCATCACCATCGAGAACACCGATCCTGAATTCTATTGGCTCACCAATTGGGCGGAAACTCTTCTCCTCGAAGTCTGGTATCCCATCACGGTCGCGACGCTTTCCCGCGCCATAAAGCAAGTAATCGGCAAGGCCCTAGTTCGCACCGGCGATCCCTCGCTACTCCCTTTCAAACTGCATGACTTCGGTTTCCGCGGCGTCTCCTCGAAAGAATCCGCCGCCATCGGAGGCGCCGCCCATCTTTTCAATTTTCTCGGAACGGATACCATCGCCGCCATCCAGCTTCTTAATCAGTTTTATTCCGCGGACCTCACTGCGAAAGACCCGCTCAACTGCGCCGGCTACTCCATTCCCGCTTCCGAGCACTCCACGATCACTGCCTGGGGCGAAGCCAACGAAGAACAAGCCTACGCCAACATGCTCGAAAACTGCCCGGAAGGCGTCATCGCGTGCGTAAGCGATTCCTACGACATCTACAATGCGGTGCGCAATTTATGGGGCGGCGCGCTGCGCGATAAGATTCTTCAGCGCAAGGGGACTCTCGTCATTCGTCCCGATTCCGGCGATGCCATCACCGTTCTCGAAGAACTTTTCAAAATCGTCGCTGAAATTTTCGGCTACGAAGTAAACAAAAAAGGCTGGAAGACCACGGTTCCTTGCGTGCGCTTCGTTCAGGGCGACGGCGTGAACTTCTACACCATCCAGAACATCACCGGGCAGTTGACGCGCAGAGGCTGGTCGCAGGACATCTGGAGTTATGGAATGGGCGGCGCGCTGCTCCAGCAGGTGAATCGCGACACTTTGAAATTTGCGCTGAAGTGTTCCGCGATAGACCGCGGCGGCAAATGGCACAACGTCTACAAAAATCCCAAGACCGATCCCTCGAAAGCCAGCAAAGGCGGCCGCTTCAATTTGATTCAGAATGGCAAGGGATTCTTCACCGTGGAAGTCGACAACGACTCTCCCAATCCCGACAGTTCGGCGCTTGGCGTAAACGCGCTCGAAACGGTCCTCGAAGACGGCAAAATCCTTCGCGACATGAACCTTCAGGAAGTTCGCGACATCGCAGTGAAATATGACACGTACAATGAGGTCGCGTAGCAGCTACCCGATAAAAATGGCCGCTTGACCCGCCGGCTCTTTCTCTGCCGCGACGGCCTCACTTCTTCACGAACACAATGCAATAATTATTCGCCGGCCAGTCGTCCACAATTTTTTCAGCGCGAAAACCGGCCTTGCCCAATTCATTGATCAAGATTTTTTGGTAGATGCCGTGGTTTACGCGGTCCTTCGGAACCCCTTTCACCAGTCCGTACTCCGGATGCGGCGGAAAATCGATGATGGCCAGCTTTCCTCCCGGTTTCAGCGAACGAAGAATGCTGGCGTCGAATTCCAGCGGCTTCGTCAAATGGTGATACACGCGCCGCAAATAAATCGCGTCGCAGCACGATGGCGGTAAATTCGCTTCCGACTCGGCGCTCTCGACCACGGTGACGTTATGCAAATCACGCCGTTTGACTTCGGCTCTCAGGGCTTTGAGTTTTTCCGGGCTGATTTCCGTAGCAAATAGTTTCCCGGTTGCGCCGACGCGCTCCACTGCCGCGAATGTATAGCTTCCGTCTCCCGCGCCGATGTCCGCGACCACTGTTCCCGGCTTCCAGCCCATGAGCGCCGCAAGCTTCGGGATCTCGTCTTCGGCGGAGGCTCTTGCGCGCAGCGCAACCCCAAGCGTCGCTGTTGCCACGCAAGTGAATACAAGCAGGAAATACTTGTTCACTCTAATTTTTCGTTCCATGCAAATTCACCCGTTTCCTGCTTGCGCGCTGCGTTTCGGCAGAACGCAGCTCATTCTTCGCAAATGTCCTCATGCCACAAAGCGGGATTTTCCGCGATGAATTTCGCGAGCATCTCCATACATTCTTTAGACGCGAGATCAATCACTTTAAATCCGTTTTCCTGGAGCCAGTCGATTCCTCCGCGAAAATTCACGGACTCACCGACCACAACAACTCCAATTCCAAATTGGCGGATGAGGCCGCTGCAATACCAGCACGGCGCAAGCGTGGTCACCATGATTTTATCGCGGTAGTTGCGCTGGCGGCCTGCTTTGCGAAACGCATCGGTCTCGCCATGCGCCGAAGGATCGCCGTCCTGAACTCTGCGGTTGTGTCCGCTGCCCAAGAGCTGGCCGGAGCCATCAAACAGCGCCGCCCCGATCGGAATTCCGCCTTCCGCAAGTCCGCGCCGGGCCTCCGCGATCGCGGTCTCAAGCAATTTCGAATATTGGGTACGTTCCATCTAGCCGTCCTCGGCGGGCTTGCGGCTCCAAAAGCGGGGTACTACGGTCTTGTAATTGTTTTTCCGCATCGCATGAGAAGCTCCTATTTCAAGGACGCTTCGACTTTTTCGCCGTATTCGCGGGCTTTGGCCAGAATTTCAGACTCGTTCAACGTAAGAAGTTTCCTGTTATGCATAACGATCCGTCCGCCGATGATAACGGTTTCGACGTCGCTGGCTTTGAGGGCATAGGCGAGCTGGGAATAGATGTCAAACATGGGAACGGCGTTCGGCTCGTCGAGGCCGATCAGAATGATGTCGGCTTTTTTGCCGACTTCGAGCGAGCCGACTTCCTTGTCCATGTGCAGCGCTTTCGCGCCGTCAATGGTGGCCATTTCGACGACGGCCTTTGCGCCAAGGGCGCGCGGGTCCATGCGGGTGATTTTCTGGAGCTTGGCGGCAAGATCCATTTCTTCCATCAGGTCGAGATCGTTGTTGCTGCCCGCAGGGCCATCGGTGCCGAGGCCGACGGCGATGCCCGCGGCGCGCTCGTCGATCACTGGGGCGACGCCGCTCGCCAGCATCATGTTGCTCGAAGGATTGTGAACGCAGCCGACTCCGCGCGCCGCGAGGATTTGCCGATCTTTTTCGTTTACGAAAATGCAGTGGGCGGCGACTACGTCGGGGCCGAGGACGCCGATATTGTCGAGATACTGAACGGGCGTCAGACCATTCTGCTTCAAGCTGTCGTCCAATTCCTTTTTCATTTCGGCGACGTGAATCAAAATCGGCGCGTGATATTTGCGCGCGAGGGCGGCGGAATCCTGAAGAGTCTTTTTCGAACAGGTGTAGATAGAATGCGGCGCGGCAGCAGCGTGGATTAGAGGGTCGCCTTGCCAGCGCTTTAGGAATTTTTCGGTGTATTCGAGCATGGCGGCGTGAGTTTTGTTGTCGGGAGCGGGAAAATCAATGAAGGTTTCCCCGAGGACGCCGCGCATTCCGGCAGCTTTGGTTTCTTCAGCGACGGCATCTTCGAAGTAGTACATGTCCGCAAAGGTGGTGACGCCAGAACGGATTTGTTCGGCGGCGGCGAGGCGAGTGCCCCAACGAACGAAATCCTCGGTTACGTTTTTGGCTTCGGCGGGGAAAATGCATTTGCGCAGCCAGTCATCGAGCGTGACGTCATCGCAAAGCCCGCGAAAGAGAGTCATGGGAACATGCGTATGGCCATTGACGAAGCCCGGCAAGATGAGAGCGCCTTTGGCATCGATGGTTTGCTTGGTGAAGATCGGGCCATTGGGCATTTGCGGGCGACCCTCACCGATGGCCACGATGGTGTCGCCTTTGACGATCACATAACCGTCTCGGATGATGCGGCGCTGCGGGTCCATAGTGACCACGGTGCCGCCGGTGATGAGGAGATCGACGAAATTGGCTGGCTTGGCCTGTTCTTGTGCAAATGTTCTCAAGGGGCCGCCGATTATCATCGCCAGGCACACCAAGACGATTCCTAGTTTGCTCAGAGCAATTCGCTGTAAATTCATTCTCTTTCCCCGTCGGTCACAAGTTAGAAGAATCGAATGGCTTGGGAAACAGGTCGCGCATCTGGAGCGTTTCCGTTTTGCCCTTCAAATTTGCCAGAATCACAGGAATGTCGCCGCAAAATTCCCAGATCAATTGGCGGCATGCGCCGCAGGGCGGCGTAAGAGTGTCCGTATCGGTGACGACGGCGATGGCGTCGAAGTTGCGCTCGCCTTCGCTCATGGCCTTGAAAATGGCGACACGCTCGGCACAGACGGTCAGGCCGTAAGTGGCGTTTTCCACGTTGCAGCCACCGAAGATGCGGCCGGAAGTGGCCCGCAGTGCAGCCCCAACGCGAAAATTCGAAAATGGCGCGTGCGAATTTTCGCGCGCTTGTTGCGCGGCTTCGATGAGTGGGTCATGTTCGCTCACACTGGCACCTCCGAAGAGAAATTAAATGTTGCATCAGCCGAGTTCGGCTGCAATCCGGGGAATGACGATTTTAAGCAGCGCGATGAACTGACCGCGGACGCGCTCGCCGGTTTCAAGGACTTCCTTGTGGTCGAGCGGCTTATCGAGAATGCCCGCGGCGGCGTTGGTGACGCAAGAGATGCCGAGCACGCGCAAACCAGAGTGGCGAGCGGCGATGACCTCCGAGACGGTGGACATGCCGACAAGATCCGCGCCGATCGCGCGCAAGTAGCGTATCTCGGCCGGAGTTTCGTAACTTGGGCCGGGCAGCGCGGCGTAGACGCCTTCATAGAGGCCGATTCCGTTGCGATTGCCAGCACCAACGGTGATTTCGCGGAAGCGGCGGTCATAGGCGACAGTCATATCCGGGAAGCGCGGACCGAACCGTTCGTCGTTGGGGCCTGAAAGCGGATTCGCGCACTGGAGATTGACGTGATCTTTGATCACGACGAGTTCACCTTGTGTGAATTCGTGTTTGATGCCGCCGGCGGCATTGGTGAGGATGACGGCTTTCACGCCCATGCGCGAAAAAACGCGAATGGGGAAAGCCACTTCTTTGGCGGAATAGCCTTCGTAGAGATGGACACGGCCCTGCATCCCAGCGACGGGGATTTCTCCGACTTTGCCGATGACGAGCTGACCGGCATGGCCGATGGCGGTGGATTTCGGGAAATGCGGAATTTCGGCATAAGGAATCTTCGTTGCGCCGGCAAATTCATCGGCGAAGGCGCCCAGGCCGGAGCCGAGGACCAGCGCGATTCTGGGACGGAGATCAGTCTTGGAAAAAATGAAATTGGCCGCGGCTTCGGCACGGTCAAATTCGGTGAGGAATTTGTTTTTAGGTCGCGCTCTTTTCGGGGGCGGCATTGTGTGATTAGGATTTTACATGGAGTTGGAAGGAAATAAAAAAGACAAGAATAAAGATTTACACGGAGAACGCAGAGAGCGCAGAGACGAACAGCATCAAGAGAGGATTCCCACGATGGCGGCGGACATTAGATTCGCCATGGTACCGGCGAGCATGGCGCGGATGCCGAATTTGGCGAGCTGGCTGCGCTGATCGGGAGCGAGCGCGCCGATGCCGCCGATCTGAATGCCGATGGAGCTGAAATTCGCGAAGCCGCAAAGAGCGAAGGTAGCGATGCGAGCGGCACGTGGGTCAAAGGCGCCGGCCTTGATGAACTCGCCGAGTTGCTGGAACGCAACGACCTCGTTGATGACCATACGCGTACCGAGCAGGTTACCCATGGCCATGCATTCGTGCCAGGGAATGCCAATGAGCCAAGCGATGGGGGCGAAGACCCAGCCAAATATCTGCTGCAGGCTGGAGGGAAACCAGGTTAGATGGAGATGTGGATGGATGGCGAACCAGTTGTGCGCGCCGCCCATCATGGCATTGACGAGATAGAGAAGCGCGATGAAAGGAGATGAGCATGGCGCCGACGTTGAGGGCGAGATGCAGGCCGTCGACGGTGCCGCGCGAAATGGCGCCGAGAAAATTGGTTTCCTTTTCCATTTCAGGCATTTCGACGCGGCCTGCAGTCAGAGGCTGCTCGGTTTCCGGCACGAGCATTTTGGCCATGAGCAAAGTGCCGGGCGCAGTCATGATGACGGCGGTGAGAAGGTGCTCGGCTTTGATGCCGAAGGCGATGTAGGCGGCCATGATTCCGCCGGAAACGTGAGCCATGCCGCTGGTCATGACGACCATCAGCTCGGATTTCGTGAGCTTATTCAAAAACGGGCGAATGGTGAGCGGGGCTTCGGTCTGGCCCATGAAAATGCTGGCGGCGACGTTGAGGGATTCGGCGCCGCTGGCGCCCATGACGCGAGTCATAATCCAGGCTGCAGCGCGGATGACGAGCTGCATGACGCCGATGTGATAGAGCAACGCAAAAAAGGCGGCGATGAAAATAATCGTAGGCAAAACCTGAAAGGCAAAAATGAAATGCTCCGGAGAAGCGGCGAAACCGGGAGTCGGCGATTGCGGCAGGCCGAGCTCGCCGAAAACGAATTGGGAGCCGTAAAACGCATAGCCGAGGAGCAGGTTCACGTAGTAGCCAGCTTTTTCAAAGAGCTCGCGGCCGGCGGAGAAACGCAGGACAAAAACGGCGAAAGATAGCTGGAGACCGAGGCCCCAAAGAACAATTTTGAGTTTGATGGCTTTGCGATCGGTGGAAAAGAGGTATGCGAGGCCGAGCATGGTGAGCAAGCCGAGCACCCCGGTGAAACGTCCCATTCCTGGACCTCTTTCTGCCGTGCGGTTTAAGACGAAATCGTTGGCGCGCTAACCGCCGAGAATGCGTCGAATGAGCGGGCGCGTTTCCGAAGGCGCGGCTTCGCCAATGTGATAGCTGCCGGCGATAAGGCTCTGCGCTTCGGCCAACTTTGCGCCGCTATTGTAATGAATTGTGGCCAGAGGTTCGTCTTTTTTTATGGGGTCGCCGATGCGTTTGTGGAATTCGAGCCCGACGGCATGGTCGATGGCGTCTTCCTTTTTTTCGCGGCCGCCGCCGAGCATGGCGAGAGCGATGCCGAATTGTTCACAATTCGTGGCGGTGATGAAGCCGTTGGCGGGGCTGAGGACATCGGCACGAGAGTGGGCTTGGGGAAGAAGTTGTGGGTTGTCGACGACGCGCTCATCGCCGCCCTGGAGGCGAACGCCCTGTTTAAATTTTTCCTTGGCCTGGCCGGTTACGATCATGGTCTCGGCAAGGTGGCGGCCGTCGTCGAGAGATGTGGTGCGGTCACCAAGAAAAAACATCCAGGCGGAAAGTTCGACGCTCAATTGGCGGAGATCGGCCGGGCCGCCGCCGCTGAGGACGTCGATGCACTCTGATGACTTCGCTCGCATGGCCAGCCATGCGGCCGAGAGGCTGGTCCATATCGGTGATTAGAGCGACGACTTTTTTGCCCATGCGCTGGCCGGTTTCGACCATGATTTCGGCGAGGAGGACGGAGTCCTCTTCGCGCTTCATGAAGGCGCCGGAGCCGGTTTTGACGTCGAGAACGAGAGCGTCGATGCCTTCGGCCAGCTTTTTGCTCATGATGGAAGCGCAGATGAGGCCGATATTTTCGACGGTGGAAGTGGCGTCGCGGAGAGCGTATATTTTTTTGTCGGCGGGAGCGATTTCCGCGGTCTGGCCGATGAGGCCCATGCCGCATTCGCGGAGAACACTGACGAAATTTCTCGAGCGAGAGATTGACGTTGAAGCCGGGGATGGACTCGAGCTTATCAAGAGTGCCGCCGGTATGGCCAAGGCCGCGTCCGCTGATCATGGGAACGGTCAGGCCACCCGCAGCAACAATGGGAGCAAGGATGAGAGAAGTCTTGTCGCCGACGCCGCCGGTGGAGTGCTTGTCGACCTTTCTGCCGGGAAGGCGAGAGAGGTTGAGCACTTCGCCGGAATGGAGCATCGCCTCGGTGAGAGCGGCGAGCTCGGAACGATTGAGGCCGCGAATCCACGCGGCCATGAGCCAGGCGGCCATCTGGTAATCGGGGATTTCGCCGCGCGTGTAACCGGAGATGAGGAAATCGATCTCCTCGCGGGAGTGTTCGCCGGAATCGCGTTTTTTGCGGATGAGGTCGACGGCGCGCATGCGGTATCGAGCACTGCCGCGCGAGCGTAACATTGGTGGATGTTAGCGTCAATGTAACGCGCGGCTTTGGCTGGCGGTTCGGTACCAAAAAATAAAAATGGTGCCCGGGGTGGGAGTCGAACCCACATGAGGAAAAATCCCCGGAGGATTTTAAGTCCTCAGCGTCTGCCATTCCGCCACCCGGGCCGGGCAGATACAAAAAAGTAGCATGTATGGAGACGGCACTCAATGATCGAGGCGCGGCAGTTGCGGCAGGACGGGAATTTCTGCGCCTGCTTCTATTGGAACTCCTTTTAAGTGGTTTGTAACTTGATTGACAAGCGATGGGGGGCGCGGTAATTTTTAATTCTCTCCTGGAGGGCCGGCGGCTTCTGTGGAGAGCGAAGCGCGGTGGCGCCGGAGTCCACGAACGCTATTCATAGCGCGAGAGAGCGCCTGCTTTCATTTTGACGTAAAATCACTTCATCCGATTAGTAGTTTGGAGCATCAAAACCTTTCGGGAGATTCGCGCGAGTTCTTTCTGCCCGCGACAGGAGCCAAAGTGAGCCAGCCGAAGAGTCAGCCAGACATGGACCAGCTGTGCATCAATACCATACGAACTCTATCCATTGATGGCGTGCAGCAAGCCAACTCCGGCCATCCTGGCGCTCCGATGGGGCTGGCTCCGGTGGTCTATGAACTGTGGCAACAGTTCCTGAGGTACGACCCCGCCAATCCCATCTGGCCGAACCGCGACCGCTTTGTACTCTCCAATGGCCACGCGTCGATGCTACTTTATTCCCTTCTGCATCTCGCGGGTGTCAAGCAAGTCAGCCGCGAAGGAAAAGTTTTGAGCGAGCCCTCGCTGTCTATGGATGAGCTTAAGCACTTCCGGCAGCTGGGCAGCAAAACTCCCGGGCATCCCGAATCGCACCTGACCACCGGCGTAGAAACGACAACCGGTCCTTTGGGCCAAGGCGTGGGCAACAGCGTGGGCATGGCTATCGCCAGCAAATGGCTGGGCGCGAATTACAACAAGCCGGGCTTTGACATTTTCGATTTCAACGTCTACGCAGTTTGCGGCGATGGCGACCTCATGGAGGGAGTCGCATCGGAAGCCGCGTCTCTTGCCGGTCATCTGCAGCTCTCGAATCTCTGCTGGATTTACGATAACAATCACATCACGCTGGACGGGCCGGCCATCTGGTCGTTCAGCGAAGACGTAATGACGCGCTTCCTCGGCTACGGCTGGAACGTGACGCGCGTGGCGGACGCCAATGACCTGAGCAAGCTGGCACACGCCTACGAAACATTCCTGAAAACGAAAGACCGCCCGACACTGGTCGTCGTCGATAGCCACATCGGGTACGGCTCGCCGCACAAGCAGGACAGCTCGGCTTCCCACGGCGAACCACTAGGCGAAGCGGAGGTAAAGCTGACCAAGCAGTTCTACGGCTGGCCGGAGGATGCGAAGTTTCTCGTGCCGGACGGTGTGTACGATCAATTCAAAAACGGCATTGGGAAGCGCGGGGCGGAAGCGCACACGGCGTGGTCCTTAATATTCGCGGAGTACGTGAAGCAGTTTCCTGAGCTCGCGGATCAACTGAACAGAATTCAAACCGGAAAACTGCCCGACCGCTGGGACAAGGATCTGCCAACTTTTCCCGCCGATGCGAAAGGCCTGGCCACGCGTGATTCCTCCGGAAAGGTTTTGAACGCGCTGGCCAAGAATATCCCGTGGCTCATCGGCGGCTCGGCGGACCTGGCGCACTCGAACAAGACGAACTTGACCTTTGATGGCGCGGGCGATTTCTATCCCAACGAATACAAGGGACGCAACTTGCACTTCGGCGTGCGCGAACATGCTATGGGTGCGGCCGTGAATGGCCTGGTTTCTTCGAAGCTCCGCGCTTTCAGCGCCACCTTCTTCAATTTCAGCGACTACATGCGCCCCAGCATGCGCCTCGGTGCGTTGATGGAGATTCCTGCAATCTACATCTTCACGCACGATTCGATTGGCTTGGGAGAAGACGGACCGACGCACCAGCCAATCGCACAACTGGCTTCGTTTCGCGCGATGCCCAACATGCTTGTTCTGCGGCCGGGCGATGCCAATGAAGTCGTGGAAGCGTACAAGGTAATCATGCAGCACACCCACGGGCCGGCTACGCTTGTGCTCACGCGGCAGGCGATACCCACGTTTGATCGTGCGAAATTTGGTGCGGCTTCTGGTGTTGCGAAGGGCGCTTATGTTCTGGCGGATGCTCCCGGGGGAAAACCCGATGTGATCCTCATCGGTACAGGGAGCGAAGTCTACCCTGTGCGTGTCGGCCTGGGAAAAATTGAGCGCGGAAGGAATCAAAGCGCGAGTGGTCAGCATGCCTTCGTGGGAGTTATTTGACGCGCAGGATGCAGCCTACAAAGAAAGCGTGCTGCCCGCGAGTGTTACGGCGCGCGTCTCCGTCGAAATGGCCGCCGCGTTTGGATGGGAACGGTTCGTTGGACCGAAAGGCAAAATAATTGGGATGCACACTTTCGGCGCGTCGGCTCCGCTCAAAGCTTTGCTCAAAAAATTTGGCTTTGAGATCGAAAACGTGGTTGCCGCAGCCAAAGAAGTCCTGCGAAAGTGAGTCATCCATGAAAGTTGTGATTGGTTCCGACCACGCCGGCTTCCAGCTCAAGAACGCCATGGGAGACCTGTTGCGCTCGATGGGCAACGAGATTCTGGATGTGGGGGCGTTCAACGAGAACCCCTCCGATTATCCGGATTTCGCGGAAGCCGTGGGTCGCGCAGTCCTCGACGGCAAAGCCGAACGCGGCGTGCTGATCTGCGGGAGTGGCGTTGGCGCCAGCGTTGCCGCGAACAAAATTCCGGGCATTCGCGCGGGCATGTGCCACGACACCTATTCGGCGCATCAAGGAGTGGAGCACGACAATATCAACGTGCTGGTGCTTGGTTCGCGTGTCGTTGGAGTGGCGCTGGCGCAGGATCTGGTGCGCGCGTTCATGGGCGCGAAGTTCTCGAACGAAGAGCGGCACGTGCGGCGGCTCGGCAAAGTGAAGGCCCTGGAAACGAAATACTGCCCCGGATCCTGACCTTTGCGGGCGTTGGCCAATGGCCAACTGTTCGGAAGTGTACGGCATGGCCGAGGCTCCGAGGAGTACAATGGAGATTCAACGTGCTTCCCACCATAGAGGAGAATTCTCATGACGACTACAACCACTATTCCAAACGTCGGCGCGGCACAAAGCGCAAATCCCCTGAAGGCACTGCTGGCCTTCGGCCAATCCCCCTGGATGGACTATATCCGCAGAGACTTGCTCACCAGCGGCGGGCTGAAGAAATACATCGATAACGACGGCCTCCAGGGCATGACCTCGAATCCCTCGATTTTCGAAAAGGCCATCACGGGCAGCAACCTTTATGCGGACATCCTAAACTCGCCCGAGGCAAAAAAGCTCGATGCCAAGGGCCTCTTCGAGAAGATCGCCATCCGGGACGTTCAGGACGCGTGCGATATCTTCAAATCGGTTTACAGCGGATCAAAACGGCGGGACGGCTATGTCAGTCTGGAAGTCTCCCCTTATCTTGCGAACGACACTAAGGGCACGCTGGAGGAGGCACGGCGGCTCTGGAAGGCCGTCGATAGGCCGAATTTGATGATTAAAGTTCCAGCGACGCCTGAAGGAATTCCCGCGATCCGGCAGCTGCTCGAGGACGGGCTCAACATCAATATCACTCTGCTCTTCGCGCAGTCCACTTACGAGCGAGTGGCTGAGGCGTTTCTGACCGCCCTGGAAGCACGCGCGGCGAAAGGACAGGACATCAGCCACTCGGCGAGCGTCGCCAGCTTTTTTGTGAGCCGCATCGATACGCTGGTGGATAGCAAAATCGACGAAAAGCTGAAGACCGCCACGGATCCCGCGCAGAAAGCGCTGCTTGAAAGCCTCCACGGCAAAATTGCCATTGCGAATGCCAAACTCACCTATAAAAAATATCAGGAGCTTTTTGGCGGTGCACGCTGGAAGGCTTTGGCGGCCAAGGGCGCGCAAACGCAACGGCTGCTCTGGGCCAGCACGAGCACGAAGAATCCCGAAGTATCGCGACGTCATCTACGTCGAAGAGCTGATTGGCGCGGACACCGTGAACACCATTCCTCCCGCAACGTTCGATGCTTTCCGCGATCACGGCAAACTTCGCGCGAGTTTGACTGAAGACGTGGATGCCGCACGCAAGATTATGGAAAACCTGGCTAAGGCCGGCATTTCCATGAAGGAAGTGACGGACAAACTGCTGGTGGACGGCGTTAAACTGTTCGCGGATGCGTTCAAGCAGCTTTTGGCCGCGACGGGAAAAAGCGCAGGAGGGAGAGCGTGAGCGTGAATCGCCAGACCTACACCCTCCCGGAAAAACTCGCAAGTGATGTGAACGCCTCGCTCGACGACTGGAAGAAGGGCGGGAAGGTGCAGCGGCTTTGGCAGAAAGATGCAAAGCTGTGGAGCGGCGCGGACGAGAATAAATGGCTGGGCTGGCTGGAGATTAACGAACAGCAAATCGAGGACATCGAAAAATTGAAGCAGCTTGCCGCGGACATCAAAAAAGCGGCATTCAAAGACGCCTTGCTGCTCGGCATGGGTGGCTCCAGCCTCTGTCCGGAAGTTCTCCGCATGACATTTGGAACGACGGAGGGCTTCCCGGACCTTCACGTTTTCGATTCCACCGACCCCGCCCAGATAAAGGCCCTCGAAGCAAAAGTGGACCTGGAGAAAACCGTGTGCATCGTTTCGAGCAAATCCGGAACCACGCTCGAGCCCAATATCTTCAAGCAGTATTTTTTTGACCGAGTGCAGGCGAAAGTAGGACCAAAAGAAGTGGGGAGCCGCTTCATCGCCGTCACCGACCCCGGCTCCAAGCTCCAGCGCGTTGCCGAAAGAGACAAGTTCCGCAAGATCTTTCAGGGTGTGCCCAGCATCGGGGGACGCTACTCCGCGCTCTCGAATTTTGGCATGGCGCCCGCCGCCGTGATGGGCATCGACGTCGCGAGGTTTCTGAAGTCGACGCAAAAAATGGTGGAGGCCTGCGGCGCAGAAGTGGACGCCCTCACGAATCCCGGAGTCATCCTTGGAACGATTCTTGGAGTCGCCGCAAAACAGGGACGCGACAAGATGACCATTGTCACTTCACCAGGTATTTTCGATCTGGGAGCTTGGCTCGAGCAGTTGATAGCCGAATCCACTGGTAAATCCGGCAAGGGCATCATTCCCGTGGACCGCGAACGGATCTCCAAGCCAAGCGTGTACGGCGACGATCGGGTGTTCGCGTATGTCCGGCTGGAATCGGAACCAGACAAGACGCAGGCCGCCGCAATCGACGCCCTCGACAAAAGCCGGGCATCCAGTCGTACGCATCGTGTTGCCGGAAGTCTACGCCCTCGGGCAGGAATTTTTCCGCTGGGAGATCGCCACGGCGGTGGCCGGCTCGATCATCGGCATCAATGCATTCAACCAGCCGGACGTCGAGGCCAGCAAAATCGAGACCCGCAAGCTGACCACGGAATACGAATGCGACCGGCAAGCTGCCGTTCGAATCGCCATTCTTCAACGGCGAAGGTGCGAAGTTGTATGCCGATCCTAAGAATACCGCGGCTTTAAAAGGTGGAGTGACGACTCGCGGGGTACTTGAAAAAACACCTCGCGCGCATCGGTGCAGGGGATTATTTTGGCGTGCTCGGGTACATCACCATGGACGAATCGCAATGAAGAAGCGCTCCAATCGATTCGCCATCGCAGTGCGCGAATAGCAAAAAGGTCGGCTACGTTGTCTGGGCTTCGGGCCCGCGCTTTCTCCACTCGACAGGACAAGCATATAAGGGCGGACCGAATAGCGGCGTATTTCTGCAGATCACTTGCGATGATGCCGCGGACATTCTCGTTCCCGGGCAGAAATACACGTTTGGTGTGGTGAAAGCTGCGCAGGCGCGAGGCGATTTTGCCGTGCTCTCGGAGCGCGGCCGGCGGGCGCTGCGCGTGCATCTCGGAAAGGAAGTTGCCGCAGGCGCTCGGCCACTCTGCCGAAGCGGTGAATCAGGCGCTCGCGCGTAATCAACCGGGCAAGATTTTCAATATCAAAGGCAGAGGAGCAATCGCGATGCAATTCGGGATGATCGGTCTCGGAAGAATGGGCGCCAACATGGTGCGGCGACTGCAGAAAGACGGCCACAAATGCGTCGTGTACGACCGAAGCGCGGACGCCGTGAAACAACTCGCGGGCGAAGGCGCCACGGGAGCGGCTTCGCTCGACGATTTCGTCGAAAAAACTGCAAAAGCCTCGCGCCATCTGGCTGATGGTGCCGCCGCGGCCGTGGTCGATGCATCTTTGCACGATCTGCGCCGGCAAGCTGGAGTCCGGACGACATCATGATTGACGGCGGAAATTCCTACTACATCGACGATATTCGCCGCGCCAAGGAGCTTTCCGCGAAAGGGATTCACTATGTGCGATGTCGGCACGAGCGGCGGCGTGTGGGGCCTCGAACGCGGCTACTGCCAGATGATTGGCGGCGAAACGGACATCGTGAAGCATCTCGATCCCATCTTCAAAACGCTGGCGCCGGGCCGCGGAAACGTCGATCGCACCCCCGGGCGCGAAAAAGCCGGCGGAACTTCCGAAGAAGGTTATCTCCACTGCGGCCCGTCCGGCGCCGGGCATTTTGTGAAGATGGTGCACAACGGCATCGAATACGGCCTGATGGCCGCATACGCGGAAGGCCTCAACATCCTGAAGCACGCGAACGCGGGAAAATCACAGCGCGAAACGGACGCGGAGACCACGCCGCTGCGAAATCCCGAGCACTATCAGTACGACTTCAATCTTGCGGACGTTGCGGAAGTCTGGCGGCGCGGCAGCGTGATCGCCTCCTGGCTGCTTGACCTGACGGCCATTTCCCTGTTGGAGCAGCCGACTCTCGAGCGCTTCTCCGGCCGGGTTTCGGATTCAGGCGAAGGCCGCTGGACCATTCTTGCAGCGATTGAATCCGCAGCGCCTGCACCGGTACTAACCGCGTCGCTCTTCGAACGTTTCTCGTCTCGTGGAGAAAGCGATTTTGCATCGAAGGTGCTTTCGGCGATGAGCTTTCAATTCGGCGGCCACATAGAGAAAAAGGGTGGCCACTAGCAAAACTCAGCGGTACACAACGCTTGAGACAGGACGATCCGAATGAATTCAAATCCAGCGGACTTCGTTTCCACCGGCCCCCCTTGTGTGATGGTGATTTTCGGCGCTAGCGGCGACCTCACCAAGCGCAAGCTTGTCCCTGCGCTCGTCAACCTCGCGCAAGAGGGCCTTCTTTCGAAGCAGTTTGCCATCGTCGGCTTTGCCTTTGACCAGTTGACGACGGAAAGCTTCCGTGCGCAGCTCAGCGAAGAGATCAAACAATTCGAAGACCATCCGGTGGACCCGAGCTTGTGGCAATGGTTTCTGGAGCGCATTTACTACGTGCAGGGCGATTTTAAGGATCCTGCGGCCTATCAGCGGCTCAAGGACCAGATCCTGCAGGCAGAGGAAAAACACGGCACGCAAGGCAATCGCTTCCATTATCTGGCGGTCTCGTACAGTTTTTTCTCGCTGATTGTCCAAAAGCTCGGCGGGATTGGACTAACCAAAGAGGAAAACGGCAAGTGGACTCGCGTGATCGTGGAAAAGCCTTTCGGTCACGACCTCGAATCCGCCAAGCAGTTGAACAAAGAACTGAAGCAAATCCTGACCGAGAAACAGATATTCCGCATCGACCACTATCTCGGCAAGGAAACTGTTCAGAATGTGCTGGTCTTCCGTTTCGCCAACAGCATGATTGAGCCGCTCTGGAATCGCACCTACATCGACCACGTGCAAATCACCGCCGCCGAATCCGTGGGCGTCGAACACCGCGGCGCCTTCTACGAAACCGCAGGCGCCCTGAAGGACATGGTTCCAAACCATCTCTTCCAACTCCTCACGCTGACGGCCATGGAACCTCCCATTTCTTTCGAAGCCGATGCCGTCCGCGACAAACAGGCGGAAATCCTACATGCGCTGCAAATTCTCACGCCGGAAGATGTTTTACATAACACGGTTCGCGGGCAATACGGCGAAGGCACGGAAAACGGCGAGAAGGTTCCCGCTTATCGCAACGAGCCAAATGTCGCGACGGATTCGAATACCGAGACATTTGTTGCGCTCAAGCTGAAAATCGATAACTGGCGCTGGGGCGATGTGCCTTTTTATCTGCGCACAGGAAAGCGGCTGGCCAGGCGCGTGACGGAAATCGCCATCCAGTTTCGCCGGACGCCGTTCATGTTATTTCGGAAGACGCCTATCAAGGATCCGCGCACCAACCGGATGGTCATCCACATTCAACCCGACGAAGGTATCTCGTGGCGATTTGCGGCCAAGGTCCCGGGGTCGGTTATGAAACTGGGCCTCGTAAATATGGATTTTGACTACGCACGCGATTTCGGCACGACGCACAGCACCGGCTACGAGCGCCTTCTCTACGACTGCACTCTCGGCGACGCCACGCTTTTCCAGCGCGCGGACATGGTCGAAGCCGGTTGGGCCGCAATCGAGCCCGTGATCGACGTGTGGAAGGCGCTCCCCGCTCGCGGCTTCCCAAATTACGCGGCCGGCTCATGGGGACCAAAGGAAGCCGATGATCTTATGGCCCGTGATGGCCGCACGTGGCGAAGGTTCGGTGAAGAAGAGGAGGATGCAAAAAGTTCCGCGACCGCCACCGAAAACCTGCAAGGCCCAGGAGCGATGCACAAGTAGGACTCGGAAGACCATGACAAAACTGAGTGCCGAAGTCCGAATCCTGCCTGACGCGGCAGCGATAGCGAGGCAAGCAGCGGAGAGGCTTGTCGAAATTGCGCTGGCCGCCGTGCGTCAAAAGGGAGCTTTTAATCTTGTCCTATCAGGAGGTTCCACCCCGAAAGCTCTTCATGGCCTGCTCGTGAATGACCCTTTGTTCCGCTCGCAAGTGCCCTGGGATAAAATGCACGTCTTTTTCGGCGATGAGCGCCACGTAAGACCGGACGATCCGCAAAGTAACTATCGCATGGCCCTCGAAACGCTGATTTCGAAGTCCCCGTTGAAGCCGGAGCAAATCCACCGCATCAAAGCGGAGTATCCGCTGGCTGAAGACGCCGCCAAGGAGTACGAACAAGAGATTCGCAAGCATTTCAAATTGACGGATGGCGAGTTTCCGCATTTTGACCTGGTGCTCCTCGGCATGGGCAGTGAGGGCCACACCGCCTCTCTTTTCCCAGGCACAAAAGCTCTTCACGAAAATCGCCGCATCGTCGTGCATAATTGGGTAGGCAAAGTTCTTATGGACCGCATCACGCTCACGGCCCCGGCCATCAACAATGCCGCTCACATTCTTTTCATGGTGACCGGCGCGGACAAGTGCTTCGCACTGACCGCCGTCCTGGAACGAGTTTTCGAGCCGGAGCAACTGCCGGCGCAATTGATTCAGCCAGTGAACGGCACTTTGCTTTGGCTGGTAGATGCCGCCGCAGGCAGTCAGCTCGCTCACGCAATTCGCGAATAGATTAGGAGACCCGTATGGCAACGATTACAAGCGCAGGAAAAATAGAAACGTATCTCGGCGCAAAAGCCGAGTATTATCTCGGCTACAAAACGCCCAAAATTTCGAAGGACCGTCTGCATCTTCCCGGCCCCGATTTCGTTGACCGCGTCTGGACCATCTCCGACCGTAGCAGCCGCGTGCTCACCAGTCTTCAGCGCATGTTTCACCACGGCCGCCTTCACGGCACCGGCTATCTCTCGATCCTTCCCGTCGATCAGGGCATCGAGCACTCCGCCGGCGCGAGCTTCGCGAAGAATCCCGATTATTTCGACGCCGAAAATATCGTCAAACTCGCCATCGAGGGCGGCTGCAACGCCGTGGCCTCCACTTTTGGCGTGCTCGGCGCCGTTTCGCGCAAATACGCTCACAAAATTCCGTTCATCGTGAAGATGAATCACAACGAGCTGCTCACCTATCCCAACAAATTCGATCAGATATTCTTCGGCACTGTTCGCGAAGCCTGGAACATGGGAGCAGCCGCTGTCGGTGCAACCATCTACTTCGGCTCCGACCAGGCCGACCGGCAAATCGTCGAAGTCAGCCGTGCCTTCGCGGAAGCTCACGAACTCGGCATGGCCACGGTTCTCTGGTGCTATCTCCGCAACAACGCCTTCAAGAAGGATAAGGACTACCACGTCTCCGCCGACCTCACCGGGCAGGCCAATCATCTCGGCGTTACCATCCAGGCGGACATCATCAAGCAGAAAATGGCGGAGAATAACGGCGGATACATGGCCCTTAATATGGGCGATTCCAGTTACGGAAAATTCGACAAGCGCATTTACACCGAACTCGCCAGCGATCATCCTATCGACCTCTGCCGCTATCAGGTCGCCAACTGCTACATGGGCCGCGCCGGTATGATCAATAGCGGCGGCGCCTCCGGTGCCAACGATTTCGAGGACGCCGTCACCACCGCCGTAATCAACAAACGCGCTGGCGGAACCGGCCTCATCTCTGGCCGCAAAGCTTTCCAGCGCCCGATGAGCGAAGGTGTGCAGCTCCTTAACGCCATTCAAGACGTCTACCTCAGCCCCGACGTCACTGTCGCGTAATCAAATTGATTGAGCGTTTTCCGCGCGGCCAAAGTCAGGCGTAACCATTTTTGATTGCCCGCATTGCCTCGCGCTACTTGCACCCATCAGTTGACGGGTGACTCATCTCGCGCTTCGGCCCATTCCCCGGCCCACAAAATTCCTGCCTGCACAAGCATCATTTCACTGCCCATCTGCGTCCAACATAAGTGGAACCGAAAGAGCGGCAACCATAGAAATGCTCGGTTGCGGCAGATCGCATTTTGAACAGGAGAGGAACTATGAGTTCAATCAGAACCCTGCTGAAATCCAAGCCGGCAGTTCTCGCGCTTGGCTTTGTGCTTGGCGCTGCGGGCCTGGGCCTGGCTAATACTACGGAAAACACGCCGTCCAAGAATCCGCCGGTTACATTAAAACTGGCGAGCGCCAACGAAGGCCCAACGAGGGACAGCTATGCTCCCTTGATCAAGGAAGTATTGCCTTCCGTCGTGAACATCTCTTCCTCGAAGGTCGTACACAACCGCATGAGCTCCGAGGAAATGCCGATGGATCCTTTCTTCCGCCAATTCTTTGGCGAAGATGGAAATGGCCATTTCAATATCCCCAGAGACTCACGCGAGAATGCTCTCGGCTCGGGTGTAATCGTCAGCCCGGAAGGCTATATTCTCACCAACAACCACGTCGTTGACGGCGCCACGGACATTCGCGTCACCCTCTCCGACAAGCGCGAATTCCAGGCGCACGTCGTCGGCACGGATCCCAAGACTGACGTGGCCGTGCTTCGCATCGACGCAAAAAATCTGACTCCCATCACCATCGGCGATTCCGCTAACGTCCAGGTCGGAGATGTCGCTTTGGCCATTGGCGATCCTTTCGGCGTCGGCGAGACCGTCACCAAGGGCATCATCAGCGCCACCGGCCGCGGCAACCTCGGTATCGAGGATTACGAAGACTTCATTCAGACCGACGCCCCCATCAATCCCGGAAATTCCGGCGGTGCGCTCATCAATGACCGCGGAGAACTGGTCGGTATCAACACTGCCATCCTTTCCCACGGCTCCGGCGGCAGCCAGGGGATCGGCTTCGCAATCCCGTCCAACGTGGCCCGCCAAGTTATGAATCAGCTTGTGAAAAACGGACATGTGACCCGCGCCTATCTGGGCATCTATCCGCAGGATGTCACGCCTGCTATGGCCAAAGCCTTCGGAGAAAAAGAGACTGAGGGCATCGTCGTCGGCGATGTCTCCCCGAATAGCCCGGCTCAAGCGGCCGGCATTCAACGTGGCGACATCATTCTCGACGTCAACGGCAAGCCCGTGACGAACAGCATCCAGCTTCGCATGGGCATCTCGATGATGCAGCCCGGCACGGTCGTCAATCTGAAGTACCTCCGTGGCGGCGATTTGCGTGATGCCACCGTGAAACTCGCTGAAATGCCCACGCAATCCGCCCAAGCCGGTTCAAATGACGACGAAGGCGGCGCCAAAGCGCTGAACGGCGTGGATGTCCAGAACCTCAATGCGGACATCGCCCAGCAACTCAACATCTCTGCCTCGACCAAAGGCGTCGTGGTCACGAACATTGATCCGGCCAGCAAGATGGCCGACTCCGGATTGCAAAAGGGCGATGTCATCCAGGAGGTCAACCACCAGCCCGTCAACAACGTCTCCGAGTTTGAGAGCGCAGTTCGCAAAGCCGGAGACAATCCCCTGCTGCTCGTGAATCGCGGCGGCGTGACTCTGTTTATCGTTGGGTAGATTTCGCCGCCCGATTCAGACGCGTCTACTCTGACTTCCGGCGCCAGCCAGCAATGGCTGGCGCCGGGTCAGGTATGGAAGCCAATTCGACGGTGGGCAAGGCGGGCCGCGTCCCAGCCTTTTAGCAGCCATCTTGCTCGGGCTGCTCGGTCATTACGACACAAGATCCCGGATGGGGCCTTTCCTTTCCCGATCGCGCAAAGCATTAGCGATTGCTATGTGGTCGCAGAACAGTGCAGCAGAGGTTTAAGGCATTGAGCGACAAAAAACCAAAAACCCTCGTGGAGGAGTTTCACGAGCGCCTGAACCAAGAAGAGCTCGAGCGCCGCTGGCAGCTCGAAGCCCTCGACTATCTATTCTCCGAATCTCAAGATCAGCCAGAACGCTTCCACCATTTGTGGATCAAACCGCTTCTAGCCGCCGGCCTCTCTCCCGAATCCGCCCTTGCCCTTGTCGTCGAGGCTCGCTTTCGCCCCAATTAGCCGCGCTCGCTTTTTGCAAGGCCGCATTTGGCGCGGAGCTACTCCGGCATCTGGATGGCGGGTGGCATCTCGTCGCCGGGACTTCAGTCCATAGTCTGGTCGAGGAACACCAACGCTCGATGACCGGACCGCACCCGATCCAGCGAATGCTACTGGGCGCCGTCGTGGACCCGTTCGGTCACCTTTGGCTCGTCGGGAAAATCCTCGAGTAGCGAATCGGCTTCGCGGCCACCTCTTCGCGGTCGTGCCTTCCAGATCGAACTACCACCCTATTTTGTGCGTTTCCCGATGGGCAGGAGCATCGGCGTCCGTTGTTTATACTGCCTGTAGGCGTCGCCAAAAAAAGCGATTAAGTCGTGTTCTTCGAGTTGAATCGCCACCAGGATGTAGCCCGTCGTCGCGATGGCAAAGAGCAGGTGTCCGTAAGTCATCTTGGGAGTGGCCCAGAAAGCCAGCAGGAATCCGAGGTAGATTGGGTGGCGCACCTGCTGGTAGACCATCGGCGTCTTGAAGCCAACGGGCTCGTAGTGTCGACCGCGCAGGTAAAAGCTAACTTGTCGCAAGCCAAAGAGGTCGGCGTGGCTAATCAAGAGAGTGCTCCCCAGGACGGTGAGCCAGCCAACACCGAAAAGACCGAGCAGGATCCACTTTCCACTGGCGTTCTGAATGTTCCAGACGTTTTCCGTCATGGGCCTCCACTGCCAATACAGCAAGTCCAGGCAAAGGCTGGCCAGCAGGACGTACGTGCTCCGCTCGACAACGCGAGGAATAAGCTTTGTCCACCCGCGTTTGAACCACTGTCGAGCCATCACGCTGTGCTGAATCGCGAAAAGGCCCAATAGAAGTGCATCGATTACCAATCCGTCGATGGAAAAAGTCCCTGCACCGGAGTCGATGGACTTGGGTACGAAGAAATTACCGACAAACCCAACGGCATAGAGAAACGTCACAAGGAAAATAAAGTAAACGACGATCCCGTAGAGAAATGCAGCAACTTTGCTCATCGTGTCCTGCTCCTTCGACAGGTATCTCGATTCGGATTGAGCCTGATGGCACTGGCAAAATGATGCGCATGCTACCTCCCACTCCTTCGCACCGTCAAGGCGGCTACCGCCAGGCAGAGCGGAGCCGGAAAGGCACCAAACAGGAAGAGACAAGGTGCGCAAACTTGATTCGGAAGTGCCTGCAGTTGATAAAGGCCAGAGTGCGAGCACCTCCGCGCGGCCCTGGGCTTGACGCATGCCATGCTCGTTCTCCTCCAAGCCTGTAATTGTTCTTAAATATCTGGGTGTTACTCTTGTAAGAGCGAACTTAGGCAAACGCTCGCTGGAAAAGGGAGGAGTGACCATTGACAAAACGGTTGGAAGGCAAAGTAGCAGCAATCACCGGCGGAAACCAGGGAATCGGCTTGGGAATCGCCGAGCGGTTCATTCAGGACGGCGCAGCCGTATCGATCTGCTACCTCTCCGATAAGGTAGGAACCGAAAAGGTCGTCGAAGATCTACGAAAAATGTCGGCCGGTGGAAAAGCCGTCGCCATTCAGGCGGACGTCTCGAAACTCGCCGACGGCCAGCGTTTCATCTCGCAGACCGTATCCCAGCTCGGCGAACTCGATGTTTTGATCAATAACGCCGGCGTCGAAAAACGCGCCCCTTTTTGGGAAGTCACCGAAGCCGATTACGATTTCGTGCTAGACGTAAATTTGAAGGGCCTGTTTTTCATGACCCAAGCCATGGTTCGCTACCTGATGCAGGCCAAGCGCCCCGGAAAAATCATCAACATCAGCTCCGTTCACGAAGAGCTTCCCTTCCCTCATTTTTCTTCTTACTGCGTCAGCAAGGGCGGCTTGAAAATGCTGATGCGCGATCTTTCCGTCGAGCTTGCCCCTTACGGTATCACCGTCAATAACATCGCTCCCGGCGCCATCGAAACGCCCATCAACAAGGCTCTGCTCAACGATCCGGTGAAGTTGAAGGGGCTTCTGGCAAATATCCCGCTGCGCCGTCTCGGAAAACCGGAAGATGTCGCTTCCATCGCGTCGTTTCTCGCCTCCGACGACTCCAGCTATGTCACCGGCGCTACGTTCGTCGTCGACGGCGGTCTGACTTGGAACTATCAGGAGCAGTAGCGTGGCGGAGCCGCGGCGCTGGCGCGCTCGCGACTGTGGCCGAACGCGCCGCCCGCAGAAGTGTCCGCGCGTTTTCGCGAACATCGCCATGGGAGAATACCGCGTTGCCGGCCACAAGAATTTCGGCTCCCGCGCGGACGATGTCGCCGACCGTATCGAGCGTCACTCCGCCATCGATTTCGATGCGGAATCCCAGCCCGCATGATTCGCGAATGCGCGCCAGCGTTTTCACTTTCTTGAGCGAATTGGCAATGAAATGCTGCGCGCCAAATCCCGGATTCACGGACATCACCAACACGTGGTGCACGATTTCCAAAACATCGTCGAGCATATGCACCGGAGTCGCCGGATTGATCACCACGCCCGCCTTGCAGCCGTGCGATTCGATCAAATGCAGCGTCCGGTCTAGATGCACGCACGCTTCCTGATGAACGGAGATCCAGTTTGCACCGGCTTCCGCAAACGCTGGAATGAATTCATCAGCGTTTTCGATCATCAAATGGCAATCAAATGTCACATCAGGGATGGTTTTGCGGAGCGAAGCGACGACCGGCGGCCCAATCGTCAGATTCGGCACGAAGTGCCCGTCCATCACATCGAGATGTAGCACCGTTCCGCCGCCTTCGAGCGCGGCTTTCGCCTCTGCACCCAATTGCGCGAAGTTCGCGGACAGTATCGAAGGTGCCAGTTCAACGACCGGAACCACGGCTGTGCTCCTCCATCTCGCTCATAATTCGATTATACGCGAGAGCTGTACTATACCTTCGCAAATAGAGTCCGTGTGCAATTCCTGCCATTCGCGGCGCGGTTCCAGAAAATCCTGTTCAGCCCTGACTTTGGACAGCCAGGGAAACGGTTCGGCGCTCACTGCTGCTTTGGCGAGCCAGTTCAAGAAGCCGCATCACGTTGACCGCCCATTCTGGCGAAACCGCAGGCGGCGTGTTGCCCAGCAGGGCATCGCGCAAATTGGCGTAGTAATCGCGGTAATCGCAATTCTCGGAAGGTACCCGGTGCTGAGTCATCGCTCCGTTTTCGGCAAGGGTCAAAACACCCCAATTTTCTTCCGGTTCCGCACCCCACGCGCCGCTCGCCGGGATGAGCCCGTTCCGCAGATTGTTTTCTTGCGGATCGAAAGTTTGTTTGACGAACGCGCCCCGCGTCCCATGCAAAAGAAAACGCGGCCGGGTCGTGGCGGCCAGAATGGAGGATCGCAAATCCACGCGCAAGCCGCCGGGATAGTGAAATGCGAGGTCGAACGCATCATCGGCCACCGCGCCTTCACGCTCAATCCGGATATCAGCCGTCAGTGCTTCGGGCATGCCGAAAAGCAAAAGCGCATGGTCGATGAGATGCGGAGCAATGTCGAAAAAGATCCCTGAGCCGGGCCCGGATTTCTCGCGCCAGGCGCCGGGCTTCAGTTTCGGACGAAAACGGTCGTAATTCGATTCAAAGCGAACGATGCGCCCCAGTGTGCCGCTCGCAACAAGCTTCGCGATGGCCTGAAAGTCGCCGTCGTAACGGCGATTTTGATAAACAGTAATGAGTCGTTCCTGTTTCTTGGCAAGCTGAACGAGCGTGATTGCTTTTTCCAGCGTCGTCGTAAACGGTTTGTCGACGAGCACATCGCGTCCGGCGGTCAGGCACCGGTGGGCCAGCGGGTAATGCGAATCGTTTGGCGTGGCGATCACCACGAGGCGAATTGCTGAATTAGAAAGGAGCTCAACCAGGGTGCGGACGATGCGAACGTCCGGATATTGCGCGGCGGCTTCGTTTCCGTTGCGCTGCACAATTGCCGCCAGCCGCAACCCAGGCACCGCGCGTATCACCGGCGCGTGAAAGGAGCGCCCGGCCAATCCAAATCCGACAAGACCTACATCAATCATAAAAATGTTCCCGAACGAAGCCTGTAAGCATCCAAGATGGAATCACAAATAGCTCCGAAGGAGCGCTTCATACTATCGCATGACCAAATCTCGAGGATTAGGTTTTTGCGGGCGTAATTACGTCGCTTATGACGTTGCTCGCGGCCCCGCACTCCTGCAAAATGGTTGACATCAAGTGACCACACAGGCCAACGCCATCAACTCCGCCGCACGCCAACGTTACCTTCTGGTGCTGCTCTTCGCCGGCTTCGTTCTGACCGGCGTGGAGATCACTGTCGCTGGGCCGATGCTCCCTCTTTTCATTTCGAGGTGGTCCCTCACCGATTCGCGCGCCGGTATTTTTCTCACGCTGGAGTTTGGCTGCTCGCTCGGCGGCGTATGGCTCTCCAGTTTGCTCTCAAGCTACTTTGGCAGCCGCACCCCTCTCGTCCTCGGCTACCTTGTCATTGGTGGTGGCCTCGCCACCTTGAACTCATCGTCGATGGCCGTGGCCCAGTTGGCCCTAGCGGCGTTGGGAACCGGCTACGGTCTCGTCGTTCCGGTCACCAATATCGCCGTGGCGGAAATTGGCGGCGCTCGGAGCGCGTCTTTGGTGAGCTTGGTAAATTTCGCCTGGGGTGTAGGCTCGTTCGCTTGCCCTCCGCTTGTACTGCTTGCTTTGAAGAATGCATCTCTCACAAAGCTGCTTTATTTCTTCGCTGGGTTCGGGTTCCTGCTCGCTGTCTCTTTTCTCTTCTCGCACTTTCCTGTGAGCCACGCAGCCGCTTCCGGCTCGGAAACATCCCCGTCAGCCAAAGGAGTTAGCCTACTCACGACCAGCGCCCTCGCCGCTCTCTTCTTACTGTACGTGGCCACCGAAACTAGCTTCGGTAGTTGGGCCGCTGCGCACGTGAAACGCCTTGTGGTCAACGGTAGCGGCATCTCGACCCTCGCTCCCATGTTCTTCTACGGAGGGCTCACGGTTGGCCGCGCCTTGGCCCCGTTCGCCCTCGCTCGCGTGCGCGAGTTTCGCCTGGTAATGGGCGCCTTGATCGGGGTGATTATCGGCGGCACTCTCTTTATCCTTGCGGGCAGCTATCTGTCCGCCTTTATCAGCGTCACTGTCACCGGTTTGGCCTGCGCGTCTATTTTCCCCGTTTACGTCGCCTGGCTTTCACGCTGGTACGGCGCACGGGCGACGCACGTCCGGGGTGTAATGTTTTCGATGTCATCGATCGGAGCCTCCACGATCCCCGGCGTTGTGGGGTATGTGTCCACGCACGCCGGCGGCTTGCGCATCGGCCTGCTCGTTCCGCTTTTCTCCACCGTCGTCATGATTTTTCTCCTCTTACTCGTGCGCCGCCAGGCCACCGCCTGAGGTATCCTCTCTTCGTGCGAACCTCAGTGCAGCGCTCGCCGACGACGGGGCTTCTTCTCGGCCTCATCATTACGCTTGCTGCCGTCGTCGCCTATTCGTTCTACATCCGCGTACAGCTTTCCGGTTTGCGCAGGTTGCAGAGCGAAATGGTGGACCGCAACCGCAAGGATTCCCTGCAACTCCTCCGTGTCCAGAACGATCTCAACTCCATAGGCCTGGCCATGCGCGACATGCTGGACGCCAGCGAACCTTATCCGCTTACGGCTTGGACCGCGCAGTTCCAGCGCATTCGCGAGGATCTCGGCGTCGCCCTCCGCACCGAAGAGAAACTCTCCACCGCCAATCGCACCGTCGAGCAACGCAAATATCTAAGCCAGTCCGTGACGTACTTCTGGAATGCGGTCGACCGTATGTTTGCACTTGCGGCGCAGGGAAAAACCTCGGAAGCGCGCGAGCAAATCCGGCTGACGCTGCAAGCGAGACAAGCATCGCTGAGCACTGCCGTATCGCGTCTGTTGGTGCAAAACAACGAAGGCGAGCAGGAAGCCGCTGCGCGCATCGCGCAGATTTACGACGGCGTGCAACGGCAGCTCTACATCTTCCTGGGTGCAACACTCGTGGCCATCGTGCTGACGAGTTTGTACTTGATCCGCACGAATCGCATTATCTTCGCTCGTCTCGCCACTCTTTCTGAGCAGCGCAGCGACCTCGCACAAAAGTTGATCGCCACTCAGGAATCCACTCTCCGCAACATATCCCGCGAGTTGCATGACGAGTTCGGCCAAGTCCTTACCGCTATCGGCTCCCTCCTCGGCCGCGCCGGAAGCCATCTCCCGGAAGGCTCGAAGGTCCGCGAAGAAGTGCAGGAGGTGCGCGAAATCGCGCAATCCACGCTCGATAATATTCGCAGCCTCTCGCAGGCCCTCCATCCCGTTCTCCTCGAAGAAGCCGGCCTCGTCAGCACCCTGGACTGGTATATTCCCACTGTGGAACGTCAGGCCGGTCTCACCCTTCACTACGAAAAATCCGGTACTCCTTTTCCCCTCGACGGTGCCGCCAGCGTCCACGTCTACCGCGTCCTCCAGGAAGCCCTTAACAACGTCACCCGCCATTCCGGCGTTCGCGAAGCTTGGGTGCGCCTGAAATTCTTGCCCAACGCTCTCGAATTGCAGGTGGAAGATCGCGGCAAAGGTATCTCGACCGAGAAAAACGGCCGCGGAATTGGCTTGGTCGCTATGCGCGAGCGTGCCGAGCTTATTGCCGGTAAGCTTGAAATCCTGCAACCGCCTGCCGGCGGCACGATCGTTCGTCTCCTCCTCGATCGTCAGAAAGTCGAGCCCTATGCGGGATAAGCTAACTGTTTTGCTGGTGGACGATCACGCTCTCGTACGCCGCGGGTTCCGCCGCATTTTGGAAGACGACCCGGGGATCGTCGTCGTTGGCGAAGCCAGCGACGGCGAGGAAGCCGTGCGTCTCGCGATTAAAGAACGCCCCGCGGTGATTGTCATGGATTGCGCGTTGCCCGGCATGAACGGCTTGGACGCTACACGGAAAATTCTGCAGGCCACTCCCGGCGCCGCCATTCTGATGTTGAGCATGCACTCTGAGGATACGCTCGTCCGTCAGGCGCTGGACGCCGGCGCTCGCGGTTACATCCTGAAAAACGCCATGGATCTCGATTTGGTGAACGCCATCCAGCGGGCCGCAAGAGGCGAGCAGGTTTTGGATCCCCAACTCGCCCGTTCCGCCGCGTTGAAAGGCGAGCGCGAAGGCGGCTTAACCCCGCGTGAGCTCGAAGTGCTTCAGCGCATCGTCGCTGGAAAATCCAACAAGGAAATTGCCGTGGAGCTGAATCTCAGCTCGAACACTGTTTCCGTTCATCGCGCGAACATCATGGACACCCTGGGCATTCACAAAACCGCGGAGCTCGTCGTTTACGCGATCCGCAACGGCCTGGTGAATCTTCCTTGAGACGCCGCGATTTTATCCTCCAGACATCTGCGGCGGGCCTCGGCGCGGCGATCAACCCTTCAAGTCTCTTCGCGCGGCCTCCCGCCGATCCCGGATTTCGTTTTGCCAATGTGACCGCCGCAGCCGGGATTCACTTCCAGCACAACAGCGGCGCCTACGGCGGGAAACTCCTTCCGGAGACGCTCGGCTCCGGCTGCGCGTTTTTCGATTATGACTCCGACGGCTGGCAGGACATTCTCTTGCTCAACGGAATGGATTGGCCGGGCCACCGCCGCCAGCGCTCTACTCTCAAGCTCTATCGCAACAATCGCAACGGCACTTTTACCGACGTCACCAGAGCCGCCGGCCTCGACATCGAGCTTTACGGTATGGGCGTCGCCGCCGGCGATTTCAATAACGACGGTTTTCCCGATCTTTTCATCAGTTGCGTCGGTCAAAGCCGCCTCTTTCGCAACACCGGCAAAGGCACTTTCGTTGACGTCACGAAAGCGAGCGGTTTGCAGGGCCGCCATGGCTTCAGCACTTCCGCCCTGTGGTTTGACTATGACCGTGACGGCCTCCTGGATCTCTTCGTCTGCAACTACGTCCGCTGGTCCCCCGAGCATGACGTTTTCTGCAGCCTCGATGGCGCTCACAAATCCTACTGCACGCCCGAAGCCTACCGCGGCGACACCTGCTGGCTCTTTCACAATCGCGGCAACGGAACATTCGAAGACGTGACCGCCACCAGCGGCGTTTTCGACAGCAGCTCCAAATCCCTCGGCGTGGCCATGTTCGATTATGACCAGGACGGCTGGCCCGATCTGCTCGTGGCCAACGACACGCAACCCAACAAGCTCTACAAGAATTTGCGAAACGGAAAGTTCAAGGAAGTAGGCGTCGAAGCTGGGCTGGCTTTCAGTAACGAAGGCAAAGCCCGCGCCGGCATGGGCATTGCCACCGGCGATTTTGAAAACACCGGCAAGCCCGGCGTGGCCGTCACAAATTTCGACAACGAGATGATCGGCCTCTATCATTCCGTCGGCCCGGGTACTTTCGATGATATTGCGATTCCCGCCGGCCTGGGCGCCGCTTCGCGCAGCACTCTTGGGTTTGGCTGCGCCTTCCTCGATGCCAATCTTGACGGCTGGCTGGATCTGGCCGTGGCCAACGGGCACATTGACGAAACGGTCCGCAACATTCGCGGCAATGTCGGCTACGCTCAACCGCCCCAACTTTTTCTCAATTCCCGCGACGGCAAATTCCGCGATGTTGCCGCGCAACTTGGCGGCTCGTTTCCCACTCCCATCGTCGGCCGCGGCTTGGCCTTCGGCGACTTCGACCGCGATGGCGACTTGGATCTCTTGCTCACGACAAACAATGGCCCCGCGTACCTTTACCGCAATGACCTGACGTCGGGAAACCGCAGCATCCGCTTCCGGCTCGTGGGCACTAAGTCGAATCGCGACGCCATTGGTGCTACACTGCGGCTCTTCCACGACTCGCGGGATGCAAACCACGGACAAAATCAGTTGAGAGTCGTTCGCGGAGGTTCGAGCTACTTATCGCAATCCGAGCTTCCTGTGACGTTCGGAGTTGGCAAGAGTGAGAAGATTGCGCGAGTGACGATCGATTGGCCCAGTGGCCGAAGCGAGGAGTACAAGGATTTGGCCACCGGAAAAGCCTATGAAATCATTGAAAGCAAAGGGATTACAAAATAATTGGCCTTCTAATCGTTTTGCATTATTGCCAGATTTAGGGGAGCTCGCTATAAAACGCACAACAAGCAGATTGCTTCCCGCCTACCGATTTTTGGCAACGTGGAGGCACCCCAAAGCACCCGCGACCGGATGCCCGCACAGCATCCGGCCGCCTTTATTTTTAACGGTGAATTGACGAGAATGAACGGGCCCCAATGGCTATAGGCTCTCTGAGCCAGTGGCGTTCACGCAGCGTGATTGCTTTGGCTGCGAGTGCCGTCTACGTGTACGGTTTTCCGGCTGCAAACATCCCTTACGTCCTGATCGATTTGTTCCATGTCGCCGCCGGAGTCGTTCTAACCGTTCTCCTCTTGCCGTTTCTTCTGAAATTGCTGCGCACAAGTACGTCGGCCGCGCGCATTGGATGGTCGTTCCTGTCGGTGGGCGCGGTGATTGGTGTGATCCTCATCTTCACCGGCACCACTTTGCCGATGAAGAACCTGTTGTATACGCACATCTATCTCTGCGTGATTGGGGTGACGTTCCTGGCGGGCTCCTGGCTGGCCTCGCGCGGCTGGCTGGGCGCGAGCCGAGTGCAGCACGTCCTGGCCGCCACTGCGATCGTGGTCTTGATTGCAGGCATATCGGCCGGCGCGTGGGCGTACCGCACGTATGCCTGGAAGGATGCATACCGGATTACCAACCCGCCGATCGCTCCCGCCAGCATGAACGGTGAAGGCGATGGCCCCAAGGGGAAATTTTTCCCGAGCTCGGCGCAAACCGTCGGCAACGTGGACATTCCAGCGAAATATTTCATGGAATCCAAGGCCTGCGAGCGGTGCCACTCCGATATCTACAAGCAGTGGTACAGTTCGATGCACCACAATTCCTCGTTCAACAACCAGTGGTACCGGCAAGCCGTCGAGTACATGCAAGACGTGGTGGGCGTCAAGCCTTCGCGATGGTGCGCGGGATGCCACGACCCGGCGCTGCTTTTCAGCGGAATGTTTAACACGCCCGCGCGGAAAATCGATAAAACGCCCGCGGCGCAAGCAGGCCTGAGTTGCCTGATGTGCCACAGCATCGTGCACGTGAAGAGTACGATGGGGCAAGGCGACTACACGCTCGAGTATCCCGAACTGCACGCGCTGGCGGCGAGCGACAATCCGGTCATTCGCAAGCTCCACGATTTTGTGGTGTACCTGAATCCGGAGCCGCACCGGCGCACGTTCCTGAAACCGTTCATGCGCGATCAGACGGCGGAATTCTGCTCCGCGTGCCACAAGGTACACCTGGATGTTCCCGTGAATCACTACCGTTGGGTGCGCGGGTTCAACGAATACGATAACTGGCAGGCCAGCGGAGTCTCCGGCGGGGGCGCGCGCTCCTTTTACTACCCGTCGCATCCGATGATGTGCGCAGATTGCCACATGCCGCTGGTTCGTTCGAATGACGCGGGCAACATCAATGGCTATGTGCACTCCCACCGCTTTCCGGCGGCCAATACCGCCATTCCCACAGCCAACGAGGATGAGGTGCAACTCAAGACGAGCGAAGACTTCCTGAAGGACGGACAAGTCAGCGTCGATATTTTCGCCGTTTCGCCGGAGGAGAAAGTGGCGGCGAAGCCCGCGGCGGCCGGAGCGATGCAGCCCGAAATTTCGACCACCTTTGCCGTCGGAGAAGAAGCGGAAGCGAAGGCGCCGACCGGAGCTACGGGCGAAGTGCGCCCCATCACCGCGCCGATTGACCGCGTCGACACGGCGGTGCGGCGCGGCGATGACGTGCGCTTGGATGTAGTGGTGCGCACGCGAAAAGTGGGGCACTTTTTCCCCGGCGGGACGGTCGACGCGTTCGATGTTTGGCTCGAGCTGAAGGCCGTGGATGATAAAGGACACACGATTTTCTGGAGCGGAAAAGTCGAGGACAACGGCAAAGGGCCCGTCGAAAAAGGCGCGCATTTCTACAAGTCGCTGTCCATCGATGAGCACGGCAATCCCATCGATAAACGAAATGCGTGGGCCAGCCGCGCGACGATGTACGTTCGCCTGATTCCGCCGGGCGCCGCGGATACCGCGCACTTCCGGCTGCACATTCCGGAAAGCGCCGGAGATAAAATCACGCTGCACGCCAAGCTGAACTATCGCAAGTTCATGTGGTGGAACACCCAGTTTGCCTACGCCGGGGTGGAAGCGTCCAACCAGCCTCACACGCTGTTTTCGCCGGATTTCGACGACCGGAAGATGGAGTTCACGGGCGATACTTCCGACGAGGCTGGAAAGCTGAAATATATTCCGAATCTTCCGATCATCACCATGGCGGAGGACACCAAAACCATGCGCGTTTTGCCGCACAGCGCTCCCGCTCCGAAGCCGCTGATCGCCCTCGAAAAGGAAGATTGGACGCGCTGGAACGATTACGGCATCGGGCTCCTTTTGCAGGGCGATTTGAAAGGCGCAGCGGCGGCTTTCGAGAAAATTACGGAGATCGATCCGAAGAATCCCGATGGGTGGGTGAATATCGGGCGTTGTCTGGTGCAAGAAGGAGACATGGCGGGCGCGCAAAAGATCTTGGAGAAGGCGCTGGCCGTCGCGCCCAAGTTAGCGAGAGCCAATTTCTTCTATGCGCGCGTATTGCGAGAGCAGGGGAAATACGACGAGGCGAAGAAATACTTGCAAGTCGTGCTCGAGCAGTATCCGCGCGACCGCGTGGCCATCAATGAGCTGGGGCGAATCGAGTTTTTGCAAAAGCGCTACGCGAAGGCCGTCAAAACATTTCAGCGAACACTGGCCGTCGATCCGGAGGATTTGCAGGCGAACTACAATTTGATGCTCTGCTATAACGGGCTAGGAAACGAAAAGATGGCGAAAGAGCATGAAGTGCGCTATCTGCGCTTCAAGGCGGATGAAGCCTCGCAAACCATCACCGGGGCCTATCGTCAGACGCATCCGGAAGACAACATCGAGAGGCAATTGATTCACGAGCACGTTTCCGTGCCGCTGGGCCCGGAGGTGCCGCAAAAGTCCGCGCGCGCGCACCGGCCGGCGGAGAAGCGCACTGCTGCGCGTGCGAGAGCAAAAACGGAAGCAGCTGTAAATGCGGCCGGCGGATCTCGATAGATTTATCTCGCACGTTTCTTGGGGGACGGAGCGCATGACGTGGATCAAAACAGTCCGAATGGAAGACAACGACGGCGTCAAGAAGGCCATCGAAGACGAGCGCAAACTTTATCCCGCGGAATATGCCACGCCAGTACCAGCGGTTTTCGCGGGTGTCGAAGCCAGCATCGTCGGCTCGCACTCCCTGTTTCCTGATGTGCTTTTTCACGCGTTTAGTACGTTCGGCGCCTTGCTATCCCCGGACTTACCGTTGCAGCGGCGCCAGCACGAAATGATCGCCACCATGGTTTCGGTTACCAACCGGTGCCACTATTGAATCGAATCACACGCAGAGTTTCTGCGTCGCGTCACTTTGGATCAAGAGATGGTGGAAGCCCTGAAAAAAGATTATCGCACCGCGCCCATCAGTGAACAGGATCGCACGATGCTCGACTACGTTGTAAAGCTTACGAAGGACGCAACGAAAGTCTGGCCCGAAGACCACGCGAAGCTGCGCGGCGTGGGGTTCGACGACCGTGGCATTTTGCAGATCACCCTGATCGCGTCCTGGTTCAACTACATCAATCGCGTGGCCGATTCGCTGGGCGTCGGTCGTGACGAAAACGCGGTGGCGCAATGAAGAAACTTGCGGCGGCTATTGCGGGGCTCGCGATGGCTCTGTTTTTTGCAGCCTTCTCCGGATTCGGCGCCCTGCCGCACGCGCCCGCTGGCTCCTCTCCTATCACGTTTCGCGACGTCACTCGTCAAGCCGGTATCCGCTTCGTGCACAACGACGGCGCGTTCGGCAAAAAATATCTCCCGGAGACGCTCGGGCCGGGCGTCGCCTTCATCGACTACGACAACGATGGGTGGCCGGACATTTTCCTGGTAAACGGCATGGACTGGCCCGGCCACGTGCGGAAGCACTCCTTCCCGAAGCTCTACCACAACAATCACAACGGCACATTCACCGATGTAACGCACAAAGCGGGACTCGATCGCGAGGAAATGTTCGGCATGGGCGTGGCCGTCGGCGACTACGATAACGACGGCTACGACGACTTGTTCGTCACCGCCTACGGACAGAACCATCTTTTTCATAACAACGGCAACGGCACATTCACCGACGTGACGCAGAAAGCTGGGCTGGGCGGCATCAAAGAGTTCAGCACCGGCGCGGCCTGGGTCGATTACGACAAGGACGGCCATCTGGACCTCGTCGTCGCCAATTATGTGCAGTGGACTCCGAAGACGGATCTGTACTGCACGCTCGACGGAAAAAACAAGTCGTACTGCACTCCGGAATCCTACAAAGGCGCCTCCCTGCGTCTGTGGCACAATCGCGGCAACGGCACGTTCGAAGACGCCACGAAAAAAGCAGGCCTCGACGATCCCACTTCAAAATCGCTCGGCATTGCGATGCTCGATTACGATGGCGATGGCTGGCCCGATCTCCTGATTTCCAATGACACGCAGCCCAACAAGCTTTACCGCAACAACGGCAACGGAACGTTTACGGAAAAAGCGGTGCTGGCCGGTGTGGCGTTCAGCGAGGACGGCGTGGCGCGCGCCGGCATGGGCGTGGACGCGGCGGATTACGACCGCTCCGGCCACCCCAGCCTTTTGATCACCAACTTTTCCAACCAGATGCTTTCGCTTTACCACAACGAGGGCACCGGACTCTTCGTGGATGAAGCCCCGCAATCGGAAATCGGCCGGGCCTCCCTGCTCACGCTGGGTTTCGGGTGCTTCTTTTTCGATTACGATCTGGACGGCTGGCCGGATATCTTCGTGGCCAACGGCCATATCGATCCCGCCATCCAGCGCGTGCAAGCCAACGTGAAATACGCGATGCCGCCGCATCTGTTTCGCAACATGGGCAAAGGGAATTTCGCCGAGGTTACGAAATCGATGGGAGCGGAGTTTGACTCGCCACGCGTGGGACGGGGGGCCGCTTATGCCGACGTTTACAACGACGGCAGGCTCGATATCCTGATGGCGACAAACGACGGGCCGACGGTGCTGTTTCGCAATGAGGCGACCGGTGCGGCAGCGAACCACAGCTTGCGCGTGAAGCTCGTGGGCACAAAATCCAATCGCGACGGCATTGGCGCAACCGTGCGCGTTACGTCGGGAGGCGGGACGCAAGCGGAAATGATGCGCAGCGGCTCGAGCTATCTTTCGGCGAGCGAACTGGTGCTCACGTTTGGGCTGGGTCAGCTCGAGAAAGCGGACAAAGTCGAGATTTCGTGGCCGAGCGGCCAAGTGGACCGCCTCACGAATGTGTCCGGCGGACAAACGGTAGTCGTGACGGAAGGAAAAGGAATCACGGCGCGCAGAGCCTACGAAAGAAGCCCGCATGCGCATTAGCGTGGCCCTTCGGCGGCAATAGCGCGATTTCGGAGGCGCGCGGCTACGCCGCTTTCCTGCAGCCAACTCCCTGTCGAGGTACCCGCTAAATCGCGGCCTAACAACTCGCGTAAATCGGCTTCGTCGTCGACGTCCATTTCGAGCCGCGCACTCCGTCGAACAAATATCCGCGCTTCGGTGCGTTCCGCTTCCTGTCGATGCTTGGCGAAACTGTCCGGCCCGAAATGCGAGGGGAAAAGGGCGGGCGGGGTGCGGAGAATCGCGTTGGTGCCGGTGCCGTCGCGGGACGGAACCATGACGGCGGCTGGAGCCGCGCATTCCGTCGCGAGCAGATCATCGATGTCCGCGGGCTGAACGAGCGGAAGGTCGAGCGGCAAACGCAGCAGGGCGGTGACACCTCGCTCGGCGCAAAGGCGCGAAGCAAAATCGACCGAAGCGCTCTCCGAGACTTGCTGCTCTTCGCGCAGTATTTCCCAGCCATATTTCGTGGCCGTTTCCATCGCCGGTTCGTAATTGGTTACGACAAATATTTTCTTCGCGCACTGGACGCCGCGCACAGCTCGAATGGTGTCCGCAAGCATCGCTTGTGCCAGGCCGAATCGCTCTTCTGGAGATAGCACACCCGCGAGGCGCTGCTTTGCATTGCGCAAATCTTTGATGGGCAAGAGGAGAGCGCGGAGGTCGCCGCTCGAATCCGCGAGTTGCTCGTCGCGAAATGGCGTGGATTGTGATGGAGGTCTAGTTTCCATCAGTGGGCCACCGGATTGCGTGGTATCGTTTGCATTCTTGCGTCTTCCGCGCGCGGAAAAGCATCGGAGCCATCGTAGCAGAGGCGAAGGCCGGAAGCAGCCGCGGAAACAGCAGCATTTTGGCGCGAAGAGAACGCGCGGCGAATCCGCGCGACGGAGCAATTGTGCTATGAGCAGAAAAGTTGGCATTCTGGGCGGGACCGGACCGGAAGGCTCGGGGCTGGCGTACCGGTGGGCGCGCGCCGGCGAAGAGATTGTGATCGGCTCGCGCGACGCGCAACGCGCTGCCGAGACTGCGGCGCAATTGCGGGCGCGCATTGGCGGCGCGGCGAAAATCGAAGGAGCGGACAACGCGACGGTGGCCGCGCAGTGCGAAGTTGTGGTGCTGACGGTTCCCTTCTCCGGACATGCGGCGCTGTTGAAACAGTTGAAGAACGTTTGGAAGCCGGGGACGGTGGTGATCGACACGACGGTGCCACTGGCGGCGACGGTTGGAGGAGCAGCCACGCGGATGCTCGGCGTGTGGCAAGGCTCGGCGGCGGAGCAGGCTAGAGAGCTGCTGCCAGAAGGAGTGAGCGTGGCGGCGGCGTTCCAAAATCTTGGCGCCGAGCTGCTCTCGAAAGAGGAGCCGGTCGACTGCGACATTCTGGTGTGCAGCGACGACGCCCGAGCCAAACAAATCGCGTCGGAATTGGCCGAGAAAATTCCCGGAGCACGCGCGCTGAACGGCGGGAAGTTGGAGAATGCGCGGATCGTGGAGTCGCTGACTGCGCTGCTGGTGGGGATCAACATTCGGTACAAGGTGCATAGCGCGGGGATTCGGTTTACGGGTTTGCCTGTCAAACAATAATCGGAGTGACGAGCCGTAATTGGTGAGACGTGACTGTCGTCCGGTGGGAGAAGCAGACAGCCAGGAATGGCTGTCCCACTCTGGCAGCGGGGCTGGGTTGAAGCCGGTTAACAATAACAGACCCCTACCCCCCGGTTTTTTTGGAAGTGTTGATTCTAAAGGAAAACTGGTGGCTGTAAGCGATTTAGAATGAACACTTGCAGGGGGTCTTGGAAGTGTTGATTCCAAAGAGGTTGCTGGAGATATTATCGGACGCGGAATTTTGGGATTGTGAGATGCCGAGGTGGGAGCGGGCAGAGAGGCGTGTGGCGGCGACAACATAGAAAATTATAGCATGGAAATAGATTACTGTCAAGGTACAGTACTTGCGGCATATCATTCGAATTGAGAGGCGGGAAGTGGAGTGGATGGAAGGGGTTGGCGGGAAATTTTGTAGTTTGGTGAGACGGCGGGAGCGGAGGTTGGAAGTAAGACGTTGGAGGTTAGACGAAGAGCGAGCGAAAAACCTGCGAGTCAAAACCCGAACCTAGAAAACCGCAGGGATGGGACCGGAGAAGGGCAAAGACAAATCGCAACGTCGCCTTAAGGCTGCCCCACCCACCAAACAGTCGGTCGAACGAGAGCCAGGGAGCGGCCACCCGCTGGCCTAAAATATGCCTTGACACGTATATGCTAATCGGAGTATATAAAGAACATGGAATCCGTATTCGAAATCATTGCCGAACCGAACCGCCGCGCGATACTGAGCCTGCTGGTCTCGTCACAGCAGTCCGTTGGAGAGATCGAGCGCCGGCTCGGTATGCCGCAGCCGACCGTGTCCAAGCATCTGCGCGTGCTGCGCGAGGCCGGTTTCGTGGAATCCATGGTGGACGCGCAGCGCCGTCTCTACCGGCTGAAACCTGAACCATTTCAGGAGGTGGATGCCTGGCTGGAGAAGTTCCGCCGGTTCTGGTCCGATCACGTGGATGCTCTGGAACGGCACCTCGACCGCATGGAGCGTTCCTCACCAACGAGGGCAACACCAACGAAAAGCAAGACAGTGAAAGGACAACGCGGCTCAAACCGCGAACGCGACAAGGGAGAAAAAAAATGAAAATCAAAGTGACCAGTCTGTACGTGGACGACCAGGACAAAGCTCTGCGCTTCTATACGGAGGTACTAGGCTTTGCCAAGAAGGCCGATTTCAGTCAAGGCCCCTATCGCTGGCTGACAGTGGCTTCGCCCGAGGAGTCGGACGGCACTGAGCTTCAGCTGGCGCTGAACAACAACCCGGCAGCCAAAGCGTATCAGCAGGCGATCTTTGAGCAGGGCCAGCCCGCAGCCATGTTCTTCACCGACGACGTAAAGGGCGACTATGAACGGATCAAGGCCCGCGGCGCTGAGTTCACGATGCCGCCCACCGAGGTGACCGGCTCAACCATTGCGATGCTGAAGGACACCTGCGGCAACCTCATTCAGCTCACCCAATTGGCGAAGTATTCACACTAAGGAGAATTAAGGTGGCCAATATCGAGCAGTACACGCCGGGTCCCGCCTACGGGGCGCAGGTACGCAAGGACGGCGAGAAATGGACGCTCATTCTCGTCAGAGAACTGCGCCACTCCCCGGAAAAAGTCTGGCAGGCGCTTACCGACCCGGCGCAGCTACGTGAGTGGGCGCCCTTTGATGCCGATGGGAGCCTGGGTGCTGCTGGAGCAAGGGTGAAGCTCACCACCGTGGGAGCGACCACACTTCACGTCACCGAAACGACGGTGACGCGCGCCGACGCTCCTAAGGCGCTTGAGTACAAGTGGGGTGGGTTCGACATGCGGTGGGAACTCGAAGCCGTTGGCGCCGGCACGCGACTGACGCTGTGGACCAACATCGGTCAGCGCTTCATCGCTATGGGTGCTGCCGGGTGGCACATTTGTTTCGATGTGCTGGATCGCCTTCTCACCGGGACTCCCATCGGCCGCATGGTTGGTCCCGATGCCATGAAGTTCGGCCACTGGCAGAGATTAAACGCTGAGTACGCCAAGCAGTTCGGTATCGAGGCTCCCAACTGGCCACCTCAAGCGGCTCAAAAGTAGTGAATAAAAGGAAGAGAATTAGTCATAAAAGAAGTCACCGAACGTGCGATGTTTCGCTGGATTCACATTATCTTTGGCTTTCCGATAATCGGTTACATTTATGATTCGCCGACGGACACTCCAAACTACGCTTGGTCTATCCGGTGTGTCTTGCTCCCCGTATTGCTGATTTCGGGACGGTGGATGTGGAAAGGCCATGTCATCCAACGATTTTTTTCGAAGAGGCGAAATCGGGGACAGACGAATTCAGCACAGCGAGACGCGGCGTGGCAATGGGAATAGTGGGTAGTTAGTAGAAAGGCGGGAGAGAGCGAGGAGTGCGGGAGCTAAGAAGCTGCCACCCGACCTGAAGCGGGCTAACGTTGCTTGTCTGCCCCGTCGGCGGTACCCTCGCGTGATGCGACCCCTTCGGTATTCCATCAATGTCACATTGGACGGGTGCTGCGATCATCGTGCAATCGCACCGGACGAAGACTTGCATCGTAACGCGACCGAGAACCTCGAACGGGCCGATGCCCTCCTCTTCGGCCGGGTGACTTACGAAATGATGGAGGCCGCGTTCCGGCCGCCGGCACCGGCGGGAGCGAGGCCTGCTTGGATGGAACCCTTCGCCCGGACGATTGACGCGGCAAAGAAGTACGTGGTGTCGAGCACCCTGGAGCGGGTGGATTGGAACGCGGAGCTCCTGCGCGGGGATCTTGGGACGGCCGTTCAGCAGCTCAAGCGAGAGCCGGGTAAGGGACTGCTCGTGGGAGTCGTGAAGCTCCCGCTGGCCTTGGCGGAGCTGGGATTGATCGATGAGTACGAGTTCGTGGTGCACCCCAGGCTAGCGGGCCACGGGCCGACGTTGTTCGCGGGGCTATCGAAGCCTATCGATTTGAGGCTCGTGAGCCGGCTGGAGTTCGGCTCGGGGGCGGTGGCGATGCGGTATGAGCCGAGAAGGTAGACCTTGGGCTGGTTAGCCCGAGTCGGCCGGCGGGCGGAGCAGAGAATTCCGGCGGGTGCCACACCCTTCGATTTTTAAGGGTTTTGACTCTTCCTCTTTTCCTCGGGATGCGCACCCAAGCCATTTAGGAAACGCGTTCTAGTCAGCCAGAGGCTGCCAGAGTTCGAGGCGGTTGCCGTCGCAGTCCTTGATCCAGGCGAAGCGGCCGTAGCTGGCGTCCTCGCGCTTGGGATCGATCCAGACGCCGGCGGCGGCAAGCTGGGCGAGGAGAGCGTCGAGGTCGTCGACGCGGTAGTTGATCATGGACGCCTGCGGGCCGTCGCCGAAGTAGGTGGTGTTGGCGGGAAAGGTGGACCAGGTGGTCATGCCGGTACCGGCGGGAACTTCGTCGGACCACAGAAAGGTGGCGCCGCCGAAATCGTTCAGCGTAATGCCGAGGTGCTGGGAGTACCACTTTGCGAGCGCCTTTGGATCTTTTGAGCGGAGGAAGACGCCGCCGATGCCTGTGATTCGTGCCATGGGATGCTCCAGTGGTTGGTTGGCTGGAGAGTGTTTCATAAACACCGTCGCCGTGCAATCCAGAGGCAGGCGAGATAGAAGAAGGCTTAGGGCGTCGGGGAGAGGCGGGATGTTCCTCTGCCAGCAGGAGTCTATTTGCCTTCGATTTTATTTTAGATTAGGGAGCTGAAGAGGCGCGTAGAGGATGTACCTCGCCTATTTTTCGAAGCTGCCATACCGAGTTGCAAATCAATTTTTTGAGTGCGAGGAGGGGTAGCCCTGCCAGAGATATTGGAGGGCTTCGGGGAGCGTTTGTTGGCGGACGGCGCGGTCGACGTGGCCGGCGTTGCGGGCGAAGACGAATTGATAGTGATAGCCCTTGGCGGCGAGGACGGCGGCCATGCGCTCGTTGGCGAGAACCCAATCGTGCATGTTGTCGCGCATGACGTTGGGATTCAGCAGATCGCGATCGCCGACTTCCATCCAGATGCGAAGAGGCTTCGCCGGGCTATCGGGGATGAGATGCTCGTGAAATTCCCACGCGCCGTGGGGCGTTTGCGGATTGTAGGGCCACTGCTGGTTTACATAGGTTCCGGAATAAGTGAGGACGCGGTGGTAGAGCTCGGGGTGATACCACGCCATAATTAGGGCGCAGGAGCCGCCGGAGCTGCCGCCCATGGTGGCACGGCCGTCGGGGTCTTTGGTTAGTTTGACGTGGGCTTCGGATTCGACGCGAGGCAAAACTTCGCGTTCCACAAACTCGGCATAGACGCCGGACATCGTGTCGTACTCGAGGCCGCGTTCGCTGCCCTGCGCGTCACCGCCGCCATTGGCGATGGAGATGGCAATCATCACGGGGACTTTGTGCTGAGCAATTAGCGTGTCCAGAACGGAAAAAAGGAGCGGGTCAGGACCGTCGGCGCCGACAATGAAAGGCGCGACGGTGCCGGGGATGTACTGCTTGGGGACATAGACGGCCACTTTGCGGGTCCACGGGGCGGCGTGGCTGGTGGTGACGATGAGTTTGGCGGGGTCGGCTGGATCTGGCGTTCCGAAAGTATTGGGGTCGCGGGCGATGCCAGGATAAATTTTGCTGTCCGACGAGTTCATGGTGAATTCAATGATCGTGCCGGTAAGGATGGCGTCCTGGGCGGGCGCGGGAGAAGCGTCGTGGGTAGGGCCGAGGATGAAATTGCCATCGACATCGGCGGGAGGGTTTTCGCCGTCGGGCAATTCTTTGGCGGCCACGAAACCGGGAGTGTGAGGATCGCGAGTTGGCGGCGTGGGGCGCTTTGTGTGTTGCGCGGAAGGGGGCGACTGGGCGGAGACGGGAAGGACAACAGGGGACAGACTCAACAGTAGCGCGGAGGTCAGAGAACGTGGTAGCGGAGGCATGAGGTCATTTTGCAGCATTTTGGAGTGCGTAGGGAAGACTGGGTTCGGAGTTGCGCAGTCGCGAAAGTTTTCGGCGTGCCGACCCAGAACACGGCGATGATCGGGAAACCGGTTTGCTTGAAGTCGCTGAACCAATCATCGGAAGCGGTCTTGAAAGCGGCGGTTTCGACGATACGCGTGGGGACGAAATCAAAATCGCCGAGGCCGAGATAGTTGCGCGGGTCGAGCGAAGCATCGCCGCCGAGCAAAAGATATTACAGCTTGCGGATGGAGTTGGACTCGAGAGATTGCAGAAAATTGCGAATGGCGTACGGGCTGCGTTCGCCGTAATTGAAGGCGTCAAAGACTTCGGCGGTGGTGACGACCCGGACGCTTTGCGACAGAAGCGCTGCGAGTGAGCCGCGCCTTTGCCGTATTTAGCGACTGGGTTAAATAGTCAGACCCTAAGGGCTCTGAGAGAGCGTTTCTCATGCTTTTAGTCTCCGAAATGGAATAGGGGATGTCAGGTTTTGGATAGAACAGTGCTCCGTATTGGTACCCTCACAGTACATAGTATCTAAAGTATAAAACGAAGCAAAATTAGGTGCCTTATCTATGATTTAGTGAGCGAGCGCCGAGCGGAGAAATAGCTGACTGTTCGGCGAAATCGAGCAAGCCGCTGCGGGCAGATCCCTTAAAATTACGGTGCCTCGGAGCCCGGACGGACCGTTCTGATGATCGGCGCCCATCTGACGTTGAGGAATCTCCGGATCCAAAGAGAAGATTAGGAAGGGGCGAAGTTGGTAGCGCTAACGGGATTCGAACCCGTGTTTCCGCCTTGAGAGGGCGATGTCCTAGACCCCTAGACGATAGCGCCGGAGAACTGTCCGCGTGAGTAACAGGCTTCGGTACAAAGACGGTCAGTAGGATGTCATTTTCGCATGGTCCACGAACCTGAGCAAGCAACGGCCTTCGGCCGTGGATGGGTCCGCCGTGCCTGGAAAGGCTAGAGGGAATGCTGATTGAGGGACAGGCTGCAATCAGTACGTGGAAAGAGGTACTGCAAAGCCCTAGGCTGGTACTCCGCGGGATGGGACCGAATAGATACGAAATTAGTATTTCGCTGCGCCGTCTTCCTCTCCCATCCGCTCCGCCGGCGCTAGCGGCCGCAACGAAAAGAACTTGTGCCGGCAGGGAGAGCATCGCACGGCCGGCAATCTCAGCAAGCGCCAAATCAGCGACGTTAGTCCGGGAACTCTATCGGCGGAGATCCGCTCTAGCTCGTGGTTGCCGCAAATGCCGCAACGCGCGTACAAAGGATGACGATACGATACGGCCCGCGCGTGGAAACGCGTTTCGCAGGCTTGGCAACGCCACGGTACGACACCAACAGAGCTGAACAAATAATCATAGACGGACCGTCGCCTTGATCGCCGGCAGTCCGCCCCTTGACACGCTGGGCAGTTCATCGAAAAATTCTGCAGATCCTCTGCGCAGAGGATAGGGGACGAACTGCTTTTCAGCAAGAGGCAGCAGCCTACAAGTCATCGTACAATGGGAACCGTCATGGCAGACTACACAGCGGACCACGCCCGCGCGGGTATTCAGACGAAGCTTCCGGAGCTCGATACCTGGCCCAACCAGTTTCCCGGCTACGTCATTAACACGCGCTTCC